>DASYJD010000052.1:0-54035 GCA_035996875.1 Thermoanaerobaculia bacterium
ATCCCTGGCTACCGACGCTTGTCCCCTCCGGGACTGCTATTTCGTTCTTCCCGTGTCCCGTAGGGACTATAGAGGGTAGCCAGGTGATTTCAATCCCTGGCGGCATAGGCGTCGTCGTCAACTACTTTTGAGACACCCTCTCAGGGCAATTCCGAGGACCATCGGCCGCGATGACTCTGCCTTTGACCAAGATCTCGTCGCAATCCCACCGTACTGCTCAGGGCAATTCCGAGAGCAAGTCCAGCCTCCTGCTTTCCGCGGTGCCGAACGACGACGTCGCAATCCCACCGTACTGCTCAGGGCAATTCCGAGTCATGCTGTATGACGCCGTAGCTGTCTTTCTGACCCGTGTCGCAATCCCACCGTACTGCTCAGGGCAATTCCGAGGCCGTGCTCGGGGTGATAGGGGCATACGTGTTCTTCTATGTCGCAATCCCACCGTACTGCTCAGGGCAATTCCGAGTCAAGTTGCTCAGCGATGAGTACTCCACAGCGGCGGCAAGTCGCAATCCCACCGTACTGCTCAGGGCAATTCCGAGGCTAGGCCTTTTCTTCAAGGAGACCCTCATGTTTCGACGGTTAGAGTCGCAATCCCACCGTACTGCTCAGGGCAATTCCGAGCTGACTATCGGTTGATCTACATCCACGGCTATTCGCTCCGTCGCAATCCCACCGTACTGCTCAGGGCAATTCCGAGGCGATCGAAGGGGACTGGCCTACGTTCATCGGCAAGCTTGAGTCGCAATCCCACCGTACTGCTCAGGGCAATTCCGAGAGCTCGACAAGCGGCTGAAGGACATGGCGACCGTCCCGGGTGTGTCGCAATCCCACCGTACTGCTCAGGGCAATTCCGAGAAAGAACAAGAACAACAAGAGGTGAGGTAACTCATGAAGTCGCAATCCCACCGTACTGCTCAGGGCAATTCCGAGATGTATCGTCCTCAATGGCAAACCAATATCCCCCTAATCTTTGAATACCGTCGCAATCCCACCGTACTGCTCAGGGCAATTCCGAGGACCCGATTTTGCCCGGCACTGACACCGAAGAAGTTCCCGCGACGTCGCAATCCCACCGTACTGCTCAGGGCAATTCCGAGCTAGACCCCGCCTAATCCAAGAAATCTAAGGAAGAACTACTGCCGCAATCCCACCGTACTGCTCAGGGCAATTCCGAGCCACCAATGTTCAGAACGTGACCAGTGACCAGGACGTCACCGCCGAGTCGCAATCCCACCGTACTGCTCAGGGCAATTCCGAGAAAGACGCAAAAGACACGGCAGCCAGTCTGTTCAAAAACGGTCGCAATCCCACCGTACTGCTCAGGGCAATTCCGAGGGCTGCTTGCGGGTTGCCGATTTCGCTGCATGAGTTCCGAGGTCGCAATCCCACCGTACTGCTCAGGGCAATTCCGAGAGTGGACCCTTCCTCAATCGTATGCACCAACGATAAACACGTCGCAATCCCACCGTACTGCTCAGGGCAATTCCGAGGAGGTCAAGGTCGGTGGCTTGGACGACTACATCAAGAGTCGCAATCCCACCGTACTGCTCAGGGCAATTCCGAGCTACGACCTCAACGTGCCCTTCGAGACGATGCTCGATGTCGCAATCCCACCGTACTGCTCAGGGCAATTCCGAGATGGGCCTCGTCCTCCGTGCCTTCTCGCCGGTCTGCCGCAGTCGCAATCCCACCGTACTGCTCAGGGCAATTCCGAGGAAAGGGAAAGTAGGCCATGCGCATGCCCAGAATCAACCGTCGCAATCCCACCGTACTGCTCAGGGCAATTCCGAGGTTGTATTGGCGGCCTTATTACTGATGGTCCCCATCGCGACGTCGCAATCCCACCGTACTGCTCAGGGCAATTCCGAGAACATGGTCAAGAAGCACCGTATCGTGGTGAACACTCCTCTCGTCGCAATCCCACCGTACTGCTCAGGGCAATTCCGAGTACGAGATGGCGAGCTTCAAGAGCAACGATGCCAGTCAGACGATGTCGCAATCCCACCGTACTGCTCAGGGCAATTCCGAGGTGGTGGTTGTTGCCGCTATCTGGTACTTCTGGCCCACCAGGTCGCAATCCCACCGTACTGCTCAGGGCAATTCCGAGTCCGGACGGCTTGGTCTCCAGACGGGAACGGATCTTCGCGTCGCAATCCCACCGTACTGCTCAGGGCAATTCCGAGGCTGATGAGGGTGATGCTTCGAACATGAAGGCCTCCACTGGCTTTGGTCGCAATCCCACCGTACTGCTCAGGGCAATTCCGAGGAAACCGAAGTCAACCTTGGAGAGAAATCATGAACCCACGACACGTCGCAATCCCACCGTACTGCTCAGGGCAATTCCGAGGAAGTCAACGAACAGAACTGACTCAGGAGAAGACTTCCATGAAGTCGCAATCCCACCGTACTGCTCAGGGCAATTCCGAGGTACCCCTTTCCAACGTTTTGATTCTACGTGGGTTAAGGTGGCTGTTTTTCCAAGCTCCTCGGAACGTCGACATTTTTCTTCCGCTGCGCTTCGTTTCTGCCTGCCGAAAGAGGAGGTAACCCTTTGGAGCGATTCGGGTTAGCGCCCGAGTTCCAACCGGTGTGCCAAAATGGCTAAACGGGGCTGGCATGCTTCTTGGCAAGCAGGGACCTTCAGTTGTCAAGGAACGCCCGCCGATCCTCGTTGGGTAATTTTAAGGCACTCTCACCCGCAGGGCAACGGGTCCGGAGGCTTCGATTTGAATGCGGCCCTGGCCGAAGGTGGCGCCTTTGCCGAGGTGGAGGATCTCGGCGGTTCGCAGAAGAGGGACGAAGCCCGCGAGGTCGCCTTCGAGATGGAGGGTGCCGACGAAGCCGCCGAAGGTCATCTTGGTTCCCTGGCGGTTGCTGTAACGATCCCAGTCGCGCCAGACGAGGTCGGTGGAGGCGATGCGGATGGCGGAGGCGAGGTCCAGGAGAGGGCGGAAGGTCCAGTCGATGGCGGCGCCCGGGACGTGGAAGTGGGCGATCTCCAGGGTGCGCCGGATCATGGCGAAGGCGAGGCCGCGGAAGCTGATGCCGATCGGGCTTTGGCTTTGGGCCTTGAGGCGCGTGGGAGTGAGGAAGCGCAGGATGGCATTGGTCGCTTGGCGGTCGCCGGGACCGTCGAGATCGGGCAGAGAGGGCGGCAGGGCGGTGGAATCGGCGACGGCACCGCCGGCGAGCACGATCCTCCAGGTGCCGTCCGGCAGAAGGGCCTGGATGCGGTCGAGGGCGAAAGGGTGCCGGTCCTTGCCCAGGCCGGTGGCGGCCATGCGTTCGACGGCGAGTTGAGCGTAAGCGTTGAGGTCGATCGCCTGGCCGAAGAGGAGGAGGTCGAACTCGAGAGGATCGCCCGGTGCGTACCGCTGCTCTTCGCCTTGCGGCTCGAAGACGTAGGGACGCGGCGCCGTCGGCAGGCCGGCCATCAGGGGTGGTGAGTGGCCCTCGATGAAGGTCTCGAAGATCCGCGTGTAGACGCACGCCTGCCGCAGCCGGCAGCTCTCGCAGGCCTGCGTGGGTCCCATCGTGCAGACGGTGCGGCGCAGCGCGTGGCCAAAGGCGCCGCGGAGCAGGGAGCCCTTGTACGGAGGGAGAAGAGCCGGAGCGGTGGCGCGGAGGGTGTGGCGCAGGCGCAGGTAGGGAATCGCGGGTAGCTTGTAGGGAACGGCGGAGGTCGGGGGCACGGGGAGTTAGTTTAGACTAGGCCGCTCCTGGTGCTCCACGTCGCGTCCCGGACAAAGGGCACGGCTTTCGCAAGACGCCGAACCGTGTGCGATCGACGGTGGAAATCGTGCGGTGGTTCGAGAAGTATCTGAAGCCATGACCTGGCAATCGAGGATAATGAAACTGCGCGAGCGACTTTTTTCCCTTTCACTCGGTCTCTCCCTTTGTCTTCTCAGCGCTGCGCCGGCGTTGCCGCAGACGTCGCAAACACCGCAGACGCCTCTCGGCGTCGCGGTGCAGGCCGAGGTCGCCCGGGCGCAACAGAAGTCGCGGGAGGTGGGCGTCAACATCGTGCAGCTCGATACGGGCGAGGCGGTGTTCTCCTACAACCCTCAGCAGCCGCGGGTGATCGCTTCGAACAGCAAGCTGTTCACCACCTCGACGGCGCTGGACACGCTGGGACCCGGCTTCGTGTTCGAAACGCGCTTCCTGATGCGCGGCACGGTGACGGACGGCGTGCTGCAGGGCGACCTCGGGGTGGTGGGCGCGGGCGATCCCCAGATCTCCGGCCGCGAGTATGAGGGCGATCCGTTCGGCGCCTTCCGGCCCTGGGCCGCGGCGCTGCGCGAAAAAGGTGTGCGGCGGATCGCGGGCGATCTCTATCTGGCGCACGGGCTGTTCGAGGCTTTGCAGATTCACCCGGACTGGCCGCGGGATCAGCTCGCCGAGTGGTATGAGGCGCCGGTGGCCGCCTTGTCGTTCAGCGACAACTGTATTCTGGTCCGGGTCTCTCCGGGCCGGGCGGCGGGGCAGCCGGCCGTCGTCGAGACGGTGCCGCCGATCCCCATTTTCCGGGTGGACAACACCACGTCGACGCGGGCGAAGCGGCGGGGCACGAAGCTCTTCGTCGGTCGGACGGACGACCTGCTGACGGTGCGCGGCACGATCGACGTCAATTCGGGGCCGTTCGAGACCTGGGTGACGGTGCCCGATCCGATCGCCTACTTCGGTGGCGCGTTGCGGGCGGCGCTGGCGGAGGAGGGAATCGCGATGGACGGCAGCCTGCGGTCTGTGGCGCAGCTTCCAGGACCCGTCTGGCAGAGGGTGGCGGTGCACCGTAGCGATCTGGTGACGGCGATTCGCACCACCAACAAGCGAAGCCAGAACTTCTACGCCGAGAGCTTGGTCAAGCAGGTGGGAGCGAAGCGCTGCGGCCGTGGAAGCTGGAGCGACGGCGTGAAGGTCATCGCCGAGCTGATGGCCTCGATCGGCGTGCTGCCCGGGGAGCTCCACATGGTCGACGGCTCGGGAATGAGCCGCGAGAACCAGGCGTCGCCGCGGGCGATCACGACTCTGCTGCGCCACATGTTCTACCACCCGGCGGGACCGGAGCTCGTGAAGTCCCTTCCCTTCTCGGGCGAGGACAACAAGTCCTGGAAGCGGCGCCTGGCGGCGCCTCCCTACCTCGGCAACGTCTTCGCCAAGACGGGCACCCTCGCCGGCGTCTCCGCCCTGTCCGGCTACGCCCGGGGCGTCTCAGGCAAGTCCTACGCCTTTTCGATCCTCCTCAACGGCACGCGGGGAGACCCGCACGGGGATCAGGACCGGATTCTGATGGCGTTGATCGATCACGGGTAGGGAGCTCCGAGCCCTCACCCCTGACCCCCATAGGCGCTAACTTAACGTGTCTGAGAGGTTCCCCCACCCAAGACCCTCATCACCCCGGCCCTCTTCTCCCGCCCCCTCCGCACCCCCCTCACCGGGAGAAGAGGGAGACCAGCAAGCTCCCTCATCACCCCAACCCTCTTCTTCCATCGCCCTCCCCCCAACCTGGAGAAGAGAGAGCAAGGCAAAAACGCCCCAGGGGTACCCCTCTCCCGGTGAGGGGGGCTGGGCGGGGGCGGGAGAGGGGCAGGGGTGAGGGTCTTGGGCGGGGGAACCTCTGAGCCGCAAAGTTAGCGCCTATGAGGGAAAGTGTGGGGGGCGGGAGAAGAGGGCCGGGGTGATGAGGGTCCGTCCGGAGTAGAATGACCTTGGGCATTGCGTAGCAAAAGCCGAACAGGAAGGGAGATCCGATCTTGATCACGTCCGAAGCTCGCCCGGTGAACTACCAGGCCCTGATGAAGAAGGTGGAGCAGGTGGTGGCGACGATGGACCGGGATGGAGACGTCGCCACGACGATCCCCTCGCTGCTCGAGACGATCATCGACAAGTTCCGCGACGAGCTCGGGATCTACGGCGGCCGCCTCTACCAACGCCGCGGCGGCTACTACGTGCTGCAGGCGACGTTCGGCGAAGCCAAGGAGGTGCCGAAGGGCTTGAAGGTGCCGATCTCCTACCGGCCGATCGAGCTGCTGCTGGAGAACGGCACGGTCTACATGGGCGACGAGGACCCGGACATGGACCGCAACCTGGAGAGCCAGCTCGGGGTGCAGCGGTTCGCCGCCATCGAGGTGGGCAGCGAGGAGTACGTGCTGGCCTTCGACGTGGCGCCCGGCCACGACCGGGACGACATCCTCTTCTCCCTCGGCATCCTGCGCCACAGCGTCAACCAGAAGATCCGGCGCGACCGCATGGAGGGGATCTTCGAGCAGGCTCGGAAGATCCAGGCGTCGATCCTCCCCAAGCGCGTGCCCGAGTACGGCGCGTTCGACATCTACGGCCAGTCCGAGCCGATCGAAGGCGTGGGCGGCGATTACTTCGACTACATTCCGGTGACCGAAAAGATCCTGGGCCTTTCGATCGCCGACGTTTCGGGCCATGGCCTGCCGGCGGCCCTCCAGGTGCGCGACATCTATATGGGATTGCGGATGGGGCTCGCCCGCGACTTCAAGATCGTGCGCACGGTGGAGCGGATGAACAAGATCATCCACAAGAGCACGCTGACCAGCCGCTTCGTGTCGATGTTCTACGGCGAGCTGGAGCTCAACGGCGTGTTCATCTACGTCAACGCCGGGCATCCGCCGCCGTTTCACATCACGACCGACGGCACGGTGCGTTATCTGGAGGAGGGCGGCCCGGTGCTGGGGCCGCTGCCCGACGCGAGCTACAGCCGAGGCTTCGTCATCATGAAGCCGGGCGACATGCTGGTGTTCTACACCGACGGCATCTGCGAGACCCAGGGGCGCGACGAGGACGGGCGCCAGATCGGCGAGTACGGTATGGAGCGCCTGGTGGAGGTGGCCCGCGAGCACCAGGGCGAGACGGCCCGCGAGGTGGTCGAGGCCATCTTCAAGAGCGTCGAGTCCTTCAGCCGCCAGGCGCCGCCCGACGACGACCGGACGGTGATGGTGGTGAGCCACCCGGTGATCGACACCTCGGTGACCCAGGCGTTTCCCCGGCCGGTCTTGTAGGAAGAAAGGGACCCAAGGGACGTCAGGGACTTCAAGGACCTCAAGAATCTTGTCCTTGAGGTCTCTGTTGTCCTTTAGGTCCCTTGTTCGGCTTTAACCTGCACGATCTCTAAATCCTGCTTCAGCTTCACGATGCTCCCCGCCGGATACATCCCGGAGCGGAGCTGTACGCCCGGGTAGATCTGGGTTCCGCGGCCGACGATGGAGCCCGGGTGGAGGACGCAGTTGCAGCCGGTGAGGACGCCGTCGCCGAGGATGGCGCCGAGCTTGCGGCGGCCGGTGTCGACGCGGGTGCCATGGTCGAGAGTTGGGATGTGGATGGCGCCGCCGTCGTGGCGGAAGTTGGAGAGGATGGTGCCGGCCCCGAGGTTGACGCCGGCGCCGAGGATGGAATCGCCGACGTAGTTGAGATGCGGGGCCTTGGCGTGACGGAGGAGGATGGAACACTTGATCTCCGTGTTCGCTCCGACGACGCAGCGGTCGCCGATCCAGCAGCCGCCCCGGATATAGGCGCCGGGCCGGATCTCCACGTCGCGGCCGATGAAGACCGGTCCTTCGATCACCACGCTGGGGTGGATGCGCGTGCCCTGGCCGATGACGATGCGGTCCCCCGCGAGATGGACGCCGGGAGACAGGCCGGTCTGAATATCGCTCGACGGCAGGGCGGCGAGGATCTCGTCGAGGGCATCGCCGAGCAGAGCCCAGGGTGCATCGGGATCATAAGGGCCGGCGAAGACATTGGGCAGCTCGGTGAAGAGTGGCGGCAACTCGGGCTGGGGGCTCATGGGCTGGGATGATACCGTTCCGCGGGTCGCATGAGCCGTTTCAAACCCCTTCCCTCGTCTTTCTATCGCCGGCCTGCCGAGATCGTCGCGCGCGACCTGCTCGGCCGGTACCTGGTGCGCGAGCTGGAAGGGGAACGCCTGGTGCTGCGCCTGGTGGAGGTTGAGGCGTATTTGGGTGCTCCGGACCGCGCGAGCCACGCCTGGGACGGCCGGCGCACGCCGCGCAACGAGAGCCTCTATCTTCCCGGCGGGCACGCCTACGTCTACTTCATCTATGGCATGCACTTCTGCCTGAACGCGGTGACCGGCGAGGCGGGCACGGGGAGCGCCGTGCTGCTGCGCGCGGGCGCTCCGGTGGAGGGCGAGGAGCGGATGGCGGAGAACCGGGGCTGGCTGAAGAAGATCCGTCCGGGCGATCTCGCCGGCGGACCGGGAAAGATCTGCCGCGCTCTCGCGATCGGCCGCGATCTCGACGGAGTCCTCCTGGACCGGCCGCCGCTCTACATCACGAAGGGCGAGCCGGCGGCGGACGAGTTGATCGTCGCGAGCCCGCGCATCGGCGTCGACTACGCGGGCGAAGCGGCGGCGTGGCCGCTGCGGTTCTCGGTGGCGGGTGAGCTGAACGTGTCCCGGCCGCGGCCGGGAGGTTTCCTTCCAAGGTAGCTGAGGTATGCTTTCCAGCAATCCAGTTCTATCCCAGGGGAATGAGAGGGGAAAAGTCGAGCATGGGTACGTCGAGTCTGCTAGCGACTCTGTTGGATCAGGAGATGCTGGAAAACCGAGGGACAATTACCATATCCCCGAGCCTCATTCCCGACGACCTGGTTCCTAGCAAGAACGGTAGGACGGTCTTCAAGGAGTTGGGCGGGCGTTTCTTGTTGCGCTATCTGGTGCCGGCCCAACTCAAGGCCTTCCAGATGGGCGGGACGGGAATCCACTGGGTCACTCCCACCGCCTACCAGCCGGAGGAGACGATCTCCTGGCTGGCCCTGCCCGCGCTGAGCGAGCCTCGCCGCCATGCGCTGGTTCTCGATCCCAGAAAGATTGCCGTCATTCGAGGGCCACGTTGGGTCAGACTCGGAGCCGGGATCGAATACATCCTGCCGAACGGATTTCCGCAACAGGCGCTTGTGTTACCCTGGCCTATTGAGGTGACCTGATGTCGATCGAGCCCACATCTCTTCAACCCCTTATCCGCGTCCTGGAAAAATCAGGCTACGCGCAGTTCTCCGCCCCAGGGGACAGACATGGCAGTTGGGAGTGGCCCTTCTTCCGCACCTCGAAGGACCTTACCCGGTTTGTCACCCTGGCCGCCACGCCCGTCGACAGTCATGGAACGCTTGAGGTGGAGCTGTGGGTCGGGGCTCAGGCCGCCGATCAGAAGTCCATCCGGAAGCTGGTCCATGCTCGACGAATCAGCTCTGAGGATCTGCTGGGAGCCGTTGGAGATCTGACGAAGCAGACCGAACAGGCAGTCTGCCAGGCGGGCGCTCTGAGAAATGCCGATCTGATCCCCTCGCCTCTTTCCCCCGACGACGGCTATCGCCTCAGCGCCGGGCGCTCGCCGAGACTTGCTCGCCGGTAAAGCCCCTACCGCATCGGCGTCGCCCCTCGCAGGGGCGTGCCGGACGGGTTTTTCGGCGGGAGCAGGCGGATGTAGCCGACCTGGGCCAGCTTCCAGAAGAGCATCAGGGCGTCGAGCTGCGCCATCGGCGTGATCTTCAGGATCGAGTGGATGTCGTAGGTGCCGTTGATGCGGGTGAGCATGAAGCCCTCCGAGGGGGAGAGCTGCGAGGAGGTGAGCTGCTCCATCGTGGCCGTCACCTGAGGAATCGAGCCCAGGGAGACTCCGGCCTTCTCGATGTGCTCGCGGATCTTCTTTTCGGTCTGGGTCAGCGCCTGCTGGGCGTCCTGATTGTCCGGCTCCAGGGCCTTGGCCGCCCGCAGGTGGCGCAGGGAGGCGTCGAAGTCCCCCTCCGCCATGAACGCCCTGCCGGCTTCGATGAGAGACGCCGCCGTGAGAGCGCCGGATGCCCCGCCGCCGCCTCCCGAACGCAGCTTCACCAGCTTGAGGTGGCCCGCCTGATACTGGTCGAAGAACAGCTTGCAGATCTGAAACTCGGTGACGTGGGTCTGCTGGCGCATCTCCTCAATGGTGAGCTGGTCGTCCACCAGGGCCAGGATCCGCCGGTCGCCGGGACCGAGGCCCGGGACGGAGGAGAGGTCGACGATCGCCACGGGGATCGTGTGCTCGTCGGGGATCACCTGTCGGATGCGCCGCCACTCGTCGACCCGCTGCACGCCTTCCATGACGATGCCGGTGACGTCCATACGCATCGGCACCATGGCGCTCTCGGGGAGGACGTCGTCGAGGAAGCGGAAGTCTCCCTCGGCCCAGGAGAAGATGTCGTAGATGCTCTCCTCGGCCTTGAGGCGGAGCATGCGGGTGAGATCGCGCTCGGCGATGGCGCCATTCTTGACCAGGATCATGCCGAGCAGGGTGCGGCTCTGCTCCTGCAGCTCGACGGCGCGGTTGAGCTGCGATTCGCTGATCAGGCCGTGGCTCACCAGGAAGTGGCCGAGATACTCCTCCGGCTTGTTCGAGGCGGACGATAGGATCAGTCCGTCCTTGAAGAAGACTTTTTTCTCCGTCTTGCCGTGAACGATTTCCAGGGTCCCGTTTTTCTTACTCTGGGAGAGCCACTGGAGCAGCTCTTCGAGCTGCATCGTTCTGAGGTTCCCGACGATGCCCATAATGACCGGGCCGATTATAGTCCTATGCGAATACGAAGAGATTGACCAAGCCGCCAACGAGCTTCGCATGCAGGGGGATCCTCATCTTCGTGCCGGAGTCGTCCCTCTCTGCCCCTGATAGTGGCTGGACGAGCCGGGATCGCCGTATGCGATGTCCGGCTCGGACTCCATGGCGATGAAGATGAGCTGTGCAATTCGCCTGCCTGCCTCCAGCACGAAAGGCTGCGGGCCCAGGTTCTGGAGCTCGAGGGTGATCTCTCCCTGGAAGCCGGGGTCGCACCAGCCGGCCAGCGAGTGGTTGATCCACAGCCGGCCGAGAGTGGACTTGAGCTTGAGGTCGCAGGCGACGTCGCGCGGGATGCGCACGTACTCCATGCTCGACGCGAGCACGACCTCGCCGGGAAAGAGCTTGATACTCGGAGCGTGGATCTCCTCCGGATCCCGGGTGGGGCAGATCCAGTGATCGGAGACCCTGACGTCGTAGCTGGCAGCATTGACCTGGTTCTCCTCGAAAGGGGTGACCCCTCCGCTCCGCCCCCATTCGCGGATCCAGCGGTCCGGTTTGATCATCGCCCGGTCTCTTTCTACAGGAACCGGACCGGCGTCGTCACCTGCTCGCGATCGATGGTGTCCACGAAGCGGATGATTTTGCGCGACAGCGACATGAACAGGGTGGAGGTGCGCGATCCGCCGCCGAAGAAGCGGACGCCCTTCAGCAATTCGCCGTCGGTCACCCCGGTACAACTGAACAGGATCTCGTTGCCGGGAGCGAGCTCCTCGGTCTTGTAGATCTTGGTCAGGTCGTGGAAGCCGAGGGCTTTGACCCGCTCCTGCTGCTCCTCGTCGGTGGCTTTGAGGCGGCCCTGGATTTCGCCGCCCAGGCAGCGCATGGCCGCGGCGGTGATGACTCCCTCCGGTGCGCCGCCGGTGCCCATCACGGCATGCACGCCGGTGCCCCGCACGGCGGCCGAGATGCCGGCCGACAGGTCGCCGTCGCCGATCAGTCGGATGCGGGCGCCGGCCGAGCGGATGTCGGCGATGAGCTGCTCGTGACGGGGGCGGTCGAGCACCACCACGATCAGATCGCTCACCTTGCGCTCGAAGGCGGCGGCGATGTTGCGCAGGTTTTCGGCCACGGGCGCGTCGAGGTGGATCGAGCCGCGGGCGGTGGGGCCGACGACGATCTTCTCCATGTAGACGTCCGGGGCATAGAGCAGACCGCCGCGCTCGGAGGCGGCGAGCACGGTGATGGCGTCCGGCGAGCCGGTGGCGCAGAGGTTGGTGCCCTCCAGGGGATCGACGGCGATGTCGACCTGGACGGCGCCGTCGTGCCCGCGCAGCGCTCCCACCTGCTCGCCGGTGTAGAGCAGGGGAGCCTTGTCGCGCTCGCCCTCGCCGATCACCACCCGGCCGTCCATGTCGAGGGAGTCCATCTCCCTGCGCATGGCCTCGACGGCCACTTGGTCGGAGTAGCGCCGGTCGCCGAAGCCCATGGTCTTCGCCGAGGCGATGGCCGCCTGCTCGGTGACGCGGATGAAGCCCTGCTCGAGAAGCTGGTCGAGCGCCATCAGCGGGCGCTCCCCAGGCTGGCTGTTTCAGGAGTGGCCGGCGCTTCCTGCTTGGCGGCCGGGCGCTCCGGAGCGTTGAAGGCCGGGATGCCGGTGATGGCCTCGCCGATGATCAGGGCGTGGATGTCGTGCGTCCCCTCGTAGGTGTAGACCGACTCGATGTTGAGCATGTGCCGGATCACCGGGTAGTCGTCGACGATGCCGTTGGCGCCGAGGATCTCGCGGGCCAGCTTGGCGCTCTCGCGGGCCACCCAGACGTTGTTGCGCTTGCCCATCGAGATGTGCCAGTGCTTGAGCTTGCCGGAATCCTTCAGGCGGCCGAGCTGGAGGTTGAGGAGCTGGCCCTTGCTGATCTCCATCGCCATCCACACCAGCTTCTCCTGCACCATCTGGTGACAGGCGATGGGCTGGCCGTTGAACTGGATGCGCTCCTTCGAGTATTCGAGGGCCGTGTGGTACGTCTCCATGGCGCTGCCGATGCCGCCCCAGGCGATGCCGTAGCGCGCCTGGTTGAGACACATGAGAGGGCTCTTGAGGCCGGTGGTACCGGGCAGGAGGGCATCGCCCGGGACGCGGCAGTCGTGGAAGCCGAGCTCGGAGGTGGTGGAGGCGCGCAGCGAGAACTTGCCGTGCTGGTCCGAGGCGGTGAAGCCGGGCGTGCCCTTCTCGACCAGGAAGCCGCGGACACCGTCGTCCGTCTTCGCCCAGACGACGGCGACGTCGGCGAGGGTGCCGTTGGTGATCCACTGTTTGGAGCCGTTGATCACCCAGTCGCTGCCCACCTTCTTGGCATAGGTGCGCATGCCGCCGGGGTTGGAGCCGAAGTCGGGCTCGGTCAGGCCGAAGCAGCCGATGGCCTCGCCGGAGGCGAGCCGGGGGATCCAGCGATCCTTCTGCTCCTTGGAGCCGAAGGCGGAGATCGGGTACATCACGAGCGAGCTTTGCACGGAGACGAAGCTGCGCAGGCCGGAATCGCCGCGCTCCAGCTCCTGCATGATCAGGCCGTAGGCGACGCCGCCCAGGCCGGGAAGACCGTATTCGGAAAGGCTGGCGCCGAACAGGTTGAGGGCGCCCATCTCGGGCACCAGCTCCAGGGGAGTGCGCCCTTCGCGGTGGCACTCCTCGATGATCGGCTTGACCTTGTCGTCGACGAAAGCGCGAACCGTGTCGCGCACCAAACGCTCCTCCTCGGTGAGAAGCGAGTCCAGCTCCAGAAGATCAACGCCTGGGAAGCGGCTCAAGAACTTGTACCTCCTTTGAGCTTGCGTGTGAGTATTGAGCGGATATTGAGCGGCCGGGACGGACCGCAAGAGGGAAGAATATCACGGAGAATTCTTCCTTCCCCCTTCTCGGGATATCATCCGCGGCCTATGCCGTTCCCCGGGGGTAGCGCCTACGCGATGACCAGAGACGTGGCGGAGGGCTACATGCTGCTCACCGAGCGGAGCTTCAAAACCTTGACGCGCGGCGACCTCGATCAGCTCGTCTTCGAGATCGACCGCCATCTGCGCGAGCTGCGGGGAGATCAGCCGGGTCTCGACGACCTGCCGGCCATCCAGCTCCGTCAGCGGCGGATGCAGCGGCTCAACAGCGCTCTCCTGATGCTGCGCAGCTACCGGCAGAGGCAGAAAGTTTGATGACGTCGCTCACCGGCCCCCTGGCCGCCGTCCTCGGCCTCGCCGCCGCCTTTGCTCTCGACCGGCTGTGCGCGGCGCGGGGTCTCCTGCCCCCGGGTTTCCGCGAGCCCTGGCGCCGGGTGGTGGCGGGCCTGATCGTCGCGGTTTTCCTCGGCGCGGCGGTGTTCCTGCCCCTGGCCGCCGCCATGACCGGCGCGGTGGTCGAGCCGCCGAACCTGTCCAAGATCGACAACTTCCAGCTCTTCGAGCTGCACGTGATCATGATCGCCGTGATGGCACTGTGGCTCCTGCTGGGCTTTGCGGGGCGCCCGGAACCGGAGCGCGCAGCGGCGGCGGTACCGGTCCCGCCGGCGCCGCAGACTCCCGGGTGGGAGGGGATTCCGGTCGACGCAGGGCTCCCGCCGCCGGAGTCTCCTCCCCCCCTGCCACCTGCGTCGCCGCCAGTTGTCGTTCCGCTCGGGCGCCAACTTCTGGCGCAGCTCGGGTTCCTGGCGCCGGACGTGCCGCGCGAGATCGGCATTGGTTTGACCCTGGGGCTCGGCGCCTGGCTGGCGGTGCTCGCGGCCTTGGTCGCCATCGCTGGCGTGCTCATCGCCGTGGGCGCCAAGGACATGGTGCCCCAGCAACCGCCGGCCCTGGTGCCCCTCATCGCCGCCCTGCCTTTCGGGGTGCGGCTCGCCGTGAGCTTGTCGGCGGGCATCGTGGAGGAGACCTTCTTCCGCGGCTTTCTCCAGCCGCGCGTGGGCATCGTGCTGTCGACCGCCTTTTTCGCGCTCGCCCATCTCTCCTATCAACAGCCGTTCATGCTGGTGGGCATCACCCTGCTGTCGCTCATCTATGCCTTCCTGGTGCGGTGGCGCCAGAGCATCTGGGCCGCCATCGCCGCCCACGCCCTGTTCGACGGCGTCCAGCTTCTGGTAGTCGTCCCCATGGTGCTCAAGCTGGTCCACGGCACGGCGGCGGGCAAGGCGGTGGCTTTCCTGGGGTTCCTCGGATGAGCCTCGACCGGCGCGAGGAGCACGGGCGGGAACCATCTGGCGATGGGGACGGTCCAAGTGATCTGCTAGACTCCCCGGCGGGGATCGCGCCGATGACCATGGACTATCGCTTCCATCTCGCCGTCGGAAGTCGTTTCGAGAACATCGAGCTGGTCCAGGTGGTGCTGAAAGATTGCCTGCAACGGATCGGCATGGACGACGACGCCCAGCATTGGGTCGACGTGGCAGTTCGCGAGGCCCTGGCCAATGCCATCAAGCACGGCAATCTTCAGCACCCCGACAAGCAGGTCCAGGTCGACCTGGCGGTGGAGGGGGACGACTTGGTGATCCGGGTCGAGGACGAGGGCGTGGGATTCGACCCCTCGCTGATCGGCGATCCGTTGGCCCCGGAGAACATCCTGCGGACGAACGGACGCGGCATCTTCTATATGCGAAGCTTCATGGACGACATTACCTATAGCTCCGGCCCCGGCGGCGGCACCATGGTGACGCTGCGCAAACGGTTCGCCGGGCCGAAGACGGAACCCAGCGACTAAGATTCGAGGAGGGAACTGACGAAATGGACGTGAACAAGCGGCAGGTCGGCGACGTGACCATCCTGGACCTCAAGGGCAAGATCACCATCGGCGTTGGGGACGTGCAGTTGCGCAACGCGGTGCAGGAAGTGATGAACGGTGGCGCCACCAAGGTCCTAATCAACATGGCCGGCGTCTCCACCATCGACTCCTCCGGAATCGGCGAGCTGGTGAGCGCCTACACGACGGCCACCAACCGGGGGGCCAAGCTGAAGCTGATCAATCTGCCGGCCAAGGTGTCGGACATTCTCACCATCACCCAGCTCATTACGGTTTTCGACGTGTACGACAGCGAGGCCGAGGGCATCCAGGCCTTCGGGTAAGCTGTCAGAGCAGGTCCGGATCCCATGACTGCGGGCTCGCTCCGGTCTTCTCCCGCGGTGGCTCCGGCGGCGGCTCCCACGGTGCTCGGGGGCCGCTTGGCGGCGTGGGCGGAGCGGGTCCACCGCCATTTACCGGGTCTCCTGCCGCCTCCCACCGCGCGGCCGGAGCCGGTGCATCAGGCGATGCACTACGCCCTCACCGGCGCCGGCAAGCGGGTGCGGCCGGTGCTCACCCTGGCGGTGGCCGATCTCTTCGGTGTGCGCTCCGAGCCCGTGCTCGACCTCGCGTGCGCCGTCGAGATGGTCCACGCCTGCTCGCTGGTGCTGGACGACCTCCCCGCCATGGACGACGCGGCCCTGCGCCGCGGCCGGCCCACCGTTCACCGGGCCTTCGGCGAGAGCGTGGCGCTGCTCGCGGCGCTCGGCCTGCTCAACCGCGCCTACGCCCTGGTGGCCGAGGCCGCCCACCGTCTCTCTCTGCGCCGCTACACCACCGAGGACGTCGTCCATCACCTGGCGGCGGCCATCGGCAGCGACGGCCTGATCGGCGGCCAGGCCCTCGACCTCCTGGCGAAGCCGGAGGAGATGAACCTCGACGTCCTCGAGTACATCCACAGCCACAAAACGGGCGCCCTCTTCATGGCCGCCGGCGAGCTCGGGGCCATGGCCGCCGACGCCAAACGGCGGGATCTCGAGGTGATCGCGCGCTACGCCAAGAACCTCGGCCTGGCCTTCCAGATCGCGGACGACCTCCTGGATGTCCTGGGCACTCCCGAGGTGACGGGCAAAGACACGGGGAAGGACGAAGGGAAGGTCACCTTCGTCCGACTGCTTGGAGTGGAAGGCGCCCAGTCGCTAGCCGCCGAGCTGCTGGGCTTCGCCGTCGACTCCCTGGCACCGCTGGGCCGCAAGGCCGAGCCGCTGCGCGAGCTGGCGGTGTTCGTTCAGCACCGGTCGCGATAAAAAGCGTTCGACGCCGCTACGGTCAGGCGGCGTGAGCAGGCGGTTGAGTCGGGGCAAACTCGCCAACCTATGGGGCGATTGGCTGCTCTCCCTCTTCTCCCGGTCGGGGGGAGGGCGATGGGAGAAGAGGGCCGGGGTGATGAGGGTGCGGCGGGAGATAGGTACAGTTAGGACTTGAGGAGGCTTCGGGTAGGGGGTCGCCTCAGGTCCAGTCTGTATGGTACGGTCTCGCCGATTTCACGATCCGAGAAAAAACGCCGAAGGACGGCACGTGAGCCTTATCGCCCGAGCTCTGAGGCAGCAACAAACACCCGCCGAGAGGGTGATGTGGAGAGTGCTCCGGGACCGCCGGCTGTGCGGGCTGAAATTTCGGCGCCAGTTCCCCATCGGCCCCTTCGTCGGAGATTTCGGCTGTTTCGAGATCCGATTGCTGATCGAGCTGGACGGAGAGATCCACGCCGGAGCCCAGGGAGTAGCCCGAGACAAGGAACGCGACGCGTATCTCCGAGGCCAAGGCTTCACGATTCTCCGCCTTCCCAATCAGCGGGTCTTTGAGGACGCCGATGGGGTCATTGAAGAGATTCTGGCCTTCGCTCGGCGGAAGACGTGTATCTGAGGCGACCTCCTACCCGAAGCCGCCTCAAGCCCTAACTGTACCTATCTCCCGCCGCACCCCTCATCACCCCGGCCCTCTTCTCCCATCGCCCTCCCCCCGACCGGGAGAAGAGGGAGAACAGCCAAAAGCGATTCCGTCTTTGTCGGCCCTCCGGCCCCCTCTCTCCCGGCCCTGCGGGGTGGAGGCTGGCGGACCCGACTTTCCCGGTCTGAAACCCGGAACCAAATTGCTTTCCCTCCCCTCTAATTCAGACGGGGAGCGCTCCCAACCAAACCATCGCGGGTTCGCCGCTGACGGCGGACCCGGTTCGAAATCCTCGAGTCTGGATTTCGTGCCCCTCGGGGCTGGAAAGGAGCAACCTCATGAACGGTTCCACTGCTTTGTCTGACCTCGCGGGGAAGATCAGCGCCACAGGTTTCGTGGTGATCGCCATCCTCGTCCTGCTCTCCGTCTGGTCGCTCGGCGTCTCCATAGAACGATTGTTCGTGCTGTCACGGGCTCGCCGGCAGTCGATCGCCTTCGCCCAGGCGGTCTCGCCCCATCTCGCCGAAGGCGGCCGGGCGCAGACGGCCATTGAGGCCGCCCGCCGGTTCCCCCACAGCCACGTGGCGCGGGTGGTGGCCGCCGGCCTCTCGACCTTCCAGCAGAAGAGCGCCAAGGGATTGACCACAGCCGAGGTGATCGAGGCCACGGGACGGGCCCTGGCGCGCACCGCAATGCAGACGACGGAGGAGCTGAGCCGTGGGGTGGCGAGCCTGGGGACGATCGCCACCACCGCCCCTTTCATCGGCCTCTTCGGCACGGTCGTCGGCATCGTCCACGCCTTCAAGGCGATCGCGGGCGACGATGGGAGATTAGAGACGGTGTCCCAAGGCATCGCCGAGGCGCTGTTCACCACGGCGTTAGGTTTGGTGGTCGCCGTGCCGGCCGCCTGGATGTTCAACTTCATCAGCCAGCGGGTGCAGCATCTCGGGGTAGAGATGGAGAGCTCGTCATCGGAGCTGATCGACTACTTCCTGGAGCGGGAGCGAGGGTAGGGCCAGCGCGGGACACCGCGCGGTGCCGGGGTACACTACCGACACCATGACGTCCGGCCACGATCTCGACGGAGTCCGCTCCGAGCTGCGGCGGCTGGGATATCTGGATCGCGGGTTCGAGCGCTTCCTGTTGCAGGACGCGCTCAAACCGCGACAGCCGGTGCGGGCGCTGCTGGGACTCATCGCCAAGGTCGGCCTGCTTGCAGGGCTCGCGCTCGCGGCCGCCCTCTCCCTGGCGCTGGTGGTTGCCAACGGCAGCCTGACGGCGAGCCCGCTGGACCTCTTCGCCCTCTTCCTTCATCTCTTCCCGCCTCTGGCGCTCGCCACCGGCCTCGCCTTTCTCGCCCTTTGCGGGGTCATCCTATTGGTCATCCGCCTCACTCACGTGCGGCGTATCGAGACGCTTTCCCTGGTGGTGGCCCTGGCCGCCGGAGCCGGCGTGTTGGCGCTGGCGCTGCAGCTCGGGCGCGACGTTCTCTCCGAGGGACGGCTGGAGCAGGTGGCGGTGCTCGTGCTCGCGACGCCGATCGTGGTCTACCTGCTCATCAAGCTGGTCTACCAGGGCCTGCTCTCTCTCGCCATCCGCTTCACCGAGGAGGCGCCGCTGGGGCGGCTGTTCTCCCGCCGTTGGCTGGGGTTCGCCATCGTGCTGGGCATCGCGCTACTGACGCTGCCGGCGGTGGTCCTCGCTGGCCGTACGCCCGCTCCGGCACCCGTGGCCCTGCCCACGGGGCCGGGCGAGCGTGTGCTGCTGCTGGGCATCGACGGCGTGCTTCCCGAAGAGATCGACTATCTGATGACGCTGGGCGAGCTGCCGGCGGTGACCCGGCTCGCCCATGAGGGCCGGGTCTTCAGCTATCGCCGCCGACCGGAGCCCCCGGCGTCGTTCTGGACGGCGGTCGCGACGGGCGTGCCGGGGCCGGACCACGGCGTCACCTCGCTCGACAGCTTTCTTCCGCTGGGATGCCGGACTCCGCTCGCGAAGAGCGGCCCGCTGCGCGTCTGGTGGAGCCGCGTCGAGGTGCCGCTGGGCCTCGCCGAGCACCGGCCCATCCTGGCCAACCGGCGGCGGGCGTTCACGGTGTGGGAGCTGGCGTCCCGGGGCGGCGATCCGGCGTTGGCGGTGAACTGGTGGGCCACCTATCCGGCGGAGCCTATTCCCGGACTGGTGGTGGCGCATGGCGCCTACCAGCTTTTGCAGGAGAAGGCGGACGGGGCGGTGGCCCCGAAGAGCGAGACGCCGGCGATCACAGCGGCAGTCGCCGCGACGGCTCCCGGCAAGGGCGATCCCCGCCTCGCGGCGGCGCTTCCTCCCGCCCGGGCTGCCGAGGTGTTGGACCGCGCCATCGTCCCCGACCGCTTCTACCGCGAGGTCTTCGCCCGGCACCTGGGCACCGGCCCGCGCGCGGCGGCCCTCTATCTGCCGGGGCTCGACATCGCCGCCGCCGGCTGGCGGGGAGGCGACGTGGCCTTCGCCGATCTGGTGCGCTCCGAGCTGGCGGCGACGGACCGGCTGCTGGCCGGGGCGCTCGACGGCGTCGGCACGGTGGTGCTGGTGCTTGATCCGGGGCGACGGAAAGAGGGGGGCGAAGGGCGCATTCTCCTTTGGCGGCGTGCGGGCTGCGCCAGGGAGGGCGGCTTGGCGAAGAGCTCGCCCGAGGCGGTGGCCTCGGCCCTGCTGCGGGCCCTGGGTCTACCGCAGAGCGCCGAGCTGCCTCTTCCCCTCCCGGGATGCCGGTGGGAGCCGCCGCCGGTGGTCGTCGCCGGTTATGGCGAGCCGCACCGCGGCATGCCCCAGGGCCCCGAGAGCGAGGAATATCTCCGGAGTCTCCGGTCGCTGGGCTATCTTTAAGGCGTAATGTTGCCGCCGGAGCGGCTTTTTGACAGTTTGGCCCCGGAATCGGGGTCAGCCGCACTCTTAGAAGAAGGAGATCCTTATGTCCTTGCGGATCGTGCCCGTGTTGCTCGCTCTGGCGGCTGCGCCGGTCCTCGCGGAGATGGCTGAATCCATGCAACTGCCAGTCGAACACGTTACGGAGAAACCAATCGTCTACCCGGAGTCGGCCCGCGTCGATCAGGTGGACGACTATCACGGCATCAAGGTGTCCGATCCCTACCGCTGGCTGGAGGACGTCGACTCCGAGCCCACCCGCGCCTGGGTGACGGCGCAGAACCAGGTGACCTCGGCCTATCTCGCCGCCATTCCAGACCGCGAGCCCATCCGCCACCGGCTGACGGAGCTGTGGAACTACGAGCGCTACGGTGTTCCCGCCCAGCACGGCGGGCGCTATTTCTTCAACCGCAACAACGGCCTGCAGAATCAGAACGTCCTCTACCGGGTCGACTCGCTGAACGGCGAGGCGAAGGCCGTGCTCGATCCCAACCTGCTGTCGCAGGACGGCACCGTCGCCCTCTCCGGCGTCAGCATCAGCGAGGACGGCAAGCTGCTCGCCTACGGCCTCTCTTCGGGCGGCTCGGACTGGCAGGAGTGGCACGTACGCGAGGTGGAGACCGGACGCGACCTGCCGGACGTCCTGAAATGGGTGAAGTTCTCCTCCGCCGCCTGGACCCACGACAACAAGGGCTTCTTCTACAGCCGCTACGACGAGCCCCGCGAGGGCCGCCAGCTCGAGGACGCCAATTTCCACCAGAAGCTCTATTACCACCGCCTGGGCTCCCCCCAGTCCGCGGACGAGCTGGTGTATGAGCGCCTGGACAGCAAGGAGATGGGCTTCGTCGCCTCCGTCACCGAGGACGGCCGCTATCTGATCATCCACGCCTGGCGGGGGACGGAGACCGACAACGGCATCTTCTACAAGGATCTTCAGGCGCCGGCTTCCAAGGTCGTGGAGCTGCTGCCGAAGTTCGACGCCTCCTACTCCCTGATCGAGAACGACGGCCCGACCTTCTGGTTCCAGACCGACCTCAACGCCCCTCGCGGCCGGGTGATCGCGGTCGACATCCACCACCCGGAGCGCGAGCACTGGCGGGAGATGATCCCGCAGGCGGCCGAGACCCTCCAGGGGGTGAGCTGCCTGCACGACACGTTGGTCGCCCTCTATCTGAAGGACGCCCACTCGCAGGTGCGCCGGTTCGACCTCGCGGGTAAGTTCCTGCGTGAGCTCGAGCTGCCCGGTCTGGGAACGGTCGAGGGCTTCACCGGCCGGCGGAAGGACAGTGAGACCTTCTACTCCTTCGCGAGCTACACCTCGCCCGGCACCATCTACCGCTATGACCTGGAGACGGGCCAGAGCACCGTCTTCCGGCGGCCGGAGATCCGTGGATTCGATCCCAATCAGTACGAGACGAAGCAGGTCTTCTACCCGAGTAAGGACGGCACCCGCATCCCCATGTTCCTCACCTACAAGAAGGGACTGAAGCTCGACGGTTCGAATCCGACCTACCTCTATGGCTACGGCGGCTTCAGCGTGGCGCTGACGCCGGCCTTCTCGCTCTCGCACGTAGTGTGGATGGAGCGCGGCGGCATCTATGCCGTCGCCAACCTGCGGGGCGGCGGCGAGTACGGGGAGGACTGGCACCAAGCGGGAATCAAGCTGCGGAAGCAGAACGTCTTCGACGACTTCATTGCTGCCGGCGAGTGGTTGGTGGCCAACGGCTACACCTCGCGGCAAAGGCTGGCGATCGCCGGCTACAGCAACGGCGGCCTGCTCACCGCGGCCTGCATGGTGCAGCGTCCGGAGCTGTTCGGCGCGGTGATCGTGGGCGTCGGCGTGCTCGACATGTTGCGCTTCCACAAGTTCACCATCGGCTGGGGATGGACCTCCGACTACGGCTCACCGGACGACCGGCAAGAGTTCAAGGCGCTCTACGCCTATTCGCCGTACCACAACCTGCGGCAGGGAGCGGCCTATCCGCCGACGCTGATCACCACGGCGGATCATGACGACCGGGTGGTGCCGGCCCACAGCTTCAAGTTCGCGGCGGCCCTGCAGAAGGCCAACGACGGATCGCATCCGACGCTGATCCGCGTCGAGACCCGCGCCGGCCACGGCGGCGGCAAGCCGGTGTCGAAGAAGATCGAGGAAGCTGCCGACGAGCTCTCCTTCCTCTCCAATGCGCTGGCACGAAAGCCGGCGCCGGTGGCCGGGGAGGTCGCGAAGCGGACGGCGGGGGAGTGAGGGGCTCGTCTCGCAGGCGCCAATGTATCGTGTCTGAGAGTTGCCCCCTCCCGAAGACCCTCACCCCTGCCCCTCTCCCGACCTCCCCGCCTCCCGCCCCGGGAGAGGGGTTCTCGGTTGGAGCGGTGTGGGCTCGTTCTCAGGACCCCCGCAGGCTGTTCTCCCTCTTCTCCCGGGGAGGGGGAACGGGGTGGTCGGGAGAAGAGGGCCGGGGTGATGAGGGTCTTGGGTGGGGGAGGGGGCCTCGGCGATTGTTGTTCCGTTCCGCCCTCAGCATCCTTTTCTTAGCCCTGCTGGCGCTGACCGCTCCCCTGCCCGCCCAGCCGCAACGCTCCCGGGAGTCCGAGCTTGCGTTGCTGCGCACGGAGATCGCCCGGCTGACGCAGCGGCTGGAGGTGGCGCGGCAGGCGCAGACGGGAATTCAGGGCGAGCTGCAAACCGTGGACGTGGAGCTGCAGCTCCAGGAGACTCGCCTCGCCGAGGCGGCGGCGGCCCGCGATCTCGCGGCCCGGCGGGTGGCGGCGGGCGAAGCGGACGTCCACCGCCTCGAAGGCGAGCTGGCCACGGCGCGGGTGGATCTGCGGCGCCGGCTCGGCGGCCTCTACCGCCTCGGCCGCCAGGGCTATTTGCGGCTCTTCCTGTCGCTCAAACCGGACCGCCGGCTCCTCCCCTCGGTCCGCCTGTTGCGCTATCTCGCCCGCCGCGACCGCGCCGCCATCGACCGCTACCAGCAGGCGCGGGCGGACCTCGACCAGGAGCGCGAGCGGCTGGTGGCCCGCCGGCAGGAGACCGAACAGTGGATTCGCAGCGAGCAGGTGCGCCGCAGCCAGCTCGTGGCCGTGCGCGAGCACAAGCAGCAGCTCCTCGCCCGCCTGGTCAAGGAAGGCCAGAGCCTCACCGCGAGGGCCACCGAGCTTCAGGACAAGGAGAAGAAGCTTGCCGCCTTCCTCGACTTCCTCGCCGGCAAGAACCCCGGCTCGCCCGCCGGCACCCCCATCGAGCAGTTCCGGGGCGTCCTCGACTGGCCGGTCGAGGGGCGGGTCACCTCCGGCTTCGGCTCCATTCTCGACCCCCGCTACCGCACCAAGGTGCCGCACACCGGCGTCGACCTGGCGGTGGCCCCGGGAGCGGAGGTGAAAGCGGTCTTTCCCGGCAAGGTGCTGTTCGCCGCTCCCTTTCAGGGCTACGGCAACACGGTGATCGTGCAGCACCCGGGCCGGGTGTTCACGCTCTACGCCGGGCTCGGCACGATGCGGGTGGCGAAGGAAGATATGGTATCTTTGGGTGACGCAGTGGGGCTCGCCGCGGACAAGCTCTACTTTGAGATCCGCGTCGAGAACCATCCAGAGGACCCCTTGACTTGGTTACGGTAGGGGAATCATGAGCCGCAGTCGCATCGTCTTCTTCCTCCTCTCCGCCATTCTCGTCTTCCCGCTGCTCGCGGCGACGCTGTTGCGCGCCGCCGACGCCGGTCAGGCCAAGCCGGACGACGACTCGTTCTACAAATACCTCGCCGTGTTCAGCGAGACGCTCGGCTTGGTGCGCCAGGCCTACGTCGACGAGCCGAACATGGACGTCCTCATGGCCGGTGCCCTCGACGGCACCACCGATGCCCTCGATCCCTTCTCGCTCTACGTGCCGGCCTCGCAGGTCTCGGGCTATCTTCAGGCCAACACGGTGGGCAAGCGCTACAGCGGCATGACCCTGCTCAAGGAGCGGGGAATCGCCTTCGTGGTGGCGGTGGAGAAGGGGAGCCCGGGCGACGGCGCCGGCATCAAGCCCGGCGACATCGTGGCCAAGATGAACGACCGCTCGACGCGCATCATGCCTCTCTGGGAGATGCAGGAAGCGCTCGCCGCCAAACCCGGCAGCAAGGTTTCCATGGAGCTGATCCGCGGCGGCGAGCCGAAGCAGGTCTCCTTCGAGCTCAAGGCCTTCGAGCCGCCGCCGGTGAGCCTCGACCAGGTGGAAGGTGTGGCGGTGCTGCGCATTCCGACCTTCGACGACAAGACGGCCGCCGCCGTGCGCGAAGCGCTGGCGAAGAACGGCGACAAGGTGAAGGACAAGCTCCTCGTCGACCTGCGGGGAGTCTCCTCAGGCGACGCCGAGTCGGCCTACGCCACGGCCCGCCTGTTCACCACCGGCGACATGGGCACCCTGAAGCGCCGCGCCGAAGAGCTGCAGGTCTTCAAGAGCGACGAGCAGCCGGCCTGGAAGGGCAAGATGGTGATCGTGGTGGACCGCGGTACCCTCGGCGCCGCCGAGGTCTTCGCCACCGTGCTGCGCCAGAAGCAGAAGACCCAGTTGGTGGGCGAGCGGACCTTCGGCCACGCCGGCCGTCAGGGTTCCGCCGACCTCTCGTCGGGGGGCCGGCTGCTGTTCACCGAGGCCTTCTACACCGGCCCGGACAAGAAGCCGCTCAACGAGGCGCTCAAGCCAGACCTCTTGGTCGACGAACGCAGCCGCACGTACCTCGAGAAGGACACGCCCATGAGCGAGCTGATCCTGCGCCGCGGCATCCGCCGCCTGCTGGGTCAGGAGACGGAGACCGAAGCCAAGGCCGCCTGAGGCCGCATCCGGAAGGGGCGGCCCCGCCGCCCCAAATTCTCTGCAACCTCGCCCGAAACGCATGGCCCGCCGTCCCCCCCGCTCGCGTGGATCGAGATCCGGCGGGGTGTGGCTGTTCCTGCTCGGCCTGGTGATGGGGGCCGGCGCCCTCTACTTCTACATTCAGCGCCCGGCGCTGCCTTCCCGCCCCCGCCCGTCAGAGGCAACTCCTGAGGCGGCGCCGCGGCGAAAGACCTCGAAGGAAGCGGAACGCCCACACCCCCACGGCACCGCTCCGGAGACTGCCGAGCCTGCGGACCGTTCGGATCGTTCCGACCGCTCCGAAAATGTCGAGCCCAGGCAGGAGGTGAAGCTGGTGACCGTGTCCAGCGGTCCCATTCACGGCGTCCGGGTGGCGTTGGTGATCGACGACCTCGGCCGCAGCGTCGACGATCTCCGTCTGCTCGCGGCCCTGGGAGTGCCGGTCACCTACGCCGTCCTCCCCTTCGAGACGGAGACGCCCGAGGTGGTGGCCGAGCTGAGGCGGCGCCACGCGGAGTTCCTCCTCCACCTGCCCATGGAGCCGAAGAACCACGGCAATCCGGGCCCCGGCGCCCTGCTCGAGCGGATGACCGACGACGAGCTGCGGCAGAAGACGATCGCCGCTCTGCGCGCCGTGCCCGGCGCGGTGGGAATGAACAATCACATGGGCTCGCTGCTGTCGTCCGAGGAAGGGCCCATGAACACGGTGTTGGGGGTGATCGGCGAGCGCCGGCTCTTCTTCCTCGACTCCCGCACCAGCGCCGGGAGCGTGGGCTACAAGGTGGCGACCGAGCTCGGCATCCCCGCCGCCGAGCGCCAGATCTTCCTCGACGACGATCCCGGCCCCGAAGCCATCCGGGCCCAGTTCCAGCACCTGCTGGAGCTCGCCCGTTCCCGGGGTGCCGCGATCGCCATCGGCCATCCTCATCCCGCGACCCTGGAGGTGCTGATGAGCGAGGTGCCGAAGGCGAAAGCGGCGGGGTACGACTTCGTGCCGGTGAGCTTTCTGCTGACGCGGCCGGGCGGGGAGTGAGGATCTACCCAGGCGGACCGCAGACTAGACCTAACTGCAGTAGCTACAGTTCCCCCAGAAGTCCGTGCAGTCGCAGACGCACTCGCAACCATCCCAGTGCATCGGAGGGTCAAACAGGCAGACCCAGGGATTGGGATAGCAGGCTCGAACGGGCCGGGTGGGTGACGCCAGCGCCAGGAGGCCAAGGGCCAACAGCAGAAACAGGGCCTTGCGGGCGAACCGGCTCGTGTTCGAGATCATGTTATCTCCTTGTCGAAGTCAGCGATCAACGCATAATTTAGCAATGTTCCCAGTCTTGAGCAAGACAGGGTAACCCCGTCGAACCGCGTCACTCCGCCCGAAGCACTTCGATCGGCCGCCGCTGCAACGCCCTGTAGCTCGCGGCTAGGCCGGCGACGACCGCGAGGACCACGGTGCCGCCCAGGGCCACGGTCAGGGACAAGGGATCGAGCTGCCAGGGAATCTTGAACCCGCGGGTGATCACGCCATAGGCGAGGGCGGTCGCACCCAGGGTGCCGATGCCGCCGGCCACCAAGCCGATCAGGGCGTACTCGGCGGCAAAGGTGGCGGCCACGCCGCGGCGGGTCATCCCTAGCGTCTTGAGCAGCGCCACTTCCCGGCCGCGGCGGGCGGAGCCGGCGCTGATTGCCCCGGCCAAGATGGCGATGCCCGCCACCACCGTGAAGCCGCCGAGGAAGCGGATGCCCAGGCTGATGCGCTGCAGCACCTTGAGCACCTTCTCCAGGATCTCGCGGATGCGCAGCAGGGTGACGTTCGGGTAGCTCGCGGCGAGAGCGTCCTGCGCCCGCTGCTCGCCGGCCTTGGGCAGGCGGGCGACGGCGAGGCGCATCTGCGGCGCGGACTCCAGCACGCCGGGCTCGACGACGAGGAAGAAGTTGATGCCGAAGGTCTGCCAGTTCACCGTCCGCAGGCTGGTGACCTTGAGATCGAGGGGCACGCCCTGGATGTCGAAGCTCAGGGTCGAGCCCAGCCGCGCGCCGATGCCTTCAGCGAACTCCTTTTCGAGGCTCACCTCGGCGTGTGCGGGATCGTTCCACAAGGCACCCGCGACGATCTGGTTGTCCTTCGGCAGCTCCTTCATGTAGGTGAGGCGCTGCTCGCGGGTGAGCCCCCAGCGGCGCTCCCCTTCCCGCCGTTCCACCAGATCCTCGACCTTGACGCCGTCGATGGCCCGGAGCCGGGCCATGATCACCGGCACCGATTCGACGCGAGTGGCTCCCGCGCCGGCGAGCACTTTCTCGATGCCGGGCCACTGACCCGGCTGAATATCCAAGAGGAAGGCGCTGGGTGCGTTGGACGGCATTTCCGCCGAGAGCTGCGCGGCGAGGCGCTGCTGGACGAGCGACATGCCGAGCACCACCAGCACCCCGAGCCCGAGGGCGACGATGGCGCTCGCGCCGGAGGCGCCCGGCCGGGCCAGCGCCGCGAGGCCCTGGCGCAGCCACAGGCTGGCGAAGTCGCGGGGGAGCCGGCGCACCAGCCACGTCACCAGGAAGGAGGCGCCGGCGAGGAGCGCCGTCACCAGCCCCACGCCGAGCGTGAATTGCGTCCCCAGAAGCGCCGAATGGGACTGGAGGGCGGCCATGCCCCAGATTCCCAATCCCAGCACCAGCATCGTGGCGGTCGCCACCCAGCGATGACGGGGAAGGGGCTCGGCGTCGCGGCGCAACACTCGGGCGGGGGGGACGCGCAGCACGGCGGAGAGCGGCGGCAGGCTGAACAGCAGGGCGACGCCCACGCCGAGTGCCAAACCGCGCAGCAGGGCCACAGGCTGCCAGGGATGGATCAGCTCAGCCGGGATCAAATCCGGGAACAGTCGCGGCAGGATGAGCTGCACGGCACCGCCGGCCACGATGCCCACGGCGCTGCCGGCGAGGCCGAGCAGGAGCGTCTGTCCGAGATAGAGGGGGAAGATCTCCCGCGGGCGCAGCCCCAGACACTTGAGAATGGCGATCGAGTCCAGCCGGCTGGTCAGCCAGGCGCGCACGCTCTGAGCGACGCCGATGCCCCCCACGAACAGCGAGAGGAGAGCCACGAGGCCGAGGAAGCGCTCGATGCGCGAGAGGTTCTCCCGCAGCGCCGGCTGCGCCTGCCGGTAGGTCTCGACGCGGTAGTTCTCGCCGGGCGGCAGGACGCGCTTCACGGCCGCGGCGGCGGCGTTGAGCTCGGCGGCCGAGGCGCTCTCCGGCAGCTTGAAGAGGGCGCGGTAGCTGACGCGGCTCCCCTGGCCTTCGAGCGAGGTGCGGGCGAAACCCTCGCCGGAGAGGAAAGCTCTGGGGCCGAGGGTGAAGGAGATGCTCACCCGGTCCGGCTCGGACACCACCGTGGCGGCGACGCGGAACGGCTGGCCGCCGATCAGGATGTCGTCGCCGACCTTGCGTCCGAGGCGGGCCAGCAGCTCCGAGCCCACCACCGTCGTGCGCGGCGTGAGGAGCTCGTGAAGCGGCCGGTTGGGGCGCAGCACGAGCTTGCCGTAGAAGGGGTAGACGCCGTTCACCACCTTGAGCTCCACGAGCTGGCTGGGGCCGGGCTTGCCGTCGCGTCCGGCGACCGTGGCGACAGTCACCGTCTCCCTGAGGTTCGTGCGCTGCAGTCCGGAGACTTGGGCGAGCGCGCCGTTCACCTCGGGTGGAATCGGCTGGCTACCGCGGATCGCCAGGTCGGCTGCGAGGAGCTGGCGGGCTTCGCGGCGGATCCCCTGGTCGAGGCTCGCGGAAAGGCCGGCGACGGCCACTACGGCGGAGACGCCCACGGCCAGGCAGGCGATGAAGAAGGTCAGCCGGCCGCGCGAGCCGCGCGACTCCCGCAGCAGGGTGCGCAGGAAAAAGCCTGGGCTCAAGCCAGGGCTCCGGTCACTTCGGGTACCACAGGCACCGGCTGCTCGTCCTTCTCCACGCGGCCGTCGCGAAGATGAATCCGCCGGTCGGCGAGGGCGGCCACCGCCGCATCGTGGGTGACGAGGATCAGGGTCGTCCCCTCGCGGTGCCGCAGCTCGGTCAACAGCTCTAGCACCTTGCGCCCGGTGGCGCCGTCCAGGTTGCCGGTGGGCTCGTCGGCGAGGAGGATGGGCGGCCGGGCGGCGAAGGCGCGGGCGAGGGCCACGCGCTGCTGCTCGCCGCCGGAGAGCTGGCTCGGATAGTGGTGGCCGCGGTCGTCGAGCCCCACGGCGGCGAGCAGCTCGTTGGCCCGGCCGACCGGATCGGGCTGGCCCAGGAGCTCGATGGGAAGGAGCACGTTCTCCCGCGCCGTCAGGTTGCCGAGGAGCTGGAAGCTCTGGAAGACGAAGCCGATCTTGTGGCGGCGCAGCAGCGCCAGCCCGTCCTCGGACATCGCCTGAATGGGGGTCCCGTCGATGATCACCTCGCCGGAGGTGGGGCGGTCGAGCCCGGCCATCAGGGCGAGGAGCGTCGACTTGCCGCTCCCCGAGGGGCCGAGGACGGCGGCGAACTCGCCGGCCTGGAAGGTGAGGTCGACCCGGTCGAGGATCGTCAGCTCCCGGCCGCCGGACGGGAGCTTGCGGGTGAGCTTTCGAAGCTCAATGCGTGGAATATTCATGGAGGAAATAAGCGGCAGGCTGGACGGTTTTCTCAAGTGGAATGGTCAACTCTATGTGGCGAAAGCTGGCAACCCTCACCCTCGTTCTCCTTATTCCCCTGGCCGCCGCCTGCGGCCAGCGGGTGTCCGGGGATGGCCCTGCGGTCGCGCGGCAGGCGGTTCCTGCGCCAGCGGCGGCGGCTCCCGGCGCCACTGCGGCTGCGCAGACGCAGAGACTCCCCGTCGTCGTCTTCCTGGGCGACAGCCTCACGGCCGGTCTGGGGCTGAATGAAGACCAGGCCTATCCGTCTCTTCTCGGCAAGAAGCTACAGCAGGAGGGCCTCCCCGTCCGGGTGATCAACGCCGGCGTCAGCGGCGATACCACGGCCGGCGGCCTCGCACGCCTGGACTGGCTCCTCAAGCAGCATCCGGACGTGGTGGTGGTGGCCCTCGGAGGCAACGACGGCCTGCGCGGCCTGCCCGTCGAGGAAGCCGATCACAACCTGCGGGAAATCGTCCGCCGTTGCCAGGAGGCCGGCGCCCGCGTCCTCCTGCTGGGCCTCCAGATGCCGCACAACTACGGCCCCGAGTACACCACCCGCTTCGCCGCCATGTATCCGAAGATCGCCAAGGACCTGAACGCCGCCCTTCTCCCCTTCATGCTGGCCGGTGTCGGCGGCATCGCGCGTCTCAACCAGATGGACGGCATCCACCCCACGGCAGCCGGACAGGAGATCGTGGCCAAGAACGTGCTGCCGTACCTGGAGAAGGTGGTGCGGGAGCTGGCTCCGAAGGCGTAGGTGGCTGCGGAGACGCAGTGACAGCCGCTCGCTTTCCCGGTGCTGCAAATACTCCCCATTCTGCCGCAACTATCGCGATAGGAACGACTGCTGTCGAGATGGTAGCCGCAACCAGCTCTTCGCGAGCCGGTGCTCAATCGATTTGTGTCGCCTCTTACACCACAGATGATGCTACAGCTTGGAGAATTGCTGCAGATCGTCGGCGAGGATTCATCGCCGGAGTGTGAGCGGCTGCCTATATCCTCTAAGGAGCTGCAAGCAAGGATTCGGCAGCCGCAAGTGATTGTTTATAAGTCGCAAATAGGGATTCATTTGCCGCAAATGACTGAAATTTCACGGCTGCTCTTCCGATGCGGGCCATCGCTTCCCGGAGGATTGCAGCATCTGGAAGCCTAGTTGCGGCTGCTCTTGCGATGACAGCCGCCGCTGCGCTGTTTTTTGCGGCGGCTCATCCCGGTTGAAGAGGCCGGCCGAATGAGAGCAAGGAGAGGGACTGCCCGATTTGCGGCAACCTGCGGCGCGTTTGCGGCTCAGATTGGGCGAGCGGCGGGTGCGGACCGGGTGCGCTTCTCTGCTCGGCGGCAGGTGGACGTGCTGCCGACTGGAGAAATTGTTGCGTGGGGAGGTGATTGAACGGGGAGTTGAGCTAGAATGGGTTCGTGAACAGGAAACTCAGCTCAGGGTCGAGCAGTCGACGCCCCAGGCTTCATGCTGCCGACCCTTCGGGGCTAAGATCCAGGAGTTGGTGCTATGTGCGGAACCACCTTCACCGAGCTAAGGAATCACGCTAAGACCTTTTTCGATGCCGTCGAGAATGGCAAGACCGTCCACGTGTACCACAGCGGTCGGCCGGTCGCGGACATCGTTCCGGTCAAGGCGGAGATACCGGCCTGGAAGAAGCCTCCCCAGACCCGGCTATCTCTGGGCAGTCTGAACCTCGGCGCCGAGGTCTTGGCTGGCCGCGACGAGAAGCGATGAGGATCTTTTTCGAGATCATGGCTTCCGGGCCTGCTGAACGAGGATGGACGCATCCCAATCGGGAAGAAGGGTCCGCCTCTCCTCAACTACGACCGGTTCCCACCGCCCAGCCCGGTCCGCGACCGTTCGGCCTTTGCGCCGGGGCGTTCATGGTCCCGGACGACTTCGACTCGCCCCTTCCGGAGGAGATCCTGCGAGGCTTCGAGGGGCGATGAGGCTGCTGCTCGACACCCACGTGTTCCATTGATACATCAACGCAGACTCGAGCAGCTATCGTAGGGTCTTCACGGGAGACCTGCGCATCTTCGCCAGCTCTTCCGAGCTCAGAGGTTGAGCATCGGGATCGGCCAGCGCCGCAGCAAGCACCTCGTCCTCCGTCATTGCGTCGAGTCGAGCCCAGTCGGTGTTGCCCCGAGGCGGTATATCACCAGGCTTCACGGTCATGCGTGTAGTACCGCTCTTGCTCATGTCGTGTGGCCCTCCGGGCGGAGATGATGCGGCAGGTGTCATCGCCGATCTCCAGTCTTGTCCTTCCCCTTTGCCGCCTCCCAAAGCGCGTCCATCTCCTCCAGGGTCGCCTCCGCCGCCGTCTTGCCGCGGGCGGCGAGGCCTTCTTCGATCTTGGCGAAGCGGCGGCGGAACTTCAGGTTGGTGCCGGCGAGGGCGGCTTCGGGGTCGACGTCGAGCTTGCGGGCGAGGTTGGCGAGGGTGAAGAGGAGGTCTCCCACCTCTTCGCGCACCGCCGCCTTGTCGCCCTGGGCCAAGGCCTCCCTCACCTCGGCCAGCTCTTCGTCGACCTTGGCCAGCACCGCGCCGGCGTCGGGCCAGTCGAAGCCGACTCCGGAGGCCTTCTGGGTCAGGCGGTACGCTGCCAACAGAGCGGGGAGGGAGGAGGGGACGCCCGAGAAGAGCGACTCCCGCTTCGGCTCCTTCGCCAGCTTGCGCCGCTCCCAGGCCTGGCGCACGGCTTCGGCGTCGGCCAGCACCTCGGTGCCGAAGACGTGGGGGTGCCTCTCCACCATCTTCCGGTAGACGCCGTCGATGACCTGTGAGAGGCTGAAAGCTCCGGTTTCCTCGGCGAGACGGCCGATGAACGCGGCTTGGAAGAGAAGATCGCCCAATTCTTCGGCGATCTCCTCCCAGTCGCCGGAGTCGATGGCCCCGGCGAGCTCGTGCGCTTCTTCCAGGAGGTAGGCCCGGACGTTGGGCAGGCTCTGCTCGCGGTCCCAGGGGCAGCCGTCGGGGGCGCGCAGGCGGGCGACGAGGTCGACGAGCTTCTGAAGATCGGGCGTGTCAGGCATTAGGCATCGAAAGGAGTAGCAATCCGAAGTGGCGAACGAGAAGAAGGAAATCAAGGTCACCGACAAGCGGATGTTCATGCCCGACGGCAAGCTGCGGGAAGAGTACAGTTTCCTCGACGAAAAATCGACCGCGGAACCGGCGGCCGAGCCCCCGGCCGCCGCTCCGGCTCCAGCCCCCGCCCCTGAGGTCCGCCAACCCGCGCCGGCGCCGCAGTGGGAGCCGCCCAGGCAGGCGGGACCGGCGGGCTGGGATTCGTCGCCGCTGCCCGCCGATCTGGAGGGCGCGAGCTTCTTCGACCTGGTGGCCATGCTGGCCGAGCCTGTCCCCATCTACCTGGGGGATGCCCCGCTGCCGGATGGAGGGTCGGCCGAGAACCCCGAGATGGCGCGCTTCCACATCGACCTGCTGGACGTCCTGCGGCAGAAGACCGCGGCCAGCCTGACGGCGGAGGAGTCCGCCTTTCTCGAGGACCTGTTGTACCGTTTGCGGGTCCGTTATGTTCAAAAGACCCGGGGATGATCGGCTCTGCCGGCGGCGTCGCCCGCCGGCCGCGAGGCGCGCGATCGCGAACATCGCGAGGTTCGCGGTCTTCGCGACGATCCTGCTGGGAGCACTTTTCGCCCCTGCCGGGGCCGGCGCCGCCTCCGTCTCCTCGTCGCAGGTGACGGGGGTCGAGATGACCGCCCAGGTCCGGCAGACCCTCAAGCAGCTCGAGGAGCAGTGGCTCCAGTGGCTGGTTCAGAAAACCCCGCAGCAAGCCGGCAAGGCGCTGAACGACCTGATGGAGACGGCGCGGCAGCTCGGGATGACCCGCCTGCCGGATCTCTCGGCGGGCGCCCTGGCGCGGGGGGTGGAGGCGGCGCGCCAGAAGGATTTCGACCGCGCCCGCTGGTCGCTCGACGCCGCCGAGCGCTTCGATCCGGACCGCCCGGAGACCGCCTTCGCGCGGGCGGAGGTGGAGTGGCGGCAGGGCCACTGGCTCGGGGCCGCCGGCGCCTGGCTCAACGCCTATCCCCGTCTCTTCTCTCATCGGTTGGAGCGTTTCCTGTGGCTCCAGAACCTCATCGTCTGGGTGCTCGCCCTGCTGCTGGTCAGCGGCGGCCTGTTCGTGGCGGTGCAGATGCTCGCCCGGGGCAACGCGCTCTTCGGCGACCTGGAGGAGCTCTTCGCCCGCCGGCTGCCCCGGCCGGCCGGCCTGGCGCTGGCCGCGGGCGCCCTGCTGTGGCCCCTGGCCCTCCCCTTCGGCCCGCTATGGCTCGCCATCTACTGGTCGCTCCTCCTCTGGGGCTACGGCTCGGCCAGCGAGCGCGCCGTGCTCATCGTCCTCTGGCTGCTGCTGGGAGCCTCGCCCCTGATCATCGACATGCAGCGGCGGTATGTGGCCGTGGAGCTGTCGCCGCCCGCCCAGGCCATGCAGAGCCTCCAGGAGCACCGGCTCTACGGCAGCCTGTTCTCCGATCTCGGAGTGCTGCGCTCCGTGCTGCCGTCGAGCATCGCCGTCAAGCACCTGCTGGCCGACGTCCACCGCTCGCTCAACCAGTGGGAGCTCGCCCGCGTCCTCTACCGCCAGGTGCTGGAGAAGGAGCCGGACAACACGGCCGCGCTGATCAACCTCGGGGCCTACGCCTACCTCAAGGGCGACTTCAACGGCGCCATCCAGAGCTTCCAGAAGGCGGCGGCGGTGGATCCCCGCAGCGCCGCCGCCCAGTACAACCTGAGTCAGGCATACTCGGGGTCGTACATGTTCGACGAGCAGAAAGCCGCGCTCGCCAAGGCGCAGGAGATCGACGTCGCCGGGGTGAACGTCTGGATGGCCAACCAGACGCAGCGGGTGGTGCCGGTGCCGGGCGGGCTCACCCGGATTCCCGAGATCCGGCGCGAGCTCCAGGCAACCTGGCACGGCGGCGAGGACCGCGGCGGCGGCTCCACCCTGCTGCGCCGCGGCCTCTCGCTCTTCGTCGCCCTGAGCCTCATCCTGGTGGCCGTGACCCTGCATCTGGCGCGCCGGCCGTTCGGCTATACCGAGCGCACGGGGGACGTGGTGCTGGAGGGGGCGTTCGACCGCTGGGCCCGCGTCTTCCTGCCCGGCCTGGCCTCCGCCGAGATCGGCGAAGGCGGCCGGTCGTTCCTCGCCATCCTCTTCATCACCGGCCTGCTGATGCTGCCGCGGTTCGGAACCATCGGAGTTCACATCCCCTGGAGATATGATCCGGGAAACTTTGCGTCCTGGACTCTCGCGATCACGGGGGTTGTGCTGTACCTCGGGTTGCGGCTTCGGCGGGAGCTGCGCGATGCAGTCTGAGAGCTTGAGGGCCTGCGCTCATGGCGGTTGAGGGTACCCTAGATCTCTTCAAGCTCCCGGAGATCCTGCAGTTGATCTCCCAGCAGAAGAAGACCGGCATCCTGACCGTCCAGGGCCAGCAGGACATCGTTGCCATCTCCTTTCTCAACGGCCGCATCGTGGCCGCCGACGCCCTCAGCCAGACGCTGGAGGAGGGGTTGGCCCAGGTGCTCGTCCGGGAGGGGATGATCAGCGCTTCCGACCTCCACCGGGCGTCTGCCGAGCACCAGTCCGCGGGCGGCCGGCTGATCGACGTGCTGGTGGAGCGGCGATACCTGGAGCGGGCGCAGCTCCTCCAGGCCCTGCGCCTCCAGACCTGGAGGCTGCTCGAGCAGCTCCTGCGCTGGAACGAAGGGGACTTCAAGTTCTACAGCGGCGACGAGGTCTCCTTCGAGGAAGGCTTCAACCCGATCCCGGTGGAAGAGCTGCTCATTCACGCGGCACCGGCGGCATCGGCGCCAAACCCCGCTCCGCCTCCCCGCCCGGCTCCAGCCCCGCCGCCCGCTGCCGCTCCGTCCCGGGCCCCGGTGCAAGCTCCAGTGGCCCCGCCCACGGTGGTCCTCCCGTCCCGCCCAGTGCCCGCGCCGCCGCCGGTGGCCGCCGTCCCGCCGCCCGCGGCGCCGTTCGGGGAGGAAACCGGCCAGTTTCGCCACGTGCGGGTCGAGCCCAAGGCGCCGGCGCCCCTCCGCGTATCCTGGGGAGGCCGGGCTCTGGCCTTTCTGCTGGCTCTGCTGGTGGTGGGCTCCCTGTTGCGGGTACCCGACAGCCTGATGATCCCCTTCTCCTGGCAGGCGCGCGAGCGGACGTCCCTGGCGCGGGATCAGCGGGCGGCCCTCTATCTCAAGATCGACCGCGCGGCAAAGACCTGGTTTCTGCTCAAGGGGAGCTTCCCCGACCATCTGGAGGAGCTGGTGCGGGCGTCTCTGTTGTCCTCGGCTGATCTCAAGGACCCGGAGGGCCACCCGCTGCACTACGCGGCGAGCGAGGAGAGCTACACCCTGCAGCCCCTGGAGGGCGGCAAGCCGGTGTCCGGAACCGAGGCCACCGAGGCGATCACCGGCAACTTCCTGCTCGATCCCGAGGTGCTGAACGTGGCTCCGGAATCTCAGGCGGCGCCTCTGGTGCTGCTCGACTGAGGTTCCGTCTCTCCGGACTGGAATAAATCTGCGTCCGACTTTGTCAAGCATGGCGTGGAGCAAATTGACGCTGCGCCACTAAGGTTCTAAGCTAGGACCGACCCGCGAGGCGGCCCGGCGGCAAGCCGGGGGCCGGCCCTCAGAGAATGACGAAGGAGGAGAGCGAATGAGCAAGATCATTGGTATCGACCTGGGGACGACCAATAGCGTCGTCGCCGTGATGGAAGGCGGCGAGTCGAAGGTCATTCCCAACGCGGAAGGCAACCGCACCACCCCCTCGGTGGTGGCCTTCGCGAAGAACGGCGAGCGGTTGGTAGGACAGGTCGCGAAGCGGCAGTCGGTGACCAACCCGAAGAACACCGTCTTCTCGATCAAGCGCTTCATGGGGCGCAAGTTCGACGAGGTGGGTGAAGAGATGAAGATGGTGCCCTACGAGGTCGAGCGGGGCGACAACGGCGACGTCCGCGTCGGCATCGAGGGCAAGCGGTTCTCGCCCCCCGAGATCTCGGCGATGATCCTGGGCAAGCTCAAGCAGTCGGCCGAGGACTACCTCGGCGAGAAGGTGGAGCGCGCGGTCATCACCGTGCCGGCCTACTTCAACGACGCGCAGCGCCAAGCCACCAAGGACGCGGGCCGCATCGCGGGCCTCAACGTCGAGCGGCTGGTCAACGAGCCGACGGCGGCGGCGCTCGCCTACGGCCTCGACAAGAAGAAGGACCAGACGATCGCCGTCTACGACTTCGGCGGCGGCACCTTCGACATCTCGATCCTGGAGGTCGGCGAGGGCGTCGTCGAGGTGAAGTCGACCAACGGCGACACCCACCTGGGCGGCGACAACATCGACCAGCGGATCATGGAGTGGCTGCTCGACGAGTTCAAGAAGGACCAGGGCATCAACCTCGGCAACGACCCGATGGCCATCCAGCGCCTGAAGGAGGCCGCCGAGAAGGCCAAGATCGAGCTCTCGTCGGCGCAGGAGACGGACATCAACCTGCCCTTCATCACCGCCGACGCCGCCGGTCCGAAGCACGTCAACGTGCGGCTGACCCGGCCGAAGCTGGAGCAGCTCGTCGACGACCTGATCCAGCGCTCGATCGCGCCGTCCCGGCAGGCGATGAAGGACGCGAACGTGGAGGCCAAGGACATCGACGAGGTGGTGCTGGTCGGCGGTCAGACCCGCATGCCGGCGATCCAGAAGCTGGTCAAGGACCTGTTCGGCAAAGAGCCGCACAAGGGCGTCAACCCCGACGAGGTGGTGGCGATCGGCGCCGCGATTCAGGGCGGTGTGCTGGCCGGCGACGTCAAGGATGTGCTGCTGCTCGACGTGACGCCGCTGTCGCTGGGCATCGAGACGCTGGGTGGCGTGTTCACCAAGCTGATCGAGCGCAACACCACGATCCCGACGCGCAAGGCCGAGATCTTCTCGACCGCGGCGGACAACCAGACGTCGGTCGAGGTGCACGTCCTCCAGGGCGAACGCGAGTTCGCGCGGGACAACCGAACCCTCGGCAAGTTCCACCTGGTGGGCATTCCCTCGGCGCCTCGTGGCGTGCCGCAGGTCGAGGTGGCCTTCGACATCGACGCCAACGGCATCGTGCACGTCTCGGCCAAGGACCTCGGCACCGGCAAGGAGCAGAACATCACCATCACGGCGTCGAGCGGCCTCAACGACAAGGACATCGAGCGCATGGTCAAGGAGGCCGAGTCGCACCAGAGCGAGGATCAGGAGCGGCGCAAGCAGGTCGAGGCCCGCAACAAGCTCGACAGCCTGGTCTACTCGACCGAGAAGACCTACGACGAGCACAAGGAGAAGCTCGGTCCGGACGAGAAGGGCGAGCTCGAGGGGGCCCTGGCCGACGCCAAGAAGGCCTTGGAGGGTGACGAGCCCGCGAAGATGGATGCGGCCGCCGAGCGCCTCACCAAGGCTTCGCACAAGCTGGCCGAGGTGATGTACCGTCAGCAGCAGCAGCCGGGCGGCGGCGAAGCGGGCCCGGGACCGGGTGGCGCGGGTGCGGGCGGACAGGGCGGCGCCTCATCGGACGAGGTCATCGACGCCGAATACGTCGAGAAGTAAAACGGGAGGTCAAAGCTCATGGCGCCGTTGAAGAAGATCTATCTCGAAGAGCTGGGCCGCATCCAGGATCGCATCAACGGTCTCTTCGAGCAGGCGCTACTCACCTCGGACTACGAAGACCGCGAAGGGGGCCTGCCGGGCACCTGGTCCCCCGCGGTCGACGTGCTGGAAACTCCAGACGGCTACCTCATCTTCGCCGAGCTGCCCGGCGTGCGGCGTGACGATATTCAACTGCAGGTACGAGACCGGCGGCTGGAACTTTCCGGCCGCCGGCAGTCGTTGGGAGAGAACCGCAACTTTCTCCGCATGGAACGCAGCTACGGCCCGTTCCGTCGTACCTTCGATCTGGGGCTGCCCGTCGACGTCGACGGCATTTCGGCCGGCTTCGAAAAGGGTGTCCTCCGCGTCCACATCCCCAAGCTGGTGGACGGATCGACCCGGATCGACATCGCAGAGAGCGCAGAGGAGGCCGGCTGATGGCGAGCCGCAGGAAACCCGACCAGAAATTCGTGATGATCAGCGTCATCGCCGAGCGCTACGCCATTCATCCGCAGACTTTGCGCCTCTACGAGCGGGAAGGCCTCCTCAAGCCCACCCGCAGCGCCGGCAACACCCGCCTCTACGACGAGGAGGCGATCCGCCGGCTGGAGATCATCCTCACCCTCACCCGCGACCTGGGAGTCAACCTCGCCGGCGTCGAGGTGATCCTCAACATGCGCGAGCAGATGGAGAGGATGCAGGGCGAGGTCGACCGCTTGCTGGAGTTCGTCAAGCGCCAGGCCGAAGAGCGGCGGGCCGACCCGACCCGCCAGCACGCCTTGGTGAGGATCCACAGCGGCGCCCTGAGCAAGATGCGGTAGGTCTTCACCTCCCAATAGGCGCTGACTTTGCCGCCTTAGAGTTTCCCCCGCCCAAGACCCTCACCCCTGCCCCTCTCCCGCCCCCTCCCAACCCCCCACACCGGGAGAGGGGTACCCCTGGGGCGTTTTTGCCTTGCTCCCTCTTCTCCCGGTTGGGGGGAGGGCGATGGGAGAAGAGGGCCGGGGTGATGAGGGTCTTGGGCGGGCGGGTCCCCGTGCTACGATTTCCGCATGCCGGCCAGTGAAGTCCTCGAAGAGCCCTGCTCGGAATGCGGCGGCCGGGGGTGGGTTGTCGTCGCCGACGGCCGGGCGGGCACGGCCCGGCAGTGCGCCTGCCAACATCGCGATGTGCTGCCCCGGCTGATCCAGACAGCGGGGATTCCCGCCCGCTACCGCCACTGCCGGCTGTCGAACTTCCACGTCTCCAGTGGCCGGTCGCGCCAGGAGCCGCAGCTCGTGGCGGCGCGCAAGGCCGCCCAGGGGTACGTCGACGAGTTCCTCCAGGAGGGGATCGGCTTTCGCCAGTCGGGCCTCCTCTTCGTGGGGCCGCCGGGCGTGGGCAAGACGCACCTGGCCGTGGCCGTCCTCCTGGAGCTCGTCGAGCGGTTCCAACTCCGCGGGCGTTTCGTCGAGTTCACCTCCCTCATCCACCAGCTCCAGTCCACTTTCGATTCCGATTCGCAGGAATCCAAGCGGCAGGTCCTCGATCCGCTGTCGGAAGTTCCCTTCCTCGTCCTCGACGAGCTGGGAGCGCAGCAGCCGACTCCCTGGGTGAAGGACATCCTCTACCTGATCATCAACGCACGCTACACCCGCCGGTTGCCGACGCTCTTCACCACCAACTACCGCCTCGACGCGGACGCCGCCCCCAAGAAGGCCCCCGTGCGGGTGGCGGGGCGGACCACGATGGTGCCCAAGAATTCCCTGGACCGCGGACCTGACTCCGAGCCCGCGCACGAGGAAACGGCCCTGCTGTCGTCGCGGCTCCCTCCTATGCTGGTCAGCCGGCTTTACGAGATGGCGCAGCCGGTGGTGCTCGACGCGGTCGAGGACTTCCGGCGTGAGCAGGCGGTGCACGGGGCGCGGCTGCGATGAGGCTCTCGGCGGCCGACTGCCTGCGCCGCGGCTGGACGAACCTGGCGGCCAACTGGGAGTTGGTGCTGCTCCAGTGGCTGCAATCGCTCCTCGTCGTGGTCCTGCTCGGCCTCGGGGTCCTGCTGCCGGTGGTGACGCTCGGGTCGGACGCGCTCCGCTCGGGGCGGAGCGCGGCGCGGGTGCTCGAAGTGGTGACGTCCCGCCTCGGCCGGCTCTCCCCGGCGGTGCTGCTGGCCGGTGTCGCCATGCTCGCGGTGTGGCTGCTGTCGGTGCTCGTTCACTCGTGGTTTCAGGCCGGCACCTACGGCGTGCTGGCCTCGGCGGAGCGCCAGGCGCTGCCGGGCCGCCGGCGGCCTCGTCTGCTGTTTCGCACCTTCAGCCTGCGCGACTTCTCCGGCTGGGGAGCGCTCTACCTCGGGCGGTTCTTCCGGACGCTCGTTTTCTTCTGGGCCCTGGCGCTGCCTCTGGGAGTCGCCGCTCTGGTGTGGCTCGTCAGCCTCGGAGTGGGCGGCGAGGTCTGGGGCAAGCCGGCCGTGCTGGGAATCGGCTTCGGTGGGCTGCTCCCGCTGGGCTTCCTCTTCCTGGTCGCCGGGCTCTGGAGCCACGTCGCCCAGGCCGATCTGGCGCGGGAGGGTTCGGGAGCTCGCGCCGCCGCGCGGCGGGGGCTGACGGTGCTGGGCCGGCGCCTGGGAGCCGTCTTCCTCCTCGTGTTTCTAGCCGCGGGAGCCGGGTGGGCTCTGGCGTTTCTTTTCGTGCCCGTCTCGATCGTGCCGGAGATCCTTCTCTCCAGTGCTCCCAAAGTGCGGGCTTTCGTCCTGGTCGTGCTTTTCCTGCTGCAAGGAATACCCAGCGCCCTGCTCACGATGATCCTGGCCTCGTCCCTGGTGGCCCTGGTCCGCAGCGAGGCACTGCGTGAGATTCGCCCCGAGGTGCAGACCGCGTGAAATCGAAGCTTCTTCTCGTCCTCCTGATCCTGGTGCTAGTGATCGCGGGCTGCGCGCCGAAGACTCCTCCCCGAGTGGTGGCCAGGACTCCGCCTCCTAAAACCCGCCCGTCCGCGCCGCCCGTCCAGCCGGCTCCCGCGAAGCCGCCGCCGTCATCGCAATCGCCGCAGTCACCGCCGCGTCAGCCCGCGCCGCAGGAGACTCCGGCCGAGGCGCCTTACGACGAGAAGGAGCCGCTGCTGGTGAAGGTGGGGCTGGCGAGCGACCTCGAGACCGTGACCTTCCCCTGCTGCGAGGAGCCGCTCCAGGTGGCGGTCGAAACGCAGGAGGTGGCCGTTGGTACCTCGCTCCGGATCGAGCCGGCCGCGGCGTCGGCGCAGAAAGGTTTTTACCGGCTGCAGGTGGCGGCGTTGCGCGACGAGAAGCAGGCCCAGGACCTCGCCAAACGGTTGGAGAAGGAGTCCGGCCAGCCCGGCGAGGCCTACTTCGACGCCGGCATCGATCTCTACCGTATCCGGGTGGGGCACTATCCCACCCGCGAGGCGGCCGAGGCCGACCTCAAGCGCCTGTCCACCATGGGCGTCACCGGCGGCTTCATCGTCAACGAGGGCGGCAGTGTCACCGAGCCCGCGCTGCGCCTCACTCAAGGGGCGGCCTCCAGGGTCTATCCCGGCCGCTGGCTCTCCGTGGCGCCCCTCTCAAGCTCCAGCGTGCGGGTGCAGGGGAAGCGCTACCGCGGGCGGATGCTGGTCTATCTGAACGACCGCGGCGCCCTCAACCTGATCAACGAGCTGCCGGTGGAGGACTACCTGCGGGGCGTGGTGCCGAGCGAAATGGGGCCGGAGCTCTACCACCAACTCGAGGCGCTGAAGGCGCAGGCGGTGGCGGCCCGCACCTACACCCTGCGCAACCTGGGGGAGTTCGGCCGCGAGGGCTACGACATTTGCGCTACGCCGCGCTGCCAGGTCTACGGCGGCATGATGGCCGAGCATTCCCTCTCGGACCGCGCGATCGCGGAGACCGCCGGCCAGGTGCTGCTCTACAAAGGCGAGCTGGTGGACGCCCTTTACAGCTCCACCTGCGGCGGCCACACGGAGGACGTGCACGTCATCTTTCCCTTGAAGAACGATCCTTATCTCAAGGGCGTTCCGTGTATGGAGAGCGGCATGGCGCGGATCGATGGCGACCTCGCGCCGGGTGTCCTGTTTCCGGCCGGGCTGACACGCCGGCTGCTGCCGCCGGCGGCCGGGGCGTCTCCCGCCGCGGTGCTCGGCGCCCGGCTGGAGCACTTGGCGCTGCTCGCCGGCTTGCCGGCGCCCCGCGAGCCGCTCGCCTCTCTTGACCGCCGCGAGGTGCAGCGCTTCATCGCCTCCGCTTTCGACTTGGCGCTCGACGCCCGGCTGTTCCTGGCGCCGGAGGACGTTCGCTACCTGCTCACCGATCCGCCGGCCGATTGGAGTGAGGAGGATCGCCGCCGGGCGGCCTACCTGCTGCGCAGCGGCCTGCTCAGCGGCCCCCTCGATCAGCCGCTGTCGCCCGACCAGATCGAGCGCATGCTTCTCGCCCTGGCGGAGCTGCTGCACGTGGTGCGCCGCGAGGAGACGTCGTTCTTCTCGGTCGCCGACGGCAAGCTCGCCGTCCGATCCGGCAAGGAGGACAAGGTCTACGACCTGTCGGCCGGGGCCGCCACCTTCCGCCGCCAGGGGAGCGAGCTCTACAGCGCCGGCCTGAACCTGCTGCCGGGCGACCTGCTGACACTGTTCTGGCAGGGCAGCCGGCTGGTGGCGCTCAATCAGGAGCTGGATCTGGACGGCGTCTCCTTCGACCGCAGCAGCCCCTACAGCTCCTGGACCCGCTTCCGCACCGACTCCCAGCTCGCGACGCAGGTGAACACCCGCTTCCCGGGCTTCGCCTTCAGCAGCTTCGACGTTCTGGAGCGTGGGGAGTCAGGCCGCGTGGGCAAGATCAGGATCTACAACGACCAGGGGCAGTCCGTGCAGGTGGACGGGCTGGCCGTGCGTTGGACCCTTGACGTGCCGGACACGCTGTTTACCGCCAAGCGCCTGATGCCCAAAAACCAGGAGCCCGGCTGGCTCTTCACCGGCAAGGGTTTCGGCCACGGCGTCGGCATGTGCCAGGTGGGAGCCTACGGCATGGCCCAGCGGGGCCATACCTACCGCGAGATCCTCACCCACTACTACACGGGTGTCGAGTTGGGGAAGGTGCGCATCCGGAACCGGCCGGGGGCTCCGCGGTAGGCGTTCGCCTCACGGTATAGAATCCAGCCATGGCCAGGCGGCACGATTTCATCGGCGAAGAGAACAATCTCCGGATTCCCGGGGATGCCTTCACCTTCGAGGGATTCCAGAGGTGGGTGGAATCGGGCGGGTTTCCCGAGAACGGGCGCATCGACTACCTGCAAGGGGACATTGAAGTCGATATGAGCCCGGAAGACCTATACACACATGGGATTCCCAAAACGGCGATCTGCGCCGCGCTGCACCTCCTGATCTCGGGCCAGCGCGGGGACGTCTATGTGGACAGCACCCGCGTCACCTCCCGCTTCGCCGGGCTTTCCGCCGAACCGGATGTCGTAGTGGTCCTTTGGTCTTCCCTGAAAAGCGGGCGTGTGCGCTACGTTCCAGCCGCCATCCAGGAACCTGACCGCTTTTCGGCGATCGAAGGCGCGCCGGATCTGGTCGTGGAAGTGGTGAGCGACGGCTCCGTGACCAAGGATTTGAAGCTCCTCCCTCCCATCTACGCCAAGGCCGGCATCCCCGAGCTGTGGACTGCGGATCTGCGAGACGACAAGGTGAAGTTCCAGGTTCACACGCTGGAGGGTGGCGAGTATGTTGTCGTGGCGCCGGACAAGGGAAGCTGGATACGCTCACCTCGCCTCGACCTCGCATTCCGCCTGACGCGCCACAGGACTCCGGTGGACTCCTGGCACTACGTGCTTGAGCATAGAGAGAGTTGAGGGTCGGCAAGCGACTCGGGTGATTGTCGCCCGTAGGGTTTTCAGGCCTGAAGGGCCGTGATCCATTAGCCTAGGGCAACGCCCTAGGAATGCAGGTCCACCCAAAACCCAGCCCTGAAAGGGCGAGATAAAGGCCGGATCTGGCCCCTGGGAAAATGCGCGTCTGTGGAATCGCGGGCCGTCCACGCATCTGCTAGCATCTACTGAAGAATGTCCGTCAGCGACTCCCACGTGGCCGCGGGAACGAGCCGGTATCCCCGCTCCGCCCACGCCACCATCCGGGGCTATCTTTACCAGACCTGCTTGGGCGTCCTCCGTTGGCTCGATCTCCAGCCGAACGAGATCCTCCTCTGCGAGGGCGACGAGGATCTGGACCGCTTCATCCTCGGCGGCGGCTCCGTCAGCGAGCAGGTCAAGGCGTACTCGGGAAAACTGAGCCTCTCGGATCACGCCGTCCTCGACTCCCTCCGGGGCTTCCTCCAAAGCTACGTCACCCTTCGGCAAAACGGCGAGGCCCGAAGCTTTGTCTTCACCACTACGGCCAGCCCAAGCCGACAGCAGCGCAAATCGGGCTTGGACTTCGACCTCCTGGAAGCCTGGCGGAACGGCGTCCGTGCTCGGAAGGTCCTCAAGGGTGTTCGGACCCTCCTGATCAACGAGGGCAAGAAGGACAAGAAGGACACCAAGGACAACAAGAAGGACAAGTTCAAGGAGTCCGTGGATTGGCTCGACGGTCAGCCGGACGGCTGGAGATGCTTCGTGGATGCTGTCAAGTGGACCTTCGACGCCCCCGATCTCGACGCGATCCGTCAGACCATCCGCAATCGCCTTGCCGCCAGGGAGGATACCCGCCTCCTTCCCGCCGAGACGTTCCTGCAACGGCTGGTCGTCCGCGTCCTCGACGCCTCGATCCAGAAAGACCCGAGGGGCAGGACGCTCACCCCGAAGGACCTTTCCGATCTTCTCGCTTCGGCCCGCACCGATCTCGGCGCCTGGGCCGCGAGCTCGCAGGCAGATCGGATTCGGACCGTCTTCGACGAGGTCGGCCAGATCCACCGGCTTCTGGTGGACGGCACCGCTCCTCTGCCGGAGAACCCAGCCCCGGGCAAGCTCCTAACGGCAGCCTACGAAGTGATTCCCTTCGACGAGTCCGGCCGCCGCGAAGAGCTGGACTTCCTGGCTTCCTGGTGCGACAGGGGACTGCGGCGCAGCGTCCTTCTCCTCACCGGCGAAGGAGGCTCAGGAAAGTCCCGGCTGATGATCGAGTGGTGCCGCCGGCTCCGCCACCAGGGCTGGCATGCGGGATTCCTGCGGCGGGATCGGGATGAGAAGGATCTCGACCCTCTGCTGGAAGGATCGGCTCCCCGGTTGGTGGTTGTGGACTACGCGGAGACCCGCATTGAAGTCGTCCAGCCGTTAGTGCTTAAAGCGGCCTTGGCTTCCCAAGGGGAGGGCCCCAAGTTCCGGCTCGTCCTGCTCGCCCGTCGCCAAGCGGACTGGTGGGACAGCCTTTCCCGGGAGGACCACGAGGTTGGAGATCTCCTCGGCAACTCTCCGTCTCCCCGAGTGGTCACTCCCTTGATCCCGCAGGACAATGAAGAGCGGCTCCAGGCTTTCCGGGTCGCCGTTGAAGGCTTTGGCAGGCAGCTTCGGCAGAGCATTCCCGCTGGTCTGAAGGAGCCAGACCTCTCAGGCCGAGATTTCGGTCGCGCTCTCTATCTCCACATGGCCGCACTGGCCGCGCTTCAGAGCAAGCGAATCGAGACCGCCGAGGATGCCTTGAAGGAAACCCTGGACCATGAACGCCGGTTCTGGGATCGCCAAGTGCGTGACGTAGAAACAAACAAGTCGATGATACCTGAGGTTACGACTGCCCTGGCCTCCGCGGTCGCCGCCTTGACCCTCATTGGAGGAGCTGCCAGCGCCGAGCAGGCGGACTCGCTCCTGAGGCGCGTCCTAAAGCCGTTCTCTCTGTCTCCTCATCATCCTCGTACCGTGCTGCTGCTGCTCAGGAGGCTCTACGGCTCCGCCGAGCAGAGCTCTCACCATCTCGAACCCCTCCAGCCTGACCTTCTGGGAGAAGAGTTGGTGGCCGAAACCCTTCCTCAGGATCGAAAGCTCCTCGACAGGGTCCTCGATGAAAGGAATCCGGAGGAGGGATATTCGACGTTGACCGTTTTGACACGCCTCAGCCGCCGCCGCCCTGAGCTGAGAAACTGGATCGGGACCGCTCTTCAAGGCAGGCTGGAGAGTCTGGCCGAGCTCGCACTGAACGTAGCCGTTGAAACGGGAGACCCTATTGGGCTTGCCCTGGTCAAGGAGATCGAAGAAAGAGGATCCATTGACGCGGTGCTCCTCCTCCAAAAACTTTGCGATGAAGAAAGATATCAGAAGTCAGTTCCTTTACGAGAGGTAGCCTACGTCACCACGGAGAAGGGCTTCTTGTTGCTCCGAGAGCAGCGGACCGATCTAGACGAGAGCCAGCAGGCCGAGCTTGCCCGATTAGCGAACAATCTAGGCAGCAGGCTTAGCGACCTTGGCCGCCCTGAGGACGCTCTACGCGCTACACAGGAGGCCGTCGACATTGGGAGACAACTCACCCAAACCCGGCCCGCCGCTTTCCTTCCCATTTTCGCGACGAGCCTCAACAATCTGGGCAACCGTCTCAGCGATCTAGGGCGTCGCGAGGAGGCTTTGGGCGCGACGCAGGAGTCCGTGGAGATTTATCGCCGCCTCTCCGAAATCCATCCCGACGCTTTCCTTCTCTATCTGGCCAGGAGTCTCAACAATCTGGGCAACCGTCTCAGCGATCTGGGGCGTCGCGAGGAGGCTTTGGGCGCGACGCAGGAGTCCGTGGAGATCTATCGCCGCCTCTCCGAAACCCATCCCGACGCTTTCCTCCCCGATCTCGCGACTAGCCTCAACCATCTGGGCATCTTTCTCAGCGATCTAGGTCGTCGCGAGGAGGCTCTGGGCGCCACGCAGGAGTCCGTCGAGATCTACCGCCGCCTCTCCGAACCCCGTCCCGACGCGTTCCTTCTCGATCTCGCGAGTAGCCTCAACAATATGGGAGCCAATCTCAACTATCTGGGCCGCCGCGAGGACGCTCTGGGCGCCACCGAGGAGGCCGTCGAACTCTATCGACAACTCGCGCAAACTCGGCCCGACGCTTTCCTACCCGATCTCGCGACGAGCCTCAGCAATCTGGGCGCCATGCTTGAAAAACTCGGTCGCCGCGAGGAGGCTCTTCGCGCCACACGGGAGGCCGTGGATATCAGGCGCCGGTTCTGCGAAACCCGCCCTGACGTTTTACTCCCCCAACTCGCGCTGAGCCTCCACAATCTGGGCTCCTTGCTCAGCGACCTCGGCCGGCCCGACGAGGCGTTCTTGGCTGGGATTGAGGCGGTCCGAACACTCGCCCCTTTCTTCTTACACTTCCCCGCTGCGTTTGCAGCTTGGATGGTTACAATGGTCCAGACCTATCGCAAGGGTGCCGAGGCGGCAGGCAAGGAGCCGGATGCGGACCTGCTTGGACCTATCGAAGAGGCCCTCCAAGCGTTGTCGCCTTCTCAGGATTCAGAGGAGTGAACCACTCGGGAGAGCACGGGCGACCGCGACCTGACGTCGAAGGACCTTCTGAATCGAAACCTCATCCGCCGCCTCGGAGCCCTCATCGGCCTCTTCTCCCAGCCTCCCCCCCATCCGCCGGGAGAACAGCAAGACCGCCCGACGCGATGTTTTAGCCCTCTCTCTCCCGGCGGCCGGGGGGGAAGGCTGGGAGAGAGAGGGTTGGGAGAGTGAGGGTCCTCGAAGCGGCGGGTAGCGGTCCGATTCAGAAGGTCGCTCGGCGTCAGGTCGCGGCTGCTCGCACTGAGACCACTACCAGTCAGACGATGCCATCCTCGTCGAGGGTCCTCTGGATTCGCGAGGCCGGAATCATCCGAGTGCCTGCCGGCACCTCAAAGACGGGGAAGCGAGAGGCGGCACCCTTCGCCGACCGCTCCGAGCGTCGCCTGGAAGGTTTGAGAGCCTGCCGGGCCATCTCGGACAGCACGCGGCCGAGCCGCTTGACAATGGACTTCATGGCCGCAGATGGTACACCCGCCTGCCTATTCAGTCTCCGCGTGTCCGGCAGGAGGTGCTAAGCTTCCAAGCCTATGGCTGTCAAAGACATCTCCCCCCGGCCTTCTCTGGTACCGCAGCCGTCTGGGCCTCACTCGCATCCCGATCATTCCGAGGAGCGCAATCCCGGAACTCCGCTGGAGCTCGACTGGGTGCGCGAGGTGCGGGTCAATACCAGCGCGGCCGAGCGCCGGGCGGCGACCCTTCCGAAGCGGCGCACGGTGAAGAAGGAGTGGCAGGCGGCTTGGTACCTGCGGGCCATCACCTGCATCGACTTGACGACGTTGGCCGGGGATGACACCCCGGGCCGGGTGCGGCGGCTGTGCGCCAAGGCGCGCCAGCCGGTGCGCCGGGATCTCCTGGAGGCTTTGGGCGTCGGCCATCTCAAGATTCAGACGGCCTCGGTCTGCGTCTACCACAACCTGGTGGAGACGGCTCGCGAGGCTCTGGCAGGTTCGGGCATTCCGGTCTGCGCCGTTTCCGCGGGCTTTCCGGCCGGGCAGAACCCGTTTTCCCATCGCCTGGCTGAGATCCGCGAGTCGGTGGCGGCGGGGGCCGGGGAGATCGACATCGTCATCAGCCGCGCCCACGTCCTCACCGGCAACTGGCAGGCCCTCTACGATGAGGTCCGCGCCTTCCGGGAGGCCTGCGGGCCGGCCCACCTCAAGACGATCCTTGCCACCGGCGAGCTCGGCACCCTGCGCAACGTGGCGCGGGCGAGCCGCGTGGCCATGATGGCGGGCGCCGACTTCATCAAGACGTCGACGGGCAAGGAGAAGGTCAATGCCACCTTGCCGGTTTCCCTGGTGATGGTACGGGCGATCCGCGACTACCGCGAGCGGACGGGTTTCCGCGTCGGCTTCAAGCCGGCGGGTGGCATCTCGACCGCCCGCCATGCCACGGACTGGCTGGCCCTGATGAAAGAGGAGCTGGGCGACGCCTGGATGCGGCCCGCTCTCTTCCGCCTCGGCGCGTCGAGCCTCCTGGGCGACCTTGAACGCCAGCTCGAGCACTACGTGACCGGCCGGTACTCGGCCTCCTTCCGCCATCCTCTGGCCTGAAAGGCACCCTGAATGGCCACGACCGCCAATATCGCCGAGATCTTCGAGACCCTGGAATATGGACCGGCCCCCGAGAGCGCCGATGCGGCGCTGGCGTGGCTGGAGGCCCGCGGCCGGGAGATCCTCCCGTTCATCGGAGGCGAGTTCCGCAAGCCGGCCTCTGGAGAGTGGTTCGACACTCTGAACCCGGCCACAGCCAAGCCTCTCGCTCGGGTCGCTCAGTGCGGGGCCGCCGAGGTGGACGCCGCCGTCGACGCGGCGCGTGCGGCTCAGGGCCCCTGGTGGGAGCTCGGCGGCCACGGCCGGGCTCGCCATCTCTACGCCATCGCCCGGAACGTGCAGAAGAACGCCCGCCTCCTCGCCGTGCTGGAGACGCTGGACAACGGCAAGCCAATCCGCGAGACGCGGGACATCGACGTTCCCCTCGTGGCCCGGCACTTCTACCACCACGCCGGCTGGGCGCAGCTCATGGAGCGCGAGCTTCCGGGCTACGTTCCCCTCGGCGTCGCCGGGCAGATCATCCCCTGGAACTTCCCGCTGCTCATGCTGGCCTGGAAGATCGCGCCGGCCCTCGCCATGGGCAACACAGTGGTGCTCAAGTCCGCCGAGTTCACCCCCGTGACGGCGTGCGCCTTCGCCGAGATCTGCCGCGACGCCGGCCTGCCGCCGGGCGTGGTCAACATCGTCACCGGCGACGGCCGCACGGGCGAGCTGATCGTTCGCCATCCAGGAGTGGACAAGATCGCCTTCACCGGCTCGACCGAGGTCGGCCGCATCCTCCGCGAGGCCACAGCGGGCACCGGCAAGAAGCTGTCGCTGGAGCTGGGCGGCAAGTCTCCCTTCCTGGTCTTCGACGACGCCGACCTCGACGGCACGGTCGAAGGCGTGGTGGATGCCATCTGGTTCAACCAGGGAGAGGTCTGCTGCGCCGGCTCGCGCCTGCTCGTTCAGGAGGGAGTCGCCGAAACGCTCTACACCAAGCTCCGTGCCCGCATGGAGACATTGCGGGTGGGCGACCCGCGCGATAAAGCCATCGACATCGGCGCCATCATCGCCCCGGTGCAATTGGAGCGCATCGACCGGCTGGTGAAGCAGGGAGTGGAGGAGGGCGCCAAGATGTGGCAGCCGTCCTGGAGCTGTCCGCGGGACGGATGGTTCTATCCGCCCACCCTGTTCACCGAGGTCGAGCCGGCGGCGACCATCGCGCAGGTCGAGATTTTCGGTCCGGTGCTCGTGGCCATGACCTTCCGCACGCCGGAGGAGGCCATCGAGCTGGCGAACAACACGCGCTACGGCTTGGCGGCGAGCCTGTGGACGGAGAACGTGAATCTTGCTCTGGACCTGGCCTCGAAGATCAAGGCCGGCACCGTGTGGATCAACAGCACCAATCTCTTCGACGCCGCCGCCGGCTTCGGCGGCTATCGCGAGAGCGGCTTCGGCCGCGAGGGCGGCAGGGAAGGGCTCTGGGAGTACGTGCAGCCAGGCTGGGAGGCGGAGGCGAAGAAGGCTGGGGATAAAAAGGACAGCAAGGACGGTAAGGACAAGAAGGTCGCCAGGGACGATGCCGCTCCGGCCGGGCTGCCCGTGATCGACCGCACCGCCAAGCTATACATCGGCGGCAAGCAGACCCGTCCGGACGGCGAGGTGATCCGCAAGATCCTGGGGGCCGACGGCCGCCTGATCGGCGAGGTGGGGGAGGGGAACCGCAAGGACGTCCGCAACGCCGTCGAAGCCGCGCGCAAGGCCGCTCCCGGCTGGGCGAAGGCTACGGCCCATCTGCGCGCGCAGATCCTCTACTACATCGCCGAGAACCTCGCCGCCCGGCGCGACGAATTCGTTCGCCGCCTGGACGCCATGACCGGTGCCGGGAAAGAGGCCGCGGGCGCCGAGGTCGACCTCTCGGTCGAGCGCCTCTTCATGAACGCCGCCTGGGCGGACAAGTACGCCGGCCGGGTCCAGGCCACGCCGCTGCGCAACTTCACCTTCGCCGTCTACGAGCCCATCGGCACCCTGGCGGTCGTCTGCCCGGACGAGCACCCCCTCCTCGCTTTCATCGCCACCGTGGCACCGGCCATCGCGATGGGCAATGCTGTCGTTGCCGTCCCCTCCGAGCGTTGGCCCCTGGCGGCCACGGACCTCTACCAGGTCTTCGACACCTCGGACGTCCCTGCCGGCGTCATCAACATCGTCACTGGCAGCCGCGACGTCCTGGCCGGAGTCCTCGCCGCCCACGACGACGTGGACTGCCAGTGGTACTTCGGCAGCCGCGATGGCAGCGCCGCCGTCGAGCGAGCCTCGATCGGCAACCTCAAGCGGACCTGGGTGAGCAACGGCCACGCCCGCGACTGGGCCGACCCAGAGCAAGGCTCCGGCGAAGAGTTTCTCCGCCGCGCGGTTCAGGTGAAGAACATCTGGGCGCCCTTCGGCGAGTAGGGCGCCTACAGCTTCTCCCAATCCTCGATCACCGCCTCCGCCGCCCGCCGTCCGGAGACCATCGCTCCTTGCAGCGATGGAGTCTCGCGGTGATCGCCGCAGAGATAGAGGCCGGGCCGCCTTCGCACGGGCAGGGCGGCCGGCTCCAGCGAGCTGCGGGCGGGGAGGGCCAGAGGAATGCGGTAGGTGCGCAGGTGGCGCCAGCTCTCGACGGCCGGGCCGAACCAGGAGACGAGGTGCCGGCGGACTTCGGATTCCAGTTCCTTTTCGTCCGCTCCGGCCGCGTCTACTACGGTTGCGGAGACGAGCGACTTGCCGGCCGGGGCATAGCCGGGCGCCACGACGCTGGGCAGGCAGAGGTTGTCCACGGGTCCCCGGCCCTCGCCATTGAGCACCAGAACGGGTTTTGACAAGGGTGGCTGATCCGCCGCGAAATACAGGCACGCCGTACCCCGAAAGCCGGGAGGATGCAGACCCGGCAGCAGGCGGGCTGCCTCCGGAGCCTCCGTGGCAAGCACCACGGCCATGGCAGGGATCCGCTCCCCTCCCTTCATATGAACCTCGCCCTCTCCAAGCGACTCGACTCTAGCCCCGAGCCGGAGGGTTCCTGCTGGCAGCCGAGACGCGAGTTGTTGGGGGATGGCCCCCATGCCCGCGGAGGGGAGCGCGGCCTTGCCCTGGCTGAACATGCGGAAGATGAGCTCCAGCATCCGGCTGGAGGTCGCGAGGTCGGTCTCCAGGAAGATGCCACCGAAGAACGGGCGGAAGAACGAGCCGATCATTCGGTCGCTGAAGCCGAATTCGAGGAGCGCGTCCAGCGACGAGGTTTCCGGCCGCTGGAGGATCTCGTCGATCGAGCCCGCGAGGACGTGGCGCCGCAGGCGGGCGATCCGTAGCTTGTCCTTTAGATTCCCGACGGAAGAGAAGAGCGTAGCCGGGATTGTCCAAGGTTGGCGGAACGGATCGGAGATCCGGTGGAACTTGCCGTCCATCCGGATCAGGGCTCCCGGGGAGAACGTCCGCAGTTTCAGAGGCTGATAGTTGAGCAGGCGGCGAGCCTCGGGATAGGCGGTAAGGAGCACCTGGAACCCGCGGTCGAGGAGGAAGCCATCCACCTTGTCCGTACGGACGCGCCCGCCCACGGCGTCGGACGCTTCCAGAACCGTGCAGGAAATCCCTTTTTCCTGGAGCTTCAAAGCACAGCAGAGGCCGGCCATCCCCGCCCCCACGATTACGACCTTCGCACCCTCCCGCTCGTTCGGTTTCATCCGGGGGATGATACAGCCTTCACGAAGGAAGACTGGTAAGCTTGTCGCACTCATGAGCGACACGAACCGCTTTCCCCGCACTCTCCGCATCGGCATCCTGGTATTCGATGGATTTGAGCCTCTCGATGTGTGGGGCTTTGTCGAAGCCTTCAGCGTCTCGCGCTTCATCGGTACGAACTATGCGAGCCCGCCGCCCTACCCGTTCGAGGTGGTGCTCATCTCCAACCAGTGCAGGCCGGACGGCGCGGGGAAGAAGGCGGCACCGGCACCCGTGAAGAGCGCCAACGGTCCCTGCGTAGCGCCGGACTACTTCCGCGACGAGGCGCTCGAAAAGAAGATCGACGTGCTGATGATTCCCGGCGGTATCGGCACGCGGGTCCTACTCAGCGACAAGCACCCCAAGGAGAGGAAAGCACTCGTCGACTGGGTGTGGGCAATGGACAAGAAGGTCGAGCTGATGACGTCGGTCTGCACGGGAGCCTCGATCCTGGCGTTTGCCGGGCTTCTCGACGGCCTGCCGGCCGCCACGAATCACGCGGCCTTCGCCTGGGTGACCAGTCAGGGCCCGCGCGTCCTCTGGGATAACGTCTCGCGCTGGGTCGACGCGGGCCGCTACGTTACGTCCGCGGGCGTCTCCGCCGGCACCGACATGGCCTTCTACCTCGTCAAGCGCCTCGCCGGCCGCGCCGTGGCCGAGGTGGCGGCGACGGGTGCCGAATACGACTGGCACCGCGATCCCGAGGAGCCCATCTTCTACCCGCAGCAGGCTGCCGTGCCGGATGGCACGGCGTGAAAGGGAGATGTGTAGAAGCCGCTAGAGCTTAGTTCTACTTTGTCAGACCAAGCCAGACTGCCCTAGGTCTTGAATTCGGGTATCTAGGAGGGGTAAAGTTGCCTTATGGCGCCACGGCGGCGCCTCGGGAAGATACCCCAATGCCCAACTCCCCACCTGAAAGGACGTAAGTCCGAGGAGATTGCCAATGCCCCATCCCCAGTTGAAGAGATGGGACAGCGGTTCCAGAAATTTACAGAACGCTTCGCGATGCA
>DASYJD010000053.1:0-140665 GCA_035996875.1 Thermoanaerobaculia bacterium
ATCGCTCACACACGGGCTATCTCGTTGTGACTGATCCCGAAAATCCGCCAAAAAACGCGTTCATCCACGACCTCTATTGATCGGTTTTACCTCGTGCCTCAGATCCTCTACTTTCTGATAGCTGTGAAGTTTCCGAGACATATAAAGGTTACCGCTGAACTGTATTCGCGTCAATGCCATGCGGAGTGTCGCATAAGCAAGTGAGCGGATGAAGCTTCGGGCCCATGCTTATGCGAGAGAGGAGCCCGAGCATCGGGAGGGATTTCCACCCGTGCCGGACATCGGTCCGCAGCCTCTTCCCGGGGAGACACGCCGGACCAGTTCGGCGCGTCGCCATTGAAACGAAGGCGTGACAGCGCCTTCCGCCGTCCCGCAGGTGTGTCAGGATACCCCGTGGTGGAAGGAGGTGCTGAAATGCCGGATCCCAAGGAAGGGCCGCTCTCGCCCGAGCTCCTGCAGAGGATGGACGCGTGGTGGCGTGCCGCGAACTATCTTTCGGTGGGGCAGATCTACCTGTTCAACAACCCGCTGCTGAAGAAGCCGCTGGAGCTTTCGGACGTCAAGCCCCGCCTCCTAGGTCACTGGGGCACGACGCCGGGCCTCAACTTCCTCTGGGTGCATCTCAACCGGGTCATCAAGGCGCACGACCTCGACATGTTCTACATCACCGGCCCGGGCCATGGTGGCCCGGCGGTGGTGGCCAACGCCTATCTGGAGGGGACGTACAGCGACCTCTATCCCAACGTCTCCTTGGACGAGGAGGGGATGAAGCTTCTGTTCAAGCAGTTCTCATTCCCCGGGGGCATCCCGAGCCACGCAGCGCCGGAGACACCGGGCTCGATTCACGAGGGGGGCGAGCTCGGCTACGCGCTCTCCCACGCCTACGGCGCGGCGTTCGACAACCCGAGTCTCATCGTCGCCTGCGTCATCGGCGACGGCGAGGCCGAGACGGGGCCGCTCGCCACGAGTTGGCACTCGAACAAGTTCCTGAACCCGGTGCACGACGGCGCCGTGCTCCCCATCCTCCACCTCAACGGCTACAAGATCGCCGGCCCCACAGTGCTTGCCCGCATTCCCCATGCAGAGCTGGACAGCCTGATGCGCGGCTACGGCTACGATCCTCATTACGTGGAGGGGAGCGAGCCCGAGGCGATGCATCAGCGCATGGCCGCGGTGCTCGACGAGGTGATTCCGAAGATCAAACGCATCCAGGCCAACGCCCGGGAGAACGGCTTCAAGGAACGTCCCTGTTGGCCGATGATCGTGCTGCGCTCGCCCAAGGGCTGGACCGGCCCTAAGGAAGTAGACGGCGTGCCGGTCGAGGGGACGTGGCGCGCCCATCAGGTGCCGCTGGCGGACATGGGCAAGCCCGGGCACGTGAACATCCTCGAAGGCTGGATGCGGGGCTACAAGCCCGAAGAGCTGTTCGACGAGACGGGCCGGCTGCGGCCCGAAATCGCGGACCTTTCGCCCCAGGGCGAGCGGCGGATGAGCGCCAATCCGCACACCAACGGCGGCGTGCTGCTGCACGACCTGCGGCTGCCCGACTTCCGCGACTACGCGGTGGAGGTGCCCTCGCCCGGCGCAAAGATGGACGAGGCCACCCGGGTGCAGGGGAAGTTTCTGCGCGACGTGTTGAAGCGCAACTCGGACTCCCGCAACTTCCGCCTTTTCAGCCCGGACGAAACGGCGTCGAACCGCTGGAACGACGTTTTTGAGGTCACCGACCGCGAATCGGTCGCCGAAATCCTGCCCACGGACGAGGACCTCTCGGCGGACGGCCGGGTGATGGAAGTGCTCTCCGAGCACCAGTGCCAGGGTTGGCTGGAGGGCTACCTGCTCACCGGCCGGCACGGCTTTTTCTCCTGCTACGAGGCGTTCATCCACATCGTGGATTCGATGTTCAATCAACACGCCAAATGGTTGAAGACGACGCGGGAAATCCCCTGGCGGCGGCCCATCGCCTCGCTCAACTACATGCTCACCTCGCACGTCTGGCGGCAGGATCACAACGGTTTCAGCCATCAGGACCCGGGGTTCATCGATCACGTGATGAACAAGAAGGCCGAGGTGGTGCGCGTTTACCTGCCGCCGGATGCCAACACCCTCCTCTCGGTGACCGATCACTGCCTGCGCAGCCGGCAATACGTCAACGTCGTCGTCTGCGGCAAACAGCCGGCGCCGCAGTGGCTGACGATGGACCAGGCGGTGAAGCACTGCACGGCGGGCATCGGCATCTGGGAGTGGGCGAGCAACGACAAGGGCGGCGAGCCCGACGTGGTGATGGCCTGTGCCGGCGACGTGCCGACGCTGGAGACCCTGGCGGCCGTAGACCTGATGCGGCATCATCTGCCGGACCTGTGCGTGCGGGTGGTCAACGTCGTGGACCTAATGACTTTGCAGCCGACCTCGGAGCATCCGCACGGTTTGTCCGACAAGGATTTCGACGTCCTGTTCACCCGCGACAAGCCGGTGATCTTCGCCTTCCACGGCTATCCCTGGCTCGTTCACCGCCTCACCTACCGGCGGACGAATCACGACAACTTCCACGTGCGGGGATATAAAGAGGAGGGGACGACGACCACGCCTTTCGATATGGTGATGCGCAACGATCTCGACCGCTTTCATCTCGTGGAGGACGTGATCGACCGCGTCCCCAAGCTCGGCCCCAGGGCCGCCTACGTCAAGCAGGCGCTGCGCGACAAGCTGCTCGATCACAAGGAGTACATCGAGAAGTACGGGGATGACATGCCCGAGATCAAAAACTGGAAATGGGGAGGTCCGCGCACCGACGACGACGGCATGGGGATCGTCAGCGACGCGGAGGGGACCGCCGGAGATCAGTGAGCTTTCAATAGCCCGCTGACGATCTGGAACGAATCGCGGGCGATCAGCAGTTCCTCGTCGGTGGGAATCACGAAGACCTGGGGATGAGCGCCTTCGGGGGAGATCTCGGCCTCGGTGCCGCAAGCGGCTTTGTTGCGGGCGGGATCGGCCGTGAGGCCCAGGGCGTCCAGGCCGTGGAGACTCCGCTCCCGCACCGCGGGTGAGTTCTCGCCGATGCCGCCGGCGAAGACGAGAGCGTCCACGCCCCCGAGCGCTCCGACGTAAGACGCAATGTACTTCCGCAGCCGGTAGCAAAAGGCGTCGATCGCCAGGCGAGCGCGCTCGTTACCTTTCTCCTCCGCCTCCAGCAGCGTCCGCATGTCGTTGGAAAGGCCGGACAACCCCAGCAGACCGCTACGCTTGTTCATCAAGGCGTTGGCCTCGGCGGCGCCCAGCTCCTCGCGGCCCATGAGATAGAGCAGCGCCGCGGGATCGAGGTCGCCGCAGCGCGTGCCCATCACCAAGCCCTCCAGCGGCGTGAAACCCATCGAGGTATCAATGGACTTGCCGCCGCGGATGGCGCAGACCGAGGCGCCATTGCCCAGGTGGCAGGTGATCAATCGGAGACCTGGATCGTCGGGCGATCGGCCCAGCCGGGCGGCGGCGCGGCCGGAGACGAACCGGTGCGAGGTGCCGTGAAAGCCGAAGCGGCGAATGCCGAAGCGCTGATATTGATCATAGGGAAGAGCGTAGAGGAAAGCCTCCGGCGGCATGGTCTGGTGGAACGACGTGTCGAAGACCGCCACCTGGGGCGCGTCCGGAAGGGCGGCCTTGGCGGCGCGATAGCCCTGGAGATTGCCGGGATTGTGCAAAGGCGCCAGGGGAATGTTGGCCTCGATCCCCTCGATCACGCCGTCGTCGATCAAGACGGAGGTCTTGAAGCGTTCGCCGCCGTGGACGACCCGGTGGCCCACGGCGCCGATCTCGTCCTTGTGGGGAATGACGCCCGTCTCGCCGTCGGTGAGCACGGCGAGAGCCTTCTCGACCGCCGTCTGGTGCTGAAAGGCCCCGATGGCATCGCGCACCGGCTTCCTGCCCTGCGCTTCGTAGTGAAGCGTGGCCGTGCCGCCGGTGTCCTCCACCAGCCCCTTGGCGAGGGTGCGGTCCTTGCCGTCGCGCGCCAGTCCTGAGTCCGTTTCGATGAGCTGGAACTTGAGGGAGGAGCTGCCGCAGTTGAGGACCAGGATCTTCATGGCAGGCTGATCCTATCCGAGCCCTACATCCCCCAACCGCGCTATCATTCTTCTATGGCAGGCGCCGGTACCCGTATCCCGCTGGTCCCCCTTCCCAACGTCGTGCACTTCCCGCGCACGGAGCTGAAGCTTCACGTCGTCGATCCGGCGTTCCTGCCGCTTGTCCACGAGCTCGAAGAGCAGGACGAGGACGAGCGCTGGCTCGGCGTGGTGCTGATCAAGCCCGGCCCGCGCTTCGATGCCCAGGGACAACCCGAAATCTTCCCCGGTGGCACGGCAGCCCGGGTGATGGACCTCGAGACCCAGCCCGACGGCAACACGGACTTGCTCCTCTACGGCGAGCTCCGCTTCGAGCTCGAACGCGAGATCGCCGACGCGCCCTATCGCCAGGCGGTGGTGCGGCTCAAGGAGGAACCCTGGCTCGACGAGCGGGACGCGGGCGTCCTCGCCGTCCGCAACGATCTCCTGAAGCAGCTCCGGGATCTCTCCGAGGACCTCGGCGAGCAGTTCCCCTGGGACCTTGACGACCTCGAAGCGCTCTCCGGTGGCGCCGCCTTCGAGGAGCTGGTCAACCGCATCGCCACGCGCGTCGAGGTGCCGCCGCTGCGCAAGCTCCAGCTCCTCACCGAGTCGCTGCCCGAGCGCGGCCTCTCCGTGCTGTCCATCCTCCGCGCCCGCCGCCAGGTGTTCGACCTGTTGCGCCCGTTCCGCCGGCTGGCCGGCAACGCGGAGCACAACTGAGCCCCGCGCCCTCGCCGCCACCCGTGCTCTCGATCCGCGACCCGGTCCACGGCTTCATCCGCGCCGACCCGCTGGAAACCGCGCTGATCGATAGCCGGCCCGTCCAGCGCCTGCGCTTCATCCACCAGCTCGGCTTCACCTTCCTCGTCTTCCCCGGGGCGGAGCACACGCGCTTCGGCCACGTGATGGGGGCCATGCACCTCGCCGGCCGGGTCTACGACGCGCTGTGCTCGAAGAGCCGCTCGACGGGCGAGGACCTGCTGTCCGCCGGGGCCCACAGCCCCGAGCGGCGCGTCACCCGCGCCGCCGCCCTGCTCCACGACCTTGGCCACGCGCCCTTCAGCCATTCGGCGGAGGACCTCTTCGAGGGCGGCATCGACCACGAGGAGATGACCCGGCGCCTGCTGGGCACCGAGGAGGTCGAGGAGATCTTCCGTGCCCACGGCGACGGGATCGGCACCGCGGACGTGGCCCGCCTGCTCGCCGGCGGTGGCTCGCCCACCGAGCGGCTGCTGTCGAAGATCGTCTCCGGCGAGCTCGACGTGGACAAGATGGACTACCTGCTGCGCGACAGCCTGTTCTGTGGCGTGCGCTACGGCACCTACGACCTGGAGCGGCTGCTCGACACCATCCTCCCCATCGCGGATCCGGAGACGGGCGAGTGGGGGATCGGCGTCGAGGAAGGGGGCGTCCACGCGCTGGAGGCGTTGGTGATGGCCCGCTACTACATGTTTACGCAGGTCTACTTCAACGTCACGGGCAAGGCCATGGAGCTCCACCTCAACGAGTGGCTCGAAGAGCAGGGGTGGCGCTGGGCGGCGCCGCCGGAGGATTTCCTCGGCCAGGACGACGTCTCGGTGTGGACGGCCCTGCGCACCTCCCCGAGCCCGCATGCCCGCGCGCTCATCGAGCGCCGCCACTTCCCGGTGGCCTTCGAAACGCGGGAGCACCTGGCGGCGGCGGACAAGGAGCGCTTCGAGGAGTTGATCCCCGGGCTGCGCCGGCGTTTCGGAGCCGGCAGCATCCTGCTCTCCAACTCCGCCAAGGACCCCCACCGGCTGGGCAGCAGCCGCGTCCTGGTGCGGCGCTTCGACGGCTCGCTGGAGCCGATGGAGCAGGCCAGCCAGTTCATCCGCCACCTCTCCCGCATCGACCGCTACCGCGTCTACACCCCGCCCGCCCTGCGCGACGCGGTCGCCGCGGCCCTGCGGGAGCAGTGGGCGGAAACCCCTGCCTGATCCATCTTTTTGGGGAGGAACCGAGAGACCTCCCCCTTCTTTTCCTGCGCCGCCGATGCTTCCTTTTGCTCTCGCCCCTATTTCCCGCAGAGCTGGAAGTGCCCCAGGAACTCCTGCATCGCGGCCGGGTCGGCGTTGGTGCCGGCGAAATTGGCCTCGGCGAGGGGCTTGTCGGCGGCCGGGTCGGGACCGAACCACATACCGAAGCGGAGACGGGTGTCGTGGGGACACTGGGGCATCAACATGGTGACGACCCCGTGTTTGTCCTCTCTGTGGCGGCGTTGGATCTCGCCCCGGCTGGCGGAGTAGAGGACCTCGGTGCCGTTGACGTTGACGGTTCCCCGGCGGATGACCTCCTTGGGATTGAACTTCACGTTGGACTGGTACCAGCCTGAGTCGTCCGGACGCGGCGACTCGCCGCGCAGGAAGCGCTCCATCTTCGCCTTGTTGTCCTTCATCTGGCGCATGTTCATGAACATGAAGCCGCGCTCTTCGAAGCCCTCATCCGGCCGGCTCTTGCCCGTGCCGAGGTCGCGGTCCGTCAGCATGGCCATCTCCATGAACCCCATGGGCATCGACATGGCAAACGCCGGGTAATAGCCGGGGGGCAGTTGCTCGTAGGGGAGCACCGCCTTGACCCTCGCCTCGCGCTTCACCGGGTCGGTCATGCCCTCAGTGAACTCCTTGCCTGTTCGGTACCCCCAGAAGGTCAGCCCGCCTAGGACCAGCAGGCCGAGCACCACGATCGCGGCGCAGCCGCAACCCACGTACACCCAGGGAGAGGTCGGTTTCTTTTGCGGACGGCCTTCGGCTTCCATGGTCACATTTTCTCCGGGATCGGAATGCCCAGGAGCTCTCCCAGGGTCTCCAGCCCGCGCCGGAAGACCACCACCATGGCCAGCCGGACGGCGCGGACCTGGGGATCCTTCTCCTGGAGGATGGGGTGGCGGTGATACACGGTATTGAAATGCTGCGCGACGTCCAGCGCGTGCCGGGCGATCAGCGACAGCTCCAGCGTCTCGGTGGCCTTCTCGACCGTCTCGCCGATCTGCGCCACCTGGAGAATCAAGTCCCAAAGGTCCTCGCTCCACAGCTCGTGGGGGAGCGTCGCGACCTCGTCGGCGAAGACGTCCGCGGGCAGCCCCTCCTGCGCCAGCCGGCGGCGGATGTTGTTGGCCCGCACCAGGGAGTACTGGAGATAGGGACCGGTCTCGCCTTCGAAGCTCACGGCTTCGTCGAAATCGAAGGCGATCACCCGGTTGGTGGTGGCCTTGGCCATGAAGAAGCGCAGGGCGGCGATGGCGATCTGGCGCGAGAGCACGTCGAGCTCGCCCTCGCCGAGGTCGCGGTTGCGCTTCAGCACCTCGTCCCGCGCCCGCACGATGAGCTGGTCCATGAGGTCGTCGGCCTTGACGCCGATCCCCTTGCGGCCGGACATCTCCAACACCTTGTCGTCGCCGCCCTCCTCGTCGATATAGCCGAGCAGCCGGGCCGTGGCGGTGGAGAGGGCGACCATCTCATAGGCGAAATGGACGGAGCGCTCTGCTTCCGCCTCGTGGCCCAGGGACTGGAGGCCGGCGCGGACGATCTTCTGCAGGTAGCTCTGGCGGGTGTCGATGACGTTGAACACCCGCCACGCGTGGCCGAAGACCGGGTGCCCCTCGACGCCGCCATGGGTGGTCTCCCAGACCATTTCCTCCTGCCAGAAGCGGTAGCCGAAGTCGCGGCTCAGGAGGCCGAACTTCCAGAGCTGGTAGGCGATGTCCTTGCCGACGTAGGTCACCGTGCCGTCCGAACGGACGATCACCTTGTCGGGATCTTCGAGGCCCGCGAACTCCTCAGCCTGGGAGAGGGGCATCACCCAGCAGCCGGCGTTCTTCCCCTCCTTCTCCAGATGGACGGCGCCGCTCTCCTTGAGCAGCCCGAAGGCCTGCTCGAAGAAGTTGTGCCCCAGGATGTCACTCTCGTGGGTCAGCAGGTCGTAGGAGACGTCGATGCGCCCCATGGTGGCGAGATGGCGGGCGACCACCCGCCGCGCCACCAGCACGCTCATCTCCGCCCGCGGCCCGCGGGCCGTCTCCATCTCGTGCAGGGTCTCCCGCCGCAGCTTCTGGCGCTCCGGGTCCCCCTCGAACCAGCGGCCGACCTCGCTGTAGAGGTCCCAGCAGTAGAAGTCGAACGGCTCCGGGAGGGCGGCCACCTGGGCGAGCGAGAGCCCGCGCAGGTCGATGAAGCCCACCACCACGTCGGCGAGCTGGACGCCGGTGTCGTCGATGTAGTTCTGAATCTCGACCGGGTAGCCCAGGCTCTTGAGCGAACGGCCCAGCACGTCGCCGAGCACGGCGTTGCGCAGGTGGCCGATATGGGCCGCCTTGTTGGGATTGATGTTGGTGTGCTCGATCACCACCTTGCCCTTGCGGACGCCGCCCGGGAGCAGGGGCGCGTCCAGCAGGGCGGCGGTGAAGGCCCGGCGGTCGAGGTAGAAGTTGAGGAAGCCGGCCCCCTGGACCTGGACGTCGCGCACGGCGGCCGGCCGCTGGAGGGCGGCGGCAAGCTCTTCCGCGATGGCCCGCGGGTTGCGCTTCAGCACCCGCGCGAGCTGCAAGCCCGCCGGCGAGGAGAGGTCCCCCAGATCGCGCCGTGGAGGCACCTCCAGCACCGGCTGATGCTCGACGCCGAAGCGCTCCTGGATCGTCGCGGCCAGGGCGGCCGATAGTTGGTTCTTCAGCTCGGTCCACATGTGGTGAGGAGTTTACACTATGAGATTCAGGGGAGTTTGCCCGCCGGAATCCAAGCCCGGCCACCCTTGATATGATTGTGGGAGGGGTGATGGCTGAGATGACGGAAAAGCAGGCCGAGAATCGCGTCACAGTGACGATGGACCACACCCAGCTCGAGCTGGTGGAAGGCGATATCACAGATCTCGAGGTGGACTCGATCGTCAATGCCGCCAACGAGCAGCTCCAACTGGGCTCCGGCGTGGCCGGGGCCATCCGCCGCAAGGGTGGACCCTCCATCCAGGAGGAGTGTAACCGCATCGGCGGCACGCCCGTGGGCACCGCCGTGATGACCGGCGCGGGCCACCTCAAAGCCCGGCGTGTCATCCACGCCGTGGGGCCGCGGATGGGCGAGGGCGATGAGGACAAGCGGCTCGCCGCCGCCGTCCGCGCCGCCCTGGCCCTGGCGGACCGCAGGGGGATGAAGTCTGTCGCCCTGCCCGCCCTTTCCACCGGCAACTTCGGCTTCCCCATCGACCGGGCCGCGCGCATCATGCTCACCGAGATCCATCGCTTCCTGCAGGGGGGCACCAAGCTCGAAAGAGTGGTCGTCTGCCTGTTGGGCGACGAGGCCTTCGGCGTCTTCAAGCGCGAGCTGCGCCGCGGATTCCGTTAGTGGCCGAGGATTCGGGGTCGCTGTCGGCGGCGGTCGTCCTCGTCCGGCCGCGGGTGGAGGGCAACGTCGGGTCCACGGCCCGGGCGATGGCCAACATGGGGCTCTCCCGTCTCTTCCTGGTGGAACCGGCGGCGGAGCTCGGCAGCACAGCCACCGCCTTCGCCGTGGGCGCCCGGGCGGTGCTCGATGGGATCGTCCGCGTCCCTAGCCTCGCCGAGGCGCTCGCCCCCTTCCGCCGGGTGGTGGGCACCACCTCCACGCGCGACCGCCGCCTGGGCATTCCCTTTCTCACTCCTCGCGAGCTGCCGGACTGGCTGGCGCAAAACTCGCCGGATACCCCGACCGCTCTCGTCTTCGGCCCCGAGGTGGGAGGGCTGACAAACGAGGAGCTGGCCTTGGCCGGCGCCGTGGTCACCATCCCCTGCTCGCCCGTCCAGCCGACGCTCAACCTCGCCCAGGCAGTGCTGATCGTGTCGTACGAGTTGTTCATGGCCCGCGGCGACAAGCCGGCTGGCGATGCCTGGGAGGAGCCTCCCGCCGCTGCCGAGGAGATCGACGGCCTGCTCGGCCACGCGGCCGACGTCCTGACGGAAGTCGGCTTCGCCCGCGACGACAGCTTCCCGGGAGTTCTGCGCGACCTGCGCCGCCTCGCCGCCCGGGCGGCCCCCGCCAGCCGCGACGTGCGAATCCTGCGCGGCATCTGCCGGCGGATTCAGGGTGCGCTAGGGAAGGTGAAGTAGAGTGAAAGTCATCCGCCGCCACCGGCGAATCGTCGACGACCACTTTGCCCAGCGGGCTTCCGGGTTTTGCCGGGCTGATGAAAAGGAGATGCCATGCGTTCAGCGTTTGTGAGCGTGGCCTGTTTGGCGGGACTGATGGCGCTGGCCGTATCGGTCCGGGCAGCAGAGCCCAAGGCCCCCAAGAAGGCGGGAGAGGAGCTGAGAATCGTGCCTGACATCCAGAAGCGGATCGCCCAGTTCGCCCCCACGCCGTTTGCCGCGGACCTCTCGTCGTTGACGGCGGACGACCGCAGGGTGCTCGACAAGCTGGTCGAAGCCGGGAAGTTGATGAACGAGATCTTCCTGCGGCAGGCGTGGACGGGCAATCCCGCGATGCGCGAGGAGCTGAAGACTCTCAAAGAGCCGAACGCCGCGGCGGCCCGCGAGTACTTCGACATCAACTACGGCCCCTGGGACCGCTTGGCGGAACGCCAGCCCTTCGTCGGCGGTAAAACCCGTCCGCCGGGAGCGGGTTACTACCCGGAGGACGTCACCAAGCAGGACTTCGACGCCTGGATCGCCAAGCACCCGGGCGACAAGGAGAAATTCACCTCCACCTTCACGGTGATCCGCCGCGGCAAGGACGGCGGCCTCGTCTCCGTGCCCTACGCCCAGGAGTACGCCGAGTGGCTGAAGCCCGCGGCGAAGCTGCTGCGGGAAGCGGCGGCGATCACCGGCAACGCCTCGCTCAAGAAGTTCCTGGAGCTGCGGGCCGCCGCCTTCGAGAGCGACGACTACTACGCCTCGGACGTCGCCTGGATGGACCTCGACGCGCCGGTGGAGGTCACGATCGGCCCTTACGAGACCTACGAGGACGATCTCTTCGGCTACAAGGCCGCCTTCGAGGCCTACGTCACCGTCAACCTGCCCAAGGAATCGGCCGCGCTCGCCCTCTACAAGGAGCGGCTGCCCTGGTTGGAGCGCAACCTGCCCATTCCGGACGCGGACAAGAACCTGAACCGCGGCACGGAGAGCCCCATCCGGGTCGTCGACCTCGTCTACGGCGGCGGCGAGGCCCAGGCCGGCGTGCAGACGGCGGCCTTCAACCTGCCCAACGACGAGCGGGTGCGGGAGGCCAAGGGCTCGAAGAAGGTGCTGCTGCGCAACACGATGAAGGCGAAGTACGACAAGATCCTGATCCCCATCGCCGGCCTGGTGCTCGATCCCGCCCAGGTGAAGGACGTCTCCTTCGACGCCTACCTCAACGAGACCCTCCACCACGAGCTGTCCCACGGCCTGGGACCGGGCACCATTACGGTGAACGGCCGCAAGACCGAGGTGCGGCTGGAGCTCAAGGAGCTGTTCGCCACCCTGGAGGAGGCGAAGGCGGACGTGATGGGCGTCTACAACATCCTCGCCCTCATCGAGCGGGGCGACATGCCGGCGGCGCTGCGCAAGTCGCTGGAGCCCACCTACGTCGCCGGCCTGTTCCGTGCCGCCCGCTTCGGGGTGGACGAGGCCCACGGCCAGGGCGTCGTGTCGCAGTTCAATTACCTGATGGCCAAAGGCGCGCTCCAGTTCAATGCCCAGGGCCAAGTGCATGCCGTGTCCGAGAAGTTCCCCGGCGGCATCCGCGACCTGCTGCACGACATGCTGGAGCTCCAGGCCCGCGGCGACTACGCGGGCACGAAGAAGTTTCTCGACACCTACGGCAAGCCCTCGCAGGCGCTGCGGGACGCGATCGGCCGGCTGTCCGCCGTGCCGGTGGACATCCGGCCGGAGTACGCACCGGTGAAGTAGGGGCTGCACAGCTTCGACGGAAAGGTGTAAGGCTGATAGGCTCTCGCCGAGGTGCACAGATGAATTCCCAACCTCGCAGGACTCGCTGGATGAGCCCCGCCCTGCTCGGGCTCTCTCTTCTCGCGCTCCTCCCACCCGGAGCCGCCCTCGCGGCCACGGAGGATTTGGCGCCCATCGGACTCCGGGTCGCCGACTCGGAAGACGCTGGAGGTCCCAAGGGACTGCGGATCGTCGCCGTGCAGAAGGGCAGCACCGCCTTTCTCGCGGGCTTCCAGCCCGGCGACCTGATTACGGCGATGGACCAGGTGCCTCGCCTCAATGCCAAGACGGTCTCCTCTTGGCTCCAGAGGTTTGACTCCGGCGACACACTGGGTATCACTTGGCGATTCGTCGTCGACGGCGAGCTTTCCGCAAAGCCAATCACCACCGGGTTGATGGTTGGACTGCTCCAGGACGGTCCCTGGCTGGAGCAGATGGAGCCCGCCGATGTCGATCCGCGAACGAAACGCGCGATCGGCGGCATCCGCTACTTCGAATGGTTCGCGTGGCCCGATCGACCACCGGCGGCCGGGGTCGCCGAAGCCATCCGGGAAGCGGCCGCGCAGTTCCCGGTCCAGCTCGAGCAGGCCACGAAGAAGGTTGCCGGCCTGGCATGCGCCGCGGAGCGCTACAGGGTGATCGACGAGCTGGCGAAATCCCTGCGGGTCTCCCACTACTGCGGGATCGGCTCCACCTTCGCCACCTATTACAAGGACGACCTCCTCAAGGCCAACAACCAAGCCTGCGCCGCCCAGTCGGCGGCGAGCGGCACCGGCCAGAAGCCCTGCGATCCCACTCCCGCGGCGTACCAGAAAAAAAACAACGGGGATGTGCTGTACGTTTTGGAAAGCGGCTGCACGCGGACCCTGTCTCCCAAGGAACAACTGGTCGTCGCCGGGCTGGGTCAGAAGCTGTTCAAGGAGTGCCATCTTCCCAAGGCTCCCCGGTCGCGGGAGAAGCTCGAATTATTTCTCTCCAGCTCGGCGTTCGCCGGCATCGTGGGCCGCGAGTACTCCAATCCCGACCTCGGCAAAGGTCTGCAAGATCAAGGCAAGAGCGCGGCATCCTACATTGCCGGACTGGCGATGGCCAAGGGCATTCCCTGTGAAGGCTCGCTGGCCGCCAAACTGGCGGACGACATCGTGCGCTACCTGGACCGTACCGGCGGCGGTCCCGGCGAGGGAGGCTCGCAATTCGTCGAGGAGTGCGTGATCTACTACAAGGGCCGCTATACCCGGGAACAGTGCCAGTGCGTGGCGGACGTGGGGCGCGCGGTCATTCCTGACATCCATAACGGCGGATTTTCACCCGTGATCATCAAGAGCATCACCCAGCGCAATCCGTTTCTCGGAATGAAATTGACCTCGCGCTGCAGAATTGGGAACTACTGAGAGGAGAGCGGATGGACTGCTCCGTGTTGAGTTTCCAGGAGATCGACTAGACGCAGGTCGCGGTCGTTAGCGGCAAGGGCGCGCGCCCGGGGAGTTTTCGCGGATCGAAGGCGTCCGCGTGACGACGGCCGCCTTCTAGCTCGGAGATCCGCCGCAATCTCGAAGGAATTATCATCCCCGACGTTCTGGCGCTCGCGATCACCCGCCCGCTCGCCCATCTCGACAAGCAAGCCAACTACGCCGTCCGATCCAGTGCGACGGCGGAGGACTTGCCGACGGTGATGTCGATCTCGCCGACGCCGCGCATGCCGTACTTGTCGAGCCAGGCCGAATAGCATCTCGCGCTTCCCGGCCGGCCCAACGGGCCGGGAGAACGGAGCCCAGGGCTGAGGCCGAAGGCCGATGCCCTGGGAGGGAGGGAGGACAACGCGTTGCGGCCTGAAGGGTCGCGAGAACTGGCTCGGCAAGAAAGCTCCCGCGGCCCTTCAGGCCGCAACGATAGAGGCGCCTTGTTTTCCCAGGGCATCGGCCTTCGGCCTCAGCCCTGGGCTGGGATCTCCCGACCCGTTGGGCCGGACTGAAGTTGACTCGATCAGAACTGGCACATTTATTCCGTGACGAGCCCTAAACAGGCCGGCGGGACGCCAGCGCTCCCAGGGGTCTACTTCACGCCCAGCAGCTCCACCTCGAAGATCAGCGTCGCGTTGGGCGGGATGACCCCGCCCGCCCCGCGCGCGCCGTAGCCGAGGTCGGCGGGGATGGTGAGCTTCCGCTTGCCGCCGACCTTCATGCCGGCGACGCCCTCGTCCCAGCCGCGAATCACCTGGCCGCCGCCGAGGTGGAAGCTGAACGGGCTCTTGCGGTCGTGGCTGGAGTCGAACTTGGTGCCGTTCTCCAGCCAGCCGGTGTAGTGGACGTTGACGGTCTGGCCGGCTTTGGCTTCGGCGCCCTGGCCGACTTCCTGATCCGTGTACTTGAGGCCGGACGCGGTGGTGGTCTCTCCTGCTGCATCTGCCATAACGGGTTGCCCCCCTTTCAAGCGCGCAAGCTTATCGCACGGCCAGGAGCTCGGGGGTGGAGACTCCGCTGCCGGTCGGCGGTGGCTTCCCGAAGGACTGCGCCGGGACCTACCTGACTCAGGAGGGCAGCGGCGCCAAGAGCATCTGGACCCTGGGGGCCGACGGCTCGTTCCTCGGCCAGAGCTCGACCCAGGAGGTCTTCAACTTCAGCGGCCAGAAGGGGACGTCGGAGAGCGACGGCTTCGCAGGCGCCAAGGGCGTCCTCCTCGACTTCTCGTTCGACTCCAGCGGCGCGCTCCTCAACATCGCCCGCGTGGACATCGTCCTCCACCGGGTGGGCCATGACTGCGCGATGATCGCGGGCTCGTTCTCGCTGCGCTTGGCGAGGATCCGCTCAATCCCGCGAGCGACACCGGGACGCCGATCACCGACACCTTCACGGGGCGCCGTCTGACCGTCGCCCACTAGCAGATCGATTCCATAACAGGCTAGGCCGGCCTTGCCGGCGCGCCCCTGCAGAGGTTGCTCCTCGGTGGGTCCCGCCGGCGCCCGGGGGAGTCTCCGCAGCCCCTTCGCGACTCTCGACCCTCGGCTCAGTCATTTCGCCACCTGCTCTCGCAGCCCAACGGCGTCCGGGCTCACCGGCGGCGTCAGACGTCCGGTGCAGCCACCGGGTTGGGCGCTGATAGCGGTCTGACCTGAAGATCATACGAGAACGGTACCTCTACGACCTCTCGCAACTTGACCCAAGGCTTGTGTACCGCAATCAATTGGGCGATGGTCGCCCTAAGGTCAGCACTCGCCCGCGTGCCGAAGATCACCGCCTTCAGCGCCTTCGTAGAAATCGACCATTGTGCCGGGCCGCCTTGGACGTCCACGCATCGCCACTCTTCTTCGTCTTTCCAGAGCTCCGACTTGGTCAGAAGGAACGTCCGGAGGCACTGATCGGGAGTTGCGTTGATGTCCAGCTTCGGGTAGTCCCGCGTATATCTCACCCGGTATGCATGGAAGGGTTCCATACTTGTATCGAACTCGAGGCAGAAGCCGCGATGGCCGTCCGCGTAATGAGCCCACAGCCTTGGATTGGTCTGGGTCTCGCATAGGCATAGGACTCGAGCTTTATCGAGGAATTCCTGCATCAGGCGCCCCATGCCCGCCTGTACGGCGGGATCGTTGTACTTGGCCTCCTTCTTCAGTCCCGTCCTAAGAGACTCGAGTTGCTCAGAATAGTGCGGCAACTTGCCCGCGGCCTCGAGATATCCGGCCAACGCGCCGACGATCCCGTGGTCGACGTGCTTCTCCCATTCTTCTGGTGAGGCTGCAAAGTCGTATGTCTGGCGGCAATCATAGGGATCGTTGAACTGCGTCGGGTTCGATGCCCATACCTGATCTGTAGTAAGGAACTGTTCAAACCGACTAGGGCTGCCGTCCTCGGCCTCGCCTGATTTAACGTCACTAGGCGCTCGATAGCGATAGAGCACGGGCGGACATGGCAGTGGTCCTCCCTTCTCGGCCAGGTAGTCCTCGAAGCGTATGGAGCAGTCCGGGCACATCGGAACCTTCCTGCCAACGATGTAGACGGAGGCATCGGTCGCCTTACCGCAGGTGACGCAAGGCTGGGCTGGCTGGTTGATGAGGTTGAGATCAAGGCTCATGGTTTGTCTCTCCTGAGGGTCGGTTCGCTCACCTCCACGAAACAGGTAGATGGCACCTATCTCGCTCGACTGCGACGACTTTTCGACCTCGGACCGGAAGGCCACTACCTTCTCCTCAAGGAAAACAAACGGGGCCTACAGGCCGCCCAACGCTTAGGGCCTAAGCCGCGGGACAGCGCGGTAGCCGTCCGCTTGAGGCTTGGGTTGGCTGGCGTAACGCTTGATGATTACGCATAGATCTGTTTCACCCACACTTTCCTTAGCCTGCCGTTGGCTGCTCCTCCAAAACTGATAGATCGGTCCATTGCTGCGGATCGTTAGGGTTAGCGACGGCGAAAATGATGTGGGGAGCTATAAACGAAATCTTTTGCTCCGTCATCCATAGGCTATGGTCGGGACCTCGATATTCGATCTTCAAAGGGAGGGACACCGGGAGGTATCTTATTATCACGGGCTTTCTCTCTGCGCCTTGCGCTGTCTTCTTCCACAAACTGACACTCACGCTCCGCAGCATTTCACTAAGGCGACATGTTGTCACACTGGTACTTTCGCCTGGTCCGAGAGTCGGCACTTGACTGTCGAAACTCGCTGTATATCCAGAACACTGGATATCAGGAATAATGATATTCACAGCTGGCGCTGCGCCTCGATTCACAATATGAATACTTTCCAAGAGATACTCCTCGCCCGTCTCCTCATCTACTGGCCAGGAAGGCGAGTAGCTATTGACAATCACCCAGGGTCTCAGGGGGACTGCTAGCTTTGCCTCAGCAACTTCTGCGCGATGGTATTCAAAGACCCAGACACGGAATGAGGCGAAGACAAGACACGCAATGGCGAATATAGCCCATGCAGAACGTTGGATAGGAGTGTCTGCCCAGAAGGCAAGGACAGTCAGAGGAATGCTGGCGCTACCCGTTACGCTGGAACCCCAATCTCTGCTGATTGCTTTCAGAAATTTTCGCAACACAATAGTATCCCAGGATTATCTACTCAAAGCTATAGACGGCCAACCTTGGTGTCACCGCCTAGTCACCCTAGCCCTCACCCAGCCATCGCGACAAGGCCTGGGGTTGACGAGGTCATGGCAGGAGGTGACGTGTATCTCTATCTCCTTCTTTTCGTGCCACTTTATGCATAGTCTACGGCTAGACCGTATTCGCGTCAATGCCATGCGAAATGACGCATAAGCGTGGAAGGCTCTCTGGAGATTCCGTTCATTCAGATGGTGTTCCTGTCCGAGGATTTGCAAAACCTGCCTGGCAGAGCCAGAGACTTGGTGTCGCATCCGGGATCTTCTCTGGTAGTCACGAGTCGTGCTTCATCGGAGATGCCTTCTCGGGAATCTCGCTCTGGGACAGCGGCTGGCCGTACTGGAAGACCGGCCCGCCGTACCCTTCCAGGGTCCGTTGGAGGCGGTCAGCGTTTCGTGGCGCGCGTTCAACGCCATGTCGACCGCGGTCGATGCTCCGTAGACCCGGGTCGATCTTCCGTAGACCGCGGTCTACGTCACGTTGACCGCGGTCAATTCTCTTTTGACCCGGGTCAGCGCTCCGTTTACCCGGGTCGACGTCACGTTGACCCGGGTCTACGCTTCGTTGACTGCGGTCGATGCTCTGTAGACCCGGGTCGATCTTCCGTAGACCGCGGTCTACGTCACATTGACCGCGGTCAATTCTTTTTTGACCCGGGTCAACGCTCCGTTTACCCGGGTCTACGTCACGTAGACCCGGGTCAAACTTCCGTAGACCGCGGTCTGCGTCACGTCGACCGCGGTCGATTCTTTTTTGACCCGGGTCAATTTTTGTGACACGCGGCGGCGATTCTTTCGGCGGGCGCATTTTTGCCGGTGGCCGGTGTGGTTCGTCGTCCCGGTCCGGAATTTCGGCGTCGCGGGCGCGCAAGCTTATCGCACGGCCAGCAGCTCGAACTCGGAGATGAGCACCGCGTTGGGCGGCACGACGCTGCCCACGCCCTGCTTGCCGGCTCCCTTCGATCCGCCGCGCGAGTCGTCATAACGAGCGGAGTGTCCGTCGTGACGGATGTTTCATCCGCGGCTTCGACTGATGGTTACTCGCCCACCTTTGCCAACGCTTCGTCCATCAATGCTGGTTTCAGGCGAAGCCCAGCCTCGCGGAGCGCCTCGACGACAGGGCGTGCTGCGTTGATGACGCTTCGATGCCGGCAGAGAATGACGATACCTAGAGATCCAATCATAGGGAGGTCCAGACTGCGCGCGCAGCGACGTGCCGCCAAGTCGTCCAGAACGACCTCCGCCCCTGGGCGTTCAAGCCCATGAGCCAGGACCTGGGATTCCCCGGCTCCCAAGTCCCAAAGGCGGATCCGATCGGGAACCGGCCGATCAGCCACCTGGAGCACTGAGGGGAGATTCTTGATCCTGTGGGCCGTCTCGTCGCGATGAGAGCCTGCCTGGATCTCTCGGATCACGGCTGCCGGCACAACAAGGAGCTTCGCGAGAGAAGCCAAGAGATCGAGACGGTCGATGCGGGCGAGGAGAATCAGCGGCGAAGCATTGACGACGAGGGTCCTATCCACGCGCCAGAACCTCGGCGAGGTCCTCCAGCGTCTCCTGGCTGACCGAAACGCCACTCGCCGACAGGGCGTCAATGAGCTCAGCCCGACTTACTCCAGCGAGCTCTGCGGCGCGACTCTGGGAGATGCGGCCCTGGGCGTACCAAAGGATCGCAGCCGCCAAGCGCATCTCCTGGACGACTTCCTCCGGAGATCTCCGCAAGGTGGAAAAAACGTCGAAGGCGAAGTCTACTTGGACACTGGTCATGACGAGCCTCCCGTTGAGGCGTCGGCCTCGCGGCATTATACCCGCCAAGCTTATCGCACGGCCAGCAGCTCGAACTCGTAGATGAGCACCGCGTTGGGCGGCACGACGCTTCCCACGCCCTGCTTGCCGAAGCCGAGCTCGGGGGGAATGACGAGCCGCCGCTTGCCGCCTGCCTTCATGCCCATCAACCCCTCGTCCCAGCCCTTGATGGCGTCGCCCGTGCCCAGCCGGAAGGTAAAGGGGCGGTCGTCGATGCTGGAGTCGAACTTGACGCCGTTCTCCAGCCAGCCCGAGTAGTGAACCTCCAGCACCTTGCCGGTCTCGGCGGCGTCGCCCTGGCCGAGCTTGAGGTCTGTGTACTTGAGGCCGGAGGGAGTGACGACCTCGCGGATCTCCGTGTGGTCCTGGGTGGTGGGAGTAGGGTTGGACTGAGCGAGGGCGGGGAGGAGAAACGGACCCGCCGCGGCCAGCAGGCTGGCGGTGAGTATGCGTGGAAGGGTCCGGGATGGCATGGACGGTCCTCCTCGATCGAAACGACGTCCGTTGGCTCCAGATGAGGGTGCGTGGCCCCGATTCTACGTCAAGCCGTCCGCCGGATCACACTTCCCCCCTTCACCACGGCCGCGACGGGGTTGATCCCATAGTGGTAGACGAGGTGAAGGAGGTTGGGCGCCGCCAGCAGAACCAGGTCTGCCCGCTTGCCGGCTTCGATGGTGCCGATCTCGGCGCCCAGCCCCAGGGAGCAGGCCGAGTTGAGCGTGGCGGCGGTGAGGCTCTCTTCGATGGTGAGGCCCAGCTCCAGCACCGACAGCACCACCACCATGGGCATGGACTCGGTGTGCGACGAGCCGGGATTGCAATCCGTGGCCAGGGCCACGGGCACTCCGGCCTCGATCAGCGTGCGGGCCGGGGCGTAGCGGTGCTTCATGAGGAAGAAGCTGGTGCCGGGCAGGAGCACGGCGGTGACGCCGGAGCCGGCCAAGGCCTCGATGCCGGCGGGCGAGACGGCCATGAGATGGTCGGCGGAGAGCGCGCCCAGCTCGGCGGCCAGCTCGGCGCCGCCGGAGTCGGCGAACTCGTCGGCGTGGAGGCGGGGTGCGAGGCCATGGCGGACGCCCGCTTCGAGCACCCGGCGCGACTCGGCGGCCGAGAACACCCCCGTCTCGCAGAAGACGTCGCAGAACCGGGCGAGGCCCGCCTCGGCGGTGGCCGGCACGATCTCGTCGCAGATCTGGTCGAGGTAGCGCCCACGGTCCTGCCGCAGCTCGGGCGGCACCTCGTGGGCGGCGAGCAGCGTCGGCACCAGGTCCACCGGGTGCCCTGCCGTGGCCCGGCGGATGGCGCGGAGCTGCTTGAGCTCGTCGTCCTTCGTGAGACCGTAGCCGCTCTTCGCCTCGGCGGTGGTGGTGCCCCAGGCGAGCATCAAGTCCATCCGGCGACGGACGTTGGCCACCAACTCGTCCTCGCTTGCCCGGCGGGTGGCGGCGACGGTCGCGAGGATGCCGCCGCCGGCCGCCGCGATCTCCTGGTAGGTGGTGCCGGCCAGCCTGGCCACGAACTCCTCCTCGCGGGTGCCGGCCCAGGGGAGGTGAGTGTGAGGATCGACGAAGCCGGGGATCAAGGTGCCGCCCCGGCCGTCGAGCCTCTCGGCGGCCGGCAGCTCGCCGAAGAGACGGTGCCGCTCGCCGGGATCGCCCACGAAGGCGATCCGCCCGTCGCGGCACAGCACCTCGGCCCCGCGCAGGCGGCTCACCCGCCGCTGGTCGGCTCCCCGCCGTGGAGACGTACCGAGCGGCGTGGCCACTTCGGCGAGATCGTGAATCAGGAGATCGGCCATGGCGGAGGGATTCTAGCTGAGGCCGACATGGGCGCGACCCAGCTCGCGCACTTGCGACCTTAGCCAACCCTCCACCTCGCCCCATTCCAGCGGCACGGTGAGGCGAGGCATGGGATCGCCCTCGATCTCGGTCAGGTCGGCGAGCCCCTTGAGGGCCTGCAGGGGAAAGTCGCGGACGTGGCCAAACTTATCTTCGGCCAGCGCGAGGAGACTTGCGAGGGGGAGCTCGCGGCAGAGGAGATAGAGGTCCACGAAGTCGCGGCGGCTGGCGCGGCTGATGATGGCGCCGAGCTTCATCAGGCCAAGATCGGCGGCGGAGATGACGGCGAAGCCGGTGAGGTCCGCGAACGGCTGGACGAGCGGATAGGGGTAGTAGAAGAAACGGACGCCGACGCCGCCCACCCGCGCGAACAGATAGCCGTCGCGCGCTGTCTCGACCTCCGTCTCGGGAACCAGGGCCAGCAGCGAGGCGAGCAGGTCACGGCGGTCCGGGCTGGTGAGGCGGTTGGCGTTGGACATGAGGTCCAGGTCCGTCACCGGCCGGTGGCCGGCGTAGAGCGCAAGGGCGGCCGAGCCGGCGAGGTAGAAGTCTTCCGCCCAGGGCAGGGGGGCGAGGCGCGCCAGCAGCTCCTGGGAGCGGGGCGCCAGGGATTCGAGATGGCCCAGCGTCAAAGTGGCCACAGCGCCCGGGCCTCCGGGTGAACGGGGCCAGGCTCGCGGCCCAGCACGACGCGCCAAAGCTCACGGCTGCGGGCGGAGAGCCGGCGGCCGCCGTGCCGGCCGAACCATTCAGCGATCTCTTCCTCGGGGACGCTCGCGATGAGCCAGGCGAGGTCGGCGCCGTCGCCGTCCTCCAGCAGGCGGACAAGGATCAGCGAGCGGTTGTTCTGAAGGTCCAGAGCTTCTTCCTCATAGTGAGGAAAGAGACGCCGGGTTTCCGAGGGCAGATTCAAGCTCCGGCCTCCCGCCGCTTGCGCTGGGCGCTCAGGGCGTGAACCGTGGCCGGGCTGCGCTCGTCGTCCATCTCGGCCTCCAGGATGCGCTGGAAAAGGTCGAGAGTGTTCTTGAACTTGAGCTGCAGCTCGCGGCGGGCGGTGCGCAGCTCCATGATCTTGCTTTCATAGCGGGTGGACTGATCGACCGCCTGCTGCACGATCTTGTCGGCCATCATCTCGGCCTCCTTGACCGTCAGCTCGGCCTCGCGGCGAGCGTTGGCGGTGATGTCCTCGGAGACCTTCTGAGCCCGCAGCAGCGTTTGCTGGAGCTGGTGCTCGCGGTGCTCGGTCTCCTCCAGGCGCTGCTTGAAGTAGTGGTTCTCCCGTTCGAGCTTCTCGACCTGGGCGAGGCGGCCGGCGAGATCCTCGGCTACCAGGGAGAGGAAGCCCTCCACCTCCGTGGGATCGTAGCCCCTCATCTTCTGAGAGAAGCGCATCTTCTGGATTTCGAGAGGGGTGATCGCCATGGCTGGATCTCCTTCGGAACAGCCCGTGCTGAGAAAAAGCTTCAGAAAAGGATAGCTATCCTAGCATGAACAGAAGACGTCTCAGGGCGGCGCCCGGCGGGGTCCAAACAACGCGCTTCCCACCCGCACGTGGGTGGCCCCCTCTTCGACGGCGACCTCGAAATCATCGCTCATGCCCATGGAGAGCCAGCCGGGAAAGCCCTGCCACTCGGGCCGGCTGGCGAAGGCGTCGCGCAGCTCGCGGAGCTGGCGGAACCACGAGCGGGAATCCTCGGGAGTCTCGCCCGGGGGAGGGATGGCCATCAGGCCGGCGATACGCAGGTGGGCGAGGCCGGCCAAAGGGCGGACGGCATCCGCGAGCCCTTCCAGGACGAAGCCATGCTTGCTCTCCTCGCCGCCGAGGTTGATCTCAAGGAAGCCGTCGAGCGTCTTGCCGTGCGCGGCGGCCTCACGGTCCAAGGCCTCAGCGATGCGCGGCCGATCGATGGAGTGAATGGCCCGGAACAGCTCGACGGTCGGGCGGACTTTGTTGCTCTGCAGCGGACCGATCAGATGCCACTCGACGCCGGGCGGCAGCTCCCGACTCTTGGCGACGGCCTCCTGCACCCGGTTCTCGCCGAAGACGCGCAGGCCGACCGCCCAGGCTTCGGCCAGAAGAGCCGGGCTTTGAGTCTTGCTGGCGCCCACCAAGGTGACGCTGCCGGCCGGCCGGCCACTGCGCCGACAGGCCTCCTCGATACGGTCCCGGATCCAGGCGAGGCGCTCCGTCACCGGCGCGTCGTCGTTCATGGCCTTAAGTCGGTCTCAGTCGGCCTCGGCCGGCTCCAGGTAGAGGATGCGCTTGCACGAGTCGCACTGGATCAGGCTGCCTTCGTTGCGGATCTCCACCACCACTTGAGGACGCACGCGGTAGTTGCAGGCGGTACAGTGCCACTCGCGCTGCTTCTGTCCCGGCCGTTCGATGATGCGCACCGGCGCCACCGCGCCGCCGGGATACCGTTCGAGAATACGTTCGAAGTTCGCCACGACGCCACGAGGGAGCTGCTGGCGCAGGGTCGCGATCCGTGCTTGCAAGACGTCCACCTGCTTGGCGATGCCGGGCTTTTCGGCCTCCCAGCGCGTCTGCTCGGCCGCATAGCGGTCCTCGAGCTCCTGGAAGCCTTCGCGCAGCGTTTCGAGATCCTTCTGCGCCTTCTCGGAGACTTCCAGCGAGGAGAGCGCCTGCTCTTCGCCGGTGGAGATCTGCCCCTTGACGGTGTCGATCTCCTGGAGCAGCGCGCCGTACTCGCGCTGGGTGGCCACCTTGTTGATCTGCTGCTGGTATCTCTTGAGCTTTTCCTGGGAGTCCTGAACGGCGGCTTCGGCTGTCCTGCGCTCTCGGGCCGCCTCCGCCGCGGCGGCCTCGATGGTGTCGATCTCTGCTTTTCTGGTTTCGTGCTCTTCGTGCAGCTCGCGCATCCAGTCGGGGATTCCGTGGAGCCGTTTTTCGGCATCCCGAAGCTGGGTGAGCGCCTGCTGGAGCTCCAGGATTGTCTGGAGGTTTTGACTCATCTAGAGTGTTCGCTCCTCTCCAAAAAAACCACCTCACTCATCATGCGGCCTTGCGGGGCCGCGATTCCTATCGGAAGTCCATGGCTTAGGGCGTGCCAAAAGTGGGTCCACCTGGGTTCGAACCAGGGACCGTCCGGTTATGAGCCGGATGCTCTAACCGCTGAGCTATGGACCCGGGGAGCCCGGCACTTCAGTGCAATTCGGCAGTATACCATTCACGGGCCTCGGCTTCCGGCGTCGTCTCGCCTGGAAGGAATTCGTTCCACCTCTGTACCATGTACCGGGCCAGCTCGGCCGTCCTGCGCGGGTCCGAGACCGGAGCGCTCCCCGAGCCCGCGCCCCAGCGCTCCAGCGTCAGCTTCGGCTCGCCCCGGCCGGTGAACGGGAGCGTGGAGCGGAAGGCGGTGAGGAGCCGGCCGAAGATCGCTTCCGGCGGCTCGGAGAGGAGCGAGCGGGCAACCTCGGCATTGCCCCGGCCCATCTCCGCCAGGCGGGCGCGGTAGTACTCCGGCTGCGGCGGCGCGAAGCGCGACTCCCGGAGGAGCTGATCGTCGCCGTCCAGCAGGGAGAACTGATTCGTGCCGTCCGTGAAGTAGAGCTCGGAGAGCACGGCCGCCGGGGCACCGTGGAGCGTGTGGAAGAGGCTGGGCGCCACCGCGGGCGGTACCTCACCGCCAGCCGCCTCCACCAGGGTGGCCCAGATCCGCGCCGTCGCCGGCCGCTGGTCTTTCGGCATCGTGATCTTGCGGCTGCCGGCCGGAAGCTTGACGGCCAGGGGCACCTCCAGGAGCTGCCGGCCGAGGTTGCCGCCGTTGAGGATCTGGTGCTTCTCGCCGAGCTCCTCGCCGTGCGTGGAGATGACGACCAGCAGCGTCCGGTCCCACTGGCCGCTATCCCGCAGAGCCTGAAGGAAGTGGCCAAGGCGGTCGTCGGCGAAGGCGACGTTGAGCCGATACATCGCCCAGAAGCGCCGCCGCAGGTCGGCCGGCAGGGGGACGGCGGGGTCGAAGTACGGCTCGAGCTCGTTGGGCTGCACCCGCGGCGGCAGGTCGAGCCCCTTGGCGTCGATCCGGTCCGCGAAGTTCGGGCGGAGAAGGTAGGGCGCCGACGGCTCCGGGATGTGAATCCATACGAACTGCCGGCCGCGTAGCGCCTTCAGCCGGTCGATGGCGGCAGCCCCTTTCTCCAGCGCCTCGAGCTGGTCGAATCCCTGGTCGTAGCCAAAGGTCTTGGAGTAGGAGTCCTCGCCGGAGAAGCCCGCGGTCGTATAGCCCGCCGCCTTCAGAGCCGCGGGCAGGGTGAGCAGCGCTTTCGAAAGGTGGGCCTGCCGGTCGTGGAGCACCTGGTGCTGCCAGGGCCGCAGCCCGGTGAACAGCGAGGCCATGGACGCGGCGCCGAGGCTCGACGGCGCGATCGCCCGGCCGCCCCAATCCGCGCCACGCAGCAGCGCATCGAGGTTCGGCGTCAGCCCCGGCTCGCCGCCGAGGCCCCCCACCACGTCCGCACGCAGCGAATCGAAGGTGATGAGCACGATGGGTCCCCCTTGGGCCGGCTTGGCGCCGCGGCACGAGGCCAGGAGGAGCCCACCGAGGAGGAGAGCCGGGAACGAGCCGCGCAGAGAGCCTGGCCTCACCCGACCTGAGGATAGAGCTGGCGGTAGCTGTCCGAGAGCACGAGGATCCGCTTGACGTAGATCTTCGACTCCTCGACCCCGAGGTTTTCGAGGAAGCGGTCGACGTCGCCGTTGCCGGCCTCGTTCCATAGCCGCTTGATGCGGTACGGACCGCCGTTGTAGCCGGCGAGCGAGAGCTCCAGGTTCTCGCCGAACATGGTGTACACCTGCCGGAAGTAGGTGGTGCCCAGCCGGACGTTGAACGATGGATCGGCCAGCAGGTCGTGCGAATAGGTGAGGCCGTTGCGCAGCGCCAGCTCCTTCGCGGTCGAGGGCATGAGCTGCATGAGGCCGCGCGCCCCGGCCCAGCTTTGGGCGGTGTTGTCGAAGGCGCTCTCCTGGCGGATCATGCCGCACACCAGGTACGAGGGGAGATGATTGAGCGCCGACCAGGTGCGGATGGCCTCCTGGAAGTCGATGGGGTAGTAGAGCCGCCGCGCCTCGTCGGGAACGTTGGCCTGAAAGGCGCCGCCCAGGGAGGGGAAGGCGTCGCGGATCACCTGCGCGCTCTTGCGGCGGTCGCCGCGGCGGGAGAGGATCACAGCCTCCAGGGCGCGCAGCGAGCGCGGCTGCACTTTTTCCCTCACCAGCTCGCTCTCGGAGAGGGCGAGGTCGTCCAGCCCGAGGTCGGAGAGCAGCCGCGCGCGGTCCAGGCCGGGCTCGATGGGCCAGGGGTCCTTGCGCAGTTGGGCCGCGGCGGCGAGAGCCGCCACGGACGAGGCGTTGCCGCGAACGCGGGAGAGGGCGTTCTTGCGGTAGAAGTCGTTGGTGTCGGCCTGGGCGATCTCGGTATAGATCTGCTGCGCCCGCTCCGTTTCGCCCAGGGCGTCGAAGGCCCGCGCCGTCCAGTAGCGGCCACGGCGGGCGCTGGCGTCCTCCGGGTAGAGGGCGAACAGCTCGGTCCAGTAGCCGATGCCGCCGGTGTAGTTCTTCTTGCCGTACTCCCGCCAGCCGAGCTGCCAGAGGTTGTTGGCGCCGGTCGAGTCCCGCGGATCGATGCGGCGCAGCCGCCGCAGCACGTCGATGGCGCGGTCGAAAAGGCCGTCGTCCTGGTAGTCGGCGTAGAGCAGCTTGAGGGCCGGAGCCGCGAGAGTGGCGTCGGCGCCGGGCTGGGCCACCCGTTCGAGGCATTTCTGCGAGTAAAGGCGCAGTTGCTGGCGATCGGCGGCGGCGAGGTTGGCGCGCCCCCGCTGGGCGGTGGCGGCCTCCTCCGCAGCCTGGGCCAGGGCCCAGGCGATGGCGCTCTGCTTCCGGGGATCGGCGGAGTCACGGCCCGAGAGGAGTTGGAGGGCCTCGCCGCCACGGTGGGAACGAGTGAGGGCCTGGGCCTCGAGCAGCACCCAGTCGAGGTCGCGCCGGGTCGCCGGCACGGCATCCAGAGTGGACAGCGCGTTGGTTTCAAGCTTCAGGTCGAGCAGGGTCTGGGCTCGCCGCTTGAGTTGGTCCGCGTCGAGGACCCGCGACAGGTCCAGCGTGCCGCCGGACTCGCGGAACATCTCCGCCACCTTGAGCTCGGCGGCCTTTGGCGGGAAGCGCACCAGGAGCCGCCGGGCCGCGTCGGCCTGGACCTTGCGGTCGCCCGTCTTGCCGCCGATCTCCCAGGCGAGGGCTTCGAGCTGTGCCGCCTCGTCGCCGGTCAGCTCCTCGCTGCGCGCCGCCTGCACCAGCTCCAGGGCGCGGGTGGCGTCGCCGCGCTGCCAGGCGAGATTCCCCGCCTTGACCAGGGCGCGAGGCCGCAGCACCGAGCCGGGGTAGTCGCCCAGCAGGCGGGCGAGGGAGGTCTGGGCGAGGAGAACGTGCCCGCGGGCCGCCGCGGCGTCGCTCAGGATGTAGAGCCGCCAGTCTTCCAGCGGGCCGTCAGGATTGGCCGCAGCGAAGAGGCGGTCCTCGGCGTAGGCCACCTGCTCGCACGAGTGGGAGTAGAAACCGAGGAGCAGTTGGGCGAAGCGGGCCTCCTGGCCCTTGCCTGCCATGACGGGTTGGAGGGCCTTGTAGGCGGCCGGGCAATCTTTCCTGCGCACGGCTGCGGCGGCGTCCGCGTAGGCCAGCGCCGCCTGGTCGGAGTGGCCGGCCAGGGGAACGGCCGTGCGCGGAGGTGGCGCCGAGGCGGCGCCCAGGAGCAGGGGGACCAGGACAAGAGGCGCGGCGCGAAACGGTTTTCTACTTCTCAACTTCGGGTACCTCTTTGCGACTCAACAACGGCTCCGGAGGACTCTGAAGCCTCGCAACCCGCGCGGCGCGCGTCAGATTCCCAGGGCTCGCGAATCGCCCGAGGCCAGGATACGCACCAGCTCCTGGTAAAAATAGTCAGTCGAACGCAGGATCTTGGGATCGACCCGCTCGTCGTACATCTGGCGCGAACGGTCGATATCCTCCTTGAGACGCTCGTAGATGTCCCGGTTGCGCCGGCCTTCCTCGACCTGCTCCTCGTTGTACAGCTTGATCTCACTCACCAGCAGACGGGCGAGCCGGCGGGCCTCCTCGTGCAGGGCCTCCTCGCTGGGCGAGACCGGCACGCGGGTCGTGGCGAAGGCCCAGCCCGGACCATCCACGCCGCTGGGCGGCCGCACCTCGGGGGTGCCCGCCGTCGGGGTGGCCGTAGCGGGGCGCTCGAAGGGCGCCGGTTCCGGAGCCGGCACCGGCCGCAACGGCGCCGGAGGCGGGGTGGGTGGAGCCGGCTCGGAGAGCGGTAGCGCGGAGCGCTGCAGCAGCACGGTGGCGTCGGGGCTCGCGTCCTTGGGCTGCGGCGCGGGCGTCGGGGCTTCGGGCTCCACGGAGCGGGGATAGCGGGGAACGTCTTCCGTCATCGCGTCGGAGGCTGCGGCGCGCTGCGTGGCGAGCGGGCTCGTCTGCGTGGCCGCCGAAGAGGCCGCCGCGATCGAATCCAGCGACAGCTCCGCGGTGTAACGCGACGACGTGGCGGCAGGCTCCTCGGCTTGCCAGCTCGCGACCCCAGGCACCGCAGGCGCCGTATCCTCGGCAAGGTCGGAGCCCTGGGAAACGTCGGTGGCGTCGAGCGAGACGGCCGACTGCTCGTCCTCGGCCGTCCAGGGCGCACCGGGGGCGGGCTCGGCTTCAGTGGCCGGCTCGGGCTCGGGTTCGACCTCCAGCTCAGGGACATCTTTCAGGGCGTCCATCTCTTCACGAGCTTCGGGAGCGGACGCGGCAGCCGGAACGGCTTCGGCTGGAGCGGGAGCGGCGGGCGCTGTGGCCGTGGACACGGCCTTGCCGCCGGCCAGGTTCAGCGTCGGCGTCTCGGCGCGCTCGCGGAAGGGAAGAGTCTCGATCCCCAGGGCCGCCGTGTGGGCCAGGATCTGCAAGGCCTCGACGTCCAGCCCGGCCTCGTCCAGCCGGTCGGCGTAGAGGCCGGCGGCGACGCGGTCACGCAGCACCAGGGGAATGAGCACGCCCCCCTGGGGGAGCGGAGCCTCGATCCGGCTGCACAGCTCGGCGCATTCGGCGGCCGAGAGGCGCAGGGCGCCCTCGCTGTTGAGAAGCTGGCTCCAGGCACCTTCCTGAGGATTGAGCGCCAACTCGCGCACCGCTCTGCCAGCGTCGCCGAAACCCTCGCTACCCCAGCCCCGCAGCTCGCCGCCTCGCACCAGCAGCAGGGCCGCCCGAGAGGCATGGCGCGATGACTCGCGCAGCAGCGCCGTAAGGATGTCCGCCTGGGTGCGGGCGCGGTCGACGGCGGCGATGCCGTCCCGCAGATCGGAAAAGGCGGTTTGGCGGGCCGTCGAGCCCACCTCGCGCTCGTGAGGGGCAAAGTCTTCATGGGAGAGGAAGGAAGCCGGCAACCGGGGAACGATCTCCTCGACCCGCCGCTGGATCTCCTCGCTGCTCGACCGCAGCCGCTGGGAGATCTCCTCGCGCAACTCGGCGATCGATCGCTCGACTGAGGAGCCGATCGCCTGATTCAACAGTTGGATTCTTTCCGAAAGGGACATCCCTTGCTCTCCGCGGCCGTCCTCGTGGAGTCACTTCTAACTAAAGGACCCTGATTATTCTGTAGCGAGCCGGACTGTGTCAAGCCGAGGGCGGCCGAAAATGCCTCTGAAACAAGGGCTTAGCGAAGGCGCCAGCCCCGGTTCCAGTCCGTCTTGCCGGGCTTTCGGGGCCTATGGTACGGTCGGACGAGGAGGCAGGAGAGACCAGTCGATGCAAGGAAGCCCCGGCCGCGGACGGCCTCTGACCCGCCACTTCGGAACAGCCTTGGTCTGCGCCTTCCTGGGGGCCGCCCTGCTCGCCGGCGGTTGCGGACCCACGAAAAAAGAGCCCGGGGACCGGCGAAGCCCGGCGGCCGAGGCCGAGTGGGCCTGGCTCGAAAAGACTCGGACGACCCTGGAAGAGCAGCGCGCCCGGCTGGCCGCGGCCGATCCCAACCCGACACCCGCCTCCATCGCCGCCCGCGAAGCCCTGCGCAAGCAGACTTTCACTCTGGCGGGCGAGCTCGACCGCCGCCTCGTCGCGCTCATCAATGCCGACCCGCCGGTGCAGGGCCAGCCGATGACCGGGCGCCAGAAGGCGGCCCTCCGCATGAAAGCCGAGGAGGACATCGTCCTCGCCCGCCAACTCATCGACGAAGGGGGCGATTATCAGCGCGCCATCGCCATCTACAAGGAGGATCTGGCGGTCGATCCCGGCGATCCGCGCCTGGAGGAGGAGCTGGCGAAGGCTCAAGGCCGGCGCTACATGGCCCGGGAGACCTTCGCCCAACTGAAGAAGGGGATGAGCCAGGACGAGGTCCGGGGCCTGCTGGGCGCGCCGAATCTTCACAGCGTGCGGGACTATTCGGACCGCGGCGTCGTGGGCTGGTTTTATCCCAAGGACGCGAGCGGCGCGGCCGCCGCCGTCTGGTTCGCCAAGAACGAGGGCCGGTATGCCGTGTATCTCTTCGACTTCGACGCCATCAAGCCCCCGGCCACGCCACCAGCCCAGCCCGCGACTTGACTTCCCGCCGTTTGTGAGACAAAATTACAAAGCACGCGCCCCTCGAATTTTGGGGGGCGCTTTCCATCCGGAAAAGAAAAGAGGTGAGATCGGATGCCCGTTGTTCACGTGCGCGAGGAAGAGAGCTTCGAAAACGCGTTGCGCCGCTTCAAGCGCAAGGTCGAGAAGTCAGGGATTCTGACCGAGCTGCGCAAGCGTCAACACTTCGAGAAGCCCTCGGTTAAGCGCAAGCGCAAGGCCATTCAGGCCCGTAAGAAGATCATGCGGAAGCTGCTGGAGGAGCGCCGCCAGGGTCTGGCCTGAAGAGAAGCCGGCCAAGCGCAATTCGAAACGGGAGGAAGCCCAAGGGCTCCTCCCGTTTGTTTTTTTGGCCTCTCTCTCACGCTTGGCTTCAGTCGGCCTCGGCCGCGCTCAAGGGGAGGCCGGAGAACGGCAGGAAGGCGGGCAGCGCCGCCGTCCGTTTCCCCTCATCCTTCTCCCACTCCTCTCGGCTCTTCGTCTTCAGCGGCTCGAGCTTCCGCTTTTCGAGTTCCCGGTTGACGGCGGCCACCTCACCGCCCTGGAGGGCCTCCAGACGCGCGGCGGCTTGGTCGAGCTGGCCGGAGAGAACTTTGGCGTGGTCGAGCTGCGACTGCGTCGGGCGGCCGTCGAAGCCGTTGATGGAGCCGTAGACCTTGGCCATCTTCTCCCGGAGCTGCTCCTCCCCGGAGAGCCAGCCACCCTCGCTGGTGGCGACCAGTGTGGCGCGGAAGCCCTTCAGCGACTCGGCGAGCGCGTCGAGCCGCGAGCGCAGCTTGTCGCCCTTGGGCAGCTTCTCGGCTCGTTGCCGGCCTGAGTCCTCCAGCGACTTCACCGTATCGGCGACGTAGGTTAGGCGCCCGAGCATGCCATAGAGGCTCATCGCCGTCTCGTGTTGCTGGGCGCGGTCCGCGTCCGAGTGAGCGGTGCGCGGGTCTGGCACCAACTCCACTTGGCCGGTGTAGGACTTGTCGCCCGCGACCAGCTTGGCGGTGTAGGTGCCGGGCGGCACGCGCGGGCCGAACATGGCGAACGACGAGCCGATCACCAGCGAGTTGGCAGGCGGCAGCTTGGGCGGCGGCAACCGCATGGGCCAGCTCACCCGGTTGATGCCGCGCCGCTTGCCAGCCGGTAAAGTCGCAACCAGCTTGCCCCCTGCGTCATAGACCTCGATCTTGAGGTCGCCGAAGATGTGCCGCTTCTTCAGGTAGTAGGCGATGGTGGCGGACTCCTCGGGGTTGGAGGCGTAGAACTCGTCGCCACCCGGGAACTCTTGAAAGTCGGAGGGGATGGTCATCGCCGACGTGCGCGACGGCAGCATGGTCACCTCCGCGTCGAGCGCCTCCCGGGTCAGCTTCCGTAGTGGCGTGATGTCGTCCACGATGTAGACGCCTCGCCCGTGGGTGGCGATGATCAGATCCGCGTCGCGAGGGTGGATGGCGAGGTCGCGAACCGCCACCTTGGGCAGCTTGCCGGTGAAGCGGGCCCAGCGGGCACCGCCGTCCACAGAGATGAACAGCCCCTGCTCGGTGCCCAGGAAGAGGAGGTCCGGGTTGACCGGATCCTGCCGGATCACATGGGCATAGCCGGCAAGGGCGTCGGTCGCGAGCGGCGTCCAGGTCTTCCCGAAGTCGGCCGTCTTGTAGACGTAGGTCTTCATGTCGCCGGTCTGGTGGTGGTCGAAGGTGGCGAAGGCGGTCCCCTCGTCGAAGCGACCGGCCTCGACGCCCGACACCCAGGTGCCCCGGGGCACGCCCGGCACGTTCGCGGCCACGTTGGTCCAGTGGCCGCCGCCGTCGCGGGTCACCTGCAAATTGCCGTCGTCGGTCCCCACCCAGATCACCTTGCCGTTCTTCGGCGACTCGGCGATGGTGAAGAGCGTGGTGTAGTTCTCGGCCGTCGAGTTGTCGACCGTCAGGCCTCCCGACTTCTGCTGCTGTTGCTTGCTCGGGTCGTTGGTGGTGAGGTCGGGCGAGATGCGCTCCCAGGAGTCCCCCTTGTCGCGCGAGCGGAAGAGGAACTGGGCGCCGATGTAGATCGTTCCCGGCTCGGTGGGGCTCGCGTGCATGGGCGTGTTCCAGTTGAACCGGTAGGGAGGATCGCCGGCGCCCGGCAGCGGTTTGATCGACTTCTCCTCGCCTGTCGAGAGGCGCCGGCGCGAGACCTCGCCGCCCTGGAACTCGGAGTAGACGAGGTCGGGATCGGTGGGGTCGGGGAAGGCGTGGAAACCGTCGCCGCCGCCGACGTTGACCCAATCGCGGTTGGCGATGCCGCCGCCGGCCCCCGCCGAGGGCCCGCACCAGGAGCCGTTGTCCTGCAGGCCGCCGCAGAGCCGGTAGGGACGGCGCATGTCGAAGCCGACGTGATAGAACTGCGATACCGGCAGGGCCTTGAGGAAGCGCCACTGGAGCCCCTTGTTGTACGACATGTAGACGCCGCCGTCGGTGCCGAGCAGCACCTCGTTGGGGTTCAGCGGGTTGATCCACACGGCGTGGTGATCGCTGTGCGGGCCGCCGAAGCCCAAGCCGAGAGCGGAGGTGAACGACTTGCCGCCGTCCGTGCTCACGGTCAGCATCAGGCCCGGCTTGTAGACGGTGTTGAAATCACTGGGATCGATGGTGAGGCGGGCGAAGTAGAACGGCCGCGCCTGAACGTTGAACGAGGAGTTGACCTCCCGCCAGCTTTCGCCCACGTCGTCGGAGCGGAAGAGGGCCGTCTTCTCCGACTCCACCAGGGCGTAGACCACGCTCGGCCGCGACGGCGCCACGGCGACGGCGATCCGTCCCTTATCCCCGGCCGGCAGGCCGCTCTTCAAGGGCCGCCAGGTCTCGCCGCCGTCCGTCGACTTGTAGAGGCCGCTGCCTTTGCCGCCGGACCGGAAGGACCACGGCGTGCGGCGGAACTGCCACATGCCCGCGTAGAGGATCGAGGGGTCCTGCGGGTCGACCGCGAGGTCGGAGCAGCCGGTGTCGGCGTCGACGAAGAGAACCTTCTTCCAGGTCTTGCCGCCGTCGGTGGTCTTGTAGACGCCGCGATCGGGATGGCTGTCCCAGAGGTGGCCGGTGGCGCAGGCCCAGACCGTGTTGCCGTCGGCCGGGCTCACCTGGACGCGGGCGATGCGCTCGGAATTCTCGAGGCCCACCCGCTGCCAGGAGTCGCCGCCGTCGGCCGACTTGTAGAGACCGTCGCCCACCGAGGTGCTGTTGCGGGTCCACGACTCGCCCGTGCCCACCCAGACGGTCTTCGGGTTCTTGGGATCGATGGCGATGGCGCCGATCGACTGCACGTTGTCGTCGAACACCGGCTTCCAGGCCACGCCGCCGTCGGTCGACCGCCAGACACCGCCGCCGGCCGCTCCGACGTAGATGGTGAGCGGGTACTGGGGCACGGCGTCGATCGCCGCGATGCGGCCGCCCATGACGGCCGGGCCGATCGACCGCGCCTCCAGGCCGCCGAAGGTGTTCGAATCGACCTCCGTCTCGGCGGCCTCAAGCGCGCCGGCGAGCGTGAGAGCGGCGACCGCCAGGCCGAGGAGCGTCTTGAATTTCGGCGGCATGGGGCGGCTCCTACGTCGACTGCGGCTTCGGCGGCGCTGGATTGTCGGGCTTCTTCTCGGGGGAGGGAGCCGCCGGTTTCTTTTCGGCCGCCGCCGGCATCGCGAAACGGGAGTCGGCGACTGCCGGGTTGAGCTCGATCTTCGAGATCGTCATCACCATGCCACCGCGCCCGCCCGGCATCTTCTGCTCGATGGAGTGCGGGAAGACCAAGCCGTCGACGGTCTTGAAGTCGCCGAAAATCGTCTCGCTCTCGATCTCCTGGCCACGGATCTTGGTCTTGCCGGTCTGCTTGAGCAGCATGTACTGGTCGGCGTCGATGTAGAGGTAGACGACGTCGCCGCTCTTCTGGGTCACCTTGAGCTTGTAGACCGGGGTGCCCTCAAGGTCTTCCTTGCCTACCAGCTCGACGGTGCGCCCGAAGTCCTTGTAGTCCATCAGCAGGCCGTCGATGTTCCCCTGCTCCTGCATCTTCTTCGCCTCCTCCTCGGGCGCCGCCTCGGGTTCGGTCTTGCCCATGAAGGGCATCACGGTCCAACTGGTCGTGCCGTCGAAAGCCTGGACACCGGTCATGCCCTGGATGGTGAACTCCATGCGCATCTTGTTCGGCCGCGCCATCTCCATCGTGAACGGCGCCTCAATGCCCTGGCCCGTCATCTTGCCGGTGACGCGTTCGGTCTTGACGGCCTTGATCTTGTCCTTGCCGCCCATCGCCTTCTCATACTTTTGAATGATCTCGTCAGCCGTCTGGGCCCACGCGGCGGCACTGATCAGGCCTGCCACGAGAAGCCACGCAAAAGTCTTGCGGGTCATGGGTTCTCCTTGATTGGGTTTGAATGCGTTGTCACAGAAGAGACTTCGAGCCCTCGTTTGGTACGCGGGCGTGTGGGGAAAGTTTACTCCGCGTCCGGCCTTGGAAAGGCTCCCTGGGAAGAAACAATGTAAACGACTGGTAATAAATGGCTTGCCGCCGAGGTGGTCACAATCTGTGACCACCTCCCACGGCGGACGGGAGCTCAAAGGGGAGTGGGCGGCGGCTCCGCTCGCTCGGCCGCGATGCGGCCCACCAGGAGGGTCGGGAAGCCGTCGCAGCGCTGCTCGAAGTCGGCGGCGAACCGGCGCAGCCTGCCGTTGGCGTCCAGGTCGAAGGCCCAGACCCGGAACTGCCCGTGAATGACGTTGCAGCCGGAGCGTCCGGTGACGGAGAGCCCGGGGGCGCGCCCTTTGCGGAACGGCGCCCGCTGAGCCCCCTGATAGAGCGCCTGCTGGAAGCTCTGTCCCTTCGGGGGCGCAAACTCGAGGCGCCAGTCGCCGGCTGTCGAGCCCTCAACGTGGATCTCGAGGAGATCCCGCTGCGGCTGCACATGGAAAGTGGCCGTCCGCAGGTCGGCCACGAGCCGGGTGCCCCCGGAGACCGGCTCGCCTCTCTCGGGCAGCAGGCAGAGATAGGTGCGGCCAGGCTCGCCACACTCGCGGTCCAGCCGGGCGCCCTCCTCTCCGGGCTCGGCCCCGAGAACCACGCGAGGCAGCGGCAGGTCCGGGTGCTCCTCGGCGCGCACCGGCTCCCCGGCCGCCGGCGGGCGGGGATTCTCGGCGAGCGGGAGGCTCAGGAGCGCTCCGAACGCCGCGGGCCGGAGGACCACCACGCCGGCCAGGGCGAGCATCAGGGGGAGCCCGATGGCGAACGCGAGCCAGAGCTCCCCATGTCGAATCAGCGCCCGCTCGACCGCCTCGGCCGAGCGGACCTCGCCGCCAGCCGTCCCGTAGCGGAGAAAACAGAACGACCACAGGCCGGCCAGGAAGGCGCTGGCGGCGCAGAGGGCAAAGAGGGCGTAAAGGGGCGGCAGGGCTCCAGGAGTTTTCAGATTGAGGCCCGCGCTGACTAGGAAACCGGCGCTCGCGAGCAACAGGGAGGCGGCGATCAGAAAAGTGAAGGCGCCCGCGGCGAGCGCGGAGAACCGCGTTCGGCGCAGGGCTTCGGTCATCCTGCGGGTGATCCAGACCGGGTCGCCGGCCGCCGCCACTCCTCCCTCGCCCGCCTGTCGCCGCTGCGCAGTCATCGGCCGGGCTCGACGGAGATGCGGCCGATCAACGGTTTACCGTGGCTCTCGCAGAACCGCTCGAAATCGAGGGTGAGCCGGCGAAGCGAGCCCGCAGACACCTCGAGGTAGCGCACCGAGAACTTCCCCTCCGACTGGTTACATCCGCCGGTGTCGAGCTCCGGCACCCCCAAGGCGGCGAAGCGTTTCGCTCCGCCGTAAAGCCCTTCGGTCAGCATCCTGCCGGTGGGCGGGGCCACCCGGATGGAGAAGCGCCGGCCCCCCGGGCTCTCGACATCGATCGAGGCGTGCGTCGAGCCCCACTGGACCCGGAAGGTGGCTTCCGGCGACCGGGTCACGAGCCGCATTCCGCCTGCCACCGGCTCTTGACCCTGATTGAGGAGGCAGACGAAGCTCGACGCCGCGACTTGACAGGCGCGGTCGAGATCGCGAAAGCCGAGCGGCGCTTCAGGGGTCGAGAGCTCGTCGGAGAACACGAAGAAGCCCGAGTCCGAGCTCGAGAACAGAGGAAGCGCCACGGGCTCGGGCTGCGCCGGCGGGCGCGCGGGCGCCGGCGGGGATCGCGCCGGCGCCGGTGGCGTGGTCACCGCAGCCGTCGCAGCCATTTCCGTACGGATCACCCAGACGGTAGGGACGAGGATCGACGCCAGGATCACTGCGCCGGCGACCGCCGTGGCCGGCCCGAGGCTCCGCTGCCGGACGAGGGCCCTCTCGACGGCAAGCTCCCGATTGCCGGCGTCGAGCCTGCCGAGCGCAACTCCATAGGCAGCCAGCCGATAGGCCCAGACTGCGCACGCCAAAGCGACGAGCCCGCAGCCAACGGCGACGAAGACGGCCGTCCCGGCGGGCAGCCGCCACTCCATCGTGGCGACAGTGGCCATCAGCGCCAGCTCCCCGGCCACGATCACGACCCCGAGACCGGCGACGAGTTGAACGTGGGAGCGGCTGCCCCGCAGGGCCTCCAGAGCGCGCCGGGTGAGCACGCCGCCATCTTCGTCGGCAGGCACGCTGGAGGCTCCAGCAGGCCTAGGACTCGTCGTAGCTGATCTCCATGCCGCGGATCCTCCATCCCGAGACCGCCACCAGCACCATGGCCAGCACGAGGAGGCCGATCACGGAGACCCAGGGCGACGGCGCGTCGGAGAGCACAGCGAGAGGCCCCTCGGAGATCGGCACGGGGCAGAGCGACTGGAGGTAGTGGATGACGCTGAACTGCTTGAGCAGCGGCGGCAGCAGGAAGTGGATCGATTCCCAGGCGAACATCCCCAGGGCGGGGATGGCGGGGCTCTTGAAGAAGAAGCCCAGGGCAAGGAAGACGGCGCCGTAGCCCACGCAGGCGAGGAATGTCACCAGCAGGTACGAGCCCAGCTGGTGCAGGCCCGGCCCGTGGAAGAGGAAGTGGCTGACGGCCGTCCAGTCGTGCGGCAGGTAGGCGAGCACGAAGGAGACCAGCGTCGACAGGCCGAAGAGAGTGAAGGTAACGAGGACGCCCGTCAGGTACTTGGCCGCGATCAGCACCTCCCGCCGGATGGGCGAGAGGAAGTAGTAGTGCAGCGTGCGGTCCAGCACCTCGCGGCGGATGAGATTGCCGAAGACGGCCACGCCGGCGAGGAACAGCTCCAGGCGGAGGATCAGCACCTGGTACATCCAGGCGTAGAAGTTGGTGCCCTCGGCGACGTCGCTGCGGTCGTGCACGGCGTGGGCGGAGAAGAGCACCCGGATGAGGGCGATGGCAACGGGCGCCGCGGCCAGCAGCAGGAGAAGCACGGGGCGGCGGAAGCCCTTGCGCAAGTCGAGGCGGATGACGGCGCCGGCCTGCGCCGCCCAGCGGCGCCAGGGAAGCCCCGGCGCGGCAGCCGGAGCGTTGGGAGCCAGGGTGGCAGTCTCGCTCATGTCTTTTCTCCGTTCGAGCCGATCAGGTACTGATAGACGGCGTTGACGTCGGCGTCGGCCGGGGCCACCGCCTCGATGGCGAGCCCGTTCTCCAGCACGACCTTGTTGAGCAGCAGGTGGAAGCGGTCGGCGTCGCGGGTGCGTATCAGCACGCCCTTGCCGTCGTCGTCGATGCGCGCCTCCATGACGGAGTCCAGAGCGAAGACACGGGAGGCGAGCAGCGACGGCTGGTCGCAACGGATGGATACCTGGGCCGGATGCTCCTCCTCCATCTCGTCGCGGACGTTGGCGATGTCGCCCTCCGCGATCACGTAACCGCCATGGATGAGGACCACCTGGTCCGAGATCAGGTCGACCTCGTGCAGGATGTGGCTGGAGACGATGACGTGCAGGCCGCCGTCCGCCAGCTCGCGGAACAGGTTGATGACCTCGGAGCGGGCCATCGGATCGAGGCCGTTGAGCGGCTCGTCCAGCACCAGCACCGACGGCTGGTGAGAGATGGCCTGGGCCAGCTTCACCCGCTGACGCATGCCCTTGCTGTACCCCGCCACCTTGCGGCCGGCGGCCTCGGTGAGCCCCACCCGCTCCAGCGCCTTGGCGGTCAGCGTCTCCGCCTCGGCCGCCGTGTAGCCATGCACCCGCAGGTAGGTGCGGATGAACTGATAGCCGGTGAGGCCCGGCGGGAAGGCGTCGTACTGCGTCGAGTAGCCGACGTGCTTGAACAGCTCCTCGGGGTGCCGCGGGTCCATCCCCAGCACCGAGATCTTCCCCCGCGACGGGCGCAGCAGGCCCACCATGAGGTTCATCAGCGTCGTCTTGCCCGAGCCGTTGGGGCCCACCAAGCCGGTGATCCCCGGCGGAATGGAGAGATTTACCCGGTTGACGCCCAGCACCTCGCCGTAGAATTTGGAGACGTTCTCGAACACCACTCGCTTCTGGTCACTCATCGCACCACCTCGTAGGCCCGGATGCGGCGGGACAGCAGCCAGAGGGAGATCAGGAAACAGGCGATCAGGGCGAACCACGCCGCCCCGAGCGGCATGGGATTGCCCTGGTAGTCGGACGCTTCCAGAGGAATCCCGAAGAGGCGCGTCCACACCGTGGTCATGGTGGGCCACAAGGCCACCAGGAAGCCCCACCAGGTGTCCTGGGTCTTGTTCAGAACCTCGGCGAAACCCCAGGGAACGTAGAAGAGGATGAGGAGCGAGATGCGGGCCACAGGCTTCCACTTCACCCAGGCGGACACGGCGAGGGAGAGCAGGGAGAGCACCGCGATCCAGATCCAGCTCCCGAGGAAGATGGCCGAGGCGATGCTCAGGTTGTTGCCCATCCAGGAGGCGCCGTCCAGGTAGCTCTGGAAGAGGAACAGCAGCAGCCCCGGAATCCAGGTGATGGCGCTCATCAGAAGGGCGAGCACCGCGGCCTTGCCCAGCACGTACTCGGTGCGCGAGAACGGCCGCGAGAGGTAGAGCGGCAGGCCGTTGTTGCGCAGGTCCGGAGAGATCAGCGCCGGCCCCACCATCAGCGCCAGCATGAAGCACAGGAAGCCCTGAAACTGCAGTCCGCGCCGGAAGAACGCGGCGTTGATCGGCAGCATCTCCTGCAGCTTGTCGAGAGGCAGCTGGATGAAGCTCAGCGCCGCCAGGTTGTGGTGCAGGTAGATGATCAGCAGCCCAGCGAAGGGCAGCAGGCAGCAGAACCCCAGGAACGTCACGAACAGGCGGCTCTGGAACACCTCCTGGTAGGCGTAGCGGGGAAGAATCAGGAAGCGCGACCACGTGGGCGTGCGCACTCCCTGGTAGATACCGAAGTTGCGGTCATAGACGGCCATGGCCGGGGACCTCCGTCTCCATGGCCTTCAGGAAGATGTCCTGAAGGGAATCTCGCTTGGAGTCGAGGCGGCGGATCTGCACCTGCCGCTCGGCGGCGACACGATAGAGCTCGCGGATCTCCACCCCTTCGGGCAGCACGAGCTTGAAACGCTGCTTGCCGTCGGCCGCCATCTCGACCCCGAGGGCCTCGACGGCGGCGGCGAAGGCGGGCTCGTCGCCGCCTCGCACTTCGAGCTGCAGGAACTTGCGGTTGGCCTCCCGCTCGGCTTCGAGGTTGCAGTAGGTGGCCACCCGGCCGTCCTTGAGCACCAGCACCTCCTCGCAGCACTCCTCGACGTCGCGCAGGAGGTGGGAGGAGAGGATGATGTTCACCTTCCCCTCGTCGCGGATGTCGCGCACCAGCTTGAGCATGCGCTCGCGGGCCGCGGGGTCGAGGCCGTTGGTGGGCTCGTCGAGGAAGATCAGCCGCGGCCCGTGAACGAGGGCTTGGGCGAGCTTGGCCATCTGTTTCATGCCGAGCGAGTAGGTGTCCACCTTGCGGTAGCGCGCCTCGCCCAGCCCGACGTAGAAGAGCGCCTCATGGGAGCGCTCCAGGGCCTGCTCGGACGGCAGCCCGGAGAGCTCGCCCATGAGGCGGACGAAGCGGATGCCGGTCATGCCGGCGATGAAGGCGTCGTTCTCGGGCATGTAGCCCATCAGGCCGCGGATGTCCTTCGCACCGGTCTGGATGTCCGTGCCGAAGATGCGGGCCGTTCCCGCGGACGGCGGATGGAACCCGAGGAGCGTGTGGAGCAGGGTCGTCTTGCCGGCGCCGTTGGGACCCAGCAGGCCGATGCAGCGGCCGGTGAGGGAGGCGTTCAACCCCTTGAGGATCGGACGCCCCCCGAACTTGACCTCCAGGCCCTGGAGCTCGATGACGGGTTGTGAAGAGTCTGCGGTCATCATGGTCGTATCTCCAGGGCCGAGAGGCTTAGGCCCTACCGGGCCTCCGTAGCTTGAGCCTGCGATTGCGCCTGGTTCATCATCCCGGCGAGGCTGCCCATGCCGGCCAGCGTGCCGAGGTTCAAACCCAGGGGGTTCTGGTTGCTGCCGGCGAAGACGATGCGGTCCGTCTCCGCGTAGGCGTAGTAGAGGGTGGGGCCCTGCGCGGCGAGCAGCTTGCCGAGCTTGGCCGGGCCGTCGGTGTGGCCCTTGGCGGTGCCTTCGGGCAGCACCTTGTTGGCGGCCTGCGCCAGCGGCCCGAGGTTCTGGTAGACCAGGGCGGAGACGTTCACCTGGCCGTCCGGACCCAGCAGGTCGTGCAGCTTGGGAGAGGTGGCCAGCGTCACGCCCGAGTCCCGCTGCTGAAGCGTGCGCTCGAGCAGCGCCTGGCTCGGGCCGGCCAGCAGGTAGCCGTCCTCGAACAGGTAGTGGACGTCCAGCTTCGGCTGCGTCGACGCGATGGTGTAGAACGTCTTGCCGCCCGAGGAAGTGTGGGTGATGGCGATGCTGCCCTTGCCATGGGCCGCCAGCTCCACGTTGATCTGGGCCACGGCCTTCTCGAAGGTCTGCTGCAGGCGCGCCGGGTCATAGACCTCGGCCACCAGCTTCCACGAGGGCGAAGGGAGCACCGGGCCGTCCAGGCCGAGGGCGAACTCCGCGCCCATCGGCGCCACCAGGTCGTTGCGCACGTCGAGGCCGTGCTTGGCCTGGGCGTCCGCCAAGTGCTGGGCCATCTCCGGGTTGATGCTCAGCATCTCGTCGAGAATGCTCACAGGGCTCTTTACGGCAAAAGCCGCCGCCATGTTTGCGTCCGGCGAGAAGAAGGAGAGGCTGCCCATCGGCGCCGGCGCCGCGAGCCACGCGGCCACACCCCGCCGCGGCTGACTGAAGGTCAGGGCGGCGCGGGTCTCGGCCCGGCCGTCGATCTCCCGGCGGTCGACGATGAAGTGGTCGAGGTCCAAGATGCCGAGCTGCTCGGCCTTCTGATGCGTATCCGCGGACTTCTGGGCCTGCCCCTTCGCCACCAGGGTGCCGAGGTCGGCCGCGAACAGCCAGCCGGCGCCGTCGTGGTAGTCCTGGGCGATGCGCTGATGGAAGGTCGAAGCCGAGAACGAGTTGGTGCCGCCAGCTGCCAGGGACGCGATCAACGCGATCTGGGTGCCGCTCGGCGAGGCCACGAACAGGCCGTTGTGGACATAGAGCAGCATCGCGTCGCCGGTCGCCGGAGCGGTGGCCGGGTCGTCGATGATGCGCAGGCCCGTTTTGCCTTCACTGGTGTTGCCGGCATTCAAACGGGCCACCTCGGCCTCCAGCGAAGCGCGGAACGATGCCTCGTTGGTCACCTCGGCCATCAGCACCGCCTGGCCCTTGCTGCCGTCGCTGCAGTTCATGGCGATCGCCACCTCGTCGCCCAGGAACTGCCCGAGGTCGCCGAGGCGCTGGATCATGTCGTGGAACTTCGTCTCGTTCTGCGTCGAGCCGAGGGTGTCGGCCCACCACTGGGCGAGCGACGGGCTCTCGGCAATCTTCTGGTCGAGGATCTGCTGCGTCTGGGTGAGGCTGTGCGAGAGGTTCGGCAGCGCCACGAAGATGGTGGTGCCCTCGGGAGCGAGGTCGAGCAGGCGCGTCGAGTAGCGCAGGCCCGGCCGCTCGACGCGGGCGTCGATGTCCTTGCCCACCGCCGTCAGCTCGGCGAGAAGGTCCTGGTACTGCTTGGCGTTGCGGCTCCAGGCCACCTCGTCCTTCACCGGCACGGCCTGCACGCTGGCGCTGGTCGCCACCTGGCCGCCGGGATGGAGGACGGTGTCCTTGGCACCTTGCCCCACGTGCACCTCACCCTCGACCACCGACACGCGGGACCCCTTGGTGCCGCTGTTGACCGAGAAGATCGTGCCGGTGACGCTCACTAGGGCATCGCGGGTGGCGACATAGAGGTGTCGCGGCCGCTGCTTGGCGGCCTGGACGATGATCCGGCCGCGCTCGAGTTGGATGGTGTTGCCCTTGCGCGCGGCGTCGAGCGACAGGCCGGCCCGCTCGCCCATCTCGATGCGCGAGCCGTCGGTCATGCGCACCATGGCGGTGGAGCCCTTGGCGGTGCGGATCTCCTCGCCCTCGGCGATGGCAGCGCCGGTGGCGATGGGCTTGCTGGAGTCGCCGGCGACGCGGTAGAGAGTGCCGTCCACCGCCTCGACGCGCGCCATCTGGGAGCCGCCGGCCAGCCAGTCCTGGATCAGCGTCGTGGTGCCGAAGCCCAGGGCCAGGAGGAGGACGGCGGCGAGCGCCATCCACACCCGGCGGTCTGCCGGCTGTACAGCCTTCGCGGCGGGCGCCGTCTTGTGACCCTCACGGGCTTCCTTCAGCGCCCGGCGGCAGGGCACGCAGCTCCGCGTGTGGTCCTCGACGAGCAGAGCGCGCGCCGGGGAGAGCTCACCCCGCAGGTAGGCGGGGATCAGGGACTGGTAGTCCGCGCAGCCCTGGAGGCTGTGCGGGGCGATGGGAGCAGCGGCCACGGCCGGAGAGGCGACCGGTACGGCCTCGCTCTGGGCCGCTTCCTGCGACAGCCGGGCCCAGACGCGGATGGCGGCGGCCTCGACCTCGCGCGGATCGACCGGATCGTTCGTCACCTGGGCGACGGCGTCGTCCAAGAGGTCGTTGTTCTTCGAGAACAGGCTCATGACAATTCTCCTTCAAGCGACCCCAGCTCTTTCTGAAGCCGGTGCCGCGCACGATGCAATAAGACTGCGATGGAGGTCTGGGACGCGCCCAGCAGGCGGGCGATCTCCAGGTTTCCCAATCCTTCGAGGTAGCGCAGGGTGAAGATCTCGGCCTGGCGGGGGGAGAGCTGGGACATCGCCTCCCGCAGCCGGGTTTTGAGCTCCCGGCTGCCCCGCAAGCGCTCCGGACCCGGATCGGCGGTGTCCACCAGCGACTCCCCGACCTCGTCCAGATCGACTTTGCGGCTCCGCTTGCGCCGCCGCATCAGGTCCAGCGCGGCGTTGACCGCTGCCCGATGCAGGTAAGACCCTGCGCTCTCCGAGAGGTCCGGCTGCTCCTCTCGCCGCAGAAGACGGGTGAAAACGGTTTGCAGCACATCCTCCGCGTCCATGGCGTTGCCGGTAATCCGGTACGCGGCGCGATAAACCGCCCCGTGGTGCTCCCTGAACAGCGTCTCCAGGGTGCCCGGCGGGGGGCTGGTGAGCGGTTGTTCCTTATAGACTGCGAGTTGCACGCCTCCTGCCCTCCTTTCTCCTTCGTCCATGGAACGCACCTCCCAAGAATTTCTTACAGGGTACTCCGGAATCTGCTTCAGCCGTCCCTGGGAGGTCCCCCGCCCAAGACCCTCATCACCCCGGCCCTCTTCTCCCGACCCCCTCCGCCCCCTCACCGGGAGAAGAGGGAGAACGGCAAAAACGCCCCAGGGGTACCCCTCTCCCGGGGAGGGGGACGGGGTGGTCGGGAGAGGGGCAGGGGTGAGGGTCTTGGGTGGGGGAACGCCGGGCCTGCGTCGACTTCAGCCCACCGACTCGGGGTCCACCTTCTCCACGAACCCGTCCAGCAGCCGGTTGAACGCCTCGGGACGGTCCATCATCATCCAGTGCCCGGTGCCGGTCATCAGGTGGGTGGGGAGATCCGGCAGGAGATTGTGCAGGCTGTAGGGCAGCCGGTTCATGTCAGAGATGATGGAGAGCTTGGGTCCCTTGTAGTGCTCCAGGGCGGGGAGGGGCGGATAGCGCAGCGATCCCTCCACGGCCTTGGCCACCGCGCCCTCGTGGGTCAGGCGGAGATCCGACAGGATCCAGCCGGCGGCGTCGGGATCGCCGCCGACCACGAGTTGGCGAAAGTAGGATTCGAGCTCCGCCAGGGGATCGGCGCGCAGCGATTCGAGGAAGGACCGGGATTCCTTCTCGGGCATCCGGCTCAGGTCGCCGTTGGGGTCCACCAGGAGGAGGCCGGCGACCCGCTCGGGATGGTGGCCGGCGTACTCGATCGCCACCGCGGAGCCCAGGCTGTGGCCGGCGAGGAAGAAGCGGCGCAGGCTGAGCTGGTCCGCCACCGCCGCCACATCGCTCGCCAAGCCCGCGACGGAGTAGTCGCCATCCTCCGCCGGATCGGATTCGCCGTGGCCGCGAAAGTCCAAGGCTACGCCACGCCGGTGCCGGCGCACGTGGTCGAGCTGCAGGGCCCACTGGCCGCCGTTGCCCCCCAGGCTATGAAGGAAGAGAATGGGGAGCGCCTCGGGGTGCTCGTCGGCGCCGCCGTCGCGGATGTAAAGATTACCGGCCGGACCGCACAGCCAGAGCGCCTCGCCCTCGACTTCGGGCGTGGCGTCGTCCTCCGGCTCGGGCTCTCTGCGTCGCGCCGGCTCGGGCTCGAAGTCTTCGAAGATCTCGCGACGGCCCGCGGCGGCGAGCAGGGTCGTCAGCCCTAAAGTCAGCAGGCTCAGCAGGATCCAGAAAAGACCGTGGGAGCGCCGTGGACGCGGATAACTGGACCGCCGGAGTCGTTTCGACCTCATCGCCTAGACCTCGATGGACGTGATTTTGCCGCGCTCACAGTGGCTCCTGGCCCGGAGTCGCGACTTTGAAACAAAGTAGCACGGCATGTGCGGCAAGGCGATTCGTTATGTCGATGTGACAATTTTGAGCCGGCATTGAGGCGGAAGGTTGACACATCGATCAAGGGTTGTGTATCAATGCGCTGCCCAAGCCGGCAACATTCAAGGCCAGGAGCAGTTCGCCTGCTCGTCCAGACATGGCTACCCAGACGGGAGGCACGCATGCAGAGGAAGCTTCATCGACCTGTCATCGACGCTCCGACTCGCCGCTTCACAAGAAGCTTTCGCCCTCTCTACGTCAGCTTGTTCGTTCTCGGTCTTTCCTCCTACCCTGTCGCTGGCGTGACCCTGGTGCCGCAGGAGGCTGTGACCCGACCGCCACTCCAATCCGCGGGCTTGACAGCGCTGGCTGCGAAGGGGGCGGTCACCTTCCCGGCGGTCGTGGAAGATGCAAAACAAGAGCCAAGATCGGAGCTGAGACCGCAGATTCCAGCCGAAACCACGAGGCCGGCGGCGCCTGAAGCGCTGAAGCCCCAGACTGCCACCTCTCCCGCTCCGGTTCCCGCCCCGCCGCCTCCCGCTTCTCCCGCTCCGGCCCCAGTAACTCCCGCCGCCGTGCCCGCCGCGCCCTCTCCGACCGTCGGCGACCGGCTCGAGCAGTTACGGAAAGCCGCGGACATGCTGATCGAGGTCAATACGGCTCTCGGAGCGCCGCGGTCCCCTTACGGGCAGATCATTTACGACATCGCCGTCCGCCACTCCATCAATCCCCAGCTCGTCGCCGCCCTCATCCACGTCGAATCCGCCTTCAATCCTCGGGCCGTCTCCCGCAAGGGAGCCTACGGGCTCATGCAGCTCCTGCCGGCGACCGCCCGCCGCTTCGGGGTGAACCGCAAGCGGGACCTGCTGAATCCGGTGAAGAACCTGGAAGCGGGCGTGAAGTATCTGAAGTGGCTGACCGAGCGCTTCGGGGGCGACGTACAGAAGAGTCTGGCCGCCTACAACGCCGGCGAAGGGGCCGTGGACCGCTTCGGCGGCATCCCGCCCTACCACGAGACCCAGCAGTACGTGCAGCGGATCTTCGGCCTGCTCGGCATCGACGTTCCCGAGCCGCCGGCCGCTCCCGCATCCGCCGTTCCGGCCCCGGCCGCCGCCGCGGCGCCGATGGACGTCGTGCCGGCCGGCCGGTAGCCGGCTCAGGCGCCCCAAACCTTCCCCCACCCTGCCCGTATCACGATAGGCTCGCGCCTTCAGGCGGAGCCATGTCCTGAATCTTCCGATCGACTGCTGGAGGTTTGCATGCTGCGGAAACCCCTTTCCTTGCTCATCGTCTCGTTCTTTCTTCTGACGCTGCCGGCGCTGGCGGCGGTCGATCCTGACCTGCTGGCCGGGATGCGGGCGCGCTCCATCGGGCCGGCCGGGATGAGCGGCCGGGTGGCGGCCATCGCCGGCGTCGACTCCAACCCGGAAGTGGTCTACGTCGGCGGTGCCTCGGGCGGCGTCTGGAAGTCCAGCAACGGCGGCCTCACCTTCACGCCCATCTTCGACGACCAGCCGGTGGCGTCGATCGGCGCCATCGCCGTCTTTCAGGCCAACCCGGACGTCGTCTGGGTGGGCACCGGCGAGGGGAATCCGCGCAACAGCACCTCGATCGGCAACGGCGTCTACCGCTCGCTCGACGCCGGCCGCACCTGGGTCCACCTCGGGCTGGACAAGACGGAGCGCATCGACACCATCGTGCTCCACCCCACCAACCCGGACGTCGCCTGGGTCGCGGCCCTCGGGCAGGAGTGGGGCGAGAATCCGGACCGCGGCGTCTTCAAGACCGAGGACGGCGGCAGGACCTGGAGCAAGGTGCTCTACGTCGACCCGCGCACCGGTGCCTCCGACCTCGTCATCGATCCCTCGAACCCCAACAAGCTGTTCGCCGGCATGTGGCAGTTCCGCCGCTGGCCGTGGTTCTTCAAGTCGGGCGGCCCGGGCTCGGGACTCTACGTCACCTGGGATGGCGGCCGCACCTGGAAGCCCGTCACCCAGGAGGACGGCCTGCCCAAGGGGGATCTCGGCCGCATCGGCGTCGCCATCTCCCGCTCGCATCCGGAGGTGGTCTATGCCACGGTGGAGGCCGAGAAGAGCGTCGTCGTGCGCTCGGACGACGGCGGCCGCACCTGGAAGACCGTCAACCAGCGCTACGACGCCGATCCGCGCCCCTTCTACTTCTCCCACCTGCGGGTCGACCCCGAGCTGCCCGACCGCATCTACAGCCTGGACTTCAACGTGCGGGTGTCGAACGACGGCGGCCGGGGCTTCTCGGACCTGATACCCGGCTTCCTCATCCACGGCGACTACCATGCCATGTGGATCGCCCCCCAGAACCCCAACCTGATCTACCTGGGGAACGACGGTGGCGTGGCGGTCAGCCGCGACCGGGGGCGGACGGCGACCTTCGTCACCACCCTGCCGCTCGCCCAGTTCTACCACGTGGCCGTCGACATGCAGACGCCCTACAACGTCTACGGCGGCCTGCAGGACAACGGCTCCTGGCGCGGCCCCAACACCGCCTGGTGGGGCGGAGGAGTCCGCAGTCACGAGTGGGCCGCGGTCGGCGGCGGCGACGGCTTCCAGACCCTGCCGGACCTCTTCGATCCAAACTACGTCTACTCTCTGTCGCAGGGCGGCGAGCTCGGCCGCTATGACATGCGCACGGGAGAGCTGCGCGCCGTCAAGCCCGCTCCGCCCACGACCGGCAAGAACCGCTTCAACTGGAACACCGGCCTCGCCACGGACCCCTTCGACGCCGGCACGCTCTATATCGGCAGCCAGTTCCTCTACAAATCCGCCGACCGCGGCGAGAGCTGGACCGCCATCAGCCCGGACCTCACCTCGAACAATCCCGAGTGGCAGAAGCAGGCCGAGAGCGGTGGCCTGACGCCGGACGTCTCCAACGCCGAGAACTTCACCACCATCATCTCCATCGCCCCCAGCCCGAAGGAGAAGGGGGTGATCTGGGTGGGGACCGACGACGGCCGCCTGCACGTCACCCGCGACGGCGGCAAGACCTGGACGAGCCTGGAGAAAAACGTCCCGGGCGTGCCGGCCAACACCTGGATCCCCAAGATCACGCCCTCGAAGTTCGATACCGCCGGGGCCTTCGTGGTCTTCGACAACCACCGGCGGGAGGACTTCACGCCCTATGTCTACCAGACGAACGACTGGGGGAAGACCTGGAAGAGCCTGGCGACGAAGGACCTGCGGGGCTATGCCCTGGCCCTGGAGCAGGACCCGGCCGACAGGAACCTCCTCTTCCTCGGCACCGAATTCGGCCTCTGGGTCTCCCTCGACGGCGGCGGGCGTTGGATGCAGTGGAAGCACGGCGTGCCCACCGCCTCGGTCATGGACCTGGTGATCCATCCCCGCGACCAGGACCTGGTCATCGGCACTCATGGGCGCGCCGTCTACGTGCTGGACGACCTCCGGCCGCTGCGCACGCTCTCCGAGAAGACCATGGCCGAGCCGCTCCACCTCTACGAGACCGGCGACGCCCAGCAGCACTGGTTCGCTCAGGAGCCCGGCGGCTTCGGGCTCGGCTCGGCGGAGTTCCGGGGACAGAACCGGGACTACGGCGCCCTCATCACCTTCTCGCTGAACGTCCCGGGCCTGCCCCTGCCCGACTCCGACAAGGAGCGGCAGCGCAAGATCGACGAGCGGGCGGCCCAGCGCGCCGAGAAGGAGACCACCCCGTCGGCTCCGCCGCCGAAGACGGCCCGCGAGCTCAAGGCCCAGGAGCAGCAGGGCGGGAAGACCGAGGAGAAGGCGGGAGAGAAGAAGCCCGGGGAAGAGGCGAAGCCGGCCGCACCGAAGCCGGGCGAGGAGAAGCCTCCCGAGGCGGAGATCCGGATCGCGAACGCCGCGGGCAAGACCATCCGCACCTTCACGGCCCCCGTCCACCGGGGGCTCAACCGCGTGGCCTGGGGCCTGCAGCGCGACGGCTTCAAGCAGTTTCCCCAGGAACGGGAGGCGGACGCGCATCCGTCCGGCCCCGAGGTGACGCCGGGCACCTACACGGTGACTGTGAAGTACGGCGACCACGAAGCGAAGGGGACCCTCCGCGTTCTGGGCGACCCCCGCAACCACAACACCGAGGCGGATTGGCGCCGGCGCGAGGACGCCCTGGCCCGGGTGGGAGCCCTCACCGACGCCATGGCCGGCGCGATCGAGCGCGTTCGCAAGACCCGCTCCCAGGTGGACGAGGCCCTCTCCCGGATCGAGAAAGACAAGGATAAGGATAAGAAGGACGCCAAGCCGGACCCCCTCGTCGAGGCGGGAGGCAAGCTCAAGGGTGACCTGACCAAGCTCGAGCGACGGCTCTGGGCCCCTTACGACACCCCGGGCATCCAGCCGGAGACCGACGTGCTGAGCAAGATTGGCTACCCCTTCGGCTACATCCTCTCCTCCTGGGCTCCCCCGAGCCCGACGCACCTGGAGTACCTGCGCCAAGCCGAGGCCGCCGTGGCCGCCATCCTCGCCGACTTCAACAAGTTCTTTGCCACCGACGTCGCCGCCTTCCGCAAGCAGGTCGAAGACGCCAAGCTCCGCCTCCTGCCGGAGGAGAAGCCGATCGAAGTGAAGCGGGAGGGAGGGGGCTCATAGCTCCGGGATCGTCCCCAGGCCGGCCGCTGCAAAATGCTGCCGGTTGGCTGCAAACAGCAGTCATTTAGTTGCATGCCGCTGGCGGCAGGCTCCTCGCCGCCAGCGGCCTGTTGCATACCGCCAGCGGCGAGTTGCAAGACCGCGGCATTCAGTTGCATATTGGGCTCTTTTTGCTGCAAATTGTGACCTTTGCGCTCTTGCGTCTCTCTATTGTTTGCAAGTCGGTCGATATTGGCGGCAAAAATCTGCCGATTTGCAGCAGACTGTGGCCCTTTGGCCTTGGCTGAAGGTCCGGCCGAGCCCGGCGAATGGCTATTTGCAACTAACGAGAGCCGGCGAGCCGTTTCGAATCTCCGGTATGCGACTCGCCGCTGGCTCCAGACGGTCTCCGAGTCTCTGGAAGGCTCCGGGAAGTCCCGGTTTGCAGCAAACCGGTGATTTTTGGCAACAGCCGAAAATAATCAGTTGAAGGCCATCGCGCTCGCGGAAACGGTGATCTCTTGGCCGGGTTTGTCACGGTCTCCCGGATTGCCCGCACTTCACGATCGGAGAACCTTCAATGCTGTTGTCTTCGTCGTGGTCTCCCGGCCGCGGCATTTCGGGCGCTTGTCGCCTTCAGGGGAGAAATTCAGTGGAACAGGAAAAGTATGACGTTGCCGTGCTCGGTTCGGGCATCGCCGGCTCGACACTGGCGGCCATTCTTGGCCGTCAAGGTTTTCGCGTGCTGCTGATCGAGAAAGGCACCCATCCCCGCTTCGCCGTCGGCGAGGCCATGCAGCCGCAGAGCTCGATGCTGATGTGGATCCTCGGCGAGCGGTTCGACGTGCCGGAGATCAAGAACATCAGCAGCACCGACAGAATCTTGGAGCACGTCACCAAGAATTGCGGCGTCAAGAAGACCTTCGGCTTCCTCTACCATGAGGAGGGAAAGCGGCAGGACCCGGCGCAGGCGAACCTGCTGATCCCGCCCGCCACTCCACTGGTTTCCGAAAGCCACCTCTTCCGGCAGGACATCGACCACTACCTGGTCAAGGCGGCCATCAAGTATGGCGCCGACTACCGTGACAAGACCGACGTGCAGGACGTCTCATTCAATGACGACGGCGTCGTCCTGCGCACGGCCACCGGCGAGGAGCTCCACGCCCGTTACCTCGTCGACGGCTCCGGCCACAAGTCCTTGGTGGCCCAGAAGTTCGGCCTGCGCGAAGGGGCGCCGGAGCTGCGCACCCAGTCGCGGACCATCTTCACCCATATGAAAGGCTTCAAGCGGTACGACGACACGCTCGCGCCGGAGGAGAAGCCCGGCTTGTCGCGCGAGTGGTACGAGGGAACGCTGCACCACATGATCGACGGCGGCTGGTTCTGGATCATCCGCTTCGACAACGTCCCCGGCTCCGAAAGCGACCTGACCAGCGTCGGCCTGACCCTCGACATGCGGAAGTACCCGGAGCGGGGAATTCCTCCGGAGCAGGAGTTCAACGAGATCGTGGCGCGGTTCCCGAGCATCGCCGCCCATCTCGAAGGCGGTGTCGCGGTGCGGCCCTGGGTCGGCACGGGCCGGCTGCAATTCTCCGCGCGGGACAGCGCGGGTCCCCGCTGCTTCCTCATGTCCCACGCCAACGGCTTCATCGATGCCCTCTATTCGCGCGGCATGATCAATACCTTCGAGCAGATCCACGCTCTGGCGCCGCGCCTCATGCAGGCGTTGCGCGACGACGACTTCTCGACCGAGCGCTTCGACTACCCGCGGCGGCTCCAGACCGCAATGCTCATGGACAACGACCGGATGGTCTTCAACTCCTTCCGCGCCTTCGCCACGTTCCCCACCTGGAACGCCTGGCTGCGTCTCTGGCTGGTGAACATCATCTTCGGCGACCTGCGCATGTTCCGCATCTGCCTCAAGTTCCTCATGACGGGCGACAAGGCCGTGTTCGAGTCCCTGGACGCCGACCCGTTGCCGCTGAGCACCGCGCCGGGGGAGAACCTGATGGAGGACCTCTACCGGTTCGGCGACGCGACGTTCGACCGTTGGGAGGCCGGCGAGATCTCCGCCGACGAGGCGGCGGCCGCCATCTTCCAGAGGCTGGGAGAGTCCAACCTGCCGCCCATCCACGCCTGGAGCGATCCGGCGGCGTGCCATCTCGACTTCCTGCCCGAGAAGCTCGGTCAGATGATCGGCTGGGGCATGACCGCGGCGCCGCCGGACATCGCCCGCATGTTCGACTTCGATCCCTCTGTGCTCGCCAAGCTGGCCCCGCAGCCGCAACCGGAGCCCGTGCTGGAACCGGAAGCCGTTCCGGCGATGGCGTAGCCGGCGTCCTTTAGACTTCTCTTGGAGGAATCTCGGCCACCCCGCGTGCGGGGTGGCCTTTTCTTATGGTCCGGATGAATCTCGGCTCCGATTAGGCCACTGTCTTCTCGCCCTTTCCCCGTCCCTGGTGAGGCTTCTCCTCATCCATCTCTCGCCAGAAGTCCTCGTGGCCGATTCCCTCGCCACCGCGAATCTGCTGGCGCGAGGTTTCCAAGATGGCTTGTAGGGTGTTCACTCGGTTCTGCGTGGAGCGCTCTGGCTTGCCGATAGGCCTCATGCGGCGATTACCGTGAGGTGGCGGGTGCCATCGGGCACGGCTTCGGCGGGTATGCGGCGGTCGAAGGTGGCGAGGCTGGCGCCATGGCGGCGAGCCAGGGCGAGGAGGTAGAGGTCGGTCACGCGCGAGGGAGTGAGGAGCGCGGGACGGGCCAGTTGGGCGGGATCGAGCAGGGAGATGTCGTCGGGGCAAAACTCGTGGCGCGGGTCGGCGCAAAACGCCGCCACCACGGCGCATACCTCAGCGGCAGTGCCGAGCGCATTGGGGTAGGAACTTTGGCTGGCGATTCGGACGACGCCGTTTTGCACCAACGGGCAGGTAAGGAAGCGCAGGCCCGGCGTGGACTCGACCCAGCGGTGCGCTGCCTCATGAAACACGTGCAGTGGATCGAGCAAGGCGAGCAGCGTGTTGAGGTCAAGGAGGTGGCGGCTCAATCCACCTCCTCCGCCAGGGTCTTGACCAACTCGGGGGTAACGGGACCGGCGTCGGGCCGCACGGGAAAGAGGCGGATGCCATTTCGGATGGCGACGGGCTGGGCAGGGGCCAGGCCGCGGCGGGCCAAGTCAGAAACGACGGCACCAATGGGCACACCGCGTTGGGCGGCCAAAGCGCGGGCCGAGGCCAACACGTCGTCGTCGAGGGTAAGAGTGGTTCTCATGGCATCAAGCATCACGCATCAGGCTGGTGTTTGTCAAGAATGCGTTAGACGTCGAGATCTCATTCGCCCCGCTCCAACGGGGAGCGATAACGGTCTGGGCGCGTCCGCACCGCACCCTGGAGGCCCATTCCCGACGGGAGGCCGCCCTGTTCGTGCAGCCTTTCCGTTCTACCCGCGCGGCCGTGCTTTAATAGACCCGACTCGATTTCTCATCTACGAAATGAGCAACGGACTTTCCTCGGATCGCCCGCTTGGCGAACCCGGCCTTCCTGGACCTGTCGAAAGGCCGACTCTTCCCCTTTCGCCGAGCCCCCATGACCCACAGAGGCTGGTCGCTGGAAGGCGGCCTTGACCGAGGAGAGAAGATCCTGCGGTTCGAAGAAGAGGTTCGGGCTGTAGCTCGTCTGGACCACGCTTCGATCGTTCCCGTCTACGACGCGGGTCTGGAGGATGAGGCCCCGTGGATGGCGATGCGGCTGGTGGCAGGCTCCAGCCTCGAGAGCGCCCTTCGTGAATGCGGACCGCTTCCGATCTCCAGGGCGCTCCCTCTGCTGATCCAGGTAGCCAGCGCCCTCTCCCATGCTCATCGGCGCGGCATCGTCCACCGAGACGTCAAGCCCGCCAACATCCTCCTGGACGAGCGCGATGGCGGCGGCGAGCAGGCCTGGCTGACCGACTTTGGCATCGCGAAGCTGCTCGCCGGCCTCGATCTGACCCTCAAGGGTGCGGTCCTTGGGACTCCGAGCTACATGTCCCCCGAACAGGCTACCGGAAGGCCGGTCGATGCGCGGTCGGATATCTTCGCCCTCGGCTGCGTTGCCGCGGAGTTGGTCACGGGCCGGCCAGCGTTCCAGGGGAGCTCTGTCATGGAGCTCCTTCACGCAATCATCCATAGACCTCCGGATCTTGGTGGGTTGAGGGAGCGGGCTGGTGCGGCCTTTGAGGCAGTGGTCCTGCGATGTCTGGCCAAGTCTCCTGAGGATCGCTAGCAAACTGCCGCCGACCTCGCGCAGGGATTGGAGGCTCTCGTAGCCCCTGCTGGCGAGGCCTCGAATGGGAAACGAACGAAGTGGAGACTCGGGCTCGGCCGCCGACGCGCAGAGGCTCCGTGGGACGGCCTCTTCCCTCTTCAGGTGACCGGAGTCACCAAGGGCTTCGGTTTTGGAAAATCTGTCCTTTCCGGACTCGACCTCGACATTCCGCGGGGTGCCGTCTACGCCCTGATGGGGCGGAACGGCAGCGGCAAGACGACGCTGATCCGCACCTGCCTGGGCCTCTACCGTAGGGACGGCGGCGTTCAAGTCCTACGATGAGGCGCAATCGTGGTCGCGAGTCGAAGACCGCTGAGTCCACTGATGGAAAACTCTAGATTGCACTGGCCTGACGGCAGCATGGGCGCCGCCGTGGTCCTCTTCGGCTACATCCTCTTCTTCTCAACGGGGACTCTGTTCGCACTCCTTTTTCGCCGGACGCTCTTCTCGTATGCCTCGGCTTCCTGCTCCTTGGCGCCCTTCTGAGCGAGACGTTTTTCTCTAGCAGCTATTCGTTAGCGCCGCCCCAGCTCAGGGTACTTACGATAGTCCCGGAGGCTATTTTAGATAGCTCGCGCCTGCCTAAGCTTCTTGTGTTCTTCCTAAGCCTCCTTCTCGGTTGGGCGCTCCTTCTTTCAAGGCGATTCTTTGTTTCGGGTGAGCTTGGCAATGCAAGAAGGCGGACGAAAAACCAAATACTCTTTGCCTTGACAGCTATATCCTATCTTGGATTTGTCTTCTATGTCGCGGCAAACCCAAGGATCACAGTGATCTCTACGAGCCATAGAATTCGTCATATAATCGATCGGTCCGCAGTGGGCAACTATCGAGAGCCTTTACCCTCAGGAGTCTCTCCAGGTGGAAGATATCTGTTCGTCTTCGAGTCGTGGGACCCCGAAAACTTTATTGTCCAGGTCAGCATTGTGGATGCTAGCTCTGGGCGGATCGTCGGGCAACTGGCCATGTAGGTGCCCGCTGGGGCTTCTGGTCTAGTCACGGAGATGTACTCAATCTACTGGTCATCAGCAACTCACCTCTCGCTCGTTGGGGATATTTGATACAGGGGTCGGTGGATTGGATTCGAATCTCCCCGAGAGGACGAGAGGTCTCGAGACTGCGCTTGAAAGGTGTCGAGGAGGTGAAGACCCTCGCGGGAGGCCGCGCCCTTGTCGTTCTACGGGAAGGCAATCTGGGCAAGATCCTCCTTTTGGATGGCATCAGTGGCCTGCCGGCCGAGATTGCTCGAGCTCCTCTCGATGGGAAGGCGGTTGCCGACCAGGATGGTAATACTGCGCTGGTCTTTTTCGAGAACGTGGTTCTGCCGAGCAGAGCCTGGGTCATCGACTTTGGGGCACGCGAGGTTCGGGTCCCCCGCACAGGCCTGAGGACCTCATCTCAGTATGTTCTGTTCGGAGAGGCCTTCGGCTCTTCTGAGGAAGCGCAGGCCGAATTACTACGAAGGTTCGGCCTGCCTCCGGAAAGAGAAGGCGCGGCAATCAGGGGAAGTTTCCTCCTGCCCCGCTGGGGTAGGCCCTGGATTCTTGCCGAGTCCGATGTTGCGTACGTGTATTTCCTAGAAGAGAGGGCTCCTGACTCGGAAGTTCTTTGGACTCGTCCTGCAGCTCCTCAAGGACAGTGGAAAAGGCTCTCGGCTCTCTCTCCCAATGAGGAAACCATCGATTTCGCTTCGGGAATCGGCGCCTTCTTTCCTCTGACGGGCGGCGCACATCGATTCTTCGTCTACGACCCTCGGCTCGACGTTATCCTTGAATCGGAGGTCTGCTCTCATGAGGGCAGAGCCTTCCTCAATGTCGATCGAGTTTCTGGCTTCAAAAGCGTACTGATCGAATTGACATGCGAAAAGGCTTCTGCCGTCCAGGATAAGACGCACTTCTTCGGATATCTGCCTGGCTCGCGGGAGGTGAGAGCAATCACCACGGTTCCCGCAAGGCCCCCTTCACAAGAACCCATTCCATCGCATCTCTATTTTGACGAGCGGGGGTGGGACGTTTGGGTGACAAGCGAGGAAATCTGGCGCTCGTCCCCTGGAATGAAGGATCTCCGCCTCTGGCCGCCCAGCCACCCTTAGATCTTCGCGTCCGCCACCCTGCCACACCCCCGTCGCAGGCTGTTTTCTTGAGTCCTGCTACACTACGCGGCCCGCCGGACGCCTTTTGTCCGGCGCTGAAGGAGGAAAACACCATGTCGATACAACTGGACCGAGAGATTACGCAGGACTTCGCACGGGCCACCGGGCTCGAGTGGCTGGAGACCAACGGACTGGGCGGCTGGGCCGGAACCACCGTCGCCGGTGCCCATAGCCGCCGCTACCATGGCCTGCTGGTGGCCGCCACCCTCAGTCAGTCTCCCGCGGAGCGGATCGTCCTGCTTTCGCGATTGGACGAAACCCTCCACGTGGAGGGCGCAAGCTTCGATCTGGGGTGCAATCAGTTCCCCGGCACCGTGTCGCCGCGCGGCTTCGAATACCTCACCGCGTTCCGCAAAGATCTGTTCCCCGTCTTCAACTACGAGGCCGGCGGCGTGAAGCTGCGCAAGACGGTGGCTGCCGTGGACGGCGAGAACACCACGCTGGTGCTCTATGAAGTACTGGAGGCGCCGGGGCCGTTCATCCTGTCGCTGCGGCCGTTCCTCGCCGCCCGCGATCAGCATGTGTTGTCCACTGCCAACAGCGCCTTGTCCCAGGAGACGCCGTTCGCGGACGGTGTGCTCCGGGTGCGGCCCTACCCGGAGGTGCCCGAGCTCTTCGTGGCCGTGCCGGGGGCGGATTTTCGCCCCAATCCCCAGTGGTGGTACCGCTTCGAGTACGAACTCGACCGCCGGACCGGCCGCGATTTTCAGGAGGATCTCTGGACGCCCGGCCTCTTCGGCCTCGAGCTGGCCCCCGGCGACCGGCTGGGCATCGTCATCTCGACCGGGAATCCAGCCGGGCGCGACGCCTTCGCCCTCTTCGAGAAGGAGAAGAAGCGGCGGGAGAAGATCCTCAAGTCCCTCCCGGTACAGGACGAGCTCGCCCGCTTCCTGGCGCTCGCAGGAGACGGTTTCCTGGCGCGGCGCGGTTCCACTCCGTTTGGCGAGTACAGCCGCGACACGCTGATCGCCCTGCCGGGTCTGTACCTGGCCACAGGCCGCTTCGAGGAGGCGAAGAAGAACCTTCGCATCCTGGCGAAGTCCCTCCACAAGGGGCTCCTTCCAGACCGGCAGGGAAAAGGGCAGGAGCCGGAGATCACGTCGCCGGACGCTTCGCTGTGGCTTGGCATCGCCGCCTGGAAATACCTGGCAGCCACGAGCGACGAGGCGTTCGTGCGCGAGACGCTGCTTCCCGCCCTGCGCAAGGTGATCTACGCCTGTGAGCAGGGGACGTTCCCGGGAATCCGGGTCGAGGAGGACGGCCTGCTGGCTGTGGACGAGGGCAAGTCCGTCGAGGTCAACGCCCTGTGGTTCAACGCCCTGTCCATTCAGGCCGAGATTGAGGCGCGCCTCGGCGATGCCGCGGAGGCCAAGACTCTGGCGCAGCGGGCACGGCGGGTCCAGAAGCGATTCCAGGAGGTGTTCTGGAACGAAGAGGCAGGATTTCTCTACGACGCGGTGAACGGCGAGGAGCGGGACGCCGCACTGCGGCCCAATCAGCTCTTCGCCCTGAGCCTCCCCTTCCCCCTCCTCCCCAAGCCGAGGGCCGCGCGGGTGCTGGCGGCGGTGGAGGAGAAGCTCTACACGCCGGTGGGCCTGCGCACTCTCGAACCAGGCCATCCAGACTACGACGTTTCGTCCTATCACCAGGGAGCGGTCTGGGCCTGGCTGCTGGGTCCGTACTATTCCGCTCTGGTGCGGGTCCATGGCGCGGCGGGCCGCAAGAAAGCCCTGGCCGCCCTCGCGGAGCTGCGCCCCCGTCTCGTCGAGGCGGGCGTAGCCTCGCTTCCCGAGGTCTTCGACCCCGAGCCAGCTCGTTCCCCCCGCGGCAGCATCGCCCGGGCCTGGGGCGTGGCCGAGGTGCTGCGGGCCTACGTGGAGGATCTCCAGCCGGGCGAGCCGAAGGCGAAGAAGGAGGCGGTGGCCCCGGTGGCCCCAGAGCCGGCTCTTGCTCCGAAAGCGGCGAAGCCGGCCCCAAAGCCGGCGCGGGGGCGGGCCAAGAAGTAAGTAGTCGCGCGGCAGGTAAAGACGAGCACGGACAGACAGGGACCGTACCAAGCCTGGTATCTCTTGTCCCTGCTGTCCTTGTCCGTCCTTGAAGTCCCTGTCTGTCCGTGCTCGGGACCTGCCCCCTGAAACGTTTTTCCCTCCTTGGCCACTCCTGGATAAGCCCCTCCCTCCTGATAGGGTTCTCCCCTCGGGGCTCTTTTTTCCTTTTTTCCCGATTTCTCCCCAGCCCCTCGTGGTGGTAGGGTTTTCCCTGCCGCGGAGCGGTCCGATGAGTACGATGCCCCGCCAAGTCATCCTGGTCGGCAACCAGCCGGTCTCCCTGCCCGAGGGCGTTACGGCCCTCGATTGGGCGCTCGAACGCGTCAACGCCCAAAATCCACGCATCCGGTCCTTCCTGGGCTGCATCCGCCTGATTGAGGGCGTGTTGGAGAGCAATTACGCCCTTCTGCATTGCTCGCCGGAACGGTTGCTGGACATCTGGATCAAGGTGCGGCAGGTCTCCCAATTGATCCGCCGGCAGCTCGCGCCGCTGCTGGAAGTCCCTTCCCACATCCCGAAGTTGGAGGAGGGGCGGCAGAGCGCCGGTATGGCCCTGTCCATGCTCGAGACCCACGTGCTGCGGGGGCTCGACCGGTTTCCGGACGACGTGGCGCCCGGGCAGATCATGGAGGTGCGCAAGCTCCTCTGTGTCTCCATCGGCCAGATCCACTCTTTCCTCCACGACACCTTCGGCGCCATGATGGCGGCCGACCCGCGGAGCCTTCACGACGCCGACTACTTCCTTTCCCGCCGCTTCCCGCGGGACATCGAGGAGGCGGAATGGCTCCACTCGACGCTCATCCGGCTGGGCCAATACCTGGAGGGGCTGGAGAGCGGGCGCCGGGCCCGGCTGTCGAAGCCCGCCGGGCGCATCCGGCGGGACGAGGCCGTTCCCTCCCGCGAGGACTGGGAGCCCACTGCCGGCTTCCTAAAGACGCTGTTGTCCGGGCTCACCCCCAAGCTCAAGGAGATTCTGGCCCTGCGGGGAATCCGTTTCTACGAGATGGAGATCCTCGATCGCCACGCTTTTGAAATTCCCCACCATTGCCGGCTGGTTCTGGATCTGCACGAGACGGCCCTGGAGGCGGTGGAGGGCATCAAGGCCTCGGTGGGGGCCACCCGCGCGGAGCAGGAGCAGGGCGTGCGGGACCTGATTCACTGCCATGCCGCCTGCGGCCGGCGGATCGCCGCCCGGCTGGAGGATATCGACACCGTGCTGCGCGATCTCGTCGCCTTCGTTCCGCTGTGGATCGAAGCGGTCGAGAAGCGCCGCGCCCTGCTGCTCAAGCGCAGCCTCGACGAGGGGCACAAGACCGATCACGCGGCCCTCGAAGGTGAGGCGTTGTAGGATCTCCCCGCCGTGGACGCGACCCGGCCCAACGTGAGAAGGAGTGCGATGAAGACGCTGAAGAGCTACGTCCTTGGGAGCTGGCAGGAAGGGAATGAGGGGAATCTGAGCTTCGTCCCGCTGGTCGATCCGTCGACCGAGGAGGTGATCGCCCGGGCATCGAGCGCGGGGATCGACTTTGGAGCCGTGCTCGACTATGCACGGCAGCGCGGCGGACCGGCCCTGCGGGCGATGTCCTTCGACCAGCGGGCGGCGCTCCTCAAGGAGATGTCGAAGGTGCTACGCGACCATAGGGACGAGCTCCTGGAGCTCTCGGCCCGCAACACCGGCACCACCCGCGGGGACGGCTCCTTCGACATCGACGGTGCCTCGGGCACCCTGGCCTACTACGCGAGCCTCGGCTGGCGGCTGGGCGACCGCACCTTCCTCGCCGAGGGCGAGGGCGTGCAGCTCGCGAAGACGGAAGGTTTCTACGGCCGGCACATCCTGGTGCCGCGGCCCGGTGTGGCCGTCCACATCAACGCCTTCAACTTTCCAGCCTGGGGATTCGCCGAGAAGGCGGCCTGCGCGCTGCTGGCCGGCATGCCGGTGATCACCAAGCCCGCGACCGCCACGGCCCTGGTCACCGAGCGGTGTGTCGAGCTGATCGTCGAGGCCGGATTCCTCCCCGAGGGCGCCTTCCAGCTCATCGTCGGCTCCACGGGCGACCTCCTGAACCGGCTGCAGCCCGATGACGTGCTCGCCTTCACCGGCTCGGCGGACACAGCCCTCAGCCTGCGCTCGCAACGCAACCTCCTAGCCGCCAACACGCGGGTGAACGTGGAGGCGGACAGTCTCAACGCCGCCGTGCTGGCCCCCGACGTCGTGGACGGCTCCCCCACCTTCGGCCTGTTCCTCAAGGACGTGGTGCGGGAGATGACTCAGAAGACGGGGCAGAAATGCACCGCCGTACGTCGCATCCTGGTGCCGTCGGACCGCATGGACGCCGTCCAGAGCGCTCTGATCGCCAAACTCTCCGAGGTGGTGGTGGGAAATCCCGCGGATCCCACCGTGAAGATGGGGCCGGTGGCGACCGCGCAGCAACTGAAGGACACGCTGTCGGGGATCGGCGAGCTGGCCAAATCGGCGCGGATCGTCCACGGCACGGGCCAGCGGACGAACGGCGTGGGCTCGCCTGCCGGTAAGGGCTACTTCGTCCAGCCGACCCTGCTCCGTGCCGACGATGCTCGGGAGGCGGGTTCAATCCACAGCCGGGAGGTCTTCGCGCCGGTGGCCTCGCTCCTGCCCTATGACGGCACGGCGGCCGACGCGGCGGCGATCGTCGCCCTCGGCGGCGGCACGCTGGTAACGTCGGCCTACACGGACGACGCAGCGTGGGCCGGCGACTTCGTGGCCCGAGGCGGCGGCGGCACGGGGCGGATCTACCTCGGGTCCGAGGGCTCCGTCGCGGACGCTCCCGGTTCCGGCGCGGCCCTGCCGCAGACTCTCCACGGCGGCCCCGGCAGGGCCGGCGGCGGTGAGGAGCTGGGTGGCATGGTAGGGGTCAAACTGTATCTTCAACGAGTGGCCGTACAGGGGACCAAGACCCTGGTGGACGGCCTGGTGGGGGAACCATGAGCACGGAAGATAAAGATCAATCCTTGCGCGATCACGTCGTGAAGCTTCTGCAGGGCGGCGGCGCCCACGCCGATCTCGACAAGGCTCTCGGCAAGTTGCCCGCGGAGCTGAGAGGGGCCAAGGCGCCGGGCCTTCCTCATACCATCTGGCAGCTTGTGGAGCACATCCGCATCGCCCAGTGGGACATCCTGGAGTTCAGCCGCAACAAGGACCACGTCTCGCCCGAATTTCCCAAAGGCTACTGGTCCGACACCGCCGCCCCGCCGGACTCTGCCTCCTGGGACAAAAGCGTCGAGACCGTCCATGAAGACCTGAAAGCCATGCAGGATCTCGTCGTCGATCCAAAGACCGACCTCTACGCCAAGCTTCCCTGGGGAGACGGCCAGACGGTTCTACGGGAAGCCCTGGTCCTGGCGGACCACAACTCCTATCACGTGGCGCAGATCATCAGCGTGCGGCAGGTTTTGGGGGCGTGGTAGGGAGTGCTTTGCGTTCGAAGCGGTCGAGGATTTCGGCCGTGATGTGGCGCGGGTTGGCAGATTGAATGCCCCGAGCCACTTGGAGAGCGGATTCCGCCGTCAGCTGGCCGATGGCGATCAGCTCCAACATGAGCTCCAAGCCCCAGAGCACGGGGACGGCGATATCATCGCCGGCCTTCCGCAGGGCACGGTCGTTGGTCAAGCAAGTCCAGCCACTGTCACGGGCCAGGATCAGACAGACGCGGTCGTTGAACGACAGCCGGCCGCTGCCCCCTACGGCTTCCTGGATCTGATCGAGGGAGGCGTCGACGATTCGGAGGTCCAGTCGGTCACAGTCCGTTTCGCCAAGTTGACTCACCTCCTCCAGGATTGACCGGGGAATGTGGATCGTGCCCACGAAACGAGACGCAAGGTTCAGGATACTGGTATCCGCCACCGCGTAGTCGATGAGGATATTCGCATCGACCACGAGCAGCCGACCCTCGCTCCCCAAGGCGTTCCTTATCCGACCCAGGATGCTGAGAGCTGCCGCATGTCTTGGAGGGAAATCCCCAGGATTTCGGCACCGCGAGCCAGCGTAATGGTGTCGGACTCCACCGCTCGCCGAACGAGCCGGAGAAGACGATCCTCCATGAAGTCCGCCGGCGACAGATCCTCAGGCTCACCGGCGCGCGAGGACTCCGGAAAGGTCGCACGGAAAGCGTCCGACGCCAAGGCCTCGGGCTCGTCGTCCTTGAGCAGCGTCCGGCCATGGCGTCGCTGATATTCACCTTGGAACCGCCGCCAGACGCCGGTCCCGAATCGGTTAGCCTCGCTGAGCCGGTAGAGCACGGTGCGATAGCTCACCCGGAACATCCGCTTCACCTTGAGAACACGGTCCACGAACGCCAAGCCGTAGGTTTCCTCCCATTCCTTATCGAAGACCCCTGGCGGCATGAGGAAGTGCGCAGCAAAGACGTTAGCCTCTCTCTCCTGCCGCTCCTCCTCGTCCTTCTGATCGAGGCCGTAGTCGTCGAGATGGAGAACGAGGTGGCCCAACTCGTGAGCGGCGGTGAAGATCCAGCGTTCGACCGAAATCCGGTCCCAGGTGTTGACTACCACCCCCGGCCCGCCATCCTCTCCCGCAACGGATAGTCCGAAGAAAGCATCCGAGGCGATCTTGAGCGGCAGCACCTTGATTCCATTGGCTTCGAGCAGACCGCAGATGTCCCGGACCGGTTCGCTGGATCTCAGGCCGAATTTCGCCCGGACCTGGTCTGCTGCCTCAGCGGCAGACCGTCCCGCAGTTCCGATTCCTCGAAGGGTGTACTCGACGCGGTCGTCAAGGATTTCCTCGAGCTCATTGAACCCCCGCAGCCAGCGCTCAACCGCGATGAGGATCTGCTCCCGGGTGTTCAACCGGCGGAAGGAGCGGAACCGAACGTGGCGAAGCTCTGCCGCAGGGGAAACCAGATCCTGCAGTCGGACTTCGAGGGCTTTCGCCAAGGCGTGAAGAGTCTCCACGCGAGGCGCGGAGACGCCGGTTTCCAGGTTCCTGTAAGCGACCCGAGAAATCCCAGCCGTAGCGGCTACTTGCTCCTGAGTCATCCCAAGAGCGCTGCGGAACCTCCTCAGATTCACGCCGATCGGTTCGTAGTTCATTCCCACCTCTCAGTGGAAGTCTAATCATCTCATCGAGATTTGTCGAGAAGGTAAGTTACAGCATCTCCAGATTCGCAAACTTCGCCACCAGCTTCCGCTTGCCGGACTTCTCGAAGAAGACGGTGAGGCGGGCCTCGTCGCCCTCTCCTTCGAATTCAAGCACCACGCCGGGTCCCAGCGTGGGGTGGCGGACGCGGCTGCCGCGGCGGATGGCGCGGCGGGGGGCGGTGTGCTCGGGATCGGGGACAATCTGGCGGCCTGTTGGGAGCGGCGCGCGGGAGCGGCCGAAGCCGGAGGGCGGCGGCGGCTGAAAGGGTACGGAGGGACGGGACGGAGGCGATGCCGGAGACGCTGGAGAGGGTGACGCGCCGGACGCCGCCTGCCGGGGCGGGTTGCTGAAAAAGGAGTAGACGTCCTGAGCGCGCGGGTTCTGACGCTCGGCGTAGAAGAGGTCCGGGCTCGCGGTGACGTTCAGCAGCGAGTCCGGCAACTCGGCGAGGAAGGGAGATTCCATCTGATCCTGATACCGGCCGGCGATGCGCCGCCGCCGGCAGCAGGAGAGGAAGAGCCGCTCCCGGGCGCGCGTCATGCCGACATAGAGCAGGCGCCGCTCCTCTTCCACGTCCTCCTGGGCGCCCTGGGAGTTGAAGTGGGGCAGCACGCCATTCTCCAAGCCCGCCACCACCACGGCCCGGAACTCCAGGCCCTTGGCGCTGTGAAGCGTCATCAGCGAGACGCCCTTCTCGGATTGGAGAGCGTCCAGGTCCGACACCAGAGCGATGTGGTCGAGGAAGGAGGTCAGGAGGTCCTGATCGCTGGCGTTGTTGTAGCTGTTCGCCTCGGTGAAGTCCTGGGCGGCGGAGAGAAACTCCTGGATGTTCTCCAGGCGCGCCACGTCGTCCGAGTCGTCCTTGTTGAACAGGCCGGTGAAGGCGGTGGCCTCCAGCAGGCGGTCGAGGAGGGCCGGCAGCGGCAGCTCGGAGGCGGTGTGCTGAAGGCCCACGATCAGGTCGCGGAACTTGCGCAGGGCCGCGGCGCTGCGGGCCGGCAGGCTGCCGAGGTCGTCCAGGTAGAGCACGTCCCAGAGCGGCTGGCCGAGTTGGACCGCGCGGTCACGCAGCAGCTCCAGGGTGGATTTGCCGATTCCCCGCGGCGGCTGGTTGACGATCCGCATCAGCGAGAAGTTGTCCCGCGGATTGCGCAGCACCCGCAGGTAGGCCACCAGGTCCTTGATCTCGGCGCGCTCATAGAAGCGCACGCCACCCACCAGCGAGTAGGGGATCTCCTGCGCCAGCAGCTCGTCCTCGATCGACCGGGTCTGCGCGTTGGTGCGTACCAGCACGGCCATCTCCGAGAGCCGGTAGTTGGCCCGCAGGCGCTGCAAGGTGCGGATGATCCACGACGCTTCGTCACCCTCGTCGCTCGCCTTGTAGAGCTCCGCCTTGACGCCGGCGCCGCTGTCCGTCCACAGGCGCTTGCCCCGGCGGTGGACGTTGTGGGCGATCAGGGCGCCGGAGACGTCGAGGATGGTCTGGGTGGAGCGGTAGTTGCGCTCCAACTTGCGCACCTCCGCTCCGGGGAAGGTCTTCTCGAACTCCAGGATGTTGTTGAGGTCGGCGCCCCGCCAGCGGTAGATCCCCTGGTCCTCGTCGCCCACGGCGGTGAGGTTGCCGTCCGGCCCGCAAAGCTCTTGAACCAGCCGGAGCTGGGCGTGGTTGGTGTCCTGATACTCGTCCACCAGCAGGAACTGCGTGCGGCGGCGAATGCGGTCGCGCAGCTCGGCGTCGGTCGACAGGAGCTTGACCGCGAGGCCGATGAGATCGTCGAAATCCACTCCCGACGCTTGGCCGAGCAGCCCCTGGTAGCGCCTGTAGAGGGCGGCGATCTTCTTCTCGAAGAAGTTCGAGGCCGCCGCCTCGTAGGCGGGGGCGTCGATCAGCCGGTTCTTGGCGGCGCTGATCTGGCTCAGGACCGAGCGGGGAGGGAAGGCGGATTCGGAGAGCCCTTCGGTGCCGAGCGCTTCCTTGACGAGGCCGATCTGATCCGCGGAATCGAGGATGTGGAAATCGCGCCGCAACGCCACCCGCTCGCCGTAGCGGCGCAGCATCAGGAGACCGTAGCGGTGGAACGTGCCTACCGAGGTGGGAAGCGGATGGATGCCGATCAGGGTCTCGACCCGCTCGCGCATCTCGCCCGCCGCCTTATTGGTGAAGGTCATGGCGGCGATGTGACCAGGATCGACGCCCATCTCTTCGATGAGCCAGTAGATGCGGTAGGTGATGACCCGGGTCTTGCCCGATCCGGCGCCGGCGAGGACGAGCTGCGGCCCCATGCCGTGGGTGACGGCAGCGATCTGGTCCGGGTTGAGCTCGGCCTCGAGCTCCTTGACGATGTCTTTCTTCACGGGAGGAGTGTGTCCGAGGGGAGGGGGAATGGCAAGGAGTGCGGCCCGCTACGGCGTTGCGCAAAGCGGCATCATTCGTCGTAACTCGAAGGGAAGACTTGGCTTAGAGGCGAGATCGTGACATGCTTCGCCGCCATTCAGAGAGGCTTCGGTTCGTCTGGCGCGGGAAAATCTCCGGAGGATTGCTCATTGGTCCGATACCCCTGGGAGCTCACACTGCGGGAATTCATCGAGGTTGTGCGGAGGAACTATGGAATCCGAGTTGACTATCCGACGGCAGCCAGCACAGCAGGACTGCTCCTGAGCAAGGATCAGAAGATTTTCCCAGTGGCGGTGCTCGACGAGGACGAGGTCATGCCCATCTTGCTTCTGCGGTCCTTGTGCCGGCTGTACAGGGTACCCGCGGAAGACTTCGGGCTCTCTGCAGAGGACGACTGACGGGGTTCAGGCGGCGAGGCGCGTATCGACGATGGGGGCGGTGCCGAAGTCCTCGCGAAGCTCAATCGGCGTCAGAGCCTCCGTTCCCGGCTCCGCTCGGTCATACATCTCCCAAAACCTACGCGGCGCCTTGGAGTAGCCGTGGAAGGGTTCGACGCCGAGTTGCTGACTCCCGACGATGAGCAAGGAGAAGAACTGCTGAATCGAGGAGGGCACATCCTCCAGACGCCTGGCCAGGGTCACGAAGTCGTACTCCAAGCCCTGGATGATCCACCAGTCTCCCTCCCTGAACACGACGGCCCGAATTCGTGGCTCTATCATCGATATCCTCCCGCTCCCTGCCATTCTACCCTACCCGGGAATGCCCAGGCTCCCAGATGCACTTAGGATAGTGGGACCGGGATGGACGTCTGACGCCTCCCGTGCGTACAAGGAGTGCCGCCGTCGCGGCCCGTTCGGAGAAAGGAAGCCTGCCAGTGTCCATGAAGCCCGTCGAGATTCATAGCGTCTTGTCGCAGAGCGTGATCGGCCAGGAAGAGTCGCTGCGCTACGTGTCGGTAGCCATCTTCAAGCACCTGGAGGGGGAGAAGTTCGGCAACCTCCTGCTGATCGGCAACTCGGGAACCGGCAAGACGACCATTATGCGCGGCATCGAGGGGCTCTACAACGCCCACGAGGAGTTCGCGGAGTACCGGGTGGTGCTCATCATGAACGCCAACACCCTGGCGACCGAGGAGGGGGCGGTCGACACCAGCCGGCTCTTCGCCCGCCTGGAGGAGCGCACCCGCCAAGTGCTGGGCGAGGGTGCCACCGCCGAGCAGATCGGCCGCGCCATGGAGCGCGCCACCGTCTGTCTGGACGAGATCGACAAGGTCTCGGGCATGATCGGCGGCAAGCCCTACGTCACCGGCATCAACATCCAGCAGGCCGTGCTGACCCTCATCGAGGGCGAGCGGGTGCCCTACCGCATCACCGCTCCGAAGGACGGATTGCTGGAATCCAGCACCGTCTGGGTGGACACGGGCAAGATGCTCTTCCTCTGCGCCGGCGCCTTCGAGACGCTCTACGACCAGATCTTCCACCGCGTCACCTCGCCGAAGAGCGGCATCAAGCTCCCCACCACCACCACCTACATCAACGGCAAGATCACCATCCGCGAGTACTTCACCCTGCGCCATCACTTCCGGCCGGAGGATCTTTTCGAGTACGGCATGCAGCCGCAGTTCCTTTCGCGCTTCGACAACGCCGTAATCCTCGAGGATCTGACCACCCAAACCCTCGCCCGCATCTTCAAGGAGCCGCGGGAAGGGGTGCTCCAGACGTCCCAGAACTTCTTCCGCAAGTACAACATCGAGCTGGAGATCACGGACGATGCCGTAGCAAAGATCGCCGAGGAGGCAGCCAAGAGCAGCCGTATCGGCGCCCGGGCCCTCAAGTCGGTCTATGGCAAGATCATCAAGCCCTACGAGTTCGACCCCTTCTCCCACGAGGAGGTGAAACCGCTCAACGGCAGCGGCGGCCCCCACCGTCTGGTCATCGACGACAAGCTGACGACCGAGGCCCTGAAGCCGGCGATCTAGCCGAGACGAAGAGAGAAGAGCGAGAAAGAGAGAGCCCATGGAGACTCCGCAGCCCTTGCAGGAGACCGCCGTCCAGACCCGCGACCGCTTGGTCGCCCGCTACGGCGCGGAGCACACCGGCCGCATTCAGCGCGGCGTGACGCAGGTGGCCGTGCGCTGGTGGCCGGAGGACGGGGACGCCGCGGCGCTCGCCGCCTTCTGCGAGGCCAGCTTCCTCACCGAGCCGGAAGATCTCGCCGCCACCTTCCACCGTCTCGAGACCGTGCTGGAGCAGGTGGACGGCCATCTGCACGAGGTGCGGCGCGAGCTGACCACGCCGCTCGACCTCGACACCGGGCCGATCACCACGGTCGACCGCCTGTTCGCCGACCTCGACCTCGCGGCCCACGTGGAGGAAGACCTCTTCCGCAACCGGGTGGCCTTCCTGGCTCTCCTCAATTTTCCCGTGCATACCCTGGAAGAGCGGCTGGAGCAGGGCCCCGCCTGGGACCGGGAAACCTGGGCGCGGTCGCGGTTGATGGACCGTTTCGCCCTCAGGGTGCCGGCGCTCGTGCAGCAGGAGATGACGCGGACCTTCACGGCGGCGGACCAGTACATCAACGCCTACAACCTGCGCCTCGACCGGCTGATCACAGCCAGCGGCGAGCGGCCGTTCCCCGAGGGCCTGCGGCTCATCTCCCACTGGGGATTGCGGGACGAGCTGACCTCGCACTATGCGGACTTGAGTCCTGCCGGCCTCGCCAAGCAGCGGCTCATCCTGAAGGTCATGGAGCGCATCGTACGTCAGGAGATTCCGGCGGCGGCGATCGACAACCCCAATCTCCTGTGGGACCCGGAGACCAACGAGGTACGGCTGGTGGAGCCCGGCACGGCGGACACGGATCTCGCCGTACGCGAGCCCGACACCCGCTACGCGACTCTCCTCAAAGTCTTCCACGCCCTGCGCAAGGCGGACCCCTACAGCCCCAACGAGCCGACCTTCATCGCCCGCCGCTTCGAGCGGGACCGCCAGATTCCCGAGCGGGAGGTCGAGGCTCTCCTAGACTCCGTGCTCGCGGCGCCCGAAGTGGCGGAGCTCGGCAAGCTCATTGCGAGCCGGCTCGGCCGCCCGCTGGAGCCGTTCGACATCTGGTACTCCGGCTTCAAGTCGCGGGGCGACGTTTCGGAGGGGGATCTCGACCGCACCGCGCAGGCGCTCTATCCCGATCTCGGCGCCTTCTCAACCGCCCTGCCGACATTGCTGGAGCGCATGGGATTTTCGCCGGAGCGGTCTGAGTGGCTCGGCGAGCACATCGTCGTCGATCCGGCGCGGGGCGCCGGCCACGCTGTGCAGGCCCTGCGGCGGGAGGACAAAGCGCATCTTCGGACGCGGGTCCCCAAAGGGGGCATGGACTATAAGGGCTACAACGTGGCGATGCACGAGCTTGGCCACAATGTCGAGCAGGTCTTCTCGCTCAACGGTATCGACCGCTGGCCCCTGGCGGGCGTGCCCAACAACGCTTGCACCGAAGCGTTCGCCTTCATCTTCCAGCACCGCGACCTGGAGATGCTGGGATTGAAGCCTCACGGCCCGAACGCGGCGGACGCCTGGTTCAACGAAACGCTCGCCGTCCTCTGGAACACCTATGAGATCGCCGGTGTCTCCCTGGTCGACATGGGAGTATGGAACTGGATGTACCAGAATCCGGACGCCACTCCGGCCGAGCTGCGGGAGGCGACTCTGGGTATCGCCCGCGACGTGTGGAACCGCTACTTCGCCCCCGTCTTCGGCGTCCGCGATTCGGACATCCTGGCGATCTACTCCCACATGATCGTCTACGGCCTCTACCTGCCGGACTACGCCATCGGCCACGTCATCGCCTTCCAGATCGCCCGCGAGCTGCGCGGGTGGGACTTCGGCACCGAGACCGAGCGCATCTGCCGCCAGGGCCGGCTCACCCCGGATGCCTGGGTGCGCGGCGCCGTCGGCCGCTCCATCTCGGCCCAGGCGCTGCTGGACGAGGCCCGGGAGGCGATCGCGGCGACTGCTACCGAAGGCGTCCCCTCCGGGGTCTAGGCGCTAACGCTGGCTCAGAAGTCCCCCCACCCAAGACCCTCATCACCCCGGCCCTCTTCTCCCGACCCCCTCCACCCCCTCACCGGGAGAAGAGGGAGCAAGGCAGGAACGCCCCAGGGGTACCCCTCTCCCGGGGAGGGGGATGGGGTGGTCGGGAGAGGGGCAGGGGTGAGGGTCTTGGGCGGGGGAACCTCCCAGACCACGTTAAGTTAGCGCCTATGTTGAGCTGGCGTCAGGGTGAGACTTCCCCCCAACACTTTCCCCTCCCCGCGCGTTTACCAGGTTGTGAACATGCCCATCACCGCGAGGGCGATCTTGGATAGCCCCCAAACCCAGACCGCCACCGACCGCTTGGCCCGTCTGTTCGACGCCCACCATGAGCGTCTGTTCCGTTTGGCCCGGCGGCTGTCGTCGGATCGCGAGGAGGCGCGGGACCTGGTGCAGGAGGCCTTCCTCCGCGCCGCTCGCAGCCCCAAGGCGGTGCCGGAGGGTGCGCAGCCGGAAGAGGCGTGGCTGGTGCGGACGCTCGTCAATCTCTGCCGTGACCGCTTTCGGCGGCTTGGCGTGAGATCGCGGGCCGCTTCCGAGATCCGCCGGGAGGAACGCTCCGTCTCCTCTCACCCGGAAGAAGCAGCCGTGGCGCGGGCGACGGTGACGGCGGCCCTGGCCCGCCTCTCTCCCCGGCGCCGTGCGGTGGTGGTGCTTCACGAGCTCGAAGGAGTCGCCGTGCGCGAGGTGGCCCGCCTGTTGGGAGTCGCCGAAGTGACGGTGCGCTGGCACCTGCTGGCCGCCCGGCGCGATCTCGCGAGCCTGTTGCTCAAGGAGGACTCAAAATCATGAACGCCGACCAGCATCCAGAACCCTCCGATCGCCTGCGCCAAGCCCTGCGGCAGGGAGACCCGGCCGCCCACGAGCCCGGTTTGACCGCCGACGAAGTCCATACCATACGCCGGGCGGTGCTGACGGCGGCCCCGGAGCCACGGCGTCAGACGGCCTGGTTTCCCCTGGTCGCCACTGGAGCGGCGGCGTTGCTCGCACTGGCCCTCGCCGTCGCCTTCGGACCCTGGCATCGGCCGCAGGCTCCCAAGTCGCCGGTTCAGATGGCTGCCGTTCCCACTCCCGTGGCCGCACCGCTCGTTCCTCCTGTGATGACACCACAGCCCGTGAAGAGCTCCAGGCCGGCGCGTCGACATTCCGTGCGGGCGACGCAGGCGCCTGAAGCTTTGCCGAAACCTCCAAACGACTCCCCGATTCTCATGGCATCGCTGCCGGTCCGAGAGATCCAGTTCTCGACGCCGGGCGGCACCCGCGTCATCTGGGAGCTGTCCCCGAAAGATTCTCGATAGGAGATGAAGATCATGAAGAGCCCGTATGTCCGCCCGATCGTCCTCACCCTTCTATTCGCGTTGGCGGCGGTGCCGCTGATGGCCAAGTCGGCTCAGGAGGCGCCAACCCCGCCTCCCCCGGTGGCCCTCACCCTGAGCCGGTTCGAGATCCGTTTCATGGATCTGCACACGGCCGAGCAGATCGCCTGGGACCAGTGCCAGGAGAAAGAACGCTGCCAGATCACCGCCTCCGCGTTCGTCAACGACACCGCGGCCAAGTGGGTCGGCGACTCCTCCCTGAAGGGGTTTCTCGAAGTGAGGTCCGACGCCGCGACTCATGAACGGATCGTGCGCGCTCTGGCCAAGGCCGATGCCGCTCCTCTCACCCAGAGCTTCCAGCTCCTGCTGCTCGCCGCCAGCATGCACAAGGGTGCCGGTGAGCCGGACGTGCCGGCGAGCGCCCAGAAAGCTCTCGCCGACCTGCGAGGCTTCCTCCCTTACAAGGACTACAAGCTTCTGGATTCGACCTGGCTGCGTGCCACCCAGGACCGGCCCACGGAGGGCCGGGTGGTGGGACGGCAGGATCAGGGCTATGACGTGAAGCTGCGGTTCCGCACCACCGGCAGCGATCAAATGTTCCTGGACCGCTTCGAGCTGAACGAAGAGCTCATGACGCCGCGGCCGGCTTCCGAAGCGAAGAAGGGCGAGGCGGGAGTCGCTCCTCACGTTCCTCGCGATCTGATCTCCACCTCGTTCTCGCTCAAGAAGGGCGAGACCATCGTCGTCGGCACCTCCAAGATCGACGGCTCGGACGACGCCCTCGTCGTCCTCCTCACCGCGGTTCCCCAGGGCTGATTCGACGTTGGAGGAGGGAGATCTCATGAAGCTCTGGAAGATGACGTGGCCTGGATTGCTCCTCGCGCTTTCGCCAGCCGTGGCCGCCGAGCCGTACGCTCTCGCCGGTCACTGGGAAGGCGCTGTGGCGCGGCTCGGGGCCGTGCAGATGATCAAGGTCGACTTTCTGAAGCAGGAGGGGAAGCTCGTCGCGACCGTCGACGTTCCGGAGCGCGGCCTCGTCGCGATTCCTGCAGAGACAGTCGAATACAACCCGCCCCTGCTACGCCTGAAATTCCTCTACGGCGACGCCTCTCTGCGGGTGGACGCCGAAACGGAGGAGATGACCGGCGTCATCCCGGCCTGGCAGCCCGAGGTGCGGGTCCACCTCAAGCGGGCCGAGACCCCGGCTCCCGATTTCCGGGAGGAGGAGATCCGTTTTCCCAGCGGCTCTCGCTCGCTGGCCGGCACCCTGGTCCAGCCGCTCGCGCCGGGTCCCCATCCGGTCTTGGTGCTGGTTCAGGGTTCGGCCTGGAACACACGCACCGAGCCGCGGTACCGCTCCCAGGCCGTCTTCTTCGCCCGCCACGGCTTTGCGGCGCTGATCTACGACAAGCGGCCGGGCTTCGAAAACGCCACCTTCGGCGACCTTGCGGACGACGCGGCGGCGGCCGTGCGCTACCTGAAGACCCGGCAGGACATGGATGCCGGCCACATCGGGCTGGCGGGCTACAGCCAGGGCAGTTGGATCGCGCCCCTCGCGGCGAGCCGCGTGGACGGGGTGGCCTATCTCGTCCTCCACGTGGCGCCCGCGGTGAGCGTCGAGGACCAGGAGATCCAACGCGTGCGTTACGGCATGGCCTCGGAAGGCTTCCCCGAAGAGGACGTCGCCCGTGCCGCCGCCTACACCCGGAAGGTCTTCGACACCGCCTACCGCGGAGCGGACTGGGCCGCGCTCGCCGCCGCCACCGAGAAGGCGAAGGGAACGAAGTGGGCCGAGCAGGTCCAGCTCGCCGCCTCGCCCGCCGACCTGGAAGGCTGGCGGCACCAGCGCTACGATCCGGCCGACATCCTGCGGCACACCACCATCCCCGTGCTCGCCCTCTACGGCGCCAGCGACACCCTGGTACCGCCCGCCGAGAACGCCGAGCTGATGCGCCACCTCCTCACCGAGGCGGGAAACCGGGACGTCACCCTCCGGATCTTCCCTCGCGCGAGCCACAACCTGGAGTGGTTCGGCGACCTGCGCACGGGCACGTGGACCTGGCCCGAGGGCTACTGGGTCTGGGCCAAGAAGGCGCCCGGCTACGCAGAGACGGTCATCGGATGGTTGCGCGGGCACTGAGAGCGTGCGGAGTCTCCGCCCGGCGGTTTGCATGCGGGCCCTCACTCACTCCGACAACTGGTTCTCGAACAGCCCGCCGTCGAGAGGCACAGCGAAGAGGTGTCCGCGCTGCGTCGGATGAACCTGAACGTGGCCGACTTCCTGGCGGTAGGCGCCCCAGGGGTTGAAGTCGCCCGGCGTGGGCTCCCAGGTGGTGCCGCCGTCGCGGCTCTGGAGGACGCCGTTCATCGAGGCGGCGTAGAGATCCAGAGGTGCTGAGGGATCGGTCGCGACATCGCTCACCGCGTCGCTCGTCGCGAAGGTGTGGACGAGCTGCGTCGTGGCGCCGTCGTCGTCGCTCCGGCGCAGCTCGGTGCCGTCGGCCGTCGACTCCAAGAGGTAGAGGCTCGCCGGCGCGCCAGGGATGAACTCGACATCCGCACCGCCGTCGAGGAGCTTCAGCCAGGTGCGGCCGCTGTCGGAGCTGTGGTAGATCACCGGGACCGGCGTGCTGGGCAGGGGTAACCCGGTCGCAGTGCTTTCCAGCGTGCGCGCAATCACCCGGTCCGTGGCGAAGGGGTTCACCACCAGGTCGACGATCCGGCGCGTACCGCCCGCGGGATGCTCGGAGGAGGCGGGGATGACCTTGCTCAGCGTCGTCTGCCAGCTCGCGCCGTCGTCCTCGCTTACCTGAACGCCATCCAGGCCACCGGCGAGGAGGATGCCGCCGGCACTGATCTCGACGGTCGTCACCAAGGCCGACAGGACCACGCGGGAGCTGCCGTCCTCGGTGAGCATCGCCCCTAAGCCCGTCGCCATGAGCCACCGATGGGTCGAGACCGGATCGAACGCCAAGTCGGAGACGTCGGAGAAAGAGCGCGGCGAGAGCAGAAAGCCAAGGCGTTGGAACGTCTTTCCACCATCGGTCGAAAAGAGCGTGCGGACGTCGCAGGAATCGCGGATGCAGCCGGTGTAGCGGCGGAGGGCGAGGAGCGACGGATCGGCGGGGTGGAAACGCAGCTCGGCGACGCCGAAGCTCTCGATGCCCGTCTTCGCCACCGGGGCATAGGAGCGCGACTTGGGGTCGTAGCGGAACAGATCGGGACCGGCGAGGAAGTAGGGACCGCCCGGGGCAGCCGCGAGCGCGGTGGGCTCAGGGACAACCAGGATGGGAAAGAATGCCGCCAGCTCGCGGAAGCTGCCGCTTTTCCCATTCTGCTGGCTGGCGTAGAGGCCGCTGAAATTCGTCGCGTAGATCGTGCTCGGCACCTTCGGCTCGGAGGCGAGGGTGCCGGGACCGGCGTGCAGAAAGCCGACGCGGCTCCAGCGGCCGGCGCTGTCCGTGCTGCGGAACAGCCCGCCGGTCGCGAACGACACGAAGACGTTCGCCCCCTTGCCAAAGGTCGCGTGAAGTGCCCGCAGTGTATCGCCCGCCGTGACGGGCAGCGCACCGGTGGGACGGAACGTCAGCGCGCCATCGGTGCTGCGGACCACGCTGAGGCCGTCCGCGGCAGCGGCGTAGACGACGTTCGGCTCGTCGGGGGGAGCGGCCACCGGGCCGAGGACCCCCGGCACTGGGGTCCACGAAACGCCGCCGTTGGCGCTGCGCAGCAGCCGGCGGGGGCTGCCATTGCCCGTCTCGGCGAGGAGGATGACGGACTTCTTCGCCGGGGCGACCCAGAGGTGAACGACGCGGAAGCCGGCGTCGCCGGTGAAGACCTCGGTCCAGCTCCCGCCGCCGTCGGTCGAGTGAAAGACGCCCTGAAGGTCAGTGCCGGAGACGGCCCAGAGGGAGTTCGGGCTCTTCGGGTCCACAGCCAGCGCCGTCACTGCCGGCCGGCCGAGGCCGTTGTCTCGCCAGCGCCAGGGAACCGTGGGCAGCGGCAGTTGCCAGATCTCGGTCGCCGCGAAGCTCGCGGTGACGTAGAGCTCGCCACGCGGCGAAGCGGTCAGCGATTGGAGCAATCCTTCGCCTGGGCCGAAGGGCGTCCAATCATCCTCGCCGGCCTGCGCCGGGCGCGTTATGGCCGCGATCAGCAGCAGCGCCAAAATCCAGGCTTTCAATTGGGTGAGCATCTACATCTCCTTGCTTCAATTCGTCAACTGGTTCTCGAACAGTCCGCCGTCGAGCGGCGCGGCGAAGAGGTGGCCCCGCTCGGTCGGATGAACCTGAACGTGGCCAATGGACTGGCGGTAGGTGCCCCAAGGGTTGAAGTTGCCCGGCGTGGGCTCCCAGGTGACGCCGCCGTCGCGGCTCTGGAGGACGCCGCTCGTCGATGCGGCGTAGAGATCCAGAGGCGCCGAGGGATCGGTCGCGACGTCGCTCACCGCATCGCCCACCGCGAAGGTGTGGACGAGCTGCGACGTGGCGCCGTCGTCGTCGCTCCGGCGCAGCTCGGTGCCGTTGGCCGTCGACTCCAGAAGGTAGAGGCTCGATGGCGCGCCGGCGACGAACTCGATGTCCGCACTGCCGTCGAGGAGCTTCAGCCAGGTGTGGCCCGCGTCGGAGCTGCGGTAGATCACCGGGGTTTCCGGAGTGGGCGGGTTTCCTGGAGTGGTCTCCAGAGCGCGCGCGATCACCCGCTTCGTAGAGAACGGATTCACCACCAGGTCGACGATCCGGCGCGCAACGCCCGCGGGATGCTCGGGCGAGATAGGGATGACGTTGCTCAGCGTCGTCTGCCAGGTCGCGCCGTCGTCCTCGCTCACCTGAACGCCCTCCCTGCTACCGGCCAGGAGGATGCCGTCGGCGCCGATCTCGACCGTCGTCACCGCTTGCGGTCCGAGGAGCGCCTTGCGGGTATCGCCATCGATCAGAAGGGCGCCGAGATTCAGCGCCAGGAGCCGCCGATCGGTCGAGGCCGGATCGAAAGCCAGGTCGACGAAGTCGACGACTCCGTGCGCCGTCAACTGCACGAAAAGGCGTTGAAACGTCGCCCCGCCGTCGGTGGAGAAGAACGTGCGGAAGTCGCAGATGTCACGAACGCAGCCGGTGTAGTGCCGCACGGCGACGAGAGACGGATCCGTGGGATGAAAGCGCAGCTCGGCGACGCCGAAGGTCTCGATGCTGGTCTTCGCGACCAGTGCATAGCCGGGGAACCCGGGCGCGGGACGGTAGAGGTCGAAGCCGGAGAGGAAATACGGCCCGCCGGGAGCCGCGGCGAGCGCGGTCGGCTCGAGAATGTCCGGCCTCAAAATCGTCGCCAGGGAGCGGAAGGAGCTATTCTGCCCGTTCTTACGACTGGCGTAGAGGCCGATGCCGTTCACCGCGTAGATCGTGCGCGGGTCCTTCGGCTCCGAGGCGAGGGCTCCAGGACCGGCATGCACGAAGCCGACGCGGCTCCAGTGGCGACCGTTGTCGGTGCTGCGAAACAGCCCGCCGCTCGCGAACGAGACGAAGACGCTCGCCCCCCGGCCAAAAGTCGCATGAAGCGCCCGCAGCGTGTCGCCCGCCGCGACAGGCAGCGAACCGGTGGGACGGAACGTCGCGCCGCCGTCGGTGCTGCGTACTACCCCGGGCCCGTGCTCGGAGGCGGCGTAGACGGAGCTCGGCTCGTCGGGGGGAGCGGCCACCGGGCCGAGGGCTCCCGTCACCTCCGTCCAGGATGCGCCGCCGTTGGCGCTGTGCAACAGCCGCCGGGGAAAGCCGTTGCCGATCTCGGCGAGCAGGGCCACGGCCTTCTTGGTCGGCACCACCCAGAGATGGACGACATGGAGGAGGGAGTCGCCGGTGAAGACTCGAGCCCAGCTCCCGCCGCCGTCGGTCGAGTGAAAGACGCTCTGCGAGCCGGCACCGGAGACGGACCAGAGGGAGCTCGGGTTCTTCGGATCCACGGCCAGCGCGGTCACCGCCGGCCGGCCGAGGCCGTTGTTTCGCCAGCGCCAGGAGGCCGTGGGCAGCGGCAGTTGCCAGATCTCGGTCGTCGAGAAGCTCGCGGTGACGTAGAGCTCGCCGCGCGGCGAGGCGGTCAGCGATTGGAGCGCGCCATCACCCGGGCCGAACCGCGTCCAGGCATCCTCGCCGGCCTGCGCCGAGCGCGGCGCGGTGATCAACCCGAGAGCAGCCACCACCACCAGCGCCAAAATCCAACGGTGTTTCCACAATTTCGCCCGGGCGGTCATCGCCATCTCCTTGCCTCGTCGCGAGGCGTCATGTCCCATGAACCTAAACCTCTACTCCTTATACGGAGCTTCCCGGTGGGCCGTCGTTGGCGGTTGCCGTAGCGCCGAAGACCCTCATCACCCCGGCCCTCTTCTCCCGCCCCCTCCGCACCCCCCTCACCGGGAGAAGAGGGAGACCAGCAAGCCCCCTCATCAACCCAACCCCTCTTCTCCCCATCGCCGTCCCCCCTATCGGGAGAAGAGAGAGCAAGACAAAAACGCCCCAGGGGTACCCCTCTCCCGGTGAGGGGGGTGCGGAGGGGGCGGGAGAGGGGCAGGGGTGAGGGTCTTCGGGTGGGGGAAACTCTCAGACGAGTTAAGTTAGCGCCTATGGGGAGGCTGGGAGAGAGGGGGTTGGGGGAGTGAGGGCCTCGAAGCGGCGGACCCCGCTCCGTCCAAGAGGTCAGCCAGCGTCACTCTACGGCAGCGGCAGCAGGGGCGTCCAGCCCCACTCGGGCCGCTCGCCGTCGCCTCCGAGAGGACCCATCTCCTGCTTTTCGGTCATCAGGTCCAGGGGCTCGGCGGCCTTGCGCAGGCTGTCGTACTCGAGGCGGTTGCCGCGGACGGCGCTCTCGACCCAGGCGGGCTTGCGCTCGGCGGTCAGGTCCTCGGCGGTGTCGAGAGGGAGAAAGAAGGCGTCGGTGGGATCGGCGAGATGCCCGCGCTCGGCGGCGGAGCGGGCCAGGGCGCGGTAGATGGGCGCGAGCTGGGAGAGGCCGGCCCGCCAGGACTCGCGGAAGCGGCCCCGGTAACGGTCGTGCCCCGGCAGCGAGTGGGGTTCCAGCGCATGGCGGGCGGCACTGGCGAGATCCGGCTCCTCCGCCCAGGAAGGTGCCAGGAGATCGGGCACGCCGAAGCGCCGGAGGTCGCCCCGGCCGCGGGTGCGCAGGGTCCAGGCTCCTTTGCTGAGCGCAGGCGGCACGTCCTCTCCACGCGCTCGCAGGGCCCGGCGGTCGAGCGCCGAGGCGAGATCCGAGAGAAGGGCGTCGTTGGTGCGGACGAGCACCCGGGAGACGCGGGTACGAAAGAGGCTCCAGAGCGCTTGGGGCGACTCGTCGCCCCGCAGGGCGGGTTCCTTACGCGGCACCCGGAACGGGAGGAGGCGGACGCGGTGGAACGACAGGGCGGCGGCCAGGGCGCGGGCCTCCGCGGGTCGGTCGCCGGTGCCGCCGGGCTCCAGCAGAGCGCCCACCACGTCGGCGCCGCCCGGCGCCGGCAGCAACAGCGTGCGCAGCTCCCGGGCGTCCAGATAGGGCCGCAGGCGGATGATCTTCACCGGCGGGGTTTCGGGCAGGGGATAGCCGAGGTGATAGAGCGCGTAGCGCAGGCCTGTGCCCAGGGCGTAGCGCAGCAGGGTGATGCCGAAGTGAGAGAGAGGCGGCAGCGGACCCGGCAGCAGCAGCGAGCGGCTGTACGTGGGCCGCGCCTCGGGTGCGGCGTCCAGCCAGGCCGGCGGGTGAGCGCCGTGCCCGGACCGATGATCGTTTCGAAGTGCCATGGTAACGCCCCGGGTACCCTACCACTCTCCCCGGATTCAGGCCGCGGGGGCGCCACGATCGACTTTTTCCCTTCGAACCAGGGTAAACTTCTCCCAAATTTGCTGTCGTACCAAATCATCTGCGGCTGGAGCGCCGATCGGTGATGGATTCGGGCTCGGGCGTTCGCCGCACGGACCGCGGAGGTCGTCATGAAAGGCAAGTGGATGTGTCTCCTCCTCGCCCTGGCCCTCGTCTCGCTCGGCGCCCGAATGGCGCAGGCGCAGGGGACCGGGAAGATCGCAGGGAAGGTCACTCGGCTCGACGGTGCGGGCCTGGCGGGCGTCACGGTCCGCATCCAGTCCCTCGACCGGTCGGTGCAGACCGATGCCACGGGCGCCTACGTCCTGGAGGGCGTGCCGCCCGGCACCTACGAGGTCACCTTCAGCCTGAGCGATCATTCCAAGACCGAAGCAGCGGTCGCCGTGGCCGCCGGGGCCGAGCGAACGTTGAGCCAGAAGGTCGATTGGGATCTCAGCTTCGCCGAGTCCATCACCGTGTATTCGGTGTCGCGCAAGGCGGAGCGGATCACGGAGGCGCCAGCCGCGGTGACCGTGGTGCCGGAGGAGGAGATCTCCATCCAGGCACCGACGGGCCAGGTCCCCAAGCTGCTCGAGTTCACGCCGGGCGTCGACTTCACCCAGAGCGGCCTCTACGACTTCAACTTCAACGTGCGGGGGTTCAACAGCTCCCTCAACCGCCGCATCCTGACGCTGATCGACGGCCGGGATCCCTCCGTGCCGTTCCTCGGCGCCCAGGAATGGGCAGCAGTATCCTTCCCCATGGACGAGCTCGCCACGGTGGAGCTCGTGCGCGGCCCCGGCTCGGCGCTCTATGGCGCCAACGCCTTCAGCGGCGTCCTCAATATGACGACGCGGTCGCCGCGGGGCAACACGGGAGGCAAAGTGCGGCTGACGGGCGGCGAGCTGGGCACGGCCCGCGGTGACGCCCGCTACTCCGCCGCGCTGGGGGGCGACTGGTACGGCCGCGTGGTCGGCGGCTACCAGAAGAGCGACGACTTCACCCAGTCGCGGAATCAGAAGGTGGAGTACTCCTCGTTTTGCGCCACCCCCGGGCAGACCAACTGCCTGCGGCGGGAGGCTCAGGGGCTGGCGGCCGACCAGGTGAAGATCGGCTACGGCGGCCTGCGCCTCGACCACTACTTCAACGACGCCCAGGTGCTGACGATCGAAGGCGGAACCGCCAACCTCGAAGGCCCCACGTTCCTCACCGGCATCGGCCGCGTCCAGGTGACGGACGCCAAGCGCCCCTGGGGCCGGCTCAACTTCAACAGCCTGCACTGGAACCTTCTGGGCTACTACGACACCCGCGTGGCCGAGAAGCAGGTGGCCCTCGCCTCCGGGGCCCGGCTCTTCGAGGACTCCTCGAACCTGCACGGCGAGCTGCAAGGCAACACCGGCTTCGCGGGTGACAAGGGCTTTCTGGTGGGCGGCATCGCCTACCGCAAGCAGAAGGTGGACACGGCCGACGACACCGGCTTCCAGACGCTGATGGACGCCGCCAAGGACGAGCACTCCGAGGCCATTTTCGGCCAGGTCGAGTACAGCCTCACCTCGTCCCTCAAGGCCGTGGTGGCCGCCCGGGTAGACGACAGCACCCTGCACGACCGCCAGTTCTCGCCCAAGGGCTCGCTGGTGTGGGCCGTGGCCCCCACCCAGACGCTACGCCTCACCTACAACAAGGCGTTCCAAGTGCCGAACTACTCGGAGTTCTTCCTGCGCGCCCCGGCGGGAGCGCCGATCACCGCCTTCGCCCCTCTGGAAGCCGCGCTGGCGCCGTTCCTCGGCGGGCAAACCCTCGGCCTGAAGAGCATCCCCCTCCTGGCCCGCGGCAACAACGACCTCGGAGTCGAGAAAGTCCGTAGCTACGAGGCCGGCTACAGCGGCATCTTCGGCGCCAAGCTCTACCTCACGGTCGACTATTACCAGAGCCGGCTGGAGAACTTCGTCACCGACCTGCTGCCTGGGGTCAACTCGGCGTTCACGCCGTACACGACGCCGTCGTTCCTGCCGGCGCCGGTGGCGCAGACGGTGATCAACACCCTGCGTGGCGGCCTGGGGCCGAACTTCGCCGGCCTGACCAATATCAACGGCCTGCCCGCTCTGGTGTTCTCCTACGCCAACGCCGGCGTCGTGGACACCCAGGGGATCGACGTGGCCTTCAACTACTACGTCAACGACCGGGTGCTGGCGGACCTCAACTACTCCTGGTTCGACTTCAAGGTGAAGTCGAAGAACGCGAGCGACCTGCTCCTGCCCAATGGACCCGGGAACAAGGCGTCGGGCGGCGTCTCCTACCGCGGCGACCGGTGGAACGGCTCCGTGAAGGTGCGCTGGGTGGAGGACTTCCCCTGGGCGGCGGGCGTGTTCGTGGGCGACGTGCCGTCGTACACCCTGGTGGATCTGGGGGTCACCTACAAGCTGTCGAACGACTGGCAGATCGGGCTGGACGTGAACAACCTGCTGGACAAGGAGCACTTCGAGTCCTTCGGCGGCGACCTGCTGCGGCGCCGGGCGCTCGCGCACGTGTCGTACTCCTGGTAGACGGGCCTGCCTGGGGGCGTGGCCTCTGCGCCCCCAGGGATTTGACTCATCCCCCGGATCTGCCCTATATTGTCCAGCCTGCGCGTTTCCGTCGGGGCGTAGCGCAGCCTGGTAGCGCACCTGCCTTGGGCGCAGGGGGTCCCCAGTTCAAATCTGGGCGCCCCGATACCGACGGCGCACACGGCTGCCTGTAGCTCAGTTGGATAGAGCGGCGGCCTTCTAAGCCGCGGGTCGGGGGTTCGAATCCCTCCAGGCAGACCACCCGTCTTCTTTGTAGCCGCGAACGTCGGGCGATCCTCACGCCCCGCAACGAACGCGCCCTTAGCTCAGCTGGATAGAGCGACAGCCTCCGAAGCTGTAGGTCAGAGGTTCGAATCCTCTAGGGCGCACCATTTAAGTCCTCTAAAATTAAGCAGTTACGGGCAGGGCTTGAAGGCGGGTCCGGCGTGCTCCGTGGTTTGGGGCGAATACTGGGGACCACTGGAGGACCACTGGTGCAGGTTCTTCCGTCCGTCCGGCCCGCTTCACTTCCTCCCAAAAGCGGCGGACACCTACCTGAGGGAGCTGGTACGGGCCAGCCGTGCGGCTCCCTTGTCCTGGTATCAGGGGTGCTTCCGGGAGCTCATAACCGACACGACGGCCCGGCCCGAAGTGGCCCACGAGACGGAAGTGAGCGGGCCGATAGGCGATCGATTCGGGATCTTCCGCGGCAACGGCCGGGGGGTGGGCGAGCCCGGCTGCTGCTTCTGCTACCCCCTGGTCGACCGCCCCTCGCGGCGAATCGTCGCCACCCTCCCCTATCGGAAGTCCTGCAAGGCGCTTGCGGCGGAGTTGGCGGGCCTGCAAATCGACTGACGGGAGAGCGATCCGGAAAAGGTGCTCGGGGAAGCTCCAGACCGGGTGAAGGCGCAGGAGGTCATCCGGCTGTTTAAGCAGCTCGTCATGTAGCAGGACCGACGTCACCTCCACATCACCCACAAGTCCCGGCGGATCAGCGGCTCGCCGACTTCGGCCACGCCGACCTCTGGCCAACGACGCCCAGACCCTCGTCTGGCAGCCGATTCTGGACTGGGTGCGGACGCACTGAGATTGAGACCGGGGCCTGGGTTGACAGCCTGAGCCCCTCGGGAAGAGCAGAACAGCCCACCACCCAAACCAAGGACATCAAGGACAGCGAGATCCTTGATATCCGTTTGCCGTGCCGTCAACACGACGAGTTTACTGGGACTACGAAGCCACCCGGGCAGCAGCGATAGAAGGTGGTGTTGTAGGGCTGAGTGCCGCAGCAGGCGTTGTTGCTGCCCTTCGGCGACAAGACACCATTGCAGCAGATGGAGAAGGTGGTGCTGTAGGGCTGGGTGCCGCAGCAGGCGTCGTTGCTGCCCTTCGGCGACAAGACACCATTGCAGCAGATGTAGAAGGTGGGATTGTAGCTGCCGCACGATTGGGCTGCCGCGAGGCGGGGGATCAGGGCGACGGCGACGAGGCAGAGGGCGAGAAAGAGCTTGGTACAGAGCCAGAAGCGCATGATGGTTCTCCTTTACTTGGTCATGACCCTCCCACGCTTGAATCCTTCGTTGGACGGGGAAAGCAGGCCAGAACCCACCTCCCACGATTTCGCGTATTTTATCATACAGAGATGTAGTCTTACAAGAAGTGAGGCGCGCCGGTACGACGACTCCCTGCTACTGAGAGCGCCGCACCGCCGACATGGACGTCTGGGGGATCGATTTCCGAACGCAACCTCGAACGCGGTCAAAGGAAGATTGACCCTGGCCGAGACGACGCCGACCCGGGTCAACGGCAGGTTGAACGCGATCAGAATGAAATCGAACGCGTCCAGGTTGGCATCGACCCGGGTCGGAGTGAAATCGAACGCGTACAAGTTGGCATTGACCCGGGTCAGAGTGAGATTGACCCGGTACAAGGTGACATCTACCCGGGTCAACGGCAGGTTGGCCGCGGCCAGAATGAAATCGAACGCGTCCAGGTTGGCATCGACCCAGGTCAGAGTGAAATCGAACGCGTACAAGTTGGCATCGACCCGGGTCAAGGTGAGATCGACCCGGGTCAGCGGCGGATTGACCCGGGTCAAAGTGAGATCGAACGCGTACAAAAAAATTTTGACCCGGGTCAAAAAAAGATTGACCCGGTGCAAGCTGACACCGAACGCGGTCAGGCGAGGATCGAACGCGTACAACGGGCCGTGGTCCCGGTCCTATGAACCGTTGTCCGCGTTCGGAGTCTCAGGCCTGGGCAGAGGGAAGCGTGGAATACAACAGGGAGAGGTCTTCGGCGGAGATCCTTCGCGCCTAGTCTGGCCCAGCGGCTTTCGGAGTCAGCCAACGTCAGCCACCGAAGTCATGCGGGCTGCGCTGACATACGGAGTCTCGGCTCCGGCGCGCTCGCTATCGTGGCGGTATGGCTCAACTATTGGTCCGCCACCTCGAGGATGATGTGAAGCTCAAGATTCAGCGGCGCGCACGCCGGCATGGCCACAGTACGGAAGAAAAAGTCCGCGAGATCCTCCGCAACGCAGTCAAGGAGGAGGGGGGCGCCCAGGCAGGACTCGGTTCCCGACTCGCTGCCCGTTTCGCCTGCTTGGGTCTCACGGAAGACATCCCCGAGCTGCGCGGCGAAGAAGCCCGTCCAGCCGACCTCGAATCGTAGTTGTGCCTCAGGCTCTGATGCGGTGCTCGGCACTCCCTGATCGCCCTGAGCCGTCTTCAGCCCGAGCGACTCGCCCTCCAGCGTTCGCCTCACCTCTAAGTATAGGTAGGCATCCCGCCGCTATGGGACACCACGCTGCCCTGGCCTTACGCGGGAAACGGCGCGGAATCTTCCTTGTTGAGCACCTTAAAAAGTAAGGGGGCTACCCTCTCCTTAGAAGGTTCGGGGCTCAGGCGTCGCCGGTCGCTCGGGCTGCGATCCCAGCGGACCGCAGTGTCCCCTAAATACTCCGGCCGCAGAGGGACGCGCCGCGATCGCCGGTGTTGGCATCTTTGTTGCCTTCAAAGCTACAGCGAAGGAGGAAGAAGGATGCCCACGACCACAAAAGAGAGACTTGTCTACCACGTCGTTCCCAACTCTTCAGGCGAGAAGTGGGTGGTGAGTCAGGAGAACGCCGAGTTCCGCAAGGAGTTCGAGACCAAGGACGAGGCCGTCCAGTTCGCCAAGGAGCATGCCCACAAGGCGCCGCTCGGCCAAGTGAAGGTCCACAAGCAGGACGGCAACATGGAGTACGAATCCACCTACGGCGAGGATCCCCGCCGGTCGCCGGGCTAGGCGCCGGACGGCCGGCGAGGCCGGACTTCAGTGGCCTTGCCGGCCAGGCGCTTCTGCGGCATGTAGAAAGGGGCCGCGCCGCTCGCCGGGATCGTCTCCTTCGCTCTCTCAGAGGGTGTCTCGAAAGTGGTTGACTTCGACGCCTATGTCGAAAGTGGGGAGGGATCGGACGGGTAGTGGTCGAGCATCGACGTCGACGGCCGGCCAAAGCATAGTTTGGGTTCTGGGCTTGCAGGGGAGAGGGCCGGCGATGAAGTACGCGGCGTTCGCTATCGTGCTATCATGGCGGTATGGCTCAACTATTGGTCCGCCACCTCGAGGAGGATGTGAAGCTCAAGATTCAGCGGCGCGCACGCCGGCATGGCCATAGTACGGAAGAAGAAGTCCGCGAGATCCTCCGCAACGCAGTCAAGGAGGAGGGGGGCGCCCAGGCAGGGCTCGGTTCCCGACTCGCTGCCCGTTTCGCCGGCTTGGGTCTCACGGAAGACATCCCCGAGCTGCGCGGCGAAGAAGCCCGTCCGGCTGACCTCGAATCGTGATTGTGCTGGACACCAACGTGGTCTCGGCCCTGATGCAGGGTGAGCCCGATCCGCTCGTCGTGAGGTGGCTCGATGGCCTGCCGCCAGAATCGATATGGACGACTTCGGTGACGGTCTTCGAGATTCGTTTGGGGCTGGAAATCCTCGCAGAGGGCCGGCGCCGGCAGCAACTGGAGGAAGCCTTCGCAAAGTCGCTCGAAGAGGACTTTGAAGGGCGAGTCCTGCCTTTCGATCAAGCCGCGGCACAGGCCGCCGGTCGTATTGCCGCGGAGAGACGCCGCGCTGGCAGCACTGGTGAGATTCGCGATATTCAGATCGCGGGCATCGTCAATATTCGTAAGGCCACTCTCGCGACCCGCAACACTCGTCATTTCGAGGGTTGCGGCTTAGTGCTCGTCGACCCCTGGTCGGCCTGAAGAGCCTCTCGCCCGAGCGGCTCGCCTTCCAGCGCTCGCCTCACCTCTAAGTGTAGAGGCGAGCATCCCGCCGCCTCTAACGACGTTCGTCGCTTGGCGCAACCAACGGAGGAATTCACCATGAGAAACGCGCGCCCCTCTCTCAGCCCATCCCGCAGAACGACCGGCCGCTTCGCCACCCGCCGGGCTTTCGCCACCGTTTCCGGTCTGGTCTCTCTCGGCCTCGCCCTCAGCCTGACGGCTGCCGGTGCGGTCTGCATCCCGTCGGGCACCGACGCGGGCATCAACGCGGCACTGGTCGGCAGCGGTGCCGTTGCCGAGTTGTGTCCTGGAGCGGTGTTTACGCTCAGCAACCCTGTTCAGTTCACGGCTCCCAACCAGCAGCTCTATACGCAGGGACTGCCTACGGATGGGACACGGGCTCTCCTGCGTGTCACCGGCGCCAGTCTTACGATGGCGATCCATGGGAACAACCAATCCGGCGTTGTGGTGAAGAACATCCAGGTTGACGGGAACCGTCCCAATCTCGGCAAGCTCGCCGGCGGCGGTGCGCTGCTCGAGATGGGAGGCGCCGGCTTGAACCAGACGGTCCAGAATATCGTGGCCTACGAACCCCGGGACTGGTCGGTCCTCCACTTTTTCGAGGGCGCGGTCACCGGCAGCGTCCCGCAGTGTCAGGGGGCGGTCATCAGCAACAACACGATCGGTCCCTCGGGCACTCCTGATGGCAATTGGGCGGATGGCATTTCTCTGGCCTGCGGCAACAGCCTCGTGCAGAACAACACAATCCAGGACGCGACGGATGGCGCCATCGTCGTGTTCGGTGCGCCCGGCTCGACCATCCAGAACAATACGATCATCGCGGCGACCCGGCAGCTCTTGGGCGGCATCAACATGGTCGACTACGGTCCCGTCAATGGCAACTACACGGGAACGAGCGTGACCGGCAACGTCATCAACGGGCAGGGTGCCTTTATCAAGGTCGGAATCGCCATGGGCCCCCAGATCTGGGGTTGCGGCGCCGGCACCAACTACGGCGGCTCGGTGACCAACAACACCTTGCAGGGAGAGAATATCGGCTACGGATACGCCGTCAACGGCGTCACGAGCTGGACAGTCACCGGCAACGTCGATTCGGCGCGACATGTCGGGGCCGTGGCCGCGGGTTGCGGCGGCACTCCTTCACAGCCAGCAGGGTTTCAATATCAGGTCGCGACTTCGAGCACTCTCCAGTCCGAGTTTCGGAGTGCCACGCTACGGTATGTTCTGGGAGTCTCGGAGCCGGTGATCCTGTCGGTGGCTCAGACTCCCACGGGCTGCACCACCATGGCTGGGGGCCAGGGGCTCTATCCCGGACAGTCGCTCTTCTCCTGCGATGGACGTTTCCACCTGATCTTGCAGAATGACGGCAACCTGGTTCTATACCAGGGCAGCACGGCCCTATGGAGCTCGTCGACGGTCGGCAGCTCCAGCGCGGTCGCGATCATGCAAGCGGACGGGAACTTCGTGATCTACGACTCGACAGGCGCCGGCATCTGGTCCAGCGGCACACCGAGCCACTCAGGCGCCTACCTGGCTGTCCAGAACGACGGCAACGTCGTCCTCTACAGCTCCGTTGGCGTCCCCTTGTGGGCGACCAACACCTGCTGCCACTGAGAGGCTCCCGAGCTTGGGCGTTGCATCGGCTGGCACCTCAATCCCGCTCGGCGTCCTCCATCACCGTTCCTAGAACGTACGCACTCTAGCCTGGATACCTTGGTGGCAGGGGACGCTCGGCGTCCCCTGCTGAGATTCGCGACGGTCTGGCCCGTCGCCGCGTCTACCGCGCCTTGCTGAGGAAGACCGACCAAGTGTTGGTTGCGGTCTCGCGCAACTCGAACACGTCCAGATCGCCGTCGATATCGATGTCGAGCAACTGATACTGGTTGCCATAGTTCGCCGAGGGCGGCCAGCCGATGCCGAAGGCGCTGCCGGCTCCCGGCCAAGTCGTGAACACGCCGCCCACGCCGGGCTCGAAATGACTGCGGAAACCGCTGCCACCGGCGTTGCACCAGATCGTCAGGCGCCAGTTCGGCGGCGTGGCTCCAAAGAAAGGAAATACGAGGAAGCGAGCATTGTCGTAGCCGGTGGACCCGGCCCCACAGGCCACGGTGGCGATGTTGAGCGGCGCATCGTACTGTGTCGCACGGCCGGGCGCGGCGTTCAAGCCAAGGGTGAGCATCAAGACGACGATTCCGGCATGAAACCTGGTCATTTTCATGAGTCATTCTCCTGTGAAGACGTGAGAGCCTGTTCGCTCGGGCCGGCGAGACGCCGGATGTGCCATGACCGGCCCGGCCGCGGCGCCCCGGCCTAATCGATGTGCAAGAATATACTACAATTCAATCCGATTGGCGAGGCCGGGCTCCCGTCGGCTTGGCCCTAGCACGCATGTACTCGCGGATACTTGGACCTCGTGGTACTTCAACCGCGCCTACCCCTATAGTCCGGCCCACTATGAATGCCTGAAGAGCTCCGCCAACGGTTACACCAATCACCAGTTGTACATTCTGGAGTACCGGCGGGACCTCGTCCGGTCCAGCACGATCTGCCCCAGTTGTCCGTCGTGTGTCGGCTGCTATTACCACCAGGAGGTGATCGATTACCAACTCAGCGATGTGTCGTGCCTAAACGACACCCACGGGCTCTGCGGCTCGGGACGCACGCCGGGGTGCTACGAGCTCTGTGCGCCTTCTTCCGTCTGCAACTGACGCAAAACCCCAGGCCCGCCTCTCACGCTCCGGCGGCCTGGGGCTTTGTACATCCATTCGGGAGCCGAAAGGGAAAGACTAGTAGGGACCTGATCGCTTCCACTCTTCCTCGTTCTCCCGCATCTGATCGATGTGGCGCGCCGAAGTCTATAGCGACTCCAATCAGGGCAGCAGGTCCGACACCTCGATAACCGCCTCGGGACAACCGAGTGGCGATACGGTGTCCCCCGCCCGGAGGACCATCCGGGTCTGGTAGACCCCGTTGACGGGATTCCGAAAGACCTCGAGCGCTCTACGGACGAGGTTGAGAAGCCAGGCTTCTGGAATCCCAGAGCGGGCGTACAGGGGGATCTTGCGCTTGCGGTCATGAAGAAGTGAGCTGTCAGCGACTTCCACCACCAGCAAAGCCGTCGAGGGATGGGAGTCGCGGAAGTCACGGATACTGCCGTGGACAACCGCCAGGTCGGGCTCAGGCTCGGAATCCTCGCTCAACGCGAGGGGAAGCTGAGCACGGATCGCATAGCCCAGATCAGGCCGGAAGGCGACCCGTAGAGCCTCGTATGCCAACTGGTAGCCCGTAGCATGAAAGCTGTTCTGCGGTGGCATGTCGTAGATGACTCCCTCAATCAGCTCGATCCGTTTGTCGGGCGGAAAGAAGCTGCGGGTGGCCAAGCGCTCGTACTCCCGCCGGGTCCAGTGATGAGCTTCGATGTTTACGAGTGCCATGACTTTATACCTCTTGGAGGCTACCACCAGACCTGAGGCCGTAACTGCACCCTGGTCAAGACCTTCCCATGGTAACTCATCCCCAACCCGTCAAATGCCCCGTCCCCGAATCCCCCATCTCGACCTTTCCGGACGGAAAATACTCTTTCCACCGTTTCGTCACTCTCGCCGCCGTTTCTTCGTCCGCGAAGAGCTCTTTGGGATACCAGGGCTTCATGCGGGCGTCGATGAGGATGGGGGCCTGGTAGGAGACGTGGTGGCGGCGGAGGGTGGTCGCGGCGGCATGGAGGTCGGCGGCGGGCTCGAAACGGGTGAAGGTGGTCCAGAGGAAGTTGATGGGGCTCGCGGCGGCGCGGTGGGGCTCGTCGGTGAGGACGACCAGGGGCCAGCCGGCGAAGGCGGGGTGGGCGGCGAAGCGGGCGGCGGCGCCGGGATCATCCTGATACCTAGGGCCGCCCACGATGAGGCAGCCGGGGACGAAGATGTGGACGTCCGACAGTCCCTGCGGAATCTCAGGCGCGGTGAAGGTGCGGGGTAGCTCCCGCACCGGATCTCCCAGGCCGAGCCAGACGCCTTTCGAGCCCTCGTTCACTTGCGGACCGGTGTAGTCCAGGGTGTCCATGGCGAGGTTCGAGAAGACGTAGAGATCCGTCTCCGGATGCGTGCGCTCCAGGATGTGGGTGAGCGTCGCCGGGAAGTCCTTCAGATCCACCCGCCGGTCGGTGACGAAGAGGAACTTGGTCAACGAGAGCTGCCCCTCGCCCAGGATACGGAAGGCGGAGGCCATCGCTTCCCGCTTGTATCGCTGCTTGACGACCGCCGCCGCCAGCGAGTGATAGCCCGTTTCGCCGTAGGACCAGAGATCCTCGACCGCCGGCATGACCAGGGGGAAGAGCGGCGAGAGAAGCTCTTGGAGAAGGTCGCCGATGAAGAAGTCTTCCTGGCGGGGCTTGCCCACCACGGTGGCCGGATAAATCGCGTCCCGCCGGTGGGCGATTTTCTCGACCTCGAAGACCGGGTAGTCGTGCTGGAGGGAGTAGTAGCCGTAGTGATCCCCGAAGGGTCCTTCGGGACGCCGGAGCCGGGGCGGCACCTTGCCGATCAGCGCGAATTCGGCGGAGGCCACCAGGGGATGCGCGCCGATTCCCGGCGCGACGAGCTTCAGCCGCTCCCCCGCGATGAGGGAGGCGAGCATCAGCTCGGGGACGTTCTCGGGCAATGGCGCGATGGCGGCGAGGATCAAGGCCGGCGGCCCGCCCAGGAAAACGGTGACCGGCAACGCCTGCTCCCGCGCCTCGGCCACCGCGTAATGAAAGCCGCCGCCCTTGCCGATCTGCCAGTGCATGCCGGTCGAGCGGGCGTCGTGGACGTGGAGGCGGTACATCCCCAGGTTGTGGCCTTTGCCGTCCGGGTGCTCGGTGTAGACCAGTGGGAGGGTGACGAACGGGCCGCCGTCCTCGGGCCAGGTGGTGAGGACGGGCAGGCGGTCGAGATGAACGTCAGAGTTCACGACCTCGGTGACCGGGCCGGAGCCGCGTCGCGAGGAGCCGATCCGCAGAGCTTCGCGGGCGAGGTCGCGCGCTCCCCAGATCTTCGCGGGGGTTGGGAGCAGCAGGGTCTCCGCCAGGCGAACGAGCCGGCGGATGAGCTGTTGGGGACGAGTGCCGAAAGCCATCTCGGCCCGGCGGGCGGTACCGAAGAGATTGGTGACGAGCGGGAAGTCCGCTCCCTTCACGTTGGTGAACAGCAGAGCCGGCCCGCCGGCCGCGATCACCCGCCGGTGGATCTCCGCCGCTTCCAGCCGCGCGTCCACCGGGGCCTCGACGGTGACGAGGTCGCGGTCCTGGCGGAGCTGATCGAGGAAGGCGCGGAGATCGGGGAACGTGGGAGTCGGCGGCATGTCGGGGGGAGTGTATAGGAGGGGCGGACCCCCGAGGCCGCCCCTTAAAATGCGAGTCTCTACTTCGCCGACAGTACCGCCGTCGCCTTGTCGATCTCCCGGGCGAAGCCTTCGATGGTGGCGGCCACGATGGGGATCTGGTCGGTCGCCTCTTTCCAGTTGCGCTGCTCCAAGGCCTCGCGCACGGCGGGCAGGGTCTTCACGCCATAACCCGTGTAGTAACCGGGGGCGTAGATCTGGTGGACGTACCAGGAGCGGCGCGGCAGGCCCTCGGGGCGGGTGAGGACGCGCTCGGACTTCATCAGAATGGCGTTCAGGCGGTTGGCCGTCTCGGTCGGTAGCGCCTTGCCGGCCGCGGTAGCCGCGCCATAGGCCTTGTCGTAGTCGGTGGTGCTCTTCTTGAGCGACGCGACGGCGTTCTGTAGCGGCGAAAAGTTCAGGTAGGGAGCGACATCGAGGCGCGGTGGCGCGACCCAGGTATGAGTCGGGTCGTCCACGGCCTGGAAGATCTTGTCGTCGAGCCGCTTATTGCGCTCGTCGGCCTCCTGCCGCAGGGTGTCCGTCAGCTTGACGACCTCGTCCACATACTTCGCCACGGCGGCGTTGAAGGGATCGAACGTCATCGGCAGGGTCTCGGCGTTGGCCAGCCGCAGCATGAGGCGACCGCCGGTCTTCGACAGGGCCACACCGTACTCGAACTTCGGATCGACGAAGCGAAGGAAGTGGTCGAAGGAGTCGTAAATGGAATGGTATTGGCCGTAATCCTCTTCACCGCCGTAGCCGATGTTGAGGGCGGAAACTCCCAGGTGCTGAAGGAAGGGTGTGAAGTCGGAGCCGGAGCCCAGCGCGTCGAGGCGGAGCATCTTGAGGTCTCGCACCTCGGGGGGGCCGAACAGGTTGTTGACGGCGAGGGCGCGGTTGAGAACGCTGATCCCCTTCTCGGGATCGGGGACGTCGCGGATCACCTGGTTGACGAAGGTCTCCAGGGTGTGGGAGCCGCCGGCGCCGAAGAAGCCGCGGGAGTTGCTGTCCGAGTTGATGTAGACGACGGCGTGGTCGCGCAGCTCGGCGGCGTGGGTTTCGGCCCACTCGGTGGAGCCCAGCAGGCCCGGCTCCTCGCCGTCCCAGGCAGCGTAGATCAGCGTGCGCTTCGGCTTCCAGCCGGTCTTCGCCAGCTCGCCCACGGCACGGGCCTCTTCGAGCTCGGCGACCATGCCGCTGATCGGGTCCGAGGCGCCGTTGACCCAGCCGTCGTGATGATTGCCGCGGACAATCCACTCGTCCGGGCGCTCGGAGCCGGGGAGCCGGGCAATGACGTCGTAGATGGGCGCCAGGTTCCAGTTGAACTCCAGCTTGAGGTGGACGCGGGCGGGACCGGCGCCGAGGTGGTAGGGAATCGGCAGCGAGCCGCGCCAGTCCTCGGGAGCGATGGGGCCGCCGATGGCCTTGAGCAGCGGCAGGGCGTCGCCGTAGGAGATGGGAAGCACGGGGATCTTGGTGATCGTCGGCGCGTCCTTGACGGCGAGGCGCTTGGCGTCCTCGGTGGCGCCGACTCCCGGCGTCAGGGGATCGCCGGAGTAGAGCGGCATGTCCGCCACGGAGCCGCGCTGGCCACTCTTGTCGCTGCGATAGCCGCCCTTGGGGTAGACGTCGCCCTGGAAATAGCCGTCCTCGTGGGGATCGGAGAAGATGATGCAGCCGATGGCGCCGTGCTCGGCGGCCACTTTGGGCTTGATGCCGCGCCACGAGCCGTAATACCGTGCTATGACGATCTTGCCTTTGATGTCGATGCCTCGCCGCTGCAGCTCCTCGTAGTCCTTCGGCACGCCGAAGTTGACGTAGACGAGCTCGCCGGTGACGTCGCCGTCGATCGAGTAGGCGTTGTAGAGGGGGAGTTGCTCCGCGCTCTGGCCGGAGGTGGAGTCCTCCGGAAGGGCCGGCTCGGTGAGGCTCGCCTTGAAACGGGTGGGCGCTTCCATCTCCAGCAGGCGTACTTTGGGCGTCGGGAAGAGGACTTTGAACTGCTCGACCTGGGTCTGATATCCCCAGGAGCGGAAGAGGCCTGCCATGAATTCGGCGTTCTCCTTGTCCCAGGGGGAGCCGACGTGGTGAGGATGGGCGGTGAGCCGCTGCATCCATTGGCGCTGGTTGGCGGCATTGAGGAAGGAGTCGAATTTGGTTTCGAGCGCCCGCTCCTCGCTGGCGCGATCGTTGCTGAAACCGAGGAGCGGTTCCGAGGAGGAAACCGGTGGCTGGGCCGCGGCTGGGCCGGAGAGAGCCAGAGCGAGAGCCGGAATCAAGAGATGACGTCGTCCGAACATGGGGCGGTTTCCTCCGGCACGGCCGCGATTCGGCGTGCCTAGCATGGGTGGAGACAGCTTGGGTGGAGACAGCAGCGGCATTGTATCGCCCGGGATGGATCGCATAGAGGTCTGGAGAGATACGAATTTGGCGACGGAAGGTTCGGGGGGATGGCGCGCCAGATTGGCCGGCCTGTCGGTGGACAGCCTGGTTTGGGCCGTCGGCCTTTTCTGTGGCTTCATCGGCGCCTTTCTTCTCGTCGCTCCCCACCGCTTTCAGGGCGGCGCCTACAAGGTCCTCCTGACCCAAGGGCTCGCCTGGGGATCGCTGGCTCTCCTCTCCGGGGTGGGGTTGCTGGTGGTGGTCGTGCTGCGGCCTCGGCGATGGATGAGCATCACCGTTCATGCCCTGGCCGGAGTGACCTTGCTGGCGCTCGCCGTGAGCTTTGCGCGAGCAGGAGCGCGGACCGGGGTGTTCACCTACTCTATCGTGGGCCTGGCCACGATCTTCGCCGGCTTGCGTCCGTCCCGGCGTCGAGGGCTGGAAGGCGATGGCGATCTTTTCGGCTTGGTCATAGGTCTCGTTGCCACCGTCACGGGCCTCTCGCTGACGGCGGTTCCCAGGCTCTTCCAGGGCGCCTTCTATGGTCCCAACCAAGGGTTTCTGGGGGCTCTGGGATTGGCGCTACTGGTGGCGGGTCCACTCCTGGGTTGGGCGCAAATGGCCCCGCGTCTCGGGCGCCGGCAGCTCTGGGGAATCCACGTCTTCGCGGGCGCGGTTTTTTTCTCTTTCGGTATTTTGATCGCGCTGCCCGGCCGTTTCTGGACGGGGATCGCCCTCTACTGCGGCGGCGGGATCATGGTCGCCGTTCTGCCCTGGCTGCGGCGCCGACTCGCCGCGCTAGACACGGCGGCTCTGCAGACGCGGCTGGCGCTGGCGCTGGCGATTGCGACCTCGCTGGCGCTCATTCTCGCCACTGCCGTGGTGACGGCGCAGGAGGAGCAACTGGCCGTGGAGCAGAGCCTGGCCATCCAGCGCATCGAGGCCCAGGCGATCGCCCAGAACATTTCCGATTACGTCGAGATGAACGGCGCCCGCACCTTGGCCGTCGCCGCCCTGGCAGGCCGCGCGCCTCTGACGCCCGAGGCGCAGGGAGTGCTTCTGGCGGCTTCTCGCCTTACTTATCCTGACGTCGCAGGCTTCCACACCCTCGCTCTCGACGGCCGGGTGATCGCCGCCGCAGGCATTCCCCTGTCCCCTACGCTCCTGCAAAGCCTGGCCCTCGCGATGGCCCAAGAGCGGGAGCCGAGGGTCCAGATCACGACCTCTCCGGCGGGCGATCGCTCGCTGTTGTTCCTGGAGGCGCCCATCCACGATGCCGGAGGGAGGTTCGTGGGCGTGCTGGTCGCGGCCCACGACTCCGAAGTGCTGAGCGGTCGAATCGCCCGGCCGGGATCGAAGGTCGTGATGAACGACGGCTACGGCAAGCTCATCGCTTCCCGCAACGCTCTGCCGCCGGACGCTGAGCGGCTTCCCGGTCTTCCGGCCAGCTGGGATCGCGCGGTTCCTTCCGGCCACGCCTTGCAAGGCGAGAGCGTCGTCGCCGGCTTTGCCCGAGTGCCGGGCGTCGGCTGGGCCGTGGCTGTGGAACGGCCTCGAAGCGCCGCCCTGGCCGGCGTGCGACGGGGGCGCGACGTGGCGTTCTGTCTGCTTCTCGCGGTCGTCCCAGTGGCAGTGCTCGGCGGCATCCGCGCAGCGAGCCGCATCGCACGGCCTCTTCAGAGCCTCTCGGAAGCGGTGGACGAACTGACGGCCGGAAATCTCGCGGCGCCGCTGGGCGATGGCAGCACGATCACCGAGGTGGCGCGTCTCTCCGCCGCCTTTCGCGAGATGCGCGACCGTCTGGCGTCCCGCACCCGGGAGAGCGAGCGCCTGGCCGCCGAGCTGCGGGCCCGCGCCGAGGCGCTCGCCGAAGCCGACCGGCGCAAGGATGAGTTCCTGGCCATGCTGGCCCACGAGCTGCGCAATCCGTTGGGAGCGATCGCCAACGCCTCCTACCTCATCGAGCAGCTTGGGCCCTCGTCGCCGCCGATGGACCGGTCGGTCGCCATCATCCGGCGCCAGATCCAACACCTGGTGCGGCTGGTGGACGACCTTCTGGATGTGTCGCGGATCACCCGCGGCAAGGTGGAGCTGCGGCGCGAGCGTTTGGATCTGGTGGAGATCGTGCGGAACGCCGTGGAGACCATCCGGCCACTGGCCGACGCCAAATCCTTGAGCCTGCGCCTGGATCTTCCGCCGGAGGCGCTACTTCTGGAGGGTGACGCCACGCGTTTGGAGCAGGTGTTCTCGAACCTGCTGCGCAACGCCGTCAAGTTCACGCCGCAGGGCGGGCATGTCGACGTCATGGCTGGACGCGGTGGTCTCGGCGAGGCGGTGATCCGCGTCCGCGACGATGGCATCGGTATCGAGGCCGGTCTGCTGCCGCGCGTCTTCGATCTCTTCACCCAGGGCGAGCAGGCCCTCGACCGGACGGGGGCAGGCCTCGGCATTGGCCTCACCCTGGTGCGCAGCCTGGTGGAGATGCACGGCGGCCGGGTCGAGGTCCGTAGCGATGGACCGGGGCACGGCAGCGAGCTCGAGGTGCGGCTGCCGTTGGCTTCTCCTTGAAGACGGGCGGCTTGGCGAGCCTTCTGGTAGGATCGCCCCCCTTAACACATGGGCGGAATCGAATGAGCAAAGACTGCATGTTCAAGATCGTCTTCCTCAATCAGGGCAATGTGGTGGAGCTCTATGCCCGTCACGTCGTCCAGGGGAGTCTGTTCGGCTTCATCGAGGTCGAGGATCTGGTCTTCGGAGCTCGCTCCGAAGTCGTGGTGGATCCGACCGAGGAGGGCCTGCGCAGCGAGTTCGGCCAGGCCAAGCGTCTGTACCTGCCGATGCACGCCGTCCTCCGGATCGAAGAGGTGGAGCACGAAGGCGTCGCCCGGACGCGGGCGGCCAAAGGGGATGAGGGGACCGTCCGTACCTTCCCCATGCCCGTCTTTCCGCCGAGCGATCCGCCCCTGCGGAGAAGGTAGGAGGGGTCGATGTCGATCGAAACACCCGAAGACCTGGAGAGGCTGCGCGAGATCGGCCGGATTGTAGGCCTGACCATCCAGGAGGTGAGGAAATACGTGCGGCCGGGTGTGACGACGGCTGAGCTGGACGCGGTCGGCGACCGCTTCCTGACCGCCCACGGGGCCAATCCGGCGCCTCGGCAGACCTACAACTTTCCGGGCGCCATCATGATCTGCGTCAACGACGAGGCGGTGCACAGCGTCCCGGGAGAGCGGCGGATCGAGGCCGGAGACCTGGTGAAGATCGACATCACGGCGGAGCGGGACGGGTACTACGCCGACGCCGCGATCACCGTGGCCGTGCCGCCGGTCGAGAACCTGCAGCACAACATCATCCAGGCTGCGCAGTCGGCATTCCGCAAAGGGGCTCGCGCCGCCCGCGCCGGGAACCGGGTCAACGACATCGGCCGGGCGGTGGAGACCGAGGTCCGGCGGCGTGGCTTCACCGTGCTGCGGGAGCTCTCCGGCCATGGCGTCGGCCGCTCCATCCACGAGGAGCCGCAGGTGCCGAACGTCTACGACCCCCGCAGCTCCCGCCGGCTCACCGAGGGGCTGGTCCTCACCATCGAGCCCATCATCGCCGCCGGCGCCTCGCACGTGAAGGTGGACGGCGACAAATGGACCACCCGCACCGTCGACGGCAGCCTCGCCGCCCACTACGAGCACACCTTGGTGATCACCCGCGACCGGCCGATCCTGGTGACGCAGGTGGCGGAGGGGTAGGAGTCAGAGGATTTCCCGGAAGGAACCGAAGGGCATTCGGAACCGGCACAGTTCGAGAGTGGCCTTCGCCTCATCGGCCTGTTCGACTGTCAGCAGGCGCCGCCGGATGGCAAGCAGCAGAAGGCCCGGCGTATTGAGGATGCGTCCCGGTCCGAGATGGCGCTGAGCCTCGCGGAGGAAAACCCGCTTCTCATCCGACGCGATGTACCAGCCCTGCATCGTTGCGAGGGCAAGGCAGGCCGATTCTCCCTGGCCCATGACTTGGAGAAAATCCGCGAAGAGCGTCAGGGTCTCGAGCCCTTCGAGGGATGTTTCCCTGAGATGGCCGAGGCGAAGAGAGCCGTCGAGGCGGACTCGCGCTTCGACGCTTTTCACCTCTTGCCGGACCTCCTGGGGAATGACGAAGTCGAATCCCTCCAGAGCTCCCAGTAGATCGAAACGGTCGAGATGAGCCAGGTTGATGAGGACGTTTGCATCCACCACCACGGTGCGTTCGGCCACCGCTTATTCGAATCCTTCGGGCAGGAGGGCAACGCTTCCTTCGTCCTCCTGGAGCCTGTCTCCCTCCAGGATCGCCGCGAGGTCGTCACCGGAAACCCCGACGCTGGCGGCCAATTCACGGAGCTTCCCGCGGGTGATCTTTTCCCGGCGGTAGGCTTCGAGGGCGAGGCCGAGGAGGCGGGAGCGAAACTCTCCGCGGCCGGCAGCGTGGTCGGGCTCCGGGAGACCGAGAAGCCCGGCGATCCTCTTCCCGTGTCCGGCCTCTTCCTCGGCGAGCAGCGCCGCGAGCTCGGTCTGCGACAGCAAGTGCAGATTGCGCAGGCGATAGAGAGCTGCGGTGCGGCTGACGCCGAAGTGGTGGGCCAGGAGCACTACGTCATAGACCTGCACCCGTTGCGATCCCGGCTCGGTTCGGGTTTCCGCAGGGACGGCGGCCACGCCATCGAAGACTTCGAGGCGTTCCCGGCTCGGCTGTCCCTTCCCCAGGTTCGCGAGGAAATCGCGGATGCCCTCCTCGGGCATGAGAAAACAGGCGGCGAAGGAATTGGCTCGTACTTCGGCCAGCTCGTCCCGATTGGAGGCGCGGCTCAAGGTGCCCCGGAGCTGGCGGTCGAAGAGCACGTGAGCATACTCATGGACCCATGAGAACCGGCGGCGCAACAGGGAGTGGCGGCGGTTCACCACCACGAAGAGGCTCAGGGCCGGGTCCATCAAGGTGAGCCCGGAGACGTCCTCCGGCAGGTCGAGGAGCGCGGTGCGTACACCCTCACTCCCCAGAAGATCGGCGGCGTCGCTCACCGGGCGGATGGTGAGACCGAGGCGCCGCCGCTCGTCCGCGGCCACCCGCATCCCCTGCTCGATGGCCTGCCACTTATTGCGTAAGGCACCGCCGGAATAGGCAGGCACTCCGAGCCGAGCGCGATCCAGGCCGAGAAGGCCCTCCAGGTTGGCCAGCTCCCGAGCGAGCGCGACGCAGTCGCCGACGGCCTTGACGACCTCATCACGCCCGGCCACTCCCGAATCGGCGCGGAAGAGCGCGACGAGAGAGCTCTCAGAGCTGAAGTCGGCCGCCAGGAAGTCGCGGATGTCGCGTCCATAGAGGTGAGCCAGCCGGTCCAGCTCGAGGCTGGAGACGGCCCGGTTGCCGAGCTCGATCTGGGCCACCGAGGAGCGCGAGATTCCGAGATGGCGGGCGGCGTCTTCCTGCTTCAGGCCGGCTGCTTCCCGCGCCTCCCGCAAACGGCCTGCCAGATCTTCTTGTAGGATAGACATGACGATGCTCCCTTTGGTCTCTCGGGGGGCATGTTAGATAATCGAACGCAAATTGTCAAGTTTAAGCCGTATAGTCCGCCGCGTCGAATTGCGTTCGCGCGGGCGTTCCCTGGATGAAACCGGGGCGGTCGAGGGCGAAGAGAGGGAGGGGCGCGCGGTCGGCGAGGATGGTTTCCGCGGCGTATTCGCCCAAGGCGGGGCCGAGCTTGAAGCCGTGGCCGGAGCCGCCGCCGAGGAGCCAGAGGTTGGCGGCGTCCGGGTGACGGTCGAAAAGAAGATGGCCGTCCGAGGTGTTCTCGTACTGGCAGACCCGCGCCTCCAGCAGCGGCGCCCCGGCGAGAGCGGGGAAGCGGCGGGCCATGACGGCGCGGGCCGCGGCGAGGAGGGACGGCGTCAGGGTCCGCTCGGCGGTGGTGGGATCGAGGGGCTCGCCTCGCGTGTCGTCCGACACCTTGAAGCCTCGGTGCTCGTTGCCGGGAATGCCGTAGTAGATCCGCTCTTCGCTGAGGTCGATCCATACCGGACAGGCGCTCTCTTCGAAGCGAGGATCGCCCGCCGGCGGGCCGAAGTAGAAGACCTCCTGCCGTGTAGGGAGGATCCGGCGCTCGCCGATCACTTCGGGAAAGAGGCCGCCCAACCACGGCCCACAGGCGAAGACGTAGAGGTCGGCGGCGAGCGTTGAGCCGTCCGCGAGCTCCAGCCGCTCCAGCCGGCCGTTCGCAATCGGCCCGGGCGTCGCGGACGCCAGCCGCACCTCGCCGCCCTCGGCCGCCACCGCGGCGGCCACGGCCTGGCAGGCGCGGCGGGCCAGGAGGTAGCCCGCTTCCGCCTCGTAAAAGATGCTTCCCACGCCATCGAAATCGATCTGCGGGAAGCGCCTCCGGCCCTCCGCGAGGCTCAGCTCGGCGAGGTCGAGCCCGGCATCCGCGAAATGAGGCAGGCAGGTGCGGACGTAAGCATCGTCGTTGCCGCACATCCAGAGGCAGCCGGTGCGCCGATAGAGCGGCATGCCCCAACGCTCCTCGGCCTGCCGCCAGAGAGGGAAAGCCCGGGCCACCCAGTCCACGTAGACCTTGTCCGGCCCGTAGACGCCGCGGATGATCCGCGTCTCGCCGCCCGAGCTGGAGCGGGAGTGCCCGGGGCCCCAGGCGTCCAACAACGTGACGCGGGCTCCCCGGCGGCGCAGCTCCAGTGCCGTCCAGCCGCCGAACGCGCCGGCGCCGATGACCGCGACATGGAGCGAGCCGGACATCAGATCGATTCTGCCGGTCCCTGCGTCGAGAGCACTCCATGCCGGCCGCGGACGGGCGCGTAGTGCATCGTGCAAGCCGGGAGCGCACCCTGGCGCCGGCGCTCGGCAAGCAGCTCGCCCAAGGGAACACAGCGCAGGCCGGCCGCCCTCGCGGCGCGCAGGAACACGCGGAAATCCTCCGCGTAGGGCCTGCCTTCGAGCTCGGAGTGGAGAGTGAAGACCGGCCACGACGCTCGGGCGGCCTCCTCGACCATGGCCGCGAAGTAGGAAGGCGGGTCCGTGAAGGTATCGCCCAGCGCCTCGTCCAGCGTGGGGAGAGTGGCGGGAACCTGCGGCGTCGCGAGAGTCCGCCCGCGCACCACCGGCAGAAAAGGCTCCGTGCCCCGGCAGTCTGTGGCGTACGCGAGCCCATAGGATTCCTCATGGAGCAGGGCGTCGTCGCTGGTCAGCCAAGCCGGCGCCGCGTATGTTTTCGGCGCCTCGCCGAAGATCGACTTGTAGGCTCCGAACCCCTTGTCGAGCTCGCCGGCCGTCTTCGCCGTTGGAAAGGTCAGAAGGCGGTCCTGCCACTTGCGGTGATCCCAGGCGTGGACTCCCGTCTCGTGCCCTTCGTCCCGGGCGCGGCCGGCGATCTGCGGAAAGGCCGTGGCGATGGGCCGCGACGGCAGCAGGGTGCCGGAAAGGATGGTGCGCCACCCGTAGACCTGGGCCGCTCCCGTGCGGGTCATCTTGGCGAGGAAACCCGGGCGTAGCGCGTTGAGGACGGCGAGGCCGCTGCGGTCCGGTCCCATGGAGAGGTAGAAGGTGGCCTTCACGCCCTCCTCGGCCATGACCTCCAGCAGGCGGGGGACGCCGAGGCGCATGCCGTCATGGGTGTCGACGTCGACCCGCAGACCGAGGACGCCGGCCATGGGTCAGCCGGCCGCCTCCGGCGTGCGCAGCCAGTCCTCCAGGAACGCTTCGTAGGTGCGCTCCAGGGCCTCGTCGAGAGTGGTCTTCGGGTCCCAGCCGAGGAGGCGCTGGGCTTTCTTGATCGACGGCTTGCGCGCCACCATGTCCTGATAGCCCTTGCCGAAGTAGGTGTCGGAGCTGACGGATTCGAGGCGCGCCGGCACGAAGTTAGGAACGCGGTCGTGGTGCGCGTCGTGGATCGCCGCCAGCTTCTTCGCCAGCTCGATCACCGAGCATTCGTTGTAGGGATTGCCGACGTTGAAGATCTCGCCGTCGCAGACGCCGCCCGGGTTCTCGATGATGCGCATCAGGAGGTCGATGCCGTCCTCCACCCAGGTGAAGCAGCGCTTCTGCTCACCGCCGTCCACCAGGCGGATGGGCTCGCCGGTCACCAGGTTGACGATGAACTGCGTGAGCACCCGCGACGAGCCTTCCTTGGCGGCGTAGATGTCGTCCAGCTTCGGACCGATCCAGTTGAACGGCCGGAAGCAGGTGTAGCGAAGCCCCTCCTGCTGGCCGTAGGCGGCGATGACGCGGTCCATGAGCTGCTTCGAGCAGGCGTAGATCCAGCGCTGCTTGTCGATGGGGCCGTAGACGAGCGGGCTCGAATTTTCTTCGAACTCCTCGTCCGGGCACATGCCATACACCTCGGAGGTCGAGGGGAAGGCGAGCCGCCGGTGATATTTGACGCACCAGCGGACGACCCGCAGGTTTTCCTCGAAGTCGAGCTCGAAGACCCGCAGCGGCTCCTTGACGTAGGTCGCGGGCGTCGCGATGGCGACGAGCGGCAGGATCACGTCGCACTTCTTGACGTGGTACTCGATCCACTCCTTGTTGATGGTGATATCCCCCTCGATGAAGTGGAACTGGGGGTGGCCGAGGGAGTGGTCGAGCTTGGACGACGAGAGGTCCATCCCGTACACGTGCCAGTCGGTGGTGGTGACGATGCGATGGGTCAGGGCATTGCCGATGAAGCCGTTGACCCCGAGGATGAGCACTCTCATGGACGAACCTCCGTCAGGAGCCGAGACGCTCCCCCGGCGCGATCCGCGCGGCCAGGGCGAGTGAGCAGGCGGGCAGCTCCGGCTGCCCTTCGAGTTGCAGGGTGACGAGTCGCACAGCGCCCTCGCCCGAGGAGACCGTGATGCCGCCCGCGTCGACGGCGGTCACGGTACCCGGGACGCCAGGGTCAGCCACGCTGCCCGTCACCGGCAGGGCCCACCATACCAGGAGCCGCCGGCCCCGCAGCGTGGTGAAGGCTCCGGGATAGGGGTGGGTCACGCCGCGGACGAGGTCATAGATGCGCTTGGGCGGCCACGACCAGTCGATTCGTCCGTCGGCCGGCTTGCGGCCGCCGCGGTAGGAGCCCTGAGAGAGATCCATGGGCGATGCCTGCGCCGTTCCCTCCGCCAGGGCCGGCAGGGCGCGGTCGAGGACGCGCCGCGCGGCGTCTTCCAGCCTGCCGTACAGGGTGAAGGCGGTGTCCGCGGAATCGATCGCCACCCGCTCCTGATCCACCAGGGCGCCGGCGTCCGGCTTCTCCACCATGTAGTGGAGGGAGACGCCGGTCTCCGCCTGCCCCTCGACGAGGACCCAGTTGACCGGCGCCCGGCCGCGGTAGCGCGGCAGCAGCGAGCCGTGCAGGTTGAGCGCTCCCCGGCCGGCGAGAGCCAGAATGGCCGGCGGAATCATGAACCGGTAGTAGAAAGAGAAGAGGAAGTCCGGCGCGTAGGATGCCACGAGATCCTGGACCGCCCCGGACGTGACCTCGGGCCCTTCCGGATAGTGGACGGGGATTCCCCGCGCCTCCGCTTTCGCTGCGAGCGACTCCCACCACACCTCCTCCCGCGGATCGTCGCGGTGGGTGAGGACGGCAGCGACCTCGAACCCATGGGCGAGCAGGGCCTCGAAGCCGAGGCAGCCCATGGTGTGGTAGCCCATCACCACCGTTTTCGTCCGGCTCATCGGGAGGTTTCCACGCCGGGCGACGCGACGCCGTCGCGGATCACCTGCCGCACCACGAAGCGCGGCCGGTCGCGGACCTGCTGATAGATCCGCCCCACGTACTCGCCCAGCAGGCCGATGGCGAAGAGCTGCACGCCGAGGAAGCAGAAGACCACGGCGAAGAGAGTGAAGACGCCGCTGACCGCCCAGCTCTGCCCCCAGATCAGCCGGCCGGCGATGAGGATCAGGGCGAGGAGCATGGAGAGGACCGCCATCCCGACGCCGACACCCATGGTGAAGCGCAGCGGCAGCACCGAGAAGCTGGTCATCAGGTCGAACTGCAGCCGGATGAGCTTCCAGACGCTGTACTTGCTATCGCCGTGGTGGCGCTCGTCGTGGGCGACCGGAATTTCGGTGACCCGGCCCGCATAGAGGTCGGCGAGGACGGGAATGAAGGTCGAGATCTCCTGCGACGAGGCGAGGATCTTCACCACCGGCCGGCGGTACGCCCGCAGCATGCAGCCGTAGTCCGAGAGCTGCACGCCGGTGGCAATGGCCGTCATCCGGTTGATGATCCGCGACGCCACGCGGCGCAGCAGCGGGTCCTGGCGGTGGACGCGCACCGAGCCCACCACGTCGTAGCCCTCCTCCATCTTGGCCACCAGCTTGGGGATCTCCTCCGGCGGGTTCTGAAGGTCGGCGTCCAGGGTGACGACGACCTCGCCGCGGCAGGCCTCGAAGCCGGCGAAGACGGCGGCGTGCTGGCCGTAGTTGCGGTTGAAGTCCACCACCACGAGGTGCGGATCGCGCGCCGAAGCTTCTTGGAGGAGGACGATGGAGCGGTCGCGGCTGCCGTCGTTGACGAAGACGACCTCGTACGGCTTGCCGAGCGGCACCAGGGTGCCGTTGAGCCGGTCCAGGAGCTCCGGCAGGTTCTCCTCCTCGTTGAAGACGGGGATCACCACGGAGAGATAGGGCTCGGGCATTCGGCCGTCCTTCCTCAGTCCTTGGCGTGCACGAGCACGTCCTTGATGGCGTCCACCACGTAGTGCACGTCGTCCTCGGTCATGTCGGGGAAGAGCGGCAGCGAGCAGATACGGTCCGAGACCCACTCCGCCTTGGGCAGCGAGCCCACCACGCCGGGATACTTCTGGGCATAGTAGGGCTGCGTGTGGACGGCCCGGAAGTGCAGGCCGGTGCCGACGTTGCGCTGGCGCAGCGCCGCCATGAACGAGTCGCGGCCGATGCCGGCCGAGTCCAGCACCTTGATCACGTAGAGATGCCAGGTGTGGAAGTGATCGTAAGCCGGCGCGACCGGCCGACCGATCTCCGGCACCTCGGCGAACAGCTCGTGGTAGAGCGCCGCGAGCTCGATCCGCCGGGCGTTGAACTCGTTCACCGAGGCGAGCTGGTGGATGCCGAGCGCGGCCTGGATGTCCATGAAGTTGTATTTGAAGCCGGGGAGCACGATCTCCACCTGCGGTGTTCCACCTTCCGCGTAGCGGTTCCAGGCCTGCTTCTCCAGGCCGTGGAAGCGCAGGGCGCGCAGCTTCTTGGCGAGCTCGGGATCGGTGAGGGTCAGCATGCCGCCCTCGCCGGTCGTCATGTTCTTGATCGGGTGGAACGAGAAGGCGGCCAGGCGATCGAAGAGGCCGACGTGCCGTCCTTTGTACAGGGTCCCCACGCCGTGCGCCGCGTCCTCGAAGATCCACAGCGAATGCTTGCGCGAGATCTCCAGCAGGGCGTCCATGTCGCACGGCGCGCCGCCGAAATGGACGGGGAGAATGCCCACCGTGCGCTCGGTGACCGCCGCCGCGACCGCCTTCGGATCGACCTGCAGGGTGTCGGGATCGATCTCCACGAACACCGATTTGCCGCCCAGCGCCTCGACCATGTTGGAGGTGGCGGCCCAGGTCATCGGCGGAATGATGACCTCGTCACCCGGCTGAAGGCCGAGTCCGATGAGCCCGATGTGCAGGCCGCCGGTGGCGGAGGAGACGGCGAGCACTTCCGGCGCGCCGACGTAGGCGGCGAAGTCCTTCTCGAAGCGCTCGGCCTTCGGGCCGGTGGTGATCCAGCCGGAGCGCAGGGTGTCGACGACCTCGTCGATCTCCACTTGGCGGATGGATGGCCGGGAGAAGGGCAGGAAAACGTCGCGTTTGACGAAAGGCTTGGTCATTCGTGGGTCTCCGGAACGCGGGCTTCTGCCTGCACGCGATTGGTCATGAGCAGGAGCTTATCCTGTCCCAGGAGGATCGGTCCCGGGGCGAGCCCGTCCGCGATCATGTGATGGAGGTCGCGGCGCTCCACCACCAGGTAGAGGGTCCGCGGCGATTCCCATGCCGGCCGGAACTCCCCGGCCGTGGGAAAGCGCCGGAGGTGCTCCGCCGCCGACAGATGGTCGATGCCGAAAGCCATCTCTCCCCGAAAGTGGACGACGCCGATCGTCTGTTTCAGGTAGACCGGCAGGCTCTGCGGATAGTAGTGATAGGAGTAGACCTCATCCCCCGGCCGCAGCCTCGTTTCGAGGAAGCGGGCAATCTCCAGCGAGCTTCTCTGGCGCCCCACCCGCGGCCCGAGAGCCCAGATGCAGGCGACGAAGAAGACCGACGCGACGGCCAACGCCGCCAAGCCACGTCCTTCGACTCCCTTTTTCCACCAGAGGACAGCCGCCAAGGCGGTGGCGATCGCCATCGACGAGAAAGAGAAAAGGATGCGCGAGAAATCCGCCGAGAGCTCGGGCACCTTCCCGAACGCCGCCCAGAGAAGGAGTGCGCTTGGCAGGATGAGGACGGCGGCTCCCGCGATCGCGCCGCCGCGGACGATCCAGGAGCGGGCTCTCCCTTCCTCCTGCGCTGCGTGGAGGCCCAGCGCAACCAGGACCGCCAGCGGCAGGCAGGCCGGCAGGACGTAGGGAACGAGCTTCGAGTGCGAGGCCGAGAAGAAGAGGAAGATGAAACCCGCCCAGGAGCCCAGGAAGATGAGCTCCGGCCGCCGCAGTGGCTCGGCCCGGCGGCGGAAGAGGGCCATCGTCGCGGGGAACAGCCCGGACCAGGGAAGGAGCCCCAGCAGCAGGACGGGGACGAAGAACCAGAATGGCGCCTCCCGGTCCGCTTCCGGTGTGGTGTACCGCAGCCAGTGCTCGTGAACGAAGTAGAACCAGAGGAAATCCGGATTGCGCCGCGCGGCCAGCACGTGCCAGGGCACGGTGATCGCCAGGAAGAAGAGGATGCCGCCCACCCAGGGCACCCGGAGCAGGATGGACCATCGGCGGGCGAAAAGGAGGAAGAAGAAGATCACCGCGCCCGGAATCACGAAGCCTATCAAGCCTTTGGCGAGGGTGGCCAGAGCGGCGGACGCGAACATCCCGTACCAGAGGAGCCGCTCCCCCCGGTCTCCCTGGTCCCTCGACTGCGCCAGCCAGAAGCAGGTGAGAGTCGCGCTGAGGAAGAAGGTCAGCGTCATGTCGATGGTGGCGGCCCGGGAAAGAGCGATCCACAGCGGCGAGCTGCTGAGAACGATCCCTGAGATCAGCCCCACCCGGGGTCCGCCGATGGCGCGTCCGAGCGCCCAGGCGAGCCCGACTCCTGCCAGGCCGAAGAAGGCCCCGGCGAGCCGGCAGAGGACCTCAGGGCGCCCCGGCAGGGTCAGGGCTGCCGCGTTCAGCCAGTAGTAGAGCGGCGGCTTTTCGAAGTAGAGGACGCCGTTCAGGTGCGGCGTGACGAAGTCGCCGCTCGCCAGCATCTCGCGTGGGATCTCGGCATAGCGCCCCTCGTCGGGCTCCAGTAACGGGTAGGCTCCAAGGCCGGCAAAGAAGACGAGGAAGGCGGCGCCTGCGAGAAGCAGCCGCGCGGGCCACCCGAGAGGCGCGCCGAGAGATCGGGCGGAGGAGACCGGGAAATCGGACATGAAGAGATGGATCGTACCGGAGCGGCGGCAGGCGGGAAGACTCCGTCCCGTGAGCCGGCTGAGACCGGCGAGAAGTGTGTCGCATCGGGACAGGGAAAACAACCCGGACTCAGATCGTGCTAACCATCCGGACGGGGATTTGTAACCACCCTCTCCGCCACGTGATCCTCGCCGCCGTAGCGCATGTTGACCTTCACGGCCTTGCCGGTCTCGTCCAGAGTGAAGAGGGCTTTGCCGTCCCCGAGCGGAAAGTAGAGCTCGGTGGGAGACAGCGGGATCAGCCCCGCGGTGTAGCGGCCCTTGAGCTCCACGGTTAAATAATCCGGTTCCTTGCGGATGGTCAGCAGTTTGCCGTCCGCCATCTTGTACTCGCCTTCGAGCTTCGCGAGCTGCTCGGCGGTGAGCTGGACGACCTTGCCGTGCACCGGCGCGTCATACGGTTTGCCGAGCACGATGGCGGTGACGTCCCTGGCGACGCGGTCCAGGCGGGTGCGGTCGAGGTTCGTGACCAGGACGATCGTGACCTTGTCGCCGGGAAACTTGATGAAGTCCGAGACGTAGCCCGGCAGGAGGCCGGTGTGGCGCATCCGCCTGCGGTCGAATCCGTTGTCGATGAACCAGCCGTAGCCGTAGTTTTCCAGGCCGGGGGTGAAGACCTCGGCCGCTTCTTCCGCCGGCACGAGCGGGCCGCCGTCCATGACCTGGCTCCAGCGGTAGAGATCGTCTACCGTGCTGTAGATTCCCGCGTCACCTTCCGGCGGCGTGAGGGGGAGCTGGGGCACCTTCTTGAGATGACCTGCGGTGAGCGGCACTCCGCCCAGCATCTTCTCCCAGCCCAGGTCGCCGTGCGTGTAGCCCGTCGCCAGGTTCTGCGGCCTGTCGCCCACGCCGAAGACTCCCGAGTGCGCCATGCCCGCGGGCGCGAGCAACGTCCTGGCGACGAAGTCTCCGAATGGCTGGCCGGCCGCTTTCTGGATCACGTAGCTGAGGAGGATGTATCCCGTATTGCTGTAGTGAAACTTCTCTCCGGGCTTGAAGTCCAGCGGCAACTTCCTGGCATTCTCCACGATCTTCGCGGAGGCGCCCGGCTGATTCATGAATGCCATGTACTTGTCGGAGCCGATCTCCAGGGCCTCTTCATAGTCGGGGATTCCCGAAGTGTGGCGCAGGAGCTGCCGAAGGGTGACCGGCTTCCACGCCTCCGGGCAGTCGTCGAAGTACTTGCAGATGGGATCTTCGAGCCGCAGCTTCCCCTGGTCCCGCAGCTTGAGCGCCGCCATGGCGGTGAACATCTTGGAGATCGAGGCGACGTCCTGTTGGGTTTCCGGCGTGTAGGGGAGCTTTTTTTCCACGTCGGCGAAGCCGTAGCCCTTCCGCAACAGGACCTTGCCGTCCCTCGCGACCAGCGCGGCGCCGCTGAAGCGCCCCAGGTCCGTGCGCTGCGACAGGTATTCGTCGACCCTCTGGGCTACATCCTGGGTTTGGCCGGCAGCAGGAAGCGCGACGGAAAGGACGAGCACGGACAGCAGGGACTTCAAGCCCGAAATTCGCATGCAGCGATGCTATAACGAATCGGGTAGTTGAAACCCTGCTCGGGTCTCCCGCCGCCAGAGGCTTCGAGGGCTTTATACTAAGCCCATGACCAAGGCAGAAGTCCAGCGGGAAGTCATGGAATTACCGGAGGACGAGCGTCTGGAGGTCGCCGATGCGATCTGGGCCAGCCTGGACGACCTGGATGCTCATCCGCTGCCCTCCTGGCAGAGAGATCTTCTCTCTGAACGCCTCGCCAGCGCTGGACCGAAGAGGGTCGAGATTGGGACGAAGTCAAAGCTGAGATCTGGCCGCCCGTTCGGTGATTCGAGCCCAACTCAGTTCCGTGGCGGAGCGTGATGTTCTGGAGGCGCAAGAGTCGTACGCCCTTCAGAAGCCAGGACTCGACCTCTCTCCTTGCCAAACGAGCCTTCCTGTCTCCGGGAACTGTTGGACTGCAGCTTCGAACTCTATCGTGTTGAGCTACTCTGTTAGTCTCCTATCGAAGGATAATACTCTGTTATCAGCCACTTGCGAGCTCAATCCAGAAGGACGATGTTCTTGTCCCTCTTCTCCGCAGGCGTAGACGCCAGTCGGCTTCCAGGTAGGTAATTTCGCCTCAGTCAGATCCTGGGGCTTGATGAGCATGCGCCAGTAGGATCAGAGAAACCTCCTCAACCTGCGAGCCCTTCACCTCTAGCCCTCCTCTAGCCCATTCCCATTCGTCGGTTTTCCGGAGGAATCCCTAGGGAACAGGGGTTTGGTGGAGGTTTTGGTCACTATCTCTGGAGATCCTCCTCCTGGGCGGGCAACCAAGTCTTGATGGGCGACATGATCTCCTCAGGGATGGCGAGGACGCGATAGATGAGCCGCTGCTGGAGCTCCGGCGTGGTGGCTCGACGAATCTTGAGCAAGTTCCCGTCGCTGGTGGGGCAAAACTGCGGTGACGACTTGGTGGGTACTGAGTTGCTGGCGTAGCGTCGCCCAAGAGGTGTGGATGCCTTGGTCAAGAAAACTCTTCTCGATGGTGATGAGCAGATGGTAGGCCAGCGCACAGAGGAAGATGTGGGTCTCGACGCGGTGCTGGAGGTGGTGGAAGATCGGCCGCTCACTCAGCGGGCTCTTCATGTCACGGAAGGCCGTCTCGACGCGAGTCAAAAGGACGTAGAGGCGCCACGCCTCCTCCGCCGTCAGGTCTTTGCGATCCGTTTTCAGTAGGCAGGAAGCCGTCGAGGCGCAGGGCACGCTTCTTCTTCTCGTGATCTTCCTGCCAAGTCAGCTTCTGTTGGTCCGCGTCGTAGTCCATCTTCCAATAGCGGGCCACACGCGGATAGCGCTCCTTGAGCCGACCCAGGGCTTCACAAACCTTTTCGCAGCGTTGAAGCCGGCCGCTTCAATCCGCTTTCGCAGCCGAGCCAAGTCGGCCAGCAGACGCTTTTCCTGCTTCAGGCGGATGATCTCATCTTTGGCCTTCCGGCCTTCACTGCGGCACAAGCCGTAGAGATGCTCGGCGGTCTCGGCTCGTTTGATCCAGACTCGGGACTTCTTCTGAGCTGGGTTGCGCGGTGAGGGCTGACGGATCAGCCCTGCCAGTCTTCTTCCTCCTCGAGTTCGTCGAATCAAGCCTGCCGCTCGCCCTGTCGGCTGGCCACTAGTGTAGTGCACCTGAAGTCCGGGAACTTCTGTTATCCCCCGCAGTTCTAGAGCGTCGCGAATTTGGCCTGCAATAGTTCCGTCCTTAAAGGCGTAGCTCAAGAAAACGTCATATTCAGATTTTCCACGCTCACGCTGAATCTTGCTTTTTATATAATTTGTGTCAATCGCGCCTACTCGGGCATCGACGATCCGCAAATCGGCGAGATTTTGTGGCATCGGGCAGTGCTGTAGTGAGGAAAATACCGCTTGAGCATGCTCAAAGCAACGCTTTGGCTCGATTTCTCCCGGACTCGTATCCTCAAAGTAAAGATTGATCGACCCTAATTCTTGCTGAGGGGTGTTTTTTGCTATATGATTGAATGTTCTCCAAATGTTATATTCCTTCGGCAGATTTCCAATTACATGCTTGAGGAAGCCCCTGCTCGACGAGCCTCCAGTTCGCTCATATTTAACTCTTGCGCGGTAGAAACGACCAAGACGATCAGAGGGTATTACAACGATCCTGATATTGGTGTCTTTTGTATCCATCTCCGCAAAGACACAGCTCGGCAAAAATTTTTTATCCTTCTTGCCCAACTCAATTAGCAGCGAATGGAAGTCATCACCTTGAAAAATTCCAGACTGATATTCCAACTCAAAGGGTTCATAAAGCCACTCGCCCTTGTTGATCAGAACTCTCTCGTAGAAATACCAGAGCGCACGGATTGGTAGGCATTCAACGGCATCCGCTAGGTCGGGATCATTGGGGTCGGCGAACAGATCTGAAGCGCACGTACTCTTGATTTTGTCCTTAAGGCGCTTGAGTTCAAGTTCGGTCTTAGAGCGAAAATCTTGAACGGAATCTATGCCTTTTAAGAGCCTATTGAAAAATATACGGTCAGATTCCACGTTGCATACCTGTGCCCCGAACGAGTGCACTCAGCTGTCAGTATGTTCACATCCTCCTGCTCCAGAACAGATGTGATAGCCTCTAGAGTATGAGGTCGGTGCCAGATCCGAACGCTGAGTCGCGAGGTTGTTGGCCAAAGACGCCAAGGTATCGGAGTTATCATGAAATCATGCTTCATAGTTACATGACTATAATTCCTGTCGAGTGAGAGTGGCGGATAGTAGACTCCAACAAGCCGAGCCCCATCTTCAACCGATAGTGGCCGAACGAGATCCAAGGGAAGCCATAACTGATTTTCATCAAGATAACCAATCCCGCCGTGATTCATTATTCCGCTCCAATGAGATGCCCATAGCTGCACCGGATTTCGACTAGGTCTATTTCGACGGCCGCGGCCTATAGAATTGTTTTGCCATAGAATGCAGTCGTAGCTATAACCTAACCGGCTTCTCGCACCTGAAGTTACGACATCATACAGTAATTACTGACGCCGAACAATAGAGGGATGCCTACCCCACGATCTCCCCGCGCATACCATCCTCCGCCAGTTCCACGAGCTCGACCTCGCTGAAGCGGTTCCAGAGTCCGGCTCCCTCGGCGCTCAGAACGCGCAGGTAGTTGTCCGTCAGGCCGTGGCCCATGCCGTCGCGCGGCCTTTCCCAGAGGACGGTCGCTCTCGTTCCCAGGTGGGCGCTTTGGAAGTCCTGCTCGGCTTGGGCCGCGGCGGCAAGCATGCGGTTCATCCTCTCCTTCTTCGTTTCCGGGGCGACCTGACCGGGCATCGCCTCGGCTTCGGTCCCGGGGCGGGTGGAGAAGGGGAAGACGTGGATCTTGGCGAAAGCGGCGGATTTCACGGTTGCGAGGCTCTCGGCGAGCTCCTCTGCGGTCTCGCCGGGAAAACCCACGATGACGTCGGTGGTAACGGCGACGCCCGGCACGGCCGCTCTCACTCGGGCCAGCAGATCCAGGTATTGGGCGGCCGTGTAGGGGCGGTGCATGCGGCGCAGAGTGGCCGTCGAGCCGCTCTGGAGGGAGAGATGGAGATGGCGGCAGAGGCGGCGGTCGGACCAGAGGTCGAGGAGGCGCTCGTCCAGATCCCAGGGAGCGATCGAGGTCAGGCGCAGGCGCGGGACGTCCGTGCCGGCGAGGATCGCCTCGACGAGATCCGCCAGGCGATCCGCCTCCCGGCGCCAGGCGGAGATCTGGACTCCCGTGATCACGACCTCCTGGAAGCCCTCGCGCACCCGGGCCTCCACTTCCGCCACCACCTCGCCGAGCGGCCGGCTGGCTTGAGCACCCCGGGTGAAGGGAATGATGCAAAAGGCACAGCGCATGTTGCAGCCGTCCTCGATCTTGACCAATGCCCGGGTGTGACTCTCCGGCGACGGAGAGCAGGGGATCTCCGGCAATGCTTGCCCTTCCTCAGGGAAAGCCGCGTGGACACGGGCGAGAAGCTGGTCCTTCTCGGCGTTCGGCACCACCAGGTCGACTCCGGCGAGGGCGGCCGCCTTTTCCGGGCTTTCCGTGGCCCAGCATCCGGTCAGGACGGTGCGCAGCCGTCCTCGGCCACGGCCCGCCGCCTTGCGGGAGCTGCGGGCGGCGGTCCCCGTCACCGTGCAGGAGTTCACGACGTGGAGGTCCGCCTCGGCCAGCGAGCCGACCACCTCGTGGCCGGCGGCGGCAAACTGGCGGGCCAGGCTCTCGATCTCCGCCTGATTCAGCTTGCAGCCGAGGTTGGTAAAGTGAACGCGCAAGGGAGTGATCCGTAAACCTCCTGTAAAACAGGGCCGCGGGAGGAATTCTAGCCGCGGCGAGTCGAGTTTGGTTGGAAAGCCATGACCGCGCCCAAGACCGCCCTGATGTCCGCTGCTCTGGCCCTGGTGCTGCTGATGCCGCCGCCGGCCCATGGCGCCGCCAGTGCGTGGTCGGTCAACGACCCGTCGCAGGTCCGGCTGATCACGGCCTCGAAGGTGGCGTCCGGCACCGGCGAGATGTGGCTGGGCCTTCAATTCCGCCTCAAGCCCGGCTGGCACGTCTACTGGAAGAACAGCGGCGATGCTGGATACCCGCCGGCCGTCACCTTCCAGCCGGCGGACGTCCTGGGCAAGCCCGAGATCCAATGGCCGGCGCCCCAACGCTTCGACCTCCCCGGCGGTCTGGTCGCCTTCGGCTACGAGAACGAGGTGATCTATCCGATCCGGGCACGGCTGCAGCCGGCCGCCGCTCCGACTCCGATCCCGGTTTCCACGCCGGCTCCCCAATCTCCCGGCACGCTGCCCAACACGCTGAAGATCAGCGCCGATCTCGACTACCTGGTCTGCCAGGCGGACTGCATCCCCTTCCGTTACACGCTGACCCTCGACCAGCCATTGGGCATTCCGGCCCAGCCGGATCCCGAGACCGCCCCTCTCCTCCAGGCTGCGCTGGAGCGGTTGCCGAAGACGGTGGGGGAGATGACCGGGGTGACCACCGAGGTGGCGCTGGACGCCAGTCTCTCGACCGGACCCGACCTGGAAATTCGCGTTCGCGGTGCCCGGGCCGAAGCGGGGAAGACCGACCTCTTCCTCGAGACGAACGACGCCCTGGAGGCCGGCCGGCCCCGGGTGAAGGTCGTTCCCGACGGCGTGGTCTTCCACGTCGCCATGAAGCCGAAGGAGACCAACAAGCCCCTTCCCGCCCACACTCCAATCGTCTGGACGGTGACCCACCTGGCCGCGAACGGGCGCCCTTTCGGCCTCGAAGCCCGGCGCGACGTCCAGGTGTCAACCGGTGTAGGCGGGCCACCCACTGGAAACGCCCCGCTGCCGCCGGCCAGCCGCGAGCGGCTCGCCCGGCTCCTGCTCTCGGCTTTTCTGGGTGGCGCTCTGCTCAATCTGATGCCGCCAGTGTTCGCTCTCCTTCTGGCGGAGCTCTTCGTGCTGCGGGCCGGCGAGCGAGGCCGGGTGCGGGAAGGCGCGGCCGCGGCGGCCACCGGCACCGTGGGCTCGGCCTGGCTCGTGGCGCTGCTCGCCATCGCCGCCCACCGGGCGGGAATGCCGACCGGCTGGGGGGCGCAGCTCCAGGAGCCCGTGCTGGCCGCCTTCCTCGCGGTGCTCGCGGCGCTGGTGGCCCTCAATCTCTGGGGAGTGGTGGAGGTGCCGCTGGCGCCGGTCAAATCGCCGGTCACATCGGTGAGCTCATCCGGCACGAGCCGTCACCTGCTAGCCGGCCTGGCGGCGACGCCTCTCGCCCTCGCCTGGCCCGTGTCTCTACTCCAGGAGCCTGTGAGCTACGCCCTGGGCCGCGGACCGGCGACGGTGGCCGCCGTCTTCGCCGTGGTGGGCTTGGGCCTTGCCCTTCCCTATCTACTCCTCGCCGTCATGCCGGTTCTGTTGCGAGTCTTGCCGGCGCCGGGAGAATGGCTGCCGCGGGTGAGGGAGGGTCTCGGCTTCCTCGCCGGCGCGGGAGCTTTCTGGGTGCTCTACGCGCTCTCCCGCCAGGTGAGCGCGGAGGGCATCGCATTCATCGAGCTGGCCCTGCTCGCCATGTCGCTGCTCGCTTGGCTGCGGCACCGCGAAGGCAGTGGCCGTACGTTTCGCGCCGTCCTCGCCGTGGGCCTGCTGGCCTGCGCCGCGGGGGCGCTCTGGCTGGCCGATCACAACCGCCTGGTACCGCGGGTGCGGTCGGCCGCCGATCTACCCACGACCCTGACAACCAACGAACAATTCAATTCCAGGAGGTTGAAAGATGCGTAGAACACTTCTGAGCCTGGCCATCCTGAGCCTCGCCGCCGCCCCGGTCTTCGCCGGCAACGCGGTCGGCGACGCCGCCCCCGCCTTCAAGCTGACGGCGATGGACGGCAAGACCTACTCGCTCGCCGACCTCAAGGGCAAGACGGTGGTGCTCGAGTGGGCGAACCCGAACTGCCCGGTCTCGTTACGCCACACCCACGAGAAGACGATGATCGAGCTGTCCAAGCAGTATGGCGAGGTGGTGTGGCTGGGGATCAACAGCACCAACCCGAACAGTGGCGACTACATGAAGCCGACCGACGAGCTGGCGTGGAACCAGAAGAACGGCATCAACTACGCCGTGCTGGCCGATCCGACGGGGGCCACGGGCCACGCCTACGGAGCCCGGACCACGCCCCACATGTTCATCATCGACAAGAACGGCAAGATCGCCTACAACGGCGCCATCGACGACGATCCTCCGGGCCGCAAAGCCAAGGCCGAGCGGATTGGCTACGTGGGCCACGGGCTCGACGCCGAGAAGGCGGGCAAGAGCCCCGATCCGGCCTCGACGCACCCCTACGGCTGCAGCGTCAAGTACTAAGACGTCCAAAATGCCGCCCGGAAGGCCCGGAAGCCTGTCTTCCGGGCCTCTCTGCAGCTCGCCGCGCCTTGCGCTCCGTTTCCCTCTGCCTTAGAATACCTATCGTTCGTTCAAAACATTTCGATGCTTTGGAGCTGGAATCAGACTGCATCTGTAGCGCGAACGGTCCAGATACTCACCTGTAGGTAATCCGGGAGGGATTCAATGCCCAACAAGAAGGAAGCTCTCATGGTTCAAGCCGTCTTCGCTCTGGCCAAGGGATGCGGAACCGCGGAGATCGCTGACGACGCAGCCGATTGGTTCTATGGAGAATACTTTCCCTGGATCGACAAGGTAAAGCAGAACGGCAAAACTCCGCACGACGTCTGGGATCAGCATGGCAAGGAATTCTTGGAGAAGTTCAGGGAGATCGGACACCGGGCTGCACAGGGTGGGACCGTTCAGAAGGAGGCGCTGACCCGTGCCGCCCGTGCGGTCGAGACCGAGTCCGAGTGCCCGTTCTGCCCTATTAAACCCTGAATGCTAGTCAAAGGCGGTCGACGTCTTGAAGAAGGGTCCCTGGACATACCTCCTCCTGGCGTTGACCGCCCTCAAAATCCTGGGGGCCGCGGCGGGCTTCGCGTGGACCTGGGGTGCCACTCCAGAGACCGGCGAGCCCACGGTGCTCTCGCCTGGGCTTCTTTGCATCGTCATGTTGGCGTTCGCGGCGGTGGGGCTGTTTCTCCTCACGTCCGGCCGTAGCGACGACCGCGCCCAGGACTTGGGCGCCTTCTTTTTCGTGCTGGCAACCCCATTCGCTAATCGACCACTCCAGGCCGTGGCGACGGGGGCTCCGCCGGCTTGGGCATGGCCGAGCCTCGTGCTCAGCGTCGCCGCCCCCGACGCTTTTTTGGCCTGGTTCCTCTGGTCGTTCACCCAGAAGTTCCCCAACACCGTCTCGTCATTCCGGGTTCAGCGGCTCCTCCTTTGGGGCCGCCGGGCAGCCATGATCGCTGGAATCGCGGGCTTCGCCTGGCAGCTCGGTCGGCTGCTGATGACGGGGATCCATGGGGCGACGACTCCGGCTGAGCTGGCTCCGCCGAAGCCCAGCTATGAATATTACGGGCCGCTTCTGCCGCTCTGCATCGTTGCCTTTGCCACACTCGTCTGGCGCACCCGGGGAGCCGTGGGCGAGGAGGGGCGGCGAGCCCGGCTCTTCGTGATCGCGCTGGCGGCGGGCATCGCACCCCTTTTCCTCGACATCGTCGCGGAATCGGCCAGCCCCGCCTATCGCGCCTACTCGAGCCGAGGAGGGCACCGGGAGCTGCTGTCGCGGGCGCTGCTCTACCCCTGTCTACTGACCGTCCCTTTTACCACGACCTACGCCGTCCTGGTGGGGCATCTGCTCAACGTCCGCCTCATCGCTCGCCGGGCCCTTCAGTACGCCCTCGCCCGCTACTCCGCCATCGGGCTTGCCGTCGTGCCGGTCGTGGCGCTTGGGGTCTATCTCTATCTGCACCGGACGATGCAGATCCTCCAGATCTTCTCGGGACCCAACCTGCCCCTGCTCTCCTCCGCCGCCGCGATAGGAGTTGCGGCACTGCGCTACCGCAAGACGCTCCTCGACTCCATCGACAGACACTTCTTCCGCGAGCAGTACGACGCCCGCCAAACGCTGACCCTGCTGGTGGAGCGCATCCGCGCCACCCACGGCGTGCTCGACCTCGCAAACCTCCTGTGCCGGGAGGCCGACCTCGCCCTCCACCCCGAGAGCGTGTCGCTGATGGCCTTCGAGCCCCGCTCGGGCCTGCTGACGGACCCCAAGGTGCGGGGCCGGCGCCTGGACGCCTCCTCGCCGCTGGCCTCGCTCGTCGCCAGCGCCAGCGAGCCGCTGACGGTGGATCTCGAGGACTCCCGCTCGCCGCTCGCCAAGCTTCCGGAGAAGGACCGCCACTGGCTGGTGGACAGCGGCTTCCGGCTGGTGGCGCCGATCCTCGCCCGGGACGGCTCGCTGCTGGGCCTCATCGGCCTGGGGGAGAAGAAGAGCGGGCTGCCCTTCTTCAAGGAGGACCGCCAGCTACTGCGGGCGATCGGCAGCAGCGCCGCCTGGGTGCTGGAGCTGGAGCAGAGCCGCTCGCTGGGCTCCTCGCACAAGAGTTGGCAGGAGCCGACCGACCGCGAGGCCGTTCTCCCCTTCCCGGAGCCGCCGGCCCTCGCCGCCGAGCTCGCCAAGGAGTGCCCCAACTGTGGCCGGCTGTACGCGGCCTACACGGTTTTCTGCAGCCATTGCAGCCGGCGCCTGGAGCCCTCTCACGTTCCCTACGTGTTGCCCGGAAAGTTCCGTTTCGAGAAACGTATCGGTGTCGGCGGCATGGGCGTGGTCTACCGCGGCACCGACCTGTCGCTGGGCCGGTTGGTGGCGGCGAAGACCCTGCGCCGCGTCTCGCCCGAGGATGCCATGCGGTTGCGGCGGGAGGCGCGCACGGCGGCGGCCGTCTCCCATCCGCACCTCGCCCCCGTCTACGGCATGGAAACCTGGCAGGGCACGCCCATCCTGGTCATGGAGCTGCTCGAAGGGGGCACGCTCACCCAGCGCATCGAAGCGAAGCGGCTCGAAGCCCGCGAGACCATCGAGCTGGGGCTCGCCATGGCCGAGGCCCTGGAGCACCTCCACGCCTCGGACATCCTGCACCGCGACATCAAGCCGAGCAACATCGGCTACACGCGGGACGGCGTCCCCAAGCTCATGGACTTCGGCATCGCCCGGGTGATGTTCGACCTGCGCCGCGACACCGAGATCCCCTCGCCCGACGATCCGGAGGACGACTCCGCCCTGCCGCCGACCTCTCTCTGGCACCACACGCCCACCTCGGCCTCGATGTCCAAACAGCTCGTGGGCACTCTCTCCTATCTTTCGCCCGAGGCGCTGAACGGTCAGCCGGCGGACACGTCCTTCGACCTGTGGAGCCTCGCCATCGTTCTCTACGAGTGCCTGCTGGGACGAAAGATTTTCAGCGGCGGCGACCTCCACCAGCTCATGAACCGCATCCGCCATGGCCGCGTTCCCGAGTTCGCCCAGGTCCTGCCGGAGCACGAGGCGCTGCTGGGAGATTTTTTCCGCTCGGCCCTCCACCGCACGATCAATCGCCGCCCGGCGAGCGCCCGCGAGCTCAAGGGCCGCCTGGCTGCCGTGCGCGTACGCATCGCCGGCTGAAAATATTTCGAACCCTTTATGTTCCTGGCGATCTCTCCAACTAACCAGAAACGCAAACTTTCGTTTCCTTATTGCTGAAGCTTGACGAGGCGAGAAATTCAGCCTTATGATCGTCTCTACCTCTGGAACATTGCTGTTTGCTGGAATCTGTTGCGATTGTCCGGCGCTCCGTTCGGTGACGGCGGTCCCAACCACCAGGGCGGTGATTTCGCCCAAGGAGAGAACATGGCGTATACACAAGAGGGCATCATGGCTCAGATCCTGGTTGCGTTCGGCCAGGGCACGGGCACCATCCGGGTATCGCAGGACGCGGCGCTGGAGCTGCGGCGCTGGTATTTCGATGCAATCACACCAACAATCATCGACACGCAATGGGAAACCCAGGCGGGGCAGTTGTTGGAACGCGCCCGTGCCATCGGCAGCCTCGCGGCGTTGAAGGCGACGGGCACCGGGAATACGACGGTCAGTCCCCAGAACGTCTACGATTCGGCTTCGACGGTGCAGATCGTCTCGATGACCGATCTATGCCCGCCTGCCCCGCCTCCCCTGTGATCTCGCTCGCGGCGGAGTCTTGCTGAAACAGTCTTTCCTGTCGCGGCTGGTCACGGCGCTGGCTGCCTTCAAGCTGGCGGTGGGGCTGGCCGCGTTCTTCGCCATGTATGCGGCCGCAGCCGGGAAGGACTCCAACTTCCCCTACGTCTTCTACGGCCTGTTCGCCGTCGCCTTCGGCTCCACCGGCGCCCTGCTCCTGCTCGGGGGCCGGCAGGACCGGCGAGCCCTGGCCCTGGGCGGCTTCTTCCTGGTCACCGCCACGAATTGGTCCGGCCATCCGCTGGCGGCGTTCTCGGCGGCGCATCCGGACTTCTACCTCGCCTCTCTGGCGGTCGCTCTCCAGCCTGCCGCCTTCATGGCTTGGTTCCTGTGGCGATTCGTCCGCGACTTTCCTCAACCGCCGGTATCGCTACCGGAGCGCCGCCGCCTCCAAGGCTTCGTACGGGTGAGTGCTGCCGCCGGCGTCCTGCTGTTCGTCTTCAACCTGATGCACTTCGCCGCCCCGCACCTGTCCCTGGACCTCGGCGGCGCTTGGCGGTGGCTGGCCTGGTTTACGCCGCAGCGGGGCAAGGGTGCCTACTACTCAGTCGTCATGGGACTGGCCGGATTGGCCTTCGCCCTCCTGCTCTGGCGAGCCCGCGGCCTCAGTCCCGAGCGGCGCCGCGCCCGGATTTTCCTGCAGATCATCGCCGTCACCCTCGGCCCCGCCGCCATCGAGGTGCTGATGGAGCTGTTCGCCCATGGCTACCGCGAGTACCTCGCCGCCAAGCCGCGACTGCACCTTTCCACGGTCGTCGTCACCCTGCTGCCGATGCTGACCCTGCCGGTCACGACGGCGTATGCCGTCTTCGTCCACCACGTGCTGGATGTCCGGCTCATTGCCCGGCGGGCTCTTCAGTACCTCCTGGCCCGCTACTCGGTGATCGCGGTGGTCACCATCCCGCTCATGGCGCTGGCAGCCTTTTTTTACAACGGGCGCCACCAGCAACTGGACGAGCTGATCTCCGGCTCCCGGGTACTGCTCCTCTTGTCGGTGGCCGCCGTGGGCGCCGCAGCCCTGCGCTACCGGGGACGGCTCCTCGACGCCCTCGACCGGCGCTTCTTCCGCGAGCAATATGACGCCCGCCAGATCCTCACTCTCCTGGTGGACCGCATCCGCTCGATCAAGGACTCCGCCAGCCTGGCCAACCTCATCTCGCGGGAGATCGACCTGGCGCTCCACTTGGAAGGAATCGCCCTCCTGGTGCTCGATCCCCGCTCAGGCATGCTCGCCGATCCGCGCAGCCGCGCGCGCAAGCTGGACGCCTCCAGCCCTCTCGCCCGGGCCGCCTCCAACGCCAGCGATCCGCTGGAGGTCGACCTCGAGAACCCCCAGTCGGCCCTCCACAAGCTGCCGGAGAAGGACCGCCACTGGCTGGTGGACGGCGGCTTCCGGCTTCTCGTGCCCATCCTGGCGCGGGACGGTACGCTGCTCGGACTGACGGGGCTGGGGGAGAAGAAGAGCGGTCTGCCGTTCCTGCGCGAGGACCGGGAGCTGCTCCATGCCATCGCCAGCAGCGCCGCCTGGGTGCTGGAGTTGGAGCACGAGCAGCCTATGACGCCATTCTGGCAGGTCCCCGAAGGGCCACCTCCCGGACCGGCTCCGGCCGCCACCGAGCTCGCCCGGGAGTGTCCCAACTGCGGCGCGCTGCACCCGTCGTACACCGTCTTCTGCGGCTCGTGCAGCCGCCGTCTGGAGCCTTCGCGGGTGCCCTACGTGTTGCCGGGCAAGTTCCGCTTCGAGAACCGGATCGGCGAGGGCGGGATGGGAGTCGTCTATCAAGGGTCCGACCTCGCGTTGGGCCGCCCTGTGGCCATCAAGACCCTGCGCCGGGTCTCGCCGGAGGATGCGATGCGGCTGCGGCGCGAGGCCCGCACGGCGGCTGCGGTCTCCCACCCCCATCTGGCGCCGGTTTTCGGCATGGAGACCTGGCAGGGGACGCCGATGCTGGTCATGGAGCTGCTGGAGGGAGGCACGCTCGCCCAGCGCGTCTTCCGCGAGGGGAGGCCCGAAGGAGAGACGGTGGCGTTGGGGATCGCCATGGCCGGCGCCCTGGGACAGCTCCATGCGGCCGACATCCTCCACCGAGACATCAAGCCGAGCAACATCGGCTACACCCGGGACGGTGTGCCGAAGCTGATGGACTTCGGTATCGCCCGGGTGATCTTCGAGCTGCGCGAAGAGGAGGAGCAGGAGGAGGCCGACGAGGACGACCCCGGGTTGTCGGTGGTCTGGCAGGCCGGCGGCGAGCCGGGGCTCGACCCGGGCCACCGTTTCGTGGGCACCCTTTCCTATCTCTCCCCCGAGGCGGTGCGATGCGCTCCGGCGGACGCCACGTTCGATCTCTGGAGCCTGTGCGTGGTTCTCTACGAGTGCCTGCTGGGGCGCAAGGTGTTCAGCGGCACCAACGCGCAGATCTTCGAGCGCATCCGCTCCGGGCTGGTGCCGGACTTCGCCCAGGTCTGCCCCGGCCGTTCTCCAGCCCTGGCGGATTTCTTTCGCGACGCCCTGCACCGCACGCCCTCCCGTCGGCCGGCCACGGCCCGGGATCTCATACGTCGCCTGGAGATGGTGAAAGAGAGCCTGACCGAAGAAGGCTAGTAGGGGCCGCCCATCTCCAGGATCGTGGGCTTGAGCTTGGTGGCGACTCCCATGCCGTCACCCAGGGGAATGACCACGGCCTGAAGCTGAGGGTGCATCATGAGGTAGCCGTTGAAGGCCCGCAGGGCGTCCGCCGACCGGTCCTCCTCCTCCGGCGGCACCGCGACGTGACCGCTCCACAGCAGGTTGTCGACCAGGATTACGCCGCCCACCCGCAGCCGCGGCAGAACCTGGTCGAGGTAGCGGCGGTACTGAGCCTTGTCGGCGTCGATGTAGACGAGGTCGAAGGTGCCGGGCAGATTGTGAAGGACCTCGAAGACATCGCCTTCGATCAGGTCCACCCGGTTCGCCAGCTCGGCCTTCTCCACGTACTGCCGGGCCATCGCGAGCCGGCCAGGGTCCACGTCCACGGAAATGACGCGGGCCTCGGGGCCGCCCCGGGCCAGGCAGATGGCGCCGTACCCGATGGCGGCGCCGATCTCCAGGATCAGGCGCGCCCCGGTCGCCCGCGCCATGATGCTGAGGAAACGGCCCACCTCGGGATCGGAGATCGGCACGTCCTCCCGCTCGGCGTACTCCTCGATCTCGCGCAGGACGGCATCGCGCGGCGGCAGGAGGCGCTCGATGTAGCGCTCCTGCTCGGCGTGGAGGATGGTGCCCTTGCCATGCTTCATGGCGTCTTCATGACCCCATTACTGGGGCGCCGCCGGCGAGGTGGGGCTCGCACCCTGATCCGCCGCCGCCTGGCCGGAAGGCTTGCGCGACCCGCCCGGGACCCAGGCGATGTTCTCCAGCGAAACGGATCGCTTCCGGCCCACGGTGGTGCGGGACTGGATGGAGAAATTGGCCGACAACTGGACGCGGCACGGAGCGTCCGGCGGCGGCGAGTCCAGAGCCACCTCCACCTCGTGGATGCCCGGCCCGGAGAAATTCGTCTCGCCCCCGCCGCAGTTGCCCTGCACCAGGACCGCGGGAGCGCTGGCGCCGGGATCGAGCGCCAGCGTGTAGTCCGTTTTGCCCATCGGAGGAATTTGGAGGACCAGCCAGACGACCCCCGGTCCCGTCTGGTCCGTCACGCGGATGTCTCCGCGGTCGGCCATCCAGCGCCGCGCCACCACCTGCCGGTCGCCTCCGGCGTCGACCGGCAGCCAGGTGGGTGAGAAGGTGAGCTTGGGACCGGACTCCTGCGCCGGCACCTCGATCTGGAAACCCTTGTACTCGTCCTTTCCCACCGGCTCGCCGAGTCCGTCGAGGGCCCAGCGCTTGCCCTCCCGGCCATAGAGGCCGATCACCACCTGGTACTTGCCGGCAGGCAGCGGCGGCGCCAGGGCCGACTGGTAGACCTTGAAATCGTCGGTCACCGGTGCGCCCTCCCGCCAGCGCTGTGGGAACGGATGGTCGAAGGTGCGGGCCAACTTCTGCTGACTGTCCAGGAGGTGGACGAAGACGGTGGGCGTCTCGCCCTCCAGCGATGCGGAGGGCGTCCAGGTCAGCCGCACGGTCTGGGCTTGGCCGAACGGCAGGCGCACCAGGCCCGGCTCGACTTCTACCCGTGCCACGGGGGTCTGCTTGCCGCCGCCACAGCCGGCCGCCAGCGAGACCGCGATCAACGATGCGACCAAAGAATTGGGAAGAAGAATTTTTTGAATGTTCATGAGTGACGGGGACGCTAGCTAGCAACGGGGGCCGCTGTCAAGCCGGGGGACTCTGGAGCATCCCGGAAGAGGCTCAGGGACGGTAGGTGGCCGAGCAGTCCGGCCCTTCCCAAACGGTGACCTCGGTCAGCGGCGCGGCCGGCAGGCGCTCCGCCAAGGTGGTGAAGAACCAGGCGGCGATCCGCTCGGTCGTGGGGCTGATCCGGTCGAAGGGCGGCACGGTGTTGAGGTCGCGGTGGTCGACCCGGGCAGCCAGCTCACGCAGCGCCGCCTGCACCTCCACGAAGTCGTAGGCCATGCCCTCGGCGTCCAGCTCCGCGGCGCCCAGAGCCGCCTCGACCCGCCAGGAGTGCCCGTGGACGGGCTCGGGGGAGCCCTTATAGGAGGTCAGGTGGTGGGCGGCTTCGAAGCGGGCGGTCACCCGCAGCAGATAGGAGGACACGTGGTCATTTCCCATCCAGAAGTTGCTGCACGTGGGCCACCACCATCTCCAGCGCCACCTTGTTCTCCCCGCCCTCGGGGATGATGATGTCGGCCCAGCGCTTCGAGGGCTCGACGAACTCCAGGTGCATCGGGCGGACGGTCTCCAGGTACTGGCGCAGGACGTCCTGCACGGATCTCCCGCGCTCCGACATGTCGCGGCCCAGGCGGCGGATCAGCCGCAGGTCGGCGTCCGTGTCGACGTAGATCTTGAAGTCGAGGAGCTCGCGCAGGTTGGGTTCCACGAAGATCAGGATCCCCTCCAGGACGATCACCGGCTGCGGCAGCACCCGTTTGGTGCGCGCCGTACGCCGGTGGCGGACGAAGTCGTAGATCGGCACCTCCACCGGGTGCCCCGCCTTGAGCGCCGCGAGGTGGGCCACCAGCAGCTCGTTGTCGAGAGCCGACGGATGATCGAAGTTGTGGTGCAGCAGCTCGGTCTCGCTGCGCCAGTCGACGTCGGAGTAGTAACTGTCCTGCTCGATGAGGGTGATGCGGTCGGCGCCGACGGCCTCGACGATGGCGCGCGCCACCGTCGTCTTGCCCGAGCCGGTTCCCCCCGCCACGCCGAGGACGCAGGGCTTGAACCGCGAGTCCGTGAGCAGGGGTTGGAGCAGCGATTCCGTGTCGATCATGGCGGGGGATTGTAGCTCTTCCCGGCAAAGACTTCCTCGGATCATCGTTGGCAGCGCGGGCAGTAGTAGGTGCTGCGGCCGGCCTGGACGATCCGCCGCACGGCGCTGCCGCAGGCGAGGCAGGGCTCCCCCTCCCGGTCATAGGCTGCCAGCGACACCTGGAAGTAGCCGCTGCGCCCCTCGCCGTCGGCGAAGTCGTTGAGAGTCGTCCCTCCTTGGATAATGGCCTGGCTCAGCACCGCGATCGTGGAGGCGGCGATGCGGTCCCAGCGCGCCGCCGAGATCCGTGCCACCGAGCGCGCCGGGTGGACCCCGGCCCGGTACAACGTCTCCGAGGCGTAGATGTTCCCCACGCCCACCACCACCCGGGCGTCCATGAGAAACGCCTTCACGGGGCCACGTTTTCCCGCGGCCGCCCGCGCCAGCACCTCGCCGGAGAAGCCGCCCTCCAGCGGCTCCACGCCAAGGTGGGCGAAGTGTGGGTCCGCTTCGATCTCCGCCGTCTTCAGAGAGAACACGAGGCCGAAACGGCGCGGGTCGCGGAACCTCAGCCGCCGGCCGGATCGCAGATAGAAGGCCACGTGCTCGTGGGGCTCCAGAGGCTCCTCGCCGGCGGCGAGCGTCAGGCGGCCGCTCATCCCCAGGTGCACGGCCACCGTCCGCTCACCCGTGAGGTCGATCAGCAGGTACTTCGACCGCCGCCGCAAGGCCAGCACGTCGCGCCCGGCGGAGTTACGCCTCAGCCGGGCCGTTTCTACCGGCTCGCGTAGCGCCGGGTTGCGCACCTCGACGCGCACGATCCGGTCGCCCACCAGGTGCGGCTCCAGGCTCCGGCGCAGGACTTCGACCTCGGGAAGCTCGGGCATCCGCGAATTCTAGTTTGGATTGGTGAGCGGAGGGCTATTGACAATGAGGCGTAAGTTGGCGTAAAACAGGCACAACATGATCAACCAAGCGACCTTCCCGCTTCTCCTCGCCCTCTCGCCGGCTTTCCAGGCCGATCCCTCGGCAGCGCTGGAGCGGCGGCTCCGCAAGTCGATGCTGCGCCGCGAGCCCATCGTCGCCGGCAGCTTGACCGAGCCTTATGAGACGGGGAGCTCGGAGTCGCCGTTACGCCTCCTGCTGGCTGCCGAGGGTCTGGAGATCAGCGTCACCACGGCTTCGCCCCGCATCCTCCGCGAGCTGGATCTCCTGGTGGAGCTGGACCGCCGTCACTCCGTGGCCGTGCGGATCCTCGTCCCGGTGTCGCGGACCCCGGACGCCGCTGCCCGGCTGGAGGCGGCCCGCCGGCTCGCCGCCGAGGGAATCACCACCCGGCTGGTCCTCACGCCGGCTCCCGGAGCGCGAGCCGCGGACGTCCGCACCCTCCTCGCGGAAGCGCGGGAGGACGGCATTTTCGACGTCGAGATCGATCTCGAAAGAGAGCCCCTGGGGGAGTGGAAGCGCCTTCGGGCGGCTTTCTGGAGCCTGCGGCTGGAGCATGGCTTCCCGCGCGACGTCCCCGGTCGGGGATAAATCGAGTTCCCCTTTTACACCCGCCGAGCGCCCTGACTCAGGCGGCCCACCAAGCGAGCGATTGCCACGTCCGCCTCGCCGCTCTCGCCCTTGATCTGCATCTCCGTCTCCAGTAGGTCGGAGGGGAGCTTCGCCAGGAAGGGCTCGGGCAGGCGGCTCGCGGCGAGGTAGGCCCGGTGAAGGCGGTAGGGGTGGAGGCCGGCCAGCGGATTCTTGCCGCCGATGGGGATCTCGCCCTGGAGGGCCGGCGCGTGCTGGCTCTTGAAGCGGGCGTAATTCGCCTCTGCGGCAGGCACGCGGGCGACGCGCATCATGCCGCGGATGGCCACGAGCTGCCGGCAGAACGAGGAAAGCAAAGAGAAGAAGGTCAGCCGGGCGGCGAGCGGATCCTCGGCCGAGCCGATGAGGCGGCGAAGCCGGTCCAGCGCCTCGCCGCCGCGGCCGGCGGCGATGGCGTCCAGGAGCTGCCAGACGTCCTCCTCGCCCCGGTCCTCCACCGTCTGCTCCACGAGCTTGCGGTCGATCCGCCTCCCCTCAGCCCCTCCCTCCACCAGATTGGCGAGCTTGCGGTACTCCCCGGCGAGCCGTCCCGTGGAGTCGGACTCCACGCCGCCGGTGGACCGCCCGCGGCTGTCGTTCTCCTGCCGGAGGGTGCGGCGGGCGAGCTCCGACAGGGCATCCGGAGTGATCCCCACGCCGGTCTGACGCTCGAGCTCGACCGCCAGCGGCTCCAACCCCTGCCAGCTCCCGCGCTCGGACTCGACGCGTCCCAGGCTGAGGAGGGCGCCCTTCTCCTTGAGCAGCTTGACCACGGGGTGGTCCGCAGCCACGGAGCTCTCGGCCAGCACCATCGCGTGCCCCGGGGGAAGCCCGCCGCGCACGGCCTCGGCCAGCTCCGAGAGGTCGCCCTCGCCCATGCCTTGAAGGCCCTCGCGCCGGGCCGCTTCGAGCAACCCGGCGAGGGCGCCGCGCAGCTCCTCCACCTGCTTCTTTCCCCGCGCCCGGCCGCCGCGCGCCTTCCCGCCTTCGAGCACCCAGGCCGGCAGCTCGCCCAGCACCTTCTCGGGAGCGGCGGCGTAAGCGTCGACGTCGAAAAGGTGAAGGGCCTGGAGCAGGCGCGACGCCGCCTGGCGCTCCCGGCCCGAGAGGGGCCGCAGGCCTCCATCGGCCAGAGGCACCACCTCGGCCGCGTCGTCGATCAGGTCGCCGGCGGCGTTGCGGTCCGCGAACACCGCGGTGTCGACGGCCACCGACACCTTGCCGGGCGAGAACAGGGAGAAGGTGCGGAGATCCTGGAGCAGGCCCGCGAGAGAGGCGGGGTGGCGGTGCACCTCCACGGCCTCCGGCGGCAGGCCGACTCCCTGGGCGAGGGTCTGGGCGATGCGCTGTGCGGCGGGATCGGCCAGGACGAGGTCACCCTGCACCAGGCAAACCTGGGGCGGCGATCCCCGGCTCAGCCGGGTAAGAAAGGACTCGACACTATCGGCCATCACTCTGAGCCAAAGTATTGGCCATCCGGAAACACAAAGGCGAGGAGGCCGCGGCGGCCCTCCTCGCCCTGGAGTCCCGAGCTTCGGGTTATGACGCCTCGACCTCCAGGAGCCCCTTTTCCGCCAACTCCTGACAATCGATGCAGAAGCGCGCCCAAGGCACGGCCTCGAGGCGCAGAACGTTGATGGTCTGTCCACAGTTCGCGCACCGTCCGTACGTTCCCTCGTCCATCCGGACGAGCGCGTTCTCAATCTGGAGGAGAGTCGTGCGTTCGGCGTCGGATAAGGAGAACATGAGCTCCCGGTTGTAGGCGTTGTTGGCGCGATCGACGATGTCTTCCGTGCCGTCGTCCGCGGACTCCTGCCCCGCCTTGAGGTCCTGCTTGTACATGTCGAGGATCTCGTCTCTCTGCTTCTGCAACCGCTCGCGCAGGGCCTGGTAGTGGTCCTGCGGCACCTCTTCGGTCGCCTTGGCCTTCTCGGTTCTGGCCACGCTGCTTCTCCTTTCGACTGGGACGCTCAAAAAAGCTCCCCATAATACTGCCTAACGTCCCTATAAGGGCTCGCGATGATAGCTCATTCCCGCCTCAATCGAGAGTGCGCGGTAGAGCTGCTCGTACAGCACGACCCGTGCCAGCTCGTGAGAGAGCGTCATAGGGCCCAGGGACAGCACCGCGCGGGCGCCGTCGAGCACGGCGCGGTCGAGCCCAAGATCGGAGCCGATGAGGAAGACGATCGGGTGGGGCCACTCCCGGCGCAGGCGGGCCAGGCGCTCGGCGAGCTCCTCCGAGGAGAGGCTTTCGCCCCGGCTGTCAAGGGCGAAGGTCCAGGCGGAAGGCGGCACGGCGGCGAGCAGGGCCTGCCCCTCGGCCCGCAGCCGCTGGGGATCGTCCGCCGCCGCCCGGGCGCGGATAGGAACGTCCCTCACCGGCGTGGCGCGGGCGAGGCGGGCGATGCGCTGCCGGTAGGAATCGCAGATCTCTTCCCAGTGGGAACGCTGGTGCCGACCCGCCCAGAGGACGGCGAGCTCGCGGCCCACCTTCAGCCGACCGCGGTCTCGTCGAGGTCCGGCTTCGACCCACCGACCAGGTAGGACTCCCATTCGTCGAAGAAGGCGAGGGAGCGGAGGTCCCGCATGCGGTCGAGGAAGACGATGCCGTTGAGGTGGTCGAACTCGTGCTGGACGATACGGGCCTCGAAACCGGTGACGACGTAATCCAGAGGACTCCCTTCGCGGTCGAGGCCCTGCACCCGCACCTTGGGATGCCGCGGCACCAGCCCGCGCAGGTCGGGGATGGACAGGCACCCCTCCCAATCGTAGGCGAGCTCCCGGGCCTGCGGGGTGATCATGGGGTTGATCACCACGTGCAGCGGGATTTCGGGCGGGCCACCGGCCTGGTACACGAAGAGCTGAGCCTCCTCGCCCACCTGCGGCGCCGCGAGCCCCACGCCGTGAGACTCGTGCATGGTCTCGACCATGTCGTCGATGAGCGCCTGGAAGGCTGGATCGCCGATCTGCTCCGGAGGCACCGGGAGCGCCGGAGTGCGGAGGGCGGGGTGGCCAAGGCGGACGATGGTTCTCAGGGGCATGATCGGGTACCGTCGCAACTGAGGCATCATTATAGCCCGGAGGCCGGAACCACCGGCAAATGCTATCCTTCAGGCCATGGTAAGAGGAACAGGAAGGTCCCTCGAAAGCGATCGCAGACGGCGCTGGATCAAGCGCCTGCTGTTGGCCGGAGTGGCGGTGGGCGTGCCTGTCGCGGCCGGTGCCCTGCTGCGCCGCCGCGCCGAACCGCCCTCGGCTCCCCGCTGGGGCCGCGCTCATCGCTATGCCGGCCGCTCTGGCCCCGAGGTGGTCTTCCAGGAGCTCGGCAGCGGCCCGCCCGTCCTTCTTCTCCATTCCTTCGGTCCCGGCTACGACGCCAATCAGTGGCGGGCGGCGGCCGAGATCCTCGCCGGGCGTCACCGCGTCTACGTCCCCGACCTGCCCGGCTGGGGGCGCACCCGGGCAGGGGCCGGAGCCCACTACCCTGAGCTGTATATGGATGTCCTCGCGGATTTCCTGGCCGGTGTGGTGAGGGAGAAAGCCGTCGTGGTGGCCGCCGGGCTCGCCGCGGCCTATGCCGTCCAGATCGCGGTGGAGCATCCGGAGCGGGTGAAGGCCCTCGGTCTCGTCTCTCCCCTCGGCCTGGGCGGCGACGATCCTGCCCGGTCCGTGGCTCAATCGTTCCTTGGAAAGCTCCTGAGCGTCCCCTTGCTGTCCGCCTCGGTGCTGGATGCCCTCACCGGCCGGGCCGCCGTGGAGCATCACCTGCGCAAAGAGGTCTACGCCGCTCCCGAGCGGGTGGACGCGGCTCTCCTCGAGCATCATTACCGCGCCAGCCATACTCGCGGAGGCCGGGCCGCCCTCGCCGCCTATCTGCGGGGCGACCTCTGGTTGAACGTCTCCCAAGAGCTGGCCCAGCTCGAAGTCCCCGTCTGGCTCGCCTGGGGCCGGCAGTCCAAAACCCCGCCCGTCGCGACCGCGGATCTCTGGCTCCAGCACCTACCCGGGGCGGAGCTCGACGTCTTCGAAGGAGCCGGAGCGCTCCCCCACGCCGAGGCCTCGGCCCTGTTTTGCCGTGGACTGGAGCGGTTTCTGGACAAGGCGGGGGAGTAAGACCTTCTACTCCGCCGGCTCTCCCAGAATCCCGATCAGCTCCCTTTCGTGCCGCTTCAGCTCCTTGGGCGTCTTGGCCTCCAGCACGAGTCGCAGAAAGGGCTCGGTGTTCGAGGGGCGGACGTTCGCCCACCAGTCGGGATAGCTGAAGGTGATGCCGTCGAGGTAGTCGATCTGGGCGTCGGCGAAGCGGTGGGCCAGCTCCTCCATCTTCCCCTTCTTGTCCTCGACCACGAAGTTGATCTCGGGGCTCTTGGCGTAGCGGCGTAGGGGTGCCACCAGGGCGGAGAGGGGCTTGCCGCTCGACCGGACCAGGTTCAGCACCTCGACCACGGAGAGCATCGGGCAGTCGGCGTAGGAGTGGTCGCGGAAGTAGTAGTGGCCCGCCAGCTCGCCGCCGAAGATGGCGTTGCGCTGGCGCATCGTGGCCTTGATGAAGGAGTGGCCCACCCGCTCGCGCACCGGGACGCCGCCGTTCTCCTCGATGTACTCCGCCACGGCCCGCGAGGAGCGCAGGTCGTAGACCACCACCTTGCCCGGCTCGCGCTTCAGCAGCTCGCCCGCGATCAGCCCCGTCATCAGGTCGCTGCCGATGGCCTCTCCCGTCTCGTCGACGAAGGCGGCCCGGTCGGCGTCGCCGTCGAAGGTGACGCCGAGGTCAGCCTTGTGCTCGCGCACGCCCCGCTGCAGATCGCGTAGGTTCTCTTCCTTGAGCGGGTTCGCCTCGTGGTTGGGGAAGCTGCCGTCCAGCTCGAAGAAGAGGGGGATCAGCTCGAGGTTCATGGCCTCCAGCAGGGGCCTATCGATGGTGCCCATGCCGTTGGCCGCGTCCACTACTACCTTGAGGCGGCGGCTGGTGTCGCCCTGGAACGAGAGGACGTGCTGGTCGTAGGCCTCGGTGACGTTGGCTTGAGAGACCGTTCCCGGCTTGGCGGCCTTCGGCAGGTCGCCCGCCTTGACCTTCGCCTCCATCAGCGCGATCCCATGGTCGCCGGAGACGGGGCGGGCGCCGTGGCGGCTGAACTTGAGGCCGTTGTACTCCGCCGGGTTGTGGCTGGCGGTGACCTGCACGCCGCCCGCCGTCTTGAGGTGGGCGATGGCGAAGTAGTTCATCGGTGTCGTGGCCAAGCCGATCTCGATCACGTCGAGCCCGCCCGCGGTGATCCCCTCGATCAGAGCCTTCTCGATTCCCGGGCTGTGCTCGCGCATGTCGCGGCTCACCACCACGGCATTACCGTGCGCCCGGTCCTCGGCGTCGAGGACGAACTGAAAGGCGATGCCGATCCGGCGCGCAATATCCTCGTTGAGCTCCGTGGGGACGATCCCCCGGACGTCGTAGGCTTTGAAGATTCCAGACATTCTCTCTCCCTCGCTCTTTCTTCCTGAAGCTCAGATCTTCTCGATCCGGATGGACGGCTCGCCGGCGGCGTCAGTTGCGGTTCCGGTGATCTCGACGGCCAGGGTCTCGCCCTGAATCCAGCCGAGATGGGCGTCCACCGCGGCCTTCATCTCCGCTCCGGCTTCGTAGGCGACCCGGATGCGGTCCGCGTAGTCGAGGTCTTCCTTCTTCCGCGCCTGCTGCACCCAGTGGACGAACTCGCGGGCGAGGCCCTCGGCTTCCAGCTCCGGCGTCAGCTCCGTCGCCAGGGCGACGAGAAGCTCGCGGTCCCCTTGCGTGGCGGTGCCCTCCTTCTCGACGAGCCGGACCTCGACCTCCTCGGCGGACAGCTCGGCCGGGCCGTCGGAAAGCTGGATGGTGATCTTCCCCGCGCGCTCCAGGTCCGCGGCCAGGGCGTCGCCGTCCGCCGCATCCAGGGCCTTCTTCACCTCCGGCATCTTCTTGCCGAAGCGCGGCCCGGTCTTGGGGAAGATCGGCTTGACCTCGTGATGGACGTAGACGTTACGGTCCGCGGCCCAGCGGATCTCCTTGACGTTCAGCTCGTCCTCCAGCAGCTCCGCGTACGGCTCCACGAAGCTTCGGAGCGACTCGTCCGCCGTCACCAGGGTCACCGCCGACAGCGGCTGCCGGGTCTTGAGGCCATGGAGATTGCGGGCCGCGTGACCGAGAGTGACGATGCGCTGGACGGCGGCCATACCGCGCTCCAGGGCCTCGTCGACCCGGCCCGGCGCGGGTACCGGCCAGTCCTCCAGGTGGACGCTCTTCGGCGCTCCGTCAACCTGGCTGCGCACGAGGTGTTTGTGGAGCACCTCGGCCACGAAGGGCGTGAACGGCGCGATGAGCCGGGTGAGCGTCGTGAGGACCTCGTAGAGGGCCTCGTAGGCGCTCGCCTTGGCCGCATGACCGGCCTCGTCGCCGTTGGGTGCCCAGAAGCGGTCGCGGCTGCGCCGGATGTACCAGTTCGTCAGGTCACCCAGCAGCTCCTCGATCCCCCGCGCGGCGGCGGTCAGGTCGTAGGCGTCCATCCGTGCCGTGGTATCCGCGATCAGGCGCCCAAGGCGCAGGAGAATCCAGCGGTCCAGGGCCGGGCGCTCGTCGAACGGCTGCGCCGCCGCCTCTCCACCGGGATGCCAGCCGTCGAGATTGGCGTAGATGGTGAAGAACGACAGGGCGTTCCACAGCGGCAGCAGGAACCCTTGAGCCGCCTCGCGCACCAGCCGGGCCGAGAAGCGCGAGTTCACCTCCGGGTTGTTGATGCAGAAGTACCAGCGCAGGGCGTCCGCCCCGGTCTCTTGCATGACGCCCATGGGCTCGACGACGTTGCCCAGCCGCTTGGACATCTTCCGCCCCGTCTCGTCGGTAACGTGCCCCAGGACGATGCAGGTCTTGAAGGCCACGGAATCGAAGAGCAGCACGCCCAGCGCGTGGAGGGTGTAGAACCATCCGCGCGTCTGGTCCACGGCTTCGGAGATCATGTCCGCCGGGTATTGAATCCGCTGGTCGATCAGCTCCTTGTTCTCGAACGGGTAGTGATGCTGGGCGAAGGGCATCGAGCCCGAGTCGTACCAGGCGTCGATGACCTCCTCCACCCGCTTCATGGTGCCGACGCCGCCGCACTCCGCGCAGGGCCAGGTGACCTCATCGATGAACGGCCGGTGCGGGTTGAACTGCTCGGGATCGTAGAGGTCCGCCGGCTTCGGCCGCCCGGAGGCGGCGAAGAGCTCCTCGTAGGAGCCAATCACCTGCTGGTGATTGCACTCCGGGCAGCGCCAGACGGGCAGCGGCGTCCCCCAGTAGCGGCGGCGCGAGAGGGCCCAGTCCACCACGTTCTCCAGCCAGTTGCCGAACCGCCCCTCACCGATGTGCTCCGGGTGCCAGTGGATCTCCTTGTTCTTCGCCACCAGCCCGGCCTTCTCCTCCGTGGTGCGGACGAACCAACTCGTGGTGGCGTAGTAGAGGAGCGGCCGGTCGCATCGCCAGCAGAAGGGATAGCTATGGCGGTAGCGGTCCGAGTGGAGCATCAGGCCGCGGCTCTTGAGGTCCTGGATGATCTTGGGATCCGCGTCCTTGAACCACATCCCGGCGAAGGCACCGGTGCCGGGGACCATCTTTCCCTCGCCGTCGACAGACAGGATCATCGGCAGCTCGTAGCGCCGGCCCGTCTGGTAGTCGTCCTCGCCGAAGGGAGGCGCCGTGTGCACGAGCCCGGTGCCGTCCGTCGAGGTCACGTAGTCGCCTAGGACGACCTTGCCCGCAACGTCCGGCTCGAAGAAGGTGAACAGCCGGTCGTAGAGCAGCCCCTCCAGGTCCCGGCCGCGGAAGCGGGCGATCGCCGGCGCCTCCCGCAGGTCGGCCTGGTGGCGCTTGCCGTCCTCCTCGACCTGCAAGGGAACGGCGGTGCCGAGATCGTCGCCGAGGAGGATGAGCTGACCGGGCTTGGCCGGGTTCTCGGCGACCTTATAAATAAGGTCGGGATGGACGGCGAGGCCGACGTTCGCGATCGTCGTCCAGGGCGTGGTCGTCCAGGCCACGAAGTAGAAGTTGTCCTCCACCTTCCAATCCTCGCCGTCCACGGTCTTTGCAGTCTGGCCCGGGCGGGCATGGAACAGTGTCCAGATGGACGGATCGTCCGCGTCCTTGTAGTTCTGGGCCACCTCGTGACTGGAGAGAGTGGTGCCGCAGCGGCCACAGTAGGGCTGGATCTTGTAGCCCTCGTTGAGCAGGCCGCGGGCCGCCAGCTCCGAGAGCGACCACCAGACGGACTCGATATATTCGTTGGAGTAGGTCCAATATGGGTGGTCGAGGTCCACCCAGTAGCCGATGCGCTCGGTCATGGCGCGCCACTGTTTCTCGTAGGTGTGGACGCTCTCCAAGCACGCTTTGTTGAACTCGGCGATGCCGTAGGCTTCGATCTGCTGCTTGCCGGAGAAACCGAGGCGCTTCTCGACCTCGATCTCGACGGGCAGGCCGTGGGTATCCCACCCCGCCTTGCGCGCAACGTGATAGCCGCGCATCGTGCGGTAGCGGGGAAAGGCGTCCTTTACCACGCGAGTCACCACGTGGCCGACGTGGGGAACGTTGTTGGCGGTGGGCGGCCCGTCGTAGAAGACGAACTCTCCCTCGGGAGCGGGCCGCTTCAGAGTCGCTTCGAAGACGTCCTGGTCCTTCCACTCCTGGAGCACCTGCTGCTCCAACGCCGGGAAGGGATAGCCGCCCGGGACGTCGGGAAATCGTTTGTCACTCATAACCGGAAGCCCTCGTGCGCCGCGGCCCCGGTCGGGGAGCGGCAAAGACTGCGTATTGTACTGGAGCGGAACCGCGGCTTGGGCTCGGGGATTCCCGGCGTTCGACGAGTTCCCGAGACCTCGACACCGCCGCCAGCCAATGTAGAGACGCCCACAGGGTAGCGCGAGCTACCCCGTGGGGCGTCTCCGGCGGAGGCTGGATCGCCCAGACACCTGGAAGGTCTGAACCTCGAAAAGCGCGCCCCAGAAAGTTCCCGTAACGGAGAGGGCGACTCTTCGGCGGAGACGCCCCACGGGGTAGCTCGCGCTACCCGCTGGGCGTCTCTACAATGGCAGCCAACGGGCCAAAACGACTTGCGGAACTGCGCTGGCTCAGCGCCGCGAAGCGCGGAGCAGATAATAGAGGAGCGTCATCAGGGTCGAGACGACGGCCGCCACGTAGGTCATGGCCGCGGCGTTGAGCACCCGGTCCATGCCCTCTCGCTCCTGGGGCAGGACGATGCCGGTCTCGACCGCCACCCGCTTGGCGCGGGCGGTGGCGTCGAACTCCACGGGCAGCGTCACGATCTGGAAGAGCAGCACGGCCGAGAAAAGCATCGCGCCGAGGTAGATCATGTTCGGGGAGTGGAACATGGCACCCCCGAACATCACGAAGTAGCCCGCCGACGAGCCGATGTTCGCCGTCGGCACCAGGGCCGACCGCAACCCGAGGGGCTTGTAGCCCTGGGCGTGCTGGAGAGCGTGCCCCGCCTCATGGCAGGCGACGCCCACGGCGGCGATCGAGTTCGACGCGTACGTGGCCTCGGACAGCGCCAGCGTCTTGGTGGCCGGGTTGTAGTGGTCGGACAGGAAGCCGTTCGTCGGCACCACCTGCACGTCGGTGATGCCGGAGGCCCGCAGCATCTCCTGCGCGGCCTGGGCGCCCGTCAGCCCCCGGAAGGTGCGCACCGTAGAGTATTTCTTGAAAGCCGACTTCGTCCGCCAGCTCGCCCACAGCGACAGGGCCAGCGCCGGGAGGATGAAGAGGAAATACGTTGGATCCATATGCATGAACATGGTTTTGTACCCTTTCGAGAGCGTATAACAGGCCCTGCTTACGTCGTATTTCTCCCCGCAGGGAAAGGAGGACGCCAATGCCGGAACCCAAGAATATCGCGATCGTCACCGGAGGCAGCCGCGGCATCGGCCGTAGCGTCGTGGAAGCCCTGCTCTGCGAAGGGTGGAAGGTGCACTTCTGCGGCAAGAACCCGGCCTCGGTCCAGGAGGCCCGTTCAGAGCTGGCCAAGATCCATGGCGAGGCCGTGGACGGGAAGGCCGTGGATGTCCGCAGCCAGGAGGAGGTCGACGCCTTCGTCCAGGAGGTGCTGGACCGGGAGGGCAAGATCGACGTCCTGGTAAACAACGCCGGCCTGGGGACGTTTGGCGCGGTCGACGAGCTGACGGGCGAGCAGTGGCGGGAGGTGATCGACACGAACCTCTCCGGAGCCTTCTACTTCCTCCATGCCGTGGCCCCGGCGATGAAGCGCCAGGGTGGAGGCTGGATCTTCAACATCGCCTCCCTGGCCGGCAAGAACCCCTTCGCGGGAGGCGCCGCCTACAACGCCAGCAAGTTCGGCATGATCGGGCTCTCCGAGGCGGCGATGCTCGACCTGCGGCCTCATGGAGTGCGGGTGGCCGCCATCCTGCCGGGCAGCGTCGACACGGGATTCTCCCATCGCCGCGACCGGCAGGACCGGAGCTGGATGCTGCAACCGGCGGACATCGCCGCGATGATCCTCCATCTCCTCGCCTATCCCACCCACGCGCTGCCCAGCCTGGTGGAGATGAGGCCGGCGAAGCCGCCGAAATAGGCGCCCTACTTCCCTTGCGTCCGCACCGGCGGCTCCGGACGCTTCGGGAAGGCCTTCGGATCGGACGCCATCTTCTTCATCACCTCGGCCACCCCGCGCTCGAGCTGGGGATCGTGGCCGCCGAGGACGGATTTGACGTCGTTCTCGACCACGATGTCGGGATCGACGCCGTGCCCTTCGATGATCCACTTCCCTTGCAGGGAGACGGAGCCGGCCTCGGGCACGAAGATCTGGCCGCCGTCGATCATCGGGCCGTGGTCGTTGATGCCCACGACTCCTCCCCAGGTGCGGGTGCCGATCAGGGGACCGAGGCCGAGCTCACGGAACATGTAGGGGAAGATGTCGCCGTCCGAGCCGGACCCCTCGTTGAGCAGGCAGGCCATGTGGCCGTAGAACACCACCTGCGGATAGGGCTGCGGATCGGCGTTGTTGCGCCCGTAGTCCACTCCCAGCGGATGGCGCGCCAGCCGCTCGAGGAGCGTCGGCGAGATGAAGCCGCCGCCGTTGTCGCGGACGTCGACGATCAGCCCCTCCTTGCGGATCTGGCCGAAGTACCACTTGACGAACTCCCGCATCCCGTCCTCGCCCATGTCGGGGATGTGGATGTAGCCGATCCGGCCGCCGCTCATCTTCGCCACCTTCTCGCGGTTGCCGTTCACCCAGTCGAGATAGATCAGGTGCTCCTCGGTGTCGATCGGCCGGAAGGTGACCTCCCGGGCGCCGTCGAGGACCGGCTTGGAGTTGACCGTCATTCGAACGGGCCGGTCCGCCTTGTGGCGCAGCAGTCGGTAGGGATTGTCGTTGGCGGCGAGATCCTCGCCGTCGATCGCCAGCACGTAGTCGCCGGGGTGGACAGTCACCCCGATCTCGGTCAGCGGCGAGCGGTAGAGGTCCTCCTCGTTCTGGCCGCCGAAGATCCTGGCGATGCGGTAGCGCCCCGCCTTCCGGTCGAGCTCGAAGCGGGCGCCGGGAAGGGCCACCCGGGGACGGGCGGGCGCCTTGTAGTCGCCGCCGGCCACGTAGGCGTGGGAGTTGTTGAGCTCGGCAATCATCTCGCCGACGATGTAGTTCACGTCCGACCGGTGGCCGGCGTAGGCGAGCAGCGGCTCGTACTGCCGGCGCAGGGCCTCCCAGTCATAGCCATTCATGTTGGACACATAGAAGTAGTCGCGATAGCGCCGCCAGGCCTCGCGGAAGACCTCCGCCCACTCCTCGGCGGGCACGCGGTCGACCATCATGCCGCCGGTGTCGATCGCCTTCTTCGAGTCCTTCCCCGCGGCCGTGGCGTCGTAAACGCTGAATTTCCCGTCCTGGGCGGCCAGCAGCTTGTTGCCGTCCTGCGACAGGGTGTAGCCGCCGATACTCTCGGCGAGCGTGACCATCTTGCGGTCCTTGAAGGTGAAGACCTGGAGCGACGGCTTGAACGGCGGCTCGCCGAAGGTGTTCGGCGGCTGCTTGATGAAGAACAGCCGGCCGTCGGCGGCACCCAGGGCGCCGTAGTCGTCGAAGGGCACGGGCACGCGGGCCACCCGCGAAGCAAGGCCCTCGAAGTCGATTTTTGTGTAGGCGGGCTCCTTCGCCTTCTCCTTCTTGTCCTTCTTATCCTTATCCTTGCCCTTATCGCCCTTCACTTCCTCGCCGCCCTTCTTCTCCTCGGCGAGCGTCACCGTGTCCTCCTCGGGGGAGAAGGGGTTGGCGACGTCCTTGCGCAGGGCGAGGGCGAAGATGCCGAAGTTCCGGTCCTCGGCGAAGTTGAGGTCGAAGGTATCGAACTGCGGCAGATAGGAGCGGGCGGACAGGTAGTAGAGATACTCGCCCTTAGGGTCCCAGGCGGGGTTGACGGCGAAGAACTGCTCGTCGGTGATCTGCCGGAGCTTGCCGTCCTCCACGCTCCACACCCAGACCGAGCGGAAGGTGTTGGCGTTGGTCATGCTGAAGGCGAGATGGCCGCCGCAGGGCGACCAGGCGTAGTCGCGGATCTGGTTGCGGACGTCGTGGGCCACCTCGACGAGCTTCTTGCCGGCCAGGGTGACCACCCAGAGGCGGCCGTCCTTGTCGGAGAAGGCGAGCCGCTTGCCGTCCGCCGACCACTCGGGGGGGGAAGCGCTGGGCCTTGCCGCCGGTGGTGAGCTGCTCGGACTTGCCCACTCCCAGGGCGTCGACGACGTAGACCTCCTCCTCGCCGGTGCCGTCCGAGATGTAGGCGATCTTCCGGCCGTCGGGCGACCAGCGGGCCCCCTTGTCGTGAGCTCCGGAGGAGCGGGTGAGGTTGCGGGTGACCCCCTTCTCGATCGGCGTGTTGAAGAGGTCGCCGCGGGCCGTGAAGATCGCGCGCTCTCCCTTGGGCGAGAGGGCGACGTCCTCGATCTGGTCGGCGGCCGCGAGTTGGGACGGCCGGGTGTCGAGGCCGTCGCCGGGGACGTCGATGGCGAGGTGACGCGACTGCCCGGTGCGGGTGTCGAAGACGTTCAGCTCGCCGTTCATCTCATAGGCGATCTGCCCCTCCGCGTCGGCGCTGGGCCAGCGGACGTCCCACTGCGTGCTTTGGGTGAGCTGGGCTGTGGCACCGCTGGCGAGGTCGTAGGAGTAGAGGTTGAGCGTGCCGGTGCGGTCCGAGGCGAAGTAGATCTTGTTGCCGATCCACATCGGATCGCGTTCGGTGCGCGGGGTGTCGGTGATCTTCTTCGCCGCCTGGGTTGTGAGATCGAAGATCCAGAGATCCTGCGCCCAACCTCCCTGGTAGCGCTTCCAGGTGCGGAAGTCGCGGGCGAAGGGGGTGTAGGCGACCTTCTTGCCGTCCGGCGAGAGATCGGCGCCGCCGCTCCAGGGCATGGGGAGCGCCTCGCCGAGACCGCCGGTGACCGGCACGGTGTAGATGCGGCTCTGGCCATGATCCCAGCCGTCGCGCAGGGTGCGGAAGAAGACCGACTTGCCGTCCGGCGTCCAGCCGTAGACCTGATTGTCGTACCCCCAGCGCGGAGGGAACGGCCCGCGGGCGGGGTAGAAGGTGAGCTGCTTGGGAACGCCACCGGCCGCAGGAATGACGTAGACCTGCTCGTCGCCGTCGTATTGGCCGGTGAAGGCGATCCACTTGCCGTCCGGCGAGAACTTGGCGAACATCTCGAGCCCGGGATGGGCGGTCAGCCGGCTCGCCGTCCCGCCGGAGGAAGATGCGGTCCACAGGTCACCGGCATAGGTGAAGACGACCTTGTCCCCGTGGATATCAGGAAACCGCAGCAGCTTGGTCTGGCCGGAAGCCACGCCGGAGGCGAGACCGGCCGCCGCGGCGAAGCAGAGAACGAATCGAACGATTTGGACGAGACGATGCATGAGACTCCCCCTTGAGCGTTGAGGACGCTCGGACTCCGAGGAGTACGGAGGGGAGGGGGGTGGGGTTGCAGAGGGTGGAGGGAAGGCTCTTCTTCTGGCTTAACAGGCAGATTGGCCCACGAGACGGCGCTCGCCCAAGCCCCCGGCGTGAAGGAGTGCGCCGTGGTGACGCGGGAGGAGGAAGGAGGCCGGCAGTCTGGTGAGGGCTCACGTTGGTCAGCACTAACCTAGATGTCTCGGAAACTTCACAGCTATCAGAAAGTAGAGGATCTGAGGCACGAGGTAAAACCGATCAATAGAGGTCGTGGATGAACGCGTTTTTTGGCGGATTTTCGGGATCAGTCACAACGAGATAGCCCGTGTGTGAGCGAT
>DASYJD010000054.1:0-93594 GCA_035996875.1 Thermoanaerobaculia bacterium
CGCCCAGGCGCTGTACGAGTGGAACTACCCCAAGCAGCTGCTGCACATCAAGCTCGAGGAGAGCGCGCCCCACACGATGTCGGAGAAGGAGGCGGCCATCTTCTCGCCGCCCTTTCTCATCAGGCGACCGTTGCTGCAGGCCATCAGCGCCACCGGCACGCCGCCCGTGCTCCTCATCGACGAGATCGACCGGGCCGACGAAGAGTTCGAGGCCTTCCTCCTGGAGGTGCTCTCCGACTTCCAGGTGACGATCCCCGAGCTCGGCACCCTCCGGGCCGAGCACGTCCCCTACGTGGTCCTCACCTCGAACCGCAGCCGGGAGATCGGCGACGCCCTCCGCCGGCGCTGCCTCTACCTCTATATCGAGCACCCGACCCTCGAGAAGGAGGTCCGCATCTTGAACGCCCGGGTGCCGGGAGCGAGCGCCCGCTTGGCCCAAGAGATCGGCCGCTTCATGCAGGCCCTGAGGCGGCGGCGGTTGAGCAAGGCGCCGGGGGTGGCCGAGACGCTCGACTGGGCCCAGGCGCTCCTCCATCTGCACAGCGACCACCTCGACCGCGAGACGGTCGCCCTAACCCTGGGCTGCATCCTGAAGGACCAGCACGACCTGCGCGAGCTGAGAGGCAATGAGCTCGACGCCGTCCTGGTGGAGGCGATCGGGTGACTCCCGGCCTGGTTCCGCACCTCGCCCGCTTCGGGCGCGCCCTGCGGGAGCGCGGCGTGGGGGTTTCCCTGAGCGACGAGGCGGACGGCCTGACGGCGCTCACCCTGGTCGACCTCGGCGATCGCGACGAGGTCCGCCGGGCGCTCCGGGTCGCGCTCAAAATCCGGCAGCGCGACGCCGCGGCCTTCGAGGAGGTCTTCGCCCGGCTTTGGCGCGCAGGGCGCGCGGGCGAAGAGGCGGCACAGTCATCGGCGAACCCGCCCCTCCAGGCTCCCCGCCTGCCGGGCGCTCCTCGGCCTCCGGCTTCCTCCCCACGTCCGCGCCGGCCGCCGGAGAGCGAGAGGGCGGTCGAGGTGACGTTTCCAGAGGGGGAGGAGCCGGGGTACAGTCCGGAGGCGGTGCTCCGCAGGAAGCCTTTCGAGGAGTACTCCGCGGCCGACCTCCTGGCCATGGAGCGCCTCCTCGCCCGCCTGGCCCTCCGGCTCGCCACCCGGCGCAGCCGGCGGCGGGTGCCGGCGCGGGGCCGGGGCGAGGTCGACCTCCGGCGGAGCTTCCGCCGCGCCCTCGCCCATGGCGGCGAATTCCTCTCGCTCGCCCGGCGGGCGCGGCCGGTCGAGGAGCCCCGGCTGGTGGTGCTCTGCGACACCAGCGGCTCCATGGACCCCCACGCCCGCTTCCTCCTCGGCTTCGTGTTGGCGCTGCGCCGGGTGGCCCGCTCGACCGAGGTCTTCGCCTTCAACACCTCGCTCGTGCGGCTCACCCCGTTCCTCCGGCCGGGCCGGATCGACCTCGTGCTGGAGCGCCTGGCGGCCTTTGTCCCCGACTGGTCGGGGGGGACCCGGATCGGGGAGTGCCTGGCCGACTTCGTGGCGTACGATCTGAACTCGATGGTGAACGGGCGGACCGTGGTGCTCATCCTTTCGGACGGCCTGGACCGCGGCGACGTCCTCCCGCTCGCCGGGGCGATGCGGGCCATCCGCGGGCGAGCCCGGCGGGTCTTCTGGTTGAACCCACTGGCCGGGGATGCGCGCTACGAGCCCACCGCCCGCGCCATGGCCGCGGCGCTCCCCTACGTCGACCGGCTCCTGCCGGCCCACAACCTGGAGTCGCTCGAGCGGCTCCTCCCCCTGCTGGCGGCCTGAAGGAGAAGAGAGACACCATGGGAATGGAGATCACCAAGAGTTTCGTCGTCAACGCCCCGGCCGACTCGGTGTGGGCCTTCCTGATCGATCCTTACCGGGTGGCGCGCTGCCTGCCGGGGGCCGCCCTGACGGAGAAGATCGACGACGCGACCTACGCCGGGACGATCACGGTCAAGGTGGGACCGGTGACCGCGAGCTACCGCGGCAAGCTGCACTTCGATCGCCTGGACCCCGCGGCGCGGGAGGCGGATCTCTCGGCCTCGGGGCAGGAGACCAAGGGCAAGGGGGGTGCCGACATGCGGATGAAGAGCCGCGTCGTCGAACGCGGCCCCGGAGAGACCGAGGTGACCGTCGTCTCCGACGTCAACGTCGTCGGCGTCCTCGCGCAGTTCGGCCGCGGCATGATCCAGGACGTCAGCGATCAGCTCTTCCAGAAGTTCTCCCAGGCCATGCGCCGGGAGCTCGAAGGATCGGCTACCTTGGGGGCCGCCCCGGTGGCACCGGCCGCTCCGGCGTCCACCTCGGCAGGGCCCGCTGAGAAACCGGAGCCCGCGGCGGCAACGCCGCCCGCTTCGGCCCCGCCCCAGGGCCCCGTCGTTTCCGAGGAGGTCCTGGATCTCGGCGCGATCGGAGCCCAGGCTGCGGGCCGGGCGGCGCTCCGGATGGTGAGCCAGCCGGCCTTCTGGGTCGGCGCCGCCATCTCGTTCGTTCTCGTCTACCTGCTGAAGCGCCGTTAGCATGGCTTCTCAAGTTGATGCCGGTTATGTAAGGGCGGGGCTTGGCCCCGCCCGGGTGGGGGCAAGCCCCACCCCTACATTGAGAGCTGTCGTACGTACCTGCGATGGACTAAAGGAGCTGATCGATCGATGATCCCCGCACCGTTCGACTACCACGCACCCCAAACTCTGGAGGAGGCCTTCGCGCTCCTCACGAGCCATGGCGCCGAGAGCGGCGACGCCAAGGTCCTCTCCGGCGGCCAGAGCCTCCTGCCGCTCCTCAAGCTCCGGCTGGGCGCCACCGGCCACCTGGTCGACATCGGCCGCATTCCCGGCCTCGAATACATCAGGGAGGAGGGCGGCTTCCTGTTGATCGGTGGCCGGACCCGGGAGTCGGCCCTCGAGCACTCGGACTTCGTCCGCGCCAAGTACCCGATCCTCGCCGACACCGCGGAGGTGATCGCCGATCCCCTGGTGCGCAATCTCGCGACCGTGGGTGGCAACCTGGCGCACGGCGATCCGGCGAACGATCACCCGGCCACCATGCTCGCCCTCTCCGCCCAGGTCGTAGCGACCTCTCCCCGGGGTACGCGCACGATCGCCATCGACGACTTCTTCCTCGGTCTCTTCCAGACCGCGCTTCAGGCGGACGAGATCCTGACCGAGATCCGCATCCCCGAGCCGCCGGCGCCCCCTCTGAGAAGCGGGGGGGCCTACGTGAAGCTCGAGCGCAAGGTGGGGGACTTCGCCACGGCGGCGACCGCCGTCCAGCTCACCCTCGGGGCGGGCGGCGCGATCGAGCGGGTGGGCATCGGTCTCACCAACGCCGGGCCGACGCCCATCCGCGCGTCCGAGGCCGAGCGCCTCCTGACCGGCCAGATGCCCACCGAGGAGCGGATCGCCGAGGCGGCCCGGCTGGCGGCGGCGGCCACTTCGCCCGGCGCCGACCGGCGCGGCCAGATCGAGTACAAGCGGCAGATGGCGCGCGTCTTGACCGTACGCGCGCTCAAGCGGGCCCTCGCAAGGGCCAGGGAGCACTAGCCATGTCGCAACACGAAATCAAAGTGAAGATCAACGGCGCCGAGCAGAAGGCGCAGGTGGAATCGCGCCTCCTCCTGGTCCACCTCCTGCGCGAAAACCTGGCGCTGACCGGCACCCACATCGGCTGCGACACCACCCACTGCGGCGCCTGCACGGTGCTGCTCGACGGCCAACCGGTCAAGTCGTGCACCGTCCTCGCCGTGCAGGCCGACGGCCGCGAGGTGACGACCGTCGAGGGCCTGGAGCAGAACGGTCAGCTCCATCCCATTCAAAATGGTTTCTGGCAGGAGCACGGCCTCCAGTGCGGCTTCTGCACGCCGGGCATGCTGATGACCGGCTACGCCCTCCTCCAGCACAACTCCGATCCCAGCGAGCCCGAGATCCGCCAGGCGATCTCCGGCAACCTCTGCCGCTGCACCGGCTACGTCAACATCATCAAGTCCGTCCAGCACGCGGCCGCGAAGCTGCGTTCCGACCATTCCGCGACTCCCGCGTCGGCTTAAGGAGAACCATGGAACCCCGAACGACGGCCGCGGTCTGCGGCATGGGCCACTCGATGAAGCGCAAGGAAGACCCGCGCTTCATCCGTGGCCAGGGCAACTACGTCGACGACGTCAAGCTCCCCGGGATGCTCCACATGGACATCGTGCGGAGCCCCTTCGCGCACGCCAAGATCAAGGCCATCCACACCGAGAAAGCGCTCGCCATTCCGGGAGTGCTGGCGGTGATCACCGGCGAGACCTTGAAAGCGTACAACCTGCACTGGATGCCGACCCTCATGTCGGACACCCAGATGGTCTTACCCGTAGAAAAAGTGATGTACCAGGCGCAGGAGGTGGCGGCGGTGATCGCCACCGATCGCTACATCGCGGCGGACGGGGTCGAGGCGGTGGAGGTCGAGTACGAGCCGCTGCCGGTGGTGGTCGACCCCAAGAAAGCGCTCGAACCGGGGGCGACGGTGCTCCGCACCGACAAGGAAGGGAAGAAAGACAACCATATCTGGCACTGGGAGGCCGGCGACCGCGCGGCGACCGAGAAGGCCTTCACGGAGGCCGACGTCGTGGTCAAGCAGGACATGTACATCCCGCGTATCCACGTCGCCTCGATCGAGACCTGCGGCTGCGTCGCCGACTTCGACCGGGTCATGGGCCACCTGACCGTCTACATGACGACCCAGGCCCCGCACGCGATCCGCACCGTCTTCGCCCTGGTCGCCGGGCACGTCGGCCTTTCGGAGGAGAGGATCCGCATCATCTCGCCGGACATCGGCGGTGGCTTCGGGGGCAAGGTGCCGGTCTACCCGGGCTACGTGATCGCGGTCGCGGCGTCGGTCGTCATCGGCAAGCCGGTCAAGTGGGTCGAGGACCGGATGGAGAACCTCCAGGCCGACTCCTTCGCCCGCGATTACCACATGACCGCCGAGCTGGCCGCGAAGAAGGATGGCACGATGACGGCGCTCCGGATTACGACCTTGGCCGACCACGGCTACGCCGACGCCGCGGCCAATCCGTCGAAGTTCCCGGCCGGCCTGTTCTCGATCTGCACCGGCTCCTACGACATCAAAACCGCCTTCACCGAGATGGACGCCGCCTACACCAACAAGCCGCCGGGCGGTGTCGCCTACCGCTGCTCGTTCCGGGTCACCGAGGCGGTGCATGCGATCGAAAGGGTTACCGATGTCCTGGCCCAGGAACTCCACATGGATCCGGCGGAGCTGCGTTTCAAGAACTTCATTCAGCCGGACAAGTTCCCCTACAAGTCCGCGCTGGGCTGGGAGTTCGACAGCGGCAACTATCCGGCGGCGCTCAAGAAAGCGATGGACAACATCGGCTACGCCGAGCTTCGGAAGGAGCAGGCGGAGAAACGAAAGCGCGGCGAGCTGATGGGGATCGGCATCTGCTCCTTTACCGAGATCGTGGGCGCCGGGCCGTCCAAGGATTTCGACATCCTGGGCATCAAGATGTTCGACTCGGCGGAGATCCGCATCCACCCCACGGGCAAGGCGATCGCCCGCTTCGGCACCAAGTCGCAGGGGCAGGGCCACGAGACGACCTACGCCCAGATCCTCGCCGAGGAGCTGGGGATTCCGGCGGCGCACATCCAGGTCGAAGAGGGGGACACCGACACGGCTCCCTACGGCCTGGGCACCTACGCCAGCCGCTCGACTCCCACGGCCGGCGCCGCGGCGGCGGTGGCGGCGCGGAAGATCCTCGCCAAGGCGAAGAAGATCGCCGCCTACCTGCTGGAGGTGAGCGAGGAGGATCTGGAGTGGGAGCCCGGCAAGTTCTCCGTCAAGGGGGCGCCGCAGAAGTCGAAGACGATCCAGGAGATCGCCTTCGCGGCGTACACCAACCATCCGCCGGGAATGGAGGCCGGGCTGGAGGCGGTGGACTACTACGATCCGCCGAACCTGACCTTCCCCTTCGGCAGCTACATCTGCGTCGTGGACATCGACCGCGGCACCGGCGAGGTCAAGGTCCGCCGCTTCCTGGCGATCGACGACTGCGGCAACATCATCAACCCGATGATCGTCGACGGCCAGATCCACGGCGGCTTGAGCATGGGCCTGGCGCCGGCGCTCTTCGAGGAGATCAGCTACGACGAGAACGGCAACATCTCGGGCGGCAGCTTCATGGACTACCTCGTCCCCACGGCCATGGAGACGCCCAATTGGGAGACCGGCAAGACGGTGACCCCCTGTCCGCACCATCCGCTGGGCGCCAAGGGAGTGGGCGAGTCGGCGACCGTGGGCGCCCCGCCCGCGATCGTCAACGCCGTGGTCGACGCCTTGTCGCACCTGGGGGTGAAGCACATCGAGATTCCGATGACTCCCGAGAAAGTGTGGAACATCCTGAAGGAAAAGGGTGTGGCGGAGTAGAATTCCAGCTTCAGCCGGCAGCGGGGCCGCCCTCGGGGCGTCCCCCGCTGCCCGGGGCGGTATCCCCTCAACCGATTCCCACTAGGAGATTCCCGAATGACTTCAGCTCGACGTTGCCTTCTTGGCCTGCTCGTTCTCGCTGCCGTGCTGGTGCCCGTGATGTCGGCCCAGGCGGCTCCGGACGCCTCCGCCGCGGTGCCGGCGGTCGGCGCCATGGCGCCGGACTTCAGCCTCACCACCAACGAGGGTCATGCGGCCGCCCTCAAGGACTTTCAGGGCAAGTGGGTGGTCCTCTACTTCTATCCCAAGGACTTCACGGGCGGCTGCACCCTGGAGGCCCACAACTTCCAGCGCGACCTCGCGAAGTACGAGAAGGCCAACGCGGTCATCCTCGGCGTCAGCGTCGACACCGCCGAGTCGCACAAGGACTTCTGCACCAAGGAAGGGCTCGCCTTCAAGCTCTTCTCGGACCCCGACGCCAAGGTTTCGACCCAGTACGGCTCGTTGATGGAGTACAACGGCGCCAAGCTGGCGGCCCGCAACACCTTCATCGTCGACCCGAAGGGGAAGATCGCCAAGGTCTTCACGGGCGTCAAGCCGGCCTCCCACAGCGAAGAAGTGCTGACCGCCCTGGCCAGCCTCCAGGCTCATTGACCCCCCTCGTCAACTCTCCCTCCATGTAGAGACGCCCCGCGGGGAACCCCGTGGGGCGTCTCCGGATCGGCGACGACGGTCCGGACGTAGACATTCCCCCGGCGGCAGAACGTAGCGTCTCAATCCCACGGCCCCGTGGCCTGCCGCCCAGGCCACGGGGCATCGAAGGCCCGCCCGATCATCTCCGCACCGTCTGCGTTCGAGCGGACCTGAGGCCGGAGGGGCGGTTGGACTCCCGGCCCCCCGGCGGTTCAAGTTGTCAAAGAGCCTTCCTGCCCCGGCCGGCGAGACCTGCCCGCCCAGGGGGAACGGGATCATACCTCCAGAGCAGCATAAAAAGTCAAGCTGTCCAGAAAAATTACTGAAAAAATCCCGCCGACGGTTTCCGTACACCTGACGAGACGGGAGCTGCCGCCTCCGCGGGTCGTCCCGGAGGCTCCGGCGGGAGGCCCGCCGCTACCGGCGAACGATCCGCCGCTGCCGGCGAGAGGTTCGCCGCTACCGGCGGGAGCTTCGCCGCTGGCGGCCGAAGGACTTTTTCCACCGGCGAGAGGTTCGCCGCTGCCGGCGAGACGTCCGCCGCCGGCCGCGCGCCGCCGTTCGACGGCTGGAGATCGGCTCGACCTTCCGGCCGCCGCCTCTCAGGAGGCCCGAGCCCTCCCCGCGCTCCCCCGGATCGCTCCGCCGGTGCCGGCCGGGACCCCGACTGCTGCGGTGGACGGTGCTTCTAGAGGTTGAAACCGCCTCCCAGCTACTGGGAAAGCCTGCCTAGCATCCGGAGATTTCAAGAGCTTCTCTCAAGCCTATTGACTTTTTGTGTCTACCATGGAGTATTATTCCGCCTCCCCGGAGGCAAGGTCCGGCAAGAAGGCTCGACGGCGGGGGAGAAGCAGGCTCTTTGACAACTGAACCTGGCCGGGGGCCGGGAGTCCAACCGCCCCCCGGCCCTGGGTCCGCTCGCTCGCAGAAGGTGCTGAGACGATCGGCGGACCCTGCGGGGACCCGTGGCCTTGAGGGAGGCCACGGGTCAGGGGGGGCGGAAGGTGCCCGTGAGGATGGAGGCGTCAGTGAGGTCGCCACTCCCAAGCCTCGGGCTGCCAGGTCGCATTCAGATTCCCGGCGAGCACGGGGCCAAGAAATTCTTGAGCCGCTCTCGCGACGTCGTCGAGAGTGGGCCATGCCAGCTGATCTTCGCGGGCCATCGCGGCGTAGGGTATCGCCCATGCGGCTGGCGGAGCTGGGAGTCTTGCGGGTAGAGAAGTGGGTCTCTCGAAACGTAAAGGTCTGCTCGAGGGCTTCTCTCAGGCGCTTCGCGTCGAGAATTTGAGCGGTTGCCAGAAGAGCGATATCGGGTAGATCCTTCACGCGTGAGCTGGGTCGCGAGCGGGGCATCGTATACGCGTGGAGCTTTTCTGCGATGTGCGTCTCAAGCGGGTAGAGCCGGAGAATCGGAGGTGCGATGCCCGCGAAGGAGAGGACATCCTCAGCCACGACGACCTCGGGGTCGCCGAGGATTGGATCCCCGAAGGCGACATCCACGCCAAAGCGTTGTCCGTAGAGCTTCCCAGCGAGCTTGCCCTCGGCGCGGAAGCGGAGCCCGATATATTGCATGCCGTCGGTCTGAATCTCGGGGTGATCCTCGTCGGGACCCACCTCGAAGCTCATGAAGTCGCCGAGGTCGCGGCGCCCAGCTTCCTGTAGCTGCGCGAGGATGTTGTACGGCGAGCCCATCATGCGTAGGTCGACGTCCTTGGTAGTGCGAGCGCGCTCGATCCGGCACTCGAGCGCAAGTCCTCCTTTGAGTGTCGCTGCATCGCCAAGCACAGCGTCGATACGCGCGAGGAAGCGATCGAATACGAGGAGCTGCCGCCGGCGTGCCATCTCGGCGCCGGTCTTCTCCGAGGCGCGGAGTCGCTGTTCGAGAGCTTGCTTGAACGCCTCCGGAGATGAGTACCTGCGAACCGTCATGCCGCGATTCCTCCAAAGGGCTCAAGAGCTACTTCGACGTCATGGAGCTCTGCCCTGGTCACGAGGCCGCGGCGAAGAGCCTGCTGGGTCGCTTGGAGCAAGAGATCGGGCGACAGGCCTTCGCGGGCGCAGTCGTTCAGAGTGCGCCCAGGGTTGGTGATCGGCACGGCGCCGAACCAGGAATGATCCTCCGGAGGTACATCCGCGTAGTGGAGCACCACGCCTGCTGGCACACGGAAGCGTCGGCGCCGCCAGCCGCTTGGAAGCGTGAGATGCACGTGAGCTGGCAGGGCGTCTGATAGTTCGTGGAGGGCCAGAGCTGTCTGATGCGAGAGGATCCCCACTCGCTCGGACCAGAGCCAGGCTGCGACAAGCTCCTCCTGTTCGCCCGTAGGGAAGTGCACAAGCCGGTACATCCCATGACGAACGCGAACAGCGCGTCTGACTTGGACGTAGTGGGCGAGGAGTTGGGAAGAATAGCCCGCCTCAGCGGCTTGCTGAGTCGTAAACAGCCCCTGCTGATCCGCTGCCGTCTCGAAGAGACGGTCCCAGTCCGGATGGCCTGGCGGCGTTGTGCTCATGCACAAAACTTAAGCCAGATTTTAGCTTTGTGCAAGTCACGCCACTTGCCCGTGTGGTTCTGGTTGCTTGACCGCAGAGGTGCTGGGCACCCGGTCCTCGGCGAGAAGGCTCGACGGCAGGGGAGAAGCAGGCTCTTTGACAACTGAACCTGGTCGGGGGCCGGGAGTCCAACCGCCCCCGGCCCTGGGTCCGCTCGCTCGCAGAAGGTGCTGAGACGATCGGCGGACCCGCGGGGACCCGTGGCCGGGAGGGGAGGCCACGGGTCGGGGGGGAGCGGTAGGCATGGTATTTTTGCGGTCCGTCCAGCGCCCAAGATGCTTAAAGCGACGTCGTCGCCACCTTGCGTGTTCGGCTCATCGTCGCTGTCGTGACGGGTAGAATCGAGTTGGAGGAATCTGAATGGACCGCGTGAGGGTAAGGCCGGAGATGTTTCGCTGGGCCTGCGAGCGTGCCGGCTTCGGACCGGGCGCGCTGGCCGAGCGCTTTCCACGCCTGGACGCCTGGCAGCGGGGCGAGGCACAGCCCACGCTCAAACAGCTCGAGAGCTTCGCCCAGGCCACCCATACGCCGATCGGCTATCTCTTTCTTCCCGAGCCGCTGGTGGAGGAAGTCCCGATCCCCGACTACCGGACGATGGGCAACGAACGCCTCGTCCGGCCCAGCGCCGATCTGCTCGACATCCTCTACCTCTGCCAGCAGCGCCAGGAGTGGTACCGGGACTTTGCCCGCACCGAAGGCGAAAAGCCCCTGTCGTTCGTGGGCTCCGTGAGCCTGGCGAGCGATGTCGTGGAGACGGCCGCCCGCATGCGCGGCGCCCTCGGCTTCGACCTTGAGGAGCGCCGGCAGACGCCAAGCTGGACGGAGGCTCTCCGCCGCTTCATCGGACTGGCGGACGAGCTTGGAGTGCTGGTCATGGTGAGCGGCGACGTCGGCAGCAACAATCGCCGCAAGCTGGATCCGGGGGAGTTCCGCGGCTTCGCGCTCGCGGATCCGTTGGCGCCCCTCGTCTTCGTCAACGGCGCCAATACCAAGGCTGCCCAGATGTTCACCCTGGCCCACGAGCTGGCCCACATCTGGCTGGGTCAGTCCGCGCTGTCGGACGTTGCGCCGGTCTCCTCGCCGTCGCACGCGACCGAGATCTGGTGCAACCGGGTTGCTGCCGAGCTTCTTGTTCCTCTCGCCGCTTTTAGTGAGGAGTACCAACCGAAGGCGCTCCTGCAATCCGAGCTTGACCGTCTGGCTCGGCGCTTCAAGGTCAGCACGCTGGTCATCCTGCGCCGAATGCACGATGCTGGCGGCCTCACAGGCGACCAGTTTTGGCGCGAGTACCGCCGCGAGTTGGAGCGCCTTCGAGCCATGACGACTGGCGGCGGCCTCGGCAACTTCTACCTGAGGCTGGGCGCCAGGGCGAGCAAACGGTTCGCCCGCGCGCTGGTCGTGCGGACGCTCGAGGGTCAATCGTCTTTCACGGAGGCCTTCCGCCTGCTGGGACTGAAAAAGATGGTGACCTTCCAAGAGCTCGGCCACAGCCTTGGAGTCGGCTTCTGATGGCGTATCTGCTCGATGCCGATGTCTTCATCCGGGCGAAGAACCTTCACTATGGGCTCGATTTCTGCTCGGCCTTCTGGGATTGGCTGATTGACCGCAATGCCGCGGGAATCGTGTTCAGCATCGAGGAAGTCGGCGACGAGGTGCAGGTGATTGAGGACGACCTCTCCAAATGGGCAGCCGCTCTAGGGCCGGGCGCCAAGGGGTGCCAGCGGCACTCCCTGGTCTTCATCCCGGGCGCCCGTGTCCTGGCTACGATGCGAACGGAAGGCCACTGCAAAGTTCTCGTTTCCGAGCTGGCACGTCTTTGGGTTCGTTGGGGCGGGAGCGAACCCGCAGAAGACCCCGGACCGGTTCTTGACCGTCACGGAGAGAAGACCTCTAAGACCGCTGCGGGCCAGTCCTCTGGGGGCTGGTCCGTGTTACCGTAGAGGAGCCATGCTGATGCGTCCCAAACGATCCGCCGATCCCGTCTCGCCCCGAGCGGCGCCGAGAGATCGCCCAGAAGGCCGCCGCGAAGCGCTGGGGGAAGCAACCTTAGTGCGATGGCGGCAAAGGCGCTAACCTGCATGCTAAGCAATAGTCAATATCCGACTTCTTGCCAAAAGGCGCGCAGCTAAAACCGATGAATGAGCGCAAGACCGAGGATCTAGTTGAAGCGCGCCTTCGGCGATGCGGCTATTACCTACCCAACTCCGGCGTGGTTGTCGAGAAACAACGGAGCGACACGCCGCGGATACAGAAGCTGCTTGAAAATGCCTCAAAGCAAGGCGGCGGCGTTGGGAAGCCCGAGTTTTTGATTCACTCCTCTTCACATCCTGATTTTCTGATAGTCATAGAGTGCAAGGCAAGTCCGCAACGGCATGCGAGCGCCACCCGAGATCACTATTCAGCGTACGCCGTTGACGGTGCGCTTCTTTACGCCTCCTTCCTCTCAAAAGAGTTCGACGTCCTTGCTATCGCAGTTAGTGGCCAGACCGAGGCGACTTACAGGATCTCACATTTCTTCCACGTTCGCGGTACTCCTAAGGCCGTAGGCTTCGCTGGCGCTCGCGACGTTCTTCCCATAGACGAATATTACGAATCGTTTCTTCATAGCGAGCCCAAGTTCCGACAGGACTACGATGCGCTCCTTGATTACAGCAGAATTCTGAACAATACACTTCAGGCGAGAAAGATAACGGAAGCTCAGAGAGGCTTCTTAATTAGCGGCATCTTGATTGCCCTTCAGAGTAAGGCATTTAAAGATAGCTTTCGCTCTCATCGGACGGGGAAGCAAATTGCCAGAAACTTGCTCTCAACAATACATGAGGAGTTTGAGAGCGCGTCCTTGCCCGCAGAAAGGCGGGAAAATTTAGTCCAAGCCTTTTCTTTCATATCGGAGTCCCCGGCGCTTGTGGAGGATCGCGAGTTTTTTATCGAGCTGATAGTAGACATCGACTCGAACGTTAACGCCTTCATGAAAACCCATAAGTATTACGACACCGTTGGGCAGTTTTATGTGGAATTCTTGCGCTATGCAAACAACGACAAAGGGCTTGGCATCGTTCTCACTCCGCGACACGTGGCGGAATTGTTCGCTGAGCTAGGAGAGGTAAATCGAAATAGCGTGGCGTTTGACAACTGCTGCGGAACTGCGGGACTTTTGATTGCTGCAATGGAAGCGATGATTCGTGATGCCGGTCCGGACCGTAGAATCCAGCAAAGGGTAAAAAATCAACAACTCTTCGGTATCGAATTCCAGCCGAACGTCTACGCCCTTGCCATCTCCAATATGATTCTGCATGGTGACGGGAAAACTAATATCTATCGCGGCGACTGCTTTGAAGACGCCGAGCCCCTTGTCGCGCCGCATCGCCCGACCGTGGGACTGCTGAACCCTCCATACAAGAACAAAACAGTTAAGCATGATCGAGAAGAATTGGAGTTTGTGTTCAACAACCTAGAGTGCCTTCAGCAGGATGGAAAGTGCGTCGCAATCGTGCCAATTACTTGTGCTACAGCCCCTACGGGCGTCATTGCCGAATTAAAGCGTCGACTGATGGAGCACCATACCCTAGAAGCCGTTATGTCCATGCCTGTGGAACTCTTCCATAACTCCAAAACGACGGTGGTGACGTGCATAATGGTCTTCACGGCACATCGACCGCACCTCAAGGGGAAAAAGACCTGGTTTGGATATTGGCGGCACGACGGTCTTATCAAGACTAAGCATCGGGGAAGAGTTGACGCCAATGGCGCGTGGCCTCAGATTAAAGCGCATTGGCTAAACGCATACAGAAACAGGGAGGCTATTAGAGGTTTTAGCGTCACAAGAGAAGTGGGGCCATTCGATGAATGGTGCGCGGAAGCATATTTAGACACCGACTACGCCACGATCACCGAGGGATCGCTCGTTGCCTTCGCCAAGAACTACGTCATAACTGGCGCCATGCTAAGGCACGACACCAAGGACGGAGCTACAGATGATGAAGAGAATGAATGACTTAGTCCCTTTATCTGAGGTGTTCGATATTTTGCATGGAAATAAGTTTGACCTGAACAAGATGGAGAGGTGTTCGGCAGAAGAAGGCGTCACCTTTGTCGGTCGGTCAAGCGCAAAAGGTGGAATTGTGGGATTCGTAAAGAGGCTCGTCGACATCGAACCCTACACCGCCGGCCTAATCACCGTCGCGTTGGGCGGCTCCGCATTATCGTCGTTCGTGCAACCTTGGCCGTTCTATACGGCGCAGAATATAGACGTGCTGAGGCCGCGAGTTGAAATGTCATTAGACGTAAAGATGTTTTATTGTCTTTGCGTTGAGGCTAATCGATTTCGCTATAGCACTTTCGGGCGCGAAGCTAATCGGACTCTAAGAACTTTGCTTGTGCCGAATCGTGATTCGGTCCCGCCCTGGGTGAAAGGAGCGGCCGAGAAGGCTGTCTCGGGATTGATCAGAGATTTGAAGGCCGTCATTTGACAGGGGTGGTATCTACTGTATAACTCCTCGCACCTCGGCCTCTCCTTCGTAGTTGCCAACGACATCTCGCCCGCAGAACAGGGGAAGAGGAATGCACGCCGACCAGCCGATCGCTCCCCCCGATGTGTTCGCGTTTGATCTCGTATGCGCAGGCAGCGCTGGCGGTCCTTGTGGCTCCATCTTAGCCGTAAGGCATAGCCGTGGCTTGAACGGCGTCGAGAACATACCTCGACGCCGTCTTTGATTTGAACTTACTTCATTCTACCTATTGATTTGTCAGGCAGAGGCAAGCATAACGTCCGAATATGGCAAACGTACTAAGCACCGCGAAGCGCTCCCAGATCGTCGTAGCCCTCATTGCGTCAGGGCGACGGCCCGGATGGTGGATGTCTCCAAGGACACCGGCTCAAAGCTCTCGCTTGAACTCGGGAGGAAGAGACGCTGGTCAAGGGCATGCGCCGCTATACCAGGCTCACGAACGCCCATTCCAAGAACGCCGCCCTGGGGGTGTTCCTCTGCTATTACAACTTCTGCACGATTCACACGACCTTGCGAATCACTCCTTGCATGGCCGCTAGTGTTATGTCCCGCATGTGGGAGATTGCCGACCTGGTCAAGCTCCTGGACAGACCGGTCGCCGCCACGATTTCAAACTAGGACAGTACCCACTGGAGGAATTCCTTCCCCCACTCGGAGCCTGTGAAGCGGTAATCTCAGGACTCCGGGTTTGGGCTGAGGTGAAGAACCGATTATCGCGCCTTCGGTGACCCTTCAGCGCCTCGTCATCTCGGAATACTCCTTGGGGATCTCGAATACGGACGTTGTGCTCGGTGAACAATCGTCGCAGAGAGGAACGCCAGAGGAGGGGAGTTCTGTCGATCGATCCGCTCGGCTCGCACCTGGTCACAGGTGAAATTCGTGACCGGCAGAATCATGAGCCACGATGCGGTGATGGAGAATGAAGCAGAGCAGGATCATCCCAGGCCATCCGAGATCGGGGAGAGGTGGCATTGCCGAGGCGACGGCCTCTCTCTGGACCGGGGCCAGCTCCGCCGCGGTCGGGACGGAACCGTCGTAACCAAACTCCTCCAGACGAACGGACTGAGCCGCACGCACGGCGGACAAGACTCGATGGCGGGTCGATAGCGCTTGCACTGTGGAGCTGGGACCACCGGAGCTTTTGCGTCCGCAACCCCAACGGCCTCACGCTCTATTTCTTCCAGGAGATGGACTGCGAGGTCACGTCATGCATCGAAGGTTCTGCACGTTGGTCGTCTTGATCGTATCGGCGAGCGAGGAGCAGAAGATGAAGTAGATGAATGCGTTATAACCCTGCGTCGAGTAAATCGTAGAGACGCCGGATCAGGGCGGCTCGCAGGACCTCTTGAGTCGGGCCTCTCAGGTGTTCCTATCGGCCAGGGTCCGTAGCAGTGGGACCAACTCGGGGACTTCCACGGTGGCTGGCTTCCAAACAATCGTCGTGTCGATGTCGAAGTTAGCCTAGGACGAGCCGGTTGCGCATCGCCACCATGGCCCCCAGGTATCTGTGGCGCCGCAGCCCGGGCATCGAGAGAGAGAGTTTGTTGGCCGCCTCGCCGAGGATCTCGATTGCGTGCACCAAGGAAAAGAGCAGCATCCGATCTTGATCGAGGTCGTCACGGCTCCGGCCGTCCAGGAACTGCGCCACAGCTTCGGCGGCATCGATCCTGTGGAGAATGCGGACGCGGTCCTCATCCCGCATATTGGACCTCGGCTGCCCGCAGTACCTGGTCGCGGAAATACCGACTGAGATCCTGAGGCGTGCACAAGTCGACCTTTTTCCCGCCCAACATTGCGGTCAGCTCGGCTTCCATCAAGGCCAGCCCGAGGAGGCCCGGTTCACGGCCGGGCTCGAACTCCACCAAGAGATCGACGTCGCTTTCCGGCCGAGCGGTTCCCGCGAGCGTAGAACCGAACAGGGACAGGCGTCGGATGTGCTGCTTCCGGCAGAACCGCGCCAACTGCTCATCTGCGATCGCCAAGCGGGGCATAGTTGAGGATGCTAGCACGGCCGGCAGGCGCAGCTCTTGAGGTGGGCTCAGATGCACCGCGAAAAAAGCGCCCTTGGCAGGGCCAATCGAAGAGGGGAGGGTATGGCGCATAGGTCCCAGGGCTTGCGGCCTGGGCTATCAGTCTGCCGCCCTCCGGGCTGGTTTCGGAGCCTTCGAGCCACCGGCCGTGACGTCGATGCTTGAGCATCGTCTGAAATCGATTCAGACGGCGCGGAGGTTCTGCTAGGATGTCCGCGTGTCACCTCAACCTGATCCCCTAGGAGATTCCAAGATGACCTCAGCTCGACGCTACGTTTTTGGCTTGTTCGTTCTCGTTGCCGTGTTGGCGCCGGTGATGCTTGCTCATGCGGCTCCGGATGCCACGGCGATGCCGGCGGTCGGCTCGCCGGCTCCGGACTTCAGCCTCACCACCAACGAGGGCCATGCGGCAGCCCTCAAGGACTTTCAGGGCAAGTGGGTCGTCCTCTATTTTTATCCCAAGGACTTCACGGGCGGCTGCACCCTGGAGGCCCACAACTTCCAGCGCGACCTCGCGAAGTACGAGAAGGTCAACGCGGTCATCCTCGGAGTCAGCGTCGATACCGCCGAGTCGCACAAGGACTTCTGCGCCAAGGAAGGGCTCGCCTTCAAGCTCTTCTCGGACCCCGATGCCAAAGTCTCGACCCAGTACGGCTCGGTGATGGAGTACAACGGCGCCAAGCTGGCGGCCCGCAATACCTTCATCGTCAACCCGCAGGGAAAGATCGCCAAGGTTTTCACGGGCGTCAAACCGGCCACCCATAGCGAAGAAGTGCTGACTGCCCTGGCGAGCCTCCAGGCTCATTGACGGAGTGAGGATAGGAAGGGCGGGTCTGGGGCTCGCCCCCACAGGCGTTAACTTTGCTCAGAGTTTCCCCCACCCAAGACCCTCATCACCCCGGCCCTCTTCTCCCGACCGCCCCGCCCCCCGCGCCGGGAGAAGAGGGAGAGCAGTGGGGACGCCCCAGGAGTACCCCTCTCCCGGGGCGGTGGTTGGGGCGGTCGGGAGAAGGGCAGGGGTGAGGGTCTTGGGCGGGGGCGTATAACTTCCCCGACGCGGCGCTGTATCATCCCGTCCATGAGTGAAGGTCAATTTCGATTCGCCTTTTTCACCCCGGCCTACGACACGACGGTCGCGTTCTACCGCGACGGGCTGGAGCTTCCGGTGTTCGAGACGTGGGATCGCAACGCCGAGGATCGCGGCACGATCTTCCAGGCGGCCGCGGGGCTCATCGAGGTGATGGCGTTGCCCAGCGGTGGGGCGGGCGACCTCTGGGACTCCCGGCCTCCGCAGGGCGCGTTCATGGTGATCGAGGTGGCGGAGATCGAGGCGCGGTACAGCCGGGCTGTCGAGAAGGGACTGCCGGTCAGCCAGGAGCTGAAGGATCAGAGTTGGGGCCATCGGAGCTTCTGCGTCCGCGATCCCAACGGCCTCACCCTCTATTTCTTCCAGGAGCTGGACCGCGCGATCAAGTCTTTACCAGACACCACGTCGTCATACAGCGAAGATTCTGAACGTTGGTCGTCTTGATCGGATCGGCAAGCGAGGCGCCGAGCTCCTGGGTGAGGGCGAGGAGCATCTCCTCGTCCACGAGGAAGCGGTCGCTGCCGTCCGGCAGGCGGTAGCGCCGGTTGCTTAAGGGGCGGATTCTCGTTTCGATTCCGATGCTGGAGGCGAGGCGCGCGAAGAAGAAGCCCCCGGGGCGGAGCACCCGCCACATCTCCCGCAGCATGGCGTGGAATTGAGCCTCGTCGCGGGAAAAATGGAGCACGGCACTGCTGATCACGACATCGAAGCTCTGATCGGCAAACGACATCGATTCCACGGGCTCTACCCGGAAGCTTTCCGCTGACAGACTCGGAGCCCAGCGGCTGGCGAGATCACGCACCGCGAGGATGGCTTCCCGGGAGGCGTCCACGCCGTGGACGTCATAGCCGCTGCGCAGGAGGTAAACGAGGTTGCGGCCACTTCCGCAGCCGGCGTCCAGGATCGACATCCCGGGACGGATTCTCTCCCGAAGAATCTGATCGAAAAGGTAGATGTCGATGTCGCCGAACCACTCACGGAGGGGAATGTCAGTCGCTCTCATCGGGCCCCACCCATCGCAATCAACCGCCAATCCCCGATCGCCAGCTCGCGCATGGCGAACTGGTAGATGACGACCTTCTTGCCGGCGAGGCGGTCGTTGCCTGTGGCAAGGTCCTGGGCGAGGCGCTGGCGGGTGTTGAGGGCGCCACCGCTGTTCAGGGCGAGACGGTCGACGGGGCGTCCCAGGTAATAGGAGAGCTGCTCGGCGAGGCCGGCTCCGGTGCCCCAGCCGAGGTCGCTCTGCGAGTAGATGTTGGTGAAGCTGTCGCCGAGGATCAGGACGGCGGACTTCGGATCAGCCCTCCATTGGGTCCCCTCGGCGGTCTCGACGCGCTGGATCGTCGCCGTCTCCAGCTCCTTGAGCGGGTGAGCCGGAGGCAAGGTGAGGAGGACCGCGAGGTCGCCGGTGTTCGAGACGTTCTGTGTCTGCCGGAAGTAGCCCGCTCCCGTGGAGGGGCCGAGACCGCCAAGAGCGCGGACGCGCTCGGCGAGTTGGCGCGCGACGAGGTCCATCGCCTGCGGCGTCCAGTGGGTGTCGGTGCGGAGGTATTGCGGCTGGCCGTGAGCGGCCTTCTCCTGCGCGAGCAGGGGAGAGGGATCGAAGACCTGGAGTCCGGCGGTGCTGAGCCGGCGGACGAAGTCCGGCCAGGAGGGGTTCTCCAGCGGCGTCGGCACCGCTCCCGACGCCAAGCCCTCGGGCTCGATCATCGGCTTGAGCGGCGTGGGCACCACTAGGAGCGCGATGCCGTGCCGGGCGAGTTGGCGCTGGAAATCGATCAGGGCGGGGAGCGGATCGGGCTGCGGGCCGTTCTCCCAGCCGGGGCCGCCGAGTCTCCGGGCCTTGAGGACGCTGGGCTGCAGGAAGGGGAAGCCGGTCACATATTGCACGTCGGGCGTGTAGTAGAGCCAGCGGTCCCGTCCCAGGTAAACCTTTTCATTGCCGACGCCGAGCGCGGTCAGCACGCGCTGCATCCGCGGCAGCAGGGCGGCGCCCAGCCAGGACTTCCTTTCGAGGCCGTCTTCGAGCTGATGCATCTGGCGCAGGAGAGCGTAGCTTCCCGCGATCCAGCCATCCTGGCGGGCGACAGACCCCACAGCCGTGAGCGAGCTCGGGGTGACGCCGGTGTTCGAGGCTCTCCCGGTCAGCACGTCGACGAGCGGCACTGTCGCGATCACAACCAGGAAGACTGCGATCAGCACCCACGCCAAGGATGGCGAGATGTCGGTGTGGCCGATCTCGATCTTGGCGATGCGCTCGCGTTCGGAGTCCATGATCGTTTCTATCGCCTAGAAGATGAAATAGATGAACGGGTTATAGCCTTGAGTCGCCATCGCTGCGAGAGCGACTCCGAGGAGGGCGAGGCAGGCCAGTGCCTTGGGCCATGTCAGCCTGCGCGTCCAGTCCCAGGTCTGTGGAGCGCCCCAGGCGATCAGGGCCGCGAGAGCGAGTGCCATTAAATCGTAGGGACGGCGGATCAGCCCGCCGATCAAGGCCGCTCCGCCTGTCGTGCTACCAAGGCCCGCCATGCTCCCCAGATACCGCAGGGAGCTCGCGAGATCGGGCGCGCGGAAGAAAACCCAGGCGATGAGGACGATGAAGAAGGTCAGCGCGACGCGGCCCACGTGCGGCAGATTTCGATACCAGCTCTTCTTGCCGAAGGCCCGTTCGAGCGCCAGCCAGCCGCCGTGAATTGCTCCCCAGATTACGAACGTCCAGGCCGCGCCGTGCCACAGGCCGCCAATCAGCATGACGAGCGCCAGATTGATGTAGGTGCGCGTCTCGCCTTTGCGGTTGCCGCCCAGCGGAATGTAAAGGTAGTCGCGCAGCCAGGTGGAGAGCGACAGGTGCCAGCGGCGCCAGAAATCGGTGATCGAGTCCGCCTTGTAGGGCGAGTCGAAGTTCTTGGGAAACATGAAGCCGAGCATCAGCGCGAGGCCGATCGCCATGTCGGAGTAGCCGCTGAAGTCGTAATAAATCTGGAAGGCGTAGGCGAAGAGGCCTTGCCAGGCGTCGAGCGCGCCGAGCGAGGCGGCGCCGAAGGTGGTGTCCGCGATCTTGCCGCAGGGGTTGGCGAGCAGCACTTTCTTCGCCATTCCCAGGCAGAAGAAGGCGACGCCGCGCGCGAACTTCTCGCTGGTGATCGTGCGGTTGACGAGCTGGTCGGCGATCTCCGAAAAGCGGATGATCGGCCCCGCCACGAGATCGGGGAACATCGATTCGAAACAGAAGAAGTCCACGAGGTTGCGCATGGCCCGCGCGTCGCCGCGGTAGACGTCGATGGCGTAACTCATGCTTTTGAAGGTGTAGAAGCTGATGCCGAGTGGCAGGACGACCCGCATCACCGAATCGAGCCGCAGGCCGGTGAGGCCGAGCGCCCCAATCAGCGCGTCGTAGCTGTCGACCGTAAAGTTGAAGTACTTGAAGAAGCCGAGCAGCAGCAGGTTCGCGGTGATGGAGACGGTGAGAATGGTTTTCTGCGACCGGCTGCGCGCGCCGCCGGGTGCGAGCACCGGCAGCTCGCCGCGCCAGGGCCGGCGGAAGCCGCCGGTCAAAGCCAGGCCGCAGAAATAATCGATGAAGGTCGAGGCCATCAGCAGCGGAATGAACGCCACGTTGGCCCAGCCGTAGAAGACGAAGCTGAACAGCGTGAGGACGAGGTTCTTCGCCCGCCGTGGCGCCAGGAAGTAGGCGAGCAGGGCGAGCGGCAGGAAGTAGTAGACGAAGAGGTGGGAGCTGAAGACCACGATCTATCCAACTAAGAGAGGCTCACCCGCTCGTCGGGTCGTAGAAGAGCGGTGAAGAGCTGGCGCCGAGGTCGTTCGAGAGATAGATGCTCTCGAGCTGCCCGTTGCCGCTGAACGGCTCCAGCGTCAGCGGCACCGAGGCGCCCTTGGGAGGCGTGAGCGTCTCGCCGTCGAGGATCACCCAGCGAGCGACCCGGATCGTTGGCCCCGTCACGGTGCCGGCGACCACGCGGTCCAAGCGATACTCGCAGGCGGCGAGCGCCTGGCGGTAGGGCGCGATCTCGTCGAGCGTGGGGATGCGCGAGCAACGCTGGAGCGTCGCGAGCACCTGGGGCTGCGGCACGGCCTGCCGGCGGGCTCGCTCGGTGGCGTAGCGGCGGGCGTTCTCCGCCGCCTCGTCCAGACCGATCAGGCGGTCGTAGATCGCGAGCCCCTCGACGACACCCTTCCATCCCGCGCCGATCTCCAGGGCGCCGGGCTTCCAGAAATAGAAATCGCCCTGCCACGCGTCGTCGTCGAGAACCTTGGCTCCGTTTACATAAACCACCCGGCGGCCCGGGCCGTAGGCGGCGATCACGTGAACGGCTTGCCCGGCCACGAGCTTGCCGAAGCGGGCCGCCGGCCCCGCCGTCTTGTTGTGCAGCAGGCGCCAGACGAGGGCGTCGCCCTGCTGCGCCAGCTCCAGGAGGGGCGTGCCCTTGTAGCGGCCGAAGGAGAAAATCGCCCCCGAGGTTGCGGGCGCCGCCTCGGCGGGCGTGAGCGTCAGCTCCAGGGTGATCTCGTTGCTCTTTTCGGCCAGCTCGACGAGGCTCTTGCCCGCCTGCTCCTCGGCCTGGAAGGCGCCGTCGCCCACCAGCAGCATGGCGTGGTCGTGGTTCAGGCGCGCCCGGCCGTGAGGCTTCACGGCGTAGGTGCGGTCCGCGGCCTGCGAGGGATCGGGCACCAGGTTGGGCTGATCGGCCGCCGCCCACAGCAGGATGAGGCTCTTGCGGTCCACCGGCCAGTGGGGCGGCGGGATTTCGAGATCGGCCGGCACGAGGGCATTGGGCCGCTGCGCGCGGTCGACGATCCCTTCGAGGTGGAGGCGGTCGCCGGTCGTGAGGTCGGCGGCGAGAGTCACCTCCAGGCTCCGGCCGTCCGCGCCGATCTTGGTTTCCGTCACCTGCTTCCCCGAGGCGAGACGCGCCTTCGCTCCGCCCGGAGCGGCGGCGACCGGCTCGTCGAAGGTGACGAGGATTGCCCGTCCCTGGCGCACCTCGGCCTTCAACGCCTTCGGCGGCTGGGCCGGCAGCACGGTCACCCGGCCGCGCAGGATCTCGCCGCTCTTTGCTTTTGCGGACACCGCGAAGCTCCCTGGCTTCTCGTAGGTGTGCTCGCCGCGGGCCGGGGCCGGCGGCGTGCCGTCGCCGAAGTCCCATTGAGCCTCGGGGCCGGGCTTTGAGTCCGGCAGTCGGACGTGGAACGGCGCTTCGCCGAACGTCCGCCCCAGGGGGAGCGGCTCGACGTGGACGTCCGGATAGCGGTCCGGAGTCGGCGCGGAGGTGTACTTCAGCGGCTGGCCGAGGACGTCCATGGTGGACGGATCGACCTCGGCGACGAAGATGTCGTAGTTCCCTTTTTCGTGATCGTGCTCGTTGGGCGAGGCCCCGAAAGCAACGAGCGCCGAGCCGTTCGACAGCATGGGGAAGTACATGTAGGCCTGGGCGCCGAGGCGCGGATCGTTCTTCTCGAACAGCGTCTTCTGGGTCCGCGTGGCGAGATCGAACGCCCGCAGGGGGCCGCCGGCTCCCGCCATCCAGATCCCCCAATGGCCGTCGTCGGAGAAGTAGGGCTCGCAGCCGCCGAAAGGAGTGCGCTCGGTGACGGCGCGGCGCGCGGCGTCATACAGGGAGAAGGTCGGCAGCCCGGTGGTCGCATGGGTCCGCGTGCGGTTCACCAGCCAGCCCTTGCCCTCGCTGCTGGGGCCGGCCAGCTTCTCCTTCGTGCCCTTGGCCAGATCGAGGAGGATGGCGTTGCCTTCCGGGTCGACGTATTGCAGCAGGTTGTCGCCGTGCCAGATGGCGGAGCGGTGGCCGCGGCTGTAGGTCTGCGCCGCCTCGGCGACGACGCGGTCTCCCTTGCCGTCGATCCCGATCAGGCGGAGCTTCCCCTCTTCGGGATCGGCAGCGTACTTGAAATTGCTGAGGCTCAGGTAGGCGACGCTCTTGCCGTCGGGGGCGATATGGGCGCAGCAGTGCTCGTGGCCGGACTCGTCCGGCGAGAGCTGGTGCAGGCCCGAGCCGTCCAGCCGGCGGGTCCAGATGCGCCAGGGTCCGGAGCGGTTCGACTCCCAGACGAGGAAGCCGTCGCCCAGCCGGGCGTAGTCGGGGGAGGAGACCTCGGGACCCGCGGGTGCCGCCGGGCGTGCGTCGGTGCTCGGATCGAGCCCGTGCAGAAGGGCCCTCACCGAGTCATGGTGAGTGTGGGCCCACCAGGCGACAGCCGCGAGGGCGGCGGCTACGACGCCGAGCCACCACTGCTTGCGGGATCTCTTGGGATTGGACGAAGTCATGGGAAGTCCGAGGCGACCTTCTTCAGCCGGCTCCGGCGGCGGGTGAGTGTATCCGGGGGGCCGCGGGAGGTTCAACCCGGCCGCGGAGGAAGCTCGCCGCTTCGCGGGCGATTCGCCGGTTGCCGGCCACCGTGTAGTGCTGATCCCTGGGGAAGAAATCCACTTCGCCGTGGCGTAGCGCGTCCGAGAGGATCGGAGTGAGGTCGAGCGCCAGCACGCCGCAGCGCGCCAGCACGCCCGAGAAGATCTCGTTCGGCAGCGTGCGATCGGCCTGCGACGGAGCGAGGCCGAGCTTCCGTAGCGCGCCGTTCCACTCGACGTCGTCGGCTTGGAGCTTCGAGGGGAGAAGCAGGGCCACCACGACCGAGTGATCGGCCTGGGCGAGTGTGAGGAGACGGCGGATCGCCGCCTCCGAAGCGATGCCGCCCTGCTCTGCCCGCGGCCGGTTGCGCGGATCGTAGAGGGCCATCTCCTCCCGCAGGCCGCGGATGGCCGAGGGCTCGGGCATGTGGAGCGTGCGCCGGATCGTGCGGTCGACCGGCGCGGGCAGCGAGTACTTGACGAGGGCGAAGAGCTGGGAGTGCTGGTAGAGCCAATGGAAGAGGGAGGAGCGGCTCAGCTCGGCCTTGTCCAGCAGCTCGCCGTGGGAGACGAAGGCGGGCGGCCGGTCCGGAGCGGCGTCCTGCAAGTCGTTGCCGGTGAAGATGCCGAGGACGATGACGGTGGGGTGGATCTTCCGGCCGTACTGCTCGAACCAGCGCACCTCGTCGGGAACGCCGTAGCCGCCGATGCCGGCGTTGATCCCTTCCGCGGGGACGCCGCGGCGGGTGAGCTCGGCGGCGAGCTGTGCCGGGAAGGCGTCCTGCTCCTCGACGCCCATACCGAAGGTGAAGGAGTCGCCCAACACCAGTACGCGCTGCACGCCGGGCCGGCCGGGGCCGACCTCGGGGCCGCGGATACCGAGTTGGTTGACCCGCACCTGGGTGGTGAACTCGGCGAAGTTGCCCAGCACGCCTCGTAACCCCGGCTTCATGCGGTGTCCGACCTTGGGATCGACGACGTAGAGCCCCGGCGAGGCGTAGAAGGCCGGCTGAGGCCAGAAGGCCCGCACAGCAATCTCGGCCAGGGCGACGAAAGCCAGGGCGATCAACAGGAGGAGTGCCAGGCGCTTGCGGGGGGATGGCTTCTCGGTAGCGATGGGCAAAAGCCTATCCCGAAGGCGACTCTGTGTCACGGCCCGCGGAGAGTAGTTAAGATAACCCTCCGCACCCGCTTCCGGGTGCCCCAACTCGGGAGGTCATGATGCGAAAGGTCAGCCTGGTTCTTCTCGGCATCGCAATGGTCTTCATGGCGAAGGCATCGACGGCGGCGCTCAATGTCTGTCCCCAGCCGCCGGTGACCTCGTGCCAGACCTGCTTCCTGCATACCGTTCCGCCCACGCAGAGCGTTCAGTCCTGCACGCTGTTCTGCCAGAACGGAGTCCTGCGGCGGGTGTGCGCGGCCTGCGGCGAGTGCTGACCTACCGACGGTGGTCCCCTCCGGACCGCGGTTTCGTTTTCGTGGGGTCAGGACTACCGTGGGTAGCCCAGGTCCTCAGCCCCGGCGGCCAGCCGGTGGACCTGCCCGATTCCACCGGACCCCACCGGCCCAACGGGTCGGGAGATCCAAGCCCAGGGCCAAGGCCGAAGGCCGACGCCCTGGGAAAAAGGGCACCCCATCCTCCGTGCGGCCTGTAAGGTCGCGAGAGCTTTCCCAACCGGGGCCCTCCAACGCCGGACCAACGGTCTCGCGACCTTTCAGGCCGCACCGCGTTGTCATCTCTCCACCCAGGGTATCGGCCTGCGGCCTTGGCCCTGGGCTCCGTTCTCCCGGCCCGTTGGGCCGGGCGGGCCGGCACCGCCAACGTTGACATGGCATATTTACGTTCAATAGAATGAATGAGATACATTTTTTTCACCGGTAGCCTGAGCAGGCGTGGAGGCTGTCGCGAAGGCTTTGGGGACCAGACGGATACAGTTGATCTTGCGGTTAGCGTTGAGGTTTAGCCACAATGAAATGGCCATCTAAGACTGAACGTGAACGGTGGGAGATAGGCGAGTTCCTCGATATTTACCGCCGTCTTCCGCACGGCCTAGACTTGGAGCTGATGGAGGAACGAGATAAACCCGACTTCTTCGTCCAAGAAGTTGGAGGGAATCGTAGATTCGGCGTGGAGGTAACTTCTGTCTACCTGAACGATAGGAGTGTACCTGACGCTCACATGAACGATTCCTTCGACTGGCTGAACCTTCAGTGCGATCGTGAACAACTAGAGTTGTACGAGAGCCGGTTGGCTCAGGCGGTAGGAGAAAAGGTCGCGCTCGCCAAGCGAGAATACGATACTCGCTATCCGCTTCTCCTGTCGGTCTATGTGAACGAGTACATCTCGAAGTTCATCACCAAAGATCGGTGGTACAAGTTCAGACAGGATCATAACGTTTTGCTTGGAAACACCGACCCCTTCATAGAAGTGCTATTCTGGAATCTCCCGAACAACGGAGCATTCAGCATATGCTCCTAGCACGAGGAAAAGCTAGATGTTGACACTTGATTCTCACGATCTGGCACTGGTGGAAGTTGCCCGTGCAGCGATGAGATCGGCGATCGCTCAAGCGAACAAGCCTAGCGCGGTGGCCAAACGTATAGCAGCGGAAGCAATGAAGCACCGAAACAGAGGCAGAAGGGCGGCAATCTTGCGCCATCCATTTAGGGGAATCTGTGAGGCAAGCAGACTGCCTCTCGACCAGAGAGACGCAGTGCTCGATGAACTCGACCCTGCGAAGGGTTACACCGGCGAGGTGCGCTGGGTGTGTCCCAAGGCTAACAACAGCGAAAGGCGCAGTTGCGGAAGCTGCTAGGTCGCATAACACAGGGCCTCAACCGGACAGCACCGGTTCGCGGTGCCGGTTAGGTAGCGTTATGAGGTCAGGGGCTTGCGGGTAACTATCGACATGAGTGAAATCCTGGAGAACGCACTCGACTCACTTCGTATGGCTGTCGGGCACTACAGTGACCAAGAGTTGGAAACGGCAGACAAGTGGGCAATTCTCGAGATGTTCCACGCAATAGAACTGCTACTTAAGGAGCGGCTACATCGCGAGCATCCACTCTTCATTTACAAGAACATCGACCAGAAGATTGAAGACGATTCGCTCACAGTTGGACTTCGAGAGATCTTGGTTCGTTTTGTGAACTTAGGCGTTGACATTCCAGCACAGTACCAGAAGATACTTCAGGATCTCCAGAAGCGGCGGAATCGGATCGAGCATCATCGGTTCGTGCCAGCGGAGAGCCACCAGCATGTACTTGGCGAGGCCCTAAAGTTCATCTCCTACTTCCTGGTGGAACATCTCGAAGAAGAACTGGAGAGTCATCTCCCGGCAGCGCTGTTCGAGGAGGTTAAGGGTCTTGTGCTCAGCTATGAAGATCTCGTTCACCGTGCGGAGGTTGATGCGGAAGCTGTTCTCCGGCGTTTCGGTCCGAAAGATAGACCCGAGATCGAGATCGCAGTATGTCCTGAGTGCGGCAACAGAACACTTGTAATTGGAGCAGGTGAAGACGATGATAAGTGCTACTACTGTGACGAGGATGTCGAGGTATGCGCCTGTTCGGAGTGTGGGACCTACCTTGCTCCCGATGAACTGATCGGCACTGGCATTTGCCAGAACTGCTTTAACTACAAGATGGAGCGTGATTAATGCTAGCGTTTTTGATCGCCTAACTTGTGAGCTAAAGCGAGTCCCTGGCAGTGACCTGAGGCCGGTCGGGAGCCGCTACTCGATCATGGACAGCAGCTCAGTAAGATCCGAAGCCAGACCAAAGTGATGGGCGTCCAACTCCCTGTTTCGTTCCACTGCGCCGTCTCGCAATACCTCCTCATATGCGCGCAACTGAAACTCGACAATCCGGTTGCCATAGACGATTCCAGCGACACTCAGTCCGCCATCATCTCTGGCAGCGAGCAATGGCGCTCCACTTAATCCACTGGGGCAGGCGAAGCTAAGGCCGTAGTTAACGCCAAACGGGCGAGGCACGAGCCCATCAAAGTCGGCTCCTCCCCAGTTGGTTCTCACATGGCCACGAAAAAACATCTTCTCGATTCTGACCAAATTGCGACCCCCTTCTTGGTGCTTCGCTCCAGAGAAGGGGAATCCGTAACTCGCTGCCGGGTCGCCGAGTTCAAGGCGTTCTGGTCCCAGCACCATCGGTGTGGCGAAGGTCGGAGCTTTCTCCCGCAAGAAGATGGCAATCGCCAAGTCGGCACTTGATGATAATCGAAGCCACCCCAAGTGTGCTTAGAATTGTTGGACAGGTCACCGATTCCTACTACGCCGCCTTGGGAGTCCACATCGACAACGTGCCGCGCGGTCACAAAAGCCACGTGCCTTCCGTGTTCTACGAAGAAGCCAGTGCCCAGGAAGTCCCCATCTCTGGTACGCAGTTCCTGCGCCGCGCCCTTCGTGTGGTAGCGGAACACAGGGAACACCGCTCGCTTGATGTCGCTCATGCCCTCATTATCCCTGACCGCCCCATCCACCTCCCAAGGAGAGGGAAACCCGGCTGGGGCGGACTTGCGGTTCTCCCTCTTCTCCCGGCAAGGTGGTGGAGGGGGTCGGGAGAAGAGGGCCGGGGTGATGAGGGTCTTGGGCTAGGGCGCTCTGAGCCACGCCGTGCTACCTTTTTCAAGTGTTTCTGGACCTCCTCGCCGCCTTTCTCCCGGCGCCCGAGCGCGACGCGCTCGTCCGCCGTGGCGCCGAGCCCGCCCACTGGTCTTTCGTCCTGGGTCTTCTGGAGCTTTTCCTGGGCGTCAAGCTGCTGCTCGACAGCGCCTTGGCCTTCGATCAGGTGCAGAGCGCGGCCATTGCCACGCATCTGCTCGAGAAGGTCGATCCGCGCGCGCTCAACAGCTTCGAGGCCAAGCTGGCCGTCACCGAGAGCGGGGCAATCATCTGGCTGGCGTGGGTGGTGCGGCCCACCACCTGGCTCCTGGCCAGCCTGCCGCTGGTGGGGATCGCGCGGCTGGTGGCCTTCGCCGCCACCGGCGATGCCTTCGGCGAACCTTTCGTCTGGCTGGTGTTGCGGGCGAGACAGCTCCTGGCGATTCCTGTCCGCTCATTCCGCGGCCGTCTCCGTTTCGGGCCCGAGCGGCCGGACCGCGTGGAGAGCGAGCCCGGGTGCGATCTGGTGGTGCTGAGCGGACGGCCCAAACCGGAGTGGAACGAGCTCGTGAGCCTCGAGATCGGCGGCCGGTTCTACCGTCTTCTCCGCACCGAGGAACGCCAGGACCGCGGCTGGTCGGCGATGGCCTACCTGCTGAGGGAGGCCGAGCCCAATGAAGTCCTCCGCGGCCTGCTGCGCTACGATCCTCCCGGGCCGGTTGCAAGCGCCGGCCCAGGAGGCCTGAAATGAGCACAAGAGCTTTCTTCCAACTCTCGGCAGTTTTGAGTCTGATCGCCCTACTCGGCTGCGCCGTGCCGTCGCCCGCGGCCGGCCAAACGCCGGGCAAGGGCGGAGAGGGGATGACACCCATGGATGCTCTGGAGGGGAAGACCTGGACCCTGGTGCAATTCGACGATGGGAGCCTGGCTCCAGCCGAGCGCGCGATCACCGCGGTCTTCGGGGGCGGAAAAGTCTCCGGCTCCGGCGGCTGCAACCGCTACTCGGCCAGCGTGACTTCCTCGGCGCCGGGAGCACTCAAGGTGGGCGCGATCTCGGCCACCAAAATGGCCTGCATGGGGGCGGCCGGTACCAACGAGCAGCGTTACTTCGCGGCGTTGGAGAAGGTCGAGAGTTTCGCGCTCGAAGACGGACGGCTGGTGCTGAACCCGGGCAAGATGGTCTTCAAAGCCGGGGCGCCCCCTTGAAGAAAACTGCCCGGCCCCACCTCGGGGCCGGGCAGACTCGATCGAAGCTTTTTACGGAGTCCCTACGGAGTCTCCGCCACGCCGACGGTGTAGGAGCCTCCGGAGCCCGTTCCCCCGTCGATCCGTATGAAGTATTGCCCGGCGCCGAGGGTCCAGGGGCCTCGGGCGTCGGCGGCCAGCAGCGTGCCGTCCTCATCATAGAGACCTGCGGCGAGGTCCGAGGCTCCGGCGACGCTGATCGTCACGGCCGTCTCGGCGTCGAGGGTGAGGGAGAAGACGTCCTGGTCGGTCGCCGGCGAGATCTCTCCCGTCTGTTCCTCGCCCAGGGCGGTCTCCGTGGCGCAGAGGAAGCTGTCGCCGTGATCATCCTGCGGTCCGAAGCTGCAGACGTCGAAGAAGGTGGCCTGCACCCTCAGGTTGCCTGTGGCCTCGGTGGGCGGCGTCACCTGCACGCAGTGCACGCCCGGCTGGACCACCAGAGTCAGCGGTTGATGCACTGTGCCGAGCGTGCCGCCATCCTCGAGCACGGGCTCGCCGGATTCCGGATCGGCGGCATAGAGCGCTCCCTGGACATCGGAGCCCTCCCCCGACAGCACCAGGATTCCCGGCTGATCGATCATGATCTTGAGGATGTCGCCGTCCCACTCGTCAACCTTCTTGGTGGTCGAGGCGGTCGCGGCATTGGCGAGCGAGACGCCGCCGCCCGAGGATTGGAGCGCCGCCGTACAGTTTTCGAAGGGCTGAGCGCCGGCGGCGGAAACAGACCCGCTGCCCAGCAGAAGGAGGAGCAGACCTGCGAGCCCGAGCGATTCTTGGGGGAATGCGAATTTCGTGAACATACACTGGTCCCTTTCAGGCCAAAATGGCCCCAAAACGTGAATCGGTTTAAGGTTTTGGGATGTCCCCCGTCGGGGACTTTGCCGATCGGCCCGTGAGGCGTCCCATGCTCGCCTCAGAGAGGGAGTAACGGGATGTTTGGGGAGATTGGCGGGATTCCGGCGCGGTTTGTGGTGAAAACGAATCACGCATCGTGACAAGGACCGGGCACTCGCCCGACTGTTCGGCGCCTGAACGCGACAGATTTCTCGCCTCTCCCGAAGGTTGGGCAACGCCTGCCCCCACGAGGGCGACGGCTGCCCCCGCGAGGGCCACGGCTGCCCCTACCGGGGCCACGGTCGGGGGAGCGGTTCCCCCCGCGAGGGCGATGACCGCCCCGATGGGGCGTCGGCGCACCTCCCGGGGGCCAACGCTGCCCTCAGTTCGAGAATGACTCGCCTCCGCTGGGCGACATCGACATTCAAGCGGGAGAAAGCACGAATCTCCCTGGGTCAAAGCCGCTCCGGGTCAGGCGAGCCGCGCGATCCCGCAAGGCAAGAGGGATTTCCCTTCGTGAAGATCCTGTGTGGGGTGGAAGCCGTTCGAGCGAGCCGAAGAGCCTTCTGTGAAAAAAAGGGCGATCCCTGCTTGCGGGCAGGAACCGCCTTTGAGAATTGGCGCCATCGGGGACGATCAGGTCCCCTCGGCTGGTCCCGTTGTCTACAGGGAGACGCGATTTTCCGGCGAGTTGGGGGTCATGCGCGGCGCGGAGAGCAAGGCCTGAAGTGGCCGGTGACCTTTAGATTTAGGGCCACGGAAGAGGCGGAGCCAGCAGGAGAATGCGATGCGGTTCAAAGCGGAGGAGTAGGAGGGGCGCGGGCGACAGCTCCAGGAGACTGAACCGCATGTCCGTCCGCGGACTCGAGTCGCCCGGACGGCCCTCAGGTGATGAGCCGGAGATTCCGCCGCCGTGGCGACTCCTCCTCCTCCGGCCATCCCTGCCCGGCCTCCTCGCGCGGCCTGTCTGCCGGAGAGCTGGAGCTTTGCTCTACGTGCGGTCGGCGCTCGCAGGGGTACTTGTGGAAGTCGTGTCAACCTTCGATCACGAAGGCTTGGGGCATTTTTCTGGTTGATGAGGTGATCAAGTGGCTCCAGGTGCCATTGGCGTTTTTCTTGGAGAGTTGGGCCACGGTAGAGCCGTCTAGCTGCATGATTTGGTCCTCAGGGCAACCCTTAGCTTTGAGAATGTTCACTGCCTCTGCCTGGGTCAAGCTCGTAGAAGTAAGAAAGATGACGGTTCCGAAGCCTTGGTTGTAAGGATTGGCTAACCCTACGTAGTTTCGGCCAAGCCTCGTAGTGGGGCTTTTAGGAAAGCTAGGTTTTAGACCAAGAACCACATCTGGGGCAAGGATGGTACTGTTGAACGCCGCCAAGCTAAATGAACTAATGTAGGCCCTTTTCTCCTGGTCACGAATCGTCAACATGAGAAGATCGTTTGTTCCTTCAGCAGCACTGCAAGCAAATCCATAGGTTGCCCTCCAGGTGTTGACGCGTAGAGGAAATGCGGGGCGCCCGTTATCGTCGTGAAAGCTACCAGAAACCACTACGGAAGCTGCGTTTGCAGCGCTTTTCTGAGTGAAACCGGCGACGTTCATTGCTTCAAAACGATTGACCCATCCACGGCATCCATTAGTGCCAACATCCTGAGGTCCCGTACCCAGGATTGGCTTGAGGTGTGCGCCGTTCATCAGGTGAACAGTCGTTGTGTAGGTTGATGCGTAGCCTGTTACGGTTTCTAGGATTACTTTAGGTTGGGTAGTCGTTTTTTCCTGGAAATCAGCTTGGTCCTGAGCTGGAGCAGCGTAAACCGCCATGAGCAAAAGACCCAATACTACGGGCGCCGCGACCACCCGCAAGGTAACTCTTGACATCTTGCGCCTCGATTTCTTTTCTTGTTCCTCAGTTAATAGATATTTCTCGCCGCCAGCAGGCGGCGAGGGTTCTGGGCGGATTCCATTCCCTTACAGAGCAACAGAGAGGCCTTTCTCCCTGCCTCTTCGTCCCTGCCGCCCATTCCGTCCTATCCATAAACGCGAGATTCTTCGAGCGTAGGGACCATGGTCCGGCTTGCCCGCCAGCCAGAGCTTGAAGTAAGTTATCTGATGCCCTGGAAGGTTCCTACAAGGGGAGAGGGGAGCCTCGATTCCTATGCATTCCAAATGCTGGGTCCTTATTTGCCTTCTGGCTCAGGCGGCTGCGCCGATGGCCGCCCTCTCAGGCCCTCGCGGCCACTCGTCAGAGGGTACAGCGGAGCTCAGCGGAATCATCGTGGATGAGGTCGCGCCTGGCTCAGAGATCGAGAAGGCAGGCCTCCGGGCTGGGGACGTGCTGCACCGTTGGGAAAGGCTGTCTTCACCTCCCGCGAATCCAGAGGCGGCTCAGGGTGTGCTCTCTTCCCCTTTCGATTGGATGTGGCTCGAGGTCGAGCAGGCATACCGGGGTTCGGTGGTCCTGTACGGTGAAAGGAACGGTGAGCCAAGGGAGTGGCACGTTGCCGCTGGTGAATGGAACGTCCACTTCAACTCCGAGCGGCGCGGCCGGTCGAGAGCTCGCCCGATCCTTACGTCTCGGAACGCTGCTCTCTACGAGCAGGGCCAACGCCGGATTCGGCGGCGAAAGCTGAGCGAAGGAATAGCAGGCTGGCGACGGTTGGCCGCGGAGGTCCCGCATCAACAGGGCGATCCCGTTCGGTGCTGGCTGCTGCTGCGCATCGGTGAGGTCTGGGGTGAAGCCGGTAACTGGCCGCGAGCCCACGAGGCCTTTCAAGAGGCGGCCCAATGGGCCCGGGACAATCGGACCCAGGTATTTATCTGGGAAGCCCTCGGCAAGAGTCTGGAGTACCAGGGCCGATTCCGCGAAGCAGAGGACTGCTATCGGGCTGGGCTCACGATTCGGCGGGCGACGGAGCCCAGCAGCCTTGGCCTTGCCCGGAGCCTGCATCAGATCGCCTCTCAAGAAGTGAGTTTGGGAAACCTGGATGAAGCCAAGGAGGGGTTTGATCAGGCGCTCGCTCTTCGGGCACGCTGGGCACCGGGGAGCTTCCTTGAGGCGGACAGCCTTCATTCTCAGGGCTTCATCGCGGCCGAACGTTCCGATCTCGAGGGCGCAGAGCAGTTTCTCAAGCAAGCGGTGGCGATCCAGGAACGGCTCGCCCCCGACAGCTTCTGGATGGCCTTCAAGTTGGAGGGCTTGGGAGACATCTACTCGCTTCGAGGGGACCTCGAAGTGGCGGCACGTCATTTCGAGAGGGCGCTGGTCATCCGGCAGCGGCTGGTGCCAAACGGCGAGTCCGTAGCCACTGCGCTCATTCGGCTAGGGCGTCTGAAGCTCGACCAAGGGCGGTGGGCGGAAGCGCGGGCTCTCTTCGAACAAGCGCTGGTCATTCTTCAACGGGTTTTTCCCCGGCATCTCATGATTGCCGCGGTCCTCAACGACTTGGGAGATGCGGCCCGGGCCGCGGGAGAGCTTGGCCGCGCTGAGACTTCCTATCGACGCGCCCTCGTCCAGTTTTCCGAAGTCGCCCCGGAACGTCCCTGGACGGCGCACAGTTGGAGCGGATTGGCCGAGGTGGAAACCCGACGGGGGAACTGGAAGGACGCGCTCGTCAACTATCAGAAAGCTCTCGCGATCTATCGGCGCGTGGGCCCCGGGAGCGACGGCGAAGCCCGCACTCTGGCCGGCCTGGGCCGTATCGCCTGGCGCACGGGCGACTTGAAGCAGGCATCCAGCCGCCTCCACGAGGCGATCCGGGCCCTCAATGCACAGGTTGGGAGGCTGGGAGGCTCGGAGGATGTAAAGTCAGAGTTCCGCTCTCTCCGGCGCAGGGTCTACTTCGACGCCGCTGCAGTCGAGCTGGAGTTGGGCCGGAACGAAGAGGCTTTCAACATCCAGGAATCCGCTCGCGCCCAGGGCTTCCTCAGCTTGCTCGCAGCTCGCGATCTCAGTGTCTCCGACGGGATTCCGCCTGAGCTGGAGGAGGAACGGCGGCGGGTAGGACGCCAGTTCCGGAAAGCGCTTGCGTCTCTCAATTCGATCTCGCCTGGCAAACAGGACTCCGCGGACGAAGCCTGGCGCAAGCTTCCGATCCTGCGCGAGCAGTTGGACGCCATCTCCCAGCGTGTCCGCAAGCTGTCTCTTCGGCCATCGGCCTTGCACTTTCCTCACCCCCTGCTCGCAAGCGAGGTCGCCCATGAGCTGGATCCTGGAATGAAAGTCCTTGCTTATCAGGTCGGCGAGACCGCCACTCAGGTCTTTGTGCTCTCCGGGGACGGACACGTCGCGGCTTTCAGACTTCCAATCGGGGCAGGCGATCTTCAGCGAGAGGTCGAGGGCTTTCGCGCCGTCACGGAGAACCAGCTCGTTTTCGGAAGTCAGGCGGCCCTGAGACCATTGCGCCAGCTCTACCGGTCCCTCCTGCAACCGGTGGAACCCCTCCTCAATGGCGCTGGCCGAATTCTGATTCTGCCGGATGGCCCGCTCCATGCCGTGCCCTGGGCAGCCCTGGTTCGCGAGTTGCCGGCCCAAGACCCGCCAAAGGATAGGGACTGGCAGTTCTTCGTGGAGTGGAAGCCCTTCGCGGTCGCTCTCTCGGCAACCGTCTGGGCCGAGCTGAAGCACTCGCGCGGAAGACCTAACTCGGACTGGAAGGGAGAACAAGCCGCACTTGGAGGTTCGGTACTACCGATTGCTGCCTTTGGCGATCCTGTTTTTCGACTCGATCCTGAGCCGCTTCCACTTGCCAGCGCGCGGCTGGTAGGAGCTGTTGGTCGGGGCCTGGCTCTCTCCCCTCTACCATTCTCCCGCCGAGAGGTTGAGAGCATTGCTCAGATCTTTCCCGGGCAGGTTGCGGCTTTCCTCGGTTCAGAAGCGACCGAGGAACGTGCAAAGAGCCTCCCCAGGGGTACGCGAATCGTCCATTTCGCGACTCATGGCTTTGCCGACGAGCGCTTTCCAATGAACTCGGGCCTGATGCTCACGACTCCGGATCTCACGGATGAGCATGCAGAGGATGGCTACCTTCAGGCATGGGAGATCTTCGAGCGAGTGCGTTTGGACGCTGATCTCGTGGTTCTCTCCGCATGCGACAGCGGGCGAGGAAGGGAGATCGGCGGAGAGGGGCTGCTCAGCCTTACAAGAGCGTTCCAGTTTGCAGGCGCGAGAGCCGTGGTGGCGTCGCTTTGGCAGGTGGCAGATGAGGGCTCGTCGGATCTCATGACGCGCTTCTATCGCCACCTCAAAAACGGAGCTGCGGTTGCGGACGCTTTGCGAGAAGCTCAGCTCGAGATCGTCGCTCAGATCCCCTGGGTCCGAGACTCACAGGGAGAAAAGCGCGAAATGGATCTTTCGAGGGATTTCGTCTGGTCTGCATTCGAGGTGTTCGGCGACTGGCAGTGAAGCATTCGTTCTGAACTCCTTGGTATCAGTCATTACCGTGTCCTTACTCATGCGGCGGCCGGCTCTTGGCTCCTGGGACGATTTCGATCACGTGCTCGCGGACCAGGTGCAATTTCCCGCTTTCCTTGCGGAAGAGGCGCAGTCGATAGTTGCCCGGCGGCACGAGCACGGCCGGAAGACCCAGCCGCACCTCGCCGATTCCGTAGGCTCGGAGTCCCTTCTGGACGAAGACCTGCTTTCCTGAACGCAGTTCGGAGACTTCGATCTGGAACTCCGTTCCAGCCGGATCGTTCACCGAGAGCATCAACACCAGATGGCTGACCTCGGGGCCGACCGTGAGTTTTTTCGTCCCCCGTTGGACGTCAGCGGACTCGAGAACCGCAAGCATTGGGTTCTTGACGTCGGTCGTCTGCCGCAGCTTCGCGAGCCTCGCCTCGAGCTCCGCCATCTGCGCCCGGTGCTCGGACACCAGCCGCGCCCGATCTTCGCCGGCTTCCTTGAGCCGCGCCTGGTATTGGGCTTCGAGCGCCGCTCGGCGAGCCTCCAACTCCGAGATCGCTTGACGTTGAGCCGCCTCGCTCGCCGCTACCGCGGCCCGCAAACCGGCGATCTCCTTTCCCTGCCGCCACCAGAGGAAGCCGCTCGCGGCCCCGAGCGTCACGAAAGCGAGGACGGCCGCCCAGCGCATCCAGGCCCCGCGCCGCGCGGACGTTAGGGGTTCAGTCGGGCGCCGGGTTGGGAAGGGAAGTGCTGAGCTCGGGCTTGCAGAGTCGGTGGAGACCCGCGCTTCGAGCTTGCCGGCCGCGGGCCGCACGACGTCTTCGATCCAGTCCTGATACTCGGGGTCTTCCTCGGTCTCCTGTTCGCTGAAGGTGCCGACCGGCCGACCGGCCGCGAGGGCCTGCCATCGGGAGTCGGCGCGGGCCAGCGCCTCCAGTGGCAAGGTGCCGAGGAGAGTGGTTGCGCCGAGGTCACGCTCGCTCGCCCAGACCGCGAAACGGCAGCGCAGGGTGAGCGAGCCGACCTCGGGGCCGGTGACCGCGACGTCGCCGGAGCCCACCAGCGGGTTGACGTCGGCCACCACCAGCAGTCGCCGCTCGGTCTTACCTTCCTCCCGCAAAGCCGCCCAAGCCAAGCGCGGCTCGCCAAGCTCCGGGAGGGTCAGCACTTGACCGGCGACGACGGGGCCAGAACTGGCGGGCTCGTCGCCGTGCGGGCTCTGCGCTTGCTCCCAGGCTTTCGCTGCTTGCCGAGTCTCCTGCCAGAGGCCCGACGGCATGGTCTCGTCCGTCATAACTGCGCCTCCCTAGGCTTCCGTGAGCTCGCACGAAAGCGGGCGATCTCGCCGTCCAGCCGCTCACAGCACCCTTTGAAGAAGGTTTTCAAGGTGCCGATCAGCTCGCTCAAGCGTTCCCGCGGGATCTTGAGGTGCTCGGAAAGACGACGAAAGGAGGGTAGCTGATCTTCGTCTTCTCCGCTTCCCTTTTCCAGGGTCTCGCCTTCCTCGGTCGCAAAAGCGCGCAGGAACAGGAGAACCCGGCGCAGATAGTCACGGGTGCGCTTGGACGCCGGGTTCGCCTCGATGGTGCCATCGACACAGTCGATCAGCTTGGCGAATCGATCCGCCGCGATCATTTGGGCCTCGAAGGCCGGCTCGAAGTGGCGCCGCAGACGACGAAAGCCTCGCGCGTCCTCGTCGTCTGGCGGCGGATCCTCGGCAGGCGCGAGCAGTGCCGCCCAGCGCCGGCGCACGTCCGCTTTGAGCGGTGTGATCAGGTCCCCGAAGCGGAAGGCCGCGACCCTCGCGAGCTCCAACTCGGCGAGACGCCTTGCTAGCTCCTCGACGAGCCGTTGCTTGTCCGCCCGGGAAGCCGTCACCAGATCTGGTAGCAGCTCGTCATTCCACCGCTGAACGATCGGGACGAACGTTTCCGGTTTGGCCAGGTCGGCGGACGGCGCCCACTCGCCGACCACCAGGACCGTGGAGCTGCCGATCTTTGCGGAGCTGGCCATGACCGTGAGGTCTCCGGCCGCCACGGCGTGGCGCACAGCAAGGGATAGCACCTCGAACAGGCGAGCGCCAAGACGGTCGTGCAGCCGCTGGCGGTCGTGCAGGAAGTGGCGGATCGAGGCGACAACCACGCCCTCAATGTTGGCCTTGGAGAGCGTCTGGGCCTTCAGGGCAGGGAAGCGCTCGACGAAGACGTTGCGGTAGGCCTCGGCCAGGAGATCCTCGAACGGCCCGCCCCGGCCGGTCGCCTCCCACCAGCCACGAAAGCCGTAGATCCCTAGCCACTGCGGTAAGCCCTGGCTCAGCGACCGGCGGCGCAGTTCTTGGCGGACGGCTCGTCCGAACGCCGACCACATCACCGAAGTCAGGGCAGCCTCGGGCTCATGGCCCGGCTCCCAGTCCCTCACGAAGCAGGTGAAAGGCTCTGGCGCCGCATCCACCCCGAGGCTGTCGTCCTCTTGGAGCTCCGCCATAGTGGCCAAGGCCTCGCCTTCCGGTCGTTCCCGGCTGCTCATTCACCCCTCCGATCGCAGGCTTTTATCCCGCGCGATGCCGGTTGCACCTAATACCCCCTATCAGCGAAAGATCACACAGGAGAAAAGGGCGATCAAGGATAGGGAAATCATCAGTGCATTGCCTGTCATGATGCCTGCTCTCGCACTTGAAGCGAAATAGCACTGAATCTTGTCTCGATCAGAGAGTGCTCCCAAGCCAAAAGCGAAAATGCTTGCGACAACCGGTATACATAGAAACATGGGTAAATACCACCAGGCGATGGATCGATATAGGACAGCCGTGCCCACCATGAAGGAAGCTGCTGCCAAATACCGGCCAAATAGAAGAGACCGTCTTACCCCGAGAGCGACGGTTGTGTTGTGGACTCCGGCCTCAGAATCGGCATCTATGTCTCGGATCATCGCGATCAAGTTACAGGCCGACAAGAATAATAAAAGGAAGGTAAGATTGAGTAGAGATATATTGGGATTATGGGGCAGGCCTCCATGAGACGCCGTGATCTCGAGAGGTGCCATGTAAGGAAGAATTACGAAGGAGAAGCCGAGCGATACCAAATCGAGGACCGGCTTGGTCTTTAAGTGAATATTGGGAATTGAGTAAAGAAGCCCAAACAGCAGGGTGCCGGCAGTGCAGATGCGAGCACCTCCGTAAAACCCGAGAGCCAGGCCCAATGTCGAGAGCGAGGAGACCATGATGCTTGTTGCGCGCCCCGAAATTTCAGAGGGTATGCGATCGAGTCTTTTGGCGTTCATCCCTTTGTCGGCATACTCATTCAGGATAAAAGCCGCTATTGAGATTAGCAGCAATCCTATACCAGTGGATGCATAGCATCTTCCCGGAGGATGATAGAGGGAGCCCTGGTCGAGAATCCCATAGAGAAAGGAGACCACGATCGTGGGCTGCTCAGACAGCCTCATTGCCTTGAAGATGACCCGCAGCTTAGTCATGGAGTCGGCCCTCCTGGTGTCGACCTGGCACAAACGGATTGCCTGTATGCAAGAGACGCGAGATCGCGACCGCCCAGGGATCAGGAACACCGCATCCCCTCTCTGCTACAATCCTCTCTGCCCATGCCCCCCACCGACCCTGAGGTCACGGAGCTACTCCACTCCTGGAGCCGCGGCGATGCTGCGGCCCTGGAGCGGCTTGTGCCTCTGATCTTCGAGGATCTACGCCGTATGGCCCGCCGGCATCTGCGGGGCGAGCGGGACGGACATACGCTCGCGCCGACAGCCCTGGTCCATGAGGTCTACCTGAAGCTCATGGAGCAGCGGTCGGTCGAATGGCAGAACCGAGACCAGTTCTTCGCCGTCGCGTCCCGGATCATGCGGCGGGTCTTGCTCGACTATGCCAAGGCCCGCGGCACGGCCAAGCGCGGCAAGGACGTGGTCAAGGTCCCTCTGGAAGAGGCGTTCGACGTGGGGCAGGAGCAAGAGGTGGATCTTCTCGACCTCGGCGACGCTCTGGAACGGCTGGGCGAGCTTGATCCGCGGCAGCACCGGATCGTCGAGCTCAAGTTCTTCTATGGCTTCGAGCACGAGGAGATCGCCGAGCTGCTCGGCATCTCGGTCACCACCTGCAAGCGGGAGTGGAAGGCGGCGAAGCTGTGGCTTCTACGCGAGCTGAGCCGGAAATAGCAGAGCTGCCGCGCTCGTGACACGAACGCCCGGCGTTTTTCGCGTCTTTGAGAGGGTGTCTGAAGCAGCGATTCCGTCCGGGTGTCTCCACATTGGATTGAGAGAGCCCTTTTTCAGACACCCTGGTCTTCACATGGAAGGAGCATGGTGACGCCCGAGCGTTGGGGGTTGGTCAAGGCGGTGCTGGACGGCGCGCTGGAGAAGAGGCCCGGCGAGCGGGCGGCGTTCGTGGCCACGGCCTGCGGGGAAGACTCGGAGCTGCGAGGGGAGGTGGAGTCGCTCCTCGAATTCGAGGAGGGGAGCGCGGGCTTCATCGAGGAGCCGCTCTTCGGCCGTTTCGCCGGCGGGCTCGAGGGGCTCGCGGAGGGCCAGCGCGTCGGTCCCTATCGCGTGGTGCGGGAGATCGGCCGGGGGGGCATGGGGGCCGTTTACCTCGCCGCTCGGGCGGACGAGGAGTTCGATCAGCGGGTGGCCCTCAAGCTCGTGGGGACGGGCTCGGCGACGGAGATCGTCCGCCGGTTCCGGGCCGAGCGCCAGATCCTCGCTCATCTCGATCATCCCAATATCGCCAAGCTGCTCGACGGCGGCACGGCGGAGGACGGCCGCCCTTACTTCGTCATGGAGTACGTCGAGGGGCGACCCATCGACGAGTACGCCGGCAAGCTGCCGCTTCGCGAGCGGCTGGCCCTGTTCCGCGAGGTGTGCGCGGCCGTCCACTTCGCCCATCAGAACCTGGTGGTCCACCGGGATCTGAAGCCGGCCAACGTCCTGGTCACCGCGGACGGCGTTCCCAAGCTGCTGGACTTCGGCATCGCCAAGCTAATCGATCCCGGCGGCACCGATCCCGGCCTCTCGGAACTGGGGCTGCGGCCGATGACTCTCCAATACGCGAGCCCGGAGCAGGTCGGGGGAAAGCTCATCACCACGGCGAGTGACGTCTACGCGCTGGGCGTGCTCCTCTACGTCCTGCTCACCGGCCGCTCGCCCTACTCGACTGCGGCGGACGACCGCGCGGCGCTGGAGCGGGCCATCACCCAAGGGGAGACGGTTCGGCCGAGCCAGGCCGCGGAACGCCGGGAGGACGCCCGCCGCCTGACGGGAGACCTGGACACTCTCGTCTTGCGGGCCATGGATTTGAAACCGGAGCGGCGGTACGCCTCGGCGGAGCAGCTCGCGGCGGACGTCCAGCGGTATCTCGATGGCCTGCCGGTGCTGGCCCGCAAGGACACGGCGGGCTACCGGCTGAGCAAGTTCGTCCAACGCCACAAGCTGGGAGTCGCCGCGGCAGCGGCCGTGTTGCTGCTGATCCTGGGGTTCAGCGTCACCGTGACCCTGCTGCTGAAGAAGGCCGAGAGAGAGCGGGACCGGGCGGAAGCGGTGTCAGGGTTTCTGGTGGATTTGTTTACCAAGGCCGACCCGGACCGGTCCCGCGGGGAGACGATCACCGCCCGAGAGGTTCTGGACCGGGGTCGCAAACAGATCGCCGGGGATCTTGAAGCGGCGCCGGAAACGCGGGCGGCTTTGATGGAGACCATGGGAAGGGTGTATCGCAGTCTGGGTCTGTACGATCAGGCTGGACCTCTGCTGGAGGATTCACTGCGCCTTCGCCGGCAGATTCGCGGCACGGACCCACTGGACGTGGCGGCGAGCGAGATCAACCTCGCCCTGACTCTCCAGGAAGGCTCCAAGAGGCGTGACGACGCCGAGCCGCTCATCCGAGAGGCTCTGGAGATCTATCGCCGGCAGGGCGCCACCGCGGATCGCAACTACGCGGCGGGGCTGAACAACCTTGGTGGGCTTTTGAAAGATCGAGGGGATTACGCGGCTGCCGAGCCGATATTCCGCGAAGCCTTGCGACTTAAGCAGAAGATCCTGGGGGCCGACGAGGATGTGGCGACGGCCTACAACAATCTAGGAAACGTGCTCTATGCCAAGGGTGATCTCGCTGGGGCCGAACCTTACCTGAGGCAGGGTCTGGCGATGCGCCGGAAGCTCCTGGGTTCCGAGCCCCATCCCGAGATGGCCACAAGCCTCAATAATCTGGCGTCGCTGTTGGAGGCGAAAGGAGAGCGGGCCGAGGCCGAGAAGCTCTATCGCGAGGTTCTGGCGATGCGCCGAAAGCTTTTCGACGGACGCGGCCCCAAAGTGGCGCAGAGCCTCAGCAATCTCGCCTTCATCCTCCTGGCGGAGGGGCGCCCGGCGGAGGCGGAGCCGTTCACCCGTGAGGCGTTGTCGATCGAGTCGGAGCACCCCTCACCAAAGAACCGCGCCGTATTCCTGCGGCAGCTTGCTGCGGCGCTGGCGGGCCAGGGAAAGGGGCGGGAGGCGGAGTCGGCGGCGCGAGAGGCGCTTGCGATCTTCCGCACGGCAAAGATGAGTTGGCGGGTCGCGGACGGGGAGAGCGTTCTTGGGGGAAGCCTCGCGGCCCAGGGACGCTTCGCGGAGGCCGAACCGTTGTTGCTCGGCAGCTATCGGATTCTCAAAGCGGATCCCGGCGAGGGCGCTCAGTACGCCCCCGCGGCTCTGGCGCGGATCATCAATCTATATACCGCCTGGGGGCGGCCGGACCGCGCTGCTCCTTGGAGGGCTCTCGCGGGTTCGCCCTCGCCTAGGTCTTGGACGCGGTGAGCACCGCTCTATCGCGCAGCTTGCCGGCGGCGGGGGAGAGCGGGGCATTGGTGAGGATCTTGTTGATCCGTTCCATGGCTTTCACGGAATCGCCCATGCTCTGGTAGAGCACCACCTCACCGTAGAGGTTGTCGGCGAGGACGTTCAGGCGCTCGATCACGGGCACCACGTAGGGACCGTCCGGGTAGCGGCGCAGGTACTCGGAGCCGTTGGTCAGGTCGTCGTAGCTCTTGGCGATGGCGGCCAGACGGTCGCCGGCCACGTGCTTGAGGTCCGGGTCCTTGTCCTGCTCGGCCATCTGTTGCAGGGCGGCCAGCTCCTGGAGAGTCGGCGCCAGGTTGCGCAGACCGGCGCGGGCGCGCTTGCCCTCGGTGCTGTCCGGAGCCGCTTCCCACGACTTCAGATACTGGGTCACGGCCTCGGTGCGGTTGCCCAGGCGGCTGTCGGCATCGCCCAGGGCGAGGGCCACCTCGGGCACTTTCGGCGAATCCGGGAAGTTGCTGAGGAACGCCACCAGGAAGGAGGTCTCGTAGACTCCGCCGCCCAGCGTCTCGAGGGCCCGCGGATAGAGCTCCTTGCGCTTGGTCTCGAGGTCGGCGATCTCGCCTTCCACCACCGGCACCAGGTTGCCCTTCGGATCGAGGGTCTTCAGGTCCGCCAGCTCGGTCTTGTAGAGCTTCACCACCGCGCCGTAGTCGCGGGAGAGAAGGGGCCGGGTGAGCTCGTCGTCCCGCCGCTTGTGGAGCTTCTCCAGGCGCAGGCCGTCCGCGAGCTGGCCCGCCGGCCAGGTGGCGAGCATGGCCCGCTTGAGGAACGCCACCTCCGGCTCGGCGGGCTTCTTGCGCGCGACATAGTTGCTCAAAATGCCCTGGGTGCGCTTGCGGAAATCGTCCGCCGAAGGCTTGCGCGGGTCGATCGCCCAGGTGCCTTTGCGCGCCTCGGCGGAACGCACCCGCTCGTCCCCGAAGGGGTGGGTCTGCATGTAGCCGAACTCTTTGATCTGCGGCAGCCGGTCATTCATCAGCACCCAAAGACGGCGGGCGCCGTCCGGGTTGTAGCCGGCCGCGGCGGCGAGGCGCTGGCCTTCCTTGTCCGCCTCGTCCTCCTGCTCCCGGCTGTAGCTGCGCAGCAACAGCTCGCTCACCACCAGGCTCGCCGCCGCGGCGCCCTGCACCAGGTTGCCGCCGTTGTCGTAGCCATAGCCGACGCGCGGATCGTAGGGCGTATTGGGGGCGGTTTGCCGGCGCTGCGACTCGCCGATGAGGACGCCGGCCACCAGCAGGTTGCCGAGGATGCTCATCAGCGTCGCCTTGCGCTGCATCTTGATCGAGTGCTCGTTGATGACGTGGCCGATCTCGTGGCCGAGGACGTTGGCCAGCATGTCGTCGTCGAGTCCCAGGTCCAGCATGCCGGTGGTGATGAAGATCTGGCCGGCCGGCAGGGCGAAGGCGTTGGGCTCCGTCATCTTGACGATGCCGAAGACGAACGGGTACTTCACGAATTCGGATTGCTGGGCGAGCTCATAGGCGATGCGGTTGACCCGTGAGACGTCGGCCGCGGTATCGCGCGTGCCGTATTGCTTGGCAGCCTCGACGGCCGCCTTCAGGCTCTCCTCGAAGAGCTTCGGGTCGGCGATGCCCGGGAAGGCCTGGGGTGCCGCCGGCCGCGGGGCCTGGGCCAGGACCGGAGCCGCGGCATAGACGATAAGGAGAAGGACCAGGGCGGAGGATACGATGCGTCGGTAGTTCATGGCCGTCCCCTCATAACGTCAGCAGCAAGCTTAGCTCACCGGATGGGCTCCCGACATGACAACACGAGCCGGGGGGAGAAAAACTCCCGGGGCCCTCGTCACCCATAGGCGCTAACTTATCTGAGAGATCCCCCACCCCAAGACCCTCATCACCCCGGCCCTCTTCTCCCGACCCCTCCCACCCCCCTCACCGGGAGAAGAGGGAGAGGTTGGTCTGAAGACAGGTGTGGTAGCGTCTCGCGCCATGAGTGACCTGACCATCGAGGTGAAGACCAGCAAGTCCTCCATGGGGGAGATCCGGCCGGCGCTCGACTCCGCGCTCAAGGAGGCTTTTCCGGGCGGCATGCTGAAGTGGCACTGGGAAGAGGATGTCATGCACCTTTCCGGGCCAGGGGCCAAGGCCACCATCGTCCTGGAGAACGGCCTGCTGGTCGGCAAGGCCCATCTCAAGCCCCCCGCCAACCTGATGAAGCCGGTGATCGAGCAGAAGATCGCCGCCGTGATGAAGAAGGCCGCCGAGCCCGTCTGATCCGCGGCGCGAACCGTGCCCGCATTCCCAAGCCCCTACTCCGCCCTGATGCACCACGGCAAGCTTGCCGGCGAGGAGCCCTGGCTCTTCCGTAGCGAAGGCCTGGACTGGCGCTGGCACTCCTGGGGCGATCTGGCCCGCCAAGCGTCTGCCTGGGCCAGCCATTTCGCCGGCCGTCCCCCGGCCTCCCGCGTTGCCTTCCCCTACCGGCCTGGACTTGAAGCGATCGCTCTCGACTTTGGAATTCAGGGTGCTGGACTGGTTTCCATGCCCATGAGCGGGGAATCCGTCCCGGAGCCCGAGGACCCCCTCCCAAGACCCTCATCACCCCGGCCCTCTTCTCCCGACCCCTCCCAACCCCCCTCACCGGGAGAAGAGGGAGAACAGCAAGACCGGCCAAACACGAGTGGGGCTGTGGTTCTGATCGAGGGCTCCGCGGTCGAACTGAGCGCGGTGGAGCTCATGGCGATGGCGGAGCGGATCCAGGGGGAGATCGCTCCGCCTCGGCGGGCCGGGGAACGAGAGATCGTGGTCCTCGGCGGAGCTTTGGAGGCGGTGGAGGAGCGGGCGATGTGGGCCTGGGCTACGGTGGCGGGGGCCGCGGTGGCCCTGGAACCTGCGCCGGAGCTGCGGATCGCCACCGCAGCCTGGGTTCGTCCGACGGTGTTTCACGGCACGGCGGAGGAGATCGCCATGCTGCGGAGGTGGGCGGAGACGAAAAAGAGGCGCGGCCTTCCCTTCGGGCGGCTGCGGACGGTGCTGGTGACGGGTGGCGAGCTGGGGGAAGAAGAGGCGGCGGTTTGGCGGGATTTGGGAGTGAGGGTGGGGAGGGTGACCCATAGGCGATAACTTTGACGCTTCGGAGCGCGCCCCCGCCCAAGACCCTCATCACCCCGGCCCTCTTCTCCCGCCCCCTCCGCACCCCCCTCACCGGGAGAAGAGGGAGAACAGCCGGCATGGATAACGAGGACGAGGGAAAACGCCCCAGAGGTACCCCTCTCCCGGTGAGGGGGGTGCGGAGGGGGCGGGAGAGGGGCAGGGGTGAGGGTCTTGCCGCAGAGCGGCATAAACATGGTATATAGGGCGCGAGAGGAGAGTCACCGATGTCCGAGAACGCCACTCTGGAAGCCCCACCGCCCGCTCCGCTACGGCCGCCGAACACCGCGTCGGCTTTGGAGGAGATCGCCGAGCGTGCCGATACCGTCTGGACCCGCGAGTCCGGCCGGCCCGCCAAGACGACCGTCTCCGACCGCCGCGAGCTGAAGGGGCCTCACGGCCGGATCGCCATCGTCGACGGCTGCCGCACGCCGTTCGTCAAGTCCGGCACCGACTTCCAGGGCATGGACGTCATCGATCTCGCGAGTATCGCCGCCGCCGAGCTGATCGCTCGCCTGGCCATCGACGGCAACGAGATCGACCTCTCCGTCTTCGGCGTCGTGGTGCCGGCCCTCCATGCTCCGAACCTCGGCCGCGAGGTGGTCTTCCGCACCTCGCTGCCCTGGAACATCCCCGGGGTGACGGTGAACCTCGCCTGCGCCTCCTCGACTCGGGCGATGACCTTCGGCGCCGAGGCCATCCTCACCGGCGAGGCCGAGGTCGTGCTGGCCGGCGGCGCCGAGTCGCTGTCCAACGTTCCCATCCAGTTCTCGCGCAAAGCGGCGAAGACGTTCATGGAGCTGTCGCGCGCCAAGACGCTGCCGCAGAAGGTCGGCATCCTCTCGAAGCTCCGCCCGGCGGACCTGGCGCCGGTGGCGCCGGCCATCGCCGAGTACACGACCGGCCAGTCGATGGGCGAGTCGGCGGAGAAGATGGCGAAGGAGAACGACATCTCCCGCCGTGCTCAGGACGAGATCGCCCTCCTCTCGCATCAGCGGGCCGCCGCGGCCACCGAGGACGGCCGATTGACGGCGCAGATCGCCCCGGCCTTCCCGCCGCCCCGCTACGACAAGGCGGTGACCCGCGACAACGGCATCCGCGGCGACTCCTCGCTGGAGGCGCTCGCCAAGCTGAAGCCGGTGTTCGACAAGCGCTACGGCAGCCTCACGGCCGGCAACTCCAGCCCGCTCACCGATGGCGGCTCCGCCGTCCTCCTGATGAGCGAGGAGAAGGCCAAGGCCCTGGGCTATACGCCCCTCGGCTACATCCGCTCCTACGCCTTTACCGCGCTCAACCCGGGCGACCAGCTCCTCCAGGGGCCGGCCTACGCCGCGCCGGCCGCATTGGACGCGGCGGGCCTGAAGCTCGGGGACGTGGATCTGGTGGAGATGCACGAGGCGTTCGCGGCACAGATCCTTTCCAACATGAAGGCTTTCGCCTCGAAGAAGTTCGCCGAGCGCGAGCTGGGCCGGTCCGACCCCATGGGCGTCATCGACTTCGAGCGCTTCAACGTCACCGGCGGCTCGATCGCCATCGGCCACCCCTTCGGCGCCACCGGCGCCCGCGTCGCCACCCAGCTCCTCTACGAGCTTCGCCGCCGTGGCCAGAACCTCGGCCTGCTGACGGTCTGCGCGGCCGGCGGCGTGGGATTCGCGATGGTGGTGGAGCGGGAGTAGGAGCGATTCCCTCTCCACTCTCCGGAACGTTCGTCGTCGATCTCTCCCGTCATCTCCCCGGGCCGCTCGCCGGCCGCCTGTTGTCGGATCTCGGGGCTCGGGTGGTGAAGGTGGAGGAGCCGGCGCTGGGCGATCCGGTGCGGCTTTCGCCACCGGTGCGGGAGGGGGTGGGTGCGCTCGGGGGAATCCTGCTGGCGGGAATCGAAAGCGTGGCGCTGGACCTCAAGGACCCCGGCGCCCGCGAGGTGCTGGAGCGGCTGCTGGCGCGGGCGGACGTGCTGCTGGAGAGCTTTCGCCCCGGCACGCTGGCGCGGCTGGGCTTCCCGCCGGAGGAGCTGCGGCGGCGTTTTCCGGGCCTCGTGATCTGCTCGCTGACTGGCTGGGGGCAGACGGGTCCCTACAAGGCCCGGGCCGGGCACGACCTCACCTATCAGGCGGCGGCGGGGACTCTGGCGTCCACGGTCGCGATGCCGGCGGTGCCGGTGGCGGACCTCATCGGCGCCTGGAGCGCCGTCACCGCCATCCTGGCGGCCCTGTTGGAGCGGCAGCGGACGAGGCAGGGGCGGTGGATCGACGCCTCACTCTACGACGCCGGCCTGCACGCCAATCTCGTGGCCTGGGCCGTGGAGGTGGGAGGCGCGAAGGGTGTGGGCGAGCCACTCCCCTTGACCGGCGCCCTTCCCTGCTACGACATCTATGAAACGGCGGACGTGCGGGGGCTGGCCCTCGGAGCCCTGGAGCCGCATTTCTGGCAGCGCCTCTGTCAAGCCGTGGGCCGTAGGGATCTCGTGCGGCGGCAGTACAACGCCTCGCGGCGGGTGCGCCGGCAGGTGAGGGATCTGTTCCGCAGCCGCACTCTGGCGAAATGGATGGAGATCCTGGGCCGCGAGGACATCCCGGGCGAGCCCATTCTCTCCGCCGCCGAGGCGCGCGCCCATCCCCAGGCGCAGGAGCGAGCCGTCCTTTCTTCGGGTCCGGACCATTTGCCCCGCGTCGCCTTCCCGGCCCGCTTCGACGGCGAGCGCCCCCGGCCAGGCGGCCATGTCCCCGAGCTTGGAGAGCATACGAAAGCCCTTCTCGCCGAGCTCGGCGTGCCGCGGGACGTCGAGACCTCCCCCGGCGTCGGCCGCCGCTTCAGCCTCAAGCGCTGGCTGCGGACGGTGCTTCGGTAGACTTCGCAAAGGCGTCATCCTTCCAGAGTCTTCGACGGCACCTCCTCCCACCCAAGACCCTCATCACCCCGGCCCTCTTCTCCCGACCCCCTCCTCCCCCTCACCGGGAGAAGAGGGAGCAAGGCAAGAACGCCCCAGGGGTACCCCTCTCCCGGGGAGGTGGATGGGGTGGTCGGGAGAGGGGCAGGGGTGAGGGTCTTGGGCGGGGGGAACCTCTGAGACACTTTAAGTTAGCGCCTATGGGGCGATGCGGTGACGTGATTGGAATGGTGGCGCCCGTAGTCGGCGGGCGAGACGAAATTCAACGGTGCCGTGATTCGGATCGGACGTCGCCCGGAGGCGGCCCCTGTACAATGCGCCTTCGGATGATCTCCCCATGCTCCTGACCCTTCGCACCACCCACACCCCGGCCACCGACCTCGGCTATCTCCTCCACAAGCACCCGGACAAGATTCAGACGTTCGAGCTGGCCTTCGGGAAAGCCCACGTCTTCTACCCGGAGGCCACGGAGACGGAGTGCACGGCCGCGCTGCTGCTGGACGTCGATCCCGTGGAGTTGGTGCGCGGCGGGGGGACGCAGATCGACCAGTACGTCAACGACCGACCCTACGTTGCCTCGTCCTTTCTCGCCGTGGCGATCGCCCGGGTGCTGGGAACGGCGCTCGGCGGACGGTGCCCGGCCCGGCCGGAACTGGTGGAGATGGCCATCCCGCTGGAGGCACGGCTGGCGGCGCTGCCCTGCCGCGGCGGCGAGGGACTGCTGCGCCGGCTCTTCCAGCCGCTCGGCTACGAGGTGAAGGCGGATAACCCTCTTCTCGATCCCAAGTTTCCATCCTGGGGTGCGAGCCGCTATTTCACCGTGACGCTGCGCGCCACCTGCCGGCTGCGGGACCTTCTGTCTCATCTCTACGTCCTGATCCCGGTGCTCGACGACGACAAGCATTACTGGGTCGGCGATCCCGAGGTGGAGAAGCTCGTGCGCCGCGGCGAGGGCTGGCTTTCCACGCACCCGGAGCGCGAGACCATCACCCGGCGCTACCTGCGCCACCAGCGGAGCCTCGTGCGTTCGGCCATCTCGCAATTGACCCAGGACGAGCCGGAGATCGAAGAGCGCGCCGAGGCCCGGGACGCCGAGGAGGCTTCGCTCGAGCGCCCGCTGCGGCTCCACGACTTCCGGCTCATCGCGGTGGCCGACGTGCTCCGCGAGATCGGTGCCCGCCGGGTGCTCGACCTCGGCTGCGGCGACGGCAAGCTGCTGAGGGTCCTCGCGGACGAGCCGCAGTTTGTGGAGATCGCGGGCCTGGACGTGGACTCCCGCTCGCTCTCTTACGCCCGCGAGCGGCTGGACCGCCTGCCCCCGGCGCAGCGATCCCGGTTCCGATTGCTCCACGGATCTCTGATGTACCGCGACGCCCGGCTGGAGGGCTGGGACGCCGCCGCTCTCGTCGAGGTCGTGGAGCATCTCGATCCGCCCAGCCTCGCCGCCTTCGAGCGGGTGGTGTTCGAGTTCGCCCGGCCGGGTACGGTCGTCCTCACCACGCCCAACGCCGAGTACAACGTCCGCTGGCCCACTCTGCCCGCCGGCCAGTTCCGCCACCGCGACCACCGCTTCGAGTGGACGCGCAGCCAGTTCCACGCCTGGGCCGATGAAATCGCAGACCGCTACGGCTACGCCGTGCGCTACCTGCCGGTCGGCGGCGACGACCCCGAAGTGGGACCGCCGACGCAGATGGGGATCTTCACGCGGTGAACCTCTCCCTCCCCGAGCTTTCCCTTGTCATCCTCGTCGGCCCCTCCGGCTCCGGCAAGTCGACGTTTGCCCGCCGGCATTTCCTGGCGACGGAAGTGCTGTCTTCCGACTTTTGCCGGGGACTGGTTTCCGATAGCGAGACGGATCAATCGGCGACCGCGGACGCTTTCGCGGTGCTGCACACGATTGCCGGCAAACGCCTGCGCCGCGGCCGGCTCACCGTGGTCGACGCCACCAATACACAGCTTGAAGCGCGCAAGGCGTTGGTGGAGGTCGCCCGCGAGCACTATGTGCAATGCGTCGCGATCGTCTTCGATCTGCCGGAGGAGGTGTTGGTGGCCCGCAACCGCGAGCGGCCGGACCGCCAGTTCGGCCCCCATGTGCTGCGCAATCAGCGGAGCCAGCTCCGGCGCTCGATCCCCGGGCTTCAGAAGGAAGGATTTCGTCATCTCTGGGTGCTCCGCTCTCCCGAGGAGGTGGACGCGGTCACGCTGGAGCGCCGGCCTCTGTGGCCGGACCGGCGGTCCGACCGTGGACCGTTCGATTTGATCGGCGACATCCACGGCTGCGGCGACGAGCTCGAGGAGCTGTTGGCGGGCCTCGGCTACGACCCGGACGAGGCGGGCGTCCCGCGTCATCCCGCGGGGCGCAAGGCGGTGTTCCTCGGCGACCTCGTGGACCGCGGGCCGCGGGTCGTCGACGTGCTCCGCACCGTCATGGGAATGGTGGCGGGCGGCTCCGCCCTCTGCGTGCCGGGCAACCACGACGTGAAGCTCCTCAAGTGGCTGCGGGGCAAGAACGTCCGCGTGGCCCACGGCCTTCAGCAGTCGATCGACGAGCTCGAGGCCGAGACTCCCGGTTTCCGTTCCGACGTGGCCGCATTCCTCGACGGCCTGGTGAGCCACTACGTCCTCGACGATGGCCGGCTGGTGGCGGCCCACGCCGGCCTCAAGGAGGAGATGCAGGGGCGCGCCTCGGGCCGGGTGCGCGATTTCGCCCTCTATGGCGAGACCACGGGCGAGATGGACGAGCTGGGCCTTCCCGTGCGGGCCGACTGGGCCGCTGGCTATCGCGGCGCGGCTCACGTCGTCTACGGCCACACGCCGGTGGCCGAGCCGCAATGGCTCAACCGCACGATCAACCTCGACACCGGCTGCGTCTTCGGGGGCCGGCTCACGGCTCTGCGCTGGCCGGAGCGCGAGCTGGTTTCCGTCGCGGCCCGGCAGGCCTACACGGGGCCTCCCCGGCCGTTCCTCCAGCCGGCGGCCTCCGGCCTCACCGCTCAGCAGATCGACGACGACGTGCTCGACCTCGACGACGTGGTGGGGAAGCGGCGGGTGACCACCCGGCTTGGCGGCAACGTCACCCTGCGCGAGGGGAACGCGGCGGCGGCCCTGGAGGTGATGAGCCGTTTCGCGGCGGATCCCAAGTGGCTGATCTATCTGCCGCCCACCATGTCGCCCGCCGAGACCAGCCAGCAGCCCGGAACCCTCGAAGCTCCCGCCGAGGCTTTCGCCTACTTCCGCGCCGAAGGCCTCGAAAAAGTGATCTGCGAGGAGAAGCACATGGGCTCGCGGGCGGTGATCGTCCTCTGCCGCGGCGAGGAGGCCGCCCGGCGCCGCTTCGGCCTGCGGCCGGGCTCGGGAGGCGGTCTTTGCTACACCCGCACGGGCCGGCGGTTCTTCGACGATCCGGCGCTGGAGAAGGCCCTGCTCGGCCGGGTGCGCGATGCAATGGACGCGACCGGGCTCTGGCAGCGGCTGGAAACGGACTGGGTGTGCCTGGACTGCGAGCTGATGCCGTGGTCCGCCAAGGCGCAGGAGCTGCTGCGCAATCAATATGCCGCCGTGGGTGCCGCGGCCCGCATGGCATTGCCCAAGGCGATCGCCCGCCTTGCCGAGGCGGGCGCGCGCGGGCTCGACACGGCCCCACTGCTGGCTCGGTACCGCGAACGCTACGAGCTTTCCGGCCGTTTCGTGGAGGCCTACCGCCGCTACTGCTGGCCCGTGAACGGGCTCCGCGATCTCAAGCTCGCGCCCTTCCATCTGCTGGCGAGCGAGGGCGCCGTCCATCTCGACCGCGATCATCTCTGGCACATGGAGACGCTGGCGGAGCTCGCCCGCGCGGATGAGTCGGGGCTGATCCTCGCCACCCGCCACCGCACCGTGGACCTCGCCGATCCCGCGAGCGAGGCCGAGGCGACCCGCTGGTGGGAGGAGATGACGGCGGAAGGCGGTGAAGGAATGGTCGTCAAGCCCCTCGCCTTCGTGGCTCGCGGCCGGCGCGGCCTCGCGCAGCCGGCCGTCAAGTGCCGGGGCCGTGAGTACCTGCGGCTCCTCTACGGCCCCGACTACACGATGCCCGAAACCCTGGAGCGGCTGCGCCGGCGGGGGCTCGCTGCCAAGCGCTTCCTCGCACTGCGGGAATTCGCCTTAGGGATGGAAGGCCTGGAACGCTTCGTCCGCCGCGAGCCCCTGCGCAGCGTCCACGAATGCGTCTTCGGCGTCCTCGCGCTGGAGAGCGAGCCGGTCGATCCGCGGCTGTAGGGGCCCTCCGTTTGCGTTCCCCAACGAACCGGAGCTAAACTTTCACCTTAAGGTCATGGCTCTAACCCACGAAGATGTAAAGAAAATCGCCACCCTGGCCCGGCTCCGGTTCACCCCGGAGGAAGAGGTGCGGCTCACCGCCCAGCTCGCCAAGATCGTCGACTACATCGACCAGTTGCAGGCTTTCGAGATCGCGGACGTGGATCTCGGCTCGCGCGGCGTGCAGGAGGCCGAGGACCTGACGGCGCCTTGCCTGCCCCGCGAGAAGTTCCTGGCCAACGCCCCGGCGTCGCTCGACGGGTTCCTGCTTGTGCCGGAAGTGAAGGGCGGCGGCGATGCCTGAAATGTGGGAGCTTTCGGTGGAGGAGATCGCCGGCAAGGTGCGGGCGCGCGAGGTGTCGGCGTCCGAGGTTCTGGAATCGTGCCTGGCCCGGACGGCGCGGGTGGAGCCCCTGGTGGCCGCTTATCTGGAGATCTTCGCGGACGAGGCCCGCGAGCGGGCGGCGGCTCTCGACCGGCGGATCGCGGCGGGGGAGGATCCAGGGCCGCTCGCCGGCGTGCCGGTGTCGCTCAAGGACAATCTCAGCCTCGAGGGCCACGCTCTCACCTGCGGCTCGCGCATCCTCACCGGGTACGTTGCCCCGTTCACAGCCACCGCCGTGGAGCGGCTGCTGGCGGCGGGCGCCGTGCCCGTGGGCCGCAACAACATGGACGAGTTCGCCATGGGCTCGTCGTGCGAGAACTCGGCCTACCAGCTCACCCACAACCCATGGGACCTGGGCACCGTGCCGGGCGGCTCCAGCGGCGGCCCTGCCGCGGCGGTCGCCGCCGGCAGCGTTCCCCTCTCCTTCGGGTCGGACACGGGCGGCTCCATCCGCCAGCCGGCCGCGCTGTGCGGCGTCGTCGGGGTGAAGCCCACCTATGGCCGGGTCTCCCGCTACGGCTTGGTGGCGTTCGCTTCGTCCACCGATCAGATCGGCCCCATCGCCCGCACCGTGCGCGACTCCGCCCTCGCCTTGGAGGTGATCGCCGGCGCCGATCCGCGTGACGCCACCTGCTCCACCGAGCCGGTGGGGAGCTACCTCGCGGCCATCGAGCAGGGCATCGCCGGGCTGAAGGTGGGAGTGATCCGAGAGATCGATCCCACGGCCTTGAGCGCCGCCGCGGCCCGCAACTGGCAACAGTCTCTCGACCGGCTGTCCGCAGCCGGCGCCGAATTGGTCGAGGTCTCGCTGCCGAGCCTCGACGCCGCCATCGCCGTCTACTACGTCATCGCCACTTCGGAGGCGAGCGCCAACCTCGCCCGTTTCGACGGCGTGCGCTACGGCCGCCGGGCGGCGGATGCGGACAACCTGATCGATCTCTATTTCGACAGCCGTAGCGAGGGCTTCGGGCCTGAGGTCAAGAGACGCATCATGCTCGGCACCTTCGCCCTTTCCTCCGGCTACTACGACGCCTATTACGGCCGCGCCCGCGGCGTCCTGGAGCACATGCGCGGCGAGCTGACCGCGGCGTTCGAGAAGGCCGACGTGGTGGTGACGCCCACCACGCCCACGGTCGCCTTCCGCCTAGGAGAAAAGGTGGACGATCCGCTCGCCATGTACCTCTCGGATATTTTCACCACGCCAGCGAGCCTCGTGGGGCTGCCGACGGTCGCCGTTCCCTCGGGCGCGGACGACGGCGGCCTGCCGCTGTCGCTCCAGATCATGGGCCGTCCCTTCGCCGAGGCCACGGTCTTCCGCGTCTCGCGAGCCTTCGAGCGCGAGGTGGGTTGGAGCGTCGCGCCGACTTTCCGAGAGGCCGGGGGGGCCGAGGCCCACTGACTCCTATGCGCTGCAATCCCCGCCACGGCGCTGCCTTCGCCGAGCTGTCCCTGCTGGCCGTCCTCCTTGGATTCCTGCTCGCCGTTCCCTGCGCCGCTGCAACGTCTGCTGCCAAGGCCGGCCCGGTTCGCGTCGCGTTGGAGGACGGCTTGGTCGCCACCCTTACCGAAGATCGCGGCATCTTCGTCGAGGCGATTCCGAAGCGCGGCGAGGGGCTGACCCTCTTCGCTCGCCGCCTGTGTGGCGACTCGCGCTTGGCGCCTCAGGTGGCCGAGGCCAACGGCGGCGAGACGAATCTCCTCGCGGGCATCCGCTACGCCGTCCCCTTTACGATGCTCACCAAGGACTTGCAGCTCAAGGCCGTGAAGGCGCTGTTCGCCGAGGATCAGGGCATCGCCGAAGGCTGGCGCCACAAAGTGCGGGGAACGGGAGTGATGCAGCGGGAGAGCCTCTGGCGGGTGGCCGAGTGGTTCACCGGCACGGGCGAAAACTTCCGCGCCATCCGCGAGTACAACGAGCTGCACGACGAAGAGATGGCGAAGGGCACGACCCTCACCATCCCCTCCGAGCTGCTGCTGCCCGCCTTCCGCACAGCCCTGCCGGTACCGGAGCGGCCGTTCCTCCTGGATTACGGGGTGGACAAGGACGGGGATTACGCGATCTATCGGCTGCGGCCTCACGAGGCGCTCTACTCGGCGGTCGTGGTGCGTTTCACGGGCCGTGTCTTCGCCCACGACGTGAATGCCCTGGCGGAGCAGATCGCCCACCGCAGCGGCATTTCGGACGTCACGGCCATTCCCGTCGGCTTCCGGGTGCGCATTCCCTTCGATCTGTTGCAGCCCGAGTTCCTGCCCGAAGGGCATCCCAAGCGCAAGGAGTACGAGGCGAGCCTGCGCGCCAGCGCCCAGTTCAGCAACCAGGTGAAGGCCCGGGGCCTCGGCGGCATCCAGGTGATCCTGGACGCGGGCCACGGCGGTCTCGACATTGGCGCCAGCCAGGGCGGTGTCTGGGAGAGCCTCTACGTCTACGACATCGTGATGCGGGTCAAGCGCGTGCTGGAGAGCCAGACGGCGGCGCGCGTCGAGGTCACCACCCGCGACGGCGGCGACTTCCACGTGCCGGACGTGGACGTGCTGCCCTTCTCGCGCGGCCACGCCGTGCTCACCACACCGCCATACCCCATCGCCGACTCCAAGATCGGCGTCAACCTCCGCTGGTACCTCGCCAACAGCCTCTTCCGCCGCACCGTGGAGACGGAGAAGGATCCGCAGAAGGTGGTTTTCCTCTCCATCCACGCCGACTCGCTCCACCCGTCGCTGCGCGGCGCCATGGCCTACATTCCGGCCGCCGACATGCGCGACGAGAGCTACGGCAAGACCGGCCCGGTCTACGCCCTGCGCAAAGAGGTGCAGGAGAGCCCGCGCGTCGTCTTCCCCCGCGACCAGAGGGTGGAGAGCGAGGGCCTCTCGCGCGAGCTGGCGAAGCAGTTGGTGGCCGCCTTCCAGACCGGCGGTCTGCCCGTCCACCCCTTCAGCCCGGTGCGCGACAAGATCATCCGCGAAGGCAAGGAGTGGGTGCCGGCGGTGCTGCGCTACAACTCGATCCCCGCCAAGGCGCTGCTGGAAGTCTGCAACCTCAACAACGACCAGGACCGCAACCTCCTCCAGACCCGGGCCTACCGCCAGCACGTCGCCGAAGCCGTGGTGCGAGGCCTCCTCGCCTACTATGGTCAGGGCGCGGTCCTGCCGGGTCAGATGATGGCGGAGACGGCGAAGTAGGCGCTCCGAGCGGCCGCCCCCACCCAAGACCCTCATCACCCCGGCCCTCTTCTCCCGCCCCCTCCGCACCCCCCTCACCGGGAGAAGAGGGAGAACAGCCGGCGTTCCCCGCCCGCGTCGGCGGTCGGATTACCTCGTAAGGCGCCTGGACGACGCGTCGACGGCCAAACATCTCGAAAGACCTTCGCTTGGATCACGCGTCGACGGTCCAATGCCTCGAAAGACCTACCCAAGGTAGAGACGCCCACGGGGAACCCCGTGGGGCGTCTCCGAGGGCGGCGACATCGTCCCCAATTGCTCAGACGTTTCCGCGGGCGCCCTCCCTCTTCTCCCGGCGGGGGGGCGCCGCCTGACCCTGGAGAATAGGAGCCAGACTTTACCGATCTTCGGGCCCAAAGATTCTGTCGAGATCCCGAGCGGAGTGCACGACGCGCAAGATGTCCACCAGATCACCGGAGAGCCTGTAGAAGACCACGTGCTTTTCGAACTTCGGGATCGGCCAGGAACGGACGTCCTTCAGCTCTGGATGGAGGAACTCGCGGGACCTGCCGATCTCCGGGAAGGAATGGAGGCGATCGAAAGCTGCCTGAGCCGCATCCAAGAAGCGGAGAGCGGCGTTGACGCTGTCCTGTGCGATGTGGAGAGCCTGTTCGTCGAGATCGCTCTCGGCCAGGGGCGAACGACGACGCGGCGGCTCACCTCTTGGATGCCGTCTGGCGCACGCGCTCACGCAGCCGGTCCCAGTCGGCCGGCCTCATCTCGTCCGCCTCAGCGTCAAGAGCCGCCAGCAGCTTACCCTCGAGCTGCACCCGGTCTCTGCGGTCCTGGGCCTCGCTCAACAGAAAACGGATGTAGTCGCTCAGCGAAGGGTATCCACGGAGGGTCGCCTGCTCCTCTGCAAAGTCCTTGAGGTTGTCTGGTAGCGAGATGTTGAGGGTGGTCATGGCGTTCAGTCCTTGAGCCGAGCGTAGGGAACCATGCCGATCGTGTCAAGCCGTGCTCTTCGGGCAAACACCCTCCTCTCCAATACAATCTTCATCAATGTCCCCAACACCACCCGCGCCGCCGACCGGGGGACCGCCCCACGGTCTTCATCTCCTACAGCCACCTCGACGAGCCGTGGAAGGACCGCGTCGTCACGCACCTGAAGGTTCTTGAACCGGAGGGCGTGCTCGAAGTCTGGCACGATCGCCACATTGCTGGTGGGGACGACTGGCTCGCCAAGATCCAAGAGGCCATGGACCGCGCGTCGGTGGCCGTACTCCTCATCTCGGCGGACTCTCTCGGCTCGACGTTCATCCTGGAAAATGAGATCCCTTACCTCCTCCAGCGCCAGAAGACAGACAGAATCAGGATCATCCCAGTGATCGTCCGTCCCTGTTCCTGGGCGCGGGTGACTTGGTTGTCCCCGATTCAGTGCCGGCCCAAGGACGGCCAACCTCTCTCTGGAGGGACGGAGTATCAAGTGGAAGAGGCTCTGACCGCCTTAGCTCTGGAAATCCAGGATCACCTCAGCACCGCGCCAAAGCCTCCCCGGCTCGGCCCAGTCCTCAGGCTCGACCTCGGCCGCCTACCTACGAGGGGCTCCGAATTCGTAGGCCGCGAGGCCGAGTTGGACCATCTCGACGCGGCCTGGGGCGACCCAAAGACTCACGTAGTAACCCTCGTTGCCTTCGGTGGCGTCGGCAAATCCACCCTTGTGAGCCGCTGGCTCGGTCGCCGTTCCGCCACGGGTTGGCCCGGCGTCCGTCGCGCCTTCGACTGGTCCTTCTACAGCCAGGGCACGGAGGAGCGCGTCACCTCCGCCGATCGCTTTCTCGACCACGCCCTGCGAGTGCGGAGACCTTCCGCGAGGCCGAGGCGAAGCAGGCGGAGTGGCAACCTGAGACGCCGCAGCTCTACTCACTACAAGGTTATCGATACTGCGACCTGCTGCTGAGTCGGGCGGAGCCGGAGGACGGAGCCGGGCTGGCGGGGCTCGCGGCAAACCCAGAGCAGGCGCGGCGGTTCCGCGAGGCGTGCCAGGAGGTGCGGGAGCGGGCAAAAGAGTCGATCAAGATTACTGAGCAAAATAGTTGGCTCCTCGACATCGCTCTCGATCACCTAGCCCTGGGCCGGGCCCACCTCGGCTTGGCCTTGACCGCTCCTCAACCGCCGACACCTGACGAGGACGCTAAGGACGAGTTCGCCCGATCTGCGGAACACCTAGAACGCGCCGTGGAAGGTCTACGGCAGGCAGGGACTGAGGATCAGCTCCCCCTTGGTCTCCTAGCCGAGCCGCCCTCCGACGCCTCCGGGGCGACTATGCCCGCGCCTCTGCCGACCTGGACGAGGCCCTGGAGATCGCCGAGCGCGGCTCGATGCGCCTCTTTATCTGTGACGGCCACCTCGAGTGGGCACGCCTTTGCCTCCAGCAGGAGGACACCGAGGCCGCCCGGCCGCACGTGGCCACGGCCCGGAAGATCGTGGGCGAGACGGGCTACGGGCGGCGGGAGCGGGAGGTGGGGTGGTTGGAGCGGAAGTTGGCGGGCGAAGGGGGTGATCGGGCCGGGGCTGTCGCCCCGGCGTAGACGTCCCGCCTTCCAGGGCCTGCGGTCGATATCGTGGAGGGGCTGGGAGCGTCTCTACCCACCTCCGTCCAGCATTTTCTGGCTGACGCGCAGGCTCTCCTCGGAATGGCGCCCTTGAAGGGGATTTGAAGCCGGATTCATCCGGCGCCGCTCCTAGTCCCGGCATTTATGCCCGGGCTGCGGTCGCGACAGCAGCCATTGCTCTGGCTTAAGCAGCCATTGCTCTGTCTTGAGCAGCCGTTGCTCCGGCTTAAGCAGCCGTTGCTCTAGCTTGAGCAGTCGTTGCTCCGGCTTGAGCAGCCATTGCTCTAGCTTGAGCAGTCGTTGCTCTGGCTTAAGCAGTCGTTGCTCTGTCTTGAGCAGCCGTTGCTCCGGCTTGAGCAGTCGTTGCTCTAGCTTGAGCAGTCGTTGCTCCGGCTTGAGCAGCCATTGCTCTAGCTTGAGCAGCCGTTGCTCCGGCTTGAGCAGCCGTTGCTCCAGCTTGAGCAGCCGTTGCTCCAGCTTGAGCAGTCATTGCTCTGGCTAGAGCAGTCGTTGCTGTCTCGGGAGCAGTCGCTGCTGCCACATCCGCCGCCGGCCGGTTCGCCGGTTGGACCGTCGCCGCCGATCCGGAGACGCCCCACGGGGTTCCCCGGGGGCGTCTCTACCTTGGGGGAAAGTCTTCGAGAGTTGGGGGAGTCTCGTGAGTTTCAGGGGGAGTCCCTCTGGGGGCGGGCGTGCTACCCTGAACTTATTGAAGCTCTTCGGGAACTTTTCGCGGCCTCCGGGCGTCTATCAGAACAGGGCGCAGGTCACTCAGCCCTGGGAGGACTCGGTGGGCGTTGCCACGGTGTACCCAGCAGTCAGTCAGGATGTCGCCCTCGACGTCGAGCTCGTCGAGCGCCATCGCTGCGGTGACCTGCATGCGTTCGACGAGGTCTACGCGCGGTTCGGCGAGATGGTCTACAACCTCTCCCTGCGCCTCGCCGGCAACCGCGAGGAAGCCGCGGACCTCACGCAGGAGGTCTTCCTGCGCATCTACCGGCATCTCGGTAGCTTCGGGGGCCGTTCGACTCTCAAGACCTGGGTGTTTCGCATTGCCATCAACCACTGCCGCGACCGGCTGTCGCGTCACGTCCCCCCCATGCAGTCGATCGACGAGGACCCCGGGGAGGGAATGGGCGTGGTGCTGGCCGATCCGGCTCGCGGACCGGAGGAGCTGGCGGTCGCCGCCGACGAGGGCCGCCGGGTCATGGCGAGCCTCTCCCGGCTGCCCCAGGTATTTCGCGAGGCGGTGGTGTTGCGGGACCTTGAAGGGTTATCCTATGAGGAGATTGCTGAAGTGCTCGGAGTTCGTGTGGGCACGGTCCGTTCGCGGATCGCACGCGGCCGGGAGCACCTGCGGCACCTCCTGGAGAAAGGGCTATGAGTCATCACGTTTCCACTGAGGACCTTTCGACCTACCTCGACTCCGAGCTCGGGTATGCCGAGGTCGCACCCCTCGAAGCTCATTGCGCGTCGTGCGCCGATTGCGGCTCGCGCCTCGCTTCGATGCGGCGGGTGGTCCACGGCCTCGGCAGCATCCATCGCGCGGAGCCGCCGGCGGCCTTGCGACATCAGATCCGGCGGGAGGTGCAGACGGCGCCGCCGGTCAGCGGTTTCGCCCAGAGGATCGGGTGGGCCTTCGAATCGCTGCGCATCCTTCTCTTCCCCGTCAGGCCGACGCTGCGCGCCTCGGCCGCCTTCGGCCTCGCCGCGGTGGCGGGCCTCTTCGCCGTCAGTCACGGCATGGGCGACGCCTTCCTGCGTGCCGACGATCCCCAGCCCCGCCAGCCCATCGAGATCGTCGAGACTCACCTGGGAGAGCCGCTGGCGTTGCCGCCGCAGACCACCAGCGAGGTCGCCGGCCGCAAGTTCATCTGGACGGACGCCGGCTGGGTGCAGCGCGGTCTCGAAGGCGAGACGCCGGAGACCCGCCTCGACGCCCACAGCCCCCAGGGCAAGGCGCTGCTGACCAAGTGCTCGGGCCTGCAGTTCCTGCTCGAAGACGGCTCGGCCGTCGTGCTGCGCTACAACCTGGAGACGGTGGAGATCCGCAGCATTCCGCCGGTGACCCGCATCCTGAGCTCCGGGCCCCAGCCGGGACGGGGTCATGTGCCGTCGGTGTCGGCGTAGGAGGGCCTGACCCTCTGAACCCATAGGCGTTGACTTGGTCTGAGAGGTCCCCCCAATCCCCTCATCACCCCGGCCCTCTTCTCCCATCGCCCTCCCCCCAACCGGGAGAAGAGGGAGAACAGCCAAGAGCAAGCAATGCCGCCTTTTTTGGCGCTCCCCTCTCTCCCGGCCGGGGGGAGGGCGATGGGAGAGAGGGGTTGGAGGAGTGAGGGTCTTGGGCGGGGGAAGCTCCAAGACCAAGTTAAGTTAGCGCCTATGGGGTGGTCGGGAGAGGGGCAGGGGTGAGGGTTTTGGGAGGGGGGATCTCTGAGGCGGCAAAGTCAGCGCCTATGCACCCTCCCTCTTCTCCCGGTTGGGGGGAGGGCGATGGGAGAAGAGGGCCGGGGTGATGAGGGGTCTTGGCTTTTGGCCCCCTACACCCAAGGCTCGATCTTCTCGATCGTCCAGTCCTCGCCCGTAATCCCGACCACCTCTCCCGGTTTCTTCCCCAGCAGCTCCTTCGCCAAGTCGGACTCGTAGGAGATCACGTCCTCCTCGGGTTTGCTTTCCCAGGGGCCCAGGATGGTCATGATCCTCGTGCCGCTCGGATTGCGGAGGTGGAGGCGCGAGCCGATGCGGGCTTCGGAGATGTCGGTGCCCTCGGTCTCGATGATGCGGACGCGGGCCAGCTCGGCGTTCAAGGAGATGGCTCGGGCATTGAGGTACTCGTGGCGCTGGCGAGCGGACTTGTATTCGAAGTTCTCGCGCAGGTCGCCCATCGCGCGGGCCTCTTCGATGGCTTTGCGGTTGGCCGGAATGTCCACGGAGAGAATCTGCTGCAGCTCGGCGCGCTTGGCCGTCACCGAGTCCGGCGTGGCGTAGAGGGGCGGCGGGCCGCTCTCCTTCCGCAGGTTCTGGAAGCGGAGATGGATGGCGTTGACCAGCGCCTCGCGCTGGAAGGGTTCGAGGTTCGAGGCGCGCTGGATGGCGTCCTCAGCCTGCGCGGCCTGGTCTTCTGTGAGATGCGGCAGCAGGCGGGGGAGCGTGCTGCCCGACTCGGCCAAGATCAGCAGCCGCACGCGGAAGGTGGCGAACTCGTCCCGGTTGAGGACGGTGAGGATCTGTTGCAGCAACCGCAGGGCGTTGCGGGTGCGCAACGCCTCGTCCACCGCCGCCCGCTCGGCGATCCAGGTGAAGGCCGCCGGGTTGCGGTGCGGCTGGGCCAGCAGGCTATCGAGGAAGCGCTCCAGCTCTTTGGGCGCGCCCTGGGCCAAGCCTTCGGAGAGCAGATCGAGCGCCCGCGGGTCCAACTCTCGGGTCATGGCGTCGCGGTAGAGGGCGGGCCAGTCCTCCCGGCGCTCGCGCACCATGACGTAGGCCCGCTCGCGCAGCAGACGGTCTTCGATGCCGGCGAAAACCCGCTGCGCCTGCCCTTCCAGGAGATCCTCGGGCGACCAATCGAGGTCGTTGGCGACTTTCGAGCCGCTGCGCTCGATAGCGAACCAGATCTCGAACGCGAGGCCGGGATCGGCGTCCATGGTGTTTTCGGCGACCAGGGCGAGGTTCTCCGCCATCTTGTCGCGCAGGCCGGCGTCGCGCGCGCCTTCGCGCTTCAGCCGCTCGATCTTGCGCCGCGGCGAGGCCTTTTCGAAAGCCTTCCACACGGAATCCATGGCGTCGCCGCTGCTCTCGGCCCAGTGATAGGTCTGGCGCGCGCCGGTGCCGCTCGCCACCACCTGCGCGTGCTTGCGGGCCGCGCCCCACCAGGACGTCCACTGCGACTCGGCGACGATGCCCGCCAGGATGTCGCGCACCTCGCCGGCGGTCAGCGCCCGGTCGTAGCTCTGAAGGGTGAGGTGCAGCAGTGTGGGCGGCGTCATCGCCTTGAGCTCCGCAGGATGCTCCAGCTTGCGCCGCAGCACGTGCGCCACGGCGAGCGGGCGCAGCAATTTGGGCGCCGCCTTGAAGCCCACCGTCAGGCCGCGGATCTTTTCGAAGTCCACCTTGAAGCTTTCGAGCCCCAGGTTGGCCTCCACCACCCGGCCCACGCCCTTGCCCTCCATCGCCACCACGGTGCCGACGTCGAAGGCGAGCAGCCCTTCGAGGCGCTCGACCTTCTCCCAGGTCTTGGGAATGTCGGTCGTGGCCTTGTGCAGTCCCACGGCCTCGGACAGGGCCTTGTAGGTGGAACGGTCGCCGTAGAGCTTGCCGAGGGTGGAGGAGACGGTGGGATGGAGCTTTTCGGCGGGGACGAAGATGGCGCCGACGCGTTTGAGGAGCTGCAAACGGATCGCCCAGCGGCCGCTCTCGCGGAGCTGATCGTCCAGAAGCTCGAGCAGGGAGGCCGCGCGCGACTCCTCGCCGGAGCCGATGAGAGCGCGGGCTACGCCCACGAAGTAGTCGAGATTCGAAGGATCTTTTTCGAGCTCAGACAGCCACTCGCCTTCGAGAGAGTCGAAGTCGCCCTTCGACAATTGGTTCTGTGTTGTTCGTGTGATCGTCATAGGGGAACTTGAAGATACCAGATTCTAAGCCCAAGACGATGGAACGAGGGCACGAAGGGGCGCCGACATCCTCTAAGCTACCTCCATGGCCGACCCGACTGACCTCGAGCCTGAGCTCGCGCGCCGCCTGCGCGAGGCCGGCTCCGAGGAGCTGACGGCCCTCGTCCGCGAGCATGCGAACGAGCTCGATCCGCAGGCGGTCCGCCAAGCGCTGCGCAATGCTCACTGCACGACGGAGGCGACGGAGGAGATCGCGGCCCAGGTCCGCCTGCTCTCTTTCTATGAGGTGCGGCGCGATCTGGCCATGCATCCCCGCACGCCGGAGATCCTCGCTCTGCGCTTCGTGTCAGGCCTCTACTGGCGCGACCTGCTGGCCCTGGGGTGCGACACCCGGCTGCGTCCTACTCTGCGGCGGGCGGCGGACCTTCAGCTCGGCGTACGGCTGCCGCAACTGGCGCAGGGGGAGAAGGTGAGCCTGGCGCGGCGAGCCAGCGCGGGCGTCCTCTCGCAGCTTCGCTACGATCCCAGCCCGCGGGTGATCGCCGCCGTGCTCGACAATCCCCGCCTTACCGAGATGCTGCTGGCGCCGGTGGTGGCTCGCGTCTCGACGCCGCCCACGGTGCTGGCGCTGATCGCCGGCGACCGCCGCTGGGGCGTGCGCTATCCGCTGCGGGTCGCCCTGGCCCGCAATCCCGCGACTCCGGTGGAGATCGCCTGGCGTATCCTGGGCACGCTGAGCCGGATGGACCTGCAACCGGTGGCCTCGGATCCGCGGTGCTCCGAGCCGGTGCGGCAGCGGGCGCGCGTTTTGCTCAGAGAACTGCCAGGAGCAACTTGAGGCGCTCCGTAGAGCTTACCGTCGATAAATTTGACCCCGGGAGAGCTGCCGCGTACAGTTGTAAGTCGCGTGCCAAAAAACGTGTCCAGTCGAAAAAGCGTTCCCACCCGCGAGACCGATCCGGCCGCCGGTCCCGACAGCGTATCGGGGGCTGGCGGCGCCAGCATCAAGCGCAATAATCGCCAGCCGCCTTGGGAGAAGGAAGCCGTGCAAAACGAATCCAGCTCCTTCGGCGACTGGTTGCGTCGCCAGCGCGAAATGCGCGAGATCAGCCTGCGCGACATCGCGGACCGCACCAAGATCAGCCTGCGCTATCTCGAAGCCATGGAGGCCGACCGCTTCGACCTCCTGCCCGCCGCCGTCTTCGCCAAGGGTTTCCTGCGCGAATACGCCCGTTACGTCGGGCTGTCGCCGGACGACGTGGTCAATCACTATCTTTCCGTCAATCATCCGGAGGAGCAGGAGCCCGCGGCCAAGGACGACAAGATCCGGCCCAAGCCGCGGCCGATCGATCCCGGCCAGCCGTCGGTGCGGCGCAACTGGAGCTCCGGTCTGCTGCTCGCCCTGGTGGCCCTGGTCCTCCTCGTTCTGGTGGGGCTCGCCGTCTGGTTCGTGGACCGGCGCCACGAGTCGCCGGCAAACTCGCGGCAGGCGCCGCCGGGCGTCGTGGTGCCGCCGGCTCCGGCCCCCAAGCCGGCCGTGGCGCCGGCCGCTCCGCCGCAGCCGAGCGCCCCGTTGCAGGTATCCCTCGATTTCACCCAGGACTGCTGGGTCGAGGCGGTGATCGACGGCAAGAACCGCTCTTCGGAGCTGAGGGTGCAGGGCGAGTCCCTGCAGCTGGAGGCAGAGAAGAGCATCGTGCTCACCCTCGGCAACGCCGGGGCCGTCGAGGTGCAAGTGAACGGCTACCCTCTCGACCTGGGCAAGAAGAAGGGTGACGTGGTGCACGATCTGCTGATCGACCTCAACACCGTCCAGGCCCTGAAAGCGAAGAAAGAGACCCGCTGACCGTGGCTGGCAGCATGTCGTCGATTCTCGAGCAGATCCGCTCGGGAAATCATCAGCTTCAACTCCTGGCCGCCGATGGTGTGCTGCCGCTGCCGCCGGAGGAGCTGATCCCCCTTCAGGTCGAGCTGGCGCAAGGCGAAGATTCCGAGGTGGCATTGCGCGCCAAGGCGAGCCTGCGGACGACGGACGTCCGCCTGGCCGGTTCGTTCCTCGAACGGACCGCCGGGAACAAGGTGCTGGCCTGGTTCGCCGAGGAGGCCAGCCATCCGGTGCTCATCGAGGCCATCCTCCGCCGGCGCGACACGCCGCGTCTCCTGCTCACCCGGCTGGCCCGCCGCCTTCCTCCCGACCTGCAGGAGCTCCTCCTGCTGCGCCAGGACGCCATCGTCGAGCAGCCGGCGATCCTCGAGGCGCTGGAGGAGAACCCCGAGGTCTCCACCTACACCCTGCGGCGCATCGCCGAGTACCGCGAGCACCTGCTGCCGCGGGAGCGCACCCCGGTCGTGCGCGCCCCCGCGGCTCCGGAGGAGATGGACGAGGAGGAGCTGGCGGAGGCGATCGAGGCGGCCCGCGAGCTTCCGGCTCTGGGCGAGCTGGAGCCCGAGAGGACCAAGCTCACCGAGGGGCAGATCCGCATGCTCCCCGTGCCGGCCCGCCTGAAGCTCACCCGCGGCGCGCCGCGCACCCTGCGCAGCATCCTCCTGCGGGACTCCAACGTCCAGGTCGCCACCTCGGTGGTCATCAACAACGCTCTCTCCGATCAGGAGGTGGAGCAGATCGCCTCCAGCCGGACGGTGGTCGAGGAGGTGCTGATTCTGGTGGCCCGAAGGCGCGACTGGGTCGGCAAATACAACATCATGAAGGCACTGGTGGCGAATCCACGAACGCCGACGGGCACGGCCCTGCGCCTGGTGCCCCGGCTGGTGGTGCGAGACCTCCGCGATCTCGGCCGGGACCGGAATATTCCGGACGCGATACGCTCGACAGCCTTGCGTTTGTATAGAATCAAGCAGAAATAAGGACTCACGATGGCCAGGGACTTCTACGCCGTCCTCGCTCTCTCACGGAGCGCCAGCGAGGACCAGATCCGGCAGCGCTTCCGCGAGCTAGCCCGTATCCGGCATCCCGACCGGTTCAGGGGCCAGGAGAAGGTGCGCGCCGAAAAGGACTTCCAGGAGATCACCGAGGCCTTCAACGCCCTCGTCGACCCGAACCGCCGCCGCCGCCACGACGCCGACCTGGTGCGCCCGGAGGAGCAGAGCGGCACCGATCCGCGGGAGCTCTTCCGCGTCTATCTGCAGCGCGGTGTGAAGGCCTACAAGGAGAAGAACTACCTGGAGGCGGCCAGCAACTTCGACCTAGCGACCCAGACGGACTCCCGCAACGCCCAGGCCTGGCACCATCTGGCCCAGGCCTGCAGCCAGAACAAGAGCTGGCTGCCCAAGGCCGTGGCCGCCATCGAGAGGGCCTGCGCCCTGGAGCCCATGAACGGGGCCTATCTGAAGCAGGCCGGCCGCATCTTCACCCTCACCGGCCAGACCGACGAGGCCATTCAGTATTACCGCAAGGCTCTTCAGTGGGGGGACGACGATCCCGCCGTGCACGCGGCCTTGAACGAGCTGATCCGCGCCACCGCCTCTGCCGCCGCTCCCGCCCGCCGGAGCCTGTTTGGAAGGACGGGCGAATGACGGCGTTGCGCATCAAGGCCTGCGGACTGTCCGACGTCGGGCTCACCCGGGCCCACAACGAGGACTATTTCGAGATCGATCCAATGCACCGCCTGTACGTGGTGGCGGACGGCATGGGCGGCCACAGCCATGGCGAGGTGGCCTCTCAGATCGCCGTCAACACCATCCGCGATTACGTCGCCAAGACTTCCGACAAGGACACCACCTGGCCCTTGGGCATGGACGTCCGCCTGGAGCGCCACTCGAACCTGCTGAAGATGGCGGTGCGCGCGGCGCACGACCAGGTGCTGCGGGCCATCAGCAAGGACGGCTCGCTGTATGGCATGGGTACGACGGTGGTGGGGCTGCTGATCGCCGGCCAGACCGTGGCCGTGGCCCACGTCGGCGACAGCCGGGCCTACCGGCTGCGCGGCGACCGCCTGGAGCAGCTCACCCAGGACCACACCTGGGTCAACGAGCAGGTGGTGGCCGGCTTCCTCTCCAAGGAGCAGGCGCGCTCGCACCCGCTCAAGAACGTCGTCACCCGTGCCCTGGGCGGCGAGAGCGACGTGCTGGTCGACGTGCGGGAGCTCGAGGTACGGACCGGCGACCTGTTCCTGCTCTGCTCCGACGGCCTGACCGGCATGCTCTCCGACGCCGACATCCGGGACCGCCTCTCCTCCGGCCGCAGCCTGCACGAGATCTGCCGTACCCTCATCAACGACGCCAACGCCCGCGGCGGCATCGACAACGTCACCGTCGTGCTCCTCTCCGCCGAAGAGGATGCCGGGCGCGACGGCGACTCGACGCGGTAGGGCCCTTCCTTTGCGGATCGCAGTCATCGGCGGTGGCCCCGCCGGGGGCTCGGCGGCCCTCGCCCTGGCCCGCGGCGGCATGGCGGTGGACCTCTACCTGCCGGCCCGTCCCGGCGAGAAACCCTGCGGCGGCGCGTTGCCGGAGCACGTGCTGCCGCGCCTCGCCGGCTTCGATCCCTCAGCCCTTCCAGCCGTTGTCAGCCCTGGCGCCGTGCTGGAGAACGCCCGCCGGGGCCGCATCGAGGTGGACCTCCAGGGGATTCGCATCTACCGCCGGCGCGACTTCGACCACGCTCTTTCCGAGGCGGCCGTGACCGCGGGCGCCGTGTTGCGGCCCGCCAAGGTGGAACGCCTGGAGATGGGGGACAGTGCCGTCCAGGTCACCGCGGCAGGAGAAACCCGGGGCTATGATTGGATCGTGGGCGCGGACGGAGCCCGCGGCTTGACGCGCCGCAGCCTGGGGCTGACGCCCGAGGGCGACAGCCTCGGCCTCGGCGGCTCCCTCTCGGGGCTCGCTTGGTACCGCCTCGTCCTGGCCTTTCCCGGCCTCGCGGATTCCTATCTCTGGATCTTCCCCCGTCCCGGCGGCGCCTCGGTGGGCATCGCCTACACCGCCGGCCGTCTCTCGGACGTGGACGCCCGCGCCGCCCTCGACGCCTTTCTCGACCGCCATCTTCCGGCCGGCTGGCGGGACTTGCCGGGCCCCCGCTATCGCTACCCCATCCCCGTCTTCGGCGCCTGGACTCTGCCGGCTGTGCGCCGCGCATTGGCGAGCCGCGTCCTCCTCGCCGGGGACGCCGCCGCCTTGGCCGACCCGCTCACCCGGGAGGGAATCCGCTATGGTCTCCTCTCCGGTCTCTGGGCCGCGGAGAGCCTGCTGGCCGGAAACCCCGGAGGATACCCGCAAGTCCTGGCCGCGGAGCTGGCGGCCGAGTTGGAGAAAGCGGGAAGGGCCAGGGACCTGTTCTTCGAGAGATCGATTGGGCAGTGGATGGTGCCCGCGGCGCGGCTGCACCCGGGAATCCGGAGGGTGCTCGGAGACCTGCTGGCGTGCCGGCAGCCTTACACGGGACTGCGGAAGCGGTTGGTGCGAAGTCTTTTCTCGGACTGACCGCTATCCTGGCTGTTCTCCCTCTTCTCCCGGTCGGGGGGAGGGCGATGGGAGAAGAGGGCCGGGGTGATGAGGGGTCTTCCGGCGGTACGTCGACGCGCCGCCGACGGCTGTGGTGTTCACAACCGTCCTCTCCGCGCCGGAGACGCCCCACGGGGTACCCCGTGGGCGTCTCTACCTTGGGACCGGTAGGGAAGAGGGCCGGGGTGATGAGGGTCCTATTTCCCCAGCTCCTTCCCGTACTCATACCCCTTGCGGGACTTGAGCTTGAACTCAGGGTTGCTGGTCTTCACGTCGACTTCCTGGAAACCCGACTTGCCAGCCGGCTGGTTGCTCTCGTAGCTCAGCAGGTAGTAGCCGTTGTTCTCCTTCGCCACCTGGTCGAGCGGCGTCGAGAAGTTGGTGACGTTGAAGAAGTAGCGGCCGCCGGTGTCCTTCGAAAGGAGGTTGAGCGAGTCGGACAGCGTGTGGTCCACGGCCGGGGGCGTCAGGTCGAGACTGTAGACGGCCACGTTGTTGTTGTTGAGCGTGCGCACCGTGGGGTTGAAGTAGCGGTCGTCCGGCACGAAGCTGCCGAAGGTGTTCTCGCGGCCGGGCAGGCCGAAGGTGAAGAGCAGGAGGTTCTTGCGGCCCCGGATGTTGCCGGCGGCGCGGGCGATCTGCTGCATCGCCTCGTAGAGGTTGGGCGTCTTGTCCCGCAGCTCGTTGCCCTTGGGCAGGCCGGCGAGGAGCGACGGGCCCTTGCCGGCTTGAATCCGCGAGGGGAAGTTCCCCTCCGGATCCGATCCCTTCAAGGCCTCGCCGATGGCGGCCACCAGCGCCCGTTGGTCGTGGGTGAAGTCCTGCTGCACCTTGAGGCGGGTGTCGAAGGAGACGACCGCCACCCAGTCGTTCGGGAGCAGCTCGCCGTCCACCCAGCCGCGCGCGCGCTTGGCTGCTTCCATCTGCTGCGAGAGCAGCTGCGGCGCCTCCTGGGCGGTCTCCTTCAGGTCCTGGAAGAGGAGGACGAAGTAGCGGTCGTCCGTCGCCTGGTCCACCGTCACCCCCTGCTTCGCCAGCTTGGGCGTCGACTCGAGCAGCCGCCGGTTGCTGTAGAAGGTGACGCCGGTCAGCGCCACCGGCTTGCCGTTCTCCTTGACCACGAAGTCATTCTTGTCGAGTCCCACGATCACGTTGCCTTTGGCATCCGTGACCAGCACGTCCAGGAGAACCTCGTTGACGTTCACTTTGCCCTGGAACTCGGCCTGAGGCTTCTCCGAGTCCTGAGCCCGGGCCGCGCCCACCGCGCTGCAGAGCGCGACGAGAGCGAGCGCCGTCATACGTAGGGTTCTTGACATGGCATTTCTCCTTGAGATCGATCCGTTCAGCCCGGACTTGCGGCGTCCGAACGTGTCCTTCCCTTCTCTAGAGAGCAAGGGACGGGCCAGCAGTATTCCGCCCGTCCGGCGCCGTTTCGTCCCCCGGAGTGGACGATGCGGCGCTCCTCACTGTCACCCGAACCGGGCGTAGAAGCCGCCGGCCTCGGCCGTCCGGCGCAGCTCGTCGGAGGGCTGGAACCGGTCACCCACGGAGCTCTCCAGCCGCTCCAGCGTGGCAATGATCTGACCCAGGCCCTCCTGGTCCGCCCAGCGGCAGAGGCCGCCGCGGAAAGGCGGAAAGCCGGTGCCGAAGATGAGCGCCAGGTCGACGTCGGAGGCGTTCCTCGCCACCTTCTCCTCCAGGCAGCGCGCGGCCTCGTTGACCATGGGGAGCACCATACGGTCGGCAATGAGCTCCGGGTCCGGGTTTTCCACCGTCGGATGGAGGCCCAGCAGGGTGTAGAGGCTGGGGTCCGGCCCCCTGCGCTCCTTCCCTTCATAGAGATAGAAGCCCTTGCCGTTCTTGGTGCCCAGCCGGCCGGACCCCGGCACCTTGTCGAGCCAGGCCGGCACCGGCAGGCGGCCACCGAAGGCATTGCGCAGGATGTGGGCCACCTTGGTGGCCACGTCGATGCCCACCTCGTCGGTGAGGGTGATGGGGCCCACCGGCATGCCCCAGTCGGACATCGTGCGGTCCAGATCCTCCATCTTGTACCCCTCGTCCAATAGCCAGAGGGCCTCGGTGGAGTAGAACATCAGCAGCCGGTTGACGAGGAAACCGGGCGTATCGCTCACCAGGATGGGCGTCTTGCCGAGCTTGCGGGTGTAGGCGAAGACGGTGTTCACCGCCACCGGATCCGAGCCCTCGGGGGCGATGACCTCCACCAGCGGCATCTTGCCCACCGGATTGAAGAAGTGCATGCCCACCACCCGGCCGCGCTCCGGAGTCTTGGCACCGATGCCGGCGATGGAGAGCGACGAGGTGTTGGAGGCGAGGACGGTGTCCGCCCGCACGTGCTTCGCCGTCTCGGCGAAGACGTCCTGCTTCACCCCGAGGTTCTCGACGATGGCCTCGATCACCAGATCGGCTCGCGCGAAGCCCGAGAAGTCGAGTGTGGGGAGGAGCAGCGCCATCTTGCGTTTCGACTCCGGGATGCTCAGTCGGCGGCGCTTCACCTGCTTGTCGAACAGCTCGGCGGCGTGCATCATGCCGGCCGCCAGGGCCTCGTCGCGCACGTCCTTCATGCGCACCGGAAGATTGGTCTTGTCGGCGATGAGCTGGGCGATGCCGCCGCCCATGACGCCCGCTCCCAGCACCGCCGTGGACTTGATCTTGCGCGGCTCGGCGCCGGGCAGGCCGGCCTCCTTCTTGGCGTTCTCGGTCAGGTGGAAGACGTGAAGCAGGTTCTTCGAGATCTTCGAGGTCGCCAACTCCGACACCGCCCGCGCCTCGGCGTCGAAGCCCGCCTTGACGCCCTGCTCGATGCCCACCCGCACCACCTCGATGGCCCGCAGGGGCGCCGGATAGTGCCCGCGGCTCTGCTCCAAGGTCTTCTTGCGCGCCTGGTCGAAGAGGATCTTCCGGCCCACGGGGTTCTTTTCGAGGAGCATCTCCTTGAAGTCCGTCCCCGCTTCGTCACGATGCTTGCTGCCGAGGTGCGCGAGAGCGAAGTTCCGCACCTCGTCGAGGAACCGCACATCCGGCAGCAGGGCGTCGACGAGACCGAGCTTGAGGGCCTTGCGGCCGTCCACGGTCCTGCCGGTGAGGATGAGGTCCAGCGCGTCGGCGATGCCGATCAGGCGCGGCAGGCGGGTGGAGCCACCCCAGCCGGGGAGGATGCCGAGCTGCACCTCGGGAAGCCCCAGCTTGGTGTCCGGCCGGTCGGATGCCACGCGAAAGGTGGAGGCGAGGGAGATTTCGAGGCCGCCGCCCAGGCAGACGCCGCGGATGGCGGCGACGGTGGGGAAGGGCAGCGCCTCCCAGGCCGCGAACAGGCGATGGCCCACCCGTGAGCCAGCCTCCGCCTCGACCGGATCGGTCACCCGGGCGATCTCGTCCACGTCGGCACCGGCGATGAAGCCCGCGGGCTTGCCTGAAAGCAGGACCAGGCAGCCGATGTCCTGCCGTCCGGCCAGCTCCTGCAGCACCGTCTCCAGCTCCTGCAGGGCCGTGCGGGTGAAGACATTGAGCTTCTTCTCCGGCGAATCGAACGTCAGGGTTGCCAGCCGGTCGGCGCCGACCTCGAGATGGAAGTTGGATGCCATGGTCCCCTACCCCCCGTGCTTGTCCGCCTCGGCGTACAGCCGGTCGATGACCTCGCCGTATTTCTCGTTGATCACCCGGCGCTTGACCTTCTGGGTGGGCGTCAGCTCGCCGGTCTCCAGCGTGAACTCGTTGGGCAGCAACTCCCAGGCGACAATCTTCTCGAAGCCCGCGAGGCCGGCGTTGACGTTCTTCACCTCCTGCTCGATGAGCACTCGCACCTTCGGATCGCTCACCAGCGTCTCGGGCTTCCCGGCCATGCCTTGCCTCTCCGCCCAGCCCTTGAGGGCATCGAAGTCCGGCACCAGCAGGGCCGCGAGGAACTTCCGGCGATCGCCGAGCACCACCGCCTGGCTGATGTAGCGGCTGTTCTTCAGCGCGTTCTCGATCGGCGCCGGCGCCACGTTCTTGCCGTAGGCGTTGATGATCAGCTCCTTCTTGCGGTCGGTGATCCGCAGGAAGCCTTCGGTGTCGATCTCGCCGATGTCGCCGGTGTGGAACCAGCCTTCGGCGTCGATCACCTCCGCCGTCTCCTTCTCCATGCCCCAATAGCCCTTCATGATGTTGGGGCCCTTGGCCAGGATCTCGCCGTCGTCGGCGATCTGCACCTCGACGCCGGGGATCGGCTTGCCCACCGTGCCCATCTTCACCGCGTCTTTGCTGTTGACGGAGATCACCGGCGAGGTCTCGGAGAGGCCGTAGCCCTCGTAAATCGGAACGCCCGCGCCCCAGAAGAACTCGGCGAGCTCGCGCGACAGCGGCGCGCCGCCGGAGATGGCGAAGACGAAGCGGCCGCCCAGCCGGTCATGGATTTTCTTGAACACCAGCTTGTCGGCCAGGCCGAGCTGAATGCCGAGCCAGCCCGGCGGGCTCTGGTGCTTGAGCCGGTAGGCCAGGGCTTGACGCCCCACGGCCACGGCCCAGTTGAACAGCCTCTGGCGGATGGGGGAGAGCTGCGCCGCGTTCTCCTGAATCCGCCCCAGCAGCTTCTCGTAGACCCGCGGCACCGAGACGAAGACGTGCGGCTTGACCTCCTGAAGGTTCTGCGCCACCAAGGCCACAGACTCGGCATAGGCGATGGTGCAGCCGGTGAGGAAGTAGCAGTAGTCGACCAGCCGCTCGAAGGAGTGGGAGAGCGGCAGGAAGGTGAGCGCCGTGTAGCGCCCGTCGAGGTTCAGCACCGTGAGCCCCGAGACGACGTTCGAGGCGATGTTCTCGTGGGTGAGCATGACGCCCTTGGGCGTTCCCGTGGTGCCGCTGGTGTAGATGAAGGTCGCGAGGTCGCCCGGCTTGACGGCACGAGCCCGCCGCTCGAAGTCCTCCGCGTCCACGCCGGCCCCGCGGGCGATCAGCGAGTCGAGGGTAATCACTCGCGGGTCGCTCGACTCCCCCTTGATGAGGACGAACTGCTTGACGTCCGGAAGCTTGTAGGTCAGCAGACCCTCCAGATGCTTCGGGGTCTCGGCGACCACCACTTTGGCGCCGCAGTTGCCGGCGATGTAGCCGGCCTGATCGGGCAGCAGCGTGGGATAGATGGGCACCAGCACGGCGCCGATGCACAGCGTGGCGAAGTCCACCGTCGGCCAATGGGGGCCATTCTCCGACATCAGCGCCACGCGGTCGCCGGGCTCGACGCCGATCTCGCGGAGGGCCTTTGATAGCCGCCGTACGCGGTCCACCAGCTCCGCCGTCGATATCGGCTGGAAGGTGCCGCCGATCTTCGAGAGCAGGCAGTCCGGCTTGTTGTAGCTCGCCGCCTTCAGGAACAGCTCCGACAAGGTTCTCACCGACATTTAACCCTCCCGCTCCGGTTGCGCCGGCATTGTATCGCACGGGGCCGAGGGCGAAGCTGTGAGACTGGGCGGAGAAGTTACCCCCTAGCGCAAGTTTACCGTCCGGAGCAACCTTTCTCCCATGGGGAAGGGCTCATCCGGCATTCCGCCGGCTCCCGAGGCCCTCCCCGGAGGAGTCACCATGACTTCGTATCAGTCTCTTCGCATTGGACTTGTCGCCGCCCTGCTGGTCGTTCTGCTGGCTGTCGCCGCCGTGCCGGTCAACGGCCAGCCGGTCCATTCCTTCCGCCAGCAGGCCGTCCACGTTGCCGGATTCGGTGACCGGCTCTGGAATCTCCTGGTTAACCTGTTGCCGCGCGCCTGGCAGAAGGAGGGCATGTCGATCGATCCCAACGGCAGCAGGAACGCTGTCAACCCTAACCCTCCCGTCCTGCCGAACGAGGGCGTGACGATCGATCCGAACGGATAGACCTAGAGAAAGGGGGGCCGGAGCGATCCGGCCCCTAGTTTTTCCCCATGAGGTGTCACGAAAGAGTACATTCGTGAGACTATGTTGCTTGAGACGGTATCGATTCGAGCTGCTCAGATTGGGAGGTTCGGCTTGGAAGACGCGCATCTGTCGCTGGAGACGTTGGCGAAGTGGCTGTCGGGCGGGTTGGAGCATGAGGATGTGCTGCGATTGGTAATCCCGCATTTCCTGGAGCGCTGTCCGGCGTGCCGGGAGCGGCGCGAGGAGATCGCGCGCTTGCAGAAGGAAGTGGGCCATTGGAACGAAGAAGTCGTCGTCTTCGAAGGACGGGAGGCGCCGGAGCTGTGGGCACGGTTGGCGGAGCGCCCTTACGCGGAGCAACTCCAGATGGTGGAGGAGGACGAAGAGCTCCATACCTGGGGTCTCTGCCAGCTCCTGCTCAAGAAGAGCCGGGAGGCGGTTTTCAGCGATCCGGGCAAGGCCGTGGAACTGGCCAATCTGGCGCTACGCGTCGTCCGCCATCTCGGGGAAGCCTACGATTCCAACTGGGTGCGGGATCTACGGGCTCGTTGTTTTGCCTACCTCGGCAACGCCCGCCGGGTCCTGGGTGAGTTGCGCAGCGCCGACGACGCCTTCGTCAAGGCGGAGCGATGCCTGGCGCTCAGCTCCAGCGGCAATCCGGAGGTGCAGGTGGAGATCCTGGACCTGAAGAGCTCGCTTCGGCGCGCCCAGCGCCGGCTGGACGAGGCTCTTGAGTTGGCGGATCGCGCTCTGGCGCTTTATCGGGAGCTTGGGGACTGGCATGGCCTTGGAAAGGCGCTGCTACAGAAGGCCAAGATCTTGGAGCAGGCGGAAGAATTCGATCATGCCGCGCAGGTCCTCGTACAGTCTGCTGAAGAGCTCGATCCCAAAAGCGAGCCCAAGTTGTTCTTATACAGTCGCTTCAACCTCGCCGTCTGCCTTCTCCAATCGGGCCAGCCTGCTGAGGCTGAGCGGCTTCTTCCCGAGCTACGCGTGCTCCTTGAGAAAAGCTCGCAGCCTCTGGATCTCGTGCGCCTCCGGTGGGTCGAGGGAAACGTCCATCTATCTCTCGGCCGGCGCGGCCCCGCCGAAGCCGCCTTCCGCGAGGTTCAGCGCGAGTTCCTGGAGCGCCACATGGGCTATGACGCGGCGCTCGTGTCGCTCGACCTCGCCCTGCTCTACGCCCAGGAAAACTGCACGGCGGACCTGAAGAGGCTGGCCGCCGAGCTGATGCCCATCTTCGAATCGCGCGACGTCCACCGCGAAGCCATCGTCGCCCTCCTCATGTTCCAGCGCGCCTGCGAGGAGGAGAAGCTCACTGTGGATCTGGTGCGGAAGTTCGCGGAGTATCTACGCCGGGAGCGGCGGGAGGGTGGGATGTGAATCATCAATATCGCCGAACGAAGGTGGTAGAGACGTCCCTGCCCGTTGCACGATGACCATCGCAGGCCAACAACGTCGGGACGTCTCCGAAGCGGCGAGAGCGGTCCAAACGTTTACAATCGCTGGGCGTCTCGACGTCACCGGGATCGTAATCAATAGGTTGGGAAATCGGGGAATCTGAATCGAGCCCGCCAACAGGTTTTAAGATCGGGACCTGCCTCCCCGCCTCGGGTCGTTGTTGGCCTGCGGTCGCTATCGTGAACGGGCTGGAACGTCTCTACGACCTCCGGCGGAGGTTTTCGTAACGCGTCAGGATGCGAGCAGAATCCAGCCCGATCGGCAAATCCCTGCGGACGACGCGATACCGCTGGGAGGGTGGGATGTGAATCCATCAATATCGCCGACCGAAGGTGGTAGAGACGTCCCTGCCCGTTTCACGATGACCATCGCAGGCCAACAACGTCGGGACGTCTCCGAAGCGGCGAGAGCGGTCTAAACGTTTACATCGCTGGGCGTCTCGACGTCACCGGGATCGTAATCGATAGGTTGGGAAATCGGGAATCTGAATCGAGCCCGCCGGCCGGTTTTGGAGACCGGGAACGGCCTCTCCGTCTCGAAGACGTTCCGCCGTTGTTGGCCTGCGGTCGATATCGTGAACGGGCTGGAACGTCTCTACGACCTTCGGCGGAGGTTTTCGTAACGCGTCAGGATGCGCAGAATCCAGCCCGATCGGCAAATCCGGCGGACAACACGACACCGCTGCCAGCCACTGTAGAGACGCCTCGCGGGGAACCCCGCGGGGCGTCTCTTCGGAGCCATACCCTCACAGCCATCTGGAAGGTTTGGACACTGACCGAATGTGCGCCCCAAACCGTTTCGATTACGGGGAGGGCGACGCTTCGCCGGAGACGCCCCACGGGGTACCCCGTGGGGCGTCTCTACAGTGGCGGCCGCATCTCAGGGGATGGGAGGACTACGCGGCCCTGTACGAGGTGATCGACCCGGAGACTTGGTAGAAGGGAAGGGCTGGCCTTTCGACCAGCCCTCTCCAATCAGGTGGGACGGAATCCAGCAGCCTACTTCCGGGTACGGACCTTGACCACGTTGCTCAACCCCATCGTCTTTCCTGCCGAATCGATCGCGGTGAGACGGAGGGAGTAAGTGGTGTTGGCCTTGAAACCTCCCACGAGCGTGCCCGTCGGCTCCGGCGACACCGTGCCCAATGGCATGAAGGTTCCTTTTTGCTGGCACTCGATTCGGAGAGCCATGGTCTCCTCGGGCATATTCGCCCAACGGATCTGGATCTGTGTCCGCGAGGCCGGCGTCGCTGTGAGCTTGAGAGGCGCCGAGGCCGGCGGCGGCGGCGGCGGCGGCGGAGGGGGAGTCGCCGGCCGGAAGCTGCCGTCACCATAGACCACCGAGGCCGCCAGCCGGTCGTCGTCGGAGAGCCGCGCCCCCCGGCCGTCGTTGTGGGCCGTTGCTCTCATGACGGCCTGGTCGTCCAGGGAATGGCCGAAGCCCAGACTGTGCCCCAGCTCGTGAGCGAACACCTCCTCGAGGCCTGAGGGATTGTTGGCGAAGTAGCACTCCGCGCCGTCATTGATCACCACGTTGCCCTCCACCGCTTCGTGATAGCTCTTGCCTCGATAGCTGCGGGTATCGGTGTAGTAAAAGGGTCCGCCCAGGCCCAGCAGGCCGCCGGTCCCACATTGGAGGGTGCCGGGAATGTCGTTCCCTGGATCGTTGAAGATCACGGCGTTGACGCCATCGGGCGTATGCAGGCCACCTTTGGCCGTGGTCGAGCCGGAGTAGTTGTAGCGGATCGTGCTCGTCGGATCATTACTCCAGGCAGCGAGCGCCGCCTGCAGCCGCGCCACCGACTGCTCTGGGCCGAGTCCCGGCTGGCCGCCGGGATCCATCCGCCAACTGGCGCTGCCACCGGAATCGAATTTGAACCACCGGATCGGCACACCGTCGGTAGCATTGATCTCAGTGTATTTTTCATAAGGTTTTGACGGAGCTTCGGCCGGCGCCGCCCGCCAGTAGTCCGCAGCACGCCGGAGTCCCGCAGCCCGGTCCGCGATCCACGCCGTGAAGCGTTCGAGGTCGCGAACGCCTGGCTCTTCGGGCTCGGTCCCCTCGGTGCGCTGCAGACGGTGTGCTTCCGAAAGGTCGCGAACGGCCATCACGGCTTTTCCCGACCGCTGGGCATGGAACGCTCCCAGCATCAGGTGAAGGATGCGAAGGTTTCCGTCCGGACCGTGCTCGAGAAAGAGCAGAGCTTGATCGCCGGGCTGAAACTCGGGAGCTCCCCAGATCTTCAGACCCAGGCCGTCCGCGCGGACGCCTCCGGGCACCCGCACCACCACGGTCGAGCCCGGGAGATCGCCTTTCATCACCTCCTCCACTTCGACCAGGTAGTCCGTCGATGGCATGCCGGAGACCGGCCCCGGCTCGACGCTCACGATCTTCACCCGGCTCACCACGGCGGCCTGATCCGAAAGGTCGCCATCCGAAATGGAAAGGTAGGTGGTGGCCGAAGCCGCCGAAGCACCCAGCAGCAGAAAGAAAATCCATGCAAAACTAGCAAGTCTCGTTGCGGTCATGGGCCCTCTCCTTTTCGAAGCCAACTCGTACCAGGATTTTCCCGTCTTGCCGGCAGCTCAGTGCAAGGCCAATGCCTGAATTGAAACCTTTAATTCTGGACGGAGCGCGCGTTTTCGATCCAGAGTTTGGACACGACGTCCAGACCATGGATACCGACCGGTCGGAGGTCGGAAGGTTTTCGGTCCGCGGCGGCGGAGAGAGACGAGGGGAGTGTAAGGGAAGGTTTTCGCCGGGCTCGGCGATGCTGCTCTACGGTGTTCTCAATGCCGCGAGGTTGCCAGTCGGCCCCAGCGGCCGGCGCGCTGGCCTCGCCGTCGCGAACGGCCCCGGCCGGGCCAGCGCTCGGCGCGCTGGGCCGGCACCTGCGAGTCGGAGCCTGCGCTCTCGGACTTCCGGGAACGCTTGCCGGCGTTCGCCGTCTTCACGCGGTACATCGCCGCGTCGGCGGCGCGCAGCAGATCGGAGAAGCTCAGGCCCTGCTCGGGATACAAGGCGAAGCCGATGCTCGCGCCCAAGCGGATCTCCCGTCCCTCGATCGAGACCGGGAGCAGGAAGGCGGAACGATAGGCCTCCACCGTGGCCTCGGCTTCCGCGGCATTCATCCCGGGCAGGAAAGCGGCGAACTCATCCCCTCCCAGCCGCGCCAGCAAACCCGGCGACGGCGTTTTCGCGGCGAGCCGCGCCGCGATCTGGCGTAGCGCGAGGTCCCCGGCGTGATGGCCATAGGTATCGTTGATGGCCTTGAAGCCATCGAGATCGATGGCGACCACCACGGCCGAGCGGCCGCTACGCCGGGCCGCCGCCAGCACCTGGACGGCGTGGCTCTCGATCCGGCGGCGATTGGCCAAGCCGGTCAGAGGGTCCTGGTGTGCCTGGCGAAGGATCGCCTGCTCACGCAGCTTGCCGCCGGTCACATCGACGTGAGTGACGACCGCACCGCCCGGAACCGCGGTCAAAGGGGTTGCCGTCAGGACGAACCAGTGCCGCTCCTTGGGCGAGTGGCAGGCGTACTCCTGCTGGAAATGGTCGCAGGTTCCTTCCAGGACGGCGCGTAGCCCCTCGAGCACCTGCCGCGCCTCGTCGCAGCTCTGGCCGGCGTGCACCGAGGCCCGGCGGCAGACCTCCAGGTAATTGACGCCGAAGCTCGTGGGCTTGGTGCTGCCGTTCTCGCGGCCGAAACGCTCCCAGGCCTCGTTGACCATCAGGATGATCCCGTGCCGATCCAGGACGGCGATCTGTTCTGTCATGGCGTCCAGGACCTGCTGGAGCCAGCGCTCGCCAGATCTTCCATTCACGGGAAACTCATCCTCCTCTTCGTCGTCTGAGATCTGGAGAGCAAGCGAAGTGCCAGTGGCGTTTCCCCTCGCAGCCGCTCCGGCGCCAACGAGCCGAGCCGTCCGGTGTCCAGACGAATCTTCCAGATTCTGGACGAGCGCTCGCGGTCTCTCCTTTCTGGACGAGGCGTTTTCCGCTGGCGCAGCCTTTGCTCTTACCGGCTGCGGGATTCATTGCGAAAGGAGCTGTCCATGACCGGAACTGTGGAGGCTGTCTCGACCCAGCCCGATGACGAGGAGCGCCGGATATTCCGCCGTCTGGCTGCCGGCGTACGGGTCCGCTACCAGGAGGTGCACCTGCGCCGGCCCGAGCGCCAGTACCTTCAGGCCATCGCCGAAGATGTGAGCCTCGGCGGGATGTTCCTCGCCACCTGTCACACCTACCGAGAGGGCACGCCGATCGAGCTCGAATTTCATCCGCGCGACGAGGGCGGCCCGCCCGTGCGCGCCAAAGCCGTGGTCTGCTGGCGCCGCCGCTGGCGCGAGCCCCGCGGCATGGGCGTCCTCTTCGTCGAGTTTGCGGCGCTGGGAGCGCGCCGGCTGGAGTCGTGGATCGACACCGTGCTCGCACCCGAATCGATCGGTGCCTGATCCGGCGGTTGGCGTGGGTGTGGGAGGCTGCCATGGATTCTTGGGGATTCTGGCGCGCGATTTGCATTTTTATTTTCTGAATGCCTATAGTATGATCGCGTGTGACAACCTTGAACATTGAGCAGCCCCTGGAAGGTAATCAGATTCCGTTCACGCCCGACGATTGGCTGAGCGCGGATGACGCGTTGCCAATTGCCATACTCACGTCTCTCCCGGCCCTCGTTGCCTTCGTGGCGCCGAACGGCGTCATCCGCAGTGTCAACCGCGAGTGGCGGCGGGCCGCCCTGGCGGCAGGGGGAAGGGAGGCGGTGCGGCAGACCTCGGAGGGGGTCGACTACTTGGCGGTTTGCGCCCGCTCCGCGGCGGCGGGGGATGAGTCGGCCGCGGAGGCGGGCGAGGGGCTCGCCGCCGTGCTGCGCCGGGAGACCGGCTTGTTCTCGCTCGAGTACCTCTGCGGGGAGTCCTGCTGCCTCATGTACGTCGCGCCGCTCCGGATGCTGGGGGGCGCCGTGGTCGCCCACCTCGAGATCACCGAACGGAAGCGCAGGGAGCGGGAGCTCTTCATCCGCGACGAGTGGCACAGCCTGATCCTGGGTACTACTTCGGACCTGATCTCGACCCACACGCCGGACACGGCGTTCGTCTTCGCCTCGGGAGCCTGCCGCAGGCTGCTCGGGTATGAGCCGCAGGAATTGCTGGGCCGGCCCGTCTTCGACTTCCTGCATCCGGATGACCTGGAGCAGGCCGAGCGGAAATTCGACGCGCTGGCCAGCCGCTCGGAATCGGAGGTGATCACCTATCGCTTCCGCCGGCGGGACTCCAGCTTTCTCTGGACGGAGAGCACGATCCGGGTGATCGGCCGGCCGCTCGGCAAAGGGCTGGAGTCGTGGGTCTCGGTGACGCGCGACGTCAGTGCTCATAAGGACGCGGAGGAGCGTCAAGCCCAGCTCCGTCAAGCCCTCGAGCGGGCCGCCATCGAGTGGCGGTCGACGTTCGACGCCATCGAATCCCCTCTTTTGCTCCTCGGTCTGAACGGCCGGATCCAACGGCTGAACCGCGCGGCCCGGGACCTCCTGGGCCGCGATTACCACGAGATCCTCGGCCGCGACGTCCTCGAGTCCGGTAGCGGTCAGCCCTGGGCCACGGTGGCGGCGCTGGCGGTCCGCGTTCTCGACAGCTTCGCGCCCGAAGTGTGCGAGGCCACGGACGAGAGCAGGGAGCGGACCTGGGAGGTGGAGGCCGCCGTCGCCGCGGAGTCGGATGGCGCCGAGACGAGGGTCATCGTCCAGGTACGCGACATCACGAAGACCGCACGGCTCCAGGAGTCGCTCCGCCGCTCGGAGACGATGGCGGCGCTCGGCTCGGTGGTCGGGGGTGTCGCGCATGAGGTGAGAAACCCCCTCTTCGGCATGAGCGCCGTGCTCGACGCCTTCGAGAGCCGGTTCGGCGACCAGCCGGAGCACAGGCCGTACCTTCCTCTACTGCGCCAGGAGCTCGGGCGGATGACACGGCTCATGCAGGATCTCCTCGACTACGGCAAGCCTGCCCGGTTCGACATGGTGCCACGGGAGATCTCCGAGTCCGTCGAAGGCGCCATCGACCTCTGCCGGCCGCTGGCCGAGCGCCAGGGGGTCTCCCTCATCCTCCGCCAGGAATCCGGCCTTCCTACCGCGCTGCTCGATGCCCAGCAGTTGACGCAGGCGATCAAGAACGTGGTGGAGAACGCCGTTCAACACTCGCCGGCCGGCGGCGAAGTGACGCTTGAGGCCGTGCAGCTCATGGTGGAGGGCGTCCCCTGGGTGTGCGTCTCGGTGCGCGACCGGGGTCCCGGCTTCATCCCGGCGGACCTGCTGCGGGTGACGGAGCCGTTCTTCTCTCGCCGTAGCGGCGGCACGGGGCTCGGACTGTCGATCGTCTCGCGGGTCGTCGAGGGACACGGCGGCAGGGTCCGCGTCGCCAACCACCCCGAAGGGGGCGCCCTGGTCCATCTAGAGGTCCCTTCCCTGCGTCCGCCGGAGGGGCGCTGAAGCATGGCTGAAGACAGGATTCTCGTGGTGGAGGACGAGCCGGTCGTGCGGTTCGGCATCCGCGATTTTCTCGAAAACCGCGGCTTCGTGGTGCAGGAGGCGGCAAACCTCGAGCAGGCGCGGGCCCTGTTCCAGCGCGAGCGTCCGGACGCCGCCGTGGTCGATTACTCCCTGCCCGACGGCAATGCCCTGGACCTCCTGACGGAGATCCACGGCGTCGACCCGCAGCTCCCCGTCGTCGTGCTGACGGGCCACGGCACGATCGACCTCGCGGTGCGGGCGATCAAGGAGGGAGCGGAGAATTTCCTCACCAAGCCGGTCGAGCTGCCGGCGCTGGCGGTGGTGCTCGAGCGGGCCTTGGAAAATCAGCGCAACCGCCGCCGCCAGGCCGCCCGGCAGTCGCGCCGGTCGCGCGACGAGGTCGATCCCTTCGCCGGCACCAGCGCGGCGGTGGGCGAGCTCGCCCGGGAGGCGGCCATGGCGCTGCGCTCGGAGGGACCCATCCTCATCCAGGGAGAGACCGGCAGCGGCAAGGGTGTGCTCGCGCGCTGGCTGCACGAGCAGGGGGCGCGCCGCGACGAGCCGTTCGTCGACCTCAACTGTGCGGGCCTGTCGCGCGAGTTCCTCGAAAGCGAGCTGTTCGGCCATGCTCGCGGCGCCTTCACCGGCGCCGTCAACGAGAAGAAAGGGCTCTTCGAGGTGGCCCATCGCGGCACCCTCTTCCTCGACGAGATGGGCGACCTCGACCCGGCGGTGCAGCCGAAGGTGCTCAAGGTGATCGAGGACAAGCGCTTCCGCCGTCTGGGCGAGACCGCCGATCGACAGGTGGACGTCTTTCTGATCGCCGCCTCCAACCAGGAGCTGGCGAGCCTCGTCCGCTCGGGACAGTTCCGCAGCGATCTCTTCTTCCGGATCAGCACCATCCCGCTCGCGGTGCCGCCGCTGCGGGTGCGGCGCGAGGACATCGCGCCGCTCGCCCTGCGTCTCCTCGATCAGCTCGGGCGCGATCTGGGCCGGCCCGGGGCGCGCCTGGCTCCCGAGGCCCTGGACGCACTGCGCTCTTACTCCTGGCCGGGCAACGTCCGAGAGCTCCGCAATGTGCTGGAGCGTGCCGTGCTGCGCGCCGAGGGCGGCGAGATCCGGCCTTCCGACTTCCGCTTCGCCTCGATCCTGGCCGAATCTCCGGCACTGAGTGGGGGGCAGACGCTGGTCGAGCTCGAGAAGCAGCAGATTGAAAAGGTGCTGCGTGAGGAGCGCGGCCGGGTGGTCGCCGCCGCTCAGCGCCTCGGCATCCCCCGCAGCACGCTTTATCAAAAGATCAAGGAGCTCCGGGTGGACCTCTCCCGGTTCCAGTCATGATGCTTCCACCCCGGCTGCTGGTCGTCGACGACGAGGCCGCGATCCTGTTCGCCATGGCAGATTATCTGTCCCGCAACGGCTACGAGGTCGACCGGGCGAGCAGCCGGGAACAGGCCGGGAGACTTCTCGCCGCCGGTTCCTATGCGCTGATCGTCATCGATCTGCGGCTCGGTCCCCACGAGCCCTGGGGCGGCCTCGACCTGCTGCGCGGCCTGCGCGGGCGTCAGGCCGAGACGCCGGCCATCCTGTTGACCGCGTATGGCAGTGCCGAGGTCGAGGCCGAGCTCGGCGGTCTCGGTGCCGTCCGGCTGTTGTCCAAGCCGCTGCCACTCGCCCAGATCGCCAGGGAGGTGGCGGAGCTGCTCGCCGCCTGCCATCCAGAATCTGGACGAGATGTCCCGATTCTGGAGATGCCTGATCGTTACTGAGGGGCCGCTCATGGGACTCATCGCGGTATTGATCTTGCAAAGTCTGTCTACCAAAACCCGGTCTGGAGCGAAACGGTTTTCTTCGGAAGGAGCTGGTGTGTGGTCCCATGAAGCGATCGAGGCTTGCAACCCCGCCGTCCTGGCGGTCGTGGACAACGCGGCGAACGAGCGGTCGATTGCCGGCCGGCTCGCCGGCTGCCGGTTCGAGGTCGACTTCGTGCCGCAGCTGGAGCGGGCGATCGAAGCCCTCCGGCGCCGTCCCTACGACGTGCTGGTGATCGACCTCGCGCTGCCGGGGGAGGCCGGCCGGAGCCTGCTGTTCCGCGCCCAGATGCTGGCGCCGCGCATACCGGTCGTGTTGATGACCGGGCATCCGGACGAGGACTTGGCGCTCCAGGCCCTTACCGCCGGGGTTCAGGACTACCTGGTGACGGACGGAGAGGCGCCGGTGGACCTCAGCCTTCGCCTGCGCCACGCGGTCATCCGCCATGGCCAGATGCGGCGCAGCCGCCATGCGGCGTCGCGGTCCTCGCACGACCCGGCGACCGGTCTCCCCAGTCGCGACGCTTTCCTGCGCAAGCTGCAGGACGTCCTGGCGTTCGCCGCGCGGCTGCGCGAGAGACCGGCCCTGCTGCAGATCCGCCTGGGAAACCTCGGAGAGGTGCGCGACCGGCTGGGGCCGGTGGTCGCGGTGCGCCTGCTGCGGGAGATCGGCCGCCGGCTCACTTGGTGCGTGCGCCGCGCCGACTCGCTGGGGCGGCTGGAGGAGGACTTCGCGGTCCTGCTCCCCAATGCCACAACCGTATCGGCGATCCACATGGTGGCGGAGAGAGTCCGTGTCACCGCCGCCCTGCCCTGTGAGAGCGAGGGCGCGAGCGTCCGCTTCCGCACCAATATCGGCGCGGCCTGGTTCCCTGTGGATGGCGATACGCTCGAGGATCTCCTGGCCGCCGCGCAGGTCGCCCTGAAGGAGGCCCGGACGCTCGGGGAAGGCCGCTGCGTGCTGTTTCGAGGTCACGACCTCCCCGCTTGGCCAGAGGACGTGATCAACGACTTCCGGCTGGCGAAGCCGGGCGGGATGGAGACGGAGACCGGAGACGGTCTGGCCGGAGCGCAGCCATGAACGCGCACAGCGGCAGGATCCGGGTCCTCCTCATCGAAGACAGCTTGGCCGACGCACGGCTGATCCAGGAGGTTCTGTTTCGCGAGGCGCCGTCCGGCTTCGAGGTCGAGCACTCGGCCTGCCTGGCCGCCGGGCTCGCACGGCTCGAGCGAGGGGATGTCGACGTCGTCCTGCTCGACCTCACCCTGCCCGACAGCGAGGGGCTCGCCACCCTCTCCGCCACCGCCACGGTGGCCGGACCCGTGCCGATCCTCGTGCTCACCGGCTTGGAGGACGAGGAGCTCGCCCGCCGGGCGATGTCCGCTGGTGCCCAGGACTATCTCCCCAAAGGGGGCGTCGACGGCCACGCGCTCGCCCGCGCTCTGCGTCACGCCATCGAGCGCAAGCGCACGGCCGAGCGGCTCCGCTTTCAGGCGGACATTCTCGGCGCCGTGCGCGACAGCGTGGTGGTCACCGACCTCGACGGGCAGGTCACCTATTGGAACGAGGGCGCCGTCGAGATCTGGGGCTACACGGCAGCGGAGGCGGTCACCAAGTCCGCGGCGTTCCTCTATCCCGACGCCAGTACGGCCGCCAGCGAGCTGAAGCACGAGCTCGACGAAATTTTCGCCGGCAGGAACCGCTGTGGTGAGTGGCAGGGGAGGCACAAGAATGGAACCAGGGTCTGGGTCGATTTCGTGACGACGGCGCTGCGCAGCGAGACCGGCGAGGTGACGGGCATCGTCATCGTCGCCAAGGACATCACCGAGCGCCGCCGGGCAGCCGAGGCCCAGGCGCGCCTCACCGCCATCCTCGAAGCCGCCACGGATTTCATCGGCATGGCGACACCCGACGGCCGCTGCCTTTACATGAACCGGGCCGGCCGGCGGATGGTCGGCGTCGGCGCCGAGGAGGAGCTGACCACCATCGCCCAGTATTCGCCGGAATGGGCGGTGCGCAAGTTCGTCGAGGAGGGGTTCCCCGTCGCCGCCCGCGACGGCGTCTGGGAGGGCGAGGAAGCGTTCCTCGATCCGCACGGCCGCGAGATCCCCGTCTGGCAGGTCATCGTCGCCCACCAAGGAGAGAACGGCGCCGTCGAGCATTTTTCCACCATCGCCCGCGACATGACCGAGCGCAACCGCTACGAGGAGGAGCTGCGGCGGCTGAACGAGACCCTGAGAGCCCTGGTCGAGGCCTCGCCGCTCGCCATCGTGACCGTCGACGCCGCGAGCCGCGTCACCCTGTGGAGCCCGGCTGCCGAGAGCACGTTCGGCTGGCGGGCGGGAGAAGTGCTCGGTCAGCGGCTTCCCATCGTGCCCGACGACAAGTGGGACGAGCACTTCGCCCTGGGCCAGCGGGTGCTCGCCGGCGAGCGCTTCGTCGGCATCGAGATCCGCCGCCGCGACAAGACGGGCGCGCCCATCGATCTCCGCATCTCGGCCGCGCCGCTGCGTGACGCCGACGGTAGTGTCCAGGGCATGGCGCTGTTCCTCGAGGACATCAACGACCGCAAGCGGGCCGAGCGGGCCATCCGGCGCCTCGCCTCGATGCCCGAGCAGAGCCCCGACCCGGTCGTCGAGCTCGACCTCGCCGGCAACGCCCTCTATGTCAACCAGGCCGCCCGCTCCCGTTTTCCGGACCTCCAGGCGCTCGGGAGCTGGCACCCCGTGCTCGGCAACGTCGCCTCGATCCTGCCGCGCTTCCGGCACGGCGAGAAGAAATCGTTCTCGTTCGAGATCACCCACGACCAGTCGGCCTATCACCAGATGGTCTACTACGTGCCCGACAGCGCCCTGGTCCGCGTCTTCCTCCACGACGTGACCGAGCAGCACCGGGCCAAGGAGCTGATCGAGCGCGAAGCCCTGCACGACCGGCTGACCGATCTGCCGAACCGTACCCTGTTCCTGCGCCGCGTCGACGAGCAACTCAAGTCGGCCCGCGAGCAAGGGGGGGAACACTTCGTCCTGCTGTCCCTCAACCTCGACCGTTTCAAGGTCGTCAACGACAGCTTGGGGCAAGCGGCGGGGGACCAGCTCCTCCGCAGCGTGGCGCGGCGTATTGCGGCCTGCCTGGGTGCGGGAGACATGGTGGCGCGGCTGTCCGGCGACGAGTTCGCGGTCCTGCTGCGCGAAACCCGCGGCCTTGGCGAGTCGCTGAAGCTCGCCGAGAGCCTCCGCGAGGCGATCTGTCTGCCGGTCGAAATCTCGCGCCAGGAGATCTTTCCCAGCGTCAGCATCGGCATCGCCCTCGGCGAGAGCTATGAGGACGGCGAGTCGCTTCTGCGCGATGCCCACATCGCCATGTATCGTGCCAAGGCTCTGGGAGGCGGGCGGTACGAGGTCTTCGATCGCGCCATGGCCAACCGCTCCCTCGACCGGCTGCGGCTGGAGAACGAGCTGCGCCGGGCGATCGAGCGCAACGAGCTCAAGGTCCACTACCAGCCGATCGTGCGGCTGAGCGACGGCGCCGTGGTGGCCTTCGAGGCCCTCCTGCGCTGGCCCCGGGCGGAGCGGGGAATGGTCCCGCCGTCGGAGTTCATCCCGGTCGCCGAGGAGGCCGGCCTCATTCAGTCCCTCTCATACTGGGTCCTCGGCCAGGTCTGCCAGCGGCTGCGCGAGTGGAAGACAGTGGTGGGCGCCACCCGCCTCGCCATGCACGTCAACCTGTCGGGAAGGCTCTTCGCCGATCCCGGCCTGGTCGATCGGGTGCGGACCGCCTTGGCCGAGGCGCGGATCGAGGGAGACCGGCTGGTTCTCGAGATCACCGAGAGCGTTTTGATGGGGGATCTCGATACCGCGACCGAGACCCTGAACCGCCTGAAGGCGCTGGGGGTGGGGATTGCGATCGACGACTTCGGCACCGGCTATTCCTCGCTCTCCTATCTCCAGCGTTTCCCGATCGACAGCCTGAAGATCGATCGCTCGTTCGTCGCCAAGATGGGAGAGCGAGGGGAGAGCCCGGAGATCCTGCGCGCCATCCTGACTCTCGCCCGGAGCCTCAGCATCGAGGTGATCGCCGAAGGGGTCGAGAGCGAGGCGCAACTCGGCCACCTTCTGGCGCTGGGCTGCGACCAGGCGCAGGGGTTCCTCTTCTCCCGGCCCGTGGACCGCGAAGCAGCCCGAAGTCTGCTCGCCGAGCCCTCCTCCTGGGCTGCCTTGTTCCCCGCCAAGCGGCCGACGCCGGTCGTCCAGGAGCACGACAACGTCACTCCGCTCCGGAGGACGGCCGCTTCCTGAGACGACTGTAGGCTCCTTCCATCAAGCTTATTTCAAATATTGCAATTGCATCAAGTCTGTGGTAAGTTCACCTCACATCGATGCGTGACGAGGGGGTTTCTCTCGATGGTCTCGAGATGCTGTCTTGACCATGCAGGGAAAACTCTCGTCCGCTCGCGAGTGCGGAACGCCAGATCGACGCTTCTGGCTCGTAAAGGTGAAGTTGTCCAAGTATGAACAACGAGGAGCCAGGCTTTGGAACCGAGAGACATCAACCCTCTGATCCGAAAGAGAACTGTCTTGCTTGTCGACCCCAGCGGGCCGGAACGGGAGCTCGTAGCCTGGGCGACTGCATGGAATGAATGGAGCACTCCGTTACTCCACAAAGTGGAGGGAATCAACAGCGACGGCCTTGCGTCCGCCAATCGAGTGCTGCGGGAGATCCGCGAGTGCCGGCGACAGCTGTCCGATCCACCGGACCCTGAGTTGAGGAGCCTCTGGCACTGCATGCTCGACGAGATCTGGGAGGCTGCCTGCTCCACTCTCTACGGCGACCTGGAACCGGCTCGGCAGCACGTCGACGCCGCACTGGGCTCTGTCCAGGAGATCAAGGGGATTCTGCAGAGCTGGCTCGGCTGATCCGGGACCCGTGCGCCGGTCCTATCCCTCCAGCCGGTCGATCCGCCGTCTGTCGATCGCCTGTGCGGCGGTATGGCCGAGGATGCGGACGGCGCCGATCAGCGCCGCGAATCGCTCGTCCTTCGTCAGACCCTGCTTATAGCGGAAGTAGATCTGCTGGGCGATGACGGCGATCTTGAACAGGCCGAAGACGTAATAGAACAGGATGTTCGACACGTCGCGGCCGGTGAAGGCGGCGTAGCGTTCCACGACCTCGGCGCGGCGAAGATTGCCGGGCAGCGTCGTGGGGCCGGCGGGCAGGAGGCGCAGGGCAGGCGCGTCGTCCGGGTCCATCCAGTAGCCGAGGCTGGTGCCGAGGTCCATCAGCGGATCGCCGACGGTGGCCATCTCCCAATCGAGCACGGCGACGATGCGTTCCAGCTCGGTGGGGTGGAGGACGAGATTGTCGTATTTGTAATCGTTGTGGAGAAGCGCGGACTCCTCGGCTTTCTCCGGCGGCTGGTGATCGCCGAGCCACGCGGCAGCGCGGTCGAGATCGGGGATATCGTCCGTGCGGGAGCGCCGCCAGCGCTCGCTCCAGCCCTCGACTTGGCGGGCGACGTAGCCCTGGGGATGGCCCAGGTCTTCGAGGCCGGCCGCGCGATAGTCCACGGCGTGGAGCTCGGCGAGGCCGTCCACCGCCGCTTCGCTGATCGCGCGCATCCGCTGCGAATTGAGATCAATACCCGCCGGCGCCTGCTGCTGGCGCAGGATGATGCCGCGCATCCGCTCCATGAGATAGAACGGCGCGCCGATCACTTCCGGATCGTCGCAGTGCAACAACGCCTGCGGCGCCCTCGGATAGAGCGTGTAAAGCCGCGAGAGGACGCGGAACTCCCGTCCCATGTCGTGCGCCGTCTTCACCTTCGAGCCGAACGGCGGCCGGCGCAACACCAGCTCGCGGTCGCGGTGATTGCCGAAGCGCAAAAGATACGTGAGATTCGAATGGCCGCCCGGAAACTGCTCGATGGCGATGGGGCCCTCGACGCCGGGAAGCCGCTCCTTGAGCCACACCGCCAGCGGAGCCGCATCGATCTCCTCGCCGGGGCGGACGGCCCTCGCGGAATCGATCGGGGAATCGCTCACTCCTTCGTCCTCTTCATGCCATACCGCTCGAGAATCCTCTTCGCCACCGACGTCTTGTGCACCTCGTCCGCGCCGTCGTAGATGCGGGCGCCGCGCTCGTGGCGCCACCAGAAGGCGAGGGGCGTCTCCTCGGTGAGGCCGAGGGCGCCGTGGGTCTGGATGGCGCGGTCGAGCACGCGCTGGAGGGTGCCGGCGGTGTGGAACTTGATCAGCGAGACGTCGTCCCGCGCGGCGGAGGCGCCTTCGCGGTCGATACGCCAGGCCGTGCGCAGGACGAGAAGACGGGCGGCGTCGATCTCCGCCCGGCTCTCGGCGATCCAGGACTGGACGAGCTGCCGCGTGCCCAACGGCTTGCCCGGCGAAAGCTCACGCGTTGCGGCCCGCTCGCACATCAGGTCGAAGGCCCGCTCGCAGATGCCGATCCAGCGCATGCAGTGGTGAATTCGCCCCGGCCCCAGGCGCTCCTGGGCCAGGGTGAAGCCCGCTCCCTCCGCGCCGATACGGTTCGAGATCGGCACCCGCACGCCGGTGAGCCGCACTTCGGCGTGGCTCATCCAGCCCTCGCCGCGCTCGCCCATGACGGCGAGATTCTGCACCACGTCGAAGCCGTGGGCATCCAGCGGCACGAGGATCTGGCTCGCCCGGGCGTAAGGGTTCGGCGCGCCCGGATCGGTGACCGCCATGACGATGCAGAAGGTGGCGCCGTCGGCCGCGGAGGTGAACCACTTGTGGCCGTCGAGGACGTACTCGTTGCCCTCGCGGCGGGCGGTGGTGCCGAGCCACACGGGGTTCGAGCCTGCATGCTCGGGCTCCGTCATGGCGAAGCAGCTCCGGATGTCGCCCTCGACGAGCGGCCGCAACCACTTGTCTTTCTGCTCGGACGTGCCGTGGTGGAGGAGCAGCTCCATGTTGCCGGCGTCCGGGGCCTGGACGTTGAACACATAGTGCCCGATGACGCTCCGGCCCAGGATCTCGGAGAGCGGCGCCAGATCGAGAAAATGGAATCCGCCGCCGCCCCACTCCCGGGGCATGTGGGGAGCGAGCATCCCCATCTCCCGCACCCGGCCCCGCAGCCGCTCGATCTCGACTCCACCCGCGCCGAAGCCCCGCTCCAGCACCAGCCGCTCGATTGGCAGGACCTCTTCGTCAAGAAAGCGGCGAACGGTTGCGGTCAGATTGCGGACAGCTTCGGAAACGCTGAAATCCATGGGGTGCGGTCCGTTCCATTTTCGCAGAACGTCTCAAACATCAGCCGGGACGAGTCGGAACTGTTGCTTTCCCGAATGGCGTAGCGGCCGGAAATGTCTCTCGTCGAGCGTCAGAACGTCAGCGACGCGATATCGTTCCGCAAGGACCACGATTGAGGCATCGGCGATACCGATGTCCAGGTCTTTGAATTGCTCCAAGATCATCAAGGCACGGCGTATATCGGAGGCGGCGAAGGATTCCAGGCGATAGACTCCGCGGCTGACTTCGTCCAAGAAGGCACATTCCGCCGTAAATCCGACCTTTCTAGCCAGGAGATAATCAAGCTCGGCAAGAATGAACGGTGAGAGAAAATAGGGCGGGGATACTGCCTTCATGGCTCGGGCGACTCTGTCGTGATCGTGCTGGCGCCCGTCGATCCACGCGAGAAGTCCACTCGTGTCAATAAGGATCAACGCTCTCCGAAGCCTCTGAGAAGCTCGTCGGTGCTCCTGGCAAGCGTGGGGTCATCGCTAAAGAACAAGGGAATCCGAGGTGCTGGCGAGGCGTGGGCTTGGACGACGTGACGGACGCCTTCCAAAATCAAATCTTCTTCGGATCGTCCCTCATGACGCGCTAAGCGTTCAAGATCCGCCTTCAGATCCTCAGGGAAGTTCACGACGGCGCTTTTCATGGACAAATTATACACCACCGAGGGCCGCCGCCCGGGATTGAAGTCCCGGGCGGCGTTGGGGGGATCTTACTTCTCTGCGCCCTGCCGGCGCCGCAGCATGGCGAGGGCGATGCCGGCCAGCATCACCGTCAGCAGCAGCAGGCCGAAGGTTGAGAGGGTCGGAATCGGGGGCACGACCCCGGGGACCACGATCGCAGTGGGGTTCGCGGTGCCCACGGCAGCCGGATCGTCGGTCTGCCCCGTGGCGTCGTTGGTGTTGTTGCCGTCACTGTCGTAAGAGATCGTGCCCTGGTTGGTGACCGTCGTTCCGGCGGCGGCGGGCAGGATCGTCGCGGTGATGGTGATCGTCACCGTGCCGCCGGACGCCGCGAGGGCACCGTTCCAGGTGACGGTGTTCGTGCCGGTGTTCGCATTGGGCGTGCCGCTGGTCGCCGTGGCGGAGACCAGGGCCAACTGAGGCGGCAGGACGTCCGTCAGCTCGTTGCCCGCGTTGTCCGCCTGCGCTCCGGCGCCGCTGTTCGTCAGGACGATGGTGTAGGTGATCGTGCCGCCCACTGAATAGGGGCCGGCGGACGCCGTCTTGGTGCCTGTCACCAGGGCTCCCGCAGAGATCGTGTCGGAGTCGGTCGCCGCGTTGTTGCCAGGTGTCGGATCGGTGGTTCCGGCCGGTGCCGTGATGGTGGCCGTATTGCTCAGGGTGCCGGTCGCCGAGGCGGAGATTGAGCAGGTCGCCGTGTAGGTGACGGTGCTGCCCGACGGCAGGTTCAGGGAGTTGCTGATGTTGCCGGAGCCGGAGGCGGTGTTGCCGGTGGCGCCGCCGGTCGCGGTGCTGGTGTAGGCGACGCTGGTGCAGGCCGCCGGGAAGGTGTCGGCCGCCGTGGCG
>DASYJD010000055.1:0-104250 GCA_035996875.1 Thermoanaerobaculia bacterium
CTCCCGCCCCCGCCCAACCCCCCTCACCGGGAGAGGGGTACCCCTGGGGCGTTTTTGCCTTGCTCCCTCTTCTCCCGGTGAGGGGGGTGCGGAGGGGGCGGGAGAAGAGGGCCGGGGTGATGAGGGTCTTGGGCGGGGGAAACTCCCAGACCACGTTAAGTTAGCGCCTATGGGGAGGCTGGGAGAGAGGGGGTTGGGGGAGTGAGGGCCAGCCCCGAAGGGGCTCTCCTCGCCGTACGGGAGATCGTCAAGAGCTACGGCCCGCGCCGGGTGCTCGACGCGGTCAGCTTCACCGTGCGGCCGGGCGAGGTGCTGGGCCTCATCGGTCCCAACGGCGCGGGCAAGACGACGCTCTTCGAAGGCCTCGCCGGTCTCCTTCCCATGGACTCCGGCGAGGTCCGCGGCTCCGGCGGCCGCGCCCTCGCTCCGGCCGAGCGGAGCCGCGAGATCTTCTACGTGCCGGACGGCATCGCGCCGTGGCCGGATCAGCCCGTCTGCCGCGTGCTGCTCTTCTACCGCGATCTCTGGGGAGGCGTGCCGGCGGATCGCCTCGCCGCGGTCGTCGACGCGCTTCAGCTTCGCTCCCTCCTCGCCGCGCCCGTCTGCTCCCTTTCCAAGGGCGAGCGAAAAAGGTTTCTCATCGCGCTCGGGCTTCTCGCTCCGCAGCCCCTGCTGATGCTCGACGAGCCGTTCGATGGGCTCGACCTGCGGCAGACCCGCGAGGCGACGGCGATCCTGCGCAACGAGGCGGCGCGGGGACGCACGCTCTTTCTCTCCATTCACCAGCTCACCGACGCCGGCCGCGCCTGCGACCGCTTCGTGCTGCTCGCCGATGGGCGTGTGGCCGGCGAGGGGACGCTCCCCGAGCTTCGCGAACGGGCCGGCGTTCCCGATCTTCCAGGTTTCCCCGCGATGGGCGTCGAGGAGGTGTTCCTCGCACTCACGTAAGGTTGCCCTTCTCGCCCTGGAGTGGCGGGAGCTGTTGGCCTCGCGCGCCTGGTGGCTGCTGCTCGCCCTCACCGGCCCGCTGGTGGGCCAGGCCTTGATCACCGCGGTCAACACCTATGCCGAGGTGAGCGGTGCAGGCGGCGGACCGGCCGCATTGGCTCAGGGGGTAAGCCCGCTCGACGGCCTCGTCGTGCCTACGCTCGGCGCCTACGCCCTGGTGGCCACGTTCCTGCTGCCGTTCGTCGCCATCCGGCTCGTCGCCGCCGAGCGGGAGAGCGGCGCCGCCAAGCTGCTGGCGCAGAGCGTGCCGCCGCCCGCCGGCCTATCTCTGCGGCTGGCCGCCAAGGCCGGCGTGCTGCTGCTGGGCTGGTTGGTGGCGATGATTCCGGGAATCCTCGCTCTCCTCCTCTGGCGCCTCTATGGCGGCCATCTCGATTTCGCCGAGACCGCCAACGTCGTGCTCGGCCACCTTCTGCAGGCCCTCCTCACGATCGCGGTGGCCGTGGCCGCGGCGGCAGTCTGCCGGAGCAGCGCCAGCGCGGCCATCGTCACCCTCGGTTTCACGGTGGGCACCTGGGCCCTCGCCTTCGTCGCGGAGGGCCGGGAGGGGCTCCTCGCCCGCCTCGCACCGTTCACACCCGAGGCCGCGTTGCGCACCTTCGAGCACGGCGAGCTGCGGCTGGCGGTGGTGGCCGTCGTAGTCCTCGCGAGCCTCGCCGGCTTCGCCTTCTCAGGGCTTTGGATCGACCCGTTCCGCTCCGTCACGTCACGGGCCGTGCGCTCGGTCGTCCTCATTCTGCTCGCTCTCGGCGGCGCGGCGCTCGCCTCGTCGTGGCGGCAGGGCTGGGACCTTTCCGAGGACCGGCGCGGCTCGTTCCCGCGGGCGGACGAAGCGGTCCTGAGACGCCTTCAGAAGCCGGTCCGCGTCACCGTGTACCTGTCGCCGGAGGATCCGAAGCGGACAGACCTCGAGACCAACGTCCTCGCCAAGCTGCGCCGGGTGCTGCCGGATTTCGCCGTCACCTACGCGGCCCTGAGCCGCTCGGGCCTCTTCGAAAGCGCGCAGAGCCACTATGGCGAGATCTGGTACACCGTAGGCTACCGGAAGGCCCTGCTGCGCTCGACCACCGAGCCCATCGTCCTCGCCAAGCTGTACGAGCTCGCCGGCATTCCGGCGCCGGCCGGCGCGGCAGGACCGGCCTACCCGGGCTATCCTCTGGCTGCGCCGCCGAGCGGCGCGGCTCCCCTGTTCTACATCGCCTGGCCGGTCTGCATCGGCTTGGCTTTCGCCGCCTCGCGCGGCCGTTGGAGGTCTTCATGCGACTCACTCGTCTGATTGTTCTCATCGTTCTGACCCTCATCGCCGGCATCGCTCCCCTCGCGGCTCAAACGAAGCCAGCCCCGGCGCCCGCCGCTAAACCACCGGCCCCTGTTCACGTCGATCTCTCGAACGAGAAGGAAGGCGGCGAGCCGTCGCGCTTCCTCGCCGTGGTCGGCGACTGGTCGATCGCCGCCGATGCCGGTAAAAAGGTTTTGTTGGTGGACGGCCGGCAGTGGAAGCGCGGCCAGCCGGCCGGCGGCTTGGCGGACAAGGCCCGCACCATCTACGGCTCGCGCCACGAGGAGTTCATCGACAACGTCAAGGCCTTCGCCTACTTCCCCTACGCCGTGGCCCAGGACGTCGACGACTTCCACGACGGCGAGATTTCGGTGCGCTTCCAGATCCTCGGCGGCGGCCTAGACCAGTGCGCCGGCATCCTCTTCAACCTCAAGCCGAACGGCGACTACCTCGCCGTGCGCTTCAACGGCAAGGAGGACAACCTGGTGCTCTGGACCTTCGACAAGGGCAAGCGCAGCTTCGTCAAGAAGGGTGTCAAGGACGTCCATATCCCCTATAAGGAATGGCACTCGATCAAGATCGCCGTCCACGGCACGCAGCTCGAAGGCTGGCTCGACGGCGAGCACCTCCTCGACTACACCCTCGCCGCGCCGGTCTCCGGAAAAGTGGGTGTCTGGTCGAAAACCGACAGCATCAGCGAGTTCGCGGACTACGTGGTGACGCCGCGCACCTGATCGATGACGTCTTTGAGGTCCAGCGTGATCGGCTTCGTCAGGTGTCTGGCGAAGCCGGGCGATTCCCGATAGACTGCTGGCAACTCCATTCCTACTCTTCTGCGAGTCGAGCCGGTCCACCAACATGAGTCTGCGAATTTGTGCGCAGCTTTTCCAGGACGAGCGTGTCAAAGGCGCGATCAGTGTACCGGACGGCAACGGCCCGTTCGTCCCACTCCCAATTGAAACTCGCCTGTATCAGGAAGTTTGTGAAGGCGTCCAAGAGAGGAAGTCCGCAGTATCTCTCCACAAACAAAAACTGGCCCATCTCGTTAACCTCAAGAAAAACAAACTCGCCCTCTGGCGTCACGATAAAGTCGATACAGCCAAACACGAGCCCTAGCTCTCGCAATAGTGCTGCACAACGTTCTTCAAGGTGGGGTGGCATCCGAAACGTTTCGAGCCGTAACTCCTCAGGCGCCTGCCGCCAATCCAATCGCCCTGAAACGGTTTCTTGAGAGTGAACCTTTGCCGCAAAGCCGCGATTGCCCATCATTGTGAGCCGGACTTCGTAGGCCTTGGGCACGAGCTCCTGAAATATGCCAGGCGTCTGCCTTAGGGAATCATCAACAAGAGTCTCCTCAGAGAGAATAGTTGTGTAAGGCGTGAAGGAGTGAGTGCCGTCGCTCCATACAGTCGGAAGAAACGGTTTGTAGATAACCTTGCCTGCCTTCGCCCTAATGAATGACCGAACCTCGGCGGGGCTGTTGGTATAAAGCGTTTCGGGCATCCGAAGGCCTATAGCAGCTGCGGCTTGATGTTGAATCATCTTGCTGCTGGCGCGTGCAGCTCCTTGCGGTGGATTTACCCAGAAGGCTCGGGGAGCAAGAAGACTCAAAAGAGAGCGCCGAAACATTCCACACTCGGCGTCGGCGAAAGCACGATCTGAAGGATGCAGCAGGCTAGTATCAAGTACATAGGAAGGCCGGCGTCGCCAAACTACATCAAAGTCCTCGTCCTTGAGAGCAAAGTCAGTCCCTCGTATGCGTAGCGAGCGGTGAGCCTGCTCAAAGTGAAGTGTCTCCTCCGAGCGAGTTGGAAAATCGGAGCTCAGCCAAAGAGTCGCACCAATTCCACGGCCGGATAGCGCTTCGAAGACGGCAATCGAGTGCACATCGTCCGCATCAGTAATAATCAATATTCGTGGCGCCATGGAGCCTCCGGGAGCCCTGAGGGCTCCAAATCCTAGGTCGATGGCCGACCGTGGGGCAAGCAGACCACCGACCGCTTGCGGCTTTGGCGTCAATTTTCCGGAGGCGGTGAGCCCGGTGTATCCCCAGCGCTTACTTGAGTGAAATCCCTTCGTGGGTTAGGGTCCGTCCAAGTTGTATCAGGCCCGGCGCCCGACGTTCTCAACAACTCTTCTGTAGCCATTACTCTTGCGAGAACCCTTTTCGGAGTTGCAGTCTCGGCGCTCCTTTTCATATGGGACTCCTTGATTTTCTGCCTGAGCTTAGGTACTCAGGAGAACGGGCTGCTATTCATCGTCGGTAGCTACCCTTAGTGTTGCGCCTCCCATGTTGTCGCTCGCCAACTTGAGGTATTCTCGAAACGAGAGGATATTTATCTCTTTTCGGTATTCATCCACGCGCGATGGCTCTTCAATGGGCATGACGAAGGGCCGACCTTTTGCGTCCTCCGTAATCTGTGTACCGTATCGCTGCTTCTTTCCAAGGGTTATCTGTAGCTCGTCGTAGAGCACCGAAAACATCTCTCCTGACCCACCATGCTCCTTGACGTCCTTCTCGACAATTGGGAGGGCTGCTTTCATGAGCAGAAGATCTTGACCATGCTTGGCAATGAGGATTGCGGCTGAGGCCGAGCGCTTTCCGAAGCGGGGTATGTCAATCCAGCCAACCCTTCGGGTGAGATCTCGTAAATATCGGAGGTTGTCGGTTTTGATTTCCGGGAACTTCGCCTTGAGCGCAGGATTTTTCAGAGCGTCCTGGTCCATCGCTCCGCGGCGTACGAGTTCCCTCTCCACGTCCTGGGCTTCGGCAGCGGATACAAGCACAGGAGGCGGGAGCACCAAAGATGTGAGATCAAGCTCGCTGGGAATCTTCGGGAGGCTCTTCAAAGTAAGCGTTTCGTCGGCTTTGAGTTGGATGGTGGTACCGTCCTGAGTCAACTCCCAGTTGGACTGCAGGCCCTCATAGCGGACAATAAGTTTGCAGGGCTGACGCCTCAAGATGGTAGCGACGCTCAGTGCTCCGGCCTTTCGGATTACAATTTGATCACCCGTAAAGAGAACCTGGGTGTCGCCATCGGTTTTTTGCCAGGCACCTTGAGGTGCCACCGCGGCTTCTCCGCAAGTTGAAGGGGCCACGTTGGCGTCTTGCGCGAAAAGGGAGGAGCTCACTGGTGTAGCGGCTAGCAGAAACCAAGTCGCAAGTCTCAGAAACTTCATTCTTCTGCTCTCCTTCTGGCGGTCTTCCGTCTCAACTTGGCGGCCGGAGCTACCAAGCTGGGGCGAGCGTTTTATTGAGGCCTAAGCCGAAGGAAGAGTACATCCTAAAGCTGGCGGACTACAAGTCCTGTAAGGCGCCCGGCCTCGGTGAGCCGGCCTCCCGTTTCAGTACGAGGCCGGCCCCGAGCGCTCCGCCCTCTCCAGGTCGGCGATCACTTGCCGCGCCAACTCCACGGTCGCCGCCTCTCGCTCTGCCGCGTCGCAGAAGAGGCGTAGTGCCATCAGCGCTTCGCGCTGAATCTTCTTGGCCTCGAAAATCCACTTCATGCCGAGCGCGATCAGCGCCACCTCCGCGTTTCGCCCGGCTTTGAGCCAGAGAATGGCGAGGTCGAGCGAGGAGAGCGCCGCTTCGTAGGGGAGGCGGCGGTCCGTGAAGTCGCTGCTCACCTTTTCCAGCTTGGCGATCGCCTCCTCGGCCCGCCCTTGCCCGGCTGCAACCTTCGCCTGCAACCAGGTAAGCCGAATGAGGTCCAGCGCGTTGCCCTGCTCCGCCGCCATCTCGGTCACAACGGGGAGCAGCTTTGCCGCCTCCTCCCAACGCTCCAGATGGCTCAGCTCGTCCGTCCGATTGAAGTGGAGCGCGAAGAGCAGGTGGGGATCTCCCGAGGCTTCGACGACGGGAGCCGCCTCCGCCAGAACCGCGAGCGCTGCCTCGAAATCGCCCATGACGTTCAAGACATGGTCCTTCTTCAAAAGGATGCGCGAGACCGCCACCGGATCGCCGCCGCTGGCAAAGCGGGCTCGGTCGAGAAGCTGCAAGGCATTGGAGAATCGACGCTCCTCCCGCCGCAGAGAGGCTTCGAGGTCGAGCAGCCGCCATTCCGGTAGTAGCTCGGAATCGGAGTCCATCCCGGCCGGCCGGAGACTCCACGACTTGCCGAAAGCCTCGTCGGCCGCGTCGAAGTTTGTCGCCACTCGCCAGGCATTTCCGATGAAGCCCCAGCAGTAGCTTAAGGCCCTGGGGCGCCGCTGCTCCGGGGCCTTCTCAGCAATGAACAGGGCCAAGTCCGCTAACTCCAGGGCCTCCTCCACCTTGTGAGCTGCGGCTCGCACGCTCGCTTCGCAGGCCCGAGCCGCCAGGGCTACGTTTCGGCCAGGCCGAAGGGCCAGCTCGAGCAATCGCCGGCGGTCGGGAATCGGGAAGCGCTCCAGCGCCACCCAGGCCTCCTCCGCCTCGCGGCGCGCCTCTTCGACCAACTGGGGCTTTGACCGTGCCACGTCGTCCTCCAGCAGGTAGGGAGTCACCGCCAGCACCGCCGGCTCCAGGATCTCCAGATCGAGCGGCTCGGCTCTCGTAATTTCGCGCCTGCGAGCCGAGGCGAGGATCGCCGCGTACAGGCGGCGGAGCGCCACCACGAACCACCATTCCACGCGTGCCACCGCCGCCATGCGGCGCAGCACGTCCTCCGGCACGGGCGTGTCCGTCTCGTAGCGGGAAATGGCGGCTTGGTCCACCCGGCACGCCTTCCCAAATGCCAGTTGCGAGAGGTTGGTACGAAACCGCAGAAAGATCACCACTAGCCGCAGAACTCTCGGATCACCCCGCTTCGCCATACCTAAATTCCCCTCTTCTGGACATAGGTCATGATTATTTGGTCCACTTTTCCCTGAAGAGCCTGCCCGCGCGGCCATGCCGGCCGCGACGGAGCAGCTTTCCAGGGAGCCGCCATGATGACCAGGTCTTTCCGTCGTACGACGATCCTTCTCCTGCTGGTTGCCGTCTTCGCCACACCATGGATCTGGGCCGCCGGTCCTCGGGCAGCTGAGAGCGCGAGGCCGGCGCAGGCCCTCGCACCGGCTCGGGCCGATCTTTTCAATCAGCTCTGGAGCAGCCTCCTGCACCTTTGGAGCAAGACCGGCTGCCATATCGATCCAAGTGGCCTCTGCATTACCAGCCCGGTGCCCTCCCCTCCTCCCACGATCCAAACGGACACTGGCTGCCACATCGACCCAGATGGTCGCTGCCGTTCCTAGCGCTTCAACCTCGGCCTCTTCCCATTCCGGTGGAGGGGGCCGAGCGCTTCGCCTTCTCAATCTCGGCGATCACCCGATGCGCCAACTCCTCAGTGGAGGTCTCCTGCCTAGCGGCTTCGCAGAATAAGGCGAGCGCTTCCAGGGCCGCGGCATCGATCCCTTTGGCTTCGAATACCCACTTCATGGCGCCGGCAAGCTGCGCTACTTCTCCAGTCCGGCCGGTCTTCAGCCAGAGAAGGGCCAGATCGAGCGAGGAGAGAGCCGCCTCATAGGGCAGCTTATGGGCCGTGAAGTCCTCAGTTACCTTCTCCAGGCGCGAGCTCGCTCCGGCCGGACCCTGGCCGGCCTCCACCTTGGCTTGCAACCAGCCGACGCGGATCAGCTCGAGCTCGTTGCCACGCTCGACTGCCATCTGCCACACCGAGGGCAGACGCGCCGCCGCCGCCCGCCACTTCCCAAGGCGGCACAGTAGGTCGACCCGGTTGAAACGGAGCGAAAAAAGCAGATGGGGATCTCCAGTAACCTCGACAAATGGATCTGCCTCCGTCAGGACCGCGAGTGCGCATTTGGTGTCTCCCATTTGGTTGAAGACGTGCTCCTTCTTCAAGAGAATGCGAGCGGTCGCTACCGGATCGCCGCCGCTGGCAGCCCGGGCTTGGTCGAGCAGCGCCAGGGCTGCCGGGAACCGCTGCTGCTCACGCCGAAGGGAGGCTTCGAGGCTGAGCAGCCGCCACTCCGGGAGCAGCTCGGACTCGATTCTGGCTCCTCCTCTCCAAAGCTCCCACGCCAGGGCAAACGCCTCGTCGGCAGCGTCGAAGTCGGTTGCCACCCGGCGGACGTTTCCGATGTGCCCCCAGCTATAGCTCTGGGCTTGAACACTCGCCTCGCCTGGTACTCGTTCGGCGATGTAGAGAGCCAGGTCTGCACGCTCCTTGGCGACGGCGACTTTATGAGCCGCGGCCCGTACGCTCGCCTCGCACACCTGCGCCACCAGAGCCACGGTGCGGAATTCCGGAAACGTCGCGATGAGCTCGCGGCGCTCCTCGGGAGGGGCCGCCTTCAGCCGCTCCCAGGCGGCCCCGGCCTCGCTACGCGCCGCTTCCAGCTTCTCCTGTCGTTTGCGGCGGATCAGCTCGGCGCAGGTCACCTCCGCGGCGGTCCATCCTGAGGCGAGGGTGGCGCGGACGATCCTCCGGCGCTCTTCGGCATTGAGGGCCAGGGTGGAAGCCGGCTCCTCCGGCAGCACGTGGAAGATGAGGCGGTGGGCGAATTCCAGCACGTCGATGGCCTCCGGCGGATAGTCGAGGGGCAGGAGAACGGATTCCAGATTCTCACGGGAGAGCGCGTCCCCCCGCTCGTACCGCGAGAGGAGGGAGTCGTCCGCGATTCCAAGCGCGAGGGCCAGCCGCTTCTTCGACCAGCCGCGGGCGCCGCGCAGCCAGCCCAGCGCGAGGCCCAGGGCCGAGGGCATTTTGTCCAGCAAGGTCATGGCTCAGAGACCTCCTTCTCTGAGTACTGTTTCCGCTGAGGCACTTTTGGGGACAACTCCGAAGAAGGGCCTTGTTCCGCATGGAAAATGCAAATTTCCGTACCCGTGCGCTCCCCTCCGGGACCAACCCTTACGCTTCCTCTGTGTCCACGACAAGCCTACAGCGTACCAGGAGCGGCCCCCAGAGCCACCCCGAGCCGGATGAGCTTCTACGCTTTCTGCGCGGCGAGGCCGCGCAGGACGAGGCGCAGGCCGTCGTGCGCCACTTGCTCGCCGGCTGCCCCGAGTGCATAGCGGTGACGCAGCCGGTATGGAGGCTCGCGGAGCATGAGCTCAGGGCCGTTGCCACCTATCGAAGAAAAGGAAGCTCCCGAGCGGGGAGACCGGAGGCGATCCGATGACCGAGGATTCTGGAGGCATGTCCATAAGCGAAACCGTCGTGCAGGCACAACTACGAATCCTCATTGCGATTCTGGAAATGGTTCGCAATGTACTGCCAAGGATGCTCGCGGCTCTTCCCCTTTCCACTCAGGAACGCGATCCTCAAGCCGATCTCGACGCCGAGCCGGACGTCACCAGCGAGCTTCGCAGAGTCATCCAATGCGTCCTGGCCGATTGCCTCGACCCGGCAATCCGGGATCTCAGAGCGGCGGCGGAATACAGGCTCGCATCGGCCCTCCTTGAAACGGTCCCTCCCCTGACATGCCCGGAGTGAACGGTCGGACGGACGTGAGGAGGAAGGCTATTTCCAGGTGGCAGGTCAGCCGCTGGGAGAGCGCAATCCGAAGTGGCTGCAGGACGACTACGTGAAATTTCTCCGCCTCGCGCAGTGGAAGATCGATCAGGCCGGAGAAGGAATCGTCGCTTTCGTGGAAAGCGTTTTTTCAGGCGTGGCTCAGGGAGGGGCCGTCGCCGCCCTGTAGCTCAACGCGGTTTTCAAAGGCTCGCCGCGGACTACGTGGTGGTGCCGCGGACCTGATCGATGACGTCCTTGAGGAGGTCGAGGGTCACCGGCTTCGTCAGGTGCCTGGCGAAGCCGGCCTGCCGGCTCTTGCGGACGTCCTCCTCCATGCCATAGCCGCTGAGGGCGATGCCCGTCAACCGGTAGAGGCGGGCCAGCTCGCGCATCAGTTCGAGACCGCTGCCGTCGGGCAGGCCCAAATCGCTGATCACCAGGTCGACCGAGCGGTCCGCCGCCGCGGCTTCCGCGGCGGCAGCCAGGCCGCCGGCGACGGTCCCCGCCACCGTGATCCGGTGCCCCAGTCCTTCCAGGAGAGCGGCCAGGGCCTCCGCCGTGTCGATGTGATCCTCCGCCAGCAGGATGTGCAGAGGGCGTCCGGCCTCCGGCCTGGGGGCGCCTCGCCGCTCCTCCCCCACGGATACCGCGGGCTCCAGGCGGCTGCGTCCAACCGGCAGGCGAACGGTGAACGTGGCCCCATGATCGACTCCCTCGCTCTCGGCGCTGAGCCTGCCCCCGTGGAGCTCGACGATCGCCTTGCTGATCGCCAGTCCCAGGCCGAGGCCGCCGAACCGCCGCGCGGTGCCGAGATCCCCTTGCTCGAAGGCGTTGAAAATGTGCCCCAGCGCCTCCAGGCGGATGCCGACGCCGGTGTCGGAGACCTGGACGACGATCTCATCGGTCTCGAACCAGGACCGGACCGTGATCGTTCCCCCCTCCGGCGTGAACTTGATGGCGTTGTTGAGGAGGTTCCAGAAGACCTGGGAGAGGCGCGGCGCATCGGCCCACACGGTCTGATCCGCAGCTGCCAGATCCTTGACGATGCTCAGCCGGCCGGACGCCATGTCCTGGCCGCAGCAGGTCTCGATGGCCTGCTCGACGATCTGGCGCAGGTCCGTCGGCCGGCGGCTCAGCTCCAGCTTGCCGCGGGAAATGCGGGTGAGGTCCAGGAGATCGTCGATGAGGCGGGCTTCGAGCTCCACGTTGCGCCGGACCATGGCAAGGCTGTCCCGCACCTTGGCTTCCAGTCGATCATCGCCCTCCAGGCTGGAGATCACCGCCAGAACCGGAGTGAGGGGGGTGCGCAGCTCGTGGCTCAGGGTGGCGAGGAACTGGTCCTTGGCCAAGTTCGCGGCCTGGGCCGCGCCATACAGCCGGGCATTGTCGATGGCTAGCGCGGCGCGCCGTCCGAGCTCTTCGGCGAGGGCCAGATCGCCCTCGTCGTAGAGCCGGCCGGAAGACGAGGAGTAGAAGCTCCACACCCCGAGGATGCGGCCGCGCGCCGCGAGCGGCACCTGCAGGGCCGAGCTGGGTGCTAGGGCCGTGAAGACACGCCGGTGCTCGGGGTCCCGGCCGGCCGTCGCGAGGCACTCCGGGCTCATTTGCTCGAGCCTCTGCGCCTGACCGGTGCGCAGGACGAGCGCGGGCCCGTGCGGCTCGTCGCCTCGCGGCGGGAAGCGTTTCAGCTCCTCCACCAGGGCTTGGCGGGCGGGATCGGCGTGGGCGGTGGCCACCCGTTCGATGGGGCCTTCGTCCGTGGACAGGTCGATCACACACCAGTCGGCGAATCCCGAGACGGCCAGGCGGGCGGCGCTCTGCAGGGTCGCCGTGAGGTCGAGCGATTCGGTGGGCATCGCCCCGGCGTCGGCCAGGAGGCGCAGGTTCTCCTCGGCTCGCGCGCTCTTGAGCGTGTACACCCTCTCGCCCTGCCGTTCGGTGATGACGAGCGCGTCCGCTTCGCCCTCGCGGATGGCGCGTAGCGTCTCCTCGGCGTCACGGAGGCGTTCATGCAACTCCGCGACCTCTTCGACGAGCTGCTCCTGCGTCCGTCCGGAAAGAGTCATCGCTGCGCGATCCTCGCTCTTCAGCTCCGCGGACGCACGTCCAGGCCCACCAGGACGCGCTCGGTGTTCGACAGGTCGCCGATGATCTTGCGGATCGGCGACGGCAGCCTCCGCACCAGGGTCGGGATCGCCAGGATCTGGTCGCCGCGCGCCAGTTGCGGCTGCTTCAGCAGGTCGATCACCTCGATCGTGTACTTCCCGGCGAGGTGCTCCTCACACAACTTCTTCAGATTGGCCAGGGCGGTCATCGACTTCGGCGTCTGGCCGGCGACGTACAGCCGCAGCTCGATCTCCGGATCGAGGGGCGCTTCAGCCTCGGTCATCGGCTTCGGTGCTTGCGGATCGGCAGCCATCTTCACTCTCCTCGCGCCTGTTTGCGCCGCCGCCCGGCCGCGGGAGACGCCTTGGCCTGCCGGGCCCTGGCCATTTCCTCCCGATCTTCCACCCGCCGATCCTCCCCGGCTTCCGCCTGCTCGATGAACCGGCGCATCTCCTCCTCCTCCGTCTCGAAGTCGAGCCGCAGGGCGACCATCTTGGCTTCGAGCGCCTGGCGCCGGCGTTCGAGGTCGAGGCGCGCCCGCTCGATCTCCTGGTGCCGTACCGTCGCCTCCCGCCGTTCCCGCGCCTCCTGGGCCAGCCGCGCCGATCCCGTGAGCGCCCCCTCCGGCCCGAGATAGACCTCGGTCAGATCGATACCGCTCCCGGAGAGCACGAGCTCGCGCACCTGGTTGGAGTGGGCCATACCGCGCGACTTGAGCACGTAGAGCCCGCGGTTGCGCTCGCCGCTGAGCTCGATCTGCCGCACCAGCATCCAGGTGTCGATCAGCGACGAGATGCCGACGTCGGTCACTTCGGTCTCGGCTCCGTGGGAGAGGCTGGTGAGCAGCAGCGTGATCTGCTGCATTTTGAGGAAGTCGAGCAGGCGCATCAGCATGGCCTTCACGTCCTCCCCGGTGCCGACGGAGAGGAAGTTGGTGACCGGGTCCAGGACGACGATCCGTGGCTGGAAATCCCGGATCGCCTTGTGCATCAGCACCAGGTGCCTCTCCAGCCCGTGCAGCGTGGGCCGCGCGGCATGGAAGCGCAGCAGCTCCTGCCGCACCGGGGACTCCAGGTCGAGGCCGAGCGAGCGCATGTTGCGGACGATCTGCGCCTGCGACTCCTCGAAGGCGAAGTAGATGCAGCGCTCGCCACGCCCGCAGGCCGCGGCGACGAAGTGGCACGCCAGGCTGGTCTTGCCGGTGCCGGCGCCGCCGGAGATCAGCAGGCTGCTGCCCCGGAAGTAGCCCTGGCCGCCGAGCATGTCGTCGAGAGCGGGAATCCCCGTCGACACCCGCTCGGTCGACACGTCGTGCTCCAGCCCAAGGGAGGTGATGGGCAGAACCTCGATGCCCCGCTCGTCGATGATGAACGGATACTCGTTGGTGCCGTGCAGGCTGCCGCGGTACTTGACGACGCGCAGGCGGCGGATCGCAAGCTGCTCATTCACCCGGTGATCGAGCAGGATGACGCAATCGGAAATGTACTCCTCCAGGCCGTAGCGGGTCAGCGCGCCGTCGCCCCGCTCGCCGGTGATGACGGCGGTGACGCCCTTGTCCTTCAGCCAGCGGAACAGCCGGCGCAGCTCGGCGCGCAGTATGCCCGTGTTGGTGAGGCTGCTGAACAGCGCCTCGAGGGTGTCCAGGACGACGCGCTTGGCGCCGATCGAGTCGATCGCGTAGCCCAGACGGATGAACAGCCCGTCGAGGTCGTACTCCCCCGTCTCCTCGATCTCGCTGCGCTCGACATGGACGTAGTCGATCCCGAGCAGGTTCCGCGCCGCCAGGTCGTCGAGGTCGAAGCCCAGCGAGCGGACGTTCTGGGTGAGCTCCTCGGCTCCCTCCTCGAAGCTCAGAAAGACACCCGGCTCCCCGTAGTCGATCGCCCCGCGGACCAGGAACTCCATTGCCATCAGCGTCTTGCCGCAGCCTGCGCTGCCGCAGATCAAGGTCGGCCGGCCCTGGGGCAGCCCGCCGCCGAGGACCTCATCCAGGCCCGCGATCCCCGTGGGGGCCTTGGGCAGACCTCTCGCCGTTGTCGGGTCCAGCTCCAGATCTCGCGCAAGTGTATTCATTGTGGGTCACTCAAGGGTATGCACGCCAAGGAGCTCTCTCACGGGTCTACCCCAAACTCAACGTCCAGGACACCTTAGATATACAGGATTTTCGGGAGAGGAGCCAGAAGGGGGCAGATTCCGATCCCGCCGCACCGGCCGATCCGCCCAAACGGTCCCAACGTACAGACGCCCCCACGGGGAACCCCGTGGGACCCGGCCTCTGGTCTTCGCCGCCGTCGCTTACGGGAGTATCATCGTCCCTGCGGCGGTGGAGTCCGCCCTCAACCGCAGCTCCCCCGTGGAGCGGCCAATGACTCCTACCTGACTTGCGTGGCGGTTCCGAGCTTCCCTCGGATCCATTCGCGAAAAGGGAGAGTCATGGAACGTTTTCTTTGGATCTGCATGGCCGGTGCGGTGGGGACCGGCGCCCGCTATCTCCTGGGGGGATGGATCATCCGGCTCGCCGGTCCCGCGTTCCCCTGGGGCACCCTGACCATCAACGTCCTCGGATCGTTCCTGATCGGTGCGATCCTACAGGTGGCCCTCACGGTCGAAGGCTTCAACCCCACGCTCCGGCTGGCCCTCACCACCGGCCTGATGGGCGGCTTCACCACCTACTCGACCTTCAACTACGAGACGTTGCGATACTTGGAAGAGGGCGCGCTATGGCTGGGCGCCCTCAATCTCGGAGGCACCGTCGTCTCCTGCCTCGTCGCCGGGAGACTCGGAGTGCTCATGGGCCGATGGCTCGTGGGAGCTTGAAAGGAGAAATTGCCATGAGAGTGATCGATGGCGAAGGAGTCCTGGTGCGCGTCTTCATCGGCGAGAGCGATCAGTGGCATCACCGGCCGCTCGCGCTGTCCATCGTCGAACGCCTGCGCCGGGAGGGCTTCGCTGGAGCCACCGTCTTCCGTGGCTCCGCCGGCTTCGGCGCCCGCAGCGTTCTCCACACGACTCAGATCCTCCGCCTGTCCGAGGATCTGCCCGTAGTGATCGAGATCGTCGACTCTCCCGACAAGACCGAGCCGCTCTTGGCGCTGCTGGACGAGATGGTCACCGAGGGTCTGGTCACGGTGGAGAAAGTGCGAATCGTGAAATACGCGGCGGGAGACCGCCAGATCGCGACGTGATTCGCCTCGGCGCCTCTTTGAGATCTACGGTAAGATGCGTCCGTGGCACGACGCTACGCTCTCCTCGTTCCGGTCCTTCTCGCCGTCCTGGTGCTCCTGGCGCCGGTGGTGTCCATGGCGGACCCGTGCCCCGACTGCGACGGTCCCTTCCAGGGCTGCTGCCCCTCGCAGGGCTGTCCCTGCTGCCTTCCCGGCTCCTCCATCCTGACGGCTCGGGTGCAGGTGGATCTTGGGCTCGCTTCGACGGGCCTCGTCGGTGAACCGCCGGCGGACCGCTGCCTGACCGCCGACTCTCCCGACATCTTTCACGTCCCGAAGCTCCCTCTCGCGTAGATCCGGTCGTTTGTCTTTTCCGCCCCGCGCCGTACAGGCGAGGGGTATGACTACACGATTCGCGAGAGGTGATCGATGAGATTCCGACGTCTGTGGCCCTGGGCCGCGTTGCCGCTATTGTCTTTGTGTGCCGTTCCCGCGTGGAGCCAGGAGAAGGCGGCGCGGGTTCTGACTCTCGACGAGGCGATGGCAATCGCCCGGAACCAGGGGCGGACCGTCATCCTGGCCCGGGGCCGGATCGAGGAGGCCCGGGCGCGGCAGGCTCAAGCCGGCCGGCGATTCCTGGAAAATCCGGTTCTGGAAGCCACAGGTGGATACCGCCGCGCCGGTGCCGGCTTTTTCGACTTCGACGCGACCGTAACTCAGGGGCTCTATGCCGGCCGGCGGAGAGCCGCCCGGGTGGCGGGCGCCCAGGCCGCATTGGAGCGTACCGAAGCCGAGCTGTCCGAAGCCCGGCGCCTGCTGCTGCGGGACGTCTGGGTCACCTTCGCCCGCATCCTAGTGGCCCAGGACAGGGTCGCTCTGCTGACGAAGAACGGTCAGGCCGTGGACGCTCTCCTGGCTGCCATCGAGCGGCGCTACCAAGCGGGCGAGGGCACGGCGCTCGAGCTCAACCGCGCCCGCGTCGCCGCGGCGAACGCCCGCGTGGAGGAGAGCGAGGCCGAGGCCACGGCCAGCACGGCACTGACCGGTTTGAAGGGACTGCTCGGTCTCAAGGAGTCGATCGAGATCCAGGGCGACCTGGCTCTCGGTCCTCCCTTGAAGTTGGAGACCCTCCTGGCAGGGATCGGCCACCGGCCCGACCTCCAGGCGCTCGCGGCCGAGGTGCGTGAGGCGGAAGCCGAGATCCTCCTCGGGCAGGCCCTGACCCGGCCGGACGTCGGCGTGCGCGGGGGTCTGGCACGGGAGGAAGGGGCGGACATCGTGCGGGCGGGAATCGTTCTCACCCTTCCGGTCCACGACCGCGGCCGGGAGACGCTCGCCGTGGGCGAGGCGCGCGCCACCGCTCTGCACCAGGCGCTCGCCGTCGCCGAGGGGGCCGCCGACACAGAGGTCCGCGGAAGGTACTCGGTCCTGACCCGCCAGCTCGCCGCCGTGCAGGAGCTGGAGCACACAGCCCTCCCCGCTCTGGAGGACAACGAATCCCTCGCCGGCAAGAGCTTCGAAGCCGGCGAGATCAGCCTGGGGGAGCTGCTTCTGATTCGCCGCGAGATCGTGGAAACCCGGCTCGCCTACCTGGACCGGCTCCTCGACGCGACGCTGACCCGCTTCGAGTTGGAGACGGCCGCTGGAGTCCTGCAATGAAGATGAAGACGAGAGCCTGGACGATCTGGATCGTACTGATCCTGCCGCTCGCCGGCTGCGGAGGCGGCGCGCCGAAAGAGACGAAAGCGGACCCAAGCCATAGCGAGAAGCCCATGGAGCCCACGGGCGGTAACACCGGAGGAAAGCACGAGGAAGCGGGTGCCGGGATGCTCGCGGTGGACGCCGACGTGCTCCGAGATCTCAAGCTCACGACGTTTCCCGCCGAGCTGAGGCCGGAGGGAGAAGGCGTCACGGCACCCGGAGAGCTGAAAGTGAACGAGCAGGCCTATGCCGAAGTGGGGGCGCCGATCCCTGGGCGGATCATCCGGCTGCTGGTGGCGCCAGGGCAGTCCGTCCGGCGCGGCCAGCCGCTGGCCGCGCTGCAAAGCGTGGAATTGGGGCAGGCGCGGGCGCAGCAGACCGCCGCGCGGGTCCGGGCGGAGCTGGCCCGCAAGACCGCGGAGAGGAAGCGGGAGCTTGCCGCGGAGCGGATCGTCTCGCGCGGCGAGCTTCAGCGGGCCGAGGCGGATCTCGCCGAGGCGGAGGCGAACCTCGGCGCGGCCGAGGCGTCCGTCTCAGCCCTGGGAGTGGGAGCCTCGCCAGGAGGCGGCGATCTGTCGGGATTCTCACTACTCTCGCCGATCTCCGGCACCGTGCTGGAGCGTCCGGCGGTCCAGGGTCAGAGGGCCGATCCCTCCCGGCCGCTGTTCCGGATTGCGGATCTGTCGCATCTCTGGCTGGTGGCGCAGGCACCGGAACGCGATGCCGGCCGGGTGCGGGAGGGCTCGCCTGCCGAGGTCACTCTGGCCGCGCTTCCGGGACAGAAGCTCCAGGGGACGGTGAGCTGGGTGGGCCGGGAGGTGGACGCCCACTCGCGCACGGTCTCCGTGCGCGTCGTCCTGCTCAACGAAGGGGGACGGTTGAAGCCCGGGATGTTCGCCACGGCCTGGATCGGCACCGGCGGCGAGGGAGACAAAGTGGTGGCCGTGCCGGCTACGTCCCTCCAGAGGATGGACAATCGGTGGGTCGTCTTCCTGCCACGCGGTGAAGGACGATTCGAGGTGCGGCCCGTCGAACGGGGACGGGATCTGGGGAACGAGGTGGCGATCGCCTCGGGGCTGAAGCCCGCGGAGCTCGTCGTCGTCGAAGGCGCCTTCGTGCTTCGTGCGGAGGCCGAGAAAAAGGCCGGCGGCGGGGAGCACGACCATGACTAGGAGAGAGCCATGATCGAGCGCATCCTTCGCGGCTCCTCCGCCAAGCCGGCCCTCACCCTCCTCCTGACGCTCGCCGCGGCGGCGGCCGGCGCGGTATGGCTGAGCGATCTGAAACGCGACGTCTTCCCGGATCTCGCAACGCCGGTATTCAGTATCTTCGTCCAGAACCCGGCGATGGGGGCCGAGGAGTTGGAGACCGGCGTCGCCGTTCCCCTGGAGGTCGCCCTGGCAGGCCTGCCGGAGGTGAGGCGCATCCGCTCGACCTCCCAGGCCGGCGTGGCGCAGGTGCGCGTCGAGTTCGAGCCGGACGCCGACTATTACCTCTCCCGCCAGCTCGTAACGGAGCGGGTCAATCAGGCGGCGAGGGATCTGCCGCCGGGCACCGGAGCCCCCCTGGTGTCGAGCCTCACCGGCCGGCTCAACGAGGTGATGGAGCTGGTGATCGAAGCGGCGCCCGGCACGGCCGGCCTCATGGAGCTGCGCGAGCTGGCCGACTTCGAGGTGCGCAACCGCATGCTCGGAGTGCCGGGAGTGGCGGCGGTCGAGGTGCTGGGCGGGCACCTGCGCCAGTTCCAGGTGCAGCTCGATCCCGAGCGCATGGCCGCTCTGGGAGTCACCCTGAACGAGGTGCTCGCCGCCGTCCGTGGAGCCAACGAGAACGCCGCGGGCGGCTTCGTGGCTCAGGGGTCCATCGAGTGGACCGTGCGCGCCGTGGGCCGCGCCGCGAATGTAGGAGATCTGCGTTCCACCGTGGTGACCGTGCGGGAGAACACCCCCGTGCTGCTGGGGGAGGTGGCCGAGGTCCGGGAGGCCCCGGCCGTGCGCCGCGGCATGGCACACGGGCTGGGATCAGAGATCGTGAGCCTGCGCGTGACCAAGCAGTTCGGGGCGGACACGATGACGGTCTCGCGAGGCGTGCATGAGGCCGTGGCGGACCTGGCCAAGAGCCTGCCGCCGGGAGTGCGGGCGCGCGTGCTCTATGACCAGGCCGAGCTCGTCTCCTCCGCCCTGGGAGGCGTGGGACGCGCCGTCCTGCTCGGGGCGCTGCTGGTGGTGGCCGTCCTCTTCCTGCTGCTGGGAAACCTGCGGGCGGCGCTCCTCGTCACCCTGACACTGCCGCTCTCGATCGCTCTGGCCGGGCTGGTCCTGAAACCGGCGGGCATCGGGCTCAACACGCTGACTCTGGGCGGGCTCGCCATTGCCGTGGGCCTGCTGGTGGACGCCGCCATCATCCTGACGGAGAACGTCTATCACCGGCTGACCACGGCGACAGGGGCGACAGGATCGCGGCCCCGCCGGGAGGTGGCGCTCGCCGCTGCGATCGAGGTGGGCCGGCCCATCGCTTTCGCGACGCTGATCGTCATCGCCGTCTTCACCCCTCTTTTCGCCATGAGCGGCATCGAGGGGCGGATGTACCAGCCGCTCGCCGCCGCGGTCGTCGCGGCCATGGCCGCCTCCCTGGCCCTCGCCCTGACCCTGGTGCCCGTCCTCGCCGGCACCTTCCTGCGTCCGGCCCGCCCGGGCCGCCAGGAGGACGTGGCACTGATCCGTCGCATCAAGGCCCTCTACTCCCCACTGCTCGATTTCTGCATGCGGCATGCGGGGATGGTCCGCTTACTGACCCTCGGGATCACTCTTCCGGCCCTGCTGCTCGCCTTGCGGATCGGCTCGGACTTCATGCCCCGGCTCGACGAAGGGGCTCTGCTGCTCCAGACGCTCCTGCCGCCGGAGGCCTCCCTCGACGAGGTGGATCGCCGCAACCACCAGGTGGAGGACGTCCTGCGCCGCTTCCCCGAAGTGAAGGAGGTCGTGCGGCGTACGGGGCGGGCCGAGCGCACCGAGGATCCCATGCCCCACACGCTCTCGGACGTCCTGGTGATTCTGAAGCCGGACCGCTCCGGGTCGCTGGAGGGGTTGGAGGAGAGGATGCGCGAGCGGCTGGAGAAGGTGCCCGGCGTCGCCGTGCTCTTTACCACTCCGCTCGGCATGCGGATCGACGAAGGCCTCGGCGGCACTCCGGCGGACCTTCAAGTACGCATCTATGGCCCGGACCTCGAAAGGCTCTCCCAACTGGCGGCGAGGGCGCGCGACCTGATGCAATCCACCCCGGGGATCGCCGACCTGCGGGCGGAGACCCTCACCGGCCTGCCCCAGGTGCGGATCACCGTCGACCGTGAGGCCGTTGCGCGAGTGGGCTTAACTCCCGCCGCGGTCATCGACGCCTTGCGGGTGGGCCTGGCCGGGGAGGAGATCTCGCAGATCTGGGTAGGTCAGCGCCGCTTCGACCTGGTCGTGCGGTTGGACGACCGGCGGCGCTCCGACCTCGCCTCGCTCTCCTCGTTGCTGATCGATGGCCGGGACGGCACCCGCATCCCCCTCGGCCAGCTCACCCGCATCGAGCAGAGCTTCGGCCCCGCCGCCATCCAGCGCGAAGCCGGAAGCCGCCGGGTCGCGGTGGAGGCGAGCGTCGCCGGCCGGGACCTCGGTGGCGCCGCCGCGGAAGTTCGCCAGCGCCTCACCAGGGGGCTCGACCTCCCCACGGGCTATTACTTCGACATCGGCGGCCGGATCGAGAACCAGGCCCGGGCCCTGCGTTCGCTCGGCCTCGCCATCGCGGTGGCGCTGCTGGCGGTGCTGGTGCTCCTCTACCTCGCCCTGGGCTCCTTCGCCGAGACCTTCGTGATCCTCGCCACTCTCCCAGACGCCTTCGTGGGCGGCATCCTCGCCCTCTGGCTGGCCGGGGAGACCTGGAACGTATCGTCTCTCGTCGGCCTGATCGGCCTGTTCGGTATCGCGGTGCAAAACGGCCTCGTGCTGGTCTCGCAAACCCGAACCCTATTGGCGGAAGGCCGGCCCTTCGGAGAAGCTCTAAGGGAAGCCTCCATCGGCCGCGTTCGCCCCAAGCTGATGACGGCGGGCACAGCCATCCTCGGCCTTCTGCCGCTTCTCGTTCTGCATCTCCACGGTTCGGAGATCGAGCGCCCACTGGCCGTGGTGATGATCGGTGGCCTGGTCACCTCGACGCTCTTCACTCTCCTGGCGCTCCCCACCTTCTATCAATGGGTCCACCAGTGGCGCGAGCGGATTCAGGCCTCTGGCACCTCGGAGGAGAAGCCGGCATGACCCGCGACGTCGCCAGGTACTACAAGATCCGCGGCATGGACTGCGCCGAGGAGATCGCGGTTCTCAAACGGGAGGTCGGCCCCGTGGTGGGCGGCGAGAGCCACCTCTCCTTTGACATCCTCAAGGCCAAGATGACGGTGGCGGCCCCGGAGGTGGCCGAGGGAGAGATCCTGAAGGCCGTCGAGCGCACTGGCATGCGAGCCCAGGTCTGGGCGGAGGCCGCCGAGCACTCGGAGCCGGAAGGCTTCTGGCAGCGGCGCGGGCGCACGGTGACGACGGCCGCGAGCGGCCTCGCGCTGCTGGCGGGCTTCGCCGTTCACGCCGGGCTGGCGGGAGGGATCTCCCGGGCCCTGGGCTCCGAGGGCCTGGGCCTGGCTCATGAGGTGCCGCTCGCCTCGCGGCTGCTTTATACCCTCGCGATCCTCGCCGGCTCGTGGTACGTGCTGCCCAAGGCGTGGCTCGCCCTCAAGCACTTTCGGCCGGACATGAACCTCCTGATGACGGTCGCCGTCGTGGGGGCGGTCGGGATCGGCGAGTGGTTCGAGGGAGCGACGGTGGCCTTCCTTTTCGCCGTCTCGCTGGCCCTCGAATCCTGGAGCGTGGGGCGCGCCCGGCGGGCTGTCGCCGCTCTCATGGATCTCACGCCGCAGACCGCCCACCTCAAGCGAGCCGATGGGAGGGAGGAAGAGGTACCTGCCGAGGAGGTCGAGGTCGGTGCACTCCTCGTCGTCAAGCCTGGAGAGCGCATCCCGCTGGACGGCCTGGTGGCCGGAGGCCGGAGCGAGGTCAACCAGGCCCCGATCACCGGCGAGAGCGTCCCCGTCCCGAAGGCCGCGGGCGACGAGGTCTTCGCCGGAACCATCAACAGCGACGGTGCACTGGAGATCGAATCCACGCGGCGGGCGGATGAAACGACGCTTGCCCACATCATTCGCATGGTCGGGGAGGCGCAGTCCCGCCGGGCTCCCTCGGAGCAGTGGGTCGAGAGGTTCGCCCGCATCTACACGCCCGCGGTGATGGCGCTGGCGCTGGGCGTCCTCCTCGTCCCGCCGCTGGCCTTCGGCGGCGCCTGGGGAGACTGGTTCTACCGGGCCCTCGTGCTGCTGGTCATCGCCTGCCCCTGCGCTCTGGTGATCTCGACGCCGGTCAGCATCGTCGCCGCGCTGGCCGCGGCCGCTCGCCACGGCGTGCTGGTCAAGGGCGGGCTGTTCATGGAGGTGCCGGCGAGGATTCGGGCGGTGGCGCTCGACAAGACCGGCACGCTCACCTGGGGACGGCCGGTCGTGGTGGAGGTTCTTCCCCTGGGGGATCATGACGAGCGGGAGCTGCTGGAGCGCGTGGGAGCTCTCGAAGCGCGTAGCGAGCATCCCCTCGCCCGGGCCATCGTCGGCTACGCCAAGGACCACGGGATCGAGATCCGCCCCGCCGCGGACTTCCAGATCCTGCAGGGCAAGGGAGCGACCGGCCGTTTCGATGGACAGGAGTACTGGCTGGGCTCCCACCGCTATCTTGAAGAGCGGGGGCAGGAGACGCCCGAGATCCATGAGTGTCTGGAGGAGATGTCGCGCTCCGGCAGGACGGCCGTGGTGGTGGGCACGGGAGATCACGTTTGCGGGTTGATCGCCGTGGCCGATACCGTGCGGGACGAGGCGAAGGGTGTGGTGCAGGCCCTGCGCGATGCGGGGATCCGGCACATCGTCATGCTCACCGGCGACAACCGGGGCACGGCCGAGGCGATCGGCAGGGAAACCGGCGTCGACGAGGTCCGGGCCGAGCTGCTCCCGGCCGAGAAGGTGGCGGCGATCGACGAGCTCGTGGCGCTCTATGGCCAAGTCGCGATGATCGGCGACGGGGTCAACGACGCGCCGGCCATGGCCCGGGCCACGCTCTCGGTGGCCATGGGCGCGGCAGGGAGCGACGCCGCCATCGAGACGGCCGACGTCGCCCTGATGTCCGACGACCTCTCGAAGCTCCCCTGGCTGATCCGGCACTCCCACAGGACGTTACGGGTGATCCGGCAGAACATCGGCTTCTCGCTGCTGGTCAAGGCGGTGTTCGTCGTCCTGACCTTCGCCGGCCATGCCTCCCTCTGGGCAGCCATCGCCGCCGACATGGGTGCATCACTGTTGGTAATCTCCAACGGTCTTCGCCTGCTGGGGAGAGCGGCAGACAGGGAGATGCGGCCATGAAGGCTCGGCCGCGAAACATCGTGATCGAAGAACGGGAAAGGAGCGGCCGATGAGCTCGAAGGCGGGGCTGAGAAAGCGGTGGCTCAATTCCACGATCCTCGGCATCGGCCTGGCGAGCTTCTGCTCCGACGTGGGGCACGAGATGGCCACCACCGCCCTGCCTGCCCTGCTGGCGACCCTGGGAGCCAGCTCGGCTCTCCTCGGATTGATCGAGGGTCTGGCCGACGGCCTGTCGAGCTTCGCGAAGCTGGCGTCCGGCCTCTACAGCGACCGCCTCCGCCGGCGCAAGCCGCTGGCGGTGATGGGGTATTTCGTGACGGCCTCAGGGATGGCGAGCTTCGCCTTCGCCACCCAATGGTGGCATGTGCTTCTGGGACGTGCCGGCGGCTGGCTTGGGCGGGGCGCCCGCAGCCCCGTACGCAACGTGCTGCTGACCGAGGCCACGTCTCCTGAGACCTACGGCCGGGCCTTCGGGCTCGAGCGGGCGATGGACAGCGCCGGAGCGATCCTGGGTCCGGCTCTGACGCTGGCGCTGGTCGTGACTGTCGGGCTCCATCGGCTGTTTCTGCTGACACTGATTCCCGGCCTGGCCGCGGCCCTGTTGATCGGCCTGATGGTGCGTGAAAAGCCGCACGAGCCGCAGCCCCATGTTCGGCTCTGGGCCGGTATCCGAGGACTGCCCGGCGAGTTCAAGCGGTATCTGGTCGGAGTCGGAGTCGCGGGGCTGGGAGATTTCTCCAACACTCTGCTGATCCTCTGGGCCACCCAGGCGTGGACGCCCAGCCTGGGACTGGCGGGTGCCGCCCGTCGGGCGATGCTCTTCTACATCGGCTACAACGTCCTGTACACCCTTTCCTGTTACGTCAGCGGGGGGTTGGCCGACCGGTTTCCGAAGCGCTGGGTGCTGGCGACCGGCTATAGCCTGGCGGTGATTCCGGCGCTGGCGCTGATCTTCGCAGGCGATTCGCCGACGCTCTACGCCGTGGCCTTCGGATTCTCCGGAGTTTACATGGGTGTCTGGGAAACGGTGGAGAGCGCCACGAGCGCCGGCATGATTCCCGGCAACCTGCGCGGCACGGGTTTCGGGGTGCTCGCGACAGTGAACGGCATCGGAGATTTCTTCTCCAGCGCCATGGTCGGCGCGCTCTGGGTTTTCTCTCCGGTCACCGCCATGGTGTTTGTGATTCTGGCATCCCTGATCGGTGCGGCGATCATCGCGGCGCCGCCGCGTGGGCAGGTGATCCGAAAGGGGTGAGCGTATGAATATCAAGCCCGGCGCGCGTAGAGGATGGCGGAGACTCTGGATCGCCCTGGCATCCCTGGCAGGCGCGGCAGGTCTGGTCGAAGTGATCGCAGCGGTTCGTGTCCGCCAACTGCGGGCCGAACGCGTTCCTCTCGACGGCCGGCTGTACGCGGAGGTCCGGGGACAAGGGAATCCGATGGTCTTTCTCGCCGGTCTGCCCGGCACGATGGCCTACTGGGACCACAGCTTCGACTCGCTGGCCCAGGGCCGAGCGGATGAGATCACCTCCCTGCCGCGGATTCACGCGCTGGCCACGAGGATCGGAGCCCGGGTCGTGGAAACGGAAGACGATCACACCTCCTATTCGTTCCGAAATCCAGGTCCGATCGTGGCGGCCATCGAGGGGCAATGACCGGCAAGCGAATGGCCGAAGAGTACGCGAGGCTCGCGCCGGAGTACGACGCAAAATGGTCCTTCTACATCGAGGCCACCACGCGCGAGACGCTGGAGCGCCTGAGCCTGCGGCCTTCGGACCGGCTGCTCGACGTGGGCTGCGGCACCGGGTTTCTGCTGCACAGGCTCTCCGGGCAGCACCCTGCCGCGCAACTCTCCGGCGTCGATCCCGTGCCGGAAATGCTGGCGGTGGCCCGGCGCAGGCTGCCACCGGAGATCCTGCTCCGGGAGGGTTGGGCGGAACGTCTCCCTTTCGCGGACGGTCAGTTCGACATCGTCCTCTCCTGCAACGTCTTCCACTACGTTCGCCAGCCGGATGCGGCCTTGCGCGAGATGAGCCGGGTTTTGAGCCCGGGTGGCCGGCTGGTCATCACCGATTGGTGCGACGACTACTTGGCGTGCCGGGTCTGCGATCTGTGCCTGCGGCTGTTCAACCCGGCGCACTTTAAGGTGTACCGTGAGCGGGACTGCCTGAGCCTGCTGCGGCAGTCCGGGCATCACGACGTGGACATCGATCGCTACAAGATCAGTTGGCTCTGGGGCCTGATGACGGCGAGCGCCACCAAGGCACCGAATATTTGAGGAGGCGTGATGTTCATCCAGCCAATTGACTACTTCCTGCTCGCCGGCTTCGTGCTGGCGCTCTACGTGCGGGCGGCAGACTGATGATGCACGTCGAGGTGGAAGGCGATCCGACCACCTGAACGGGAGGACCATGCACCAACACGAACACCATTCATCCCCAGCGGACCGGCCAGGGAAGCCTCCTCTTGCCTCTGCCTCGGGAGCGGAATACACCTGCCCGATGCATCCGCAGATCGTCCGTGACGGACCTGGCAACTGCCCGATCTGCGGCATGGCCCTGGAGCCGCGCACGGTGGTGGCGGGAGGAGAGGAGGAGAATCCGGAGTTGCGCGATATGCGCCGCCGGTTCTGGGTGGGCGCGGCGCTCAGCCTGCCGTTGCTGCTGCTCGGCATGTCGGACCTCTTTCCCGCCTGGAGCCCGGCCCGCTTGCTGCCGCCAGGCTCGCTCAACTGGGTGCAACTGATCCTCGCCACGCCGGTGGTGCTCTGGGGCGGCTGGCCGTTCTTCCAGCGCGGTTGGGCGTCGATCGTCAACCGCAGTCTCAACATGTTCACCCTGATCGCTCTCGGCACCGGCGTCGCCTATGGCGAGAGCCTCATCGCCACGCTGGTGCCGGGCCTGTTTCCGCCGTCGTTCCGGGGGCATGGCGGACAGGTGCCCGTCTACTTCGAGGCGGCGGCCGTCATTACCACGCTCGTTCTGCTCGGACAGGTGCTGGAGCTGAAGGCGCGCAGCCAGACCTCGGGAGCGATCCGCGCCCTCCTCGATCTCGCTCCCCCCACCGCCCGCCGGCTCTCGGCAGATGGCGGCGAGGAGGAGGTGCCGCTAGACCGGGTCCAGATCGGCGACCGACTGCGGGTACGGCCGGGGGATAAGGTGCCGGTGGACGGCTCCGTGCTCGAAGGCCGGAGCGCCGTGGACGAAGCGATGATCTCCGGCGAGCCGATTCCGGTTGAGAAGACCGCCGGAGACAAGGTGACGGGCGGGACGGTGAACGGCACCGGCGGCTTCGTCATGGAGGCCCAGCGGGTGGGCGGCGACACGTTGCTCGCCCAGATCGTCCGCATGGTCGGGGAGGCCCAGCGTAGCCGCGCACCCATCCAGCGGCTGGCCGACAAAGTTGCCTCCTGGTTCGTCCCTGTCGTGGTCGCGGTCGCCGCCGCGACGTTCCTGCTCTGGTGGGCGTTCGGACCGCAGCCGAGCCTGGTCTATGCGCTGGTCAACGCGGTCGCGGTGCTGATCATCGCCTGTCCCTGCGCTCTGGGGCTCGCAACTCCAATGTCGATCATGGTGGGGACAGGGCTGGGAGCCCAGAACGGCGTGCTGATCAAGAACGCCGAGGCCCTGGAAAGGTTCGAGAAGGTGGACACCCTGATCGTGGACAAGACCGGCACCCTGACCGAGGGCAAGCCGCGGCTCGTGGACGTAGCCGCTCGGGAAGGGCTGGACGAGGGGGAGCTGCTGCGGCTCGCGGCCAGCCTGGAGCGGGGGAGCGAGCATCCGCTGGCTACGGCGATCGTCGATGGAGCCGAGGCCCGCAGCGTCCGGATCGCCACACCCGGCGATTTCGAGTCGCTGACGGGCAAGGGCGTTACCGGGACCATCGAAGGCCGCCGGGTGGCCCTCGGCAACCGGGCTTTGCTCGACGAGCTGAAGATCGAGCCTGAGGGCTGGCCCGAACGGGCCGAGGCCCTGCGGCGCGAGGGCAAGACGGTGATGTTCGTCGCCGTCGAGGGAAAGATGGCCGGCCTGCTGGCCGTCGCGGATCCGGTCAAGGAATCGACGGCGGAGGCCATCGAGAAGCTCCGGGGCGAGGGACTGCGGATCGTCATGGTGACCGGAGACAGCCGCACCACCGCTCAGGCAGTCGCCAGCCGCCTCGGCATTCAGGAAGTGGAAGCCGAGGTGCTGCCGGAAGGCAAGGGCGCCATCGTGGAACGGCTGCAGAAGGAAGGCCGGACGGTGGCAATGGCCGGCGACGGCGTCAACGACGCACCGGCCTTGGCCCGAGCCGATGTGGGGGTCGCCATGGGAACGGGTACCGACGTGGCCATCGAGAGCGCCGCCATCACCTTGATCCGCGGCGACCTGCGGGGAATCGTCCGGGCGCGGCGCCTGTCCCACGCGACGATGCGCAACATTCGCCAGAACCTGTTTTTTGCCTTCATCTACAATGTGCTCGGGGTGCCGGTTGCCGCCGGTGCGCTCTACCCCTTCTTTGGTCTGCTCCTGTCGCCGATGATCGCGAGCGCCGCCATGAGCCTCAGCTCGGTCTCGGTGATCGGCAACGCCCTGCGGTTGCGGAGAGTCAAGCTTTGACCTCACATGAAAGGAGTCGGCCCCAGAGACCGGTCAGGTCACGTCCTGAGCCCACGGGCGATCCGCCACCAGCGCCGCACGGCCACGACAGACCAGACCGCCTCGACCAGGCCGAACGGCCAGGCGCCCTGAAGGAATCCATAGGCCGATCCCAGCCCACAAGCCACGGCGAACGCCAGGACGAACCACGGGCTGCGGTCTTCGAGGGCGTAGCAGACGAGCATCGCCGTCACGGCGAACAGGCCGAAGAGGGTCAATCCATCGATCATCCCATGTAGAATACAACCCGTGAAGAGCCTCCTGCGCGCCTCCGCCGCGCTCACCGTCACCGCCCTGCTGCTCCCCTTCCTGGGCGCACCCCTGTGCTTCTCCTCGGCCTGCCCGATGAGCGGCGCCGAGCGGGCGGCCTGCAAGACGATGGGCCGGGAGTGCTGCGGGACGCAGGGCGGCCAGATCTCGCATGCGCCGGTGGCGCCCGCGCTCGTCCTGGCGGCCGTTCCGGCGGCCTTGGCGCTCGCCGCTCCGGCAACGGAAACATCCATTGTCGCCGATCTCTCCAAAGAGATTGCCGCCGCTCCCGCGATCCTCCAGGGTGTCGGGCTCTTCACCCTCTTCGACGTCTTCCTCATTTAAGCGTTCCCAGGGCAAGTGTGTCCTGCCGCGGCCTTCTGGGTCCGCGGCTCCTGGTCACTTTCCTCTGGAGGAACGCGATGTTTCGTTCGATTTGCAGCACCATTCTGCTCCTGCTCACAGCCGCTCCAGCTCCGCCTGAGATCGGCTGGCAAGAGATGCTGACGGCGGCGATCCGCCGCGCGACCACGCAGAATCCACGGGTGCGGGAGGCGGAATTCCGCATCGAGGCCGCCCGGCGCCGGGTGCCTCAGGCCACGGCGCTCCCAGATCCGGAGGTCGAGATCGGCCTCAAGGACGCGCCGGTCCGTAACCCCTCGCTGTCGCGGGACGACTTCACGATGGAGATGGTGACCGGCCGGCAGCGCCTCCCTGCGCGGGGCAAACGCTCGGCCCAGCTCGCCATGGCCCAGACCGGCGTCGAGGGGGCCGCGGCGATGCGGGCGCGGGAGGTCGTGGAGATCGCCGCCGACACCGCGGATGCGTTCTTCCAAATGGCCGCGACGGACCGCAGCCTCGCCATCCTCGAAGAGTCCCGGCAGAGGCTGGAGGACGCGGCCGCCTCGGCTACCGAGCGCTACAAGGTCGGCAAGGCCGGACAGTCGGACGTCCTCCAGGCCAGCCTCGAGAAGACGAGCCTCGAAGAGCAGCTCTCCTCTCTGCGGGCGGAGCGCCGGGCGCAGGCGGCCCGCTTCAACGCTCTCCAGGGCCTTCCCGCGGGAGCGCCGGTGCCGCGGATCGGCTCCCTGCCGAGCGATTTTGAGATCCCGAACACCACTGAGCTGGCGCGGCGGGCCGCCGAGAGCAGCCCGGCCGTCGCGGCAGCCGCGGCGGAAGTCCACCGCGCCGAGCAGGAGCTGGAGCTGGCCCGCCTCGAAGGCCGCCCGGACTGGACGCTCATGAGCTACTACGGACACCGCGAGCGGTTCGAGGATCTCGTGGGAGTGAGCGCGTCGATCAGCCTGCCGTGGGCACACCGCGGCCGGCTCGACGAGCGGCGGGCGGAGAAAGAGGCAGACCTCGCGGCGGCCCGCGCCCGCGTGGAGATCGCCCGTAACCAGATCCAAGGAGATATCGAGACCGCTTACGCAGACCTGCAGAAGAACGTCGAGCAGTCCCGGCTCTACACAAGCTCGATCCTGCCCCAGGCCGATATCAACTACCGCGCCGCGCGCGAGGCCTACGTCGTCGGCAAGATCGATTTCCTCACCCTCGTGCGCGCCGCCACCAGCCTCGATCGTTACCGGCAGGAGGCCGCGATGCGGACGTCCGGGATCGGCCGCGCGCTGGCGGCTTTGCAGAAGGCGTCCGGGCTTCCCCTCCTTCCAGGGACACCCGGCGCGGGAGACTCCCATGACGAAAATTAGGTTTTTCCTTCTCGGCGCCGTTCTGGCCTGCGGGTTGCTCTCAGGGTGCGGGAAGGCGCCTCCAGCCGCGACGGCGAGCCCGAAGAAAATTGAGAGGAAAGTCCTCTACTGGTTCGATCCGATGCAGCCGGGAACGCACTTCGACCACCCGGGCAAGTCGCCGTTCATGGATATGGAGCTGGTGCCGAAGTATGCGGACGAGGCAGCACCGCCGCAGGCAAATCCGGCCGGCCCGGCGACCGTCGAGCTGACTCCTCAGGCTGTCAGCGCGGCCGGGGTCGCGACCGTCGCAGTGACGGAGACCGCTCTCTATCGCATCGTGCGCGCCGAGGGGGTCCTGGGAACGGATGAGACGAAGCTCGTCCACATCGCCGCCCGTGTGGCCGGCCGTCTCGACCGGCTCGACCTCGACTTCACCGGCGAGCCCGTCCGCCGGGGCGCGCCGATCTACTCCATCTACAGCCCCGATCTCGTCTCGTCCGGCAGGGAGTTCGCGCTCGCCCTCGAAAACCTGGCGCGGGCCCGGGCCGGCGGGGACGCCGGCTACGTCGAGTCCGCCGAATCCCTCGCCCAAGCCGCCCGCGAGCGCCTCGCCCTCTGGGGGCTCGACCGGGACCAGATCGACCGCATCGCCGCCACCCGGCAGCCGGAGCTCGACCTGGTGGTGCGCTCGCCGATCAGCGGCACCGTGCTCGAAAAGAAAGTCGCCCAGGGCCAGTACGTCACCGAAGGCCAGGACCTCTATGTGCTGGCCGACCTTTCCAGCCTCTGGCTCTCCGCCAAGGTTTACGAGCAGGATCTGGGCGGCATCAAAACCGGTCAGCTCGCCGTGGCCCGCTTTGCCGCGTTCCCGGGACGCGAGATCCGTGGGCAAATCCGCTTCATCGATCCAGTCCTCGACCCGGCGACCCGCACGGCGGGTGTGCGCATCGAGCTGCCGAACCCCGGCGGCCTGCTGAAGCCGGGGATGTTCGCCAACGCCGAGCTGCGAGTTGATCTCGGGCGCGGCCTCGCCATTCCGAGGAGCGCCGTCCTCGACACCGGCGTGCGGCAGATCGTCTACGTCCAGATGGCGCCCGGCCGCTTCGCCGGCCGCGAGGTGCGCCTCGGCCCAGCGGCTGGGGATCTGGTGCAAGTCGTCCAGGGGCTCAGCGCGGGAGAACAAGTGGTGACGTCGGCCAACTTCCTGATCGATTCGCAATCGCAGCTCGCGACAGGACAGTCGATTCAGTGGGGCGGTGCTTCCGAGGTGAAGAAAGGGAAAGGACCGCGATGATCGACCGGCTGATCGATTTTTCGCTGCGCAACCGTTTCCTGATCCTCGGTCTGACGCTGCTCGTCGCCGCCACGGGCCTCTACACCGTGCGCACCAACCCGGTCGACGCGATCCCCGATCTTTCGGAGACGCAGGTCATCGTCTTCGCGGACTGGCCGGGGCGCTCGCCGCAGGAGGTCGAGGATCAGGTCACCTATCCGATGACGGTCAACCTCCAGGGGCTGGCGGGCGTCAAAGCCGTACGCGCCTCGTCGGCGTTCGGCTTCTCGATGGTCAACGTGATCTTCGAGGACGGCACGGATCTTTATTTCGGCCGCCAGCGCATCCTCGAGCGCATGAACCTGATTCAAGGGCTGATGCCGAAGGGAGTGACGCCGGTGTTGGGGCCGGACGCCTCGGCCGTCGGCCAGGTCTTCTGGTACACGCTGGAAGGCGATGGGCACGACCTGGGGGAGCTTCGCGCCTTGCAGGACTTCTTCGTCCGCTACCAGCTCAACGCCGTGCCCGGAGTGGCGGAAGTGGCCTCGATCGGCGGCTTCGTCCGCGAGTACCAGATTGATCTCGATCCGAACAAGCTCACCGCCTACGGCGTCTCCCTGCGCGACGTGATGACCGCCGTGGAGCGCAGCAACAACAACGTCGGCGGCAAGACGATCGAGCAGAACGGAATCGAATATGTGGTGCGGGGCATCGGACTGATCCACGGCTTGAGCGATATCGGAAACATCGCGGTGAGCGCCTCCGGCGGCATTCCCGTCCACCTTTCGAGCCTCGGCACGATCCAGCTTGGGGCCGCCTTCCGCCGCGGGGCTTTGGAAAAGAACGGGCGGGAGGTAGTGGGCGGAGTGGTGACCATGCGCTACGGGCAGAGCGCTCCCGAGATCATCGCCCGCGTCAAGGCAAAGATCCGCGAGATCCGGAAGGGGCTGCCGGCGGACGTCCGCATTGTGCCCGCCTATGACCGCTCGGCGCTGATCGCCCGCGCCGTGAGCACCCTCAAGACCTCGCTGATCGAAGAGATTCTCCTGGTCGTGCTCGCCCACGTGCTCTTCCTGATGCATTTTCGCTCGGTGCTCATCGTCAGCGCGCCGCTGCCGATCGCCGTTCTCATCTCTTTCCTCTTGATGCGGGTCTTCGGCATCACCTCCAACATCATGTCGCTGATGGGGATTGCGATTGCGATTGGCGTCCTTGTGGACGCAGGCATCGTCATCACCGAGAACTGTTTCCGCCAGATCGAGCGGGACGGCGGCACCCGCCCATTGATCGATTCCATCCGCGACGCCGCGCAGCAGGTGGGCCGGCCGATCTTCTTTTCGATGGTCATCATCATCCTCGCCTTTTTTCCCGTCTTTTCGCTCACTGGGGAGGAGGGCCGGCTCTTCCGGCCCCTGGCCTTCACCAAGACCTTCGCGATGATCGGGGCCACCTTTCTGTCGGTGACCCTCGTTCCGGTATTGGCGACGTTCCTGATCCGAGGCAAAGTCCATCCGGAAGACCGCAACCCGCTGATGCGCGGCGCCCGGCACCTCTACGAGCCGCTTCTCGGCTGGGCGCTCCGCCACCGGAAGACGACCCTCCTTGCCGCCGGCGGCGCCTTCGTTCTCTCTCTGGTCCTCGTCGGCGGCGCGGGCCTGCTGTTGACTCCCGTGAAGCTCCCCTTCGATGCCGCAGCCGCGGCCGGCGCAGGCGGCGCGCAGCGGATCGCCGACCGCCTGTCGAGCGGCCAGCAATGGCTCGACACCCATGTCGCCGCCGGCGTGGGCAGGGAGTTCATGCCGCCTCTCGACGAGGGAACCCTGATGTTCATGCCGGTGACCTCCAACGCCATCTCGCTCACCGAAGCGGTGGAGATCATGAAGAAGCAGGATGCCGTGCTGCGCTCTTTTCCGGAGGTCGCCTCGGTGATCGGTAAGGTGGGCCGGGTGGAGAGCCCGCTCGATCCCGCGCCGATCAACATGTACGAGACGCTGGTGGAGCTCAAGGACCGCGAGCACTGGCGGCCGGGCCTCACGAAGGACGCACTGATTACGGAGATGACAGAAAAGAGCCAGATGCCGGGTGTGACCACCATCTGGCAGCAGCCGATTCGCAACCGCATCGACATGCTGGCGACCGGCATCCCGACCCAGGTCGGAATCAAGATCTTCGGCCCCGACCTTGCCGTTCTGGAGCGTCAGGCGCGCGAGCTGGCCGTGGCCGTGCGGGGAGTGCGCGGAGCGGTCGACGTTTATCCCGAGCAGATCCTGGGGACTCCCTATCTGGAGATCGAGGTCGACCGCGACGCCGTGGCCCGCTACGGCGCGACCGTGGGCGATGTCGAGGACGTGATCGAGACGGCGATCGGTGGCATGGACCTGACCACGACCATCGAAGGGCGCAACCGTTTCGCCGTCCGCGTACGCTACGCGCGGGAGCTGCGGAGCGACCTCGAATCGATCCGGCGGGTGCTGGTGCCGGTGCGGTCGCCCTCGGGAATGCGAGGCGGAATGGCCCAGGTGCCGCTGGCCGAGCTGGCGGCCATCCGGCTGCGCCCGGGACCCTCGATGATCTCCTCTGAAAACGGTCTGCTGCGGGCGCGGATCTTCCTGAACGTCCGGGGGCGCGACATCGGCTCGTTCGTGGACGAAGCGAAGCGGGTCGTGGAGCAAAAGGTGGCGCTGCCGGCAGGATATTTCCTCGAATGGTCCGGACAGTACGAGAACCAGATGCGGGCGCGCAATCGGCTGTTGATCGTCGTTCCGGCCTGCTTTGCGATCATCTTCATGCTGCTCTGGCTGACCTACCGGTCGGCGAAGGAGGCCGGGCACGTCATCCTGGCGATTCCTTTCGCGCTCACCGGCGGCAACCTCCTGCTCTGGGCCCTTCATACCGCCGCGCTGCACTACGGTTGGAAGGCAGAGTTCCACCTCAGCGTGGCGGTCTGGGTCGGCTACATAGCGCTCTTCGGCACGGCCGTGCAGACGGCGGTCGTCATGGTCGTCTATCTGGAAGAGGCCCTACACCGCAAGGCGGCGGCGGGAAAGCTCACGCAGGAGAGCATTCGGGAAGCGGCGATGGAGGGGGCGGTCCTCCGTCTGCGCCCCAAGCTGATGACGGTCGCGACGGTGATCGCGGGGCTGCTGCCGATCCTGTGGTCCACGGAGACCGGCTCCGAAGTTGCGAAGCCGATCGCGACGCCGGTACTGGGCGGTATGCTCTCGTCTCTGGTCCACGTCCTCATCGTGACTCCGGTGATCTGGACGATGATCAAGGAGTGGGAGCTGCGGAAATGAAGACGCCGGCAGCCTCCTACGGGCGCCGCCCTACCGATTCACGCCACCGCTTCGTCCCCACTGTAGAGACGCCCCGCGGGGAACCCCGTGGGGCGTCTCCGGAGCGGCGGCATCCTCCCAGACACCAACAAACGTCCCCGGGCAGGGCTACGTTCCGGATCTCATCCTTCCAGAATCACAGAATTAACATCGGCTGCATCATATGGAGGTTCTGCCTGCCGCCGGTGGGTTCATTTCAGATTGGACCGTTTTTCCCGCTCCGGAGACGCCCCACGGGGTTCCCCGCGGGCGTCTCTACAGTGGGGACGGGATCGCGACGTGAATCGGCTGGCCGGCGCCCGTAGGAGGCTTTTGAAAGGACTCTTTCAGGGGCCAGAGGAAGACGCGGGTCGGGCGGGGCGAGTCACAGCTTGAGCCCACGAGCGATCCGCCACCACCGTCGCACGGCAACGACAGACCAGACCGCCTCGACCAAGCCGAATGGCCAGGCACCCTGGAGAAATCCATAGGCCGATCCCAGCCCACAAGCCGCGGCGAAGGCGAGGACGAACCACGGGTTGCGATCCTCGAACGCGTAGCAGACGAGCATCGCCGTCACGGCGAACAGGCCAAAGAGGGTCAAGCCATCCATGAGCGGGCCGCATTCTACCCCCGCCGTACCGCGAAAAAGGGCTCAAGAAACCCCGTAGTTGCTATGTGGCACCAAAGGTGCTACGGTACGCGGCATGCCCAGAGAACTTCCAAAGAACATCGAGCGCACGTACTCCGAAATGCTGCGTTTCCGGGTAACGCCGGAACACGCCTCGTTGATCCGGCAGGCGGCAGACAGCGTCGCCCGTCGCAAGGGAACAGGCGATTTGTCCGCCTGGGTCAGGGAAACGCTGGTCGCCGCGGCCCGCAAGGAGCTGGCCAAGGACGGGAAGGGAAAAGCTTCCGCGGAATGACCCCGGCCGGCGTGCTCTTGAAGGGCACGCTGCTTCGGGATCTTATCGTCCGGCGAGCCGCGCCACCGCGGCGATGAGCTCGGAAGGATCGACCGGCTTGGCGAGGTGGGTTTGGAAACCCGCCTCCAGCGTCTGCCGGCGGTCCTCCGCGCGAGCGTACGCGGTGAGCGCCGCCGCGGGAACCGCGCCGCCCTCGGCCGGTGGGCGCGAGCGCACTTTGCGGATGAACGAGTAGCCGTCCTCGAACGGCACGCCGATGTCGGAGAGGACGACGTCCGGCACGGCGATGTCGAACGCGGCCAGTGCCTCGGGCACCGAGCCGAAGGCCGACACTTCGGCGCCGCACTGCTCCAGGGCCAACGCCAGCAGGTCGCGGGTGTCCGCCTCGTCCTCCAGCACCAGCACATGAACGCCCGCGAGCAGGTCGGGAAGGTTCCACACGCCCTCCGCCGGAGGATTCGGACCGCCCTCCGTGGTCTTCTCTCCCGTCGTCGCGCCACGCAGCGGCAGGCTGACGCGGAAAGTCGTCCCCAGGTGCTCTCCCGCACTCTCCACCTCTACCGTGCCGCCATGGAGCTCCAGCAGATGGCGCACGATGGAGAGCCCCAGCCCGAGCCCGCCGTGGGAGCGGGTGAGGGTGCTCTCGGCTTGGCGGAAGCGGTCGAAGACGTAAGGAAGGAAGTCGGGACGGATGCCGATCCCCGAATCGCGCACCTCGATGACGGCGTTGAGCCCGGACTCCGTCAGGCGGACCTCCACCCGGCCGCCGCGGGGCGTGAACTTGATGGCATTGGATAGCAAGTTCCAGATCACCTGCTGCAACCGGTCGCTGTCGCCAAGGACGGGGCTTTCCAGGGAATCCAGGGAGACGACGAGGTCGATCGCCTTGGCGTCCGCCGCCGGCCGCGCGCTGTCGAGGGCGGCGTCGATGATGCGAGCCAGTTCCACCGGCTTGAGCTCGAGACGGAGCTTGCCGGTGATGATGCGCGACACGTCCAGCAGATCGGCGATCAGTTGGGCCTGGGCGCGGGAGTTGCGCTCGATGGTCTCCAGGGCGCGGGCGCCGGCCGCGGCGTCCAACTTGCCCGTGCGCAGCACCTGTACCCAGCCCAGAATAGCGTTGAGCGGCGTGCGCAGCTCATGGGAGAGGGTGGCCAGGAATTCGTCCTTCATGCGGTTGGCCTCTTCGGCATGCTTGCGCGCCGCCTGCTCGAGGACCAACAGGCGGGCCCGCTCCTGCTCCGCCCACTCCCGCACCCGGATCTCTTTCTTCAGCTCCTGGTTGGCCACCGACAGCTCGGCGGTACGGCTCTCGACCAGGAGCTCGAGATCGTCGTACATGGTCTGCAAAGCCTCGTTGGCATGCCCCAACTCGGCGGTGCGCTCCTCGACCTTGCGCCGCAGGGTCACCTTCTCGATGGCGTTGTGCACCGCGTGTTGCAGCCGGTCGCGAGCGACGGCACCCTTGAGCAGGTAGTCCATGGCGCCGCTCTTCATCGCCTCCACCGCCACCGCCTCGTTCCCCTGGCCGGTGAGCACGATGACCGGCAGCAGCTTCTGGTCGGTGAGCCGCGAGAGGAACTCCAGGCCGTCCACGTCCGGCAGCTTGTAGTCGAGGAGCAGGCAGTCGGGCCGCTCCTCCTGCGCCAGCCGCAGCCCGTCTTCTCCCAGGTCCGCCTCCAGAAAAACATAGTCGTGCTCGCGATCCTGGCTCAGCATGCGCTTGTAGACCTCCCGGTCCTCAGGGCTGTCGTCGACGATCAGGATGCGGCACGGCGCGTCGGACATGCGGTCACGGCACCTTCGGAAGGATGACGACCTCGAACCAGTAGTCGTTGAGACGCTCGATGGCTTTCATGAAACCGTCGAGGTCCACCGGCTTCTGAATGTAGCTGTTGGCGCCGCAGCGGTAGCAGACTTCGACGTCCCGCTCGTCCTTGGAGGTGGTGAGCACGATCACCGGGATCTGCTTCAGATCGGGATTGTTTTTGATCTCGGAGAGCACCTCCCGGCCGTCGGTACCCGGCAGGTTGAGGTCGAGCAGGATGACTCCCGGCCGCGGCGCCTTGTCCGGGTCGGCGTAGTCCCCCCGGCGGTGCAGGAAGTCGAGCGCCTCGTCGCCGTCGGCGCAGCGGTAGATGGGGTTCTTGAGCCCCGACCGGCGAAAGGCGCGCTGGGTAGTTTCGAAATCCTCCGGGCTGTCCTCCACCAGGAGAATGGGTTGGCTGAGCGTTTCAGGCACTTACGTCTCCTCTTGCAATGTGAAGTAGAACGTCGTCCCCTCGCCGGGGGACGATTCGAGCCAGATGCGGCCATGATGGCGTTCCACGATCTTTTTGACAATGGTCAGCCCGGCGCCGGTGCCGCCGCCGAACTTGTCGCGGCCGTGCAGCCGCTTGAAAATACGGAACACGGCGTCGTAATGCTTCTCGGGGATGCCGATGCCGTTGTCGCGGACGTAGAAGACGGGCGGATCGCCGCCGGGCGCCGAGCCGTTCTGCGTACCGATCTCAATCGATTTCTGCGGCTTGTCGTTGTATTTCACCGCGTTGACGACGAGGTTGGCGAAGATCTCCCCGACCCGCACCCGGTCGGCGTGCACCTTCGGCAACGGCCGCGGCACGCGGACCTCGACCTTCTCTTCCTGGAGGGTGATGGCGAGGGAGTCCAGCACCTCCGCCACGATCTGATTCAGGTCCACCCGGTCCATGGCCAGATCCACCCGGCCCAGACGGGAGAACTGGAGGAGGGAATCGATGAGGGTCTCCATGCGCTTGGTCAGGCGCATCAGCGTCTCCAGCTTGGAGCGCCCGTCATCGTCGAGCTTGTCGGCGTAATCCTCGAGCAGGAAGTTGGAGAAGTTGTGAATGCCCCGTAGGGGCTCTTTGAGGTCGTGCGAGGCGATGTAGGCGAAGTCGTCCAGCTCCTTGTTGCTCTGGTGGAGCTCCTCGTTGCGCCGCGCCAACTCGCGGGTGCGGTCCTCGACCCGCAGCTCCAGCTCCTCCTTCGCCTGCTGGAGAGCGGAGTCGCGCTGCTGAATCTGGCCCAGCATCTGGTTGAAGACGTCCACGAGCTGGCCCAGCTCGTCGTCGCCCCGCTTTTCGGCGCGCAGGGAGTAGTCTTGCTTCTCGGTCACGGCCTTCGCCGTCTCCGAGAGGTCGAGCACCGGGCCGGAGACGAGGCGCTGGAGGCCCGACGAGAGGAACACGGCCGCGAGCCCCGACACGAGAAAGACGGCACCGACGGCGATCGCCTGCACCTTGATGCGTGCCGTCAGCTCGGAGAGGTCGCTACGCAGGTAGACCGTGCCAACTCTCTCCCCCTTGAGCACGACGGGATGGAAGACGATGAGGCCGCCGTCGATGGGGGCGGCCTGGTCCGGCCCGGGGCGGACGGGGAATTTCACCTCGGTCCCCTGCGGGTAGCGGGCGAAAAGCTTCCCCTGCCTGTCATAGAGGGCCGCCGCGACGATCGGTTTGCGGGCGCTCAACGAGCGCAGCGTATCGGCCCCGCTGCCGGGGTCCTGGAAGGACAGGGCGGCGGTGCTGTTGCGGGCCATGACGTCCGCCAGCGAGGTGAGGTCGGCCACCATTTCCTTCCTGAACCGCAGGACGTTGAAGAGGATCAACGCCGAGCCGGCGATCAGCAGCGTGCCGCCGGTCGTCAGCAATGCGATCAGCATCAGCTTCCGGCGGATCGGGACGTTGCGCAGCGCCGGCATGCTCAGGGCCTGCCCTTGACGTGCTTGGCCAGCGCCAGCAGCCGGGAGCTGATCTTGATCCCCGCCCGCTCCGCCGCTTCCTGATTGACGTCGAAGCGGACCTTGGAGGCTTCAAGGATAAAATTGATCATTCCCCCTTGATCGATGAATCCCGGCGTGTCGCCCACCGTCAGCACGGGAGCGCTCTGCAGGTCGGCGAGGATCTTGGGCAGGCGGTCCCGCTCGGAACGGCTGACGAAGAGGACGTGGCAGGTCTCCAGGTTGTTCAGGTTGTCGAGGTGCGTCAAGAGGAGCTTGCGTCCCCCCACCTCTTCTCCCGTCAGCGCGCGCAGGGTTTTGCCAAAGGGGTTTTCTCCCAGAACGCAGAGCTTGAGCGGACTGCGCTCGTCGGCGAAGGCCGTTGGCGGCCATTCCACGAACTTGGTGAAATTGAACAGGAACGCCGCCTTGACATCGTACTCCGGCGCCACGGCCTGGGCATGCGCCGCGCCGGGAATGCCGAGAACACCGAGCCCGCAGGCCGCGGCGAAGAGCAGAAGGATTTTTCGGGAAGCCCTCAGAAGTGCCATGTCACCTTCCCGAAGACGCTGCGTTGCACCGCTTCGACGAACGGGTTCGGGGCGAATTCGACGTGACGCGCGTGCAACAGGTTCTGGCCGACGAGCGCGAGCTCCAGCCGCTCGGTCCATTTCCAGCCCAGATGCACGTCGAGCTCCGTATAGGCCTTCACCTCGGGGGACGTCAGCTCGTCGACGTAGCGCAGCCACCCGTCGAGCTCGAAGCCGCCGGGCAGATCCATGACCGAACGAAGCGAATAACGGTTGCGGGGATCGTCACCCACCGTCTGGCCGCCCGTGGGATCGCTGCTGGCGGTTGCGAGGTGCAGGTGCTTGCCGAACCAGGCGTAGCCCGCGTGCAGGCGCCACCAGGGAGCCGGCTGCCAGCTCGACCGCAGCTCAACTCCCCAGGCTTGGGCATCGAGCTCGTTCGCGAAGACAAAACCGCCTCCGGCCGCAGGCTCGAAGGAGCGGAGATGATTGTAGACATCGTAAAAGGCCGCCACGTCGACGAGCAGATCGGCCGTCGGCTGGATGCGGTAGCCCAGCTCATAGGCCAGCAGCTCCTCGGAGACGACGTCCGCGTTGCCGCTGAGCACAGGCTGGCCTTGGGGGCCAAGAAAGAGGACGTCCTCGTCGAGCCGGGTGGGCGTGCGCACGGCCCGGGAGATGGCCGCCCAGACGGTGTGCCGGTCGTCCGGGGTCCAGGCGGCGCGGACGCTCGGCTGCACCTCGAGATTCGTGTAGGAGTTGTATTCGAGCTTCGAACCCAGGGTGAGGCGCAGGCGGTCCGGCACCAGCGCGATCTCGTCCTGGGCGAAGGCGCTGAAGAGATTGAGCGTGCGATGGTCCGGGAGGAATGCCACCACCTGGCTGTTGGTCACCTCGTCGCGGGTGACCCGGGAGCCGAGCCCCCACACCACGTCCTGCTGCCGGCCGATGGGAAAGTGATGCTGGAAATCGACGTCCACCGTGTTGCGGCGCTCCTCGAAGTAGTTCAGGGTCCGCCGGTGGGTGCGGTCGTAATAGACCTGGAGCTCCATGCTGGAGCCCGAGGCAAGCTGGCGCTTCCAGCGCCCCAGGAGATTGCCGCCGTCGAGGTCGGTGTCGTCGGGTCGCAGGAGCTCGCTGTAACCGCCGTGATAGATGTCGCCTTGCAGCGTGAGAGATCCCGCGCCGGCGTCGTCGCGGTCCACCCGAAAGCCGCCCTGCGTGCGCCGCAGCGGATCTTGCGCGCTGCCGCCCTGCTCGAGCTCCAGGGCGTCGTGATGGTAGTACTTGCCGTAGGCGCGGTAATAGGTGCCCTCCCCCAGTTTGCCGCCCCAGCGAACGCTCCCCAGGTCCGCCACATTGCCGGCGGCGGCCGTCACCAGGCCGCCCTGCGTCGCCTTGGCGCTCTTGGTGATGATGTTGATCACGCCGTTGACGGCGTTGGCCCCCCACAGCGTGGCGCCGGGGCCGCGGATCACCTCGATACGGTCGATGTCCTCCAGCGGCACATCCTGCACGTCCCAGAACACGCCCGAGAAGAGGGGCGTATAGACGCTGCGGCCATCGATGAGCACCAGCATCTTGTCGGCGGTGGCGAAGGTCGAGTTGAAACCGCGGCTCGAAATGCCCCAGGTGTTGCCGTTGGACTGGGCGACGTGCACGGAGACGCTCAACCGCAGGGCGTCGGGCAGACTGGTGACTCCCGAGCGGCGAAGATCCTCGCCGGTGATGACGGTGATCGCCGCTGCGGCCTTCGAAAGCTGCTCGCTGCGCCGCGACACCGAAGTGACGTCGATCTCCATGAGCTGCTCGATGCTGAGCTGCTTGAGCTCCGCGGGCGCGACCCGAGGCTCCTCCTGGGCCGACAGGGTCGCCGGCAACGCCAGCCCCAGCAGCAGGACCGGCAGCCACGACCTTCCCTTCCTACAAACTCCTGGCAAGAAATTCATGGAAAATCTCTCTCTCCCAACGGCGACGTGGTATTCAGGATCTCCTGGTCTGAGGGCACACCGCTGTTTGCAGGCGTCGTGCCAGACGGGCCCTCACCCCCTAAACCCTGTAGGCGCTAACTTTGCTGAGAGGTTCCCCCACCAAGACCCTCACCCCTGCCCCTCTCCCGACCACCCCATCCGCCGCCCCGGGAGAGGGGTACCCCTGGGGCTTCCCCGCCTTGCTCCCTCTTCTCCCGGTGAAGGGGGTTGGGCGGGGTCGGGAGAAGAGGGCTGGGGTGATGAGGGTCTTGGGTGGGGGAACCTCTCAGATAAGTTAGCGCCTATGGGCAGTCACCCTCACTCCCCCAGCAGGCGGCGGAGGGCTTCCAGATCGACGGGCTTGAGGAGATGGGCATCAAAGCCGGCTTCCAGAGCGCGGCGACGGTCGTCGTCCTGCCCGTAGCCGGTGAGGGCGATGAGGAACGACGCGTTGGTCTCGGGAGCGGCCCGCAGGGCACGCGCCACGGCATAGCCGTCCATGCCGGGCAGACCGATGTCGCAGAGCACGACCTCCGGGCGCATCTCGCGGGCCTTCGCGAGGCCGCTGGCGCCGTCGAAGGCAACCTCGACCTCATGGCCGATGAGCTCGAGCAGCATCGCCAAGCTCTCGGCGGCGTCGACGTGGTCCTCGATCAGCAGGCAACGGCGGAGACGCGGAGGGGCGTCCCGGTGGATCTCTTCGTTCACTTGCAGCCTTCCTCCCTGAATCCAAGGCGCCAATCGCCAGCAAAGTCAGTCGTCTCGCTGAGTTTGGTGCCGGAGGCGGGACTCGAACCCGCAAGCCCTTTCGAGCGAGAGATTTTAAGTCTCCTGCGTCTGCCATTTCGCCACTCCGGCACGGTCGGGTGATTCTATCAGCGGTGGAGCCACCTCTGTCGACCCATCGTATTACCTTGGTACCATGGTACAATAATTCCTGCGGGCCCCCTGGGAGCGCCGGCGTCCCGCCGGCCTACTAACCCCGCTTTTTTTCAGGCCCTGGAGGATCAAAGCCATGAATCCTGAAGGAGACAAGCTCGTCGTCGAGAGGGTGCAGACCGGAGTGCGGCTGGAGAAGCGCCTGCTGAAGGTGCTGAAGGCCCTGGCCGAGCTCTACGACCTGTCGCTGGGGGACCTGCTGGAGGGGATCGTCCTCCACGCCTTCGAAGGGAAAAGCCCCTTCAGCGCCGAAACGCTGCAGCGGATCGCGGACCTGAAGAAGATCTACGACCTGGACCTGGACGCCACGGCCAGCCATCGGCTGGTGGAGACACCGAAATGACCGCCATCACCGTCGAGACCGCAACGATGACCGACGACTTCGTCGCCCGCTTCGAGGACTGCACCCTCCCCAACGCTGCCTTCCACCACTGCGACCACGTCCGACTGGCCTGGATCTATCTGCGGCGGTACTCGCCCCTCGAAGCCCTGGCGCGTTTCGCCGACGGCCTCCGCCGCTTCGCAACCGCGAACGGCCACTCGGGGCTCTACCACGAGACCATCACCTGGGCCTTCCTGCTGCTGATCCGCGAGAGGATCGAGCGCGGCGGAGCCGGCGAAACCTGGGAGGACTTCGCGGAGGCCCATCCGGACCTGCTGAGCTGGAAGCCTTCGGTCCTCGACCGCTATTACTCGCCGGAGACCCTGGGATCGGAGATGGCGCGGCGGGTGTTTGTGATGCCGGAGCGGCTTGTGACGGCTTTCTAGTTAAGAAGAGGGACTTTCCGCGAGGCTACCAGCCGGAGGCGCTCGGGCTCGGAGCCGGCGTGGCTGGTGTTCGTGGCTTGACCGGGCTTAGCCAGGGCTTCCCTCCTGAGGACCTGCTATACTTCCTGGAAGCCATAAATCAGGAGGTGTCAGTCGTGCTGGACGTCCGCTTCGTCGATCCAGGTCATCCGTTCCCCGAGCCTGCGAACCCAGACGCTCAGTATTTCGATCCTTCGACCAGGGAAGACTTCCGAAACCGGCTAGACATCCTGGCCACTCAAAGGGACCGCAAATTGTTTATCGCCCGCGACAACGGCAACCTTGTGGCGGCGGGAGTGGTGAAGGTACGTAAAGTCCTTTCCAGCCGGGGCGCCGAGGTCATGATCTCGAGGAGCCATGCGAGACATAAAGTAAGATCTGGTGTCGAGCCACTGCAGGTCGGCCAGTGGTATCAGTTTGCGATCGACCCTGCATCCAGTGACATTCTTGCGGCACACAAAACAAAAGACCTCGAACTACCCCAACCGCCAAATTTGCTCTTCGCGGCCTGCCAAATCGAGTTCTCCCAGTTGCTGAAGGTAAGCCGGCCTGGAGCTCGGACTCTCTTCTCGAATGTTCGGCGCCAGCCGCAGATCCCATTCCAATTCCCGGGGGACGGGTGCTGGGCCAGGGCTCACGAAATGGTCCGGCTCATCGAGCGCCACTTCAACTATGCTACCCAGCCGGTGGCGGCCAAGATCTGGAATTTTGGAACCCTGACGGTCAAGACCGACAACAATCCAACGTGCTCCGTGAGTTGGGGCTATCACGTCGCCCCGGTGGTCGCTACCGACTCGGGACCGCTGGTCATCGATCCTGCTCTCTTCGACCGGCCCGTCTCAATCCAAAAGTGGCAAGACAAACAGTTGGATCGTTCAGCGAAACTGATCGTCACCTCAAGGCGAGCCTACATGGCAGCGGACAGCGAGTCCTTCGTCGAAGCCAGCCCAGGCAGGACCGAGAGAGACCTACGAGTCTTCAGAGGAGAGCTGATCGCCCAGATCTACACTGCGGGCCCTCTTCCTTATCGGTGCGGAAGCAGACAGCTTTGCACACGGCCGGAAGCGGCCCGCAGTGAACTCGGAGCTTAAAGCTTTGCCACGATCGCATTCAGAGCTTTTTTCAAAGTCGCGTGATCAACGTCCGCCGCCGGCACAAAAAATACCTGAGCTGTATGCTGCCCACAGTTATTTCCCGCGGCATCCTGAAAGATTCGGTTCTTACACGCTACCATGAGCCCTTGAGCATCAAACGTGATTGCGAGTTCCTTGACTCGAAACGTGCCGTCGCCGGTGGCCATAATCCCTCCTGAAAGTTTGCAGCTGTTGGATACAGTCATCGTATCATCTCAACCGTGCTCCCGGACCAAGGCTTCGAAGGCAGGGTCACCCTGCAAAGGCTTCCAGAACGGATCAAGCCGTAGGTCCGTCGAGGTGACCGCGCCTCGATAGGGCGACGCCCGGAGTTGGGTCAAACGATCGAGCGCCTCGCGGTGGCGCCCCAGGATCACGTCAACGAGGGCTTGAATCTCCCCGATACGTGGACCCGAGAAGGCATCTGCCTGACTCATTCGCACCGCCTGACCGATCTCTGCGAGGGCCTCTTGGGACTTCCCCAACTGGGCGAGCGCCACTGCCAGGCAAGCGTGCAAGAACCCCGTCTTGGGATAGAGACGGACCTTCGCCACCAATTCCGCCCGGTTCGCCTCGGCGGCGGCCAAGGCACCCCGGTGATCTCCCATGCGTTCACGGGCGATAGCGGCCATCATCACGATGCGCGCCTGGGTCTCCGGCGCCAGTTGCTGGATCCAGTTCGGCGAAAGCCTGGCAAGGGCCTTCTCGTATTTGCCTTCGTAGAGATCGAGACGGAATGCAGCCGCCTCGATGAGAGAATCTCCAGTCAAACCCGCTTGGTCCAGGAGACGGCGAGCCTGTCCCGGATCGCCCGTCCAGGCCAGCCGGTTGAGCGCCCTCTGCTCCCAGAAGAACGACACGTCCGGAGCCTGCGTTATCGCTCGCGCAAAGCCGCGGTCCGCTTCCTCGAAGTTCCGCAGGGCTCGCTGCGTCTCCGGCACGATCCAGGCCAATTCGCCTGTCCTGGGATCCAACCACTCGGCGTGCTTGAGCGCATCCATCGCCTCAGCGAGCCGGCCCTTGCGCCGCAGCAGAAGGCCAAAGGCCTTGAAGATTTCGGCATTGTTGGGAAAAAGCCGCGCGGCGGCGTCGAGCTGAGCGAGCGCGCCGTCGAAGTCTTCCTGACACCGATAGGTGAAGTAGGCCTGAGCGAGCCTCACCTCGGGGAGATCCGGGGCGAGTGCTTTCGCCTGCTCCAGAGAATGGCGCGCTTGTTCCACCCGCTCGCGGGTTGGGTCGCCGTTGTAGGCCAAGTAGGAGTGCGCCAGCGAGAGCTCGGCCCAGGCGGCGGCGAATCTGGGATCGAGCTCGACCGCCCGCTCGAAGCTCAGCGCCGCCTTCCGCAGTGGCTCGTCGGAGTAGAAGGGCTGCTCCTTGAGGCTGAGGCCCCGAATGTAGGCCTGATGAGCCTCCAGGTTCTTCGTCGAGGGCTCTCGGAGAGCGCGGTTCTGCTCCGGCAGAAGGTTGATTCCCAGGGAGGCGATCACCCGGCGGGAGATTTCGGCCTGGACCTTGAAGATGTCCTCAACATCGCTCTCGAAGGAATCGGCCCAGACCTGGACGCCGTCAATACGGATGAGCTGAGGCCGGATTCGCACCCGCGCCGGGGCACCCGACCGGATCGCCCACTGGACCGTCCCCAACAGCACATAGTTCACCCCCAACTCGGTTCCAATCTCGTTGGGCAGCTTGGCTCCCTTTTGCTGCGTGGAGATCGCGCGGTAGATCACCTGCAGGGACGGCAGGGATCCCAGGTCCTTAGTGACCTCTTGGGTGAGTCCGACGGCGAAGAAGGGATCGCCGGGACTCCCGAGGTCCTCGAAGGGAAGGACGACGATCCGCATCCCGCCCGTCGCCAGGCCGAGCCTGGCAGCCGATGGCGGTCCGCCAGTCACGCTCAGAGCTTCGCCGGTACGTCCCTGGCCGAAGGCTACGAGGAACAGGACGGCCGCCAGACCTATGACCACCACCATCAGCCATGCCCTGTCGCCCGGCAAAGCTGAACCGGCAGGCCGAGGACGCGGGAGTGGGGCCGGTTGGAAGCGAGCTAGATCCAGCGGTCCTGGGGCCGGCGACGGCACCGGAACCAACTCGACCGGGGCGACCAGAAGGTACCCACGTTTGGGGATCGTCTGGATGTACCGTGGCTGCCGGGCATCATCCTGAAGAGACTTCCGGAGGCTGTGAATCGCCTGAGAAAGGACTCCCTCCTCCACGAATGCGCCACTCCACACCACCTCCAGCAACTCCTCCTTGGGGACCACTCTTCCCGGGTTGGCCGCCAAGTAGATGAGCAGATCCATCACCCGAGGTTCCAGCCGGACCGAGCGCCCACCCGCCGAGAGGAGACCTTCGGCCTTTCGAACCTCCCATTCTCCGACGTGGAGGATTGCTGGTTCTTGGGATGGGCTCATTGAGGGCCCGGACTCCTGAGGGGAGCCACGCGCATCTCTCATTCTAATGCACTTAGGGTTTCCTGAACCTTTCTAAATCTTTCCCTGAGGACGGCGGCCGTCTCTCCCGGCGAAGCTCGCTCCAGCCTCGGACGTCTGCCGAGGCCCTTTCATGGGAGACATGCGATGCTCTGCAAGCACGAAGTCCTTCCCCCACGCCGCGGCCATGCCGTCAATCCCGAGAGCCAATCTCCACTTCCCTCGCGCGGACGTGCCCTCCTGGAAGAGCACTTCAGCCTCGTCCAGAAAAGGCTCAGGCAACTGAGCCGCACCAGCGGCCTTCCCGAGCACGAAGCCGACGAGTTCTGCTCCTGGGCTCTGTTCAGGCTCGTCGAGAACGAGTACCGCATTCTCGGCAGTTGGGAAGGCCGGAGCTCCTTCGCCACCTACCTGACCATTGCCTTGGCGAACCTGATGCGGGACTACCGCATCCACGTCTGGGGCAAATGGCGACCGTCCGCGGCGGCACAGCGCCAGGGTTGGGAGGCTGTTCTCCTCGAACGACTTCGGTTCCGTGACCACCTCCCACTGAGCGAGGCTGTCTCCCGAGTACTGGTCGAGCACGGCTCATCTCTCTCCCGTGCGGAGCTGGAAAGGATTGCCGGGAGTCTTTCGGAGAGGAGCGAACGAAGGTTCGTCGGAGAAGAGGCTCTTCTGCGGATTGCAGTCGACGGAAACGTCGATGATCAGCTTATTCTAGGAGAGGGGGCACAGCGCGTAGCCCGGCTCCAGGAGAGGCTCCCCACAGTCTTGAGGGATCTACCCGCCGAAGATCGCCTTCTTCTCAAGCTCCACTTTCGGGATGGTCTCACGATCGCCACGATCTCTCATCTACTGAGGCTGCCGCAGAAACAGCTCTACTCCCGGCGCGACCGCTGTCTGAAAAAGCTCCGGCAGTCGCTCCAGCCAGATGCTCTTGGTTCCAAGGGAGTGAGCGAGATCCTCGACTGTTCCTGGTGGGAGCGCGTCAGCTATTGTGAAATGGTCTGGGAATGAGGACTTTGGAGGCGACGAGCGGGATCGAACCGCTGAATAAGGGTTTTGCAGACCCTCGCCTTACCACTTGGCTACGTCGCCCTGGAAACGGGCAGAGGCCGCATTGCGCGGCCCTTAAGGATTCTAGCAGATCGCGGAAGGATGCGTCCGCGGTCTCGGAAGGTCACAATCTGGAGCGGGAAACGGGATTTGAACCCGCGACCCCAACCTTGGCAAGGTTGTGCTCTACCACTGAGCTATTCCCGCCCAACAAGCTCGCACAGGATAGTCAGGCGGGGCGGGGCTGTCAAGACGGCGAGCGGGGAAAGGCCCCGGGCGAGTGGGGCGAGACCTCGCCCTAGTAGGGGAGGATCTCCCCCGAACAGGGATAGTGGGGGATAGTTGTGTGCCCGGTGGGAATTTCCCCTAAAGCTCTGATTCTGCTGTAACTTCTCCCCCGAAGGGGGGAGCGTTCCCCTCATTCCAAGGTAAGCGGCCCGGCGGGGTGTGTCACCACTACCGCCGAGCCTGACCCGAGCAAAGGAGCTGATCCTGTGCGCGAGCTGCCCGATTGTACCCCGCCGCCCGTCCCCATCCCTCCCGCCGTCCTCGCTTCCTCTCCGCCGGTTCCGCCCGGCCCACCGCCAGAGGATGAGCCGCCCCCATTCCCTGCGATCCCTCCGGAGATCGAACCGGAGCGCTGGGAGGACTTCGTAGCCTTCCGGGAGACGTTCCTGCTCCACTTCACCGAGCCCCACGACAACGAAGCACTCCGCGGGGTGGGACACCTGCTTTACACGCTGGTGCTCGAATACGACCACTTCCCAAACCCGCCGGAGGGGTTCATCCGGAGCAACCTCCGAGCCGCGGTAGCGGACCTTCGCCACCTGGAAGGCTACCTCGCGACGGCGGGAGAGAATCCCCCCGAGCATGAACCCTATGAGGCGGCACTGTGCCGCACGGCCGTGCGGGCCGCCCGCGAGGTCGGCAAGGCGGCGGACGCATTGGAAAAGACCCTCGGAACCTGGAGAGGGGAGGAGGTCTCTTGAGTAGCAAGCGGGTCACGAACATGCGATGGAGGGAAGGATTCCGGGAAACGTTCCTCGTGGTCTTCACCCGGAAGGCGGACGCTGCCGCCCTGCGCCGTCTCGCCCTCTTGCTCACGGAGCTGTACCGCTGCGCCGGTGCCAGGTGGTGGCCGGCCCACAAGCGCGGCGACGTGGACGCGATCCTGCGCGCCGTTGTGGCGGACCTTCGGCACCTGCGGTACGTCCTCGAATGGGCGGGAGGAGGGGTGACGTATTCCGCGCTGGGCATGGCCTACAACCGGCTCGCGCACGACTGTAGCGGCGAAGTGGAGGAGATCGCCGCCGCAATCGAGGCGGCGATGGCGGACCCGAGAGGCACCATAGAACGCCATCGTGCCAGTCTCATGCCTTGCGAGGTCTCGCCGTGAAGGTCGCCACCTTCAGCGTCAGAGCCACCATGCCGCAGTCCATCGCCTGGAAGCGTGCGGCGGAAGCGGAAGGCTTCCCCTCCTGCGGGGCATGGCTTTCTCGGGCCGCTGACGCCTATCTACGGCTCCGGGCGAAGGCCGGGCTTCCTCTTCCCCTCGCATGGCACCGGGGGCGGTTTACGGTTCGCCTTGAGGATGGGGCGGAACCGGAGGTCCGGGGGTGGATCGCTCGCCCCTTCGGGCACTACAGCGGCACGGACGCCGGCCCGGGGTACCACGGGTGCCACCTGCACACGCTGGTCTATCTGCCGGCCCGGCGGATCGTTGCCACCTTCCGCTATGCCAGGGAGGCCAAGGCGCTCGCCGCCGAGCTTAGCGGATTGTGGGCGCGGAGCGGAGGAGAGGGTGAGGACATCCGGGCGGGACCGCTGATAGAGCGGCATGAGAGGGAAGCAACGTAATCAAAAAGGGGCGGGCGCCAGATTGGCGCCCGCCCCTTGTGCTAGCATACGTTACATGCTAACGCGCCTGACCTTCAAGCTTCCGGAGTGCATACCATGAGCCTGAAAGAAGACATAGAAACCGCCATCAATGCCGGTGAAAGCGCTCGAGAGCGGGAACCGAAAGCGCAAGAAGAATTTTTCGAGAAGTGGCTCACGGCACGGATGCCTATCCTTGAAAAGCTCCAGGAGGCGGCCGAAATCTTTTCCGCTCGCTTTGGTCGTAAAAGCGCGGCGGATCGAGACAATGGCGCTATATTCTTGAACGTCAATCGAGATGGAAAGAATTATCGCCTGACCTTGAAGGCGGATAAGGTTAGCAAGGAAATCGAGTGCTCCGTAAATTTCCCAGAGGGCGGCAACCCTAAGTTTCGCCCAGTCGATAGCTTTACCGAGAGCGCAACGGTTCAAATGCTCACCGATTTCGCCTACGCTGTTGCTTGGGCCAAGCCCGGCAGTGGCGGAATGGTAAACCTGCTAGGTAAAGTATAGGGTTCCCATCCCGCCCTACCCTCCCGCTTCCTTCAGTACCTCCCGAGCCGCCTGTAGCATCGTGGACCGCACCCAAGCGGCCCGGCTGAGCCCCAAATGCTCGGCGGCACGGTCAATGATCTCCAGGTGGGACGGTTCAAACCGCAGGAGGACGGGTTCTGTCTGAGTCCGGTTCTGGGGGGCTTTCGCTGTTCCATTCATGCCCATAGGATAGCATCAATCTTTCCTCAGTCAAGCCTAGATGCTTGACATAGGATATCCTTCTGCTATACTAGGACCATGAAAACGGCCCTGAGGGTTGCGCTAACAACCTCCAGGGCCTGGACCCGCCCGACCGAAGCCGAACGGACTCGCATCCTGATTATGGCTTTCGACCGGGCTTACCGCAAGGGAGCCCCGCTCATGGAATGCACCGCCTGCCCGTCCCCCTCACGCACGAAGAAGATGGGAAAAGACCGCAAGGGTAATCAGCGCTTCCGGTGCCTGACGTGCCGCAAGACGTTCTCCGAGCGCCCGGTCCGTCCCCTGGGCGCCATGCAGCTCCCGCTCGAAAAGGCGCTCCTCTGCCTGAATCTCCTGTGCGAGGGCAACGGCGTGCGGTCCATCGAGCGTATCGTCGGCGTCGACAAAAAGACGATCCTCAAGCTGCTTGTCCAGGTCGGCGAAGGATGCGAGCGCATGCTCTCCGAGACGATCCACGCCGTCCCCGTCCAGGATGTGCAGGCGGATGAGCTTTGGACGTTCGTCCACGCCAAGCAGGGCACCTGCACGCGGCAGAAGATCGCCAACCCGGACGCCGGGGATGCTTACTGCTTTTTCGGAATCGAGCGGAATTCCAAGCTCATCCTCGCGTGGCACCTGGGACGGCGCAACGGGTGGGACGCGCACGATTTCATGGAGAAGCTAGACAAGGCGACCACTGGCAAATTCCAGCTCAGCACGGACGGATTCAACGGCTACCCGAACGCCGTCGAGTACAACCTCGGATGCCGGGTGGACTATGCGCAGGTCATCAAGGAGTTTGGAAATGTAGGCGGGGAGGAAGGCCGACGGTACGCTCCTCCCCGCCTGACAGGACAGGAGAAAATCGTAATCAGCGGCACGCCCGCCGAAGACCGGATCTGTACCTCTCACGTCGAGCGGAGCAACTGGACGCTGCGCGGGCACCTGCGCCGCTTCACCCGGCTTTCGAACGGCTTCAGCCGGAAGAAGAGCAACCTGCGGGCCGCATTGGCGCTCTACTTCGCGTACTACAACTTCGTCCGGATGCACCGCAGTATCAGGATGACGCCCGCGATGGCGGCCGGCATTGCTCGCAAGCCCTGGAGTCTGGCCGACCTTCTCGGCGCGGCGCAGGCGACGGCGGCATAGGTGCCGCCGCCGGGCCGGGGAAGCATGGGGAGCCCGAAAGGGCTCCCTTTTCTCTGTGTAGCTCCGGGGAAGACTCAAGAGCAAGAGCCCGAGTTGAAAGCGGTACAGCGGACGTGGTGGGGCATCGTGGTAAGCCATGGCTTCACCTCCGGGTATTGACCGGGGGGAAGTAACGGCTTAGGATGGCCTTCTCAGGGGACCTCCTTGGAGCCGCATGCTTCCCAGGTCGGTTTTCAGTAGGTGGAGCGGGAGGGGATCGAACCCTCGGTCAGGGGTCTCAAGTCCACGACCGAGCACCAGCCCCCACCCCGTTTCCAGAGAGGCCCGCTCCGGCGGGCCTTTTGTTTTCCTCCTATCATCGTCGCAAGTCGTTGATTCTAAGGGCCGGCTTGACCGTCCCCAGCCCCGCATCCCCAAAGGTACAGCTTCCCGCCCAGATTAGTCAAATCAGACGACTAAACGACGTATAGGCACGCCGTTTCCAGCTTCAATGTTTCCTGATTCCATGCCTTCAATAGGAACTGAAATTGTTACTAAAGAGGGACCTTCTCCGGAGGGAACCCCAAAACTCAGGCACACAAGATTCCCCCACTACCCGAACAGGGGGCGGTCTCCCCCAAGAAGGGGAAGGCTCTCCCCCACTGGGGTGGCCTCTCGGGCGAGCAGGGGGAGGCTCTCCCCTGCTTGGGACGGCCTCGCCCCCCTTGGGGCGAGGCCTCTCCCTGTTGGGGGAAGCCGCCCCCCCGCTGGGGCGAGTCCCGTACCCGCTCTTTTCCGAGCTTACCGGCGCCGCCGGGCGGGGCCGGGGTTGTAGGGGAAGGCGTTCTTGATGAGCGTGTAGCGCCAGCCCCCGCCCTCGCGGTCGAGGCCCAGGACGTCGAAGCGGCAGGGCTGGTTGTGCCAGCGGCGGGAAGCGAGGTACAGCGAGGCCGCTCGGGAGAGACGGCGCTGCTTGGTGAAGGTCACCGCCTCGATGGCGAGGCCGAAGCGATCGCCGTCCCGCGCCTTGATCTCCAGGAAGCAGAGGGTGGCGCCATCCCGCGCCACGACGTCGATCTCGCCGCCGTGATTCACCAGGTTGCGGACCAGGATCTCGTAACCGTGGACCGTGAGCCAGGCCACGGCGTCGTCCTCCCCCACCCGGCCTCGGGCCCGGGCATGGGGCTGGTCACGGAAGTCCGCGCTCATGGAGGGCCTATTTTCGCTTCCACCTCGTCCCCTGCGGCGTGTCTTCGAGGACGATCCCCCGCGCCGTCAGCTCGTCGCGGATGCGGTCGGAGGCGGCGAAGTCGCGGCGCTCGCGGGCGGCTTTGCGCTCCTGGATCAGGCGCTCGATCTCGGCCGCGTCGTCGTCTCCGGCTTCGGATTCCCAGGCGCCGGCGTCGAGCACTCCCAGCACGCGGTCGACGTCCGCCAGGGCATCGATCACCCGCGGCTTGTCCCCCTGGCCGATGCGACCTTCCTCAATGGCCACGTTCACCTCCTTGACGAAGGCGAAGACGGCGGCGAGAGCCACGGCGACGTTGAAGTCCTCCGCGAGGCCGGCGGCGAAGTCGCGGCGCAGACGGTCCGCGGCCTCGGCGAGGCGCGGGTCCGGCGTCCCCTTCTCCTCCGCGTGGTGGAGACGGAAGCGCATCTCGTCCACCCGCCGCAGGGCACCCGCCGCACCGTCCAACGACTCGAAGGTGAAGTTGAGCTTCTGCCGGTAGTGAACCGAGAGGAAGAGGTAGCGCAGCGCGCGCGCCGCGAGCCCCCGCGCCAGCAGGTCCGGCAACGTGTACTGGTTGCCCAGCGACTTGGACATCTTCTGCCCGTCCACCAGCAGGTGCTCGGAGTGCAGCCAGGCGCGGACGAAGGGCTTGCCCGTGGCGCTCTCGCTCTGCGCGATCTCGTTCTCGTGATGGGGGAAGATGAGATCGACGCCGCCGCAGTGGAGATCGAAGGTCTCGCCCAGCAGCTCCATGCTCATCGCCGAGCATTCGATGTGCCAGCCGGGCCGGCCGGGTCCCCAGGGGGAATCCCAGGAGGGCTCACCAGGCTTGACGGCCTTCCAGAGGACGAAGTCGCGCACGTCCTCCTTGCCGTACTCGTCCGAGGCCACGCGCTCACCCTGCCGGGCCTGGTCGAGGTCGAAGCCGGAGAGGCGGCCGTAGTCCTCGTCCTTGCCGATGCTGAAGAAGACGGAGCCGTCGCTGACGTAGGCGTAGCCCTTCTCCACCAGCGTCTCGATCAGCCGGATCATCTGCGGCACGTGGTCGGTGGCCTTGGGAAAGTGCTCGACCTTCTCGAAGTGGAGAGTCTCGAGATCGCGCAGGAAGGTGCGGATGAAGGGCTCGGTGTATTCGGTGAGCGAAACTCCGGCTTTGTGAGCACCGAGGATGGTCTTGTCGTCCACGTCGGTGAGGTTCATCACCTGGGTCACCTTGTACCCGAGGTAGCGCAAGCTGCGCCGCAGAAGGTCGCCGAAGCTGAAGGTGCGGAGGTTGCCGATGTGGACTTCGTTGTAGACGGTGGGGCCGCAGGTGTAGATGCGGACCTCGCCGGAGACGAGGGGCCGGAAGGCCTCGAGCTTGCGCCCGAGGGAGTTGAAGAGCACGAGCTCGGTCGTCATTTCATGGATTCGCTTGGAAAGGCCGGATGGATCGGAGATCAGCGGGTGACCTGCACGGAGCCCGCGAGCCAGGCGATACCGGTCTGGACCAGCCCCCGGGAGTTGAAGGCCGAGTTGAGAGCGAAGGCGAAGTTGCCCTGGCCCGCGGCGGTAGCGGTGAATTCGAGGGTGAGCACGACGCCGGAGCCGTTGGCGCCGGGCACGGCGCCAAGATGGGAGCCGCCCACCACCAGCGTGCCGGGGGTGGAGACGACGGCCTGGACGGAACCCAGACCCCCGCCCAGCAGGGTTCCCGCCGTGGCCCGCGAAAACTGGAGCTGGGCGCTCGGATAGGTGAAGTTGAAGGCCACGCCGTACAGATCGGTGACCTGATTCGCCCGTACTTCGAGGACCAGCGTCGTCGCCGTCGTGGCGGCACCCGCCGACAGGAAGATGGTGTTGCTTCCCGGCGCCCCCTGGGGCGTGAAGGCGATGCCCGGCGTGGGCGTCGGGGTCGGTGTGGGTGCGGTGGGGCTGCCTCCCCCGCCGCCGCCGCCACAGGCGAGGGCGAGGAGCGAGGTGAGGAGGAGGGCGGCGAGCACGCCGAGGCCGAGAAGAGCACTCCTGGAAAGCTTTGTCTTCAAGCGTGCACCTCAACCTCATCCGCCAGCTTCTTGAGCTGGCGCCGGACGCGTTCTTTCCGCAGGCCGCGCAGGTGATCGGGAAACAGGATGCCGTCGAGGTGGTCGATCTCGTGGCAGAGGGCGCGGGCGTGGAAGCCCTCGGCCTGCAGCTCGATGGGGTGGCCTCCCAGATCCTGGGCGCGCACGGTAACGAAGGCCGGCCGGTCCACTTTGTCGGTGATGCCGGGCAGGGAGAGGCAGCCTTCGGTGTCGGAATCCAGGCCCGAGCGCTCGACGACCTCGGGATTGATCAGCACGTGAACGTCGGACGGATTCTCGCCGATCGAGACGTCGACCACCGCAAGGCGCAAGTCGACTCCCACCTGTGGCGCCGCGAGGCCCACACCGGGCGCTGCGTGCATGGTCTCCACCATGTCCGCCGCCAGTTTCTTGACACGGGCATCGATCTCCACCACCGGGCGGCATTTCACCCGCAGGATAGGATCGGGATAGATGCGTATGGCAAGTATGGCCATCTAGGATCCACCACGCAGGCGCCGCACCGAGGTCGCGACGTCGCGGTCGTTGTGCTGCTCGCGCAGCGTCTCAAGGAAACCGCGGGGATCCGGATTGCCGGTCAGGGCCTGCTCCAACCCCCCGCGGGAGAGCTTCAGCGCCACCAGGGGCTCGGCCGCCCGGTAGTCGGCGGGCCAGGGCGCGCGTTCCAGGAAGGCCCCCTCGCCGAGGAGGTCCCCGGTGGTGAAGCTGCGGACCAGGACGCTACGCTCAGCGCTCGCCATCGTGGCCTCGACCACGCCCGTGACGATCAACATCAGGAACGCCTCCTGGCTTCCCTCCCGAGCGAGCTCGGCTCCGGCGCCCAGGCGGAGCATCTCCATATTGGAAAACAGGCGCTTGAGCTGCTCGCCGGGCAGGTGCTGCACCAGGCTGCTCGCGGTGAGGTGGCTCCAGAGCCGCCGCAGCTCCAGCATCGAGGTCCCGGCCTCCACGCCTCCGGCCTTCTGCAGCCCCTCCAGGGCGAGGGTGCGCACGTGCTCCATGTCCTTGTCGCGCTGGAACTTCTCGACCCGCGTGGCCAGCGACGAGTCAAGCGGGGCCAGCTTCATGGCCCGCGAGAGCAGGGCGAGGCCCTTGTCGTAGAAGCCGTCCTGGGCGTACTCTTCGGCTACGAAGCCGTATTCGTCCACCGCTCTCTCGAACTGGCGGAGCTGGGTGTAGACCTCCGCCAGCTTCAGATGCGAATGAAGATCGTTGGGGTTGTCCTTGAGCCGCGCGCGCAAACGCTCCCCCGCCTCCTCGTACCGCTCGAGCACGATGAGGTCGTCGATGCTGTGCTCCTGGAGCTCCGGCGGCTTCTTGCCGCCGCCAAACCACTTGATCGCCACGCTTTCGTTGTTCTCCGAACCGAAACCCGCTTATCGCCGTGGGGGACACCCGTGACGCCTGAGGTGGACACCGCCGCCTGTCGAGTGCGGACCATTATAGCCAGGAGCGGTGCCGCTGTGTAACCGATTCCAGCGGGGAGAAACGGTTGCCGTGGAGCGGCCCCCAAAGGACCCCTGGCCGAGGAATTTATGCCCTGGAATGGAAGTTGCTCTTTTTGAAAAACGTCTGGAAGGTAACCGGGAGGCGGCAAGACGCCGTTCTCCTATTGGAGACAACGAGATGAACACTCTCATCAAGACCGTCGTGCTCCGTCTGACGCTCGTCACTGGGTTGCTCGCAGCCCTGGTGGTGCCCGCGACCGCCCAGACGACCGATCAGGCGGCCGAGACGGGAAGTTATGGATATTTCCGCGTCGTCGAAGGCGCGGCCACCTTGACGCCCGCTGACGGCGAGCGCGCCGCCGTCGAGATCAATCAGCCATTGCTCGCCGGCGACCAGCTCTCCGTGCCCGAGCGCGCGCACGTCGAAATCGTCCTCGCCGATCACAATCTGCTGCGCGTCGACGGTGGCAGCGAGCTCGTGGTGGAACGTCAGGCCGGCGAGACCGGCCGCGACGATCAGGCGACGATGATCCGCCTGATCGAAGGCAATGTGCAGCTCGCCGTCGTCCAGGACTCCCTGGGCGATCAACTGCCGCGCATCGACACGCCCAACGCCGCCATCTACGTCAAGAACTACGGCATCTACCGCCTCACCGCCCAGAGCGACGGCTTCAGCCAGGTCGTCGTCCGCCGCGGCACAGCCGAGGTGGCCGCCGGCCAGGATCACCAGACCGTGCGGGCCGACCAGGAGGCCGCGATCGAGAGCGGCAATGACCAGGAAGCGGGCATCGACGTCCGGCAGGCGGGGGCTTTCGACTCGCTGGAGCGCTGGGCGCGCCGCCTCGACGACGAGGCTGCCTCGGCGCTGCGGGCAGCCGACAATGCCGGCGATGCCGACGGTCTGGACGACAACCTGCGCTACCAGGCGGCGTCGCTCGCCAGCTACGGCTCGTGGGTCAACGTCGAAGGCAACCGCTACTGGCGTCCGCGGGTCGAAGCCGGCTGGCACCCCTACTGGCACGGCCGCTGGGCCTACACGCCGGCCGGGCTGACCTGGATTGCCTATGAGCCCTGGGGCTGGGTGCCCTTCCACTATGGGACCTGGAACTATCTCGATTCCTACGGCTGGGTGTGGCAGCCCGGCTACGTCTGGTCGCCGGCCTGGGTCTATTGGTACTGGGGTCCGAGCTACGTCGGCTGGTGCCCCACCGGCTTCTACACCAGTTACTACGGCGCCCAGTTTGGCGGCGACTTCGGCTTCCGGTCTGGAGTCTATGGCTGGGCCGGGGGCGACTGGGGCCTCTTTGACCGCTGGAGCTTCGTGGGCTCCGGCTACTTCCGGGACGGCTATCGCGCCGGCTACGCCCGAGGTTACTGGGACGGCCGCCGCGATCTGCAGCGCTACGCGGTTCCCGTCGAGCACGTGCGGGGTCACGGCCTGGAGCGGGGAGTCATCACCACCGATACCAAGCCCCTGCGGCCCAATACCTGGCACGATCAGGGTGCGGTGCTCCACGCCCTCAACGTCCGTCCCAATGGTCCCAACGGCCGCGGCACGCAGGGCCGCGGGGTCGGGGTCGGCGGCCGCGAGGTGCCGGACGTGACGCCGTTCATCGCCCGCAAACCGCTGTCCACCGAGGTCGTGCAAACCGTGGGAGCCCGGGGCCCCGGCCACGCGCAGGACGGCACGCCCTTCAAACCCGCCACCCTCGGCAAGCCCGGCCGTGGCGGCCACGACACAGGAAATGGTCGCACCTGGACAAGGGCCGGCACGACTGGTGACGCTCCGGGAAATAAGCCGGAAAGCAAGCCGGGAAGCAGGCCCGGCCGGGTGATCGTCGACGGCGCCAAGCCAGGCCGCACCGGACGTCCGGCGGAAGGACGTCCGGCGGACACCAACGGCAGCGCGGTGGACAACGGCCGGCCCCAGACCTGGGAGCGCCCGGCCCCCAACGCCGACGGCGGCGCTCCCAAGCCCCGCGCCGGCTCCGGCGCCAAGCCGGACCGCCCGACGGTGGACAACGGCCGGCCGCCGCGGACCGAGCGTCCCGCCGATCGGCCCGCTACCTCCGACGACAACCGGCGGCCCCCGGCGGACAACAACAAGCCCACCTGGAAGCGTCCTGCTCCCGAGTCGGACGGCGCCTCGCCCAAGCCCGACCGCAGCCGCGATTCGGCGAAGCCGAGCATCGAGCGGAGCCGCGAGCCCGCCCCGACGAGGCCAGAGCGGAACCGTGAGCCGGAGAAGCCGAAGGTCGAGCGCCGGGAAGCCGAGAGGCCGAAGGTGCAGGAAAAACCCAAGGCGCAGGAGAAGCCCAAGGAGAAGCCGCCCGCCCGGGACAACTAAGACCCTCTTCGCCAGATTGACCAGCCCGTCCGCCCCGAGCGCTCCGTCGGGGCGGACCCTCTCCCCACTGCCCCATAGGCGCTAACTTTGCTTCAGCGTTCCCCCACCCAAGCCCCTCATCACCCCGGCCCTCTTCTCCCGACCCCCTCCGCCCCCTCACCGGGAGAAGAGGGAGCAAGGCGGGGAAGCCCCAGGGGGTACCCCTCTCCCGGGGCGGAGGATGGGGTGGTCGGGAGAGGGGCAGGGGTGAGGGTCTTCGGGCGGGGGAAGGCCGACGGGAGAAGAGGGCCGGGGTGATGAGGGGTCTTTCGGCTACAATTCCCCCCTCTCATGCGTGCATCGTTCCTGTTCCGCGTCCTCTTCATCCTCTACTGCGTCGAGGCGGGCACCTTCCTCGTCCTGGCTCCCTGGAGCCCGATCTGGGATCGCACCCTGATCCAGATCCACGTCGAAACGCTGCGCCTCCTGTGTCTTCACCCCCTGACGCGCGCCGCCGTCTCCGGCTTCGGGCTCATCCATCTGATCTGGGGAGCCCACGACCTGGACGAGCTGATCTTCCGGCGGAGGGTGCGTGCCCCCGACGTTTAGCCTGCTGGCCATCAGCGACCGCCGCTCCCTCCAATCCACCGGCCTCGACATGACGGACTGGCTGCGCGCCTTGGGTGCGGCGGGGATCGGCGCCATCCAGATTCGCGAGAAGGATCTGGAGGACGGCCCCCTGTATGACGTCGCCCGCCTCGCCCGCGAGACCTTGCCGCCCGCGACGCGAGTGCTGGTCAACGGCCGGCTCGACATCGCCCTGGCGGCCGGCGCCGACGGCGCTCACCTGCCGGCGGACGGCCTGCCCGCCGCTCCCTTACGGGCCCGCTTCGGGCCAGGCGCCCTGCTCGGCCGCTCGACGCATTCCGTCGAAGACGTGGAGCGAGCGCGGGACGACGGGGTGGACTACGTGGCTTTCGGACCGGTGTACGACACTCCCGGCAAAGGGGAGCCCCTGGGCCTCGCGGCACTCTCCCGGGCGGCCGGCGCCGCCGGGATGAACGTTGCCGTCTTCGCCCTGGGAGGGGTTACACTGGCGCGATTCGGGGAGGTGGCCGCGGCGGGGGCGGCGGGAGTGGCGGCGATCCGGCTGTTTCAAGACAGAGCCGGTCTGAGCTCGGTGGCGAGAGCCGCCCGCGAGCACTTTGGCAAAGCGTGATTCAATCTCCTGGAGGGACAAGCCACCGTGGAAGCCGACAACCTCCGATCCCCCGATGAGGGCCGCTGGCGCAAGCTGCGCTACCTGCTGGTCTCCGTCGGCGTGATCGTCCTCGACCAGTGGACCAAGTGGCTGGTGGAGCTCCATCTCCCCCACCACATGACGGAGCCGGTGTTCCCCGGTCTCAACCTGACGCACGTTCGCAATGCGGGGGTGGCCTTCGGCCTCTTCGCCGAGGATGGAGGCAACGGCTGGCTGCTCACCATCCTCGGCCTCGGCGCCCTGGCCGCCGTGGCCCTCTACTTCTGGTTCGCCCCGTCACGCGACCGCTGGCTGCTGGTGGCCCTGGCCCTGGTGGTGGGGGGCGCCGTGGGCAACCTCATCGACCGCGTGACGAGCGGCGCCGTCACCGACTTCATCGACGTCTACGTGGGCACCCACCACTGGCCCTCCTTCAACGTCGCCGACAGCGCCATCTCGGTCGGCATCGTGCTGATGGCCATCGACAGCTTCCGGCCGCATCACCGCGAGGTCCCCGCCCCGGCGCCGGCGGAGTGATCCTACCCGGGACCGGGAGCTTGCGGAATCAATCGATCTCGAAGGCGAGAAAGGTGAAGATCCCCCCGCGCTCGATCTGCACCACCACCGGATCGCCCTCCTTGAGACCGGCCACCGCCTGGCGCAGCTCGGCCAGAGAATGAACCGGCGTGCGGTTGACGGAGTGAATGATGTCGCCGGGCTGGAAACGGTCCGCCGGAGGCAGAGCGTCCGCCGACATCGCCGCCACCATCACGCCGCTGGCCTGGCGCAGCGAATGTAACGCCGCCGCCAGTTTTTCGTCGACGTCGACTCCCAGGAGGTCGAGCTCCGGCACGAGATTCCTGTCAGGCCGCACGAGGTCGAGCACGCTCCTGGGATCGTCGGGGCGTTCGATCACCCCGGCCTGGAGCTTCAAGGCTTCCGCGCCGCGCTGCACCTGGAGCTCCAGGGTCGAGCCGCTCGGATGCGGATAGAGATTGATCGCGAACTCGCGAACGTTGGCCGTCCGCTTGCCGTCGACGCTCAGGATGACGTCGCCGACCTTCAGGTCAGAGCTGGCGGCCGGTCCATCGGGATCGATGTCCGACACCACCACACCCCACGCCTGCGGCAGCTTGAGAGCTGCGGCCATCGCCGGGCTCACCGTCTGCACCGCGACACCCATCACTACGCGGCGCACGCGCCCGTTGGCGCGCAACTGGCTGGCGATATAGCGCACGGTGTTGCTCGGGATGGCGAGGCCGACGCCTTCGCTGCCTCCCGACTGAGAGAGGATCATCGTGTTGATGCCCACCACGCGGCCTTCGGTGTCGACGAGCGGCCCGCCCGAATTTCCGGGATTGATGGGCGCATCCGTCTGTATGTAGGCCGGCACGTCGTCCGCATCGAGCTGGCGGGCCAAGGCGCTCACGACTCCCATGGTCACGGTGTTGCCAAGCCCGAGCGGCGAGCCAAAGGCGAGGACCAGTTGACCCTGCTTGAGCTGGCTCGAATCGCCGAGCTCGAGCGGCCGCAGCCCGTGGGCCGGAATCTTGAGCACTGCGAGGTCGGTCGCCGTGTCGATGCCAACCACCTCGGCGTCGAGCTTCACGCCTTGCGGCACGGCGAGCGCGGCTTGCTGCGAGCCCGGAGCCGAGACGGCGGGAACCAGGACCTGCACTCTCGTCGCCCGCGTGACGACGTGAGCGTTGGTCACGATCAGGCCGTCGGCGTCGAGGACCGTGCCCGAAGCGGTGCCGGCCTGCTTGGCCAGGACGCCGGACGGGCCGCGGGTGAAACCGTAACCATTCACGAAGATCTGCACCACCGAAGGGCTCACCTGGTCCGCGATCCGTTCGAAAGATCCGCTCGCCGAGGCGAGAGTATTGAAGCTGGCCGCTCCGGGCGGCGCGGCCAGCACCTGAACGCGCATCGCGATCAGTAGAAAACCCAGAAAAAGCATGGCTTGTTTCGTCATTGTCTCCCCCTGATTCCGCAGCGCGGTGCCGGCAGGTCGCCCGGCACCGCGCTGCGGACCCTCATGAAATAGTTGGAAGAGGACTACCTCTGCTCGGCGACCTTCTCCAGCAGCACGGGCTGACTCGAGTAGTTTTCGAGCTCGAGGGTTTTCCCGTCCTTGCTCATGGCGACCTTCGTGGCCACGGACATGCGCCCTTCTCCCTTGCCGTCCTTGTCGAGGTGGATCTCGATCACCGTGAAGGGGTACTGCATGGTGCGCGTCAGATTGGCGGCTTCCCAGAACCGGATGGGCCGGTCGGTGGCGATGACGATGTTCTTCCCGCCGTCGTCCGTCGGAGTCTCCTTGGCGTAGTGAAGGTCCCAGCCGAGGCGGTCCGGAGTCCGGATGGAGCCCACGCGCTCCGTGCCCTGGAGACTGCTCAGCAGACTGTTCTCACCTTGGGTCCGTAGCTTGTCGAGCAGAGAGTCCCGCTCCTGGTCCGACGACCACCGATCGATACTGATCTCGACGGTTCCCGCCCGGCGGGCGCCGGGGAGGCCGAGACGGCGCGGCGATGGGCTCGAAGCACCCAGGTCGACGGCGAATGAGATGAGCTTCAGAGGCGTCCCCTCTTCTTTGGGGACGAGAGCGGTCGCGGTCAGGCCGTAGAAAAGCCCTCCCACCGTCAAGCCCGCGGCAAGGATGCGAGCTGAAATTCTGTGATGATTGGTTCTCATTGTCTATCTCCTTCTGTGAGTGTTCCTTGCCCTCCACAGGATCAAAACTGCGATTCACAGGCCAGAAATCCCCAAAGAGTCAGACCGGGCAGAAACTTTACAAAGCAACGCCGGTCGGCGTCCGGGCGCAGGGACGAAAAACCCGGACCGCCTTCGAGCCGCGAAACGAAAATTCCCGCCAGTCACAGAATCCAAGACGATCGAGAATCGTCTTGAGCCGCTCGTCGAGCGCGAGATCCTCGGAATAAAGTCCCACGGCGTCCGCACCGGCGGCGAGCCGTTCCACGCCGGCAGGAGACGTGGGATAGGGGATGTCCCTGACGATGCGCTCGTTCCCGAAGTAAAGCCGGTCCCCGTATCGCCAGAGCTGTACACCGGCGAAGGTCCGCACGGAGGCGTCGCCGGCCAGCTCACGCGCCGCCATCACCGCCGGCATCGACTTGTCTTCCAGAAAGTCGAGACGCGCCAGACCCCAACCGGCCGTCAGGATGAGGAGCGCCGCCGTCGCCCGGCGCCAGCCGCTCTCCCAGAGCGTCACCGCTCCGGCGCCGGCGAGGGCGCAGACGAAGGGAAGGACGCCTTGCAGATAACGCAGCTCCTTGTGATGGATATAGGAGAGGGCCATCAGGGGGAGCACCACGAACAGCCAGGCGCGCAGGAGTTGCCGGCGGCGGACCGAGATCCACAGCAGCGGCAGCACCGCGAGGCAGCACCAATGGGGCAATCGCCACAGATACCAATAGGCCGGCTGCTGCACGACCAGCGAGGACGACTGTCTATCGATCAAGGTGTAGCGCGCGAAGGCGACGAGGGCGGCAAAGGGCCTTCCCCAGGTCAGGGATTCATAGGCGCCTGCCACCAGGAGCACGCCGAGGACAAAACCTCCGGCCACGCGAAGGAGAGAGATCCCCCGAGCGCGCCAGCTTTCCCTGGAGGACGCAGCGAGCCCTGCGACCGGAGCCAGGAAGATCGCCTCGCTGTAGCGAAAGCCGAACGCGAGGGCGATCAAGGCTCCGGCGAGCAACTCCCGCAGAGGGATTTGGCGCGTCGACGACACCAGCAAGGCCGCGGCCAGAACGCAGGTCGTCGACACCAGGCGGGGATACGTCATGCTGCCGAACCCCAGGGGAATCCAGTGCAGCCCGTAGAGCGCCGCGGCGCAGAGCGCGGTCGACTCCCGGTTCGACCAGCGCCGCACCAGCAGGAAGAGCAAATAAATGTTGAGCGTGGCAAATAGCACGAACGGCCACGCCGCAATCCACACCAGCGTGCGCACGTCCGAGATGCCCACGCTGTGCGCAATCCTGAGGACGGGGCCGATCAGGAGGTCGGAGATCAGCGTATTGCGGATCGCCCAGGGGGTATAGCGAAGCCCGAGGACCCGAAACCCCGCCTCCAGGATCTCGACGTCGTCGCCGGTGAGAAAGCCGAAGTAGAACCAGCCGAGACCCAGCCGCAGGATGGTGGTGCCCGCGAGCAGCGCCAGAAGCAGTCGGTGAGTCGGGCTCCGCTCCAGAAACATCAGTACATACCCTACACTCACCCGATGGATTGGTCCGTGCCACCCGACATCGCCGGAGAGCGGCTCGATCGTCACGTGGCGGCGCGGCTCGACATCCCGCGCAATCAGGTTCAGCACTGGATCGAGGCCGGCCTCGTGTTACTCAATGGCCGCCCAGCCAAGCCCTCCGCCGCCGTGGCTCCCGGTGACCGCGTGGAGTGCGAGCCGCCGGAGCCCAGGGAAGAACGGGTGATCCCCGAGGCGGGCGAGCTGAGCATCCTCTATGAAGATTCCACCCTGGTGGTGCTCGACAAACCGGCGGGGCTCACCGTCCACCCCGGCGCCGGCCGATCGACCGGCACCCTCGCCCACCGTCTGCTCGACCGCTACCCCGAGATGGCGGGCGTGGGCGGCCCGGGCCGGCCCGGCATCGTCCACCGTCTGGACCTTGGGACGAGCGGCGTCCTGGTGGTGGCGCGCACGGCTTCAGCCTATACCCGCCTCGCCCGCGCCTTCGCGGCCCGCGAGGTCTCGAAGCGCTACCTGGGGATCGCCTACGGCTCGCCCTCCCCCGCCACGGGAACGATCGAGGCCGCCATCGGCCGTCATCCCCAGAAGCGCATGGAAATGGCGGTGCGTCCCGGAGGCCGGCCCTCCAAGACCGGCTATCGGACGGTCGCGATCAAGGCTGGAATCTCGCTATTAGAGATGGACCTCGCGACCGGCCGCACTCATCAGATCCGCGTCCACCTCAAGCACCTCGGACATCCCCTGGTGGGAGATCCCGTCTACGGAGAGGCTCGCTGGAAGGCTCTCCCACGGCCCCTCCAGGCCACGTTGCGCGACTTTCCCAGGCCCGCTCTGCACGCCTGGAGGCTGGCGTTGAGTCACCCCGACACAGGCGAGACCTTAAGCTTCGAGGCGCCGGTGCCGGAGGATCTCCGGGAGCTGTGGCGGGTGGTGACGGGGGAGGCCAACTTTCCAAACACCTCTTAGATGGTGTCTCAAAAGGAGCGCCAGCCACGCCTACGTCGCCAGGGATTGAAATCGCCTGGCTACCGACGCTTGTCCCGTCCGGGACTGCAATTCGTTCTTCCCATGTCCCGTAGGGACTACAGAGGGTAGCCAGGTGATTTCAATCCCTGGCGACATAGGCGTCGTCGTCAACCGCTTTTGAGACACTCTCTTAGGCAATCTTACGAGCCTGCCGGCTCGGGCGCGGGCTTCGCTTTTGGCGGCGGCGATTCCTTGGCCTTGGTCATCTCGATCCGTCCCTTGAAGAAGGCGCCCTCGGAGATGACGACGCGGGGGGCGGAGATGTTGCCCTCCAGGCCACCGGTGGCGAGGACTTCCACCCGGTCCGTGGCCTGGACATCGCCCACCACGCGGCCTCCCACCCTCACGACCGGCGCCGTGATGGGGCCCTCGACGACGCCCTCCGTGCCCACGACGACGGGCGCTTCCACCCGCACCTGCCCCGCCACCTCGCCGTCTACGAGCACCTCGGTGGCGCCGCTGATCTCCCCTTGCAGGCGGGTGCCGGCCGCGATGTGCGTGAGCCGGCGCTTCGGAGAGGAACCGGAGGTGGATTCAGAGGGGCCGCCCAGGCTGGGGGGGGATTCGGAGGTGGTTTCGCGGCGAAAGATCGACATGGTCCCGGACGAGTCCGGCCCCCTTGGGAGCGGTTGGAGAGATTGGAGCGGGCAACGGGACTCGAACCCGCGACATCAAGCTTGGGAAGCTTGCACTCTACCAACTGAGTTATGCCCGCTCGATGGCCGTGCAGGTGGAAATCTAGCGGAGCGCCGCTGTGGGGTCAAGGGGTGAGGCGCGCCCGCCGCTTCCGGCGCTTATGGCTTGGCCAATCCGGGCGAGACCTATATACTTCGCTTATGCATGGATCAGGGCGCAGCCGCGATGGCGTTGACCGCATCGAGTCCCTCTACTTCTTCCCCGATCAGAGAGTCACCGAAGACGAGATCCGTCATCTCCTACGGCAGGGCACCCAGGAGCAACGCGCCTGGGTCGTCTCCCATTTGCTGCGCTACGCTCAGTGGGACGACATCTGGAACTACGTCAGCCGTGACGAGGTGCGGGAGATCTTCCCCGAGCTCGACCTGCCCGAGACCTTGCGCCAGGCTTGGGGCCGAATGCTGAAAATCGAAGCTCCCGTCGGCTGAGCCGCGACCGTACTTTCGTCAGCCTCCCGGCGCCGCGGGCACCGCCGACACAAAAGTGACCTCGAAAAGCTTCGGCCACAGCTTGCCCGTGATGAGGAAAATCTTGCGCTGCGGGTCCCAGGCGATGCCGTTCAGGACGTCAGCCTTCTGCCGTTCTTCAGGGGTGAGCAGTCCTGAGGCGTCGATCACCGCCGTCACCCGCCCGCTCAAGGGATCGATGCGCAGGATCTCATCGGTCTGCCAGACGTTCGCATAGACCACGCCGTCCACGCACTCGAGCTCGTTGAGCTCCAACACCCGCTCGCCCATGCGGTCGGCGCGGGTCACCGTCACCTCGCCGAGGAAGGCGAAGGTCGTGGGATCGCGGAACGTCAGCTTGTCGGAGCCGTCGGTCATCACCAGCCGCTTGCCGTCCCAGCACAGCCCCCAGCCCTCGCCCTCATAGCGCAGGTCGCCCGCGGAAGCGAAGCCGTCGAGCTTGTAGACGAGGGCCTTCTGCTCCTTCCAGGTGAGCTGGATCAGCCGGTCGTCCACCAACGCCAACCCCTCGGCAAAGAACTCCGAGGGAACGTCCACCTTGCGCTTCACCGCGCCCGAAACCGGGTCCACCTCCCGCAGGCTGGAAGAGCCGTAGAGCCCCGTGCTCTCGTAGAGCGAGCCCTCATGGACGAGCAACCCTTGAGTGAAGGCTGCCGGATCGTGGTGGCGCGTGGCGAGGACTTTCACCTTGAGGAGCTCAGGCAGACGGAACGGCGTGGCCAGGCGGGGCGCGGGACGGGACCTGGGATGGGACGCGGAAACGCCGGGAGGCGCGGCCGAGCGGAACGACCAAGTGAGGACGGCGGCGATGAGAAGGGCGGCCATAATGGAGAGAATAATCCACCTTCGGCGGGGAGGCGCAGAGGTCTCTGGCCGTCTCACTGCCACGAACAACCTCCCAGATCCCCAGGGAGGGAGTCTACAGCGGCTTGACATGGCGCGAGATCTGGCATACCGTTGGTGACGGAGGCTTTGCCAGGAAACTGGCTCTGCCTTTTTCTTTTAGGTGCCTGCAAATTTCTCCTCCCTAGGCCGAAGGTCATCAATGACCGTGAAGCTCCAGATCGGGAATTCCGGCTGGTAAGGAAGAGGAGAAAACTCATTCAGCCCCGCCCCACGAGCACCCTCCCAGATCCCCAGGCTCCGAGTCCGCGCCGCCGATGGGCTGGCCGGGCGGCGGTTGGATCGGCTCCGGGCGCTTGGCGGCGTCGGCGTGCGAGCGTTGGAGGTAGCGGGAGATCTCGCCGGCCAGGAAGGTCCGCTGGGCGGCTTCGGCGGAATCTGCAACGCCGGCGGAGCCAAGTTTGCGGCCGAGGGAGCGCAGGGCGGCCTCGACCCGCGAGCGGACGCCCGGTGCGGCCGTGGGATCGCTCGCGAGGCCGATCAGCCGCCGCACGACCACCCACTGCTCGGAGCGGCGAATCTCGGCCAGCCGCGGCGGCTTCGGGAGCGTACCACCGAAGGTCTTGTCCTCCAGGCCCTTGATGACTTCCTCCAACCCGGGCAGCGCCGGATCGCGGCGATGGAAGTCCACCAGGCGTGCCGCCCGTTCTGGCCGCAACAGCAGGCGCACCGCCATGTCGGAAGCCGTGGCAGCCGCCGAGAGGGAATCGAAGGTGGGAGAGGTGAGGCCGGCGAACATCTCCTCGTTGGAGTCGTATTCGGCAGGCCGCGGGAGCAGTAGGCCGATCACCGGCTCCGGAAGATCGAGGGTCTCGGGCGACAGAACCTCCAGGACGGCCGCCAGGGCACGGCGCTGATCCGCTCCCGGCACCGGCTTCGACGGGGGCTGGCCGTCGCCGCGCAGGGCGTTGGTGTACTCCAGCCCCCCGACCATCTTCGAAGCAGCCTCCAGCTCATAGCGATGATGAAAGTAGACGGGCACCAGCACCTCTTGCAGCAGGGAAAGGGGCTGACCCGGGGCGATGTTGTGCTCGCCGAAATGAGAGAGGGCGATGCGGCGCACCGCGAGCGCGTGCTTCAACCCCTCAGCCGCATCGGTACCGTTGTCCCAGAGATGCGCCAACGGGCTCGCCGAGCCTTCAGGCCGGGCATCCTGGTCGGTGAGATAGATCAGATGGCGGGCGAGGCCATCGCGCACGATGGCATCCAGGGCCTTCGGCTCGTCCGTTCCGGAAGGGAACTCGCTGTAGCCAAAGCGGATGGCTTGGTCGTCCCACGCTCCCACGCCCACGGCGTAGGCCTTGGAAAAGTCGAGCTTGCCGTCGGCCGAGATCCCCACCAGCGGCGCCGGATAGTCCATCACCGAGGCGCGGCCATAGGTCGAGGCGGCGAAGTTGTGAGAGAGCCCCAGGCTGTGCCCCACCTCGTGAGCCCCGAGTTGGCGGATGCGGGCGAGCGCGAGTTGGACCGGGTCGTCCGGCGCGCCCGTCCCGGTCTTGTCCGCACCGGCCAAGCCTTCGAAGATCAGCCGGTCCTGCCGCACGCGCAAGGAGCCCAGGGTGACGTGCCCCTTGAGGATCTCTCCCGTGCGCGGATCGATCACGCCGCCGCCGTAGGACCAGCCGCGGGTGGAGCGGTGCACCCACTGTACGACGTTGTAGCGCACGTCGAGCGGATGGGCGTCCTTCGGCAGCATCTTGACCTCGAAGGCGTCAATGAAGCCGGCCTTGTCGAACGCCTCCTTCCACCAGCTCACGCCTTCGATCAGGGCGCTTCTCACCGGCTCGGGAGCGGCATTGTCGATGTAGTAGACGATGGGCTGCTTCACCCGCGAACGGGCCGCCGTGGGATCGACCTTCTCCAGCCGGTGGCGCGACAACCAGCGGGTCTCGATGGGCTGATCGAGAGGCGCCGAGTAGTTCAGGAACTCGATGCCGAAATAGCCGGCGCGGGGATCGAACCGCCGCGGCTTGTAGCCGTCGTCCGGCAGGCGCACGAAAGAGTAGTGCTGCGCCAGGGTGACGCTCCCCGCGGCAGGGACGGTCTCGCGCACCAGCGGCCCGGGCTCAGAGGACTGGTAGGTGAGCAGCACTTCGAATTCGAGGTTTTCGGGGAAGGCCAGACAGTCTTCGAGATCGACGGCACTGCGCTTGTCGTCCAGCGACCAGCTCCCCTGGTTGGCCAATTTCATGCGCGCCGCGATTTCGTGGGCGTCCCGCACCAGGAAGGGGGTGAAGTCCACCAGGGCGCGGCCGTCCGGCTCGACGGCGGCGATCTCGCCGCCCCAGAGGACCGAGGTGGCAAAGGACTCGCGCACCGCCTGCCGCTCGGCGGGGTCCTCGGTGAGGGCGCGGAACTTCAGGTTGGGTTGCTCCACGAGCACGCGCCCGCCCACCCGGCGCAAGGTGACGATCCGGGTGTCGCCGAGTTGGCCGCGGTCGAGGCCCACGGGATTGGAGCCGAGCCCGGAGATCAGCCCCTCCTGGTAGAGGTAACTGGCCACCTCCCCTCGCGGCCCCTTGGCGGATGGCACTTCCAGCCAGATCTTCCCTCTCTGCCGGTCGGCGTAGAAGGTGAGAAGCCCCTCGCGCTTCTCGAGGCCCGCCGTCATCTTGGCGATCCCAGGCAGTGGCTCCGGGGCTTTCGCCTGGGCCGCCCACTTGCCCTCGTCACCGCCTTGAGGAGGTGGAGCGGGCGCGGCGCCAAGAGAAGCTGCCCAGACAAAGAAGCCGAGGAGAGAGACGGCGGCGAGAGACTTCACGAGAGGTGGATTCATGGTTTCCCCGCAATGGTTTCCGGCAAAAGGATGCCGTCGAAGGCGGGGGGAGCTTACCACCGGGAATGGATGTGACTCCGGGGAGGGATGCCGCGCGCGGCAACGTTGGAGCCCCTGGAGGAGACAGACTGGGCCCGCGGGGGCGCAACCACACCCCTGCGGGCTTCTCGCACGCCGGACCGATTTTTAGCGGTTGGTCTTGGTCTGCTCTCCCGAGGTGGGCTTCGCCACGCTCGGCTTGGTGCTCGCCGGAGCGGCCGGAGCGGCAGCCTGCGACCGCATCGTGACCTTCCCAACCACCGCATCCGAGAACCCATCGAAGGGGCCGCCCTTGGCGCCCTGAATCTCGAGGCGGAAGCCGATGTTGAAGAAGCTGTCGACGAGGACGTCCTTCCCCTTGGAGATGAAGGTCATCTGCCCCGGGCTGGGATAGCCGTTCCCGGTGCCCCCGATGAGATGGATAGACTCGAACACGTCGTCCGAGCCCCGGCCCTCGATCCGGTACATGTTGGTCGCGAACGAGTCGATCTCCTGCCTGGGATCGTTGGGCGCGGAGTGGACCTCGAAACTCGCCGGCATGGTGAAGACGTGGTGGAAGCCGGCCAGGCTGCCGCCGCCGGTCACGTCGAAGGTGACCACGGAGCTGCCGATCTCGACCGTACCTTTGAGGATGCCGCCATCGAACTCTTGGAGGATGTTGAGCTGTCCGTGCTTCGCCTTCAGCGCCGCGATCGCCGCGGGGTCGGTCAGGTTCTGGAGCTGGGCGTGGTAGTCCTTGTCGTCCTGATAGTCGTTGTAATTGGCGACCTGCTTCAGCGAGACGGTCCCGTCCGGCTGCCTCTTGACTTTCGCGAGCTGCCGCGTGTTCTCGGTTTCGGCACCCATGGCGGAGAGCGCTCCGGCGAGGAACAGCGCGAAAGCGGTGACAAAGACCTGCTTCTGGCGAATCGAATTCAACATCGGCTATCTCCAATCGAATAGATGTCCCGCGGGCAGAGACACGTCGGCCACTGTCGTGGAAACGTTCCACGACCAACAGGTTCCTGGCTGCCCAGGGAACCGGGGAGCCCGCTTTTGCGTCCCTACTCCATCTGGTGCACCAAAGCGTTGCTACGGGACAGAGCTTGAAAAGAGGGCGTCGCGGCCTGCCCGTCCCTCACGGCTCAGCTCGACAAACCCCGGCAACGGCACCCGCACCCATTGACTTTGGGAGTCAGGCCGGGGGCAAACCGAGCTCCTCGGAGGCCCGGGCGTGCTTGCCTGTCTGCCGGTGAATCGGCTATAAGCAAGAGTCATGCAGAGTCTGGCCATTCCCCAGCATCCCGTTGAAACCACAGAAAAAAGCTTTGAATCGTTGGGGTTGAGCCATTCGATCCTGCGGTGCATCCGCTTGGTGGGCTTCGAGCATCCCACCCCGATCCAGGCCGCCGTCATTCCCGTGGCCCTCACCGGCTCGGACCTCGTCGGTCTGGCGGAGACCGGCTCCGGCAAGACCGCGGCCTTCACCATCCCCATCACCGAGCGGCTGGCGAGCTCGCCGACCAAGTCGCTCAAGACACGGGGGCTGATCCTCTCCCCCACCCGCGAGATCGCCCTCCAGACCCAGACCTTCCTCGACCTCTTCGGCGGCGACTACGGCCTACGCACGGCGTGCCTCATCGGCGGGGTGAAGATGGGGCCTCAGCACACGGCATTGCGCCACAAGCCGCACATCATCGTGGCGACTCCCGGCCGGCTGCTCGATCACATGGAGCAGGGCACGGCTCGCTTGGGCGATGTCGACGTCCTGGTGCTGGACGAAGCGGACCACATGCTGGACATGGGCTTCCTGCCGCAGGTGCTCCGCATCCTCCAGCAGGTCCCCACCAAGCGGCAGACGCTGATGTTCTCGGCCACCATGCCGCCGCCCATCGAGCGGCTGGCCCAGCAGTTCATGTCGGAACCGGTACGGATCGACATTACTCCCAAGGGCGCTGCGACGGGGATCAGCCACCGCCTCTACCTGGTGGAGCCGGAGAACAAGAAGGCCTGCCTGCTCGCCCTTCTCAATCAGGAGCTCGGGAGCACCCTCGTCTTCATCCGCCGCAAGACGGACGCCGAGTGGCTCTCCGGTGTCCTGGAGCGTGAAGGGCATCCGGTGGAGCGCATTCACTCCGATCTGTCGCAAGGACAGCGGGTGCAGGCCCTCCAGGGCTTTCGCGAAGGCGAGCACCGCATCCTGGTGGCGACCGACATCGCCGCCCGCGGCCTCGACATCCCCCGCGTGCGCCACATCATCAACTTCGACCCGCCCGAGACGGTGGAGGACTACATCCACCGCGCCGGCCGCACCGCCCGCGGCACCGCCACCGGCATCGTCTCCACCCTCGCCTCCTGGATCGACAAGATGCGGATCAAGGAGATCGAGTCGACCCTGGGCGAAGAGCTCCCCCGCTGCACCGTCCCCGGCGTCGAGCCCTACGTCGAGATGAAGCCCCGCGTCAGCCTCAGCAGCCGGCGGGCGACGTTGAAGGTCAAGCGGCGGTAGGGGCGCAACCCCAAGTCTCGCTACCCCCGATTCACATTGACTGGCAGCATCGGGAGCACCCTCTCGTAGAGTTCGCTATACTACCTCCTATCAATGAGAGGAGGCTGGCTTGGCTATTTCTTTTCCGGACGTTTCTACGCTGACAGCAGATCAACGTTGGGAGACTCTTCTGGATCTAATGTCGGTGCCGGGTTATCCGGGGTTCTATGTGCTCGGTTGTTTTGCGCCCCGCGTCACATTCCTCTCGCAGCAGATTCGTGCTCTGAACCTGGTGGATGCGCTCTGCAAGGCAGGGAAGCTGTCCACGAAGAGTCGGGTGGCCGTGGTCGGCGCTGGTGTGGCCGGGCTAACGGCCGCGGCGGGTCTTGCAGTCCGGGGAGTATCCGTTAGGATATTCGAACGGTTTGGCAAGAAACGCTTGATGCCACTTCAAGAGAACAGCCGGCAAAGAGTGGTTCATCCCCACATATACGATTGGCCTGCCGACGGCTCTTTAGAGGAGCGCACCGGGCTTCCTCTTCTCGACTGGGAGGCCAATGAAGCGAACGAGGTAATCGAAGAAATTGAGACCGCCTGGAATGATCTACCGAAAGAGGTCCGTGACCGAATTGAATGGGACGAGTTTGGTGAGGTCTGTGAGAATGAAAACGGCCGTCTGGTCCGGAATGGATCTTTCCTGGAGGGTTTCCAGGTAATCATTCTTGCCGTCGGCTTCGGGGTCGAAGAGGACACGGGGACTGACAGTTACTGGACGGACGACGGCATCGACAGCTTTGAAAGAGATCAGGAGAGAAGGGGGCAGGAGAAGTTGACCTGGCTGGTCTCCGGTGCTGGAGATGGAGCATTGACCGACGTGATGCGCCTGTGCATCAGGAAGTTTCGCCAAGACGACCACCTCCTTAGCTTCGCGAAGAGCGTTCCCTCAAACGTCACCCAAAGATTGGTTGCCGCCGAGACCGATCCAAATTCCGATTTTTTCACAATCTATCAAAATGCTGCCTTAGAGCTCCCGGCCACGGTCTACCTGGACACCAACCGAGAGCGAGAGCTGCCGGCCCAACTTGAGTTTCGCAATCTTCCTGTCCAACTCAACTGCGGACCGGCAGAGCTTTTCGCTCCGGGCAGCTCCATCCTGAACCGCCTCGTCATTGCGTACCTCTATGTCCGCGGCGCTTTCTCCAAAGAAATCTTGCACCGCTTCGTTCGCGTGCCCGTCGAACGCGAGGATGGACGGTACAAGGTTATCTTTGAAGGAGAAGTTCAGACACCAGAGCTTACTACGTTCTATGATCGTGTAGTAATCCGTCATGGCCCGAAGCGTGCCCTTGAAAAAAGGTTCCCAGGAATTTGGAAGGCTTGCAGAACCAAGAAGCGGATATGGGACGCGGCGCGCAGTCAGCAAGGGCTAGACTGGACCCGTCAGCCGTGGTACAAGAACGCCGAGTTCCGACCAAAAGCCCTGGAACTACCTCCTTTGCGTATTGACTGGGGAGAAGAAGTCGGATGCCTGGTCGTGGTTCCCTCCGGAGGAGCCTCACTCGCAACGAAGTATGTCGATCAGGCATTAAGCCGTCTGTCAACCACAAAGCTTCCAGATGGTAAGCGACTTGTCAGGAACTCGGCGGTCCTTGAAATCAAGGAAGTGTTCTCAAGTCCCGACCGCTACACACACGCTCTCCGCGCGCTCTGTTCCTCCGAGATCGCTGTCTTCCATGTCGAAGGGTACGATTGTGCGACCCTGCTGCTTCTCGGAGTCCGTTCCGTCGTGAGAAGGGGTGTAACCGTGACTGTCCTATCAGACCCTCTCGGCGACGAGGCATGGGCAAAGCTGCCGTTCAATCTGCGGGAGATTAAACCTCTTTCAATTGCTGAAAACAAACAAACCTTCACCGCCCGCTTGACCGAAACCATCCGGACCGGAATCTGGAAGAAGAAGTCCCTGCCCCGCAGCTATCTCGACCTACCGTCCTATGACGCGGTTCGAAGCCTCGGACCAGAACTTCAGGATCATGAACCCATCGTTCCCACAAAACTGGCCCTGATTCTATGCTCCTTTGGGGAACAATACCTTGATGAACTAGGAGAATTCGTTCGCTCGGTCGTTGATACAGCTTGCGGAGTTGATAATGTGGCGAAACGAATCGTTGACAGCGATTCCCCCCAACTTGTCAGCCAACGCCTCCACGAGGCTATCCGACGCAGTCAACTATGTGTGGTCGATTGGACTGAGTGGAAGTCGAACGTCTTCTTTGAATTCGGGATCCGCTTAGCGGTGAACGAAGTCGATCCTCTATGCATATTGAGCTCCTCGTGGGAGCCCCAAAAGACGTCTGATCAAGAGCGCATCAGCTTGGAAACACGCCGATGCCACGGAAAGGCTCTAGAAGACTTCTTCAGGCCTATTGACTACTCCGGAATTGTCTCCGGCCCACTGGAGGAGGAAATCAGGCAGCATACTGCCTCTATTCAGAAGGGAGATCGGCGAAGCCGGCAGCGGGGTATTCTCTCCCCAGGATTGACCTACCGAGTCGTTCAAGAGGCTATTGACATTCGGCAGGAGCCTGGAGGGACCCCGGTGACTCGGCTGCTGGTCGATCTCGTCAACGGCATGACAAGTACCGATCCTATCCAGCAGAATGTCTTTCCAGCCCTCTACGCCGATAACTTGGAACTTCAAAATCAACTTCAGGTTTCATCTGTGGAATACCTCTTGGCAGCTTGGTACTACTTGCTAGAGAGGGGTAAGCTGCGCGAGCGACGTGAGAGCGGATCGCTTGATCCCCAGGACCCCACTCTGGAGGAGCTCCGCAAAATCGGTAATGGGCTCAGCAACGTGCTCCTCCAAATGAGAGGATGGGACCACGTTTTAAGCGAGATCACAGATGAGCTGAACAGTTTCGACGGATTGGGAGGAACGGCATGAACGATTATGGGGTTGCTGAAGCTCAGATTTTTAAGGGCCAAGCGCGTCCTGCGCGAGAGCTGGGTAATCTCGATTTGGCGACCGATCTTCTATCCAAGGCGATCAGCGCCCTCGAGTCCTTTCGCGCCGCTATCCCTAATGAAGATCTAGGACCAGCCGAAATTTTGTGGGCGCGCGAACTCCTCGACTGCTATGGTTCACGAGGCGGTGTGCATAGGTCGGCGGGCAGATTCGCCAAGTCCGTCACGGACTATGACGAAACCTACAAATTAGAATCGAGTAATCGCTTCGGGTTCAAAGACAATGCCTCGTATGCTCTCCTTCAACGTCTTGTAGCTCGGGTGCTTCTGAGGCCAGACTTGATCGGATCCGACCCTTGGATCGTGGAGGGCGTGAACCTGTTGGGCGCTTTCGAGGATGCAGCGAATAAAATCGAGAGGCAAAGTCAGCGGAGTGGGGATAAGTGGTACCTAGCGGATCGGGCACTCGTCCTCTTGATGCTCCTGAAGCCTGAAGAGGAAGAGGCTTGGGAGAACTTTGAGTATCCAGAGCCAACCATCTTCCCCATTCGGTCGACACTCAGGACAGTAACTGATCTGGAGGAGAGTTTACGTAGCGTTCAAAGCTTCGTGACCAATTCTCGTTTTCAGGAGACGTACCGGAGAGTGTCTGCTGCCCGGGAACTCCTGACAAAGCTCGAACAAAAAACAGCTAAAGGAAGACCGCCGGCCTGAAATCACCGATCTCACCTCGCAGACCTTCGAACGGGCTTAGCCAGCTCCACATCCAGCGCTTTCGCGATTGATAGGCACGGCAAGTACCTCCTGTGCCGGCAACTCCCCCCGCCGCCGCCAGCAGAGATACGCGACCATCGCGTAGAACAGGGTGATCCCCAGCCCGAACTCGGTCGTCCAGTACTCGGTCCTCCCGCGGTTCACGGTCAGCGGATCGAAGACCTCCTGGAGGAAGAGGTTGTGGCTGGCGTGGAGGATTACTACGGTCCAGACGCTGCCGGAGCGCAGGCGCAGCCAAGCGAACCCTACCGAAGCCGCGGCGATGTCGAGCGTGAAGAAGAGGAGCGACCACCAGCGCGGCGCCGCGCTGTGATAGTCCCCGAAGAGAATCAGGGGGTAGTGGTAGAACACCCAGACGGCGGCGCTGATCGCCGCCGTTCCTCCGAAGCCTGTCACCTTTGCGAGCTCGGGAACGAGCAGGCCCCGCCATCCAAGCTCCTCGCCGAGGGCGTAGACGACATTGATGAGAAACCCCACCGTCGCCAGCAGGAAGAGAGAAACCGGCAGAGGACGGTGCGACAGGGCACCCTTGAAGCCGCCGAGCCCGGTCAACCAGGCGATGCCGTAGACCAGCAGCCCGCCGGCGAGCGGCAGAAGATAGCCTGCCAACTGATAGCGCGTCTTCCCCCATCCCCAGCCGATGCCCCGCAGGTTCCCCTGATAGATCAGCCGCGTCGCGAGCCCCGCGACGCCCGGGCACCACATCAGGCCCATCACCAGGAGATTGACCATCTTGCCCTTGCCGGGCGTCAGAATGAGGTAATAGAAGATCGAGCTCAGAGCAAAGGCCAGGAGCAGGTAGGTGAGGATCTTCTTCTTCGCGTCGTGTTCCACAATCGGCTCTCCCCGGCGTCACCGCCGCACAGTGGGCACTACGTTCACGGACGGCAAGAGGTTACGGTTACGCCCGCGCTCTGGAGCAACGACTGCTCTCGCGGCGGGATCGGCCGCTGCCAGAACAGCGAGAGGGCTACGACGCTCGCCAGACTTCGCGGAACAGGCGGACGAAGTTGCCGCCGAGGATCTTCGTCACGCGGCTCTCGGAGTGGCCGCGGGCGAGGAGCATACCCGCGAGAGTCTCCAGCTTGCGGGGTCCGTTGAGGTCCGGCAGGAAGGTGTAGACATCCTCCTCCTCGCCAGGGGCGGAGATGCCGAGGCGACGCCGGTTGGCGATGTCCTCGCGGTGGCGCTTCACGAACTCCGGCGTCAGCTCGATGCGCGAAACCACGCCATCGGAGCCAATCCCCACGTGATCCTCGCCGCACACGTCCACGGCGTGCTCGACATGGCGGATGAGGTCCATGGATGTCGGCTGGCCGTGGCTACGGAGGAAAGGCATCAGGTAGATACCCACCACCCCGCCCCGCTTGGCGAGCAGGCGCAGCTCCTCGTCGGTCTTGTTGCGCGGCAGGTCAGTGAGGGCGGCGCAGCCGGCGTGGGTGATGGCCACGGGCTGCTTCGAGGACGTGATCCCATCCAGGGTGGTGCGGTGACCGCAATGGCTGAGATCGATCAAAAGGCCCTGCGCGTTCATGGCTTCGACCACCTGCTGGCCGAAGCGGCTCAATCCCGCATTGGAGGGCTCCAGGCAGCCGTCGCCCAGGAGATTGCGCCGGTTGTAGGTGAGCTGGATGATGCGCACGCCGAAGCGGCTGAAGATCTTGACGCGATTGACGTCCTCGCCGAGCGGAGTCGCGTCCTGGAAACCGTAGATGATGCCGAGCCGGCCGCTCGCCTTGGCGCGGTCGAGATCGGCAGCCGACTTCACCTTCATCAGAAAGTCGGGATGGGCGTCGATCTCCCGCTCCCAGAAACCAATGCGCTCGAAGGTATCCGCAAAGACGTCCGGCCCGCCGCCCACGGAGCCGACGGTGAGGTTGACGGCCGTGACACCCGAAGCATGGATATCGGCGATCTCTGCCACGGAGAGGGGAGCGTCGTCCGCACCGGTGGAACTGCTCCCAGGAGACCCCAGCGCATCGATGACGAGCGCTTTGTCATATCCGGCCCAACCCGCCTTGGCCTCCGCAGCGGCTCCGGCCGGAGCGTTCTCGCCCGCGGCGAGACCCGCCGGCACCGCCGCGCTCGCCACCGCCGCCGCCGAAAGGAGCAGAAACTCCCGCCGGTCAAAGGCCCGGCTGCGCATTCCGTGGTCCAGAGGCGATCTCGGGTCGAAAGTTTGGCTCCCCATGGCCCGGCCATTCTATGCGGGGCGGGAAGCGGAACGGGGATGCAGACTTGCAAAGAATCCGTAAAGATTCCGGCATATCAGCGCTCGACAGCGTCATCACTGCCAGCTATTCCAGAGGGCAAAGGCCACAGCGAGGATGCCGCGCCGAAGGCCCCGAGACTCAAAGGAAGCCAAGAGAGGGCACCCTCTCGCGTATCGGCGAGCAGCGCGAGAAGGAGGAAGGCCGCGCCGGCTATCAGGCAGATCGTCGAGAGCTTTGTCCCTGCTTTACCGAGCGACCTGCTGGCAAGAGCGTCCGCGCGGATGTAGGTCTCTGCGTCGAGCCGCCCGCGGAAGGCGACGCGCTTGGCCTCGGAGGCTGGAGTCACATTGGCTATTTTACGCTGAGAGCTGGTCCGTAGAGCGTTTTCGATCAGGTTGCGCACCGCCCGGCCCAGCAGCTTGGCGTCGAAACGGACGATCAGGGTCTCTTGCTAGGCGTGATCTCATGAGCCATCATCCGGGTGACGTCGGCTGCGGCAGGATCGCTCATCCTCTACCCACCCCGTGCGCCGGGCCACAAGCGAGAGCTCAGCGGCTGGTAGCGGGCCTGCGGGAGCCCAGCCATTCGACCCCAGGAAGATCGTCGGCAGACTCAGCTCCTGACAACTTGGCGAAATCGCGGTCGAACGTGGCAAATCGATCAGCTCCGCGGCTGGAAGCCAGATGGAGAGCGTCCGCGAAGTCCATTCCTTTCTCATACAGCGACAGAGCTTGGAGAACCAGGACGCGCTGCTCAACCTGAAGATTCGGAAGCCCCAACAACTTCCGCAAGGCCCCCTGAACGACCTCAGGCGATAGATCGTAGGAGAAGCGGAGCACCCATTCGGTCTCGAGCAGAACGGTCTTGCAAACCCAGAGAGCCTCGGACTCCATCAGCGCCAGGGCAACTTCGAGTTGTTTGGGGTCATCCGCCGTCATCACGCGAACGAGAACATTGGTGTCCAGCGCGATCATCGGCTCCGGCGCGCTCCTACCGCGATGCCCTGATCCATCTCCGCGAGACTCTTCGCGGGACCTTTGTAGCCGGTGCAGCCAATCAGATCCTGGATGCTTGTTACCGGAAGATCCTCCACCCGTCGCAGGATCACACGATCCACCTGATCCTCAAATACCAGCTCGGCACCGGAAGACCAGCCATGTCGCTCCCGGATCTCTTTAGGAACGACGAGTTGGCCCTTGGTGGACAGCCTGACCGTGAGGTCGGACGCTTTGCTTCTCGTTGCCTTCATCGCCTGTCTTCTCCCAGGAAGTAAGATCTCGGTAAGACTAAGCCCTGGGCTTGGAGACGTCAAGGCTCATAGGCTACAGCGGCAGCGTCACCATCACCTCCAACCCGCCCTCCGGCCGGTTGCAGGCCGTCATGTCGCCGCCGTGCTCTTCGGCGATGCGGCGGGCGATGGGAAGGCCGAGGCCGGTGCCCGTATCATGGGTCGAGAAGTAGGGATCGAAAATGCGCGAGAGGAGATCGGGAGGGACGCCGGGGCCGGAGTCCTGGACGGCGATTCTCGCCAGACCACTCTGCTGATCGACGCATACCACCACACGGCCCCCGCCAGAGCTGGCTCGCAGTGCGTTTTCGATCAGGTTGCGCACCGCCCGGCCCAGCAGCTTGGCATCGAAACGAACGATCAGGGTCTCTTGCTGGGCGTGAAAATCCACCTTGACTCCGGGAGGCGGCGCCGCACGATACCCTTCCACCAAGTCCGCCACACTCGCCACCAGGTCCGCCGGCTTCGGATCGATCCGCGGAATGGAGCTGTAGGCCGAGAACTCGGAGGCAATGGAGCGCAGCTCCTCCACCTGGGCAAGGATGTTGTTGGTGCAACGTTCGAAGACGCGGTCGAAATGCTCCGGATCGTGCTTGTAAACCTCCATCATGTGCTCGGTCGAAAGGCGGATTGGAGTCAGCGGATTCTTGATCTCGTGGGCGATCATCCGCGCCATCTCCGCCCAGGCGAGGAGCCGCTGGCCGCGGAGAACCTCGGTGGCGTCCTCCACCACGAGCAGCGCCGAAGGCTCGCCCGCTCCCGGCATGGGGACCCAGACCAGCGACCACTCCAGCTCGCCTCCCCCGCCGGCCCCTCGCAGGCGCACGGTCGAGCGCTCCATCTCGGCGCCTGCGGTACGCAGGAACGCGGCGATCGGGGCCAGGCGATCGGCGCGGTCCACGGCTTCCTGAAGGCTCTCCCCCACCGCGGTGCCCAAGAGCTCGGCGGCGACTCGGTTGTGCAACAGCACCCGGCGCTCGCGGTCGACGGAGACGACGCCGGAGGTAATGTTCTCCACCATCCGCTCCACCACCTGCTTCTCGCGGACGAGCCGCTCGCGGGCATCGGCGATCTTGCGGGCCATCTCGTCCACCGCTTCCACCAGCGCGGCCAGCTCGAGCTCGGTGGGAGCGAGGTCGAGCGAGGGAGCGCCGGCGGCGATTCGGCGCGTTCCTTCCACGAGTTGCATGAGCGGCCGAGTGAAGTTGCTGGCGAGGTGGCGGCCCACGGCCACCAGCAGGGCGAAAAGGCCCGCCGTCACCAGCAGGCCGTGACGGCGCAGCTCGGCGAGCTGCCGGTCCGACTCCTCCTGCTGGGCGAGCAGCGGCATGGAAAGAAAGAGGCGGCCGCTACCCAGCGGGCTTCCCGGGACCCGGAGCGGGGCATACATCTCCAGATAGGTGGTGTCACCCACCCGGTTGGTGCGCGAGGCGAGGCCGTAGCCGAGGAGCGACAGGCGGCGGTAGATCTCGCCGGGAATCCGCTTCGGCAGCAGGCCTGCAGTGAACAGCTCGTGCCGGCTGGAGGCGTGGATGGCGCTTCCCCAATAGAGGTTCACCTCGTGGCGCACGACGCCCGAGAGATCGATCAACAGCCGGTCGCCGAAGGCGGTGTCGACGCCGAAACCGGGCGGCAGGGCCAGCAACTGCTGCGAGAGAAGCTGCTGCACGGAGCTCAGGGCCGCCTCGCCGGACGCCCGCTGATCGCGGCGCAGGCGCTCTCCCATCGAGCCCACCAGCACGAAGTACAGCGCCACCAGAGGAATGAGCAGAAGAACCGTGTAGATGAAGGTCAAACGCTTGGAGTAGGAGCGCCAGGTGCGCCGGAGCAGGTCGCGAAACGCCGCCCGGGGAAGGCCGAGGAGCAGGATGAAGGGCGCCGCCAAGGCCAGGAGAACCACCACGCCGACGCTCCAGTTGCCCATTCGCTCCAAGCCGCCGAGCGGATCGACGAGGGGAAGATAGACCGCCTCCCAGCCCTGGCGCGACAGGCGGCCCCAGGCCCTGGCCGGCCCGGTGGGCGTCTCGACCACGGCGTAGGCCGGCACTTCATGCGACCGCGCGAGGCTGGCAGGAAGCGGCGGGTCCTCCTCCCAGGGGGAGAGGACGGCCCGGCCATCCCGATTGTAGAGAGAGTAGAGGGCCGGATCGGCGATCTGTTCGGTGGAGCCGGCCACAGGGCCACCCTTGAGCAGTCCCACATCCACTTCGGAGAGGCGCCGCCAGTCGTGTACCTCGAAGCCGGGCCGCGGCAGGAGCCAGTAGCGCAGGATCCCCCACGGCCGGCCGCCGAGCCGGAGCGGCGTCTCGCCGGAGATCAAAAAACCCTCCCACAGCGGCAGGCGGAGATCCTCCCAGCGGGCGGGATCGGCGTCCACCATTCCCTTGTCGGTCAGCGGCATGCCGAAGGAGAACGACGACACGGGGCCGTCCGGCGTCTCCACTACCAGGGCGGAGAGGGAGTGATGACGGGCGAGGGGCGAGTCCTTCCACAGGGCGTAGGCGAGGTCCTGGCGCTCCAGGTTGGCGGGAGAACGGGGCACCAGCTTCTGAAGGTCCGACTCCAAGAAGTGGCTGCGAACCTCGCCGGCCACAGACGCGAGATCGGCTCGCGTGGGAGGGGCCAGACGAACCAGGAGTTCATCCCCGGCATAGGCGCGCAGGGCCAGCCGATAGGCGGTTTCCCAGGCGCCGGCAGCGGCGAAAGTCGAGACCAGGATCAATACCACGAGGGTCATTCCCACGTGCAGCCGCCGAACGTCGAGCCAGATGGCGGTCGCCGCTCCCCCGGCGGCGAGCAAGGCTCCGGCGGCGAGCGGCTGGTCGCACAGGGACGCACCGGCGATGAGGAGGGCCACAGCGATCCAGGCCCAGCGCTTTCCGGGTATCAGGGCCGGCCGGTCTCCCCGGCGGCCGGCGAGGACGAAGAGACCGAAGGCCGCCCCGGCGAGGCCCAGCCGCAGCGCGAAAGCCTCGGCGGGAACGACGATGTCGGCACCGAGGTCACGGGGGCCGAGGAAGTGTTGGATCTCCCAGGCTGCAAAGAGCAAAGCCAGTGCCGCAACGGCCCCCCTCACCGGAAGCGGGATGCGCTCGCCTGCCGCGGTGCGGACACGGAGGCTCAGGGCCGCGAGAGCCAAGCCGGCGAGCAGCACACCCAGGGCTGGCAGCGAGAGGGGAAAGGCCCCGCTCAGCGCCACCAACCCACCCAACACCAGGGGTGTGACCGGACGCACCGCGGGCTCATCGTCGTGCGAGATTCCTGCCGGCAGCACATTCCGCAGGCCGCGCACCACTGCCAGCACCAACAGCGCGAGGCCCAGCGCCACCCAGGCTAGGCGGTCTGTCAGCGGCCTCTCCTTCGGCATGCCGCCGGCGGCCCGCTCGACGACGAGCGCCGGAGCTCCCGGCAGGGTCACGACGTCGGTGCCCGGCAGAGCCTGGTCGGGCGTGTCGACCAGGGCCCAGCGGGCGGCGCGAGCGGATGGAAACGGCAGTACGTCGGTGCTGTAGCTCGCTCCGGCGCCGATGCGCCAGGGACGGCGGGCCCCGTCGAGGGGACGGATGGCGAGGAGAGTCACCGCACTGAAGCTGGCGCGGTGATAGGAGCCGCTGCGAGGCAGCTCCTGGGGCAACTCGTGCAATAGGCCTTCTCCCGCCCAGGCCACGGGAACGCCGTCCGGATCGAGCAACAGCAGAGTGCGCCGCCCTTTGCCGGTGCCCTTCTCGATCAGTGCGAGCTTGCGGAAGGCCTCCAGCAGCGCCTGCGGCGTCTCCGCCGGCCTTCCCACGCTGTGCACCGCCGTGGCGGCCTCGTGCCGAAGATCGTTCCAGAGTTGCTGATACTCCCGCCGCGTCTCCCGCTTCCATTCGGCCCGCGACGCCCGGTCGCCGCGGCTGAGGACCCAACCCGCAGCCAGGGAGACGATTGCCGCGGCCAGCAGTGGGCCTGCGATCAGTCTCTCCCGGGGACCCCGCATCCCCAGCCAGGCGGCAGCCAGGACGAGAACGGCCAGGGCAGACCAGGGAGTGGGCAGCAGAGGCGAGGCCACAAGGGCGGCCACCAGCAGGATCTCGAGCAGCGCCCGCCGCTGGGGCTCGGCGGTGGCGCGGAGCGGTTCGCTCACCGGCGCTTTACCGGGAATCGATCATCGGCAGGTCCACGCCGCGCTCGTGAGCGCAGGCGATGGCCTCCGGATAACCGGCGTCGGCGTGGCGAACCACTCCCATGCCGGGATCGCCGGTGAGGACCCGCTCCAACCGCCGGGCCGCCTCTTCGGTGCCGTCGGCCACGATGACCATGCCGGCGTGGAGGGAGTAGCCGATGCCCACGCCACCGCCATGGTGGACCGAGACCCAGGTGGCGCCGTTGACCGCACTCAAGAGGGCGTTGAGGATGGGCCAGTCGCCGATGGCGTCCGAGCCGTCGCGCATCGCCTCGGTCTCGCGGTTCGGCGAGGCCACGGAGCCGCAGTCCAGGTGGTCGCGGCCGATGACGATGGGCGCCTTGACGCGGCCGGAGGCGACCAGCTCGTTGAACACCCGGCCGGCCTTCGCCCGCTCGCCGTAGCCAAGCCAGCAGATGCGTGCCGGCAGGCCTTGAAAAGCGACGCGCTCGCGGGCCATGCGAATCCACCGCGCCAGCGCAGCGTCGTGCGGGAAGGTGTCGAGGATGGCCTCGTCGGTGGCCGCGAGGTCCGCCGGGTCGCCGGAGAGCACGGCCCAGCGGAACGGCCCCTTGCCCTCGCAGAACAGAGGCCGGATGAACAACGGGACGAAGCCGCCGATGTCGAAGGCCCGCGCCTCGCCCGCCTCGAGGGCCTGGCCGCGCAGGTTGTTGCCGTAGTCGAACGTGACCGCTCCCCGTTCCTGGAGGGCGAGCATGGCCCGCACGTGAGCGGCCATCGACGCCATGGAGCGGGCGATGTAGCTCTTGGGATCGGCCTCGCGCAGGCGCTGAGCGTCCGCGAAGGAGAGGCCATGGGGAACGTAGCCCTGGAGAGCATCGTGAGCCGAGGTCTGGTCGGTGAGGACGTCGGGGACCAGGCCGGTGGCCACCAGGTGCTCCAGCAGGTCGACGGCGTTGGCCTCGACGGCGATGGAAACCGCCTCGCGGCGGTCGCGAGCCTCCAAGGCCTGAGAGACGGCGGTCGGGATGTCCGGGGCCACGCGGTCGAGATAGCGAGTGGCGAGGCGGCGTTCGATGCGGCTGGGATCGACCTCCGCCACCAAGCACACCCCCTCGTTCATGGTGACGGCGAGCGGCTGGGCGCCGCCCATGCCGCCCAAGCCGGCGGTGACGGTGAGCCGGCCGGCGAGCGAGCCGCCGAAGCGCTGGCGGGCGCACTCGGCGAGGGTCTCGTAGGTTCCCTGGAGAATGCCCTGGGTGCCGATGTAGATCCAGGAGCCGGCGGTCATCTGGCCATACATGGTGAGCCCGAGCCCTTCCAGGCGGCGGAACTCGTCCGCCGTGGCCCAGTGGGGCACCAGCAGAGAGTTGGCGATCAGCACCCGCGGCGCTTCGGCGTGGGTGCGAAACACCGCCACCGGTTTGCCGGACTGGACGAGGAGCGTCTCGTCGTTGCCCAGACGCTTCAGGGTCGCCACGATCGCCTCGAAGCACTCCCAGTTGCGGGCCGCCTTCCCCGAGCCACCGTAGACCACGAGATCCTGAGGCCGCTCGGCGACCTCAGGATCGAGATTGTTCATCAGCATCCGCAGGGCGGCCTCCTGCTGCCAGCCGCGGCAGGAGATCTCCGTGCCGCGGGGAGCGCGCACGGTGCGGGGACGGGCGGGCGGGGCGGAAGCGGTGGTGGTGGTCGGGGCCATGGTGGGTATTCTAACCCCGCGCCGGCCCACCGAAGCCGAACCAGGGACTTCAGGGACTTCAGGGACTTCAGGGACAGCAAGGACTTCAAGGACAGGATTCTTTCTCGCCCCTGCAGCCCCTGCTGTGCTGAGCCACGTTACAATCTCAGAGGTGATCAATCTCCGTTCCGCCGGTGTAGCCGCCCTCCTGTCCCTCCTTCATCCTGGACTCCTCCCCGCCGCCACCCTCGGCGAGGAGGCCGAGGCCTTCTTGAACGTCATTGCCGTGGCTGGCCGGGAGGCTCCGGGGGCGGAATTCATCGAAGGCCGTTTGGCCGGCCTGCCCGTGCAGCGGGACGCCCTGGGCGATGTCGTCCTTACCGTGGGATCGGGGGAGCCCCGGCGGCTGGTGGCCTGCGCCCTGGGCGAGCCGGGTTTCATTGTCAGCGGCATCCGGGAAGACGGCTATCTGCGCGTCGTTCCGGCCGGCGCGGAGCTCACCGGAGCGTTGTGGGCCCAAGGCTTTCAGGGGCAGACGGTGATGATCGGCGGCGCGCGGGGGTGGATGCCCGGAGCCGTGGCCCTCCCCTCGGTTCATCTTCAGCAGGGCTCGGCCTCCCCACCGGACCATCCTTTCCAGGTGGAAGACCTCTACATCGACGTCGGCGCCGAGAACGCCGGTGAAGTCGCCGGTCTGGGGATCCGCCTGATGGATCCGGTGGCGCTGATCCGCCGGCCGATGCGTCTGGCCGGCGATCTCCTGGCCGCTCCGGCCGCCGCCCAGAAGGGGGCGTGCTCGGCGCTGGCGGACGCGGCGCGCCGCTACCGGCCGCGGCCCAACACCGGCACAGTCGTCTTCGCCTGGGTTGCCCATGATCTTCTCAACCGGGCGGGACTGATTCACGTCATCCGCGAGAAAGGCCCTTTCCGGGAGATGCTCCTTCTCGACTCGGGCTTCGGCTGGGAGGGCAGCCGGAATCGCGGCTCACTCACTCCGAAACCTCTGCCGGCTCCAGGAAGCGGACCTGTCCGGTCCGGTGACTTACCCTCAACGCTCGCCGGGCTGACCGCGGCACCCCACTACGCGGCCGGCGGCGGCATGGCTGGTACTCCGGACCTGAAAGGCGTCCAGTTGGGATTCCTCGGGCTCCCGGTCCGCTACCCCGGGACGCCCGTCGAGACGATTGCGGTGCGCGATGTGGAAGCACTCTCCGCCGCTCTCCTTTCCGCCTTGGGCGGTTCTTCCGTGCCCGCGATCTCGGGACCGGCCCTTCCCTCTCCGCCGACGGTCGTGGAGACCGGCGAGGGTCACGAGGTGCCGGCCGCGTTGCTTCGAGGACTCGTCGCCCGCGACGGAGTGAGCGGCGCCGAGGGGCCGGTTCGCGAGGAGATCCTCCGTCACCTGCCGGCGTCGGCGAAACCCGAGATCGACGCCCAGGGAAATGTGATCGTCACCGTTGGGCCAGCCGGCAAGCCCGTTCTTTTCGTCGCCCATCAGGACGAGGTCGGCTATCGGGTCGAGGAGGTATTACAGGACGGGCGCCTCCGCCTGCAGAAACGAGGAGGCCTCATGGCCTCGGTCTGGGAGGGCCAGGCGGCCCTGGTCCACGGCGACCGCGGTTCCATCCCCGCCGTGTTCGAGCCACGCGAGGACTGGCGCACCGCCGAGCATTTCACACCCCCGGGCTCCCTCACCGCCTATCTCGGCGTCGCCTCCGCCAAGGAGGTCGAAGCCCTCGGCGTGCACGCCGGCAGCACCGTCACCATGCCGAAGCGGATGTTTCGCCTCGGCCGCCATCGCGTTCTCGCCCGCGGCTTCGACGATCGGGTAGGCTCCACCGCCCTGCTCCTCGCGCTGGGGCGAATTGACCCGGCGAAGCTGAAGCGGCCGGTGATCTTCGCCTGGTCGGTCGGGGAAGAAGTGGGGCTCGACGGTGCCAAGATCCTGGCGGAGAGGTTCAAGGACCTGGCGGAGGTCCACGCCGTGGACACCTTCGTCTCCTCGGATTCGCCCATCGAATCCAAGCGCTTCGCCGACGCTCGCCTCGGCGCCGGACCGGTGCTGCGCGCCATGGACAACGGCTACCTGGCGCCCCGCGAGCTGATCGACCGCTTTCTCGGCCTCGCCTCCCGCCACCAGATTCCCGTGCAGGTGGGCTTCACCGGTGGCGCCACCGACGGCATGGCCTTCCTGGCGAACGGCCCCGCCATGCTCCCGTTCTCCTGGCCGGGACGATATTCCCACTCCCCGGTCGAGGTGGCGGACCTGCGGGATCTCGAAGCGCTGGTGAACCTGATCGTGGCCGCAGCGACGGAGTGATCTTCAAACCTTCAGCCCATACCGCTCCATCTTGATCGCCAGGCCGTTGCGCGACAGTCCCAGGAGTCGAGCCGCCTGGGACTTGTTGCCGTTGGTGCGGCGCAGGGCCTCGCGGATGGCGCTCTGCTCGGTGCCGCTGACGAGGTGCTCCAGCTCCAGGTCGGAAGCGGCGTCCACTCGGGTGGTGGCCATCAGGGTGCCGTTGCGTACCCGGTCCGGCAGCAGGTTCACATCCACCGGCCCCTTGGCGGGCGCCATGTAGACGAGCTGCCGGGCGATGTTCTCCAGCTCTGCCAGATTCCCCGGAAAGTCGTAGCTCAGCAGGGCAGACATCGCCTTGACGGTGATGCCCTGCATACGCTTGCCCGTCTCGTGGCAGAAGCGGTTGATATAAGTCTGGATGAGGAGCGGCAGATCCTCCCGGCGGTCGCGCAACGGCGGCACGTCGATGACGAACTGAGAGAGACGATAGGCGAGGTCCACCCGGAAGAGGTCGCGGGCCACCACTGAATCGAGGAGCCCGCGGCTCCCCACCACCAGGCGGACGTCGACGACGTGGGCCTCGTTGCTCCCCGAGGGCTCCACTGCTCCCGAGCGCAGGAAGCGGACCAACCGCGCCTGAACCTCCATGGGGAGCTGCTCGACCTCGTCCAGAAACAGTGTGCCGCCATGGGCCAGCAGCAGCTTTCCCTCCCGCCGCACGGGGCCGCCCTTGCCCGCGACCTCGGCACCGAAGAGGTCCGCCTCGATCTGCAGCGGTCGCGCGCCGCCGCAGCTCGCGATCACGAATGGGCCGTGCCGCCGCGGACCCGAAAGATGCAGGGACCGGGCAAGAAGGTCCTTGCCCACCCCAGGCTCGCCGGAGAGGAGCACATGCACGGGAGGGTCGACCGCTGCCCGGAGCTGCTCCACGACCTGCTTCATGGCCAGCGAGCTGCCCACCACGAGGTTGGGGTCGAGCGTCAGGTCCTGCTGGCCCGGATGGCCCGGCAGGATGGGCTCGTACCACCCCACGTGGTGCACCAGGCCCAAGACCAGGAGATGGCCGAGGGCGTTCAGGCCCGCCATCGGCGACCAGTCCGGCTCCTGCGGCCGGAAGCGGGGAAAGGCGACCATCATCGCGTACCGCCGGTCCATGGCGCCGAAGGTGAGATGGCAGATCCAGGCCGGCGTGCCGGCGAGGTCGCCGTCGAAACAGCGGCTCGCCGCCGGCGTGGTCTCGGCGGAACGATGGCGAAGGATCTGCTCGAGGAGCGCCTCGCCGCTCGCCAGCCAGGCCTGGTCCGTCGACACCACCAGCTTGACGCCGGCGTTCTCCTGTTCGCCCAGCAGAAGGAAGAGGGCGCCGCCCCCAAAATTGCTCAGCACCTCCTCGACCAGGGCCTCCGAGGTGGTGCGGCTCTCGGCGTCGGCCAGCACCCACTCGCAGATCCGGTTGAGATGCTCGATCATGCGCTTCGGGGTGATGCTCGGCGGCCCGATCGCCACCACGGGATCCGACGGCGGCGGCTTTTCAGGTCCGGGGACCACGTCCTCCACCAGCAGGGTCACAGCGCCCAGGCGAATCTCGTCCAGCACCTCGAGCGACGCCTTCTTCGCCTTGCGGCCGCTCACGAGCAGGCCGCGGCGGCTGCCCAGATCCTCGATCCGCAACTGGATTCCGTCGTAGAGCAGCCGAGCGTGCCGCTGCGCCACCCCGGTATAGGGCAGGCAGATGTCGCACTCGGGCGCGCTGCCGACGATGAGCTCACTGCGGTTGACGGGAAAGCGCCGAACACCATCGGGCGCATAAGCGACGAGTCTCAGCATTGGAAAGCCAGTCTATCCCACGCGGGCCTGCGGCCAGGCCCGCATCGCCCTCAGCCGGCGGGTGGTGCTATCCTCCCGCCCCGTGAACGATCTCTTTCTCCGCACCTGTCGTGGCGAGGCCACGGAGCGCCGGCCCGTGTGGATCATGCGCCAGGCAGGCCGCTATCTCCCCGAGTACCGGGCGATCCGCCAGAAGGTGGACTTCCTCACCCTGTGCAAGACGCCCGAGCTGGCCGCCGAGGTGACGATTCAGCCCGTCGACATCCTCGGCGTCGACGCCGCCATCCTCTTCGCCGACATCCTGCTGCCGCTCGAAGCCATGGGCGCCGAGCTGCAATTCGTCAAGGGGGACGGCCCCAGCTTCCCCAACCCGGTGCGCACCCGCGAGGACATCGCCCGCCTGCGCAACCCCGAAGTGGACGAGACCTTGGGCTACGTCTTCGACGCCATGCGCCTGGTGCGCCGCGAGCTCGACGGGCGGGTGCCCCTTCTCGGCTTCGGCGGCACGCCCTGGACCCTCGCCGCCTATCTCGTCGAGGGTGGAGGCTCGAAGCACTTCGAGCATCTCCTGGCCTGGAGCTATGGCGATCCTGAAGGGCTCGCCGTACTTCTCGACCGCATCGCCGAGACCTCGATCGCCTATCTCAAAGGCCAGATCGCCGCGGGCGCTCAAGCCCTGCAGCTCTTCGACACCTGGGGCGGCCTCCTGGACCTGGAGCGCTGGCGCGCCGTCGCCCTGCCGCCGTTGCGCAAGGTGGTGGACGCCTTGAAGGGCCAGGTGCCCCTGATCTACTACATCAACGGCGGCGCCCACCTGCTGCCCGGCCTCGCCGAGCTGCCGGTGGACGTCCTCTCAGTCGACTGGCGGCTACCCCTCTCCCAAGTCCGGCAAGCGATCGGCCCCCACGGCCCCAAAGTGCTTCAGGGCAATCTCGACCCGGCGGCCCTGCTCGCCCCCATTCCGGAGATCGAGCGCCGCACCGCGAACCTCCTCCAGGAAGGTAGCGGCGGCCCCCACGTCGTCAACCTGGGTCACGGTATCCTGCCGATGATCCCGGTCGACCACGCGAGGGCGTTCGTGGAGGCCGTGAAAAGGGGGTAGTCAGTAGGATCTGGCGCTCAGTGGTGCTTCGGCGTTGCGGGCGTCTTCTTCGCCGCGGGCGCTTTCTGCGCGCCATCGAGGCTCTTGTAGATCGTCCCGATCCAACCCTTGGTGTCGATGAAGGAGCTCCAGCTCTTCCACTCGTCGGGTAGCCCGGCGGCCTGGAGCTGCTCCAGGGTCTTGCCCGCCGCCTTCCCCTTGCGCACGATGGCGGTGGTCTCCACCAGCATACGGTGGAACTTCTTCAAGCCCGCGACGTCCGACAGCGGACCGTGGCCGGGGATGATCTTGGCATCGGCGGGGACCTGGGCCAGCACCTTGGCCACGGCGTCCGTCAAGCCCTGCACGCTACCACCGCTGTCGGTGTCGACGAAGGGGAAGAGGCCGTTGAAGAAGTCGTCGCCCATATGGACGACGTTGGACTTGGTGAAGAAAATGATGCTGTCGCCGTCCGTATGGCTGTGGGGGACGTGCATCGCCTTGATCTCTTCGCCGTTGAAGTGAACGGAAACCGCGTCGGCGTAGGTGATCACCGGCAGGCCCGCCGCCGCCATCGGCTCCGTCTTGTTGCCCATGACCGTGGAGCCGGACTCCAGCCGCTTACGTACGTTCTCGTGGGCGATGATCGTCGAGTCGACGCCGAAGACGGGATTGCTCCCCGTGTGATCGCCGTGGAAGTGGGTGTTGAGCACGAACCGGAGCTTGCCCGGGTTGATGCCCTTGAGGGCCTCGCGGATCTTGTCGGCCAGCGGCGCGAACTCGTCGTCCACGATCAGGACGCCGTCCGGGCCGGCCGAGACGCCGATGTTCCCGCCGGAACCCTCCAGCATGTAGATGTTGCCGGAGACCGGGATGACCTTCATCTCCACCTTCGAGAAGTCTCGCTGCTGTGCCCTCGAGGGCGTCGCGTACATCACAAACGTGGCGGCCAGGGCCAGAAGCCCGGCGCTCTTCGCTCTCGTCATCGCATCCTCCTGAAGGAAAGAATTAACTGCGAGGGCGGACTTTAGCACGCTCCCCTGGAGCGCCGATATCCAGCCCTCCTCTTGGGGTCGGACCTCGTAGAAAGCCCTTATCTGGGAGCTCAAGGCGCATTGGGACGCGACGCTGGGAACCTGGCCGCGGCACAGCCTTGAGAGCTCTTTAAGGCCCGGCTCCCCGCTCGCGCAGGTTCTCTTCCTGGAAGAGCTGCACCCGCGCCCGCATGATGCCGGCGCGGCCCAGATATCCCAGCAAGCGGCGACGGTCGTGCCGATCGACGACCGGCAGCCGGCCGATGTCGTGCGTCAACATGCGCGACACGGCGTCGCGCAGGAGCTCGTCCGGATAGGCGACGATCAGGTCCCGCGTGCCGGCCTCAAGCACGGCCGCGGCTCGCCCCTGCTCGCTCTCCATCGCCCGCATCAGATCGCTGCGAGTGATGATCCCCGCCAGCTCGCCTCGCGCGTCGACAATGGGGATACCCTGGCGGCCGGTCAGAGCCGGGTCGCCGGCGGCGATGCGGGCGGACAGCTCGGCCACCGTCATCGTCGCCGGAATGGTCACGACGCCGCGATCCATGACCTCGGCAATGCGGTGGATCTCGAAAGGATCGACGCTGTACTCACGCACCAGGTGATGGCCGCGCCGGGCGAGCTTCTCGGTGAGGATCGAGCGACGCAACAGCAGGACGGTCGTGCCGTGCGCCATGACCGATCCCACCAGCAGGGCCGGCAGCACGTTCCAATCGTGAGTGAGCTCGACGGTGAAGAGGATCGCCGTCAGCGGAGACCGCATCGTGCCGCCCATCATCGCCGACATGCTGACCATGACCCACAGCCCGGTATCGCCGACCGGAATCAGCCCTGATTCCAAGGCTCCCAGGCCACCGCCCATGATGAGGAGCGGCGCGAGCACGCCTCCCGAAGTGCCCGACCCCAGGGCCAGGGCCCAGACCGCGGCTTTGAGGAAGAGCAGCGACGCAGCCGAGCCGCCAGTGAGATGTCCGGTGAGCAGATCCTGAATGGTGTCGTAACCGACCCCCAGCACGCGCCGGTCGAACAGGCCGCCGACGCCTATCGCCAGGCCGCCGAGGATCGGCCACCACATCCAGTGCACCGGCAGCTTGGCGAAGAGGTCCTCGCAGGCGTAGACGAGAGCGGTCAACAACCCCGACGCCAAGCCGGCCAGCAGTCCGACGACGACGGCGAATCCAAGCGTCTCGGCCCCCAGGACCGCATGGCCGGGGACCGCGAAGATCGGCCCGGCGCCGAGCAACGGCACCCGCATCACCGCCGCGACGACCGAGGCGACCGCCACCGGGATGAAGCTGCGCGGCTTCCACTCGAACAGCAGCAGCTCGACGGCCAGCAACACCGCCGCCATCGGCGTGGCAAAGATGGCCGCCATGCCGCCGGCGGCGCCGGCGACCAGCAGCGTCTTACGCTCCGCCGAAGAGAGATGGAAGAGCTGGCCGATCAGCGAGCCCACGGCGCCGCCGGTCATGATGATGGGCCCCTCGGCGCCGAACGGGCCGCCGGTGCCGATGGAGAGCGCCGAGGAGACCGGCTTGAGCAAGGCGACCTTGGGCTCGATACGGCTCCGGCCGATGAGGATGGCTTCCAGCGCCTCGGGGATACCGTGGCCGCGGATCTTCTCGGAGCCGTAGCGCGCCATCAGGCCGATCACCAAGCCGCCGATCACCGGCACCAGCACCGCCCAACCCCCCAGTTGATTGCCGGCCGGCGACACAAATTGGGAGGAGAAGCGCTGGTAGTAGGCGAGGTTCGTGATGACCGCGATCAGCCAGACCAGCGCGTAGGCAACCAGCGCCGCCGCCACGCCGATTCCCACGGCCAAGCCGGAGAGCACCAGGACGCGGCGGTCGGTGCTGAAGTCCGCCAGCTCGTCTCGTTGCTGATGCGGCTTCGGGTAAGAGAGTTCGTCAGTTTCAGCGTACACGGAATCCTCGCGCAGGGACAAACGCCGCTTATATTGCGGCGCGACCTATCGTAGCACGATGTTCCACCTACGCTACACTGAGGCCATGGACGGCGATCTGGCCGCCGCCGATTACCAGCGCCTTCTTCAGTTCCGCACGGGGCTGCGACGGTTTCTGCACTGGAGCGCGGAGCAACTTGGCGCAAGGTCTGGCTGCAAACCTCAAACTGCAGCTCAAGAGCGGTGCCAGCACCCCAGGACAGGAACTAGCTCAGGATACCCCCACCCCAAAGCCGAGCCAGGAACTCCCGCCAGGGAAGGATCTCGATGCCCTCGACGACCCTGGGAGCGCGCTCGTTGCAAACGAGGATGGCGTGGCGCGGACGGTTGTCCTCGATGAAAGCACGGAGGGACCGGAAGTCCGAGGGGTCGACGCGGGAGGTTCCCTTCACTTCTACGGCGACTTCGCCGTCCCCGAGCACGAAGTCGACCTCGAAGCCGCTCTTCGTTCGCCAGAAGTGGACCCCGTAGCCGAGATCCCGGTAGGACCGGTGCGCCTGGATCTCCATGAGGACGAAATGCTCCAGCGCCCGGCCGAACAGCTCGCCTCTCTCCTCGACGATCCGCCGACGCGTCAAGGCGCCCGCGACCCCAACGTCGAAGAGGTAGAACTTCGGCGCTTTGCCGATGACCTGCCGCTCCTGGCGCCTCTTCCAGGGCTCGACGAAGGTGCCGAGGAGCGTGTCGACGAGGATCTGGTAGTACTCCTTCACGGTCTTCGCATCGACGCCGCAGTCCCTCGCGATGTTGGCGTAGTTCGTGAGGTCGCCGTGGGAGTAGCTCATCGCCTCGAAGAAACGCGAGAAGGCGGCCACGTTGCGAGTCAGCCCCTCGTCGAAGACCTCCTCCTTCAGGTAGTCCACGACGTAGGCATCGAGCGAGCGCCTGTATTCCGGGTCCAGGTAGTGACCCGGGACGAGGCCCCGGTTGAGCGCCTGCAGGAGGTCGAAATCATCACCGACTTCGATGGAGGTCAATGGGTGCATCTCGTACCGCCAGGCGCGCCCGCCGAGAAGGTTGACGCCCCCCCGTTTGAGCTTGCGGGCGCTCGATCCGCACAGAATGAAGCTCAGGCCCTGGTTCTCGATGAGCCAGTGAACCTCGTCCAGCAGTTGGGGGACCTTCTGGACCTCGTCCAGGATCACTGGAGATCGCAGCGTCTCGGGCGGAGCCGCCAGGAGGCGCTCGCGGAGCAGGGCCGGGCGCTTGGTGAGCTCCAGCAGGAGATCCGTCTGGAGCAGGTCGAACGTCAGGCTGCCGGGGAACACCGACCGGAGGTAGGTGCTCTTCCCGACCTTGCGGGGTCCCCAGAGGAACGCCGACTGGTGGGCCGGCAGGTTCATCCGCAACGCTCGTTCGATTTGGACCATTCGGGAGTGAGCTCCGTTTTAGTTCGACTAAACGGGAGCTTACTCCGCAAATGGTGCGGGCCACAAGAAGGTTCCGCAGACCAGGCGACGACCTTCTATTGGGCGCCTACCCTCCTCCGGCGAAGCGCAACAATTGGCTGGCAAGCGTCCCCAGCAGGTTGCTCACCGCGGGGAACTGGGTGGCGATGATACCGAGGGCGGGGATACCCACGAAGGTGAAGAGCTTGGAGAAGAAGGTGCGGTCGAAATTGATCTTTCCCGCCGTGCCGCCGCCGATATGGCTCAGGGTCGCGTTGCGGTCCATCTGCACGAAGACCACCAGGGTCAGCCCCACAGCCGCGCCCAGGGCAAGACAAATGGCGAGGTAGATGAAGTGGCGGGGCTGGAAGGCGTAGGCGGTGACTCCAACCAGGGCGAGCAGGCCGCTCCCCAAGGCGCCGATCAGGCAACTGCGCATGTGGGCGAAGACGTAGCGCAGCCAAGCAGCCAACCGCAGCGCCACGAACTGCCGTACCGCCGGATCGCTGGCGTGGCCTTTGAGGCTTTTGCAGACCTGGCTGAACAGCATCTCCAGCCGGTTGCGGGCGTCGATCTCCTTCGGCGAGCCCTCGTCGGTCTCGTTGGCGAAGACATCCTGAAAGGCATTCTCGAAAGGCGTCATACCGTCCGGGAGCTTGACCTTGCGGGCGGCGGACAGGGCGCGCAGCCGGCCCATCGAGAGGGCGAGCGTCTTGAAAGCCGGGATCTGCCAGCCGAACGCTTGGATGGGCCGCCAATCCAGATCCTTCGCCACCGCTCCGAAGTCCTCCTCCAACGGCGGGGAAGCGTTGTCGAGCCGCTCCAGAATACGCAGGGTCCACACCCAAAGCCTGAAAAAACGGTAGTAGGAGAGAGCCGAGAGCGCCAAGGCTAGGGCCAGGAAGAGGATGAACAGCCGGCCGTACCCCTGAGTCTCGGCGACCGGCTGCACGTTGAACCACAGAAACAGGAGCGGGGGAAGGAAGGCCACGGCCGGCGCCAGCCAGAGCCGGCGATCGGGAGGCAGCGTGTGCAGGAGCAAGCGGTTGATCGCCTTGATCGTCTTGGCAGACCCAGCCGTGGCTGAATCGCCCAGAGTCAGCACAGGACAGCCGGTGGACTGGCGCACCATGAGCCGCCGCCGTTTGAGCTCCCAAAGAATCCAGACGTAGATGCTGCCTCCCACAGCAGCAAGCGAGATGAGCGGCGACAGCCCCGACGAAAAGGCCCGCGCCCGCAGATGGAAGAGCTCGACCTGCCCCCCAGGCATGCACAGCCATCGCAGCCCCGCGGCCAACAGTGCCAGAGCCGCAACGCCGCCGAGCAACCAGGCCGCCGCCAGCGCCAGCATCGTAGCGCCGCTGAGTGACCAGGCCGTCGCCGGCGCCGACGTCAGCGCCGGCATCAACCGAAAGTGGACCGCCCGCGCCGCGGCTCCCACCAGCAGGAAGTAGATTGAAGCGAGAGCCAGGAGGTAGGCAATCTGCATTCCTTGCCAGTGCACCCTCGGGAGGTGGGAGATTCCGTGCGCCCATGCCGGCACGCTCCCCACGGCCAGCAAGGCCCCGGCGGCAAGAGCAAGGAGAACCGTGCCCGAGACCAAAAGGCGCCGGTTGCCCAGGTAACCTCGCGGACGCTTCCCCGCGACCCGACTGAGCAAGGCTACTCGCTGCAACCGCCAAGCGAGCAACAATAGGATCACAGCTACCAGCAAGATCTGGAGGTCATCCCGAGCGGCGAATCCATTCCCCTCCCTCTGCGTCTGAGCCAGGTTGGTTTCGCGATTCTGGCCCTGGTCTGGTGTGGCCTGCTCCAAAACTGGCGGCTCTGCGGCGCCGCACATTCGGACTTTTTCCTGCGGCGTGGCCGTCAGGCGGGCGACCGGCCAGAGCGAGCCGTTCCCTACGGCCATGATCCAGGCACTCGGCGACGCCACAGGCCTCTCCATAAGGTAAAGCACCGCCTCGAAAAGACCCTGCTGGAACTCGCTCGAGAACTGACGGCGACTGTGGCCATCGGTCGGCGAAAGGGACTTCGGCTGCCTGGGCGCCCCTTCAGTGAAAAGGGGGGCGCTCGAGAAAACGAGCATCCCGTCCATGGTCTGGCCATACTGAGGGTGGGCGTAGAGCAGATTATTGTTGAAAGTGAAGAGCACGGCGTCGGGCACCCGGGCGCGCACTTGTTCCGCGAGGAACAGCGTATCTTTGACATCCGTCGCCAGGATGCCGACATAGCGGATCCCTTCGCGAGAGACCGCCCGCATTAGGTTCTCTAGGACCAACTCATTGCTGAGCACGGTCGACGGATCGAAGGTCGGGACGAGGTCGACCGGCCGGCCAGGATCGGTGAGGTCGAACGACAGCGCCGCCGGTTGGCCGGCGGGGATGGCGGGCTGAGTCGCTGTCGCAGCCTTCGCCTGCGCAACCTTCTCCTTTTCTGTCGCGGTCCGCAACTCGGAGATGTGGCTGGGAAATGGCACCATGACGAGCGGCGGCGCTTGCCGTGTCTGCTTATAGGGATGGTTCAGCACGCTGCGGCCATAGGCCGTGTCCCCCTCGGTGAGCAGAGCGACTTGGCGTAAGTCCCACCCCATCTCGTCCGTCAGGAAGGCGAGAGTCTGCTTCTGAAGTGTCTCGTCGGGGAGCACGGTGCGGCAGATTTCCACATTCATGGCCGCCAGAGGCTCTTCAACGTCTTTCGACGGTGCCGTGGCCGAGCCCGTGGCAGCACGGAAGCGAAGCGGCGGCCGCCGCTCACCCTCCCGATGCCTCCAGGCAAAAAGGGCCAAGCGTAGCGACTCGATCGAGCCGGAGAAAGTTGGTCCCAGGATATCCACGGAGGGAGCGACCGCTCCCCTTTGCAGGTCCGCTGCCAGCTCCAGAGCCTCGCGAAAAGGCCCCTTCTGGATTCCCGCCTTCGGCGTCTCCCCCACGACGAAGACGAGATCCAGGCGGTGCGAGTTAAGAGAGTTGCTCTTCGTCTCCAGCCCACGAAAGAGTAGGAGGCCCGGCGCCGTTTTTCCGGCAGCTCCGCCGCCTTTGGTGTCCTCCCCCGTCCACGGCAGCCAGAAGCGTTCCACCACGTATTCCGACTGGGCAAAGCCACGCTGCACGGCCTCCAGGGCCTGGTCCAGCCGCGGGTCCGGCGGCGCTGGCACCAGGGCGACCAGGAATTGGAGGTCGTAACCTGCATCATCCGCCGCTTTCCTCAGATCCTGGACCAGATCATCGCGCTTTTTCGCCGGCTCCAGCTTCTTGCCGAAGAACTCGCCCAACAGGCGCACGGGCTCGCACCAAGCCGGAGGAGGCGGTGGCGGGGGCGCTGAGGGCGATGTTGGCGGCGGATTGCAGGAGGAGAAGGTCTCGTCGGCGGGCGCTTTCGCAGGAGGCGTCGCCGCCGGCAGAGGAGTCTGAACGGGAACGGCCTGAGCGGGAACCGCGACGGGGGCCTGCCCCGGTTTCTCCTGAGGCGCCAACGCCAGACGCCCTGCCGGCACGCCGACCAGCAGGCCCAGCACCAGCACGAGCCACAGAGAGATGTTCCGCATCAGATCCTTTGGGCGAAAATTTGAAGAGAATGTTACCAGATGCTAAGAGCCCTGCCGGAGATCGGGAAACCGGCGTCCCGCCGGCGTGCTTCACTCGTAGCGCAGCGCTTCAATGGGGTCCAACGCCGCCGCCCGGGAAGCCGGGTAGATCCCCGAAGCCAGCCCCACCGCCATGGCGACGCCGGTCGACAGGAGAATAGACGACCCTGTGACGATAGTTTCCCAACCGGCCAGCGCCGCGACGCCGCGCGCCAAGGCCAGGCCGGCGACGATGCCCGTAACGCCGCCGATGAGGCTGATGGCGAACGACTCGACGATGAACTGGAAGCGGATGTCGCGGCTCCGGGCCCCCACCGCCCTGCGGACGCCGATCTCCCGCGTCCGCTCCAGCACCGTGGCCAGCATGATGTTCATGATGCCGATGCCGCCCACCAGCAGCGAGATGCCGGCGATGGCGCCCATCACCATGTTGAACAGCCGCTGCGTGCGCCGGCTCTCGGCCAGCAGCGCCTCAGGCACCACCAACTCGTAGTCTGCGGCGCCGGCATGCAGCCGGTCGAGCAGCTCGCGGATCGATCCCGACGCCTCCTCACCGCTCGCTCCCGGCTTCAGGCGGACGACGATCTCGTCGAGCGGCGAGCCCAGGGCCGGATGCTCGAACTTCCGCTCGGCCGTCGACACCGGCAGGTAGATCTCCCGCGAGGCCCCGCCGGCCGCCACCCCCTCGCCACCCGAGGCGCCGGCGCCACCCCCGCCGGGCGCACCCGGAGCCCCCGGCGCGCCCGGAGACGATGCAGTATCGTCCGCCAGCACTCCGACCACCTCCAACCAGACGTCGTTCACCTTCACGAGCTGCCCCACGGCCGGCCCGTAACCGAAGAGGTCGCGGCGCACCGCCGGTCCGACCACGGCCACCTGGGCGTGAGTGGCGTCGTCCATCTCGTCGAGGAACCGGCCTTCGGCCATCACCAGGTGCGCCAGCTCGCGATGGCGAGGGTCGACCCCGTAGGCCGCGGCGCCGTCGCTTTTGCCGGTCGCCGAAAGCACCTTGTAGGGATCGACGCGGATGCGGGGAGCCACCAGCTCGACCCCGGGCACCGCCTCGGCGATGGCCGTCGCGTCGCGTTGCGAGACACCCAACGACTTCTGCCGGATCTCCTGCGCCTCGTCGTCCTTCAGCGTCTTCGCCCGTACCAGCACGTTGCGCAGCCCCAGCCGCTCGATCGAGGCCAGGGCTTGGCGCTCCGCTCCGGCGCCGATCGACATCATGGCGATGACGGCGCCGACACCGAAGATCATGCCAAGCATGGTGAGGGCCGAGCGCAGCTTGTGCGCCGCCAGGTTGTCGAGCGCCGAGTGGAAGGCTTCCCGGGGGGTCATTGCGAGATGATGACGATGCCGCCGCCCCGCCGGTGCGAGGAGACCGGCGGCGCCTTGTGCGCGGTGTCTTTCTTTTCCGGAGGAGCCCCCGCCGGCCGGGTGGGATCGCGCATCGCCAGGACGTCCCCGGCATGGAGGCCGGACTCCACCACCACCCGGCCGAGGGACGACGGCCCCAGCTTCACCTCGACCGGCGCGAAGCCATTGCCGCCAGTGCCGCCCCGGCTCTTGAGGTCTCGCCGGTAGACCACCGTGCGCCCCTCGCGGTCGAAGAGAGCCTGGCGCGGCACTAGGAGGGCGCCCTTGCGTTGCTCCAGGAAGAGCGTCGCCCGCACCCGCTGCCCGGGCTTCATCACCTGCGGATCGGTGCGGTCGAGGGCGAGGGTGACGGCGAAGTACTGCACGGGCGAGCCCAGGATGCGCGGCTTGGCGAGCGCGTCGACGCGGGCGATCTTCGCCGGCCAGGTAACGCCGGGAGCGGATTCGACTGTCACCAAGGCCTGCCGGCCGGGCGTCAGGCCGCCGGCGTCGGCCTCCAGCACGTAGACCTCGGCCTGCATCCTGGCCAGATCGGGGATCTCGGCCAGCGGCTGGCCGTTCCACACGTTGTCGCCCACCCGCGTGGACTCTCCCCGCCAGTTGCGCTTGAGGATGAGGACGCCGTCATGGGGCGCCGTCACGGTCAGCGCCTGGAGTGCGGCGCGGGCCTGGCTGATCTTGGCGTCGGCCTGGCGAATCTTGATCTGGAGCAGTGCCGCCTCGGTGCCCGAGAGCTTCTGCCGCGTCTGGCGGGTGGCCTGGGCGTGACCCTCCCGCTCCTCGGCCAGCCCCTGGTCGATCTCCGACTCGATGATGTCGGCGCGGGAGAAGATCAGCGAGTCCTTCTTCTGGAACTGCTTGGCGTCCGCAAGCTCGATGCGGGCCATGGCGGCGTCCTTCTCCAGCTTGCGCAGCTCGGCCGTGCCCTCGATCTGCTTCTTCTCCATCGCCAGCCGGTTTTCCCGCAGGTCGTCCCCGGCATCCACCAGCCGTTTCTCGATGGCGCTGGGGTCGAAGCGGATGACCACGTCGCCCTGCTTCACCCGCGAGCCGTCCGTGGCGACCCAGCCGATGCGGAAGGGTCCGGGCACACCCGTGGGGACGGAGATGGGCGTCGCCGTCACCGCCTGGAGGTTGCCTTGCGCCGGCACCCGGCGCTCGAAGTTCTCGGACGCGACGTGCAGCACCGGCACATCGCCTGCGCTGGAGCCTCCCGGCCAGGGGAGGAAAGCCGCCAAAGCCAGCAGGATGGCCACCGCACCGGCGATGAGCACCGGCCTCATCCGCCCGCTCCCCCGCCGCCGCGGTTCCCGGTGAGGTCGCGGCGGGAGATCATGTCGCCGGGGCGCAGGCCGCTCTTGATCTCCACCAAGCGGTCGTTGCGCCGGCCGAGCACGGGATGGACCGGCTCGCTCCCCCAGCCCGAGCGGCGATAGACCACCGGGCCCTCGGGCCGGGTGAACACCGCCTCGGCAGGAGCCACCAGGGCGTGCGGCGCGCGCTCGATCTCCACGGTGCCGAGGAACCGCATGCCGGGGCTCATGCGCTGGGGATCGGTGCGGTCGAGGTCGATGGTGAGCTTCACCACCTTGAGCGGATTGACGTCCGAGCGGCTGCTCACGGCGCCGCCGATGACGCGCACCCGGCCGGTGAAGACGTCGTCGGGATGCGAATCCAACCGGAATGTCACCCGCTGCCCGGCGGCCACGCGGCCCGCGTCGGCCTCGTCGACCTCGCCGTCCGCCTGCATCTGCCGCAGGTCCGGGATCTCCACCACCGACTGGCCGCGCCAGCACGAATCGCCGATCTTCTTCTTGCCGCCGTTGTCGGTCGCCACGTAGACCACCGTGCCGTCGCGTGAGGCGGGCACCATCATGCGGCGGATGGCGTCCTGCATCTCCTGAACACGGCCGGCGGCACGGTCGCGCCGCTTGACGAGGGCGTCGACGTCGGTGCCCGCCTGCGAGGCCTCGAGCCGCATCTTCTCCTTGAGGTAGGCGATCTCGCGGTTGGCGAGCGCCAGATCCTCCCGCGACTTGGCGAGCTCCTTGGCGGCCACCAGAGCCGGCGGCACCTCCACCTTGAGGGCGGCGCGGCGCTGCCGGGCCGCGGCCTCGGCGAGCTCCAACGTCGCATCGCGGTGGGAGAGCTCGGCGCTGGTCTGGCGCTTCTCCAGCTCCTTCTGCGCCGAATCCCGCTGGGCCATCTTCTCCTGCAGCTTCTGCTGGAGCTCCGAGGAGTCGAAGCCCAGCACCGGCTGGCCGGCCTTGACGGGCGCTCCCTCCGGAGCCATGAAGGAGATCTTGTAGTCCCAGATCTCCTCGATCTGGGGCGGACCGATGCTCACCGCCTGCGTCGACGACAGCGTTCCCGAGACCGGCACGCCGATCACCAGATCTTCGCGCCGCACCTCCATCCAGCCGCCGCCGGCCGAAGCGGAGGCCCGCGCCGAGACCAGCCAGAAGCCCAGGGCGGCGGCGGCGAGCACCGCGCCACCGGCTGCGAAACGAGCGAACCGCCGCTGGCGGGGGCTCATCCGCGCCTCCCGTTCCGCTCATCCCGGTCATTGCGGGAGCGCAGCCGCGTCCCCTCCGTGAGGCCGGACTCCACCACGCACTCCAGCGCCGCGCACCCTCCGAGCTTCACCGGCACGGTGCCGCCGCTCGCCAGCAGGGCGCGCGGCGAGCCTCCCGGGGCACCGCCGAAGTCGAGGGCCGTCCGCGGCACCAGCAGGACGTCCTTGAGCTCCGCCCCCAGCACCTCGACCCGTACCGACATGCCCGGCCGCATGCGCCGCGGGTCCGAGCGGTCGAGCTTGACGTGTACGGGGAAGTAGCGCAGCAGCGGGCTGCGGTGGGACTCTCGGGCGACCGGCGAGATATCGGCCACACGCCCCTTGAACACCTGATCGGGATAGGCGTCGAGGGTGCAGAGCACCTCCATGCCGGGCTGGATGCGGCCGTCGTCGACGTCCGAAAGGCTGGCCTGCACGCTCATGGCCGACAAGTCCGGCAGGGAGGCCACCGTCATGCCCACCCACACCGTGTCGCCCACCCGCATCTTGCGTCCTTCCCAGGGATGCTCGCCGATCAGCACCATGCCGGCGCGCGGCGCGCGCAGGGTGAGAGCGTCGATCGCTCCCTCGGCGGTATGGATCTCGCGCTGCGATTTCTCGAGCGCGATCTTCTTGACGTCGACGTCGCGGGCGCCGCCGCGGGTGGCGGCGTCGAGATCCTCCTGGGCCTTGGCGAGCTCGGTCTCGGCACGCTTCAGGGCGAGCTGCCGGTCCTGGTACTCGCGCAGAGCGAGGAGGTCCTTGGGCAAGGAGGCGGCGATCTTCGCCTTCTCCTCCTCCGAGCGCGCCTTCTCGACCGCGAACTGTTTATCGGCGGTGCCGGTCTTGGATTCGGCGGTCGTGCGTTGGAGCTCGCTACCGGCATCCGAAGCGGAGAGGCGCTTCTCTTCGAGGTCCGAGGCGAACTGCGAGTTGTCGAACGCCACCACCGGCTCGCCGGCCTTGACCGCCGTGCCATCCTCGGCCAGCCAGCGGATCTGGAGCTGGAACTGGTTGGTGCGTGGCACGGAGAGCGGCTCGCCCCGCTCGGCCTCGAGCTCGCCGGAGAGCAGCAGACGCTGGCGGAACGTCCCGCGATGCGCCACCAGAGCGCCCCTCTCGGCCTGCGCCGCGGCCTGGGCCCTCTCCTCCGAGCAACCCGAGAGGACGGCGGCCAGGACGGCACCAAGGAGCAGGACGGGGAAAAATCGCAATTCCATCATTCCTTGTAAAGGAACGTATACGGCGGAGAATTCCTTGTCCAGTCCCAGGCGCCTCCATAGGGACTAACTTAACGTGTCCTCAGAGTTTCCCCCGCCCAAGACCTCACCCCTGCCCCTCTCCCGACCACCCCATCCGCCGCCCCGGGAGAGGGGTAGTACCCCCATAGGCGCTAACTTAACTCGTCTGAGAGTTTCCCCCACCCGAAGACCCTCACCCCTGCCCCTCTCCCGCCCCCTCCGCACCCCCCTCACCGGGAGAGGGGTACCCCTGGGGCGTTTTTGCCTTGCTCCCTCTTCTCCCGGTGAGGGGGGTGCGGAGGGGGCGGGAGAAGAGGGCC
>DASYJD010000056.1:0-14566 GCA_035996875.1 Thermoanaerobaculia bacterium
CCTCACCAAGGACGAGACCACCATCGTCACCGACTCCGACGACGTCAAGCGGCACGAGGCCATTGCCGGCCGCGTCAAGCAGATCCGCAACCAGGTCGAGGAGACCACCTCGGACTACGACCGCGAGAAGCTCCAGGAGCGCTTGTCCAAGCTCGTGGGCGGCGTGGCGGTGATCAAAGTCGGTGCCGCCACCGAGACCGATAAGAAGGAGAAGAAGGCCCGTGTCGAAGACGCCGTGCGTGCTACCAAGACGGCCGTCGAAGAGGGCATCGTCCCCGGCGGCGGCGTTGCGCTGCTGCGCGCCATCAAGGCCGTCGAGGCCATCCAGTCCGAGGGCGACGTGCGGGTGGGCGTCAACATCGTCCGCCGCGCTCTCGAAGAACCGGCCCGTCAGATTGCCGTCAACGCCGGCCAGAAGGGCTCCGACGTCGTCGAAAGGATTCTCTCGAGCTCGCGGAACACCGGGTTCAACGCCAACACCGGTCAATACGAGGACCTGGTCTATGCAGGCGTCATCGATCCTGTCAAAGTTACCAAGACCGCTCTGATCAACGCCACTTCGATTGCGGGGCTGATGCTCACGACCGAGGCCATAGTCGCTGAGATCAGGCAACGCTCCGTGCCGCTCGAACAGGACTCGTTGGGCGCACCCGGGAGCCGCTCCATGACCCGGGGCGCCGCCTTCGGTGAGACCAGCTTCGCCGTACCGGGCGAGACGCCGCCCATTGAGTCTCGCGAGCGGCGCGCACAGGCGCTGCTCTTCAAGGTAGGCAACGCCAATCCTGTGAAGGTCGATTATGCGCCGCTTCGTCCCGGCCTCTACCGGCTTGACGTATGGATCGGCCCGCGGATCGAGGGTGTGCTGGTCTCGCCGGATCCCTTTCCGGAGCTCCCGCCGTCGGCCGCGGGCCACGAGCTCACCGTCGTCCTCACCGCGCCGTCCCTCGGCGGCGAGCCCCAGGTGCATCGGCTGCTCCTACCCCCGGCCGGCTCCTCGGAGCCCGTCCATTTCGATCTCGCGATCGGCGACACCCTTCGCCGTCTCGAAGCGCGCATCGCAATCCTGCACGAGAACCGGATTCTGCAGACGCTGCTGCTTCTGGCCGACGTTGGCCAGGGTGAGATCGCGCCGCTCGCATTGGGCATCGAAAACATCATTCGTCGCGACCTCGACGGCGTCACGGGCCGCCAGAGATTCGACGTCGCACTGATTCAGAACCAGCTTGCCGGCTCGCCGACGCTGTCTGTATTCGCCGATAGTCGCGCAAGCCTCGTTCCCGCGGACGGACAGATCGATGAGCTCAGCCGGGAGGTGGGCTCCGCTCTCGAGGCGGCGACGAATACTCCGAAAGATTTTGGTAAGCCGTCGTCCCACGGCACCACCACTCTCCTGGCTGGCCTCGCGCGCCGCGGTGTGCTCCTGCGCGACGCGCTCTTGCAGATGCCGGGCGTTCGTGACGATCTGGCCCAGGCCCGGCGTATCCAGATCATCTCCTCCAAACCTGACGCGGCGACGCTGCCGCTTGAAATCTGCTACGACGGCACCGCTCCGGGCGTTGGCGCAACGATGTGCCCGCAATGGGAGGCGGCGCTCGACTCCGGTGAATGCCAGCCCGCTTGCCCGCTCGATCGCGGCACGGTCGTTTGTCCGGTCTCGTTCTGGGGCATGAGTCGTGTCATCGAGCGGCACGCCTACGCCAAGGTCGACGCCAGAATGCTCGGGGGCAACAGCTACGCGCTGCAGAGCGAGCCGACCGCGGGGCGCACCCGCCTGGCTCTGGCTCCGGGTTCGATCTGCGCGGCGGCGGCAGCGGCGCGTGCCATCGATAAAGAGTCGGTCGACGCGGCCTTCGCGAAGGCGGGGACGATCGCCAAGCCGACCGCCGAGGTCGTGGACTGGCCCGCATGGCGTCAGGCGATCGCGGCCAATCCATCACTTTTGATCCTGCTCGCGCATACGGACCTGCAAGAGGGCGTTCGGACCCTCGTCATAGGTCCCCAGAACGCCGCCTTCCTCAGTAGCATCGACCAGTCTTTTGTCGGCACCGCCGCCGGCCATGGACCGATCGTGCTGCTCCTTGGCTGCTCGACTGCCATCGCGGAGCGGGCTCTGCAGTCTTTCGTTGCCCGCTTTCGGCTCGCCGGTGCGGCGATTGTGATCGGTACGCTGTGCGAGATCCTTGGCCAGCACGCCGCACCGATCGCATCGCAAATCCTTGCGGAGTTGGAGCGGGTCAACGCCAGCCGCGACGGTGTGCCGCTCGGCGATCTGATGACCGTCGTGCGCCGCCAACTGCTCAGCCGGGGCTACCCGATCGTTCTGGCCGTCGCCGCCTATGGGGACGCGGACTGGCTTATTTGATCGAAGGGAGATTCAATGCTGACCCTTGAGATGATGCCGGCCCATCACGGCGACTCCATTCTCATCGAGTACGGCGATGAGGCTCAGCCGTATCGCGTGCTGATTGACGGTGGGACCCGATCCTCGGCCGACGCGATCGTCGAGCGACTGGGCAAGAAAGGAAAAACCGTCGCGCTCGAGCTGCTCGTCGTCACCCATGTCGACGAGGACCACATCGGTGGAATGCTGAAGCTCCTTGCCACCGCCCCCGAGCTCGTCGCGCCCAAGGACGTCTGGTTCAACGCGTACAAACACTTGTTCCCGCCCGACAAGCTGGGCGGCCTTCTCGGCGAGAAGCTCTCGGCAGCCATTGAAAAGGCGCGCTTCTCTTGGAACGAAGCTTTCGGAGGCAAGAGCGTGGTCGTTCCGGACGATGGCCCGCTGCCCCAAGTATCGCTCGCGGGCGGCGCGACGATCACGCTCTTGTCGCCCACCTGGGACAAGCTCGAAAAGCTGCGTCCCAAATGGGAGGCTGAGTGTAGAGACGCAGGAATCCTGCCTGGCGAGGAACCCAAGCCTCTGGACGTGCTCGGTAAACGCCCTCCGCCGACGAAGATCGATGTCGACCAGCTTCTCAAGACGGAGCTCCACGAGGATTCGAGCGCGGCGAACGGAAGCTGCATCGCGTTCCTGTTCGAGTACGAGGGCAAGCGCGCGCTACTCGGTGCCGATGCGCACCCGAGCGTCCTGCTTGCGTCGCTGCAACGGCTCTCGTTGGCACCGGTCGCGGTTGACGCGTTCAAGATATGCCACCATGGCAGCCGCAACAATACGACGCCGGCGCTGACGGCGCACCTCGCCTCGAAGCGCTTTCTGGTCTCCACGAACAGCGAGACCTTCGGTCACCCGGATCCCGAGGCGCTCGCCCGTATCGTCTCGTGCAGCGGCAGAAAGACGCTGTGCTTCAACTATCATACTGACTATAGCGAGCCTTGGAACAAGATGGCGCTACGGCAGAGGTACGACTACGAGTTGGAGTTCCCCGACGACGAAGGCAAGCTGGTCGTCCGGCTTTAGCGCCGGCAGCCCGGGCTCGACTCCTGGTGCTTCACCGCGGCCGGCCAGTGCTATCGTACCGCCTCGGTCCGCTGCCAAGGAGGCTCGAAACCCGTATGGCCCGCATCTTCATCCTCGGTCTACTCGCGATTCTCTCCCTCATCGCCCCCCTCGCCGCCCAGGCCCCGGTAGCGGCTCCGCCGGTCGTCGTTCATGACGAGCCGATGACTCTCGCCCAGGCGGGCGGCCCGGATTGGGCTCCGGACGTGCCCGAGCCGGGGAGCGTCGAGAGGATCAAGGAGCTCACGACGGCTCCCGAGTTCCTGCCGGAGTCCGTGGCCTACGTGCCGGATTCGGCGACGGTGCCCTCTCCTACCAAGGTGCTGGGCCACATCGTGGGCGCGCCGGACGAGCTGTCCCGCGTGGCGGACGTCCATGGCTACTTCCGCCGCCTTGCTGCGGCCAGCGACCGGGTGAAGGTGATGACGATCGGTACCAGCGAGGAAGGGCGGGAGATGACGCTCGTCCTCGTCTCGGACGCCCAGAACCTCGCGGACCTCGACCACTACAAGGACGTCACCGCCCGCCTCGCCGATCCCCGGCGCACGTCGCACGCCGAGGCGCGCCAACTCGCCGCGCAGGGGAAGGTCTTCTACTGGCTCACCGGCGGGCTCCATTCGGCTGAGACGGGCAGCCCCGAGATGCTCATGGAGCTGGCCTACCGGCTGGCCGTGTCGGAGAAGCCGGAGATCCAGGCCATCCGCAAGAATGCCATCGTCCTCATCACTCCCGTGGTGGAGGTCGACGGCCGCGACCGCATGGTGGACTGGTATTACCGCAACGTCCGCAACCGCAAGCTGCCTTTCGAGGAGCTCGACGAGATCCTGTCGCCGCCCTACTGGGGCCACTACGCCTTCCACGACAACAACCGCGACGGCATGCAGCTCACCCTGGCCTTGAGCCGCGCCGTCAACGAAACCTTTTTCAACTTCCATCCGCAGGCTATGCACGACCTGCACGAGTCGCTGCCGCTGCTTTACATCATGACCGGCTACGGCCCCTACAATCACGCCATCGATCCGGTGACGATCAGCGAGTGGACCCAATTCGGCTATCACGAGGCCGGCGCCCTCGCCGCCCAGGGGCTGCCCGGCGTCTGGACGTGGGGATTCTGGGACGGCTGGTGGCCGGGCTATCTCAACGGCGTCGCCAACAATCACAATTCCATGGCCCGCTTCTACGAGACCTTCGGCAACGCCTCGCCCGGAACTTTCGATCGCGATCTTTCGGAGGAGCGCTTCGTCGGCAAGCCGGTCACTGACGTGCAGTGGTACCGGCCCACGCCGCCGAAGAAGAAGCTGCGCTGGTCCTTCCGCGACAACACCAATTACATGGAGGCCGGCGTGCTCTCGGCCTTGGAGTACGCCGCCGCGCACCGGCAGGAGCTGCTGGAGAATTTTTGGATCAAAGGCAACCGCTCGCTGGAGAAGGGGCGGACGGAGGCGCCCTACGCCTGGGTATTTCCGCCGACACAGCGCGATCCTGGCCGGCTCGCCTATCTCGTCAATCAACTCCGGGCGCAGCGCATCGAGGTCCATCGCCTCACGGCGGAGCTGAGAGTGGGGGAGAAGAGCTGGGCCGCCGGCAGCTACGTCGTGCGTATGGATCAGCCCTACCGCAATCTCGCCGTCAGTCTGCTCGAGGAGCAGAAGTTCCCGGCCGACGAGCCGAACCCGCCCTACGACGACGTGGCGTGGACGTGGCCGCTGATCTACGGCGTGCAGGGCGATTCGGTGGCCGACAAGAAAGTCTTCGCCGCCGCAATGGAGCCGGTGGCGGCCGACGTGACCGCCTCGGGCGGAGTGACGGGAACGGGACCGGTCTTCCTCCTTCGCGACACCGGCCAGACGTCGCTCCTCGCGGCTCGCGTGATGCTCGCCGGAGCTCAGGTGGACGCGGCGGAGACGGCCTTCACCGCCGGCAGCGTGTCCTATCCGCCGGGAAGCTGGATCGTCGAAGGGCCATTGGACGCGGTGGATACCGTCGCCCGGCAGACGGGGCTCTCGTTCACCGCTGCGGCCGCGCCGCCGGACGTGCGGCGGCACGTGGTGGACCTGCCGCGCCTCGCGGTGCTCCACAACTGGGTCAATACGCAGGATTTCGGCTGGGCACGCTACACGCTGGACCGCGACAAGATTCCCTACACCTCGATCGGCGACGACGACCTGAAACGCGGCAACCTCGGCGAGCGCTTCGACGTTATCCTTTTCCCGCAAAGCCGCGGTGGCCTCAACGATCTCATTCATGGCATCGATCCCAAGTTTTCGCCCCTGCCGTACAGCCAGACGCCGGAGTTCCCCAGCCAGGGAATTCCGGACGCGTCGGACGACATCACCGGCGGCATGGGCTTCGCGGGGATGCTGAATCTCCAGCGCTTCCTGGAGGGCGGCGGCGTGCTCGTGGCCCTGGGGAGCTCGGGCACCCTCGCGGTCGAGGGCGGGCTGGTGCGCGGCGCCGAGCGTGTGGCGCCCGGCGGCCTCAACTCTCCCGGCTCGGAGCTGCGGGCGAAGGTGCTTCGCCCCGAGCACCCCATCGCCTACGGCTATGAGGAGCTGACCGAGGTCTTCCGCGGCAACGGACCGCTCTACGACGTGCCGAAGTCCGAGCGTGGCCGGGTGGTGATGCAGTTCGGCACCAAGCGGCCGGAGGGCGAGGACGAGAAAAAGGAAGGGAAACCGGCCCCGAAGGCGGGCGGTATCGAGGTGGAGGATCTCGATGCCGCGGCCAGCGCGCCTGGAGCGCCGGGCACACCGAAGCCTGGGGATAAGGCCAAAGCGCAGGACAACCGACTCGTGCTCTCCGGCTTTGTGCGCGGCGAGGACGCGATCAACGGCAAGCCGGCCATCCTCGACCTGCCGGTGGGGAAGGGACGGGTGATTCTGTTCGCCTTCAACCCGCTCCACCGTTATTTGAACATTGCGGATTTCCGCTTCGTCTGGAACGTGCTGCTGAACTGGAACGATCTCCCGAGGTGAGCGAGCCCGAGGATTATCTGGGCACGACGCCGGCCGAGGCTTCGCCACTGCCGGAGCCCGCGCCGGAGAAGCGGCCTCGCTCGCGCGGCGGGGCGGTGATGGTCTTCGCCGGCATCCTGCTCAGCCGGATGATGGGTCTCATCCGCGAAGGAGCCTTCGCCCGCTACTTCGGCGTCGGCCCCATTCAGGATGCCTTGACGGCGGCCATGCGGGTGCCGAACGTTCTCCAGAACCTGCTGGGGGAGGGAGTCCTGTCGGCATCTTTCATCCCCATCTACAGCCGGCTCCTGGTGGAAGGAAAAGAAAAGGAAGCCGGCCGTTTCGCAGGCGCCATCTTCGGTCTGATGCTCGCCATGGCGGCCGGCATTGCCCTGCTTGGCAACGTGCTGGCGCGGCCGATCGTCTTCATTCTCGCGCTGGGTTTCCATGGCGACGCCGCGCGGGTGGCGGCCGGCACGGCGGCGGTGGACCGCTTCGCCCTCACGGTGACCGGCGTCCGCATTCTGTTCCCCATGACGGGCTTCCTGGTGCTGTCGGTGTGGGCGCTCGCGATCCTCAACAGTCACCGGAAGTTTTTCCTGCCGTACTTCGCGCCGGTGCTGTGGAACGCGGCGATGATCGGCGTTCTGATTTTCGCCGGCCGGCATCTGACGGTGGGAAGCCATGGCTTGAAGAACCCTGCGGTGCAGATCGACCTTTTCAGAATCGTCTGCTGGGGCGGCGTTCTCGGCGGCTTGTTGCAGTTCCTGATCCAGTTGCCGGGCGTGGTGCGCGTCCTGAAGGGCTTTCAGTTCTCGTTCTCCGTCCGGGTGCCCGGCGTGCGCGAAGCTCTCGCCGCCTGGTGGCCGGCGGTGGCCGGCCGCGGCGTCGTTCAGCTCGCCGGCTATATCGACCTGTTCCTCGCCGGCCTGCTGGCCGAAGGCGCGGCCTCGGCGGACCGTTTCGCACAGATGTTCTATCTTCTGCCGATCGGTCTCTTCGGGGTCTCGGTGGCGGCCTCGGAGCTGCCGGAGCTGTCACGTCTGCGGGCTGAGGGCGCGGGCGAGGCGATGCTGGAGCGCGTCCGCCGCGCCCTGCGCTACGTGGCCTTTCTCAACGTACCCACAGTGATCGGCTACTTCGCTTTCGGTTACCTGGTGATCGGTCTCTATCGGCGTGGGCTCTTCGGCGCAGGGGCCAACTGGCTGGTCTACCTGGTGCTCTGTGGCTACTCGACGGGCATCCTTGCCACCACCACCTCGAGGCTGCTGCAGAATACTTTCTATGCCCTGGGCGACACCCGGTCGCCCGCCCGCATCGCGGCGATGCGTGTGGGAACCTCGATCCTCATGGCGCTGCCGCTCATGTATTTGTTCGATCGCCTTCCGCTGTCGGCCCTGGTGGGGCCGCTGCCCGGCACTCCTCTGTTTCTGGGCTCGGTGGGGCTGTCGCTTGCCTCCGGGTTCGGCGCCTGGATGGAGCTCTACCAGCTCCGGAGAGCGCTCCGGCGGAAGTTGCCGGACTTCGAGCTGCCCTGGCGCGAGGACGCTCGCATGGTGCTCATCGCCCTCGGGGCGGCTCTGCCGGCAGCCGTCGTCTGGTACCTGCTGCCTCCGCTGCCGATCATCCTCAAAGCCGTCGTGGTGCTCGGCACCTACGGCCTCACCTACCTGTTGATCTGCCGTCTGGCCGGCGTCGAAGAGGTGGAATCCTTCGTCGGCGGTCTGCGCCGGCGTTTGAAGCGGCGGTGAGACATTCCATGATCGCGCAAGACAACCCGCGGCCAGCGAGCCGCACGCGGCAACTTCTCCTCGTGAGCGTCGTCGTCACGCTGGCGCTATATGTGATCCCGTATGGCCAGGTTCTCGCCCGGCCGCTTCTCCTGCTCTCGACTCTGGCTCATGAGATGGGGCATGGGCTCACGGCTCTGCTTCTCGGTGGCAGGTTCCAGAGCCTCAAAATGTGGATTAGCGGGGCCGGCGTCTCCGAGATGGACCTCGCCGGCTTCGGTAGGATCCGTGAGGGCCTGACTCTGGCCGGAGGGCTGGTGGGACCCGCCGTGGCGGCGGCCCTCTGTTTCAAACTGGGGAAGACGGGCCGCGGGGCTCGATCCTGTCTGGTGGGAGTGGGGATCTTCCTGCTCGTCGCCGAGATCCTGGTGATCCGCAATCTCTTCGGATTTTTCTTTGCCGGTCTGGTCGCCGCCGGCTGCCTGCTCGCAGGCAGGCGCCTCTCGCCGGAGCACGCGCAGTGGGTGGTCGTCTTCCTGGGAGTGCAACTCGCTCTGAGCGTTTTCTCCCGCGCCGACTACCTCTTCACGCGGGGCGCCGCGAATCCCTCCGGCGTCTTCCCCTCCGACGTCATGCGGATGGAGACCGCCCTCTTCCTGCCCTATTGGTTCTGGGGGATTGTCTGCGGCGCGTTCTCCGTGATGGTGCTCATCTATGGGGTCCGGACTTGCTGGGGCCGGTAGGCTTCGCACCGGGCAGGTTTCCGGGATGAGACCGATCGTCGGCCAGTTTTTTATAATAGTTCAAGGATAGCTCGATCAAGTTGTTGCTGGCTGTCCAGAGGCCGTGAAGAGGATTGTCGCTCTTTTTGAGGCTCTCGTAGGGAACGGCCCGCGTGTGAATTCCAGCCGGCGTCAGTAGAGCGAGCTTCACCTCGCCTGGGCCGGGCGACGAGCAGTCGCCTTGGAGGGGGAGCTGGTCGAGAGATTTCTCCGAGGTTCGAGTCAGGTGCGCGGCGGCGTCCCGGATCTCCTGGGTGTATGTGGACTTATCGCCCAATAGGGCGGCGCCTGCATCATTGGCGAACCGTGAGTTGCCGTCCGCATAGCCAGCAACGGCCATCACGTGGCCGGCCGTGCTGACCTGGACCACGACTCCGAGGACGCGGTTTCCTCCCGCGGCGGCGGGCTTTTCTCCGACCTCCTGGAGGAATCTCCAGGCTTGCAGCTCCACGCGAGACATATCCGTGCCGCTGAGGGTCAGTAGCTCTCGGAAGCTGTGCCGCGCGGCCGGAAGATCGCCAAGGCGTTTTTGAATGTATCCCCGCAGCTCCCAGTAGAGGAATCTCGTTGGCACTTTTGCGATCGGCTTGGGAATTCCATCCAGAATGGCTAGAGCGCCGGCCTGATCGCCTTTTCTGGAAAGCGAGAAGGATTTCGTAATGGCCGGATCGATCTTCGGGAGCACCTTGATGCGGCGGACGGCCTCCTCCAATCCGGCCTCCTGACAGAGTATCCGTACATAACCGCGATAAACGGCGCGAGGATCGGGCGGCGGCCTCTTCGGTTGCGCCGTGCCGGGATGGCCGGCGAAGAAAAGCGACAGAACGACTGCCACCGCCTCTCGCTTTCTGTCACAGAGAACGCTCACGAGGTTGCCTCCAATCTTTCAATGCCTTCCAAGCAATTTTCCCAGCGCCCGATAGGATAGCAGAGCGGGAGACGCCCCGTGGGGCGTCTCTTGAGGGCAGCCGGCGGATCACAGTTTGGTTACTTGGCTTTTTCCGGCCTTGGACCCGATACCGTAGGTGTGGACCAGCAGCACGACGCCGATCAGCAAGGGGATCAGCCCGACGGCCCAGGCCTGGTCGTTGGGCGCCATCAGCTTCAGCATCGCCATCAGGCCGAGGCCGACGGCTGTCACCACCAAGCCGCCCAGCTTCATTCCTTCCCGCTGCAGCCTTTCCGCGGCGAGATCCTTCTCGCGTAGGACGTCGAGGACTCTCTGGGCCTGGTCTGCCGGCGACTCGGCGAGTTTCTTGAGCAGCTCGTTGCGATAGAACGCGTCGCGCTCCCTTCTGCGCTGATCGGCAAAGGCGGTGATGGAGACGAACGAGAAGACGGATACCATGGTGGCGGCCAGGAAAATGGCGATGGTCATGGGCATTGGCGTTTCTCCTTGAGTGCGTGTCAGGCTGTAGGACGCTCTCCCGGTTCTCGCGGTTGCGCTTTTTTGCGGATAGGTCTGCGGGAAGGAGCGTGCAACCAAAAACCCGGAGCCGGCGTCTCACCGCCTGAGGGCAACGTGGAAGACGACAATGACCTGATCGACGTGCGGCGGGTTCTGGCTGGGGATCTCGGCGGCTTCGAGGGGATCGTGCACCGGTGGCAGGCGCCGCTGATCAACCTGGCCTACCGGTTCGTCCGCGACCGCGGGCGCGCGGAGGAGATGGCCCAGGAGGCTTTTCTCCAGGTCTTCAAGCAGTTGCCGCGGTTTCGGGCGGAATCCGCCTTCTCGTCCTGGCTGTTTTCCGTGTCTCTCAACGTCTATCGGTCGGCGCTGCGGCGGCATGGCCTGCCGACCGTTCCGCTCGACGTCATCGCCGGGGCTGCGAGCCGCGACCGCCCGGCGCCGCTGGTCCTGGAGGATTCCGAACGCGAGGAACTGGTACGGCGGTCCGTGGTCTCCCTCCCGCCGAAGTATCGCGATGCCCTGACCGTGTTTTACTTCAGGGAAATGGACCTCGCCGAGACGGCGCGCATCCTGGAGATCCCCGAGGGAACGGCGAAGGCCTGGCTGCATCGCGGGCGCAAGCTGCTTCGGCGTAAACTGGGAAGCCTGGCCTCGGACTCGCCCGCGGCTCTGGAGGCACCCGCATGATCCCCGACGACCTCGACCGCATTCTCGCCTCGGAAGAGCCGCTCCTCCCGTCCTCCGGCTTCGCAGCCTTGGTGATGGAGCAGGTGCGGGAAACGGCCGCGCCACTCCCCCCTATACCGTTCCCTTGGCGCCGTTTCCTTCTCGCGCTCGCCGCCGTCTCTGTGCTCGCCGCAATCAGCGGCTGGGGAATCGCGAACGCCATGCTCGGCCGTACTCTCGCGCCCCTTCAGGACTCGCACCTCTCCCGGGCGTTGGGCGGATCCATTGCGTCGCTCTTGGGGACGTTCCTGCTCGTCCGGCTGACTTTGGGATTCACCGGCGCGCGCCGCTGACACTCGACGGCCTCGTGCGGGTTTCCGTTGGTCAATCTCCTTTGTGCTCCTCGTCTACCCGTGCCGCACGGGTAAGGCTTACGCGCGGCTTGGAAAACGACGAGTCAGCAAGAATAGTCATGGAAGGTAGAGGCTCTGGTGCGTATGTTTAACCAAGAGACTCTACCTCGCACTTCAGCGAGGAGATGAAAGGAGATCAAGAATGAGTAAGAGACTGTTCCTCCTCCTGGTAGGCGTCACCCTCGTCAGTGCAGCCGTCCTCAGGCCTGCGAAAGTCCTCGCCATGTGCGGTTGTGGCGTCGCCCCAGTTCACCAGACGGCCACGTACCCGGGTGCGGGCGCTTCCTGCACCGCGGCGGAGTCCGTCTGGGCGAGCGCGGCCGCCGGTGAAGCGGAGGCTGACGCCAGTTGCCCCTACGGTCCCTGCAACGTGGTCACCCACATAACGGTCTCCTGCTATTGGGATCCAGCCGTGGGAGCCTACCGGGAATCGGGCTACGAAACCTACCATTGCAACCTCTGGTGTCCCTAGACGAAGGAGTAACCTGAAGGCCGGGTCCGAGCCTGACCCGGCCGCTTCGTTTCAGCAGGAGTCATTGCGCCTGCTCGGCTGATTCGACTTTAAATGGCTCGTTTTTTGCTTGTTCCCCTACCCAAACAGCACGGACGATTTCGGTCCGAGCAACGCAGCACTCGATATGGAGGCACCCAGAAGTCTTTTTATCCCGACAACGAACCCGGCAGAACGTTCGTTCGAGGGTCTTTTTTGCTCTGGAGGCGGTTCAATTTACAAGGAGTGCCCTGTGATGTTTTTCTTGAATTCTCAGATTTTCGCGCCTCCCCTCCCACCTTCTTCAGGTTGGGAGGTCTAGGTGGTTCCGATCTACGAGGACCGCCCAACCGCGACTCCGGCCCCTTCGCTCAAGGGCCTGCGCGTGCTGGCGGTGGACGACGATCCCGACACCCTGGACGTCGTCGCCGAGCTCCTGACCCTGCGTGGCGCCTTCGTGGTGCCGGCCCCCTCGGCGGCCGCGGCGCTCGAAGCTCTCGGGCGGTTCGAGCCCGACGTTCTGGTGAGCGACATCGGTATGCCCGAGCGCGATGGCTACGATCTGATCCGCGACATCCGCGGCCTGGGCCGCAGCCCGGAGGAGCTGCCGGCCGTGGCGGTTACCGCCTTCACCAGCCCCGAGGACCGCCGCCGGGCTCTCGCCGCCGGTTTTCAGGTCCATCTCGCCAAGCCCGTCGATCCCGGCGAGCTGACCGCCGTGGTGGCGCGATTGGGAAGGAAGACGTTGGGCTAGACGGACCCGTCCCCGGTTTCGGCGCCATCCGACGTATGCTTGAGGTTCCGGCCCTGCCAGTGGCGGCAGGCCGGGATGCGAGCACGGCAGAGGAGAGAAGAGGGCGTCATGTTCCGAAAGATCCTGGTCCCCGTCGACTTCACCGAGAAGAACGAGCCTGCGCTACGCACCGCCCTGGAGATCGCCGGCCGGGTCGAGGGAGGCTCCGAGGTCTTGCTGCTACACGTCATCGAGGCCATCGAGCACCTCGAAGACGGTGAGATGGCGGACTTCTACCGCAGCCTGGAGACGCGGGCCACGGCCCGGCTCTTCACTCTCCAGGAGCGCTTCAAGGGGGCCGGCGTCGCCGTGCGCCAGGAGCTGCTGATCGGCAAGCGGGCCGAGACCATCGTGCGCTATGCCGAAGACCAGGAGATGGACCTGGTGATCCTCTCGTCCCACAAGGTGGACCGCGACCACCCCGCCCTCGGCCTCGGAACCCTGAGCTACCGCATCGCCATCGTGGTGCGGTGCCCGGTGCTGCTGGTGAAGTAGCGCCCTTGTTCCGCACCATCGCCACCACCTACCGCGACGCGTTCTCGGGGTTGAGCCGCACGGTCTGGCTCCTGTCGGTCGCGTCGCTGGTCAACCGCAGCGGCACGATGGTGATGCCGTTCCTGACTCTGTATCTGGTTTCGAAGCGCGGCTTCACCACCACGCAGGCGGGGGAGATTTTGGCCCTCTACGGCCTCGCGGCCATGGTGGCGTCGTATACGGGCGGCTGGCTCTGCGACCGCGTTTCGCCGGTTTGGGTGATGAAGGTCAGCCTGGCGCTCACCGGCTTGAGCTTTCTGGTCCTCGGCCAGTTGCGCAGCCGTCTCGCCATCGCGGCCATGGTGTTCGTACTGAGCCTGGTGGGGGAGGCCTTCCGGCCGGCCAACCTCGCGGCGCTGGCGGCGGCGACGGGGCCGGTGGACCGGGCGCGCGGCTTCGGGCTGTTGCGCCTGGCGGTCAACATGGGGATGACCCTGGGTCCCTCGGTCGGCGGCTTTCTGGCACTCCACGACTATGGCTGGCTGTTCGTGGCCGACGGCGTCACCTGCCTGCTGGCGACGGGCCTGCTCTGGCTCGTTCCATCCGGCGCGGAGGACGCGAAGACCCGGCGCGACCGGCGGCAGTCCGGAGCCGGGTCCTCGCCCTGGCGGGACGGGCCTTTCCTGGCGATGATGGGGCTGATGTTCCTGCTGGCGACCGTGGTGTTCCAGATCGTCAGCACGTTCCCGCTCACGCTGCGGGACCTCTACGGCTTCTCCGAGGCGCGGATCGGGCTCACGCTGGCGATCAACACGCTGATCATCGTCGTCTTCGAGATGGTCCTGTTGCACAAGCTGGCGGGCCGCGGCGATACGCTCGAGAAGGTCGGCCTCGGCGCCTTCTTCGTTTGCACCGGCCTGGCCCTTCTGCCTCTGGGATCGAGCTTCCCGTTCGCCGCCTTCACGGTGGCGGTGTGGACGATGGGGGAGATGCTGGCTTTCCCCATCGCCAGCGCCGTCGTGGCCGACCGGGCGAAGGAGGATAGCCTGGGCCGCTACATGGGCGTGTTCAACCTCACCTTCGCGACCTCGTACGTGGCGGCGCCGCTGATCGGCACCTGGGTCTACCAGACCTGGGGGCCGAAGGCGCTGTGGTACGGCTGCGGCGTGGTGGGAGCCGTCCTCTGGGTGGCCTTCCACCTCCTGGCCGTGGCCCGCCGGCAGGCGCTCGAATCGGCGGGCGCATAGACCGCCCCAAGACCCTCATCACCCCGGCCCTCTTCTCCCGCCCCCTCCGCACCCCCCTCACCGGGAGAAGAGGGAGCAAGGCAAAAACGCCCCAGGGGTACCCCTCTCCCGGTGAGGGGGGTTGGGCGGGGGCGGGAGAGGGGCAGGGG
>DASYJD010000057.1:0-20887 GCA_035996875.1 Thermoanaerobaculia bacterium
CGGAATCACGATGTCCACGTTGCAGTCGAAGCCCGACGGGCAGGTCTCGGGGGTCACCACCTGCTCCGTTTCGTCGAAGACCAGGACTTCACGGGTCGACAGCGGGTACCACTGAACCGGACCGTCAAGGTTGCAGTTGTAACCGGTCGTCGACGTCTGGTCGCCACCCTCACGCCAGATGACGAAGTGGGTGCCGCCGTTGAAGATGGAGCCGGTTCCGAGGTAGCGCGCTCCCATCGTGGTCGGCAGCGGCTCGCGGTTGTCGATCAAAGTCGCCGGCGGAGTGCCCGGAGGATTGGCCGTGTAACGGCCGTAGAAGGTGTGCTGGCCCGGCGTGAAGAAGCCTACTGGGGCCGCCTCGATGGCGACCATCGGATCGCCGTTGGCGAAGTTCTGGGGGCCGTTGACGTAGAAGTAGTCGCCCCACAGCACGTTCTGGTCGGTCATGACGCTGCGGTAGCCGGTGAGCATCTGGCTCGGGAACAGCACGCTGCAGGAGTTGACCGAGTCGACGGTCACGTAGCCGCGCAGGATGCCATCGTTCTTCTTCGAGCCGTAGCAAGTGCCGAAGGTGGGCGACGGATTGCCCTGGAGGGCCGCCGCCAAGTGGGCCCGGAAGGCCGCGTTCAGCGCCGGCATCGTGTAGGGCAGGGTTCCATTGCAACTCGCGAAATTGATGTCCTGGGAGAACGGCCCCTGAGGGCTGATGCTGTCCTGGGGATTATCCTGGCCGTCGCTCGCCGTCTGTGGCAGCTTGCCCCATACCAGAACCTCGTTGAGGCTGATCGTCTGGACGTCATAGCCGGTGAGGTAGACGTCGAAGTCGAGCACCGGAATCGACTGATCGCTCCAGACGGTGACGTGCGCCAGCGCGGCCGTCGCCGAAGCGTTGTTGATCGAGAAAAATGTGTTGACTCCCCCATCGTTGACGTCCACCTCGAAGTAGGGAAGCAGCAGAGTGGCAGCGGGTACGTAATCGATGGTGCCGATGACGGCGGAGGCTCGCCCGCCCATCCCCAGCAGGCCGGCCAAGACGAGGCCAACTGCCATTTTGTTCTTCATGATTCCTCCTAGCTCTGAAGTTTAGAGTGCCATCAGGAACGAAGCCTGGAGCTATGAGTCTACCGGGAAATTGTCCCCGGAGTCTCCTGCTGCCTGGAAAACGGTTCCGCGAGGGGGCAAATCCACCCGTCCTCGCCATGGACGGCGCCTGGACAAGGTCCCCCGCAGGATCACCGAAATGGGAAAGGCCGGCAGCGCGAAATCAGCGCTGACGGCCTCGCTCTCCAGGAGGGACTGCGGGGGATGTTCTACCGGCCTACCGAGCCACTCCCAGGACAAACGCCGGATCGTTGGTGGCGGTTCTCACCACCTGGGCCGCCGCCAGAGCCTTGCCGCTCTTCACCACGACCTCCACGGTGAAGCCACCGGGCACCCCCGCTTTCTTGAGCGGATGCTGGGTAGGCGCGATCTGGCGAAGCTGACCGGCGCCAATCTTGATGTTTGGCAAGGTGCCCAGCACCGCGCCGTTGAGCCCGCGATAGACCACGTCGTACGTACCCGCGGCACCGCTCGGGTTGAGGATCCAGAGCGTCGTCTTGTTGGCCCCGTCCTGGCGCAGGCCTACGAGGACTTCCTTCTTCGTGGCAACCGCTGCGTCGGAGTCGCTCAACGCGATCAGCGACTGACCGTACCGCTTGGTGGGGTGAGTGTTGTCGTAGCTTTCGGCCCGGGAGATCGGGAAGATGCCGTTGGGCGAGGTGCTCGTCAAGGTGAGGACCCCGGTCCCGTTGCGCAGCCCGAACTGGCTGAACAGGGCATTCTCCAGCCGCTCCGTGGAGCCCGGCTGCACGGTCACGTGCGACGCCTTGACGCTCGCCTTGTTGCTGACCGCGGTGAACGTCAGGGTCGTCTGCAGGACCTGATCGCTGACGTTGGACAGCAGCAGGTCGGTCTGCCAGGTGCTCTTCGCCGCGCCTGCTCCCGTGAACACTCCCAGCAGGTAGAGACGCGACGACGCGTAAGAGCCCGGCCCGGTGAACGACGGATCTCCCGTCACCAGACGGACGTCGGTGCCGAAGGGGAAGACCTGCGCCCCCGACACCTTCTTCACCTCGACCCGGTAGTCGTCGATGTTGTTGATGCCGAAGCTGTCACGGATCTCCTGCACCGTGAACTGCCGCTGATCGTGGCCGGAGAGCGTCAGGTCCTGCGACTCGGTGAGGAGCCGGCCCGTCTTGTCGTAGAACTGCAGATGATAGGTGGCCGTCTCGTCGGTCGGGTTGCTGAAGCCGAAGCTCGACTGCCGGTCCGGAGTGTCGTTGAGGCCCACCAGGAACTGTGAGCTGGCCGGGCCGGACGCCGCGGCGCTGCCCGTGCTGTTCATCGAAGAGCCCGGAATGGTCAGACCGAACAGCTTGCTCGCCGTCGTACCCTGGCTGTTGAACGCCGTGATGACCGGCTCGGCGCTGTCGATGCCCGTCTCGACCTGGATGAAGCCCGCGACGTTCTCCAGGCTGAAGACGCCGCGCAGCACGTCCGGGGCGTAGAGCGTCGCACCGGGCTGGATGGTGGCCGGGACCCGCGGCGGATTCACATCGGGGGTACCGCGCTTGCGGAACTCGAGGGTGACGGCCAGGGGCACCGATCCGGGGTTGTAGAGGTACAGATCGTTCGACTGCACCAGCGGACCGCGGCTCTGGGAGACCCAGGGCAGCAGCGCGGTCTTGGTCTTGGGCGCGGGTGGGGGGGGTGGGCTGGAGATGACGAAGGTCCGCGTCTTCGATGCGGCCGCCGAGCCCTTGGTCGCGGTCAACGTCACGGTGTACGACGCTGCCTGCGCCCAGGCATGGAGCACCTGGCTGCCGCTGCCGGTCGTGCCGTCGCCGAAGCTCCAGGCGTAGCTGTCGGCATTCGCAGGGCTGGCCGTCAGCTGGACGGCTGTGCCCGCCTGAGCCGCGCAGCTCTCGAAGCCGAGTTGGTTGTCGCACGTCACGTCCGCGGAGAAGTCGACCGTAAGCGGCGGCGGCGGGCCGACCACCACGGTCTTGAACGCCAAGGCCAGGCAACTCGCGTTGGAGCAGCCCGGCGGAGCGATGGAGAGGACGACGTTGTAGGTACCCGCCTGGGCGAAGGCATGGAGGATCGGTCCCAGGCTGAGAGAGGGATCGCTCCCATCACCGAAGTTCCAGCCGAAGATCGAGCCCGCCACCAGATTGGGAGACGAGCTGGCATCGAAGGTCACCACCTCGGTCGCCCTCGGCGCGGCCGGCGAGACCGTGAATTCTGGTCCTGGGGGAGGTGGAGGTGGAGGTGGATTGGTTCCGCCACCGCCGGTGACGACGACCGACTTCGTGGCCGTGTCGGCGCAGAACGGCGCCGGCGAGCAACTGCCGGGCTTGGACACGGTGAGCTGCACGCTGTAGGTGCCCGCCTGCGCATAGGTGTGAGTCGCCAGGGCACCGATGCCGAGAGCGCCACCGTCGCCGAAATCCCACGTGTAGCTCGTCGGGCTGCCCGTGGAGCTCGAACCGTTGAAGCTCACCGCCTGATTGGCGGTGGGAGAGGCCGGCGTGAAGGTGAAAGCGGCCTGCAGTGTCGTCGGCGGAGGCGGAGGGGGCGGCGGCGGCGTGGTGACGGTGCTGATCGTCACCGTCTTGGCGCCGCTGACGCCCGTGCAGGCGCTGTTGGTGACCGTGATGCTCTTGGTCCCATCCGCGGCCCAGGTGATCGTTGCGCTGGCTGAGTTCGAGCCGCCGGTGAAGGTGCCGCTGGAGGCGGACCAACTCCAGCCGTTCGCGTTCGGGTTGCAACTCCCGCCGCCGCTCGCGCTGAAGCTCAGTGCCTGATTCGGCGAGCCGGTGCTCGGACCGCTGACCGAGATGGTGCCGGGTGTCGCAGGGCCCACCGCGATGACGCTCGAAAGAGCGAAGACGTTCTGCTCGCTGGCACCGCGGCGCACTCGCAGCTTGGGCGTGAAGGTCCCCTGGGCGGTGAAGGTGTGCGTTGTCCGCGGCGTGGTGTTGCCCGCGTCCTCGAAGCTACCGTCGCCGTTCCAGTCGTAGTCCCAAAGCTCCGCCCCGGTCGACTGGTCGCTGAAGCTGACCGCCTGGCCGGCGTCGACGAAACAGGCACCTCCGGTGCACAGGACGTTGCCGCTGATGATGAAGAGGGCCTTGAGAGGGGTGATCTGAATGATGGGGACCACCAAGGGGCCGCTGGCGATCCCATTCGTCTGATCCGGCGTGGTGCAGTTCCTGACCCGCACGCGAACGGTCTTGATGCCGGTGGTCGTGTAGGTGTGCGTCGGAGCCGGCCCGTTGACCGGATCGCTGGTCCAGGGTCCCCAGATGGTGGTCGTCGCGTTGCCGTCGTCGTCGAAGTCCCACGACCACTCCGTCGCGCTGCCCGCCGGTTGATTGTCGTGGAACGTGACCGTGCCGGCGCTAAAAGCGTCCCTTGTCGGTATGAAGATCGGATTGATCGCCTGCAGAGCTCCCACCGTGACGTTGACACTCTTCGAGACCCTGCCTTGCTCGTTGGAGACCGTCACCGTCGCCGTGTAGGTCGCCGGCGTAGTGCTCGCCGTCGTGTTCCACACCAAGGGGTTCACATTCGTGGGACTCGGCGCCGGTACGGCGTCCGGGATCGCCCACGAGTAACTGAGCACCTGCCGGCCGGTGACCCCGTTGGCCGTGAAGGTGATGGGCTGGCAGGCCACCGGATTCGCCGGCGAGACCGTGATCCCCGCAACCTGAGGCGTGGGATCGATCACGGTGACGGTCTTGGAAACCTGCAAGCTGTTCCCCTGCGAGTTGTGGCTCGTCAGCGTGACCGTCTTCACTCCCGGGCTGTTGAAGGAGACCAACGGGTTTTTCGCCGTCGAGGTCGCCGCGGAGGCGTCCGTAAAAGTCCAGCTCCACTGATCCGGCGCCGGGCTGCCGACTGACTGATCCAAGAACTGCACCTGAGTGCCCGGATAAATGTCGGTCAGGGGCGACCAGGTGAAGTTCGCCGTCGGCGGCTGCGCGGCGGCGAGCTGGTGGACGTCGAGAAGACTGTAGGCCGCCCGGAAGAAGTTGTTCCCGTAAAACTTCCCCATCTGAGGGCTGACCCAGTTGAAGCCGGTCGCGCAGCTCTCGTAGTACCAGCCCCAGTAACCGTTGACCGGGTCGACCTTGGGCGTGATGTCCGTGGGGTGGGCCGGATCGCTGACGTTGAACAGGTACTCCCGCTGCGGCGGCTGCGTCGGGCAGGAGGAGGTGTCGGCTCCGCTGACGTAGAGATAAGGAACGCCTCCGGACGTCTTGGAAGCGGTCACCCGCGAGAGCGACGGAACGCCGTTCGGTGCATCCAGGGTCGTCAGCACTACTGGCGCGCCGCACGAACCGCTGGTGATGCAGGACACGTCGTAGATCCGGACCTTGCCGAAATAGCCGGTGGCCACGTAATAGGACGACCCGGACTGCCACATGGTGATTCCGCTTGCGGGCCCTCCACCATTCATGACCTTGAACGGCGTGGTCGGCGTGGAGACGTTCCAGACCTCGAACCCGAGCTGGTTTCTGGAGACTGCGACGAAATCACCCACCCCATGGATTCCACCGGCTCCGGGGATCGCTCCAGCCCTGCCCTTGAACACGCCGCTGCAGGGGAGGCTCCCTCCCGCGCCGCTGTTGTCGAGACATTTGCTCTTCGTCTGAGCCACGGTGAGGTCGTACACGAAGACCCCGGTGCTGGACATGGCGAATGCGTAGGACTTGTTCCCCAGGTTCGCGCTGTACACGGCGGTGGCGGCGACGCCCTGGTCCTGGTAATGCACCGTCGGAGTGGTTTTCACGGACGTGTTCCAGACCGAGAATCCCTGCGCCAAGCCAGCAACGGCGACCATCTGGTCGTTTCCTGGCGGGGCATCGACATCCTCCAGGAACCAATCCTCGTCGGATTGAAACCAGATCGGCATGAGCCCGCCCGACCCTTGAGTGGACGGATTTGGGCCGTAACCGTAACCCACCAGAACCGGCGCCCCGCTGCCGGTGGCATCGAAGATCTGCAGGCCGCGACCGGTCACGGCGAACACCCAGCCATTCTCGACGTCGAGCCCGAAATAGAACGGCTCCGTTTGCCTGGGGTCGCGCTGGAATGCGAACGCCGTGGAGTCTCCCAAGATGGCACCGGGCTTGAGGGCGCCCCCGGTCCAGCGCGACGAAGGCGCCGGTGTCGCCGGGGACTTGGCTGGGTCGAAGGCGCGGGCCGTGGCGGGTCCCAGGATCAGACCCAGAACCACGATCAGAAACGCGCTCACCAAACGCAGCCGGGCAAGGGTGGACACTCGGGAGAGAACAATGTACATAAGGCTTCCTCCTGCCTGAATGAACTCCTGTTCAGCAGCGAATCCCGACCGTATCGTTTGATTGCCTGCTGACCTGATGTTTCGGCATCTTCCGCACTACCTCCCGAACCGCGAGTCGAGGGGGCACTGCGCAATCGCCGCTTGGGGGAAGGGAGAGAGTGGGCGCTGTCGGGAGACAGCGCCCACTTCCTCGTTGAGGTTGACTCCAGCCCGAGAGACTTACGGGATGGTGCCGGCCGGGCGGTTGGCGTTGTCGAACTGAACGCCACTGAACCCAACGCTGAACCGGCCGTTGGCGTCCATCACCGTCTCAAGCCACATCTGGGCGAAAGGATCGCCGTAGGCGGGGAGAACCGCCATCGGAGGAGATCCGTTGGTCTGGCCGTTGATGTACACCCAGCCGAACGGGAACGGCGACAGGAGATCCGTGATCACGTCGAGCCGCTGAGACTCGTTCGGAATCACGATGTCCACGTTGCAGTCGAAGCCCGACGGGCAGGTCTCGGGGGTAACCACCTGCTCCGTCTCGTCGAAGACGAGGACTTCGCGGGTCGACAGCGGGTACCACTGAACCGGACCGTCAAGGTTGCAGTTGTAGCCAGTCGTAGAAGTCTGGTCGCCACCCTCACGCCAGATGACGAAGTGGGTGCCACCATTGAAGATAGAGCCGGTTCCGAGGTAGCGCGCTCCCATCGTGGTCGGCAGCGGCTCGCGGTTGTCGATCAAAGTCGCCGGCGGAGTGCCCGGAGGATTGGCCGTGTAACGGCCGTAGAAGGTGTGCTGGCCCGGCGTGAAGAAGCCCGCCGGAGCCGCCTCGATGGCGACCATCGGATCGCCGTTGGCGAAGTTCTGGGCACCATTGACGTAGAAGTAGTCGCCCCACAGCACGTTCTGGTCGGTCATGACGCTGCGGTAGCCGGTGAGCATCTGGCTCGGGAACAGAACACTGCAGGAGTTGACCGTGTCGACGGTCACGTAGCCGCGCAGGATGCCGTCATTCTTCTTCGAGCCGTAGCAGGTGCCGAAGGTGGGTGACGGATTGCCCTGAAGGGCCGCCTGGAGGTGAGCCCGGAACGCCGCGTTCAGCGCCGGAACCGTGTAAGGCAGGGTTCCACTGCAGCTCGCGAAGTTGATGTCCTGGGAGAACGGCCCCTTGGGGCTGATCAAACCAGGGGAAGGATCCTGGCCGGCGGACGCCGTCCGCGGCAGGATGCCGTCCCGGAGGATGTCGAGCATGCTGACCGTCTGGACGTCATAACCGGTGAGGTAGACGTCGAAGTCGAGCACCGGGATCGACTGGTCGCTCCAGACGGTGACGTGCGCCAGCACGGCCGTCGCCGAAGCGTTGTTGACCGAGAAGAAGGTGTTCACGCCATCGGGATGGGTGATGTCCACCTCGAAGTAGGGGAGCAGCAGGGTGGCAGCGGGCACGTTATCGATAGTGCCGATGACTGCGAACGCCTGACCGCCTAGCCCCAGTAGGCTCGCGAGAGCCAAGCAAAGGCAAAGCTTTTTCATTTAGACAATCTCCTTGGGTAACGTTGGTTCGAACTGCAAAAGCCAAAGACTACCAACTGAATCTCTCCGGTGAAGGACATCACCTCCCGTTCTAAAGAGTTAAAAACCCTGAGGAGCCGCCGCGCTTCTCCTCTCCCCTCCGCATCCGGCGCGGCTGAGCCCGTGTTTCAATATCGAACAGCTACCCGCCCCATCCAGGGGCTCAGGCGGCCTCCAACGCACATTATGCTTCTGCACTATAGGCACCTTCCGCAACGCTTGTCAAGCCGAAAGATAGCCCCTTTTGCCATCTCGTCGGCCCGAGAGCCCAAACTCCCCGCCCTTCACTTCTTTTGCCGGGCCTTCCAGGCGACTACGCGTCCCTCGTCCACACACAGGTTCGGCGCGAACAGCGGCGAGGGCTCGCCGGCGAACTCCGCGACGATCTCTCCTCCCGGCTCGCCGTCGAGGTTCGCGATCTTGACATCGTACCCCTTGCAGCCTCCCTGGACGGGCGGAATCTCCGGCGTCTGACGGACGAACGACCCGTCGCCCTTCCCCAGCAGGATCCAGATCTTTCCGTCCCCGGTGAGCGCCGCAAGATCGAGCTTGCCGTCGCCGTCGATGTCGCCGCTGTCCAGAGCCGTAAGCCCCCCCTTGTTGCCTTCCTCGACCGCCAGCGGCCGGCGTTCCCAACTCCCGTCCTCGCGGCCCAGGAAGAGGTCGATTCCCGTCCGCCAGACCCCGAGCTCGACCGAGAGATATCCCACGGCCAGGTCGAGCCGCCCGTCGCCATTGAAGTCGGCTATGTTGAGGGCGCTCACAAAGCTGTGACGCAGATCCTTCAGATCCGCCACGGTCCAGCTGCCGTCCGCGGCGCCAATCCTCAGAATGCTCTTCAGCCCCAGGACGTTCGATCCGAGGATCGCATCCAATTTTCCGTCGTGCGTGAAGTCCCCGATGGCCACCTTGTCACCGTAGAGCCGCACGCGGTCCGCCGCCGACTCGCCCCTGCGCACCCAACTCCCGTCTCCCTGGTTGAAGTAGATGACCATGCCGTAGCCGCCGGGGACGGCGGACGCTCTCTCGCCAGGAGTGGGCAGGGCCAGTCGCGGGCCCTCTCCCACGGCGATAAGGTCCGGACGGCCGTCCCCGTTCATGTCGGCGACCGCCACGGCATGCGACGAAAAGATCGGTTCCTTGGGGGAGGCGACATAAGAAGAAGCGGTGTAGAAGTCGAGTCCCTTACCCCATTCCTTGAAGCTCTGGGGGCCGTCGGCAATCAGGACGATCACCCCGTGCAGATGGACGCCCAGGGCGAGGTCCGGCCTGCCGTCACCGTTGAAATCCGCCACGGCGATGTCACCATAGTCGTAGGGCAGCTGCGGGAATTTCGCTTCGGACCAGAGCCGCCAGTTGCCCTTGCCGTCCCCGAGGTAAATGTTGGGCACGCGTCGTCCCTTGCGCTCGGGCCCGAGGACGATGTCCGGAAAGCCGTCCCCGTTCATGTCGGCGATCCTGAAACCGTTGCGCCACTGGCCGCTCTCCGGAAGCCCGTGCCCGAACGGCTCGAATTGGAGCCGGTCGACCGTGCCGGTATCGTTGCGGTACGACGCGGCGACCTCCGCGAGTTTTTCGGGAGTGATGACTAACTTTGTAGGACCATGCCTCTCCGTCGTATCGACCCGGTAGATCTTGACCTGAAAGCTGTCCGCGTCCTGCCCAAGGACTTCGTAACGAGCCCCGTACAGGACCTGGACCCGGGTCTTTTCCGGATTCAGCCAGGTGTAAGAGCCTTCCCTCTTGGGGATCTTGCTGACGAAGTACTGACGCCCCTGCGCGTCGACCAGCCATTTGCCATCGGGAGGCTGAGGAAGGGGAGTTGGGGGGATCGCCGTTGCGGACTTCGGCTTGGCGGCAGGAGAGGGCACCTCTCCCTTGGCCGGCTCGGCAGCGGGTGCAATCGCTCCCTGGCTCCCGGCGGCCGGCGCAGCAGTGGACGCAGTCGTTCCCTGGCTCCCAGTGGCCGGCGCAGTCAACGCGGAGTTGGACGCCGCGGCCCCCGTCCCGGCGACGGCGTGCTGGCTGCTGCCGCATCCAGCCTGGAGGAAGGCATAAAGGACTGCGAAGCAGAGCGGCGTAACGAGCGGACGCCTGCACCCTGGAATGATCTGCCACATACTGGAGCTCTCCTGTCTATCTCTTAGATCTCGTCGACGAAGGCGGGCCTGAGGCTGCGGAAAAGCCAGAAGCCCGCCGATACTAGCACAGCCGCCGTGAGGGCCAGGCTGGCCGTCCCCGGCACCAGCGCCAGCTCTCCCCCCAGCAGAGCCTGGCGGTAGAGCCCCACCAGAGCGGCCAGCGGATTGAGCCCGATCAAGGTCTGGAATCTTGGCGGCACCAGCGCCGCCGGGTAGACGATCGGCGTCAGATAGAACCAGCCGGTGAGCGCCATGCCCAGGATCTGGGCGATGTCGCGGAAGAAGACGTTCACCGAGCCGAGGAGCAGCCCGAGGCCCAGCGTCAGGGCCACCTGCAGGGGCACCGCCAGAAGCAGCAGTGGCAGCCCGCCCCAGGTCAGCTCCCGCAGCAGCGCCAGCACGATCAGGAAGATCACGCCGGCGATGGCCTCGTGCAGCAGGGCCCCCAGCACCACCGACAACACCAGGAGCTCCGAGGGAAAGCGCAGCTTCTTGACCAGGCTGGAGTTTTCCGTGACCGCCGTCGCGGATCGCACGACGCCTTCGCTGAGCGCCATCCATGGCAGCAGGCCGCAGAAGAGGAAGATCGAGAAATGGCCGGTGCGGATACCCACCGGGGAGACCTTCATCACCGTGGAGAAGACGAAGGTGAAGAGCAGCAGCGTCCAGAGGGGCTGGACGAACGACCAGACCAAGCCCAACAGCGAGCCGGCGTAACGCCCCTGGAAGTCCCTCTTGACCAGCTCTTTGAGCAGAAACAGGTGATGTCGCACACGCATCTCCATGACCGCGGACGGGGCATCATGGCACACTCGCCAGGCCGTCGCTCTTTACGTCCTGCATATATAAGGATGGGAAGGCCGCGACCGGCGGCCATTGACAGTCCCTGAGGCGAGGGTTAGTATTCCTGGCCAGGCCGCTCATCCATGCCATCCTGACATAGAAAGCAGCTCAGGCAACGTCCTATGGCGCAAATCGAGAAGATCCGTCAGATCCAACTCGTCGGACGGAAGATCCGGGAGCTCCGCAAAGAGCGGAAGCTCACCCAGGTGGAGCTCTCCGCCCGTCTGGGAATCCAGCAGTCCGACCTCTCCCGCATGGAGAAGGGCGAGTACCGGGTCAGCCTGGACACCCTCTTCCGCATCCTCGCCGAGTTCAAGATGAGCATCGGCGAGTTCTTCGAAGGCGTGGCACAGGAGTCCGTCACCCCGCGCGACGTCAAGCTCGTCCAAGAGTTCAACTCCCTGCCTCAAGACGCTCAGCGTGAAGTCGAGGAGTTCATCGCCTTCAAGCGGAGCAAGGACGAAAATCATCAAATTCACTTCGAGGCTCGTGGTGAGCGAAGGGTGACGAATGAGAATGGATAGCTTTGAAGAGCTGAAGGCTCGTGGTGAGGAGGCCGTGCTCGCGGGTCGGCTTGAGGAAGCCGAGGATCTGTTGGTGCAAGCTCAGCGTTGGGCACTGGAACAGGGCGAGCCCTGGCAGGTCGATGTCGCACTCTGCAACCTTGCGGCGGTCAAAATCGAGCTTGGCCACGGGGAGGCAGAGCTCCCAAGGCTACGGGAAATCCTTCTTCGTAACGCTAACCCTCAGAACTGTCGGCTCGCTGCTTACAACATCTCCAGGTACTACGAGCTGACGAAGAACTTCAAGAAGTCCCTATTCTACGCCCGCATCGCCTTGGAACGCGCCGAGGCTCTGGGCCGTCAAGACTGGGTTGCGTCGACTCACAACCGCATCGGTAACGTCATGCTCGCTGAAAGCTTCATCGAGCAAGCCTGCACGAGCTACGAGACGGCACTGCATCTCATGCCGAATGGTCAGGGTGTATGGCTTGCTAGCATCCTTGGAAACCTCGGGTACTGCAGAATCCTACAGCGTCGCTTTGGCGAGGGCTATACATTGCTCTATAGGAGCTTGCGTATTCTTCGCCGCAGCCAGGCAAAGCGGTACCTCGTTGGAACTCTCCTCGCTTTGTGTTGTGCACACCTTGAGACAAATCACTTACGGCACGCCAAGCGCTGGGGCTCGTTGGCCCTTCGACTCGCGGAGCAGACTCACCAAGCCAGCTCGGTTAAGAATGCGCTGTACCTTCTCGGAGAGACCGCCCACTTGAGCGGAGACGACGAGCTTGCACGCACCTACTTCACGCGCCTTCAGCGTGACTTCTTTCCAGCCGAGGTCTACCTTCCCGGCTTCCTGATGACCGTCGACATCCGGAAGCTCATCAACCTGCACGCTTGATTCGAGTCCTTCTCATGAACATGAAAAAGAAATTGCCATACGCTTTTGCTCTAATTCTTCTTGCAGGCAGCCTCGGCAACCCTACCTTCGCCCAGGATGGAACCGCGGCACTCGGCGCCACAGGCGAGATTTTCCTACCACAAGTGGGGGCCTACAAAGACCTCTTCCCCAAGGGCCATGACACAACTCCGAATAACACGGTACTCGCGGTCGATTTCATCCAGCCAGGAGCGACTGCGCAGCGCCTATTGGTGCCCTTCACCAAGGGTGAAGACATCGAGTCCTCCCCGGCCGTCCTCTTCGAGGACGACTCAAACACTCTCTTCCTACTATGGGCGAGCGAGGTCAACCCGCTGAGCTCCGTCCTTATGTTAGCCAGTTTCGATGGCGTGAATTGGGGACAACCCATCCAGATAACGGGCAATCCCTTCTCCTCGAAAACGTCGGCACAGCTTGCGATCACCCACGATTCCTTTTCGGTTACGGATTCCAGCGGAAACACTGCGACTCGGCATCGCACGATCGTTCACATCTTCTGGAAGGAGCACAACGCCAACGGCAACGCTGACGTTCTCTATACCCCAGTAATTCTTGACGAAGGTACGTATCTCGGATGGGCGCCCGTCTATAATTTGAACGATATGGTGGGAAGATCGACTCTAGGCTTGAGCTTCGCTCCCCCGGACGCCCTCGTCCAACTACCTGTTCTGCAGAGCGGGCGTGATTCCCGCATGCTACTCGTCGGTTTCGCGTCCTCCGATACGCGGACTCTCTCGGCAGTGGAGATCGACGTTCTCCCAGAGGAAATCTCTTTGCTTGCCGAAGGCTGCCGCGCCAACATCATCGACCTCGGCCATAATCTTTACCCTAACGACCTTCAGGTCCTGGCCGATAAGGCTTCGGCTGACCTCGGCTCCCGTGGAACAGCATTCCATGCCGACATCGCCCAATACATCGCAACTCAGGTTCATAACCTTGTCCTCGCCGATAGAGGATCCAGTCCGGCCGATTTGGCCTCCCTCAGCGAGAAAATTCGCGCCAACATCATTGACTTGGGGTCAAGGTTATCCGGCCGGGGTCTTCGCGACCCCAACACCTACAATAAAGCATTGGCCGAGAGCATCGTCAGCGTGAGCCCCACAGACCCAGCTGCGCCGTCTCACCTTATCCACTTCCGAGTCGCTTCAAACCGTCCGGCTCCGCAGATGGGCTCTACCGGGACTCAGTTTTTCTTGTCAGAGACGGGTGACGACGCCATCGTCGCGTGGACGGATTCGGGCAAGGTCGTCTACCTCCAAAGCCAAGGCACGGGTTGGAGCGATCAGAAGCAGATCAATCTTTCAAGCTCGGTGGACGCCCCACACGCGTTCGCTATTCTCAAGCAGAAGGCCCGTAGCCGCTAGCGCCGTTTCGACTCCAGAGTAACGGCCTTCAACGGCGTGGCAACGAGCCACGCCGTTTGCGTTTTAGAGGGCTAAAAAAATATGGGATAGCATAGGAGTGCTCTATTACCCCAGGGATTCCTGGAGAAAGGATGACGATGAAAAAGCTCCTTCGTAAAGCTACCCTGCGTGCCCTGACCGTTGAGCTCGCCGAAGTGAAAGGCGGAACTGATTCCACGCTCCCCCCTCCGCCTCCACCAGAAACCGACGCCGGCGCCCACATCATTGATGTCGGCTAAGACCGGCTAGGAACTTTCCCTCCTCTCCTTTGGAGAGGAGGGCTGTTGAGATTTAGCCTTTCGGCGTGATTGCCAGAGGCGTGCCCACCGGCCGCGCCGAAAGGATTTCGCCGCCTTCGCGCTGGAGCGCTGCCGCGATCTCGCTCCTGCGCTCTGGCGGGCATAGGATGGCGAGGCTGCCTCCGCCACCCGCTCCGCAGGCCTTGCCGCCCCAGGCTCCCTGAGCGGAAGCCACCGAGAGGAGCTTCTCCAGAACCGGCGTGGAGATCCCCTCGGCCAGTTGCCGCCGGTAGCTCCACTCGCGGCTCATCAGATCTCCGACCCGGGGAAAATCGCCGGCCTCCAAAGCCGGAGCCAACTCTGCCGTGGTTTCGGCGATCCCCGTGAAGAGCTTGGTGACCGCGGCCTCGCCGTCGAGACGGCGCCGCACCACCTGCCAGTTGTTCCCCGCCGAGAAATGGCTCTGGCCGGAATAGACGACTAGAAGGCTTTCTCCCAGACGCTGAAGATCGACGCCGAGGGAACGAACCGTCTCCCCTCCTGGCTCGGCCAGGATCTCGAGAGCGCCTCCCAAGAGAGCGGGGTAATGATCTTGAACCCCCGTGGGAAGGCCCATCAACCGAGCCTCGAGGTCCCGCGCCAGCGCCGCGATCCGCTCCGGCTGCGAGCGAGGCTGATCGAATGCCACCTCGGCCGCGGTCAGGAAGGCCACGGTCATCGCCGAGCTGGCACCGAGCCCTCCGCCGCGTGGCGATTCGCTGGCAAGCGAGGTCTCGAACGGCGGCAGCGCCAAGGCCGAAGCGATCACGCCGATCAGAGATGTCTCGGGCTGCCGCGCCAACTCGTCCGCCGAGGCGGCCTCGATCACACTCGCGCCTTGGCGAACGACATATTGGCCTGCCGAAGGACGTAAATCCACCGTGACGGCGAGGTCTACCGCCACGTTGACCGTGCGCGCGCCTGGATGAAGAAGGCCCAAGGGCCAGATGTCGAGGGTGCCGCCGCCGAAGTCGACACGGCACCAAGCCCTGACACCAACCATCGAAGGGAAAAGCCTAGCGCGCCACTCCGGAACGGGAGGGCTGCGGTGCGTCGCCGACCGCGAGCTGGGTGCCTTGTCGCTGGACGCTCGGGACATGGAGTGACCTCGCCAGCTTGACGTCGCGCATTCCTCCCCGGAGCTCGTCCCGCCACGACCGGAAGGCCGCCAGGCGAGTCGCAGGGATCGGCTCGTCGCGGACACCTTTGAGCGACAGCGGATCGATCCAGCCGTCCCCATGCTTCACGCGGTAGTCGAGATGAGGTCCGCTGGCGAGACCGGTGGCGCCGGTGAAGGCGATGGTGTCGCCCTGCCGGACGCGCGCGCCCGAGTGGATGCCCGACGCGAAGCGGGAGAGATGGAGGTAGCAGGTCAGAAAGCCGCCGGGGTGTAAAACCTTGACCACGTTGCCGCCGCCACGGTCCCAACCGGCGAAGCTCACCACGCCGTTCGCCGTGACCTGGACCGGCGTGCCCACCGGCGCCCCATAGTCGACGCCGTAATGTGGGCGGTACTCTTTGAGCACGGGGTGGAAGCGGTGGAGGCTGAACACCGAGGTGATGCGCGGAGAGTAGCGAAGCGGCGAGCGAAGGAACATCTTCTTCATCGGCCGGCCGTCGCCGTCGTAGAAGACGCCCGAGTCACCATACCGATAGGCTTCGTGCAGATGGCCCCGGTTGTCGTAGGTTGCCCCGTAGATGGTGCCGATATCATGGAACCGGCCATCGAGTTGAACTTCCTCGTAGAGCACTTCGAAAGTATCGCCCCGCTGCAGATCCTTGGTGAAATCCAAATCCCACTGAAACACGTCGGCCAGGCGGTAGGCGAGCGCCGGGGGCCCACCCGCCGTCCGGATGGACTCTTCCAAGGAACCCGTGAGGGTCCCCCGGACCGAGCGCATCTCGACCGCACGGTGGAAGGGCCGCCAATCGCTCTGCCACTGGACCCCGTGGCGAACGAGCTCGATCCGGCCGCTGCCGTCGAGCGTCATTTCGAAAGAGGCGAGCCGCGAGTCGGAGTTGAAGAAGGCCGAGTAGTGGTTGCCGGCCTTGAGGCTGCGCAGGTCAACCTTCTGAGCGAGGACGTTGGTGGCCTCGCGGAGCTCACTGCCCTGAAGACCGAGCTTACCGAACACGTCGGCCACCGTCTCGCCGCGCAACAGCTTGGCCTCCACCGGCACCTGAACCTGGTCGATCCAGCGGCTGGCCTCGTTCGGGAGTACGTTTTTGGCGGAAAACCTGGGAGTCGGGAGCAGCGGGTAGGGAGACTTATTGTGGACTTCGAGTGTCCGAGTGGAGAAAAACAACCCGGCGGCCAAGAGACTCAGCCCGAGCGGTAGGAACCATCGAAAAGCTTTCGGGCCAAGGTATACCCACTGTGACTGCATCCCGAGCAGACCTCCCTGGAGAGGGTTTCAAGATCACTGGCGAACGGGTGAAGCTCGGGCTGAATACTACACAGGGAGGGAGTGAGGATGCAACCCCTCAAGCTGGAGGTAGAGCTTGCGCGGCTACTAGTGAAGAAGCTCTGCGATCACCCGGTCGGGGTCATCGGTCAGCTTGCCGTGGTACAGCACCTGGCCGTCCTTGACCACGAGCAGGCCGGGCAGGTTGGCAACGTTGTACTTGTGGGAGAAGAGGCCGTCCGGGTCCAGGCAGACCGGAGCTCCGAGTCCCTTGCCGGCGAGGAACCCCTGGACCGTTTGGCGCTCCTCCTGGAAATTGACCGTCGCGACCCGCGCGCTCCCCTTCCAGCGGGCTGCGATGGGGTTGACCCGCTGGACGATGTCACGCGACCGTGGGGACCAGGAAGCCCAGACCACCACGATGTTGACGCCGCGCGACATGTCGCTCTCGCTCAGATGCTCACCTCCCAGGCAAGAGAGGCTGATCTCCTGCGCGCCGGAGGCACGCGCCAAGCCGGCGAGAAGCACGAGAGCGAGCACTAGAGCGCGAGACGGGGTTCTCATCAAGGGAATCTCTCGCGCAGAGGTTTCAGGAGGTAGGGTCAGTGGAGTCCGGCGATGCGGCGATGCTCGAAGCTGATGAGGATGCGGTGTCGCAATCCATCGGGGGCGGTGCAGCGGAAAGTTCTCTCGCGTACGATCCAAAGCAGCTTCCGGGTGTAGTCGAGCTTCTTGCCGCAGTCCCCGCACGTCCCGACGTGATCCCGGAAAGGGGCCAGCAACTCCTCTTCCATCTCATTGTCGAAGAATAGGAACAGTGCCTCGCTGACCTCTTTGCAGTCCATCGACTTCCTCCGCGAACCAAGTCTTCTACATCGTGATGGTAGGCATTCAGAACCCGGTGTGTGAGTCCCTCCAGTTCAACTGTCGACCGGGCCGGGTTATTTCCGCCTATTCTCTCCACGACAAGACGTCCACGAAAAGGACATCCCTCAAGGACGATGTGCGGCTACTTCGCACTCCGGCTTCGCATCTTGGCCGGCTCGTTACCCTCGCGCAAGTAGCCATGGTCACGGGCGAACTCCAGCATGGCGGCCTCCAGCAGACGGCGGCCACGATAGAGGCGGCTCATGACAGTGCCCACGGGAACCTCGAGGATGTCGGCGATCTCCTTGTAAGAGAAGCCCTCCAGATCAGCCAACAGCACCACCATGCGGTAGTCCGGCGGCAGTTTGTCGAGCGCCCGCTGCACGTCCTCGTCGAGCACGTTCTCCAGCAGCTCCTCTTCCGGATTCTTGAGCTGCTTTGTCGCGTCCTCGCTCACCTGGTTCTCAAAAGACTCCTCGATCTCTGCAAAGTCGCTAAGGGTTGGGGCCTGCTGCTTCTTGCGGTAGTTGTTGATGAAGGTGTTCTTCATGATTTTGAACAACCACGCCTTGAAGTTGGTCCCTTCCTCGAACTTGTCGTAATAGCGGTAAGCCTTGAGGTAGGTTTCTTGAACCAGATCCTCGGCGTCCTCCGCGTTGCGCGTCATGCGGTAGGCCGTGTTATACAGGGCGTCCACGAACGGCATCGCGGCCGCCTCGAAGTTCCACCCCTTTTGATGGTCCACGCTCTCTCTGGGCATGCTTACCCCCTTCGGCATAACCTCTTACCCCACCCGGTATACGCATAGACGATGCCAGCAGTTCACCCGCCCGGATAAGCTGGTCCTCGTCCCCTCCTCCGGAAGGAAAAGGGGACAGGTGTCCTCATAGGATGACAGGTCCGACAGAGCAGCTCCCGGGAAGATGCTCTGTTCTGGGATCGGGGTGTCCCCGAAGGATGCCGGTCCTCCGGGAGGCGGCGGCTGTCGCCCATTATACACGGCCGAGCCGCCGTCGCCTTTTCGGCACGTGAGGTGCCAAGAATGCGCCGCGTTCTGGCCGAAAGCTTACGGCAACGGCAGCAGGCTGTGCTTCGCGAGCTCGATGAAGGGGCCGGGGTAGATTCCCAGCGCCAAGGTCGCCAGCGCGCAGAAGGCAATGGCGCCTACCAGGGCCGGCGCCTTGAGCGGGACGGGCGTCGTCTGGTCAGAGTCTTTCAGGTACATGTAGAGGACGATGCGGAAGTAGTAATAGAGCGAGATGGCGCTGGTGAGCACGCCGATCACCGCCACCCAACCCCAGCCCCCCTGCAACGCCGCGGCGAAGAGATAGAACTTGCCGACGAAGCCGCCGGTGGGCGGGATGCCGGTCAGCGCCACCATGAAGAGCAGCATCATTGCGGCCAGGAAGGGCGAGCGCCGCGCCAAGCCGGCGTAGTCCGCGCAAGTCTCGCCCGCGTACTCCCGGCGCTCCAGCAGGATCACCGTACCAAAGGCCCCCAAGGTGATGAAGGTGTAGGCCAGCAGGTAGAAGAGCACGGACCACAGGCCCACCTGCGACACGGCCAGGACGCCGATGAGGATGTAACCGGCGTGGGCGATGGAGCTGTAGGCGAGCATCCGCTTGACGTTGTCCTGAGTCAGCGCCGCAATGTTGCCCCACACCATGGTGATCACCGCCACAATGGCCACGATGGTCTGCCATTCCACCCTTACACTCCACAGACCCTCGTACAGGATGCGCAGCAGGATGGCGAACGAGGCGCCTTTCGAGGCCACTGCCAGCCAGGCCGTCACCGGCGTCGGTGCTCCCACGTAGACGTCCGGAGTCCAGACGTGGAACGGCACGGCCGCCACTTTGAAGAACAGCCCCGCCGCCAGCAGCAGCCAGCCCAGCGGCACCAGGTAGTTGCCGTGCAGAGCCGGATCGGCCAACTTCTGGGAGAGCTCGCTGAGTTGCACCGTGCCGGCGGCGCCGTAGAGCAACGAGATACCGTAGAGCAGGATGCCCGAGGACATCGCGCCGAGAATGAAATACTTGAGAGCCGCCTCGACGCTCCGCCGCTCGCGCTTGAAGTACCCGGCCAGGATGTAGCTCGCGAGAGCCATGGTCTCGAGCGAGATCCAGATGGTCAGCAGCGTGTAGCCGCTGGCCATGAACAACATTCCCGAGGTGGCAAGGAGCAACAGGGAGTAGTACTCGGAGGCGCGGTAGTTTCCTTCCTCAAGAAATCTGACCGATAGAAGCACGGTCAGCGCCGTGGCCACGAGCACCAGCAGCTTGATGTAGAAGGAAAAACCGTCCAGAACGAAGCTGCCGCCCAGGATCAGCACTCTCCCGGGCAACACGGCGTGGACGCGCAGAAGCACGCCGCCCGTCAGGACCAGGCTCACGATGCTGACCAGCGCCGAGTCCCGGTTTCCCATGCCGCGGCCGATGGAGCCGGCCAGCAGCATCAGCAGGCCCGCCGCCGCGAGCAGGATCTCCGGAGCGAGCAGCAGGTACTCTTGGGCGTTGGGCACTGGCTACTCCCCCGCCGCGACTGGATTCGCGGGAACGGCCGGCGAGGTGGCCACGGCGATAGACGCGGCATAGTGCGGGTCGACCTTCGCCACCACGTAGTTCACCGGCTTCTCCAGCACGGCCAGGAAAGGCTTCGGGTAAAGGCCGATCCAGAAACAGAGGATGACCAGCGGCGCGAGGTACAGGATCTCCCGCCGATTGAGGTCCTGCAAACCCTTGTTGTCCGGGTTGGTCAGCGGCCCGAAGAACACCCGCTGATACATCCACAGCATGTAGGCCGCGCCCAGGACGATTCCCACGGCCGCCACCAAGCCCCACCACCAGACGCGGTTGAAGGCGCCCACCAGGATGGTGAACTCGCCGATGAACCCGTTGAGCGTCGGCAGGCCAATGGACGACATGGTGATGATCAGGAAGATCGTGGCGTAAAGCGGCATGACCTGAGAAATACCGCCGTAATCGGCGATCGCCCGCGTGTGCCGCCGCTCGTAGATGACGCCCACCAAAAGGAAGAGGGCGCCGGTCGAGAGGCCGTGATTGATCATCTGGAGCACGCTGCCATTGAGGCCCGGCCCATTCAGCGCGAACATCCCCAGCATGACGAAGCCGAGGTGCGAGACCGAGGAGTAGGCCACCAGCTTCTTCATGTCCTTCTGTACAAGTGACACCAGCGCGCCGTAGATGATGCCGATGATCGACAGCACCACGATCGGAACGACGAGCTGCTTGGTTGCGTCCGGAAGAATCGGCAGCGCGAACCGCACGAAACCATAAGTGCCCATCTTCAGCAGGACGGCGGCGAGGATGATCGAGCCGGCCGTGGGCGCTTCGACGTGCGCATCAGGCAGCCAGGTGTGGAACGGGAACATCGGCACCTTGATGGCAAAGCCGAGGAAGAAGCCGATGAAAATCCAGAACTGCAGTTGCGGCGGGATGAGGTGGCCGATGTTGTGGTACTGCAACACCGAGAACGTGGCCGGATTGCCGAGGCCCTTGATGTTCAGGAACGGGATGCCGCCGTCGTTGAAGAAGTAGAGCGCCAGGATCGAGAGCAGCATCACCACCGATCCGGTCAGCGT
>DASYJD010000058.1:0-36466 GCA_035996875.1 Thermoanaerobaculia bacterium
GCTCCAGCCGAGGCCGCCACAATCCCAGGGCCATCAAGCGAAAGGTCAGCAAGTTTCCCACCCGTAGTCGAGCCAAAAGAACCCGGCCACGCTGGACTCAGATTCGGGCGGCCATCGTTATGTGAACAGCATTGCGGCTAACCCCCGAGCAGAAGAAGCAGTATCAGGACCGGCTGGCTGCTGCGGTGGGCGCCGCTCTTCGCGCCGCTCGCGGGCAGGCGTTCACGGTCCAGAAGCCGGCGGCCACGGCCCACCCGGTGCGCAGCGATCTCTTCGGCAACGCCGTCCAGAGCTTCGCCCCCGGCGCCTCGCAACGGCCCGGCCTGCTCCCCGTGAGCGGCGCCTCCAAGTCCCTCAAGAGGCCGCCGCTCGCGAGCCTTGTCTACTCCGGCGCCGACGTCGACGGCGACAGCCTGCCGGATGATTTCGAGGGCGCGCTGGGCGACGCCTTCACCCCGGCCTACTACGTGTCGGGCGGCGAGCAGGCCGGCACCGGCTTCGCCCGCTTCGGCGACTTCACACCTCAGACGGTCATCCAGAACCTGCCGGCCGTGCCACCCACCAGCCACTTCCGGGTGACGCCGCTCGGCTTCGCCAACGATTCGACGGGCCGCCAGTTCGGCTTCCTCCAGATTGACTACCTATCCTTCTGGAACCGCGACGACGGGCTTCAGATCGGTGGCGACTGCCGGTTCTACGCCGGTGTTCTGGGCGGCTTGATCGGGCTCGGCATCACCGACGTTCTCGACGGCCTGCAATCGCACGCCATCGACGACGAGCGCTCGGCCGCGCTCGTCGCGGCTCCCGCCGCCGCCGCCTTCCAGTACTCCTCCGATCCCGACGTCTATCAGGCTTACGACTACTACACCGCCGCCCACGAGAATACGTTCTTCGACCACAGCGCCTACCTGGGACTCACCCAGACCGTGCCGGCCTACAATCATCTGAATCTCGCCCTGTCGCGCGCCAAGCACGGCACCTACACCTTCAACCCCGATGGCTTCCCGCTCTTCCCCGAGTGGGTCATCGACACGACCTACCTCACGATCGACGAGCTGTACTTCGAAGGCTACATCGACGACTACGACGAGCTGATCTACCTGGGCATGGCCGACGCCCTCTACTACTCCTGCGTCGTTGAGCACTTCCAGGATCAGGGAGGCGCCTACGCCGATCCGCGCATCAACGTCGGTGAGCTCGCCCATCCCCTGAATGCCTCGGGCTTCATCCTCGACGCCGAGGTACAGAGCAAGCTGACGCCGCTTCTCTGGCAGATCCAGTAGGGGCCCGTTGATCTCCTCGGCGCCCATGCAGTCCCGTAGGGACTCACCGTCGGTAGTCGGTAGCCCGGGATTTCAATCCCGGGCTCGCTCTACAATGCTCCCATGACACCCTCAGACAGCCGCACCCCGCACCCCCGCCGCCTTCTTCTCGCCGCCCTCCTGATTCTTCTTGTCTCGGCGCGAGCCGCTTCCGCCGCACCACCGGCAGTCATCCAGTGGGATCACGACTGGGCGCGGGGAGCCGTCTTCTACGAGATCTTCGTCCGCAGCTTCGCGGACTCGGACGGCGACGGCATCGGCGATCTCAAGGGGCTGACGGGCAAGCTGAACTACCTGAAGGATCTTGGAGTGGATGCTCTCTGGCTGATGCCGATCTTCGCCTCCCCGAGCTATCACGGCTACGACACCATCGACTACGAGAAGATCGAGCCCGGCTATGGCACCGGCGAGGACTTCGACCGCTTCCTGGCCGCGGCCCACAAACGGGGGATCAAGGTCATCCTCGACCTCGTCGTCAACCACAGCAGCAGCCAGCATCCGTGGTTCGTCGACTCGGCCTCGTCGCCCAGGTCCGCCCATCGCAACTGGTACGTCTGGCGAGGCGACGATCCCGGCTGGACCCAGCCCTTTGAACCTGGCCGCGGCGGCCCCACCTGGCACCGCAACGACAAGGACGGCCGGTATTTCTACGGCATCTTCTGGGCCGGCATGCCGGATCTCAACTATGAGGAGCCCGCCGTGCGGGAGGAGATGAAGCGCATCGCCGCCCACTGGCTCGCCAAGGGCGTGGACGGCTTCCGCCTCGACGCCACCCGGCACCTCTTCGCCAACGGTCCCGGGGAGCAGCAGAACAACCAGCCCGAGACCCACGCCTACCTCAAGGAGCTGGCGGCAGCCGTGCGGAAGGCGAAGCCCCAGGCCGTGATGGTGGGGGAGAACTGGGTGGACACCGAGGAATTGATCGCCCCCTACTTCGGCTCCACCGCCGAGGTGGCCGGAGGCGACGAGCTGCCTATGAACTTCGACTTCCCGCTGGCGAAGGAGATCGTGGGGGGCGTCAACGCAGGCGAGGCGGCCGGTATCGGCGCCAGGCTCGAGGAGGTGAACGAGAGCTATCCGCCCGGGGTGATCGACACCCCTTTCCTCACCAACCACGACCAGACGCGCCTCGCCACCCAGCTCGGCAAAGATGCCGCGAAGCAGCGGCTTGCCGCCGCCATCCTCCTCACCCTCCCCGGCACGCCCTTCCTTTACTATGGCGAAGAGCTGGGGCTGCTGAACGGAACCGGCGCGGCGGACCCCTTCAAACGCACGCCCATGCCTTGGGATGCCACGGCCGGCGCCGGCTTCACCACCGCTTCCAAGCCCTGGTTCGACTTCGCCCCAGGCCGGGATGCGACGAACGTTGCCTCGGAGACGGGCGATCCCGCCTCCCTCCTCTCCCACTACCGCCGCCTGATCCACCTCCGCCACGCCTCGCCGGCCCTGCTGGAGGGAACCCTGACCGTTCTCTCACCGACCAAGTCCAGCACCCACGTCCTCGCCTTCCTCCGCGAAACCGGGAGCGAGAGGGTGCTCGTCCTCCACAACGTCGGCACCACGGACATCCAGGCCGGCCCCTACGATCTCAAGGCGGAATCGGCCGAGCGCCTTCTCGGTCCGGACGACGGGGCGGTGAAGGGAGCGGAGGGCTGGATTTTCAAGCTGCCGGCGGGTGCGAGCGGGGTTTGGCGGCTCGCTCCATCAAAAAACGGAAGTTAAAGCTAGATCAGGGACGCATTTCCAGATTCCGGGACTTCTAGGGATATTTAGGGACACATCCGAGAATCGCGGGACAAATCTTATTACTCTGGGACACATCTAGATATTTCGGGACACATCTTGGTATTTAGGGACGTATCTGGGTATTCCGGGATGCGCTGGATAAATCAGGGACACATTCAGGTACTTCGGGACATAGCCGGATATTCAGGGACATTTCCAGGAAAACGGGACGCGGAGTCCAGGGCAGAAGCTTTTTCTTCGGGTTCCCGCCGTTTCAGCTCCCAAATCTACGCCATCACCTTCCGGAACGCCGCGAGGAAAGCTTCCATCTGGGGCCGGGTGCCGATCGTCACCCGCAGGCACTCGGGCATGGCAGGGAAGCGGCGGCCGACTTCCACTCCGTGGTCTTTCAGGGATGCTATCACCGGACGGACGTCCTTCTCCAAGTCGATCATCAGGAAGTTGGTCTCGGTGGGAAGCGTCTTGTAGCCCATTCCCTCGGAGGAGGCGCGCAGCCAGTCGCGGGTTTCGCGGTTGAGCCGCCGGCTCTTCTCGAGGTGCGCCGTGTCCTTTAGGCTCGCTTGGGCGGCGACCACCACCAGGATGTTGAGGCTGTCGAACGCCTGCTGCTCCCGCAGCTTCGCGAGCGTGTCGGGCTGGGCCACGGCGTAGCCCAGGCGCAGGCCGGCCATGCCGTGGATCTTCGAGAAGGTGCGGGCCACGATCAGGTTCGGGTGGTCGTGGATGAGGGGGATCACCGTCTCGTAGTCGGCGCTGTCGGCGTAGTGGTGGTAGGCCTCGTCCACCAGCACGGTCGCGCTGGCTGGAGCCTGGGCGATGAGGTCGCGGATCTGCGCTTTCGGGGTGATGGTCGCCGTGGGATTGTTCGGGTTGCAGACGTAGAGGAGGCCGCCGCCGGCTGCCGCCTTGAGCATCGCCGGGACGTCGTGGCGATGGTCGGCGGTGAGAGGCACTTTCACCACCGGGGCGCCGGTTTTGCCGGCGTAGCGGGCAAGCGCTTCGAAGGTCGGATCGGCGGTCACCGCCGGCTTGCCCGGCCCGTTGAAGGCCAGGGCGGCAATCTTGAGGATTTCGCTGGAGCCGGCCCCCGGCAGAATCTGGTCGTCGCTCACGCCGTGAAGCTTTGCCAGATCCGCGATCAAGGCATCCACGTGCTCGTCGGGGTAGCGCCACGCCAGGCCGAAGGCCTCCCGCATGGCGTCGAAGGCGGCGGGGGAGGCTCCGTAAGGGTTCTCGTTGGAGCTCAGCCGCACCAGCTCGCCGGCTGCATGCTTCGCCGGCGCCTTGGCGACCGCCGGGCCCGCGCCGGCTCCGGCCGCTGCCGCCAGGGAGGCGGGAAGCCGCAAGGCCGCGGCCGCCGCGCCGGCTCCGAGGATCTGGACGAATCCGCGCCGGGAAAGGGGCTTCGCTATCGTTGTCATGGCCCGCGATTATAGGCCCAATTTATCACCGCATCTGAATCGTTCCGTCCGCCTTGCGCTCCATCACCGGCGCGTAGAGGCCCAGGTCTTTGCGCCACCACCAGTTGCCGGTGCGCTGCTTTTCGGCCGGCGTGGTGAAACCGTACTGCCAGAGGACTGCCCGCACCAGGGGCGGCGGCGCGCCGGCGAAGGGATCGCGGCGGAAGAGGGCCAGCACGTCCCGGCTGCCCTCGAGGAGGCGCACCTCCGTGGTCTCGACCCAGGAATTCTGGCTCAACGGACCGAGCGAGGCGAACCAGAGATTCCATTCGAAGCGCGGTTGATAGGGAGCGTAGACGCCGGGCGCCTCGGCTGGGTCCTGAGGCTTGTAGCGGAAGGGATAGGCGATCCAGGTCAAACCGTCCCGGCTGCCTTGAAATTCGATCTCGTCGCGCTCGCGGGTCATCACGGCGAAGAGGCCATATTGATTGGCGATGCGGAACGGCTCCAGCGCCCGGGCCGGCGCCGCCAGGATCGGATTGCGCCCCGCGATCCACCGCACGAGCGTGGCGTAGAAGATCCAGATCGCCACCACCGCCGCAGCCACCATCCGCCAGCGCGACACGGGCCGGATCGTTCCGGGCTCGAAGATCCGCAGTCGGAATCGGGCAAAGATCCTGTCGTCCAGAAGGAGGAAGCCGAGAGCGAAGACCAGGTAATTGAGAAACGCGTAGTTTGCCGTCGCGATGATCCCTACCTGGAGCAGCGTGCAGACCGTGAAACAGGCGAGGCGGAGCGGACGCGGCAGCCAGGCGAGCCACACCACGACGAGCTCGACGATCAGCGTCGCCAGGGCCGTGCCGGCGTGGAAGCCCTGGGGAAGGCGTTGCTGAACGTACCAGCCGATCCAGGAGGGCAGAGGTCCGTTCTCATAATAGTGATTCATGGCGGTCAGGTCCCGCCACTGGGTATCGCCGCTCGCGAGCTTCACCACGCCGGACTCGAAATAGATGCGAAACCATTCCCAACGCAAGAGGAAGAGGCTCGCCCGCGACGGCGGCTGATCCGCCCCCAACCCTGGCCGGAAACCTCGCGGCGCGAAGAAGAGGCAGAGGAACGCGGCCTCCAGGAGCATGCCGTCCGATTGATAGGAGGAGAAGTCCTGCGCCGCGCCGATGAAGGACAGGAAGAGGCCCAGGCAGATCGCGATCATCCCCCGCGGCCAGAGATTCAGCGTCAGCAGCACCGAAGCGATCAGCCCGCCCCATACCAGTGCCATCAGCGCGCCGTTGCCGTTTCCCAGCCAGAGCAAGGTCGGCGCGTACCAGAAGCGCTGCAGGCCCGGTAATGCGTGGCGCACCAGCTCCAGATACAACCTCGCGGGCAGGAGGCCGTTGAGCCCGATCAATCCTTTGATTTGAAAAGCGAGGGAGTAGAAAACCGAGAAAAAGATCAGTCCCAAAGCCCGCAGAAAGATCCAGCGCGGCCAGAGAGCGCCGCGGTCGCCCGTAGGGCCGGGGCCGAGGAGGCGGGTGAGGAGGTTGCTGGGAGTGTGAGGGTCCACCGGTTATTCCGAGGGCTATCCCGAGATTCAAGCAAGTCGTCGTTCGGGCGGAGGTGACGGAGCGTCGGGTCTCCTGTTCAATCCGAAATCGCCCGCGCAAAAATCTGCTGCCGCTTCACCCGCCCAAACCCCATCCGATCATAGAACGCATGAGCGCGCTCGCGAATCACGTTGCTCCGCACCCGCATCTCGCGGTAGCCGTGCTCGATCGCCCAGGCCTTCATGGCCGCAACCAAGGCCGCGCCCGTCCCCCGGCTTCGCCGCGTCTCGTCGACAACCAGCGCGCCGATTTCGGCAAAGGGATCGGAGTCCACGCGATGAGCCCCGAAAACGTGGCCGTACCCAATCACCGTGCCGTCGTCATCCAATGCCACAAGCACCTCGGAGCCCGGCTGGGCAAGGACGTCCTGTAGACGGGTTGCGGTCTGTTCGGGAGTATTGGGGTAGCCGAGCTGCGTCGCCAGGACAGCGATCGCGGCGGCGTCTTCGGGGCAGGCGCGGCGGATAGTCATGGGAGAGAATTCTACCCCTTCCGGCGCCGCTGAGGCCGGGGCATTTTGCCGGGTGTAGAATCCCCGTCACCTCGCGGTCGGTGAGAGCGATCCACGCCGCGCCCTGACAACTGGAGATCCTGTCGCGTAAAGGGGGGAGTGGATGCGCAGAACGATCCGTACGCTGAAGACGGCAACGCTGGTGATCGGCCTGTTGACCGTGGCCGGAATCTGGTTCTCGGCGACAGCCGCCACGGCGCCGACGGCGACCGCGCGGATCGTGAGCGCCGCGAACACCTTTCTCTCCACACTCGATGCGAAGCAGCGGCAGAGTGTTCTGTTTGCCTTCGGCGACGAAAAGCAGCGGGCTCGATGGTCCAACTTCCCGACCGGCCTTGTGCCTAGAGGCGGTATCAGCTTGAAGGAAATGAATCCCGCTCAGCGTTCCGCCGCAATGACTCTGGTGTCCTCTGCGCTCAGCCCCAAGGGATTCGAGAAGGTTCAGCAGATCATGGAGGGGGACGAGGTCAATAAAACCCAGGAGGGCAACGGCCCGCCGCCTGGGAAGCGGGGGAACCGGCCGCCATCCGGAGGTCCGCCCGGTGGCGCACTCTTCGGTAAAGATCTCTACTACATCTCCATCCTTGGAACGCCCTCTGAAAAGAATCCCTGGATGCTCCAGTTTGGAGGCCATCATCTGGCGCTCAACATCACCATCGCCGGGGCGCGTGGCATCCTCACGCCGACTCTGACCGGAGCGCAACCTGCGCTGTACACGATCGACGGCAAAACCGTGAGGCCGCTGGGCCAGGAGAGCGACAAGGGCCTCGCCTTGCTGCAAGCGCTCGACGAGAAGCAGAGGAAGCAGGCGGTGCTCGGCTACAAGCTCGCCGATCTGGTGCTCGGTCCGGGACAGGATGGCAAGACGATCTTTCCCGAAGGTTTGAAGGCATCCGCGATGACCGAGCCTCAGCGCTCACTGCTGCTCGCCGTGATCGCTGAGTGGGCAGGTATTATTCACGAGAGTGCGGCTGCTGCCCGCATGGCCCAGCTAAAGGCCGATCTCAATGAGACCTGGTTCGCGTGGAGCGGTCCTACCACCGCGACTCCCGGGAAAAACATCGCGGCTTACTATCGGATTCAAGGCCCGCACCTCGTCATCGAGTACGCTCCCCAGACCCTGGGCGGCGATCCCTCCATGCACGTACATACCATGTACCGCGATCCGACCAACGACTACGGCCGGGCGCCAGCCAGGAAATGAAGACGAGGCTCGTCGCCGCGGTCGCGATCTTTCTGGCTTGCGGAGGGATTGCCTCCGCGCACAGGCTCGACGAATACCTGCAAGCCGCCATGGTTTCCGTGGAGAAGAACCACGTTCAGATCTCCATGCGCCTGATCCCCGGTGTCGCCGTGTCCGCCGCGGTGATTGCGAGCATCGACAGCAACGGCGACGGCGTCCTCTCCGCTGCAGAGCAGCGGAGCTATGCCGAGCAGGTGCTCGGTGATTGCGCGCTCCTGGTCGACGGCGACCGCTTGAGGCCCAGGCTCGTGTCAGCTTCCTCCCCGCGCGTCGGCCCGATGAGGGAAGGGCTGGGGGAGATCCAGCTTGAGTTTACGGCGGATTTGCCGCGCGGTGGCTCCAACCGCAGGCTCATCCTCGAAAACCATCACCAGAACCGGATCGCAGCCTACCTGGTGAACTGCCTGGTGCCGCGTGACCCTGCCATTCGAATCGTCGCCCAGCACCGCAATGAAACGCAGTCGTTCTATCAATTGGATTATGTGCAGGGCGTCGCTCCTTCAGGACCGGCACCATCCAAAGGATGGACCAACGTCCTTGGCTGGATGGGAGCGATCGGCTGCGCTGCCGTATTACTTCTCGGCGTGAGCTTCTACTCCAACTCCAGGGTCTAGACTGCCGGTCTTACGCCGCCTCTTCCTTCACCCCGGCGATGAACTCGCGCAGGGTCTTCTTGGCGTCGCCCAGCACCATCATCGTGTTCGGCTGCACGAAGAGATCGTTCTCGATGCCCGCGAAGCCCGTGGCCACGCTGCGCTTGAGGACGATGACGGCGTGGCACTGGTCGACGTTGAACACCGGCATGCCGTAGATGGGGCTACCGGGGTTGTTCTTCGCCGCCGGGTTCACCACGTCGTTGGCGCCGACCACGAGGGCCACGTCGGTGCGGGCGAACTCGTCGTTGATGTCGTCGAGGTCGTAGAGCTGGTCGTAGGGGACGTTCGCCTCCGCCAGCAGCACGTTCATGTGACCGGGCATGCGGCCGGCGACGGGGTGGATGGCGTACTTTACCGTCGCGCCGTTGGCCTCCAGGCTCTGCGCCAGCTCGCGCACCGCGTGCTGCGCCTGCGATACAGCCATGCCGTAGCCCGGCACCACGATCACCGTCTGCGCCGCGGTCAGCACGCCGACGGCGTCCTCCACCGTCGCCAGGTTGTAGTTGGCGGCCGGCCCGCTGCCGCCCGCGGAGGTGTCCGGCTGGGCGCCGAAGGCGCCGAACAGCACGTTGGCGAACGAGCGGTTCATGGCCTTGCTCATCTTCATCGAGAGCAGGAAGCCCGAGGTACCGTCGAGCGCGCCGGCGATGATCAGCACGTAGTTGCCGAGTGCGAAGCCGGTGGCGGCCGAGGCCATGCCGGCGTAGGAGTTGAGCAGCGAGATCACCACCGGCATGTCGGCGCCGCCGATGGGGAGCACGGCGAGGACGCCCACCGCCAGCCCCAGCGCGCCCATGAGATAGAAGAGGAAGCTGCGGCTGGGGTCCAGCACCAGCAGCACCAGCAGCACGAGGGCGGCGAAGAACATCGTGATGTTGGTGGCGTTCTGGCCCTTGTAGGTCATCGGCGCGCCGCCGATCAGGCCCTGCAGCTTGCCGAAGGCCATGAGGCTGCCGGTGAAGGTGAGGAAGCCGAGGAACACCTCCAGCCCCAGGGCGCCCATGGTGAAGCGGTCGAGGCCCTCGAAGGCCATGCGGTGGTGGTATTCCGAGACGCCGACCAGGGCCGCCGCCAGGCCGCCGAAGCAGTGCGAGAGCGCGATCCGCTCCGGCATCTTGGTCATTGGAATCCAGATCGACATGGCGGCGCCGATGGCCGAGCCGATCATCAGGCCGATGCCAATCCACAGGAAGGTGAGGATATGGGCGTAGAGCAGCGTGCCCACCACGGCGATCAGCATGCCGGCGGCCCCGACGAGGTTGCCCCGCCGGGCATGGGTGGGCGACGACAGGCCCTGCAAGGCCAGGATGAAGCATACCGAAGCGATGAGATAGGGCAGCGAGGCGCTCATGCCTTGGCGCTCCGGGCCGGCGTCTTCTTCTTGAACATCCGCAGCATGCGGTCGGTGATCAGGAAGCCGCCCACCGTGTTGATCGTGGCGCAGACGACGGCGACGAAGCCGAGCACCAAGCTGAGCTTGCCGTAGCCGCCGCCCGCGGACACCAGAGAGCCCACGAGCGAGATGCCGGAGATGGCGTTAGTGCCCGCCATCAGGGGCGTGTGGAGCAGAGGCGGCACCTTCTCGATGACGTAGTGGCCGAGAAACCCCGCCAGCACGAAGATGTAGAGCCCGAAGAGCAGTTCGTTCGACATGTGACCTTTCCGTCTCCCTGAGAGGTGTTCCGAGCGGCGGAATGCTAGCACGGGAGCTGCGGGCGGCCACGGACCTCGGCCGCCTCTGGTGCGGCCAAGGCCGCAACGAGGACGCCGCCGAGCTCGTGTCCGGTGTCGTGAGCCGCTTTGAAGAGGGAGGGGAGGCCGCGGACCTCAAAGCCGCGACCGCCCTCACAGTGCGGCTCGCCCTTCCCTGACGCGTGGCCAGGACCGTCAGGATTACGCGTAGCGCGGAGAATACCCCAGCAGGGGTGTAGAATCTCACCATCACTTGGTAGGGAGGAGCTTATGCTGAAATGGTTGGGAAAAGCGTGGAGCGCTGTACGCGAAGTGTACTTTTTCCTCAAGCCGCTTCGCTTCATCCTCGTCCCGCTGGTGCTTCTCTTGTGGGCGCTCCTGGCGGCGGCCCAGGGCCAGGATTCGGTCCGCTTCCTCGTCGAGGTCGACGCGCGCTGCCCGCGCTTCTGGCGCATCGCGGTCTTCCTTCTGGTGACGTTCGCGGCGGCCCTTCAGGTGTGGTACTGGTCGCGGCAACTGCTGCGCATCCAGCGCGTGGCCGCCACGGCGAAGAGCTATCCGCGGGGTGAAAAGTGGGTGCCGCGCCTCCTGGGCTCGAGCGTGTTCCTCATCGCCATCGGCGCCTTGGCTCGCGCCGCGTACCTCGGCTGGAGCGGCCATGTCGACTCCACCGTTCGCGTCATCCTTGGAACGTGCGCGATCCTGCTCCTGCTGCTCGCCGTCTTCTTGGCTTTCGTTGCAATCAGACGGCGCAAGCTCGGCGCCTACACCCGGGTGGAGACGCACGAGCAACTCGATCCAATGACCCTCGTGGTCCTGCGAGGGACCGCGGTCCTGGGTTTGCTGTTCGTCGTACTGACGGCCGTCTCGCCGGTGACGGTGGGCCGCTGGTTCGAGTCGCCGGTCCTGTTGATGCTTTCGGCCCTGCTGTGGGCAGGCGTCGGGAGCTTCCTCGGGTATGTTTTCGATTCGCACCGCGTGCCCCTCTTCTCGACGTTCCTGCTCCTCCTCGTCGTCTTCAGCGGCTTCAACGACAACCACGCCGTGCGGACCCTGGACGGCGGGCTTCCGGTGCAGCGGCAGACGGTCGATAAGAAGTTCGATGACTGGTACGGCCGGCTCGCGGCGAAATATCCCGCGGAAGGCACGCATCCCGTCTTCATCGTCGCCACGGAAGGCGGCGGTGTCCGTGCCGCCTACTGGACGGCTTCGGTCTTGACGGCGATTCAGGATCAGGCGCCGCAGTTCTCCGATCACCTTTTCGCCATCAGCAGCGTCTCCGGCGGCTCGCTGGGAGCCACCGTCTTCACGGCGCTCGTGGCCGACGGCGCGCGCACCGGCGTGCAGGACGATTGCCGGGGGACCATGAACAACCGGTCCTATCGTCTGGCGGCGCGGCAGATGCTGTCGTACGACTTTCTCGCACCCACGCTCGCCTCAATGCTGCACGCCGATTTCGTCCAGCGCTTCCTTCCTATCGGCTTCATTCCCGACCGGGCGAAAGCGCTCGAGACAGGCTGGGAGAACGCCTGGCGCACGCGTTTGACCACGGCGAACGGCCCCGACGAATTCTTCTCGGGCGGCCTGCTGAAGATGTATGCCGACCGGGCGGACGTGCTGCTTCCGTCCCTCTTCCTGAACAGCACCTCGGTGGAACGTGGAAACCGGGTCATCGCGAGCAACTGTGATCTGAGGGACGGCCAGATCCCCGACGCGGCGGATCTCTTTGCCACTCTCGGGCGGGACCTGCGCCTCAGCACGGCCGCGCACAATAGCGCACGGTTCACCTACGTGTCGCCGGCAGGCTCGGTGCACGAGCCGAAAGGCGAGAGAAACGGGAAGCTTCTCGAACACGTCGTCGACGGCGGCTACTTCGAGAACTCCGGCGCCGCGACCGCGGCGGACATCATTGCCATTTTGCAGAAGAACCAGAATTCAAGGCCCTTCACAATTCACCTCATCCTCATCAAGTTCGCGGAAAGGTTGTCCGACGCGTCTCAGAAATGTGAGACGCATCCGATGCCTGCTCCGGGGCCGACGCGCTTCCTGAACGAAACGCTCTCGCCGCTGCGCGCGCTCCTCGCGACGCGCGGCGCCCGCGGCGTCCTGGCCTACACCGAGGCTCTCCGGCTTCCGGTCGTGCCCCACCAGTTCATTCTCACCCAGGCGTCGAAAGGCATCATCCTGCCGCTGGGCTGGCTGCTGTCGGGCCGTACCCGCAACGCCATCGACTTGCAGATCGGTCCCACCCTTCTGCCCGGCCTCGACTGCGCGCTCGTGCCGTTCGTAGAAAAGAACCGGGATGAGTTGCTGTCGATCTCGCAGATGCTGAACCCCGCGCAACTGAAGATCGTTCCGCAGGGCCTCGATACCGTGCAACAGGAGGCTTCGACGAGTGAGATGAAGGCCAAGCAGTGAGGCGGGTCGCCGCTCCCAGAGGCTGACTGAAGTGGCTCCGGGCGAAGGGGTTCTCGACATGGGTGACGACAGACAATTCAAGTTCAAGCAGAAGGTGACTTCTTCAGGATTCAGCAAGGCGTTGTCGCAGCAAGTCGAGGGCTACTTTCACGAGCGAGGGATCTCCAGGCACGCCAATCTGGAGATGATCTCCAAGACCCTCCTTGGCTTAGCTTTGTGGATCGGCACCTATGTCTGGCTCATGACCAGCCGGTTCTCGGCCCTGGAGGTGATTGGCGTCTACGTGGTGCATGGCTTCGCGCAAGTCTACATCGCGTTCAACATAGCCCATGACGCCAACCATGGGGCCTATTCGAAGAGCAAACGGGTCAACCGGGCTCTCGGCTGCGTCTTCGACCTGGTCGGCGGGAGCTCCTACATGTGGCGCCTGTTGCACAACGATGCGCATCATGCCTTCGTCAACATTCGCGGCGCCGACACGACGCTGATATCCGGCAACATCTTCAGATTCTCCCCTCATGAGCCGAGGCGGCCTTTCCATCGCTACCAGCATCTCTATGCGCCGTTTCTCTACTGCCTGTCAACGCTCGACTGGGTCTTGACCAAGGACTTCCGATGGCTCGCTCGGCAAAGATTCGGCAACCATAAGATCGTAAAACATCCAGCCGGCGAGCTCGTTCTCCTTTTCGCCGCCAAAGCGTTCTACTACGCCTACATGCTCGTCGTTCCCTTGCGCTATCTCAGCGTGCCCTGGTACTCAGTCGTCCTGGGATTCATCGTGATGCATCTCTTTCTCGGTTTTACCCTCGCGCTCATCTTCCAGCCGAACCATTTCAACGAGGAAGCGACCTTTCCCGAGGCTGATGAGGAAGGTCACATTTCCAACAACTACATCAGCCATATTTTCGACACGACGGTGGACTATGCCCGGGGCAACCGGTTCGCGACCTGGATTCTGGGAGGCCTCAACCTGCACGTGATTCACCACATGTTTCCCGGCATCTGTCACGTCCATTACCCGGCCTTGACGAAGATCGTCAAATCGACGGCTGAGGAGTACGGGCTCTCTTACCGGGAGACCCGGACGATCACGGGGGCCTTTCTGGCCCACCTCAGGTGGATGAAGATCCTGGGTCAGGAGACCCTGTGAGCCTGATTCAAATAGTGGATCAGGTCGTGCCCGTTGGAGTAGACCATGACGATCGCCAGGACGATCATGCCCAGCAGGGTCAAGGGTATCCGTAGCTTGGCGAAGCGCGGGAAGACCTCTTCCAGGCACGCCATGGTGATCTGGCCGCCATCCAGCATGGGGATGGGGAGCAGGTTGAACACGGCGAGAGAAACGCTCAAGGAGATGGCGATCTCCAGTCCCTTTCCACTCTGGGCGAGCCGCCCGCCTTCGACGACGATGCCGACGACTCCCGAGATCGACTCCGGCCGCGAAGGCAGGCTGGCAAGAGCCCCCAGGACTTGCCAGCAAGCGGCGGCAATCTGCCGGAACGGCAAGACCACGAGCTGGTAGAACGAGACGCCGCGCGCGATTCCATTGAGGACGGATAGGGCAGGGAGAGCCGCCAAGAGGTTGGCGAGGGGACCGCCCAGGTAGAAGGCCAGCCGTTTTCTCAGCGGGATCGCCCGGAGCTCCTCCTCGTCCGTGACGGCGAGCATCACGAACCCACCCAGGGGCAGCGCTCGCAGGGAGTACTCGACCTGCCCCCAGCGCCGCGTCCACAGCTTGGGGCCGAAGCCAACCGAAAAACCAGCGACGGGAATGCCGGCCCGCTTGGCGGCGACCAGGTGGCCGAGCTCGTGAATGACGATCAGCAGGCTCAGCAGTGCGAGGATTCCGAGGTAGCTCATTTGCAGGCTCCCGGGCCTTGTTGGGGCGGCCCTGTCTGGTCGCGCGGCCTCCGGCTGGGCCCGCGATGTCGTGCCTGAGATTATACGGCGCCGGCCGTCGTTAGGTTTTGGCGAAATCCCTCACGCCAGCTTGCAAAGCCCGGCTGCCAGCCGAGATCGCGCTTCGCCTTCGCATTCGAAGAGCCTCGAATCTGGGTCATCATCGAGACTCCGGCGTCGCCGACCGCAAATCGGGCGATCCAGACCGGCAGCGGGATCGGCGGCTTGGCACCGGCGGCTTCTGCAAGATAGGGGAGCCATACCGACACTTCCGCGGGTTCATCGTCGACGATGTTGTAGAGGCCCGGCTTGTCGCGCTCCAGCGCGAGCTGGTTCGCGCGGGCCGCGTCGGCCACGTGAAGGAACGACCAGACGCCGGCACCGTTGCCGACGAGGGGGAACTTGCGTTGCCGAATCATCGCGACGATCTCCCCCTGGTCCGCGATGGACGTGCCGGGCCCGTAGAGGGAGCCGTAGCGCAGCACAGTTCCGGTGATGCCGGCCGAATTCGTGACGAGGTGCTCGAGCTCGCGGATCGCATCGAGGCTCTTGGTCATCGCCTTCGGCGGGTGGGAATCGAGCGGATCCTCCTCCGTCTTGACGCGGCCGCCCCGGCGCTCGTTGGGCCACCCGGTGTAGCTTTGGGCCACGAATCTCGGTGTCCCGGCAACGCGGGCCGCCTCCAGGAGATGGCTCGTGCCCTCCGTCCTCAGCCGATTCGTCACCGCAAAGTCATCGTCGAAATGTTTCAGGCTGCGCATGGAAGCCAGGGCCGTCATCTGGTGCACGATGGCGTCCGGCCGAGCCGCCAGGACAGCCTTCATCACGGCGTCCCTGTCCAGCCCGTCGACCACGACGGGCTCGGCACCCTGGGCGCGAAGTCTCTCCAGTTTCTCGGGTTTCCGTGTGGTCGCGATGACGTGATACCCGCCCGCCACGAGAAGTGGCACGAGCCGTCCGCCGATCGCGCCTGTCGCTCCTGCAAGGAAGATTCTCATCCGCAGCACCTCCTTTCAGGGACGAATGGCCGCAACAACCATGCCTGAAACCGAGTCTGCCATGGGTGCGACCTTAGGCGTGAGGGGCAACGGGCTCAGGCTGAAACCACTCGGGCTCGTGCTGGAACTCGGGAACGTCGACCTCGAAGTCGTCGGCGATGATGTAGTCCTCTTCGTCTATCAGGAAGACGACCTCCGGGCTCGGCCTTCGCTGTGTTCTCGGAGCAAAAACGGGTACGTTGAGGTCACGGAACACGGAGAGGGCCGGGTCGAGCAACTGCGTGGGGATCTTGAGAGCGCGCGGAGTCGAGGGCCGGGACAGGAGATCGACGTGCGGCAATAGGTCTGCGCGGGAGACGTTCCGCAGCTTCAATGCGGAAAGCCCGTCGAGCAATGCTCGCGGTTCGTAGGGCCCGTTGACGTAGAGGGTGGCTTCGTCGAAGTTCCAGAGGAGAGGATGTTCAATCTCGAACCTCCAGTCGATGACGTTCGGCCTTGGCGACAAATGGACGACCCAAGGCCTGACCGCCTTCACGCGGACTTCGCGGACACCGGCGCCACAGGCTGAGGAGAATCCCCAGCGTTCTCCCCGGCTTAGGGCGGCCTTGTATAGGGGATGCTCCCAGCACGGATAGAAGCGCACGACCACCTCTGCCTCACCGCCCTCGGGAGTCAAGCGGCTTGTGGCGCTCACGAAATCGGCATCGATGTGGATGAAGCGATCTACGATATTCCGGTAGTTGGTCCAAGCCATGAGCCCATCCTAAACGAGGGCCAGCAGGTTCCGATAGTCCTGGTATTCATTTTTCCAGTCTCCGTAAACGGCTGAGAGCCCACAGGACGAGCACCGTAGGCCGAGATACAACCACTTGACGTCTTCCGAATCAGGGTACAAATGAACGCCAACGGAAATCTGGAAGATCTCCTTGCCGCAGGGGCACGCGCACTCCTCCAAATTGGCTTCGTCCGCGAACTCGGCGCTATCTCCGATGAAGTGTTTCGACTGGCAGGAGACGCAGACACGGACAGCGCAACCTTCGGTGTCGTCGAGAAAGGTCCTAAATAGATCATTTCCGCAAGCTGAGCACAAGGCGTTCGCGAAATGTTCCGCTGGATAGGAATTCGCCTGGCTGTAACTCAGGATCTCCTCTCGAAGGTCGGCGTGATCGTCGCCGAACCAGTGCTGGCCTTTCTTACGGAGTGTCATAGAAATGCTCCAAGGTTGCGCGAGCTCGCCGCTCCAGTGGAAACGTATTCCGAGAGCTCGGGTTCGGTGAAGATCAGGCGGAGAACCCAGATCCGCCGCGAGAGCGTGCCGGCGCCGGTCGGGGCCGCCGCGATCCAGGAAGCGCGTCATGACTCGGGAGCGCCCGGGTCTCAATCCCCTCGAGCTTCTCATAAAGAACGAATAGGTCGGCCCGCGGTCCCACGGTGCCGACCAACTCCCGGCCCAGCCGCTCGCGGGTCACGACGCGGTAGCCGCCTTGGACCTCGCGCGACGGTGGGAGCTCGTCGACCAGGCAGGCCAGCAAGCGGGTTGGGCCGGGCCAGGGGCGCACGAGAATGGTGTCGAAGTAGTCGTCTGCGGAGATGAGACCCGCCGCGGCGAGCCGGTCTAGCGGCTCCGACCCGACGAGATAAGCCTGAACCTCCTGGACCGCCAGGAATCCGGCCCCATGCGCAAGACGCATCGCCGTATCGACCGCAAAGACGGCATCGGACCTCAGAGCCTCGATCACATCCTCACGGGAGGCGAGGAGCTCTTGCGCAACGAGCCGGCCCTGCCCCTCGAAGCTCAGAGGGACGACTCGCACCATCCGGTGCCAGACCGGACCGGCCACTTCGCGGATCATCCGTTCCCGCCGTAGCGCCTTAAGGTCCCGCTGTCGCTCCTTCAGGCGCTCGTCCGCGGTGAGGAACCTCCGCGCGTCAGGCATCGAGCCGCTCCAGAAGGGCGCTCAGCCGCTCGAGCCCGACTTCGACTTGTTGCCTCATGGGCGCATAGGCCTCAGCGCCGGCATCGGAGAAGGTGGGATCTTTCTGAAGAGAGAAGACGGCGGCCTGAGCAGCAGCGCGTACGTCGGCGAGCCGCTCGGGATCCACACCGCAGAGGAGACGGCCGACCTCCTCCTCGAAAGCTTCATCCTCGCCTCGCTCAGCGAGGACTAGAAGAGCTTGGAGTTTATCCTTGGCACCCTTGTGAGCCCGCTCCGTGAGCAGCTTGACGATCACGAAGCTGGCCGGCCTCAAGGCACGGCCTCCAGCGGGAAGCTCCATAGTCGCTTGGGGAGTCGCCAGGAGCCGAGAGAGGTCTTCGAACACCATCACGCGCAGAGCGTCGGTGCCTCCGGTGTGGTCCCCTTCCTCCGAATCGCCATGTCCAAGGAGATCGAAGACCGCATTCTCGGGGCCGATGAACGAGGCGGTTCCCGGCTGGTGCTCGAAGCCCTCAGCCTGAAGCGCTTCCACAATCTCCCGGCCATGATGGGCCACGGTGGCTTCCGGCACGGCGATGTCGATGTCCTCCGTCAAGGCCGGAACCTGCGTCTCGAACCCGAAGAGCCCCGACGAGCCTACCAACACGCCCGCGTTTCCAACCGGACCCCGCCGAAGAGCTTCAAGGATGCGAAGGGCCGTCTTCTCGTCAGTCACTCCCTCATTGTAGCGAGCTTGGCTGTCGGATCCAAATGAGAAAGCGAGCATCCTCGCGAGGCAAACCCTCCGAACACCGGAAAGCTATACACTTACTTTGTATACTGACCCCGAGGCAAGGATTTCGCTTGGCGCGTGAGTGCTTGAAGCAGGTTGAGTTCTCCGGCGCGAGGGAAAGGAGAAGTAGATGGCTGTTCGAGTCCGACGTTCCAGCGGAAATGTGTTCAGGGACTTAGGGCCTGTAACGAAATAACTGTCTCACGTCCAAATTTTTGGAACCGGAGTCTGCAAGGGTGCAAAAATCGGCATATGAGACAGTTATTCTGTGACGCGCCCTTAGGAGCTCACTCAGGCCGCCGCGGCTAAGCTTCTGGGCGTGACTCAGCCGAGGGTCAGCGACCTGATGCGAGGGAAAATCGACCGCTTCAGTGTTGACGGCTTGATCGAGATGCTCGGACATGCAGGTGCTTGCGTGTCTTTTGCGGTCACTCCACGCAGCCAGGTCGTATAGCCCGCGGCGACCAGAGGCCTGTCTCTAGATCCGTCGCGAGAGGTCTGGCTCGCCCTCTTGAGAACAAGGGCGCAGCGGCGCTAAACTCCCACCCTCATGAGCCCACTCTCCCGTCGCGAGTTCCTCGGTGCCACGGCCGCATCCGCGGCTACGCTGGCCTTACCTCAGATCCTGCGGTCCGCCGACCGCCCCGACGCGCTCGCTGCCATTCAGGCCGAGATCGTCAAACGCCATGGCGAGGGCGTCGCCCGCCTTCAGGAATGGGTGCGGCAGCCTTCGATTGCCGCCGAGAACCGCGGGATGGCCGAGGGGTGCGAGCTCATGATGCGCTTCGCCCGGGAGGCCGGGTTTCAGCAGGTCACCCGCATCCCGACCGACGGTCAGCCCGGCGTCTTCGCCACGCTGGACGCCGGAGCGGCGCGGACCGTGGGCCTCTACTTCATGTACGACGTCAAACAGGTCGATCCGGCGGAGTGGTCGTCGCCGCCCTGGGAGGCGGCGCTCGTCGACAAGCCGGGCTTCGGCAAGGTCCTGATGGGCCGCGGCGCCGTGAACCAGAAGGGGCCGGAGGCGGCGTTCCTGGCCGCTCTCCATGCCATTCACGGCGCCGGCCAGAAGTGTCCCGTCAATCTCGTGCTCGTGGCGGAAGGGGAGGAGGAGATCGGCTCGCCGCACTTCCTGCAGGTCGTGCGCCGGCCCGAGGTGAGCGCCGCTCTCCGGCGCTGCACGAGCGTCTTCATGCCCGCGGCATCGCAGGACCCAGACGGCACCGTGACGGTGACGCTCGGCGCCAAGGGCGTCGTCGAGTTGGAACTGGTTTCGAGTGGCGAGAAGTGGGGCCGGGGCCCGAAGAAGGACGTCCATTCGAGCAACCGGGCCCGGCTGGACAGCCCGGCGTTCCACCTCGTGCAGGCGCTCGCCACGCTGGTCAATGCCGACGGCGATCCGGCAATTGACGGCTTCGCCGACGCTGCCCGTCCGGCCTCGGCCGCCCAGCGCGCGATGCTCGACGCCGCGGCGGCGCGCCTGAGCGAGGACACCGCGAAGCGCCTCCTGTCGGCCGACCACTGGGCCCACGATCTACCCTGGCGCGCCTCGCTCGATCGCTTCCTGTTCACTCCCACGGTCAATATCGAGGGCCTCGTCGCCGGTTACACGGGTCCGGGCGGCAAAACGGTGTTGCCGCACCGCGCCGTCGCCAAGCTCGACCTTCGGCTGGTGCCGGACATGACCTTCGACGGCGCCGTGGCCGCCTTGAAAGCTCACCTCGCGAAGCGGGGTTTCGGCGACGTCGAGGTCAACCCGAGCGGCGGCTACGATCCGACCAGCACGGACGCGGAGGCGCCCGTCATCCGAGCCGCGCTGTCGGTCTACCGCCGTGTGCATCTGGACCCGATCCTCTGGCCGCGCAACGCGGGCTCCTATCCCGGCTACGTGTTCACCGCCGAGCCGCTCAAGCTGCCCGCGGGCCATTTCGGGCTTGGCCACGGCAGCGGCGCCCACGCGCCGGACGAGTACTTCGTGATCGAGTCGAGCAATCCGAAGGTCATGGGCTGGGACGGCGCAGTCCGCTCGTTCGTGGACTATCTGCACGAGCTTGCCACGGTCGCCTGAGCCGGTCTCGCGTCCTCTTGCCGCCGTGAGCCGTTTCAGATACAAGGGGCAGGCTTTCCTTTGACAAGGAGGAGTCATGGCCCGTCCCCTGATCCACGAGGCGTTCGTTCCCTTCGATGAGGCCGATCTTGAAGTCGATATCGCCGTGGTCGGCGCCGGCATCGCCGGTGCGTACTCGGCTTGGCGATTGAAGCAGAAGTACCCCCAGAAGCGCATTTCCCTTTTCGAGTACAGCAACAGGGTGGGCGGACGTCTCTACTCGGTGCCGCTCCCCGGGATGCCGCACGTCAACGCCGAGCTGGGCGGCATGCGGTACATCCCCAAGTCGCAGGCTTTCGTCCGCGAACTGATCGAGAATCTGGGGCTGCCCAATCGCGAGTTCCCGATGGGCGCCGCCGACGATCCCGGCGGCATGAACAACCTGGTGTATCTGCGGCGGCGGCTGATGCGGGCGAAGGACCTGACCAATCCGGCCATGGTGCCCTACCTGATGAACCCGACCGAGCAGGGGATGAACCCCGACCAGCTCCAACGCTACGTGATGAATTCGCTCGTGCCCCACGCCGCGGATCTGACCCAGGACCAGTGGAACGAGACGAAGGTCTTCAACGGCGAGGATCTATACAAGACAGGTTTCTGGAATCTGCTCTATCGCGTGCTCACCAGCGAGGCCTATCAGTTCATGGACGACGCGGGTGGCTACTACACCAACGTGGCCAACTCGACCTCGGTCCTGTCGCTGCCGGTGTTCGAGTTCGGCCCGGACGTGAAGTACCGCACGCTCGACGCCGGCTACGAGGCGCTCCCCAAGGCCGTCGTGCAATCGTTCCAGGATCTGCAGGGCGACTTTCGGCCGAACTGCCGCCTCGACTCGTTCGCCAAGCGGGGCGAGAGCTACGCGATGCTCTTCGTGAAGACCTCGACGGACCGGCGCGGCTGTACCGACGGGCGCACCATCCCCGGGCCGAAGGAGACGCTCAAGGTTTCGGCGAAGCAGGTCGTGCTGGCGATGCCGCGGCGCTCGCTGGAGCTGGTGCGGTGGGAGCCGATGATCGAAGAGAAGTCGGTGCGCGAGATGGTGAACGCGGTGATCAGCCAGGCGGCGTTCAAGATCTTCCTCGGCTATCCCTATCCCTGGTGGCGGGTGCTGGGGCTGCAGGCCGGCCGCTCGATCACCGACATGCCGCTGCGCCAGACGTTCTATTTCCAGACCGAGGGGGAGCAGACTGGCGCCGATCCCAAGAACAACAACTCCCTGATGATGGTGAGCTACAACGACCTCGGCAGCGTGCCGTTCTGGAAGGCGCTGGAGGAGCAGACCCTGGGTCCCGAGTCGATCTTCCACGGCCGGCTCAACCCCTTCGTCAAGAAGGGGGGCGAGCAGCCGGCGACCCCTCTCGACATCACCCGGCAGATGGTGCAGGCGGCGCAGGACCTGGTGCGCGAGATCCACGGCTTGGAGTTCATCCCCGAGCCCTATACTGCCGCCTATCACGACTGGTCGGAGGATCCCTATGGCGCCGGCTGGCATGCCTGGAAGGCCGGGGTCGAGTTCTGGAAGGTGATGCCGAAGATCCGCAAGCCGGTGGCGACCGAGGACGTCTACATCTGCGGCGAGGCGTATTCGATCAACCAGGGATGGGTCGAAGGGGCGCTGCAGACCGCCGAGCTGATGCTGGAGGAGCACTTCGACCTGAAACGCCCGTCGTGGCTGCCGGCCGATTACAACCTGGGATATTGATCCGAGATCTGGATCTGGGAGATGGAGCCATGGCGAAGCCGAAGATCACCGTTTCCGAATACCTGATTCGGCGCCTCGAGGAGCTCGGCGCCGAGCACCTGTTCGCCGTCCCGGGGGACTACGCCGGCCCGTTCCTGAGCACGGTGGACAAGGTTGGTTCGATCACTCGCGTCGGCGTCACCAACGAATGGGTGGCAGGCTATGCGGCCGACTCGTACGCGCGCCTGCGCGGCATCGGCGCCGTCTGCCTGACTTACGGCGTGGGCACCTTCGGCGTGCTGAACGCCCTGGCCGGATCGTATGTGGAGGAGCTACCGGTCGTGCTCATCGTCGGCAGCCCCAAGTTCGACCAGCGGCAGGTCGAAAGGCACGAGGGCGTTCTCTTTCACCATTCGACCGGCAAGCTGACCGCCGACGCGCAGTCGGTAAAAAACGTGGTGGTGGCCTCGGAGGTGGTGCGCTCCGGCCGCCGGGCGCCCGAACAGATCGATCGCGCGCTCGGCGCGGCGCTCACCTGGAAACGCCCGGTCTACATCGAGGTCTATCAGAACGTCTGGACGGAGACCTGCCGTCCGCCGGCCGGCCGGCTGGAGAGCGAGCCTCTGCCGTTATCGCGGAGGTCGCTGGAACGTGCGGTCGACCGCACGCTGGAACGTTTGCAGGGCGCCAAGGTGCCGGTGATCTGGGCGGGGGTTGAAATCCAGCGCTTCGGCCTCCAGGATCTGCTGGAAAAGGTCATCCGCGTGACTTCCCTCCCCTGGACCACGGATCTTCTGGGCAAATCCGTGCTATCGGAGGATCATCCGGGGTTCGAGGGGGTTTTCGACGGCGCGTCGGCGGTGAAGAACGTGATGGACCTGTTCAACGCCTCGAACTGGGTGCTGGGGCTCGGCAATCTGGTGACCGACGATTTCGCGGTGTGGGTCGAGAAGCAGTACGACAACATTATCCTGGCCTACGGCAACTCGGTTCGCGTAGGCCGGAAGACTTTCGACGAGGTGCCGCTCAAGGCCTTCATGGAGCGGCTGATCGAGCGGCTGTCAGAGCAGGCCTACCGGGCTCCGGCCGGCGCGGCGGCGGTGCTCGACCAGGTGCCCACGCCCGGCGAGCGGGCCCGGCTGCATTTCTCCGCGCTCGGCGCGGTCGCGGCGCGGAAGGAGGTAGACCAGGTAACGTACGATCGCTTCTTCGCGCGGATGAAGAGCTGGGTGGACGACTCGATGGTGTTAATGGCGGACACCAGCATCGCTCTGTACTCGGCGGCTGAGTTGCCGGTGCGGCAGCGCGACGGTTTTATCGCCCAGGCGGCGTGGAACTCGATCGGCTACACGCCGGGCGGCGCCGTGGGAGTCGGGTATGCGAAGCCGGAGAAGCGCGCGGTGGTGTTCTGCGGCGACGGCGGTTTTCAGGAGATCGTCCAGGCGTTGTCCGACATCGTGCGCTCGGGGCACGACGCGGTGGTGTTCGTCTTCAACAATGCGCTCTACGGGATCGAGCAGGCGTTCGTCGATCCTTATTATTTCGTTCCCGATCCGGAAGGAAAACGCCATCCGCCCGAACCCTTCGACCTGCTGCACCCCTGGAGCTACGCGAAGCTCACCGAGGTGTTTGGCGGCGGCTGGGGTGCCACGGTCACCACCATGGAGGAGCTGGACGCGGCGCTCGCAACCGCGAAGTCGAACCGCGGGCTGTCGCTGATCGACCTGCGGATTCCACAGGATTCAATCACCGTGCAGATGCTTCAGCAGGCCGGTGTGAATCCGGATCAGATCAGCATGCCCGCGCCAAAGAAGCCGCGCGGCGGAGGCAAAGGTAAAAAGGACACCAAAAACCTTTAGGATTCGATCGTTGATGTCCTGGGTGTCCACACTCAGGTGCGGCCCGCGACCGCGAGGTCGTCTCGTTCGATCGCGGGCTGCGAGGGACTCGGAGCCCGATCAGCAGGCGCTGCTGGTGGACTTGCTCTTGATCCGCGGCTGCTTGCTGCAGGAGTAAGGTCCGGCGGAGCCGGCCGTCAGAGCGCAACAGCTCCAGTCCTCCCAGGTGGAGAGGACGATCGACGTGCAGACGCTGCCGACCTTCACCACATGCGTCGTCTCGCCGTAGTTCTTGGTGGTCGTATAGCAACTGCCGTTGACCACCAGGTCGGGAGAGATCGGAGTGGGCTTGGAGCGGCTGCTGGAGCTTCCGTTCAGCGGCGTGAAGGTGGCGGCCTTGAGCGCCAGGTTGTTCACCACCACCATCTCACCCGTGACGGCCGACACGGCGCCGAGGGTGTCGATGCGGTCGCCGTCCCAATCGCCCACCACCTGCACCCACTCCGTGGCGGCCGCGTCCTTCTCGTTCAAGCGCCAGGTGGCGACGATGTCCTGACCGCGACCGTCGAAATTCCCCACCTGCGGGCGCCACGGGCTCGGCTCGGGATCGTACCTGACGATCCCGAGGCGTTCGGAAAGGTTATGGAGAGAGCCGTCCCGAAGGTCGAAAACCCGGAGGGTCGCAATCCCTCTGCCATCCCAGTTGCCGGCCACCGGCACCCAGGGCTGGGGCTGCGGATCGCTGGTAACCGCGACCGGGCCCTGGGCCGCCGCCACGACGTCCCAGGTGTCGCGGTTGAACATCATCACCTCGTCGATGCCGTCGCCATTGAAGTCGCCGGCCACCGGGTACCAGGGGCTCGGTTCCGGATCGAGGATCGCCCGCGGCGATGGGCCGTTGAACTTGGTGACCAGGTGCCAACTGGCGAGGTCGAACCACGCCGGGGTGTCCACGGCGCCCTTGCTCCACTTGCCGGTGACGATCATCCAGCCGGCTTCGGAGGTCTGGGCGAAGGCGGGGGCCACGCCGAGGCTCAGGGCGACGATCGCTGCCAAACTCCAGGCGCCCAGCCGTGCCAGCCGCCGTGTTCTTATCGGACCGATCTGCTTGGACTGCATAGACTCTCCTTGTCATCCACCCGGGATCACCCCGGTTGGGTCACTCAACGACAAGGACGACGGAAAACGCCGGGAGTCTTAGACGATCGGGAAAGCTCTATTTGCCGAAGGCGGTGCCGCTCTAGTGGGCGGAAGGCTCGGGCGGAAGGCTCGGGCGGAAGGCCCTGGTTCCACATCTCCTGTTTGACGCGCCACTTGCCGTCGGCGCCTTTGTGGAGCACGAGGAGCATCTTGCCCCAGCCGTCGAAAGGCGGCTTTCCGGCCGGAAGCTGCACGACCTGGTGCTCCGTGCACCACTCCGAGGCCCAGTTGCCCGAAACCTGGATGTCCACTCATAGTACACTCCCCCGGTCAGCACACAATAACGATGGACTCGGGTAAGGAGGAGAAACATGTCGATCCTGCACCTTCTCTGGTCGGTCATCACCGGTTTTTTCGTAGGCCTCATCGCTCGCGCCTTGCTCCCGGGCAACGACAAGATGGGTTTCCTGATGACGGTGTGCATCGGAATCCTCGGTTCTCTGGTGGGCGGATTCCTGGGTGGCCTGATCTCGAAGCCGGCCCCGGGCTCCAAGTTCCATCCCGCCGGCTTCTTCCTGTCGCTGGTGGGCGCGATCGTGCTGTTGTGGCTCTGGCGCTTCATCGGCCGGTAGCGACACGGCCGGCGGTTGGGACAGGACCAGAGCTCGAAGAGCTGCGCGAGGTTTGACGGCGATCCGCGGCGGCGCGCGGGAATGTGCGAAGATCCGTAGGTGGATTCTACTGTGCACGCTGCCGCCTCCCCGGTTCCCGAGATCCGCCGCCGTCCTTCGGCTCCCGAGATCGCTTCCTGGATCCTCGCGGCCGTGGGGCTCTTCCTGGTCCTTCACCTGCGCCTGCTGTCGGCGTTGCTGGGCGGCCTTGCCGTCTACGAGCTGGTGCACATCCTGAGCCGCAAGCTGCCGTTCATCCGCGGCCGCCGCGAGGCTGGGAAGCGCTTGGCGGTCGTCGTCCTCGCGGTGTTCGTCGTGGCCACGCTGGCCCTCGCCATCGCCGGCCTCATCGCCTTTTTCCGCGCCGACCCGGCGAGCTTCCCGGCCTTGTTCGCCCAGATGGCGGACATCCTCGAAACCTCCAAGCAGCACCTCCCCGCCTGGTTGGCGAGCGAGCTGCCCACCAATGCCGAGGAGCTGAAAAACGAAGGGGTGGCGTGGCTCCGCAAGCATGCCGGGCAACTGCAGATTTTTGGCGCCGAGATCGGACGGGTTTTCATCCGCATGCTGATCGGCATGGTCATCGGCGCCCTGATCTCGCTTCAGGAGAGGGTGTCGCCGGAGACCTCCGCGCCGCCGCTGGCCCGGGCCTTGGGCGAGCGGGCTCGGCGGCTCGGGGAGGCGTTCCGCCGGATCATTTTCGCCCAGGTCCGCATCTCGGCGCTCAATACCGCGCTCACCGCCATTTACCTGGGTGTCGTGCTTCCCCTGCTCGGCGTCAGGCTGCCGCTCGCCAAGACATTGATCGTCTTCACCTTTCTCACCGGCCTGCTGCCGGTGGTCGGCAACCTGATCTCGAACACGGTCATCGTCATCGTCAGCCTCTCCGCCTCCCCGGCCGCCGCGCTGGGGTCGACAATCTTTCTAATCGTGATCCACAAGCTCGAATACTTCCTCAACGCGCGGATCGTGGGTAACGAGATCCAGGCTCGTGCCTGGGAGCTGCTGCTGGCAATGCTGGTCATGGAGTCGGCTTTCGGCATCCCGGGATTGATCGCCGCGCCGATCTACTATGCCTATCTGAAGGACGAGCTGTCCGCCCGCGGTCTGGTGTGACCGCGGTCCAGGACAGCGTGGGAAAAGTTCCTTAAACGCCGCGTTGGCGCTACACTTCGCTCCGTGCCGAACAACAGCGAGGCGCTGCAGAGGCTGCTGCAGGCCGAGACCCGTGCGGACAGCGGAGGCGGGGTGCCCCTCGCCTCTCTGCTGGTCCCGGGCCTCACGGTCCTGGCTCATCCCGACGTCGGTCGCGTGGGAGAGCGGGTGCTCCTCGCGGGCCTGCCGGCCGGGCGGGAAGAGCTTCTCTCCCGCCGCGAGCCGCAGTTCTCGGCGCCGGGGAGCGGCATTCTGCGCCCGCTGGCCGATCCGTTCCTCAGCCGGCGGCCCCTGCGGCTGGCCCCCGGTCCAGAGCCTGGGTCCGTCGTCCTCGATAGCCGCGAGGCCGGCACGGCGGTGACGGCGGACAGCAGTCCGGTCGAAGGGGAGAGGGTCTTTTCGACCGCCGAGATCGAGCGGGGCGTCGTCCTCCTCCTGGCCAGTCGCGTCGTCCTTCTTCTCTCGCCGCTCGATCCCGTGGGGCAGGCCAATCTGCCGTCGTTCGGCCTGGTGGGCGAGAGCGCCCCGATGCTGCTGCTCCGGCGGGAGATCCATCGCGTCGCGCCGCTCGACGTCGCGGTGTTGCTGCGGGGTGAAACCGGCACTGGAAAAGAGCTGGTCGCCCAGGCGTTGCACCAGGCGAGCCCGCGGCGGTTTCGCCCGTTCTTCGCGGCGAACATGGGCGCGGTGCCGGCCACTCTGGCGGCGGCCGAGCTGTTCGGGGCCGCCCGCGGCGCCTATACGGGGTCGGAGCGCAAGCGCGAGGGTTACTTTCAGCGGGCGGACAGCGGCACGCTGTTCCTGGACGAGGTGGGGGAGACGCCGCCGGAGGTTCAGGTCCTCCTTCTGCGCGCCCTGGAGACGCAGGAGATCCAGCCGGTGGGCAGCGAGGAGCTGCGCCGTGTGGACGTGCGCCTGATCGCGGCGACCGATGCCGATCTCGAGCGGGCGGTGCAGGTGGGGCGGTTCCGCGCCCCTCTCGTCCATCGCCTCGCCGGCTATGAGATTCGCGTGCCGTCCCTGCGCCAGCGGCGGGACGACTTCGGCCGCCTCTTCTTCCATTTCATTCGGGAAGAGCTCGCCAGCCAGGGGGACGCCAATCTTCTCGCGACACCTCCGGAAGGGCGGCCGTGGGTTCCCGCCGGCCTGGTGGCCCGGCTCGCCGAGTTCGACTGGCCGGGCAATGTCCGCCAGCTCAGGAACGCCGCGCGCCAGCTCGTCATCGCCGGCCGCGACGCCGGCGAGCCCGGCATGTGGCTCCAGGCCGAGCGGCTTTTCCAGGAGGGGGCCCGGGCGACGGTGCCGCCGGACGATGGACCGGCGCGGGAACTCTCCGCCGATCCTCCTCCCCAGGCGGCCAAAGAGTCGCGCAAGCGCTACCGGCGTCCCGAGGAGGTCACCGACGACGAGCTGATCGGTGCCTTGCGCGTTCATCGCTGGCGTATTCAGCGGGCGGCGGCCGAGCTCGGCATCTCCCGCGGCTCGCTCTACGACCGGATCGAGAAGAGCTTGCGAATCCGTAAGGCCGTGGATCTCTCGCGGGAGGAGATCGAGGAGTGTGCCATTCGGTGCGGTGGCGACCTCGATGCCATGGTCGCGGTCCTCGAAGTCTCCAAGCGGGGGCTTCAACGGCGGATGACGCAACTCGGGATAAGCTGACTTTAAGGAAGTGCCATGGCGCACGGTCCTCACGGATTCCTGGCCAGCACCGGCGACCTCGTCGGCCGCGTGGAGGAGGACGTCGCATTGGGCGATGACGGCCTGCGACGAAAGAATGCTGGTGTGGCCCTCGTCGAAGGCATAGATTCTCTTCGCCTTCGCCTCCGCCTCCGCCTCCGCCTGCGCCTGCGCCTGCGGGCGCAATAGACTGGCGAGCGTGATCGTTCCGTCGTTGTTCGGCCGCGCGACATTGCGGTTTCCCCGGTGGCCGAAGAAAAGGTAATAGTCGGTCGTCGCCGGCAGCCGCTTCGCGAACAGGTCTTCGAGCCCGTAGATTTTGATGCCGACCTCACCGGAGAACCTCTCGGGAAACCAGTACCCTTCCCTGGCCCGGGAAGCGGCGAACAAATCCTCCTTCAGATCCGCCCTCTCCAGCCGTACCGCTCCGCTCCCGGTCGTCGCCCCCGCTTCGAACACCGGCTGACCGGCCGGCCACCAGACCAGCGCGCAGCCGCTCAGGCAGATGAGCAGGGCCAGGGCGGTCTCCCGGCGCCACGAAACCAAGGGGATGAAGCTCATGAGCGTTCTCCTGGGCGGCTCGGGCCGCGGTTGAGCCCGCCGTGTCAACGCGGCGGATGGATCTTCCAGGAAAGATCCATTCCGATCGAAACCGAGTGAGCCGGCTACGCAAACGCTGGATTGGCGCTACAATCCGCTCGTGCCGAATGACAATGTCCTGTGGTCCGCCGCAGGCTGGAGCTCACAGGAAGCCATGACAGGGCATTCCCAGACGATCGGTCCCTACACGCTCGAAAAGCGTCTCGGAGCCGGCGGCATGGGCGAGGTCTACCAGGCCTACGACAGCCGGCTGGACCGCCGGGTGGCGATCAAGCTCATCCGCCCCGAGCAGACGGAGAGTGAGACGGCGCGCGAGCGCTTCCGCCGCGAGGCCCGGGCCGCGGCGGGCCTCTCCCACCCGTCGATCGTCCAGATCCACGACATCGTCGAGAGCGTCGAGAGCGACGCCATCGTCATGGAGCTGGTCGACGGCGAGCCGCTGTCGCAACGCATCGAACGCGGCCCTCTGCCGGTGGGCGAGGCGGTGCGGCTCGGGCGGGAGATCGCCGAGGGCTTGGCCGCCGCGCATGCGAAGGGGTTGATCCATCGCGATCTGAAGCCGGACAATGTGATGATCACCTCGGAGGGAAGGGCCAAGATCCTCGACTTCGGCCTCGCCAAGCGGCTGGAGGGCGAGGCTTCTCTGACCGCGGACCACCGGGTAATCGGGACCTTTCGCGCCATGTCCCCCGAGCAGGCCCAAGGGCTGCCCCTCGACGCCCGGTCCGATCTTTTCTCCCTCGGTCTCCTCCTGTACGAGATGCTGAGCGGCAGGTCGCCTTTTGAAGGCAGCTCGACGCTGGAGACGCTGACGCGGATCTGCACACACCGGCAGACGCCGCTGCGGGAGATCGGCATGGGGGTTCCGGAGGGGCTTTCCGCCCTGGTGGACCAGCTTCTGGAGAAGGAGCCGGCGCGTCGGCCTCAGAGTGCGCGCGAGGTGGCGTCGGCTCTGGAGACCTTTGGGACGGGGGCCGTGGATGTCGGCGCGACCTGGGTCGATGGGGGAGTACCGAGAACAGCATCGCGGCCGTCGATGGCAGCGCCTACCCCCGTCCGAGAGCGGACCTCTCAGGTTTACCCCGCCGGGAAGCGGGTGCTGCGGTGGGGAATCGTGGTCGCTCTGCTGGTCCTCCTGGCGGCCGGTCTTCTCTGGCGGACCCGGCGGCAAAACCCTGGGCCAGCCCGGGAGCCGGACTCGCCGGTTCGGGTCGTCGTGCGGAAGCCGGAGCTCGACGCCGGGGCCGGAGAGGCTTCCCAGCTTCTCGCCTCCAGCCTGCGGATCGCTGTCCTGCGGGCGCTGCTGAACTTCAAAGGGATCTCGCCCGGGGAAGCAGGTGACGTTTCGGGCTCGCCCTCCCAGGTCGCGCGCGCGCTCGCCGCTCAGGAGATCATCACCTCGCGTCTGGACTGTGTCCGGGAGAGCTGTCAGATCGCCCTTCAGCGTGTGCGCGGCAGCGACGGCCAAACTCTCTGGAGCAGCCGCAGCTTCAGCATCGATGCCGACCGGCCGTACCTCATGGAAGAGGCGGTTCAGGTTTATCTCGCAGACGCTTACTCCGGCTTCCAGCGGCAAGCTGGAGCCGCGCGCCTGGAGGTCCGCCCCGACGACTACGCGCAGTGTCTGCGCCTGCGGCGGACCTTCGAGGCCAAGCGCGCGGGGGAGTCCCTGTCGCCGGAAGCTCTCTTCTCGAAGCTGGAGGCTTTGCGGGCGAGCTCGCCGCGCTTCCTCGACGCCTACGTTTTCGAGGCCGAAGTGCGCCAGCAGCGCTATAACACCCGCCAGGATCCGGCGGACCTCGACCGCGCCGCCGAGCTCCTCCGGCAGGCCCAGCAGATCGCCCCCACGGACCCCCGTCCGCTAACCGGACAGTTCGGAGTCGCGCTCCTCCGTGGGCAATGGGACCGCGCCGAAGAGGCGCTCGCCGGGCTCGAACGGCTCCAGCCCGGCGACCCCGGCCTCCTGGTCCGCCGCGCCCGGCTGCTCGAAAAGCGGGGGGAGAGTGAGAAGGCCCTGGCGCTGATGCGCGAGGGGGTGAGCCGGTATCCTTCCTGGCGCAACCTGTTCCAAGCCGCCAAAATGGAGTCCTCCCTCGGCCACTTCGACGCTGCCCGGCGCGACGCCGAGCAGCTCCTCGCCAACTATCCAGAGAGCTACGACGGGCTGACCGAGCTGGCGGAGATCGAGCTCCTGCACGGCGACCTCCGCCGGGCTTCCGATCTCTACTCCCGCCTGGTCGAGCGCTATCCCCGGCTCGGAGAGATCTCCAACCTGGGGACGACCCAGATGTACCTGGGCAGCTACCGTGAGGCGGAAGCGAGCTTCCGGAAGGCCCTGGCCCTGGAGCCCGGGAACGCCTTCACCCTCCTGAGCCTGGCCGATGCGGTGACCCTCGCGGGGAGGCCTGAGGAGGCGTCGCCTGTCTACCGCGAGGTCGTGAGGCAGGCGCGGCTGGACGCTTCCGACTGGCATGTCCTCTCCGTACGAGCCCAGGCGCAGGCGCACCTGAAGGACGGCCCGGGTGCCGTCGAGACCGTCCAGAAGATGCTCCGCATCGGTCCCGAGGGGGCCCAGGTCGCCTATGACACCAGCTTGATCTACGTCCTGCTGGGCCAACGCACCGTGGCTCTCTACAATGCCCGCCGCGCCCTTCAGCAGGGGATCGCGTCCAGGTTGTTTGCCCTTCCCTGGTTCGATCCCCTGCGTTTGGATCCCACCTTCGCCGCCGAGTTGCGACCCCGCCCCAGCTTCTAGCCGTCGCCGATGGTGGCGTTGATGATGATGGGATCGGGGGAGAGGACCGTGCTGGTCGACTCACCCGCAGTGATTTCGATCGCGAACCGAAAACCGATTGCCTGGCCCCCGCCCGACGAGGAGACCATCAGCGTCATGTTCTGCAGGTTCGACGACGACCGGATGGCGTTGACCCAATCCGGTGCGCTCCCGCTGCTCCAGACGACAGGTGATTCCGCGAAGGTAATCGAAGTGCCGTCAGGCACAGAACCGGTGACGTTGAGATCCACGGAAAAGGTTGCGCTTGCGCCGGGAAGGCCGGCGTTGACCAGGGTTATTGGCAGCGGCCCCGTGGCTTCGCTGGGTGGTAGGGTGAAAGTGCCGGTGCTCGCGTCGTATTTGACCTCGTCACTCTCGGGCTCCGAACCGACAGGTTTGGTCAGAAAGATGGTTTGAGACCTAATCCCTTTGGTGCCCGTAGTGTTATCGTCGCCGATGAATCTGAAGGCCCATGGAGCAAGGATATGCTCCGGCTGCGGCACTGTGAACGAGATGGTGTTGTTTTCTTGCGTAGGTGTCAGGGCGCCGCCCGGTGGCGGCAGGAGCCACTCGATCTTTTCGCCGGAGAAAGTCGCGCCGACGAGCGTAATCGAGATCTGCTGGGTGCTCTCTGTGATGTTGACCAGATTGACAACAAGGTCGTTATTCTCGTCGGTGAGAGCAAACGTGTCCGTAAATGTTGTCGCGTCCAAGTTGAGCGTGGCCGTGAAACTCGGGGGGGCGGGGATTAAATCTGCTGCTTCTGCTTGATTTGACGGGACCTTGGCCAACATGATTATCTCCTTTCGAGAAGGACAGGCGATAAGGCTGTCAGATAGAGCTTCATCCGATTCCCGTTCCTAGCCGTCGCCGATGGTGGCGTTGACGATGATGGGGTCGGGGGAGGTGACCCTTACGGACCCGACATCGAGGACGAATCGTAAGCTGGCGAATTTGTCGGGGTTTTCCGGGATCGAAACCGTCAGTTCCTGCGTCGCAATGTTGAGCGCGTAGCTAAGCCAGCTCGGCCCAAGGAGGGGCGTGGTGGGATCGAATGTCACGGTTGGGTCGGCGACGAGATGGAACGTGACATCAAAAGGTGTGATGTTGTTGGTCAGAATGGAGAGGTTTGCCAAGGAGCCCGCTGATGCCAACGTGAAAACGCCGGTATTGATCGCGTATTGAAGGTTGACTTTTATCGACGCTTCCCCGTCTGGGGGCAGGACCAGGCTGAACGTCGGAGAAGTGACGCCGTTGGCGCCTTCGACGTTGACGTTGAAAGAAAGGATCCAGGGGGTGAAATAATGCGATGGCGCATCTGTGATGTGAATATGAAGTTGATTTTCGCTGTCAAGGTGGGACGGGAAGACGGGCGCGGTAGGAGAGATCCAAGTGATCTGTTTGTCGTCGCCGGGGACGAAAGTTGCGTTTTGCAGCTTCACGACGATCGGCGTCTCCTCATCGATAAAGAGATAGGGTTGTCCGGTTGGGGTGTCGAAGGTGAATTGGGACCCCGGCGGATTTCCAGCGGTGTAGGTCAACTTTAATTCCTTGGTGGCCAGATCCGTAAATGTAGAGCTAAACTGCTGGAGGACCTCAGCTAACATAAATGTCTCCTTTCAAGCCGCCTGGGTGCCAGGTGTGACTTATAATTTCCGGGACGGGAAACTCTCTGTGCAAGGTGTCTGCCAGGAGATCTCTCGCAGGACGCGGTCTCAGATTGCGAGCCTCGGCGCATGTCGAAGGCAACGTCGGCGACATTCACCGACAGAGCTCGACATACTTTCCGGGCTGGTATAGTCCACCATCGTGAGCGAGAACCGGCCCAAGAGCGCCTACGCCGCCGCCGGCGTCGACATCGACGCCCAGGAGAAGGGACTCGCCCGCGTCAAGAAGCTGGCGAAGTCGACGTTCACGCCGGGTGTCCTCTCGGAGATCGGCAGCTTCGGCGGCCTGTTTCGACCCGATCTGCAGGGAATGACCGAGCCCGTCCTGGTGGCCTCGGCCGACGGAGTGGGAACCAAGCTGGTGGTGGCGAAGATGGTGGGGGACTACTCATCGGTCGGCCGCGACCTCGTCAACCACTGCGTCAACGACATCCTGATGCAAGGGGCCGAGCCGCTCTTCTTCTTGGACTACCTGGGCGCTGGAGTCCTGGAGCCGGAGAAGATGGTCGAGCTGGTCTCCGGCGTGGCCGATGGCTGCCGGGAGAACGGTTGCGCGCTTCTGGGCGGCGAGACGGCCGAGATGCCGGGCTTCTACCAGCCGGGCGACTATGAGCTCGTGGGCTTCATCGTCGGCCTCGTGGATCGCCCGAAGATCCTGGACGGTTCCAAGGTCAGGGTCGGCGATGTGCTGGTGGGGCTTCCCTCCTCGGGCCTCCACACCAACGGCTACTCCCTGGCCCGCAAGATCGTCTTCGAGCAGGCCGGCCTCGGCATTGGCGATCCCGCGCCCTGGGAGAGGAAGACGACGGTGAGCCGCTCCCTCCTCGCACCCCACCTCTCCTATCTGAAGGCGATCCGGCCGCTTCTCGGCAACGCCGCCCTGCACGGCATGGCCCACATCACCGGCGGCGGCATCACCGACAACCTGCCCCGCATCCTCCCCGCGGACACCCATGCTCTCATCCGGATGGGGAGCTGGCTGGTGCCCGAGCTCTACCACTTCCTCCAGGAGAAGGGGGGCGTGGAGATGGAGGAGATGCTGCGCGTCTTCAACCTGGGGGTCGGTATGATCCTGGCCGTGGACCCGGCCGGCCTCGCCGAGGTCCTCGGCCTTCTGCGCTCCGTGGGCCAGAAGAGCTGGCTCATCGGCACCCTCCAGAAGGGCGGGGCCGGCGTCGTCTACGATCTCGGCCCCGAGTCCCCCGCGGCTCCTCCCGTCGACTAAGCGGAAGCTTCCAACGTGACTCAGGAACCTTCCAATTGACTTCGAAACTTTCCGGCGTGACTCCGGAAGCTTCCAATCTGACGCCGGAATCTTCCGGCGTGACTCCGGAAGCTTTGGAGTGATTCTGGAGGCTTCCAACGTGACCCCGGAAGCTTCCAGCGTGACTCTGGAACTTTCCCGCGTGTCCCCGGAGCTTCTAGGGTGACCCCGGAACGTTCCAACATGACTTCGGAAGCTTCCAGACTGACTCTGGAACCTTCCATCGTGACTTCGGAACCTTCCGGCGTGACTTCGGAACCTTCCGGAGTGATTCCCGAATGTTTCAGCGTGTCCCCGGAGCTTCTGGGGTGACCCCGGAACTTTCCAGCGTGACTCCGGAAGCTTCCAGATGACTCTGGAACCTTCCAGCGTGCCTCTGGAACTTTCCTGCGTGGCTCTGGAACCTTCCAGGCTGACTCTGGAACCTTCCGGCACAACTCTGGAACCTTCCAGTGTGACTCTGGAACCTTCCGGGACAACGCCGGAATCTTCCGGAGCGACCCTGAGGCTTCGAACGTGACTCTGAATGATTCCATCGTGACTCCGGAACCAATCGCCAGGCTTGCCGTTCTCCTCTCCGGCCGGGGCAGCAACTTCCTGGCGATCCACGCCGCCATCGAACGGGGCGAGCTGCCGGCCGAGATCGTCCTGGTAGTCAGCAACCTAGACGATGCGCCGGGCCTCGACAAGGCCCGGGAGCTGGGGCTGCCGGCCGTCGCCATTCCTCATCAGGGGATTCCGCGCCGGCAGCACGAGCAGAGAGTCGTGGCGGCGCTGCGGCAAGCGGGGGCGGAGTGGATTTGCCTCGCCGGCTACATGCGGCTCCTGTCGTCCGAGCTCGTGGGAGCCTTCCCGCAGCGGATTGTCAACATCCACCCCAGCCTTCTGCCGGCCTTCCCGGGGCTGGACGCGCAAGGCCAGGCGCTGGCGCACGGCGTCAAGGTCTCCGGCTGTACCGTCCACCTGGTGGACGAGGGGCTGGACAGCGGGCCCATCGTCGTCCAGCGGAGCGTGCCCGTGCTGGACGAGGACAGCTCCCACACGCTGGCGGCCCGCATCCTGGAGCAGGAGCATCAGGCCTACCCCGAGGCCCTGCGCCGGCTGTTGACGGAGCCCTGGAGAGTGGAGGGCCGGCGGCTTCTCTTTGGCCCGTCACCTGGGGGATAGACAGATGGCCGCCGAGGTTGTATAGTCGGCGACGCACTAGAGGGAGACCCCGCCGCCACGCGGTCCGGGTCACCCGGTTGAAAATCCCCGAACGACAACGCGAAGCGAGCGCTGTGGCCCACCGGGAATGTACGGTGGCATCGGCACGTTTCGACGTTTTGCGCTTTCGCCGGCTGGATGGCGGAAACGACGGGGGCGGGGCGAAGTTGAAACGAGGGGTTGACAAGCGGATCTGCCTGCCCTACTCTTCGCCTCCCTTGGAACGAAGGGGACGCCAACGAGTCGGCCCGGCAGGGTCGGCTGAAGCGGAGGCCGGTTCTTTGAAAACTAGATAGAGGAAGAAGAGTGAAGTCAGCGGCCCAGCTTGTTGTTTGAGCTCGCCTTAGGGTGGGTTTGGATGATGAGCTGATTCCGAACAAAAGCTGACGGTGCTGTTAGCCAGTACCGTTGGCACAAGGGTTTAAACTGGAGAGTTTGATCCTGGCTCAGAATGAACGCTGGCGGCGTGCTTAACACATGCAAGTCGTG
>DASYJD010000059.1:0-41725 GCA_035996875.1 Thermoanaerobaculia bacterium
TCTCTCCCATCGCCCTCCCCCCGGCCGGGAGAGAGGGGAGCGCCAAAAAAGGCGGCCTTGCTTGCTCTTGGCTGTTCTCCCTCTTCTCCCGGTTGGGGGGAGGGCGATGGGAGAAGAGGGCCGGGGTGATGAGGGGATTGGCAGGGGGAACTCTGAGACTCGGTAAGTTAGCGCATATGAGGGAGCCCCCGCAGGAGGCGGCTTCCCCTACTGCACCGCGATCGTCCCGTTCTGCAACGCCACCTTGATCTTCTTGCCTTTGCCGTTGAGGAACCACGTCCCGGCCGGATCGAGCTTGAACGGCGAGGTGGCGCCGATCGAGGCGCTGGCTGAGATGGGCATGGAGATGTCGATGATCGTCCCAGGCACGGAGTTGAAGGACGCGTTGGGAGACTTGAAGTCCACCACCAGCCGGCCGGGCCGCGAGGTGTCGGCCGTGTAGGTCACCCGGCCGTAACGGGGATCGAGGCGGACGGTCGGGGCGCCGCCGGCGATCCGCGGGTCCCACGTCAGGGTGACGCGCCCGCTGCCCATCGCGAAAGGCTCGAAGGTGTTCACCCCGAGCTCGGCCACCTCTCCCGGCTGGACCTTGTCGCCGTCGGCCTCGACCTTGTAGGCGGCCGAAGCGGCGCGGACCGTGAGCACGCTGCTGCGCGGAGCGAGCGTGATCGGCTGCCCGGCGCTGTCGGTGAGAGAGGTCGGGATCGGATCGATCGTGAGGTCGAAGGTGTCGCCCGGCCGCACGGACGGGTTGAGGCGGTAGAAGAAGACGGCGAGCGGACCGTCGGCCGCGTTGACCGAGCCGGAGGGGGACTGGAAATTCACCTGCGTCACCTGACTGTCCGCCAGACCCGTGAGAAGGGCCTGGGACGTCGAGTCCCCCTGAACGCTGTAGACCACGGCGCTCAACAGGCTGACGAACGGGCGGATGGGCTGGGTGAGCGCCTCCAGCGTGAGGCCGAGGGCCTTGGCCGGCGCGGGCCGGCGGACGGTACGGATGGTGACATGCCCCTGGCGGATGGGTCGCGGAGCATAGGTGCGCAGCACCACGGCCACCACGCCGCCCGGCGCGCCGATGGCCGGGTTCACCCTCAGAGTCAGCGACTGGTCGCCGCCGCCGTGACCACCGTTGCCGCCATCACCGCCGCCGTCGTCGCCACCGCCGCTGCGGGCGAAGGACTGGGGCGCCCCGGCGAGAAGGGCGAGGAGGAGGACAAGAAAGAGTTTGCGGGTCATGAAAGCACCTCAGGATGAAATTTAACCCACCCCACCTTACTAGAAGATTACTGCTCTGCGCCCTCGGGTGCGGGCCGAGCGCGGAAACGGACCGGCTCCGAGGCACCCATCCTCTCGCCTGCGGGACCGAGCGCCTCGACCGTCCAAAGGTACGCCACGGCGCGGTGGAGCTTCTGGATCACCTCGGCCGGCAGGCGGGCCAATGGTGCTGACGTTGCCGGCACCGTGGTCTCCCACAGGACCGTGTCGTCCACCGTCGAGAGGCGCACGCGGTACGAGCGCGCTCCCGGATGAGGCAACCAACGCAGCTCGGCCGGGATTCCTGCCACCTCGCCCAAGGGAGAGACCGCCTCCACCTCGCCGCCACGCACGACGCCGCCAACCTGCGGGGCGGGCAGCGGCGGCGCGCCGGGGCGGGAGAGCTGAAACGCCAGACCGGCCGCGATCACCAGCACCGCCGCGGCGGCCAGCCGCCAGACGGGGCTCGACTCGATCCTGCGGCGTGTAGGAAAAGGTACGACCTTCGCCGTTTCCCTGGCGCGGATGTCCCGGACATTGGAAACGGGGGAGGCCGCCTCCAGCCGGGAGACGACGAAGGCCACATCCTCGGGGCGGACGCCTGCCGCCTCCGGGCCGGCGTCGAAACTTTGGGCGAGATCCCGCTCCGCGGCGCAGGCCGGACAGTGCGCGGCGTGCGCTTCGAGGCGCCGGCGTTCTTCGGCCGAGCGGGTAGCGAGCTCCTCTTCCAGCCAGCTCTCGGGAGGCGGGCAGCCGGCGGCCGGGTCGTCGTAGGCGGCGCGCAGCCATTCGTCCAGAGTCAGCCGGGGCGCAGGGTGAGTCATGACAGGGTTCCTCCGGCGGACTGGCGGGCCAGCCAGCGCCCGAAGCGGCGCTTCAGCTTTCGCCCGCCGCTGACGATGAGGGCCTTGGAGCCCGATTTGTTCTGCAGGTTCAGCATCTCGGTGATTCCGGCGAGGGGCACGCCGTCCACATAGTGGAGATAGAGGGCCTTGGCCTCCAGAGGCTCCAGGTCCTTCTCCATGGCGTCGCGGAAGGCGGCGAGGATCTGATCCTTCTCCACCACCTCGTCGGCGCCCGGCGAGGGCTCGACCGGCTCCGGCATCCCCACCTCGTCCAGCGCGTCCGTCTGCCGGCGCCGGGCGGCCACGCCGCGGTTGATGGCGACGCTACGCGTCACCGTGTAGAGCCAGGTGGAGAAACGGCTATCGCCGCGGAAGCCAGCCAAGCGGCCGTGAACCCGGAGGAAGACCTCCTGGGCCAGGTCCGCCGCCTCCTGACGGTCGCCGGAGATCCGCAGGCACCAGCCCGCCACCTTCGGGTAGTACCGCCGGTAGAGGACGGCGAGGCCGGCCTCGGCGTCCCCTGCGTCGCCGCGCGACTGCTCGATCAACTCCTCGTCGCTCAGACGATCCAGGTCCATGGGCATGGGAACTCGGGAAACTCGCGTCGGGGAAGGAAAAACCTTCCGGCGAAGGATACCCGAGCCCGCATCCAGAGGGCCAGACAAGGAGAACGGGAGGGCGGCGGCGGAGGTCATCATAGAGATGAGACAGCGGTGGGGGGCGGCGGGAACAGAAAAAAGAAGGCCCCGGCAGGAGCGGCCGGGGCCAGGAGGAGACGTTGTTTACCGTCCGCAGGTCGCGAACGTGGACGTATCTTGAACCGGCACGGCGGCCCGGCCGGCAGGATTGGCGTACTGCTTCACGATCCCCGTCCGGGTGTCGGTCACCGTGGCGGTGAAGTCGACGTCGGTGGTGGCGGCGAAGTAGACCCAGAAGGCATTGAAGCCCTGGCAGGCGTCGAGGACCTTGATCAGCATCTCGGAGTTCGAGGCGTCGAAGAACCAGAAGGTGCCCGAGTTGGCCGAGAGCGGCAGGCCGTGGCCGGCGCCGATCTGTCCCGTGCCGGTGCGCCAGGCGATCTGCACCTTGAAGCGGCCGCCGGCGAGGCAGAGGCGGTCGTCGCCCGGCTCGCAGGGCGCCGTGGAGCCGTCGTCGTCCAGGATGTTGAGGACTGCCTCGCCGCGGACGGTGTCGACCGTGGCGCCGCCGGTGGGATCGGTCAGGCTCAGCATCACGGTCTCGTTCCCTTCGGTCGCGGCGTCGTCGGCGATGGGGATCTCGACGATCTTCCGGCTCTCGTCGCCGCTGGCCCAGGTCAGGACGGTGGAGACGGCCGTGTAATCCTCGCCGGCCTTGGCGCTGCCATCGGCGGTCTGGAAGCGGACGGAGACCACGCCGTGATCACCGCCCGAGCGTTCGACGGCGACGCGGGCCACGCCGGCGCTCTCGATCACCTGGAAGCTCCGCTCGTCGAACTTGATCGTCCCGGGCAGGCCGTGGTTGTTGTCGTCCCCATTGTCGTCGCCGGAGCGCCCGCCTTCGAGGATGGAGAGCAGGGCCGTGGAACGCTCGCCGTCGAGGGAGGCACCGCCGGTAGGCGCGGAGAGGGTGAGACGGACGGTCTCGGTCCCCTCGGTCGTGGCGTCGTTGAGGATGGGCACCAGGATCACCTTGTGGCTCTCGTCGCCGTCGGCCCACGAGAGAGTGCCGGAGATGGCGGTGTAGTCCTGGCCGGCGGTGGCCGTGCCGTCGCTGGTGGCGTAGTGGACGGTCACGGCGCCGTGCTCGCCCTGGGAGCGCTCGACTGTGACGACGGCTTGGCCGCCGTTCTCCAGTACCTGGAAGTCGCTCTGATCGAACTTGATCGTGCCGGCATTGCCGCCGTTATGCCCGCCATCGTCGCCCCCGTCGTCGCCGCCGTTCCCGCCAGACCCGCCATCGTTGGCGAGGATGAGCAGGTCCGACGTGCCGCGGGCGGAATCGATCGTGGCGCCGCCGGTGACGCCGGAGAGGGTCAGGTGGATGGTCTCGACAGGCTCGGCGGTCGTGTCGTCGGCGATGGGGATGGTGAAGGTCTTCCGGGCCTCGTCGCCTGACGCCCAGGAGAGGGTGCCGCTGGCGGCGGTGTAGTCCTGGCCGGCAGTGGCAGTGCCGTCGCTGGTGGCGTAGTGGACGGTCACAGCGCCGTTCTCTCCGCCCGAGCGCTCGACGGTGATGGTGGCTTGGCCGGCGCTTTCGGCCACCTCGAACGTCGCCTCGTCGAACTTGATTGTGCCCGGGCCTTTGGCCAGGGCCGGAGCTGCCATCAGGGTCAGGGCGCACAACGCAAACAGGGTCTCTAGTCTCTTCATGAGCTTTTTCCTCCTCGCTGGCTTGAGACAGCGGCGGAGGGCGGCGGGAACAGATTTCTCGGCGCCCAGAGAGTTTTGGCACCTCGGGGGGCCGCATGGCCCCCCGATTTCGTGGTTTTCCCCGGCAAACAGGGAGATGCGCTTTGGGGCGGAGGGGCTTTCGCGCCGATCTCCTGCGAGACTACGTCTCGAACTTCAGCCCGGGATCGTTCTCGGCTCTTTTCAAGAAGGCGGCCACCCGGGCGATGACTTCCAGGCTCGCCGCTTCGGCTTCGATCGCCTGCTTGAGGAAGGCGAGGGCTGCCAAGGCCTCGCGGTGGATCTTGCGCGAGGCGAAGACGGGCACGATCTCCTCCGCCAGCCGCTTCAGGTCGGCTGTGCGTCCCTGCTCGGCATACAGGGTGGCGAGCTCGAGCGAGATCAGGGCGGTGTCGTAGGGAATGCCTTCGGCGAGGAAGCCCTCCCGCGCCTTCAAAAAGAGCGACTCGGCACGGGCGGCATTGCCCAGGCCGCGCACGATCTTTCCCTTCAACCACTGGCGGCGGTTCTGAATGAACGGCTCCGCGAAATCGCGGTAGAGCGGGCGCGTCTCGCGATAGAGGTCCCGCGCCTCGACAGCCCGGCCCGCGTCCGCGAGGTAAGTGGCCAGGTTGTGCCGGGCGCAGATCAGGAGACGTGGCTCCTGATCCGCGTCGATGAGATCCAGGGACTCGTAGAGCACGGGGATGCTCTCTTCCGGATTTCCGGCATGATAGTGGACGGTGGCCGAGTTGATGAGTGACCGGCCGGCCCGGTGGCGGTCGCCGATCTTGAGAAAGGCCGCGACCGCTTTTCTCAGCAGGTCCACAGCTTCTTGGAACTGGCGCTGATCTCTCCGTAGCGAGCCCAGGAGGTCCAGGAGAATGGCGCGCTCCAGAGCAGCATCCCCCGTGCCTTTGTCGAGGTGGTCGACCGCGCTGAAGAAGGCCGCCTCGGCTCCGTATAGATCGGAGCGCGTGCGGCAGGCATTACCGATGTGAGCCCAGGCGCGGGCTTTCAGGTCCTCGATCAGCTCGGCGCCATACCGCGCGGGATCGAGGCGTTCGCCCAGGCGAAGGGCGAGCCGTGCCAGCTCCTCCGCGTGAAGCGTATCCTGGGCCGTCGTCTCCCAACTCCGCTCAATCAGCAACTCGAACAGTCCCCAGGAATGAAACCTCGAATCGGCGCCGAGAACCTCGTCCCATCGCCCGGCCTGATGGCCCATCAGTTCCACGAAGAGCTCGGGGGCCTCGTCCCGCTCCGCCTCGACAGCCCGGGCCCAGCTCTCGACCGGTTCCCGGGTTGGCTCCAGAGTCGGGCCGTACCCGCCGGCGGCCTCGCCCTCACCGACTGTCTCCACCGGTCGCGGCAGGTAGTAGATCCGCGAGCGGCAGTAGCTACAGCGGGCGAGGTGGAAGACCAGGTCCAGGTCCCGCTCCGCCAGCGACAGCAGAAACGACTCCAATACCTTGTCATGAGGATGGATCTTCAAAGCCCTTCTCCTCTCTCGAGCGCTCACATCGCGCGATGATGTCGTGCAGCAGCCAGACGAGCGGGTCCTGGGGCAACCGCTTGGCGATCAGGGTGCGACAGGACTCCTCGACGATCGTCGCCGCCTCGCGAACGTCGATCCCATAGCCTCTGAAGATCCTCTCCAGCACCGGCTGGAGCTGATCGAGAAGCTGTCCGACGTCGGGGCGGGGCCAGTCCATGCCGCGCATCTCCTCGCTACGATACTACGTAGTCGCAACTGGCGAAAGAGGGACGGTTGAAGAGAACCGAAACGACTCACAAGGCGGGCGCCGGTTGCGGGAACCGGCACCTTGAGCTGGGGAAGAGGGCCGACCCTACCGGCAGCCGTTGGGATCGATGCCGCAGCCCGCATTGATTTGCGTCGGCGGCGCGGGGATGCAATGCATATGACCATTCGGGTCGATCTCGCAGCCGGCGTTGGTCTGCACCGGTGGTGCGGGGATGCAATGCACGTGGCCATTCGGATCAATGTCGCAGCCGGCCTTCTCCGTCATCGGTGTCAGTGCGGGTCTCGAAGTCGGTAAGATCCGGAGGACGATCCAGTTCCAGGCGGCGGCCAGGAGACTCGCGGGCTCCGGCGCGGACCGGCGCGGGGAGGGCGCGGCCTGGGCGGTGGCGGCAACGAAGAGGGCGAGGACGGCGAGGACGGTGCTGCGGCGAACGGCGCGCTTCATGGGCGGGCTCTCTTTCCGGCGGCCCGCGGCCACGGTCTCCCTGATCGCGGTGGAGCCGCCTCCAGGAAGAGTGGCACAGCCGAGGGAGCAGAGGCGCGGGCGCCGGAACGACGAGCCGTCTGCCACGCCATTTCCGAGAACTGCCACGCCACGCGAGACGTTTGCCACGCCCGCTACGCCATCGAAAATGTCCCGTTCGCCAATCAGCTCGCTTTCCTGGTCCGCGGGGCCTGCTCGTCCCAATCCTCAGGTTCATCTCTATGCGACAGATCGCCGGCCTTGGAATCCTTGGTGGCCTGGGCTCGTTCTTCCTGGCCTTCGAGCTGGACGCGGACGACTGCGCCCAGCGCCATGGCAACCTTCACCATCGTCAGTAGAGTGAAGTTGCCGCCATCCATCAACTGGCTGACATAGGCCTTCGAGGTACCCATGCGCCGCGCCAACTCCGCGGCGCTGATCCCCATCTCCTTCATACGACGATGCATGTCGCGAGCGAAGTCGGTCTGGGCAATGTCCTGCCAGTAGTCGACCGAACGGGCTACGTTGGCGAGCATTTCGGAATACTTGGCGGTGCTCATGGTCTACCTCTCAGCTTGGACTGGCGACGGTCAGTCTGCCCTGCGCCTTCGCCTTGAAATACGCCGCCTTCATCGCCCGTGCCTGACCCAGCAGCAGCTCGGGAGTCTCGTTCCGCTTGAAAAAGCCCAGAGCGCAGACGATGCAGGTGTCGCCGTCGAAGAACCAGATGACTCTGGGCTTTGCTCCCCGCTTGGGCTGCTTTCGGAACTCGAACAAGCCGTCCGACAGCGGCCTCAGCGGTTTGCATACGGTTGGGTTGTCGAGTTGCGGCCCCGCGAAAGGAACGCTCTCGACCAGCAGTGAAAGGATCTTGTCGCGAGCCTCTTTGGAGCCTTCGCGGTGTCCCTTCTGGAGCAGATCCAGGATCTGGCATCTCCCGTCGTCCTCGCAGATAGCCAACACATCCCACTTCGCCCGAGCCAACCGTAGCAGTCTCATGTTAAGTCAGGACTTAACCCTCGTCAAGTGTTCTGGAATCTGTTGAGTGGACTGAAATCTCTGGGAAGAGTATCAGAATCTCCTGGACCGATGTCTTCTACCCCCCCGGCGGCCCGCGGCCACGGTCTCCCTGATCGCGGTGGAGCCGCCTCCCAGGAAGAGTGGCACAGAGCCGGGGGAGCAGCCGTTGCTCCGGCTTGAGCAGCCGTTACTCCGGCTTGAGCAGCTGTTGCTCCGGCTTGAGCAGCTGTTGCTCCGGCTTGAGCAGCCATTGCTCTGGCTTGAGCAGCCGTTGCTCCGGCTTGAGCAGCCGTTGCTCTGGCTTGAGCAGCCGTTGCTCCGGCTTGAGCAGCCGTTGCTCTGGCTTGAGCAGCCGTTGCTCCGGCTTGAGCAGTCGTTGCTCCGGCTTGAGCAGTCGTTGCTCCGGCTTGAGCAGCCGTTGCTCTAGCTTGAGCAGCCGTTGCTCTAGCTTGAGCAGCCGTTGCTCTGGCGGGGGCAGGCAGCCTTATGACATTTGAGACATCCTCTAAACGGGTTGATCCTAACTCGCCTCGAAGCGCAGGATCGTCTCGCAGTTGGCCACCAGGGCCGCCTTCGCGCTTGCGATCTTCGGGGTGACTTTCAGACCTTCGCGATCGGCACGGGAGTGTCCTCTCATGGCTGAGACTCGCGCGCGAGTAGCTGCTGAACTAGTTCCTGCGCACGGTCGCTAGAGATCACTCCAGTTCCGGCACCAAAAATCTCGACCTCAAGTGTTCCGTCGGAGAAGAACTCGATCTCCCAGCGTTCGCCCGGAACAGCAACGAGAACCATGATCGCCTCGGCACGGTTGTGCTCGAGCGTGAAATGGACCTTCCGCTTCTTGAGCTCGAAGAGGAAGGTTAGAAGCGGTTGCATAGAGAATGCCTCAGCCGAGCGTTGATAGAGGTTGCCGGTGCGAATCGAGCGGCCCTATTTTCCAGCCTTCCCCACCGCCGCATCAAACACCCCCGTCCGCACCTGCCCCTCACTCTTTACCTGCACCCAGAGCCGGTACCGGCCTGGCTGCGGAAACTCGTAGGGGAAGGACAGGACGCTCGGACCGCGGTTCATCCCTGGCATTGAGGCGTGATCCATCGCCGGCATCTCCTCCATCCCCACCTTCTTTTCGAAGCTCTCCTGGGCGGCCATGTTGATGGTTCCCATGGGGTGGAGGTGGATGAAGACTTTTCCGTCGTCGCGGGTGATGACGGCGTGGCTCAGCATCCCCATATAGGGCTCCAGGGGGAGCGGGTGGCCCTCTGCGTCGCGCGTTTCGAAGCGCAGAGTCGTCTCGCGGTTGGCTACCAGCGGCTCCTGGTTCCAGAGCATGGTGCCGCCGCCTTCGAGCTTGGCGATCTTCGGTCCGGCGGCGGCCGGCGCAGTCAGCGGCTCGGCGACGTGCCAGGAGTCGTCCGGATCGGGGGCTATGGCGGTCGCGACTTGCGGTCCGGTGCCTTCCGGAATCGTCACGGTGTCCACCAGGGTCTGGGGAAAACCGCTCTCGTAGACCACGTCGGCGTAGAGGCGGTAGCGGCCGGCCGGGAGGGGCGGCAGGGCGGCCCTGAAGTCGTCCTGGGTCTGACGCACGGGGTGGAGATGGGCGAAGGCGTCGAGGCCCGGCTCGCGGATCAGGAAGAGGTGCATCAGCTTGCCGTGATCCGGCATCAGGGGCGACCAGTCGGCGGTGCGCTCGTCGGCGATAGCGAGAGTCAGCACGGGCTGGCTCTCCATCGTCACCGCGGTGCGGATGTGGAAGGGCGTGTAGAGCCCCTGCCGCGCCTCGGCGTTGACGTTGTTCCACCAGATCCGGCCCTGCCACAGCAGGAAGGCCAGGAGGACCGCGGCCAGGACGCCCGAGATCCGCGCCTTGCGCCGGCGGTGCTCGTCGGGAACCTCGCCGGGCGGCAGCGTGCCCTCCCGCACGCTGGAGACGACCAGGGTGACCGCTCCCGCGAAGAGGAACAGTCCCAGGGCCGCCAGAATCGCGCCCATTCCTTTCTCCATGCCGAGCACCTGCATCGGCACAGTTGTGACGGGCACCACGGCCTGGCCGGGTCCGGCGGGTCCCTTCACCTGCACCCGTACGCCGTAGGACGAGCTCCGCATGAACCAGAGCTTGGCGCTCCAGACTCCGGGGGCTCCGGGCACGGGCACCGCCACATCCGGAGGGGGCGCGCCTTTCATCCCCGCCTTCCACTGGATGGGCTGAACGCTCACCTCGGAGGCCTTCGTCTCGCCGAGCTTGACCGTGATCTCGGCCAATCCGGGGATCACCACGGGCGGCCGGATGATGACGCGCACGGGATAGGGGCCGGCGTTGCCGTCATAGAAGACATTCGGGCTGCCGACATGCGCCCCGGCCGGCGCTGCTGCCAGAAGAATCAGTACCAGCGAGGCGAGCGATCTTGAAAAGAATCCCTTCAACGCTGCACCTTGGCGAGGCCGGCACCCCGCAGCAGGCCGAGGCCGGAGGAGAGGACCGCCAGCACCAGGGCGATGCCCAGCGCGCGAAGGGTCAGCGGATTGGTGTCGAGCCACAGGAAGCTATGGCGCCAGGGGCCGGGTCGGGAGGTGTACTCCCAGATGCGGTCGCCGGCAAAGAACCAGTTCTGAGCCCCGGGAGAGAGCATGAATGCCGAGAAGAACCACTGCGCGGCGAGGAACAGGCCGAGGAAGGACACGGCGATCAGCACGGCGTCCTGCCAGCCGGCGCGCTTTTCTTCCCGGCGCTGAACGAAGAAGTCGATGGCCACCGCCGGGATGACGAGCAGCAGGGGAAACAGCGGCGCCACCATGTGATCCACCGGTGTGTTGATCGGCCCGAGCTTCGGATGGGCTTCGAACAGTGGCAGGATCCACACCATCGAGCAGGCGAGCAGCATGTAGAAGGCGCTGGCAGTGGTGGCCGCCCAGCGGCGGCGCGACGAGCGGGCGATGGAGACCAGGGAGAACGGGAAGACGCCGCAGGCGATCTTGTAGAAGATCCCGGAATGCTGGTAGTTGGGATAGCTGTACTCGGTGATCAGCGTGGTCGCCATCAGCAGCACGATGCCGGCGGAATAAAGATGGGCCAGGCCGAGCGCCCGCCCCTCCCCGGCCGGCGCCCGGTTCTGCAGGGCGAGCGCCATCAGCATGGTGCCGATCTGGATGGTGATCATGCCGGCGCCCAGCAGGCTGTGGGGGGGCGAGAGGATCTTCACGTCCAGCCCGTAGGCGCTGTGCCACCAGTCGTCGAACGGCGCCGAGGTGAGCATGGCGAAGGTGCCCCAGATGGCCACCCACGCTCCAAGCGGCGCACGGAATCCCCAGAATCCGACCGCCGCCGTGCGCTCGGCTGGAGTGCCGGCGAAGGTGGTCTTGAGGGCGAGCGCGCCACACGACAGGCCGGCAATGACGCCACCCAGGTAAATGGCCATGTGGGCCGGAGTCCAGAAGGTGTCCCGGCCGATCGTCATGTGCCAGGAGATGTCCCACAGCAGGCCGATGACGATGCTGGTCGAGCCCGCGAGCATGGCGGTGAGATACCAGGGCAGAGCAGCAGCCGTCTCAACTCTGGGACGGGCGATTGCGGCCGGGGCGACGGATTCCATGGGCGTGACTCCTCCTAGGGAGAGTTCCTCAAGAAGATAGTACGTCCGAGAGGCCTCCAACGTTTTCGGTTCGCGGAATCTTCCACGATATCTGTTACCATTCCTGGTCATGCTCACGAGACGGACCCCTTGGGTCCTCGCTCTGACGATCGTTCTCCTGCTGGGTGCCCTCGATTTTCACCCGGCGGGAGAGCTGCACGACGTTCTGGGCGGCTCCACGGACGAGGGAAGTTACTCCCAGTCCGCGAAACACCCGAACGCTCCGGCTCACTTCGAGCAGTTCGAGGCCGGCCAGCGGCCGGTCTGCCCCATCTGCCTGCACCAGTTGCGGACGGGCGGCGCCCATCTGCCCGTAGCGGCGCACCTCCACGCTCCATCTCTGGCGGGGTTCCGCGGGCTGATCTCCACGCCTCTCCTGCGCGAGCGTTGTGCCGCTCCCCGCGGCGCCCGCGGTCCGCCGTCCGCCTGACCTCCCGTTCCGTTCGCAAGGTTTGATGCCCCGCTTCGTTTGAAGCGGCGGGCCTCTGTGCCGTGTTTCCGCGCAGGGCTCACGAACGAAACATTTTCCTGGCCTGCCGCGAAACGGCGGCCAGGGGAAAGGCTTTCGCCTTTCCTGGAGGTTCGAATGAACGTGCAAAATCGTTTACCAGGCGGAGCTCTGTTCGCCTCTATCCTCTGCATGATCGTCCTGCCGGCCGCCCTCTGGGCCGGGCAGATCCGCGGCAAAGTGGTAGACCCAGCCGGCGCGGCTCTGCCCGGCGCCACCGTGACGCTCGACAACGATCTTTCCGGCTCGTCGCAGCAGACCGTCTCGGGCGTGGACGGCTCCTTCATCTTTTACAACGTCCCCAACAATCCCTACCATCTGCGGGCCTCGCTCGACGGCTTCGCCGATTTCCACGCCGACGTCGACATCCGCGGCAGTGTACCGCTCGATCAGAAAGTCGAGATGACGCCGGCCTTTACCGGGTCGACCACGGTGACCGCGGAAAAAGAGAATGTCGCTCTGGAGACCGACGACTCCTCCTCCCACGTCGACATCGACAAGTCGCTCGTCCGCCGCTTCGCCGCGCCGGTCGCCTCGCGCGCCTTCGAGGCCATCGTGCTCTCCGCTCCCGGCTTCAGCCAGGACGAGAACGGCCGCTACCATTTCCAGGGCGGCCACTCGCAACAACTCTTGGTGATCGACGGGCAGCCGATCGGCGACCAGGTGGGCGTCACCTTCTCCAACTCGCTCAACCCGGCGATCGCCGAAGGGATCGAGATCGTCACCGGCGGCGTGCCCGCCGAGTATGGAGAGAAGGCCTTCGGCGTCATCAACCTGACCACCCGCTCCGCGCTGGGGCACGGCGGCTTCCACGGCGACGCGGGAGTGGGCGCGGCGCGGTTCTCCACGCTGGAGGGATCGGTCGCGGCGGGATGGGGCGGGCCTCGATTCGGCCTGTTCTTCGATCTCGACGCCTCGAAATCCGATCGTTTTCTCGATCCCGTCTCCTTCGACAACTTCCACAATCACGGCGACACACGCCGGCTCTTCGGACGCTGGGACGGGCTCTCGCCCTCGGGCTCGGACTCCTTACGGTTCACTGGCAGCGGCGGCAAGACGAACCGCGACGTGACCAATCTCCCCTCGCAGCAGGAGGCCGGGCAGAATCAGCAGGTCGCCTCGCAGGATTGGAATCTGAACCTTGGCTATCAACACGTGGCCGCCGCCGGCTGGGTGCTCGACGTTCAGATTTACGGTCGCGACAACAAGCTCGGGCTCACCGGCTCGCCGAACGACACGCCGGTGCTCGCGGACCAGGACCGCTCGCTCCAGAATCAGGGGACGAACCTCTCGATCTCGAAGCTGGTGGGAAACAATGAGCTCAAGGCCGGCGTGCAGGCGAAGCGCTTTCCGATCCGCGAATCCTTCTCCTTCGGCATCACCGATCCGGGCTTGAACGATCCCGAATCCGAAGGCTACAACCCGAACCTCGCCCCCTATGATCTGACACGGGGTGGAGCTCTCTTCAACTTCAACGGCGAGCGGACCGGTGTGTATTACGCGGGCTATGTTCAGGACAATTTGCGCTGGCAAAACCTGACGGTGAACGCCGGCCTGCGCTACGACCACAACAACCTTTTCGAGACGGAGAAGCTGCTCCAGCCGCGTCTGGGCCTCGCATACTACATCCCGGCGACGAAGACGGTCCTCCGCGCCGCGTATGACCGGTTGTTCATCACGCCGGAGTACGAGAACATCTTGCTATCCTCCTCGGCCGCGGCGGCTGCGCTCGTGCCTCCTGAATTGCAGGGCAACAGCCAGCTTGGCTCGGGCCAGCTCTTCAACGTCTCCGAGCGGCACAACTCCTACAACTTCGGTCTTCAGCAGGGGCTCGGCTCCGCCCTGCGTCTCGACCTTTCGTATTGGAAGCGGAAGGTGGTGAACGCTGCCGATCAGGACCAGTTCTTCAACACCGGCATCGTCTTCCCCCTCAACTTCAAGGGTGGGGATCTCAACGGCTGGAACGCCCGGCTCGACGGCGGACCCTGGAACGGCCTGCGCGGCTATCTATCGATCGGTCACGTTCATGCGCTCTATGAAAACCCCTTCGTCGGCGGTCTCTTCCTCGACGCCGGCGCGCTCGACACCCTCTCCGGTGGATCGTTCCTGATCGATCACGATCAGGATCTCCAGGAGCAGCTCGGCGTCTTCTGGGACATCCCACGGAGCGGCTTCTGGCTGGGCGTCACCCAGCGCTACGACTCGGGGTTGGTCACCGACGCCGGCACTCTCGAGGACGTCCTCGCGAGCCCGGACACCGCCTACGCTGCCCCCTTCATCCGTTTCGGCGAGGACCCGCAGCGCATCCGGCCGCGCACCGTCTGGAGCGCATCCCTGGGCGCCCGGCTCCAGCAGTACGGACTGCCGTTCGAGGTGCAGCTCGACGTGCTGAACGTCGCGGACACGCAGGGCCTCTACAACTTCCAGTCGGTCTTCGGCGGTACCCACGTGATCCCGCCGAGGACATTAGCCGGCCGTATCCGTTACGTCTTCTGAGGCCTCCGAATGACCGTTCGGACCGCAGAAGGGAGGTCGTCCTTTCTCGCTGGCGAGCTCGCTCCTTTGCCTGGCGGGTTCGCCTCCTCCTCGGGAGGGGCGGCCTCCCTTCTGCGGTCCGGACGGGGGCAGTCTACAATTCCCCGCCATGATCGAAACGCGCCCCTTCCGCGTGCCCACCCGCGTCGTCATGGCTCCCGGCTGCCTCGCCCGGCTCCCCGAGGTGGTCGCCGGCTATCACCCCGACCGCATCTTGATGGTCACCGACTCCGGCATCGAGGAGACCGGCTGGCCGGAGCGGATTTGGAAGGCCCTGGCCGAGCGGGAGATCGAGGCCATCACCTTCGACGGCGTCGAGCCCAACCCGCGGACCACGACGGTGGACAAGCTGGCCGGCTGGGGACGGGAGGAGGGGGTCTCGCTGGTCCTCGGGATCGGCGGCGGAAGTGTGCTCGACGCCGCCAAGGCCGCGGCCATGATGATTCCCAACGGCGGCCCCAAGGACTTGAAGGTCCTCGAGGAACAGTGGGCGACACCGCCAAGCGTGGAGGACGTTTCGGTGGCCCAGTTCGAGGGACGGAACCGCTACGAGAAGGAGCCGCTGCCCTTCATTGCGGTCCCCACCACCTGCGGCACGGGCTCGGAGGTGACATGGGTCTCCGTGCTCACCGACGAGGCGCGGCAGGCCAAGATCAGCGTCAAGGGCGAGACGATGTACCCCGCTTGGGCGCTCGTCGATTGCGAGCTGCTGCGCACTCTCCCGGGCCATCTGGTGGCCTGGACGGGCGCCGACGCCCTCACCCACGCCGTCGAGGCTTTCACCTGCCGGCTGGCCAACCCGATCTCGGACGCGCTGGCCACTACCGCCATCTCTCTCCTCTTCCGCTATCTGCGCCGCGCCGCCGCGGACATCGCCGGCGACGCCGAGGCGCGGGAGGCCGTGATGCGCGCCTCCACCCTTGCCGGCCTCGCCTTCGGCAACGCCGACGTGGCCGCCGTCCACTGCCTCTCGGAGACTCTCGGCGGCCGGTGGGACGTGCCCCACGGCCTCGCCAACGCCGCGCTCCTCGCACCCGTCACCCGCTTCAACCTTCCCGCGAGCACCCGCAAGCTCGCCGACCTGGAGTCCGCCCTGCCGCCCGGCAGCCGGCCCGGGGCCGAAGGCGTCCTCCAGGCGATCGACGAGCTGGTGCGCGACCTGGCGATTCCTCCCTTTCGCGAGCTCGGGATCTCGCCGGAGGACTACCTGTGGATCGCCGAACGAGCCGTGGGGAACGGCTCGAATCCGTCGAACGCGCGGGAGATGGGGGTGGCGGAGTATCTGGCGGTGCTGGAGTCGCTGTAGACGGATTGCCGTCTGCCGTCCGAGAGAGATGAGGGTCTACGCGCTCTCCAGGCTCGGCTCGCTCGGCACCGGTGCCGCGGGGACCTCCGGCTCGGGGAGGAGCGCGTCGGGAATCTCGCTCTCGAGGTTGCGCAGGCGCGGGTTGAGGGCGGAGAGGCCCACTGTGATCAGCGAGAGGATTCCGAGACAGATGAACATCAATCCCACGCCACGGCCGGGGCCGACGCCCAGGAGGTGGCCGACGGGGGTATCGGCCAGCCTCCCACCAGGGAGCAGGAAGGGGCCGAAGACCTTGTCCGCCAAGGGGCCTGCCAGTAGCGCGGCCAGCGGCAGAGAGCCGGCCGAGACCATGGCGGAGACGGCGAAGACCCGGCCCTGCACGGCCGAGGCGACCTTGCTCTGCAGGATCGTCTGGGTGCTGGCCAGGGCGAAGGGGATGGCGAGCATGAAGAGGAACGCCGCCAGGGCGATGAGGGGGATGCTCGGCTGCGCTCCACCGAGGAACAGGATCAGGGATTGCAGAGCGATGACGCCCAGGACGGTCAGCACCCGACGCTTGGGGACGCCCCAGATGGCCACCGTCACCCCGCCGAGCAGGACGCCGACGGCGGCGGTCGAGCTGACGGTGCCCAGCTCGACCGGCGTCGCGAAGCTCAGGATGAGGGGCGTCAACAGCACCTGCACCATACCCATGCAGAAGTTGGTCACGCCGAAAAGGACGAGCAGGGCGACCAGGCCCTTGCGCTCCTGCAGATAACGCCAGCCGAAGGCCAGGTTCGCCCGCACCGAGCGCTGCACGGCGGCGCCTTCCAAAGGCGGTGGGCTCGGGATACGGATGAGGAGGGCCGCCGTCATGGCGACGAGGTAGGTGATGGAGTCGACCAGGGCGACGCCCTTATAGCCGATCCACCCGATGAGGACACCGGCGGTCAACGGGCCCAGGATCTGAGAGATCGCCCGCCCGGTCTGGGCGATGCCGCTCGCCCGCGCCAACTGCTTGCGGCCCACGAGCAGGGGAACGGAGGAGCCCAGAGCGGGCCCCTGGAAGGCGAGGAACGTCACCATCAGCACCGCGATGGGGTAGACCATCCACGGCTGCATGAGGTTCGTGAAGAAGAGGAACGCCATCGTCCCGGTGGTGCAGGACGATCCCAGGTCGGCGAGCAGGATCAGCTTGCGGCGGTCCCAATGGTCGGCCGCCGCGCCGGCCACCGGCGAAAGCAGCAACATGGTGATGGTGCCCACGAAGGCGACGAGGGCGAAGCTGGTGGCGGAATGAGTTCTCTCGTAAATCCAGACGCCGAGGGAGAAGCCGCCCAGAGCGGTGCCGATGGCGGAGATGAACTGGCCGCCCCAGAGGACGAGGAAGGCCTTCATGCCCTGGGGAGCGCTACGGGTCGACAAAGCTGAAATCTCCTTGAGCGGGGCCAAGCTGCGCCTCAGGGTCGAAGCGAGCCGTCCGCGTATTTAAAGTGCGCCCCGGCGGCAATGCGGGACACCGGGGGCGGCCCGGCTGTGAGTGTTAAGATCCGCCCGTTTCGCCGGGAAGCTTATCGTCATGTCCCCCCAGCCGCCCGATCTCTGGTTGCCTCTCGCCTTGTTCGCCTTCTTCGGTCTGCTGAGCGCCGCCGGCGCCTATCTCGCCCTCAACGCTCTGCGCGGCCGCCGGGCGGCGGTCCTCGGCGCCGTGGCGACCGCCTTGTTCTTCGCCCTCCTGCTGGCGGTGGTGCTGATCCTCATGAGAAACGCCGGCCTCGTCCTCTGACGTAGAATTGCCGCGATGTCCGATTCCGAAACTGAGCTCGGCCTGGAACGTCTGGTCACCATCGAGACCTTCTCCTCCCCCTGGCAGGCGCAGCTCGCCCGCGCCTGCCTGGAGTCCGAGGGAATCCACGCCGTCGTCGCCGACGAGCACTTCTACCGTCTCTACGGCGCCCTCCCGGGTACCATGGGCGGCGTCAAGCTCCAGGTCCATCCCGAGGAGGCGAAGCGGGCGTCCGAGCTGTTGCGCAACCGTCAGCCCATTCCGGAGATCTACCTCGTCACCGAGGAGGACCTCCGTTCCGGCCCGCCGCCGGAGCCCGAGGAGCCCGAGAGCCTGGTCACGGTGGGCCGATATCCCACGCCCTGGGAGGCTCACCTCGTCCGCACTCTGCTCGAATCCGAGGGGATCGACGCCTGCGTCCTGGAAGAGCGCCTGCCGCCGGTCAGCCTGCTCACCAACACGCCTCTCGCGCTGAACCGCGTCGAGGTCCATCCGGAGGCCGCCGAACGGGCGCTGGCTCTGCTGGACGCGGTCGGGGGTGGAGCGGATCTCAGAGACCCGCAGGACTTCGAGGACGACGATGAGGTCGAAGAAGAGGAGATGTAGGCCCGGTTACGTGGATTTGACGTCCTTCAGGGTCTCCTCCTTGATCGTCGCTTCCAAGCTCTGCGACTTCACCTCTTGACGCAGCCGGCCGAAGGCGCTCATGTAGACGTTGGCGACCGCCACCAGGGCAAAGAATGCGACGAGGTACCCCCGCCAGTCGTCGAGCAGCAGCCGGTAGCGAGTGAGAATAAGGAAAAAGATCGTCACGTAGTGGCTGAAGCAGTACTCACAGGTGAACAGGTAGAAGAACTTGCGGCCGGCCAGGCTGCGGGCGCTCTGAGATCGGTGTGCGCAATACTCGCGCGGCTCCTTGAAGATCTCCTCGTGCGTCACCGTCCACGCCACGCAGGCGATGGGCACGGCCAGCACGAGCAGCCAGACGATCTGCAAGATCCATTGGGACGAGGCGGGTGGGTTCATGGGGACGCCCATGCTGCAAGAAGGGGGCCGGCCTGATCCTTGCTATCCCTCCCGGCGAGGAGGATTCAGCTTTGCTCAGATCAATCGCCAGCTTCTCGGAGCCCTTGGACCCCCGCCGCGACCGAGATCCCCGGGAGCCCGTCGACGCGCCCAAGCGGGACGAGCCCTGGAACGATCCGGACGAGTCGCCACTCGACCAGCCTCCGATCGACGATCCCGGAGATTCTCCCGGCGGGAACGAGCCCGCGCGGCGCGATCCAGATCCCAAGGAGCCGGCGCGGCAGGCTGGGATATTGTAGGACCCATGCTCTCGCGCCAGCGCTCCGGCTCCACGCTCTGCCCGTCCTGCGGCAAGCTGGTGGGGGTCAACGACGACGTCTGTCTGAATTGCGGGCGCCGGCGGCCCGGGATGTGGGGCCTCACCTCGGTCGTCCGCAACCTCGGCCGGGACGCCGGGTTCTTCCAACTGGTGATCGCGGGCAACGTCTTTCTCTATCTCGCCATGTTGGCGGTGGACCCGCAGCACATCCAGATGGGCGGCCTGTTCTCCCTTGGAGGGCCCAGTCAAGCCAGCCTGCTGCGCTTCGGCGCCAGCGGTGCGCTGCCGGTGTTCTATCTCCACCGCTGGTGGACGGTGCTCTCCGCGGGCTGGCTCCATGCGGGGCTCCTCCACATCGGGTTCAATCTCTACTGGATTCGTATCCTGGCGCCGGAGACGGCGGAGCTCTACGGTCCCGGCCGTATGGTGATGCTCTACACGGCAGCCTCGATTGGCGGCTTCGCGGCGAGCAGCCTGGTGCAGTCGCTGGGTTGGGGAGGGGCGTTGACGGTGGGGGCCTCGGCACCCATCCTCGGCCTCCTCGGCGCCATGGTGGCCTACAGCCGGCGCACTGGCAGCGGCGTCGTGGGGCGCACGGCGTGGAGCTACGCCATTTACATGATCGTCTTCGGCTTCCTCATGCGGGGCGTGGACAACGCGGCCCACATCGGCGGCTTCGCGGCGGGCTTCCTCGCCGGCTACGTTCTGGACCCGCGCCAGCCGGAGACGGGTAACCACGTCATGGGCGCCCTCGTCTGCATCGTGGCCACGGTGGCCGCGGTCGTGGCCTCGCTGGTCGTGCCCATCCCGCCGTTCTAGGGATTATTTTTCCCTGTTTTGTACGGTAGGGCTTCAAGCTCTACTTCACCTTCCAAGGCCTTGTACTCAGGATCCTTGTGCAACAGAGTTGCGTCTTCCCGGAAGGCAACTGCAGCGATAATGGCGTCGGCCAGAGAAATGTGATGACCTGCCTTGAACCGGGACGCAGTCAGCAGCGTCGATTCATCAACCTGCCACAGGATCTCGACGGGGCTTTGCTTGAGAAAGGCGTAACGGCGGTCCGCCTCTCCAACACCATGCTCCTGCCGTGTCACGTAATGCACTTCGAGCAGTGCCATATAAGGCAGGAAGGCGGTCTCAGTGCGCATAACCTCCTCGACGCGATCCGCGCCATCCTCCTCTTCAATCAAGGTGAACAGAGCTGAGGTATCCAGGACGTACTTTCTACGAGCCACGTTCCCTGTCCTCGCGGCGATTTTGGAGCAGACGACTCAGGAGTCCTTCTCCTTTCCCCATTCCGCGTAAGGCCTTCAGAGGATCAACCGGAACAGGAACGACCCGGATGACCTCTCCGTCATCGAGCCAGACCAGCCGATCGCCTTCCTGGATGTGATGCCGCTTGCGGATCACGGCAGGGATGTTGGTCTGGCCTTTCTTGGTCACTGACGTTTCCATTGAGAGAACCTCCTTGGTGGAACTCTAGACCATGGCCGAAGGCAAGGCAAACAGACGTTTTGCCTTGCAATTTGGAGCTAATCCTCGGGAAAGATCCCCAGCTCTTTCGCTCGCCGGCGCACCTGGTAGGCCTGGGTGGTCTCCTGCGAGCTGAAGCGCTCCTCCAGCCAGGGATCGCCGTAGGTATGGTAGCCGTTCTCCTCCCAGAAGCCGCGCTGGTCCTCTGAAAGGAGCTCGACGCCGTTCACCCACTTGGCGCTCTTCCAGGCATAGAGGTGGGGCACCACCAGGCGCAGGGGGCCTCCGTGGTCCAGGAGCAGCGGCTTGCCGTTGTGAGTGTCCGCGAAGAGAGCGTGCTCGGAGAGGAAGTCCTCCAGGGGGAGGTTGGTGGTGTAGCCGCCGTAGCAGTGGACCATCACGTGCGAGGCCTCGGGGTGAATCCGCACCTGGCGGAGGATCTCGCGGGTGGAGAAGCCCTCCCAGCCGTTGTCCAGCGTGGAGAAGCGGGTCACGCAGTGAAAATCGGCCGTGACGCGGGTGCGCGGCAGGGCCTTGAGGTCCTTCCAGGAGAAAGTCCTCTCCGCGTCCACGAGGCCGAAGACTCGCAAGGTCCATTTCTCCGGTTCCACCTGAGGCGTGCGGCCATACGTGAGGACCGGCCACTTATCGGTGACGTACTGGCCCGGCGGTACCCGATCGTCGCCGGTGTGCGGAGTGTCGTTCATGATCTCCCCTCCCTCCTGATAAGGATACATGGCCCGCCTCTGATAGATTCGTGACTGACTTCATCTCCTTTACACCTCGCTCCCCGTCTGCTACGTTCATTCGGCCATGCGCACGGTCGCTCTCGCCCTCGAACATCTGGCTCCAGCCCGAGACCGGGGGCGGCCCGCTCACCTTCTGGAACTGATCGGCAACACGCCGCTGATCGACCTCTCGGAGCTCACGGGCAAGACGGGAGTGCGGCTCTACGCCAAGGCGGAGTGGGCCAATCCCGGGGGCTCGGTGAAGGACCGTCCGGCGCTTTCGATGGTCATGGACGCGCTGCGCCGCGGGCTGTTCACGAACGGCCGGCGGCTGCTCGACGCGACCTCGGGCAACACGGGAATCGCCTACGCCATGATCGGCGCGGCACTGGGCATTCCGGTGACTCTGGCGCTGCCGGAGAGCGCCAGCCCCGAGCGCAAGCGCATCCTCAAGGCCTACGGCGCCGAGCTGCGGATCACCGATCCGCTGGCGGGCAGCGACGGCGCGATCCTCGAGGCCCGCCGGCTGGTGGCGGAGGAGCCGGAGCGCTGGGCCTATCTCGACCAGTATTCGAACCCGGAGAACTGGCGCGCCCACTACCGCACCACCGGCCCGGAGATCTGGGAGCAGACGGCTGGGCAGATCACCCACTTCGTCACCGGCCTGGGCACCAGCGGCACCTTCATGGGCGTCGGCCGTTTTCTGAGAGAGACGAGCCCGGCGGTGCGCCTGATCTCGATGGAGCCCGACTCGCCGTTCCACGGCCTCGAGGGAATGAAGCACATGGCCACGGCCATCGTGCCGCCGATCTACGATCCGGCGCTGGCGGACCAGACCCTGGAGATGCCGACCGAGAGGGCCTACGCCATGGTGAAGCGCCTGGCACGGGAGACTGGCCTGCTGGTGGGGATCTCGGCGGGCGCCAACGTCGCGGCGGCTCTGGAGATCGCCGCGAATTTGCAGCACGGCACACTGGTTACCGTCTTGTGCGACGGCGCGGACAAGTACCTGTCCGACCGTTTCTGGGAGGAGCCCTAGAAGATCATGTTTCGCCTGGAGATCACGCCCAGCCATTTGCAGGCGGCCACGGAGCATGCGGCCGCCAGCTATCCGGAAGAGTGCTGCGGCTTCCTGATCGGCCGTTTCGATGCGGCGACGGAGGTGACCGCCGTCGAGCGGATCCTGCCGGTGAACAACGAGCGGCAGGAGAGCCGCCACAACCGGTACCTGATCAGCCCCGAGACCGTGCTCGCCGCCAACAAGGAGGCACGCGCCCTCGGGCTCGATATCGCCGGCTACTACCACTCTCATCCGGATCACCCGGCGCGGCCGAGCGAGTTCGACCGCGACCACGCGTGGCCCGGGTTGTCCTATGTCATCGTTTCCGTTGAGGGCGGCAGGGTGGCGGACACCCGGAGCTGGCGCCTCTCCGACGACCGCGAGCGGTTCGAGGAAGAAGAGATCTTCCAGAAGGAGGCGGCAAGTTGAGCGTCACGATTCAGATTCCAACCCCCCTGCGCCGTTTCACCGGCGATCAGGGCGACGTCGTGGTCGAGGGCACGACGGTCGGCGAGGCAATGCAGGACCTCACCCGGCGCCATCCGGCGCTCCAGCGCCACCTCTATACCGACGACGGCGCTCTGCGCAGCTTCGTCAACCTCTTCCTCAACGACGAGGACGTGCGCCACCTCCAGAAGGAAGCCACCCCAGTCGCCGCGGGCGACACTCTGTCGATCATCCCGTCGATCGCCGGCGGTGCAGGGAGCGCCCTGTGAGCGTACCGGCCGATTTGCCCCAGCTCTCGCCGGCCGAGATCCGCCACTACAGCCGTCACCTCATCATGCCGGAGGTGGGCACCGCCGGGCAGCGCAAGCTCAAGGCGGCGAAGGTGCTGACCGTCGGCGCCGGCGGCCTCGGCTCCCCCCTCGGCCTCTATCTGGCCGCGGCTGGCGTCGGCACCCTCGGGATGGTGGACTTCGACGTCGTCGACGAGAGCAACCTCCACCGCCAGGTGCTCTTCGGCCGCTCGTCCGTGGGCCGACCGAAGATCCAAGCCGCCACCGATCGGCTGCGGGACCTCAATCCCCACATCAAGATCGTCCCCCACGAGCTGCGCCTCGACTCGTCGAACGCCCTGGAGCTCTTCCGGGACTACGACATCGTCGTCGACGGCACGGACAACTTCCAGACCCGCTACCTGGTCAACGATGCCTGCGTGCTGCTGGGCAAGCCGAACGTCTACGGCTCCATCTTCCGCTTCGAGGGCCAAGTCTCGATCTTCTGGGGAGCGCGCGGACCGTGTTACCGCTGCCTCTTCCCGGAGCCGCCGCCGCCGGGGCTCGTCCCGTCCTGCGCCGAAGGCGGCGTGCTCGGGGTGCTGCCGGGGATCATCGGCTCGCTGCAGGCCAACGAGGTGATCAAGCTGATCGTCGGCGTCGGCGATCCGATGATCGGCCGCCTGCTGCTGTTCGACGCCCTGAAGATGAAGTTCCGCGAGCTCAAGCTGCGCAAAGACCCGGGCTGCCCCATCTGCTCGGAGCATCCGACGCAGACGGGATTGATCGACTATGACCAGTTCTGCGGCATCGAGCCGCACGCCGAAACCGTGGAGGCGGCCTTCGAGATCTCGACTCCTCAGCTCAAGGCCTGGATGGACGAAGGGAGGCCGTTGACCGTCCTCGACGTGCGCAATCCTCAGGAGTGGGAGATCTGCCGCATTGAAGGCTCGACGCTGATTCCCCTGCCCGAGCTGCAGGACCGGCTGGGCGAGCTCGATCCAGCGTCGACGATCGTTACCCTCTGCCACTCCGGCATGCGCTCAGCCCGGGCGGTGAATTTCCTGCGCCAGATGGGCTACTCCCGCGCCATCAACCTCGCCGGCGGCATCAACGCCTGGAGCCTCCAGGTGGATCCGTCGGTGCCGATGTATTGAGCCCCGGAAAGAGAGGGGGCTTTTCGGAGACTTTCGGGGATAATCCCCGCATGCGCCAAAAAGCCCTCTGGATTCCTCTAGCTCTCGCGTTCACATTCGCCCTCGCACCGCTCGCCGCTCAAGAATCCGATGAGGCCGGCGAGACCCCGAAGATGGCCTCGGGTGCCAAGCACGAAGGGCCCGCAGCAGCACCGAAGATCGAAGACAAGCTGGTCACTACGCAGCACAAGGCGGTGATCGGCGGCAAGGAGATCCACTACTCGGCCACCGCCGGCACGCTGATCCTGCGCGACGAGGATGGCAAGCCCCGGGCCTCCATCTTCTTCACCTACTATGCCCGAGACGGCGTCACCGACAAGTCGAAGCGGCCGATCACCTACACCTACAACGGCGGCCCCGGATCGTCCTCCGTCTGGCTCCACCTCGGCGCCTTCGGGCCCAAGCGGGTGAAGACGGACGACGAGGGAATGGCCCTGCCGCCCCCCTACGAGCTCGGGGACAACGCCGAATCGCTCCTCGACATCACCGATCTGGTGTTCATCGATCCGGTGACCACGGGGTACAGCCGGGCCATTCCGGGCACGGACGCCAAGAAGTACTACGGGGTCAAAGAGGACGCCGAGACGATGGCGGACTTCATCCGTCTTTGGACGGGCCGCTTCGGCCGCTGGTCGAGCCCCAAGTTCCTGGCCGGGGAGAGCTACGGCACCACCCGTTCGGCGCGCTTGTCGAACGTCCTTCAGAGCCGTCACGGCATCTACCTGAACGGCATCGTCCTGCTCTCGTCGATCCTCAACTTCGGGACCGCCCGCTTCGACGTCGGCAACGATCTGCCCTACCCGCTGTTCCTTCCCACGTACACGGCGATCGCGTGGTACCACAAGCGGCTGCCCGCGGACCTGCAGGCCGCCGGCGTCGAGAAGGCGACGGCGGAGGCGAGGCGTTTCGCCCTCGGCGAGTACATGACGGCGCTGGCCAAAGGCAACGGGCTGACTCCGGACGAGTCGAAGGCCGTCGCCGGCAAAGTCGCGCGCTACACCGGCCTCTCCGCGGACTACGTCGAGCGGGCCAACCTGCGGGTGGAGATCCAGCATTTCGTCAAGGAGCTCCTGCGCGACCAGCGCCTGACGGTGGGCCGCCTCGACGCCCGTTTCAAGGGGAAGGACCGCGACGTCACCGGCGCCACGGCCGAATCCGATCCCAGCTACGCCGCCATTCAGGGCACCTACACGGCGACGTTCAACGAGTATGCGAGCCAGGCGCTGGGCTACAAGAGCGATCTTCCTTACGAGATCCTCACCGACCGCGTGCGTCCCTGGAGCTACAACGAGTTCTCGAACTCCTACCTCAACGTGGCGGAGGACCTGCGCAAGGCAATGGTCCAGAACCCGGCTCTCAAGGTCTTCGTGGGCAATGGCTACTACGATCTGGCGACGCCGTTCTTCGCCACCGAGTACACCTTCGACCACATCGGCTTCGAGCCTGACTACCGGCAGCGGGTGAGCCTCCACTACTACCAGGCCGGCCACATGATGTACATCCGCCGCGCCGACCGCGAGCAGCTCAAGAAAGACATCGCCGCCTTCATGGCGTCGGCGATGGGAGGGAGCTGAAGATCCTGTTAGGATGACTCCGTCATGGAAGCCAGTGTTCGCACCCTGAAGCTCACCTACGAGGACTACCTCTATTTTCCCGAGGACGGGAGGCGGCATGAGCTCATCGACGGAGAGCACTACGTGACGGCGGCGCCGAACATCATGCATCAGACGCTAGTTTCGCGTCTGCACCTTTCCCTCGGTGGCTTCGTCAGGGTTGGGAGACTCGGAGAAGTCTGGCCGGCCCCCATGGACGTGGTGCTCTCCGAATCCGACGTGGTGCAGCCGGACCTCCTGTTCGTCTCCAAGGCCCGTCTGTATCTCGCGGCCGGTGGCGCGAATATCCAGGGAGCTCCGGACCTGGTGGTGGAGGTCCTCTCGCCGAAGACCCGGCGGACGGATGCCATCACCAAGCGTCATCTTTACGAGAAGTACGGCGTGCTCGAATACTGGATGGTGGACCCGGAGCTCGAGACGGTCGAGATCTACCGGCTCAACGGAGGAGTCTTCCGCCGCGAGGCCGAGCTGTCCTCCGAGCAGGAGGACTTCTTGACGACTCCCCTCCTCCCGGGTCTCGAAATCGTGTTGGCTGAGATTTTCGACTAGCAGACAAGGAGTTACCATGAAAAGGAACGTCAGGAAAATCGCCTTGAATCGGGAGACCCTCCGGAACCTCAGTGTCCAAGATCTTGGAAATGCCGTGGGAGCTAGGACGATCCCCTGCTATCCGCCAACCTATGGGCCGTCCTGCTACAGCCAGTGCCCTGAGCAGCCGCCGACGCAGACCAACTGCGCTTAAGCCAGCTCCGGCCAGGCCGCCTTCATGGTGTCGGCGATGGGTGGCAGCTAGCGAGGAGCACCCGGTCCCAAGCGGGTTCGATGGGGGTGGCCGCGGCCAGGAGGGCCAACCCCATCCCCGCGGCTCCGGTCAGAAACCCCGAAACGAGCGGCGGCTCGGTGTCGAGCACCCTCTTGAACCAGGCGAGGGCCGCCTCTCGAAACACCGGCTCGCCGCTCGTTTGGAACAAGCGGTTGAATAGATGGGCGATGCCGGCCGCGCCGTGACAGAGACCAAGATCGGAAAGGGCGAATGCCTTGGCGGAACGGGCCGCGGCGCGCCGGCCGATCGCGACCGCCTCGTGCTCCCAGGCGGTCTCGCCCACACACCGGGACACGGCCAGCAAGGTTGTCGCGACCCCCAAGTCGCCGTAACACCAGGCGAGATGGGTGGCCTCCGGCTCCTCACCCTCAAGCAGAAAATAGGGGAAGACCGAGGTCGCGCCGGCCGGCAGCTTATGGGCGAGCAGCCACGACACGGCGCCGTCGAGAAGCGGGCGGGCCGAGGGCTCGGCGACTTCAAGGGCACAGGCCGATCCCAGGAATCCGATGATTCCCGGCACTCCGTGGGAGACCCCAAAATCGATGCCGCCGCTTGGGGATGGCCAGATGATGCCGTCCGGCCGGTGCTCGGCGGTCTCTGCCAAGCGAGCGACCACACGCTCCAGGCAAGTCTTGCCGCCAGGGCGTGGAGAGCGTTCCAGAGCGTAGACGCCGAATCCGGCGAGCCCGTCCATCAAATCCAAAGCCCGCCGCCACGGGGACTGATTGAGGTGGGCCGCGAGAGCTTCGGCGACGTCCTCTCCCGCGTCCTCCTCTCCGGGAGAGGCGCTTTTTTGGAGATGCTCCATCACCCAGGCCACTCCGGCGAAGCCATGGAAGAGGCTCGCAGAAAGACCCTCCTCCGCGCTTACTCCCTCCACCGCACGGGCAAGGAGCTCGAAGGCCTTTTCGTCGTAGCCTCTCCCGGGCGTTGCTTCATGAAAATAGGCCAGCAGGAGCGCCTGGCCGGCATCCCCGTCCGCCAGTGAAAAAGACCGATCGCCGGATTCACCCAGAGCTCGCCCGATCCCGTGGACGATGTCCAGGGCACGAGTCGCCAGACCTTCGGTCAGAATTGGGTACCAGGGGCTCATAGAGGAGATCGGGCGGAGATCAGCGCTCGTCTGACACTCCGCCCAGGGAGCCGTGGCTCAGCAATATCTCGTGTTCGAGCAGGTGCAGAAACTCAGCTTGACGCAGGTGCCGCTGATTCCGCCGGCGGCCTGTTCCAACTGCTTGGCGTCGAGCCGATTGTCGTCCAGAGTCCGCATCGTCTCCTTGTTCAGCACCAGCTTCTTGAGGCTCTTCTTCATTGTGTCCTCCAAGTCAGAGCTCGCCCTTTGTCGTCTCCCGGGACCGGCTTGCACAACGCTTCCGGTCCGGGGGGAAGACCACACGTCCCACCACAACTCTACTGGTGCGATCGATCCGGGAAAACGCTCACCAGCGGCTCTTGGTCGGAGTCGAGGCGGATTGAGGCACGCCTCCTTTTCGCCTGGGGTGCGCTATGCTAGCCTGTGTAAGAAGGGAGGAGAGCTGTGGGGAGTACGAACAAACTGTCGCAGGAGGACATGGCCCTGGCAGCCTTGGCGCCGGCCGGAGGTTCCCCGCATAGCCCCGTTCAGGTGCAGAAGCTTCTCTTCTTGATTGACCGAAACCTTTCCTCTCTTCTGGGAGGCCCCAGCTTCGATTTCCAACCCTACCACTACGGTCCCTTCGACCGAAGTGTCTACACTACTCTGGAGGACTTGGCGAAGCAGGGGCTGGTCGAGATCACTCAAGGTGATGGGAACTGGCGTGATTATCGTCTGACCACAGCAGGACAGAGCCGCGCCGCGCGAGTGGTGGATGGTTTGGAGGAGCGGGCTCAGCGGTACGTCCAACGGGCTTCTGTCTTCGTGCGGAGCCTCTCCTTTCCGGAGCTGGTTTCTGCCATCTACAAGGCCTACCCTGAGATGCGGGTCCACAGCGTCTTTCAAGAGTAAGTCCCTCTGTGACCTCTATTATCGGGGTGCTGTGCCGTGACGGCGCCGTGATAGGCACGGATAGCGCCACGACGTTCGGGGGCCGGAATCGTACGATCGAGCAACGCACCGAAAAGCTCGACATCGTGGGCAACGAGGTAATCCTTGCCGGAACCGGCTCTCTGGGTCTCAGGCAGAGATTCCGCGACATCATCGAAGATGCTCTCGGGAATGATCTCCTCAGGAAATCCAGACCGATCGAGTTGGGCAAGTACTTCTCCGCGACGGCTCTTCAGGACTTCAGCTCCACTCGTGCTCCGATGGGCACCTTCGGTGCCATGCTCGCATTTTCCTGCCAGAATATTCCCTACATCTGTACGTTCGATCCCGAATCCTTCCAACCTGAGTTGATTGAAACGCGCCTGTGGTATGACTCGATGGGAAGCGCGAAACCCATCACGGATCCCTTTCTCGCCTTGATGCGAAAAGCTTTCTGGACGAGTGGCCCTCCTTTGGTTCATGACGCGGTCTTTGCGGTGACCTGGGCCTTGGAGCATGCGGTTGAAGTCAACCCGGGCGGGGTCAACGATCCTATCCGAATCGCCGTCCTGGAGCGGCAAGGAGGCAGTCTCAAAGCTCGGCTCCTGTCGGAGGACGAGTTGCTTGAGCACAAGCAGAATGTGGCTGCGGCTTACAACGCACTTCGCACATTCCGGGATCGTCAAGCGTCAGTCGAGGCAGGTGACTCTCCCGATGTCCCAAATTTGGAGTCTTAGCGGGAAGACTCTTGAATCACCCCGATTAGCGGCTCCTCCTCCCGCCAGGCCGCCTCGCCGTCCGCGTAGTGCTCGCGCTTCCAGATGGGGATCTCGGCCTTGAGGCGCTCCAGGGCCGTGCGGCTCGCCTCGTAGGCGGCGGCGCGGTGGGGAGAGCTGACGGCGATGACCACGCTCGCCTCACCCACCGGCACCTCGCCCAGACGGTGGACGATCGTGGCCCGCAGGCCGGGAGCCGACGCTTCGAGGTCGGTCACGATACGGCGCAGCCCCTCCAGGGCCATGGAGCGGTAGGCGGAGTAGGTGAGCTTGGCGACCGGCCGGCCGGCGTGGTGGTCCCGTACCGTGCCCAGGAAGACCACTGCGGCGCCGCGATCCGGACCCAATACGGCGGCCATCGCGCGGCCGGAGTCGATGGGGCCGTCGACGAGCTCGGCCAGGGGAGGCCCGCCGCTGCCGCCAGAGACCGGGGGCAGCAGGGCCACCTCGACGCCGTCCCTCAGAGGCTCTTCGAGGGAGACCACCTTGCCGTCGACCGCCACCGCCAACCTCGGCCAGAGGGGCACGATCCCCGGATGTTCCCGGTCGAGCCGGGTCCGGAGGTCGGCCACGCGGCTGCCCTCGGGCATCTCGATCTCCATCTCCGAGGCGCCGAGGGCGTCGCCGGCGCTGGCGAAGGCGAGCAGGCAGATCTTCATCAGAATGGATCGTACAACGACAGCACTCCAGCTCCCCATATAATGCCCCTCTTTGAAGAGGCGGAGGACTCGTGGCGATCCTGGAGAGCAAGCTCAAGCGGAATGAGGCGTTCGAACGCCAGGCCGATCATTGGCGGCGGGAGGTGGAGCGGCTGCGCGAGCAGGAGGGCCACATCCGCCTGGGCGGCGGCCTGAAGGCGCAGGACAAGCAGCGCGCTCAGGGGAAGATGACGGCCCGTGAGCGGGTCGAGGCGCTCTGCGATCCCGGCGCTCCGTTCGTCGAGCTGGGGCTCTGGGTGGCCGATGGCTTCTACCGCGAGTACGGCGGCGCCCCGGCGGCCGGCGTGGTGATCGGCATCGGCGCCATCCACGGCCGGGACGTGGTGGTGGTGGCCAACGACGCCACGGTGAAGGCCGGCGCCTGGTTTCCGCTGACCTGCAAGAAGGTATTGCGCGCTCAGGAGATCGCCCTGGAGAACCACCTGCCCATCGTCTACCTCGTGGACTCGGCGGGCGTCTTCCTCCCCCTGCAGGACGAGATCTTTCCCGACCGGGACCACTTCGGCCGCGCCTTCTACAACAATGCCCGCCTCTCGGCCGAGGGGATCTTCCAGATAGCGGCCATCATGGGCTCGTGCGTGGCCGGCGGCGCCTACCTGCCGATCATGAGCGACGAATCTCACATCGTGGAAGGCACCGGCTCCATCTTCCTGGCCGGTTCCCACCTCGTGCAGGCTGCCATCGGCGAGAAGATCGACAATGAGGAGCTGGGCGGCGCCCTCGTTCAGTGCGACATCTCGGGGGTGGTCGACCACCGGCATCCCAGCGACGCCGCCTGCCTGGAGAAGATCCGCAGCCAGTTCGCCCAGCTCGCAGTGGCACCCCAGGCGCCCTTCTCCCGCCGGGCGCCCACCGAGCCGCTCTATTCCGCCGAAGACCTCTACGGCATCATGCCCATCGACCGCTCGCGCCCCTATGACACGCACGAGGTGCTGGCCCGGTTGCTCGACGGCAGCGAGCTCGACGAGTACAAGGCCACCCACGGTCAGACGTTGGTCTGCGGCACCGGCTGGATCGGCGGCTGGGCGGTGGGCATCGTGGCCAATCAGCGCTCGGTCGTGGCGCGGCGGACGGGCACCGGCCCGTCGGACCGCGAGCTTCAGATCGGCGGCGTCATCTACTCCGACTCGGCGGCCAAGGGAGCGCGCTTCGTCGAGCTATGCAACCAGAAGAAGATCCCGCTACTGTTCATTCAGGACGTGACGGGCTTCATGGTGGGGAGCCGGGCCGAGCGGGGGGGCATCATCAAGGACGGCGCCAAGATGGTGAACGCCGTGGCCAACTCGACGGTGCCCAAGATCACCCTCTTCACCGGCAACTCCTTCGGCGCCGGCAACTACGCCATGTGCGGCAAGGCCTATGGCGCGCGTTTCCTCTACGCTTGGCCTTCGGCCTCCATCTCCGTCATGGGTGGCGACCAGGCAAGCAAGACGCTCGCCGCGATCCAGCTCAAGAACCGCGGCGCGGACGTGACGGAAGACGAGAAGAAGCAGCTCCTCGACGAGATCAAGGCCCGCTACGCCGCCGCCTCCGAGCCCCGCTACGCCGCCGCCCGCCTCTGGGTGGACGCACTCATCGATCCTGCCGAGACCCGCCAGATCCTCGCGCGATCACTCGCCTGCGCGGCGATGAATCCGCGGATCGCGGAGTTCAGGACAGGAGTGCTGCAGACGTAAGGGGCCGCCCGCCCTACACCCAGCCCGTCCGCTGCGCTTTCGGCGAGTCCCCCAGGAAGAGGGCGACCTCGAAAAGCACGTCCTGCGTGGCGAAGCCGGTCTCGACCAGGCGCCGGAAGAAGAGCAGGGCCATGGTGACGCTCATGCCCACGTCGGGCACCTGGCAGATGGGCCGCAGCTCCTCGGCCAGCCGCTGGAGATCCTCGGAGCGGTCCTGCCGCGCATACAGCAGGGCGAGCTCGAGCAGCGCGCGAGCCGCCTCCCGGCTGAGGCCCGCCCCCAGAGATTCCCGCATTGCCTCCCGAAAGGCCATTTCCGCCGCCGCCGAGCCGGACGCGCCCGGTGCCGCCGCCAGGGTTCCCTCGAGGAGGCGCAGCCGGACGAGATTGGGAGTGTCCGCCAACCGCTCATACAGAGCTCGCGCCCGGCCGAGCGCCGCCCCGGCTTCCTCGTTTTGTCCGGCTTCGGCGAGCAGCCTTGCCAAGCGGTGGAACGCCGACGCCGCGAAGGCGGGCTCGCGGTCCTCGTCGAGGCGGGCCACCCCGTCCCGCAGCCGTCCGATGGTTTCCCGCGCCTCCTCCTCGCCCCCTCTCCGGTAGCGTACCGCCGCGGCAAGGATCAGCACCCGACCTTCGAGATGCCGCTCTCCGAGGGCGCGATAGAGAGCCAGGGCTCGGCCGAGCAGACACTCCGCGTCGTCGAGCCGGTCCTGGTCGGCCAGCAGGCGGGCCTGAAGCTCCAGCAACTCGGCGCGGTCGAGGGCGTCGGAGCCCTCCGCGAGCGCCTTCGCGGCCGAGGCCAGCGCCTCTTCCGCTCCGCCGAGGTCGCCCGCCAGCCGCCGCGCGTCGCCGAGACGACCCCACGCCCGCGCCTGGAAGCTGCGGACCAGGGTCGTCCCGAACTGCCGGGCATCCAACAGCCTCGTCGCCTCCACGGCCAGTCCGGCCCACTCCGCGGCTCCTGCCGGCTCCCGGGTCCCCCGGCTTTCCTCGATCAGCAGGTCGCAGACGGCCGGAGTCTGGAAGCGCCGTCCGGTCGCGACCTTCTGCCGCCGCTGGAGGGGCAAGAGCTCCCGTAGCTCGGCCAGCCGCCGGGGCGCCGCCTCGCGGTCAGTCCGCGCCCGCCGTTGCCGCCGCGGGCCGCGCCGCGCCAGATCGTCGAGCATCCGGCCGTAGGCCGCATCGCTCCCGCCGGTGTCCGGCGGAGCCTCGCCGAGGCTCCACAGGCGGCGAGTCACCGCGACGCACTGCACGCAACCGGTGAGAAGATGGAGAACGACGGCACGCCGCTCCGGCGCGCCGGCCTCGTTGCGCATGAAGCGCTCCAGGATCTGCGGATCAGGGTGTTGTTCAGGCATATCTTTCGAGGTCTCTCCCAGCGGTCCCGGGCCTCTCGGAATCCCGCTGAATCGCGTCCCAACTCGGTCACAACGCTGGAAGCGAGAACTTTCGAGAGGGGCCGGCGGGATGAGTATAAGACAGATATTCTGTACTTGAGGCACCTTCCTGCGCGAAATCATACTTTCTGCGAGAACAAGGGTATGCTCTTGCAGAACCTTTTTCTAAGTCTAAGTCGTTGAACCACATAAGTTTGTGCTTGCCATGCAGCCGCAGAACGGATACATTCCCCGGCATGTCGATCTTCAATGGACTCGGAAGAGCTTTACGCTGGCTCCGCGACCGGCAGGGCAAGCGGCAGTACCAGGTCGCCGATACGGCGGGAATCACCAAGGCGATGCTCTCGGCCTATGAGACCGGGAAGCAGAAGCCGTCCCTCGACACTCTGGAGAAGATCCTTGCCGCTCTGGAGTGTGACCTCAACGATTTGCACAACTCGTTGCAGATCGTCAATGAGCGGCCGGAGGCCATTCGGCGTCCGGGCTCGGGACGGGACAACTGGCAGACCCTGGGTGGCGGGCAGGACTCCACGGACGCGAGCGGTCTCAACGTCTATCGCGTCCTGGGCCTCAGCCGCCAGATCCCGGCGCAGGAAGAGCAGGCTCTGAGCGAGATGTTGGAGGGCTTCCACAAGCTGGTGCGCTACCTCCACAACGCCATCGCTCAGCCGCCGGCCCCTCCCAGCGAGCCGGACGAAGAGCCGAGCTGAAGACCCGGCGGCCCGGCCGGGCCGCCGCGCCGTTTCTTCTCGCTCCCTGAAGCTCCTGCTTTCTCTTTTCGAGCCCGAAGCCCGGGCCGGCTCTTGGGGCCGGGCTTGGCCTGAAGACCTTCCTTTCCCTACCTGTTCTCTGTCGGTCCACACCCGCGCACGGTTCTTGCACCGCGAATTCGGTGGGCCGCGGGAAACTCCCGTGGCACATGGATGCGGAGCTGGCGATGGTTCCGCGGGGGTGGTTCTGTGGACGTCGATCTCGAATGGCGTGTCGCCCGGCTTCGGCCTGGCGATCATCTTTGCCTGATTTATCGTAGCGCCGCCGAACAGACGGCCGCGCTGGTGTCTTTCTACAAGTCGGGTCTCACGGCGGGCGAGAGGTGCTTCTTCGTCGGCCACGGCGTCAGCGCCCGGCGGCTGGAGCGCGCCCTCGAAGGCGCCGGGGTGGCGGTCGACGCCGAGCGGGAGCGCGGCGCTCTCGTGCTCCTCACCCGCCGGGAGGACTGGCTCCCCGCCGGCCGCTTCGATCCCGGCGCCATGATGGACGTCCTGCGGCAGGCGGAGCAGCAGGCCCTCGACGACGGCTACTCGGGCCTGCGGGCAAGCTGGAACATGGCCTGGGTGCTGGATGGCACCCCCTGCGCCGACCGCCTGCTGGAGTATGAGACCCATCTCGGCCGCTTCCTGCCCGGCAGCCGTACCTGCGCCCTCTGCCGCTATGGCCGCGAGAGCCTCGCCGCCGACTGCATTCAGGACGCTCTGCACACGCATCCCCTGGCGGTGCTGGGTCATCAAATCTGCCACAACCCCTACTACGAGCCGCCCGACATGGTGCTCGGCGACCGCTCGGCCGACGAACGGATCGACTGGATGATGGCGCAGCTCCAGCAGTCGCGCCTCAGCGAGCAGAAGTTGGAGGACATGACCCTGCGGCTGGCCCAGAAGCGCTCCGCGCTGGCTCGGGCCGACCGCGCCAAGGACGAGCTGCTCTCCATGCTCGCCCACGAGTTGCGCAATCCGCTGGGCACGATCAGCAACGCCCTCGAGGTGTTGCGCCTGAAGGGCGAGGGCGACGAGACTTGGCGGCGGGCCATCGACGCTGCCGAGCGGCAGGTCCACCACCAAGCCGTCCTGATCGACGACCTGTTGGAAGCCTCCCGGGTCACCCGCCGCCAGATCGAGCTGGAGTGCGAGGAGCTGGACCTCGCTCAGCTCGTGAAAGAGGCCGTCGAGAGCTACCGGGAGACCCTGGACACCGCCGGCCTTACCCTGGAGCTCGACCTTCCGGCAGAGAAGCTGCCGATGCGCGGCGACCGCCTCCGCCTCTCCCAAGTGCTCTCGAATCTGCTGCAGAACGCCCTGCAATTCACCCCGCGGGGCGGCTGCATCGCCGTGCGGGCGAGCCTTCTGCCGGGCGGCCGGCGCGTCGAGCTCTCCGTCCGCGACAATGGCGCCGGCATCGCGCGGGAAGAGCTTCCCTACGTCTTCGAGGTCTTCAGCCAGGCCGATCACCAGAGCCTCGACCGCTCCCGGGGCGGCTTGGGCGTCGGCCTCGCCGTCGTCAAGGGCCTCGTGGAGATGCATGGCGGCGAGGTCGAGGCGCACAGCGAAGGGTCCGGCAAGGGAGCCGAGATCGCCATTCGCCTGCCCGTGGCGACCGGCGGTCTGGTCGTTGCGGACCCCGAGGAAACGGCGGCCCCGTGCGGCTCCCGCCGCGTCCTGGTCGTCGAGGACAACGCCGACGCCGCCCTCACCATGCGCGATTTCCTGGAGCTTTCCGGACACGAGGTGCAACTCGCTGCCTCCGGTACCGACGGCGTCCAGGCCGCCCGGGATTTTCACCCGGAGGTCGTGCTGTGCGACATCGGCCTGCCGGGGATGGACGGCTTCGAGGTGGCCGCCGCGCTGCGGCGCGATCCCACCACCAGCTCGGCCAAGCTGATCGCCGTCACTGGCTACGGCGGCGCCGAGGACCGCCGCCGCTCCAAGGAAGCCGGCTTCGACCTCCACCTCACCAAGCCCGTCGATCCGGCGCAGCTCCGGGCGGTGTTGCGGTAGGTTGCTTGTCTCCCTCTTCTCCTCGTTGGGGGGAGGGCGATGGGAGAAGAGGGCCGGGGTGATGAGGGAGCCTACGCCGGCAGCAGCGCGTAGCGCAACACGAACAGCACGGCCAGGACGTACATCAGCCAGTGGACCTCCCGCCAGCGGCGGGCGGCCAGCTTGACGAGCACGTAGACCAGGATCCCCGCCGCCAGCCCGTGGGTGATGTTGAAGGTCAGCGGCATCAGGAGGGCGGTGAAGAAGGCGGGGGCCGCCTCGGTGATGTCCGTCCAGTCGATCTCGCGCACGGCGCGCACCATCAGGGTCCCCACCAGGATCAGCGCCGGCGCCGTCAGCGGCGTGAAACCGCCCGCATCCGGCCGGCTGATCGCCGCCACCAGGGGTGTGAAGAAGAGGGAGATCAGCAGCAGCCCGCCGGTGACCACGCTGGCGAGCCCCGTCCGCGCTCCGACCGCCACTCCCGAGCCGCTCTCGATGAAGGCCGTCACCGGCGAGGTGCCGAAGAGCGCGCCGCCCACCATTCCCAAGGCGTCGGCCGTGAGCGCCCGCTCGATGCGCGGCAGCTCACCGTCCTTGAGCAGGCCCGCGTGGTGGGCCAGGCCCATCAGCGTCCCCAGGGTGTCGAAGAGGGCGAAGAAGAGGAGCACCAGGATCAGCGGCGCGTACTGGAGCCGCAACGCGCCCAGGAAATCGATCCGCAATCCCGGCAGGTCGAGGCTCGGGGCCGACACCAGCGACGCCGGCAGCGTCACCTCGCCGGCGATCAATCCGGCCACGACCGTGGCCGCGAGCCCCCAGAAGATGGCCGTCCGCACGCCCGCGGCCATCAGCGCCAGAGAGACGGCGAGACCGAACAGCGTCAGCATTGCGGCGGGCGACGAGTGCCCCAGCGCCACCATGGTGTCCTTGTCGGCGCGGACGATCCCTCCGTGCTGGAGGCCGATGAAGGCGATGAACAGGCCGATTCCCACCGCTCCCGCCAGCTTGATGACCTCCGGCACCGCCCGCACCAGCACCCGTCGCGCCCCGGTCACCGTCAGCACCACGAAGATCACCCCGGCCCAGAACACCATCCCCAGCGCCGTCTGCCAGCGCACCCCGGAGGCGGCGCAGATGCCATAGGCGAAAAACGCGTTCATCCCCATTCCCGGCGCCAGGGCGATGGGGTAGTTCGCCAGGAACGCCATCAGCAGAGTGGCGAACGCCGCGCTCAAGGCCGTGGCCACGATCGCTCCCTGCAATGGCATTCCCGCGGCCGTCAGGAACATGGGATTCACCGCCAGGATGTAGGCCAGGGTCAGGAACGTCGTGAGCCCGCCGAGGGCCTCCCGGCCGGGAGTCGAGCCGGCGGCGCGGACGTGGAAGATGCGTTCGAGCATTGGGGGACATCTTAGCTCCTGCGGTACACTTCCCCGCCATGCTTTCCCGAGACCTTTTGCGCGACGATCCCGACAAGGTCCGCCAGGGCTTGGCGAACCGGAACATGGACCTGGCGCCGCTGGATACCTGGCTGCGGCTCGACGCCGAGCGGCGCACCGCTCTGGTGGAGGCGGAGGATCTCAAGCGCCAACGCAACGAGGCCAGCCGCGCCATCGGCGAGATCAAGAAGAAGGGCGGCGACGCCTCCGAGCCGATCGCCGCCGTCGGCCTTCTCAAGAACCGCATCGAAGAGCTGGAGGGGCGCCTCGCCGCCATCGATCCGGAGCTGCTGGCCGTCGAGCAGAGCCTGCCCAACCTGCCGCACGCCTCAGCCCCGGTCGGCGGCGAGGACGCCAACCGTTGCGAGCGGACGGTCGGCACCCCCAAGGAATTCGACTTCGCGCCCAAGGCGCACTGGGACCTGGGGCCGGAGCTGGGGATCCTCGACTTCGAGCGCGGCGCCAAGCTCACCGGCGCCCGCTTCACCGTCTACTTCGGCGCCGGCGCCCTGCTCGAGCGGGCGCTCATCAGCTTTATGCTCGACCTCCACACCCGCAGCCACGGCTACACCGAGGTGCTGCCGCCGTTCATCGTCAACCGCGACAGCCTCGTTGGCACCGGGCAGCTTCCCAAATTCGAGCAGGACCTCTTCCATCTGGAGGGGCATCCGTACTACCTGATCCCCACCGCCGAGGTCCCGGTCACCAACATTCACCGCGACGAGACGCTGGAAGAGGCCGTCCTGCCCGTCCGCTACACGGCCTACACGCCCTGCTTCCGTAGCGAGGCCGGCTCCTACGGCAAGGACGTCCGCGGCCTCATCCGCCAGCATCAGTTCAACAAGGTCGAGCTGGTGCAGCTGACGACGCCCGAGACCAGCTACGACGCCTTGGAGGAGCTGACCGGCCACGCCGAGGTGATCCTCCAGCGGCTGGAGCTGCCCTACCGGGTGATGACCCTGGCGACCGGGGACATGGGCTTCGGCGCGGCCAAGACCTACGACATCGAGGTCTGGCTGCCCGGCCAGCAGGCCTACCGAGAGATCTCCTCCTGCAGCAACTGCGAGGACTTCCAGGCCCGGCGGGCGAACCTTCGCTACCGTCCCGCAGCAGGAGGCAAGACGCGCCTCCTCCACACCCTGAACGGCTCGGGCCTGGCGGTGGGCCGCACGCTGATCGCCATCCTGGAGAACTACCAGCAGGCGGACGGTTCGGTGTTGATTCCGGAGGCCCTGCGCCCCTACACCGGGGGGCTGGAGCGGATCACCGCCAGGAAGTAAGCTGTTAGTACATCCCCCGGAGGGGTGGCTGAGCGGTCTAAAGCAGCGGTCTTGAAAACCGCCGGTCGTTCACGCGGCCCGTGGGTTCGAATCCCACCCCCTCCGCCATTCATACACTTGTAGTAACCTCAGAGACCAAGGTGGTTGCTATGACCGTCATCGTAGATCTGGACGACCAGCTTGCCAACCGTGCCCAGGAGATGGCGGAAGGCCTCGGGATGAGCTTGAACCAGCTCATTCGGCACTACCTGGAGGATCTCATCACGCAATCCTCTGCCGAGGAGGACATCGCAGAGATCCGCCGCCTTTCTGGTCGCGGCCACTCCCAAGGGTGGAAATTCAATCGCGACGAGATCCATGAGCGCTCGTAGCTTCCTCGACACCAACATCCTCGTCTACACGGACGATGCCGACACTCCGACGAAGCAGTCCAGAGCTTAGGAGATCGTCGAGCAGTACCGGTTTGAGAGAACTGGCGTGGTTTCTACCAGATCCTCCACGAGTAACTTCGCGACCGTGACGAGCAAGCTCCGCGTGCCACCTGAAGATGCGAAGCGGAAAGCGGAGCTTTTCGGTCGCTTCAACTTGTTCCAGATCGAGCTTGACGACATTCTGGCTGCGATCGACCTTCACCGACTCCATCAGTTTGCCTTTTGGGACGCACCTGGTGGTGCGAGCAGCTCTCCGGACTGAATGCGCCGTCCTTTTCTCGGAGGACCTTCAAGCCGGGCGCAAAAATCGACGGACTGGAGATCGTCAACCCGTTTCTCTGATTTTCCGATTTTCCTGCTGTCCTTTCCGCTGGTCGTTCACGCGCCCGTGGGTTCGAATCCCCCCTCTGCCATTCGGCCAGGGGTTTACGAGAGCTTTTCGACGCCTGTTTTTCTCAAGTTTCAGGCTGACTTCACCGCCTCGAATCTATACCTCCAGTGACACGGCAGTGATATGGGGAGAAACTGCAGAAGGCACCAGAGTGCCTTACAGGGTATGGGCGAGTGCGAGGGGAAGGCTCCGCCGCCAGATGCCTCTAACAGTAGCGGACTCAGCCCTGGTAAAGCAATGGCCAAGGTAAGCACAGATTAACTGGTCAATTCGAGGTTGCCAACCAAGCTAGGACGGAATAATCCAAGTATCAGACAATAATTCAGTTATAAGACTACAATTGGGATGATCATCAACATTAATAACAGCCAAAGCTATTTCGTGAGATTTACCGTCCAAGATGATCTTCATCAACTCAGCGTAAGATGGACTATTGCGCGCGACGTAGCCTTGAAATGATTCTTGCTCGATTGTTCTCAAGCTCACGCTCTGGTGCGAGGCGCGCTTGTCACGAAAAGAGAAGTTGTAGTAATTCGATATCTCGGCATGAACTCTGGCCACCATGGGTTCTTGTGCTCCGAGAGCAAGGTACGTCTTTATAGGTGTACTACATAACCCCACTGATGCTTCCCACTCAATCTTAACGTCTAGATGATTTATGCGTAGATAGTAAGATTGTACCTTCCATCCTTCGTTTGTGTCTATCTGTACTTCAACCTTCCAGTGCAAGTTATCTAGTTTCTGCTTCGAATTGACCGTTACCTTGGTAGCTGAAACGGGCCCATCATCTCTATAGTATCGCTCAATTGCCTCTGTGAGAAGACTACCCTTGGTCGTAAGCTGATAACGAGAGTCGTAAGAAGTGTTCCAATACGCCAGGATGACGTTTTCGATCTCTGGTATATCTTCGGTGTATGTCAGTCCCCCTCCTCCCTTCTGGGAGCCAACCAAGAACGTGGGCACATCGGATCCAGGCAAGTTCTGTAGGTCAATCGCGGTGCAGCCCAGATCAAAAGCTACTCGAAAGTTGGTTCCAGCGAAGATTGCGTCATAAAATGAGACCGCGAACTTAGCTGCGGAGTCATCATCAATGGCAGATCGCATTCCAACAACATAGCTGATCTCTTGGCGAATTGCTTCGGCTTGGACAGTCGAATAGCAAGCATTCAGAACCACACATTGGAGCTTCTCTTTGAAATGATGCAGAAGCCTTGCGAGAGCGCTGGCCTGCGCAGTATGAGTAGACCCTTGATCATCCTCGAAACATAGACCCTCACTGCCCCCGCCATGGCCAGAGAAGTGTAAGATAGTCGGGTTATGATCTAATAGAGCCCGTCGCAGGTCTTCAACCGTGGCTGCTTCGTTGCTCTCAATTTGCCAGAGTTCTCTATTTTTCGACCGCTCAAGAGCTTGCTTGATCTTTTTAATCTCGCGATTTAAACTCAGTCGATCTTGGTCAAGGGGACTTGCCGCAACAATCAGGACTAGGCGCATTCGATTATCTCTATGTACGTTTCTGGAAGCATTTATACTTGAGGCTGTGCATAGCCACTCTCCCGAAGAGCTTATCATGGTCTCAGAAAGTTCGCTGAGCTTCCCTACCGCTCTACCCTCCTGACTACTCCTCCGGGCCGCATTCAAATTTCTGGAGACGCTTGTAGATAGTGGCTACGTGCTCTCTTCCGGGGGTTCTTCGATAGACTGTAGGCAGGCAGGGACACGGGAGTGACGCAAGAGCATGAAGGTCTTCTCGGGGCAAGTCTCTAAGCCATGAAGAACCAAGGAGATACATGACGGAAGGAGTGGGAAAGCAGCGGTCTTGAAAACCGCCAGTCGTTCACGCGGCCGTGGGTTCGAATCTCATCCCCTTCGCCATTCGGTTCAATAACTTACGACGGCTTCTCGACGCCAGTTTTGCTTCAGCTTCAGACTACCTTCTTCCCCCGAATCTACGCCACCAGTGACACAGGGGAAACCCAAGGGGGCTCCCCGGGCCGCGAACTTGCTCCGCTGGTCGTTTCGGACTAGCATCGCCGCACAGATCGACTCTTATCCAATGAAAGGAGTGCTTCGATGAAAAAGAAGGCTTCTAAGCCCCTGGTCCTGAGCAAGGAAACTCTGCGGACGCTATCGGACGTCTCGGGAGAATCCCTCCGCGAAGTGGCTGGCGGCAGCACCGGCAGCTACTGCTGCAGTTGCGGATCGGGCGAGTCCCAGTCTTGCTGTTTCTAGTCCGAAGTTCTTTTTGAAAGCCTGCCCAACCGTAGAGCAAACCGTTGCGGCGGCAGGCTTCCATGCAGTTATGGCCGAGAACGTTGTACCCATGTAAGAGTATTGGATAGTGAGAACACTCCTCTTGACAGAGCCGGGGAAGTATCCTAATCTCGGTACCCATGTACATCGAGGTCGTGCCCAACCGCGACTCTAATCCCTGCATCCTCCTGCGCGAGTC
>DASYJD010000060.1:0-124128 GCA_035996875.1 Thermoanaerobaculia bacterium
CTGATTCTCGTCACCGGGCCCACCGGCTCCGGCAAGACGACGACCCTGGCGGCGATGCTCGACCGCATCAACCGGGAGAAGCAGCTCCACATCGTCACGATCGAGGACCCGATCGAGTTTCTCCACTCCCACAAGAAATGCATCGTCAATCAGCGCGAGCTTCATGCCGACACGCACTCGTTCCCGAACGCTCTCAAGTCCGTTCTTCGTGAAGATCCGGACGTCGTGCTCGTCGGCGAAATGCGAGACCTCGAGACGATCGAGTCCGCTCTGCGGATCGCGGAGACGGGCCACTTGACGCTCGCCACGCTCCACACCAACTCGGCGACGTCATCGATCAACCGCATCATCGACGTCTTCCCGGCCCACCAGCAGGGGCAGATCCGCGCCCAGCTCTCGCTGGTGCTGGAGGGGATCATCTGCCAGGCGCTGCTGCCCAAGGTCGGGGGGAAGGGACGGGCGATGGCGATGGAGATCCTCATTCCCAGCCCCGCCATCCGCAACCTGATCCGCGAGGACAAGGTGCACCAGATCTACGGCATGATGCAGGCAGGCCAGGCCAAGCATGGAATGCAGACGTTCAATCAGGCGTTGGCCGCCCTCTACTTCAAGCGCCTGATCACGCTTGAGGTGGCGCTCGCCCGGTCCTCGTATCCGGACGAGCTCCAGGAAATGATCAACCGCGGTCCGACCGCGCTGAACCCGGTGTTGACGTCGCAGTAGCGACCAGGAGCTCAGGGGATGCCAAGCTTCGTGTGGAAAGGTAAATCTCGATCCGGTCAGGTCCAGGAGGGACAGCTCCTGGCCGATACCCGCGATGCCGCGATGCTGGTGCTTCGCCGTCAGCAGATCCAGATCACCAGCATTCGCGAAAAGGGCCGCCAGATCAAACTGATCCCGCGCATCCCGCGCGGTGTCGGTTCGAAACGGGTGGCCATCTTCACCCGCCAGTTCTCGGTCATGCTCGACGCCGGCCTGCCGCTCGTGCAGTGCCTGGAGATCCTCGGCGAGCAGGAAGAGAACCGCACCTTCCAGGCGATCATCCAATCGGTGCGGACGGACGTCGAATCCGGCGCCTCGCTGGCCGATGCGATGCGCAAGCACCCCAAGGCCTTCGACGCCCTGTTCACCAACATGGTGGCGGCCGGCGAGTCGGGCGGTATTCTCGACATCATCCTGCAGCGCCTCTCGGTGTACATCGAGAAGGCCGTCAAGCTCAACAGCCAGGTCAAGTCGGCGCTCATCTACCCGGTGTCGATCATCGTCATCGCCGCCCTGGTGGTGTTCATCATCCTGTGGAAGGTAATTCCGGTGTTCGCCCAACTGTTCGCCGGCCTGGGCGGCGAGATGCCGCTGCTGACCCGCATCGTGATCAGCGCCAGTAACTTCGTGGCCGACTACTTCTTCCTCATCGTGATCGTCATCGGCTTCGGGTGCGTGGCCGTCAACCGCTGGCACAACACGCCGCACGGCAAGCGGATCCTGGACAGCGCGATGCTCAAGATTCCGGTCGTCGGCATGCTGCTGCGCAAGATTTCCGTCGCCCGCTTCTGCCGGACCCTCGGCACCTTGACGGCTTCCGGCGTGCCGATCCTGGACGGCCTGGAGATCACCGCCAAGACTGCCGGCAACGCCATCATCGAGGACGCCATCATGGCGGTGCGCAAGAGCGTCGAGGAAGGCAAGAGCATCAGCGAGCCGCTGGCGCAGACCAAGGTGTTCCCGTCGATGGTGGTGCAGATGATCAACGTCGGCGAGCAGACCGGCGCTCTGGACCAGATGCTGTCGAAGATCGCCGACTTCTACGAGGATGAGGTGGATACGGCGGTGGCCGGCCTGATGAAGCTCATCGAGCCGGTGATGATCACCGTGCTGGGCGCGGTCATCGGCACGATCGTGGCCGCCATGTACCTGCCCCTCTACTCGATTCTGTCCAAGATCGGGTAACGTTGGCCGCGAGATCCAAGGCCGGGGTGGTCTTCCCATCCCGGCGCTCCTCGCCATGACTCCGCTGGTCAATCAACTCCGCTGGTACACCGCCATCCGCGTGGTGGCGATCGTCAGCGTGCTGCTCCCCTACTTCCTGCTTCAGCTCTGGGTTCCTGCCCCCCAGACTCCGCCGTCGGCGACGTCGGCCCAGCCTGAGCCTGGCTTCGTAGGACCGCCCGCCCCGGCAGCACAAACGGCGCCTGCCACGGCCGCGAATGCCGTGACGACGCCCGACTCCGAGCTCGTGCCCAGCTACGTCCTGTGGATGCTCGCCATCACGACCTTCCTTGCAACCCTCCTCTACATCGCGATGATGCGGGTGTTGCGGCGCTTTCCCACCATCCAGGCCTACATCCAGTTCATCGGCGACCTGATCCTGATCACCGGCCTGGTGTATTTCCTGGGCGGCGCCACCAGCCCCTTCTCGCTGCTCTATCTGATCGTCATCGCCGTGGCCTCGACGTTGCTGCGCCGGCGGGCCGGCCTCACCGTGGCGAGCATCGCCTTCCTGCTCTACGGCTCGCTCATCGTGCTGCTCTATTTCGGCAAGATTCACCCGGCTACCGCCGGTCAGGAGGCGGTCTCCGGGGTGCGTTTGTTTTACAACCTCACCGTTCACGGTTTCGGTTTCTATGCCGTGGCCCTGCTCACCTACTACCTGGCGCACAACGTCACCCGCGCCGAGCGCGCGCTGGAAGAAAAAAGTGAGCATCTCGCCGACCTTCAGGTGGTGCACCGCGACGTCATTCAATCGATCACCAGCGGCATTCTCACCACCGACCTCGCCGGCATCGTCACCAGCGCCAATCACGCCGGGCTGGAGATTCTCGACAGTGAAGAAGCGGAGATGCTCGGCCGGCCGATCCAGGAATCCGGCCTCTTCACCGTCGTACAGTGGGGTGAGGCGACCGCCGCCAGCGAGCAAACCGGCCGCATGCGCTCCGAGGTGGAGATCACTCGCGGCACCAACACGCGCTACGTCGGCTTTTCGATCTCGGGGTTGAGCGACGCCGAGCACAACCATCGCGGCTACATCATCATTTTCCAGGACCTCACCCGCTGGCGGCGGATGCAGGAGGAGCTGCGGATGAGAGACCGCATGGTGGCCGTGGGCGAGCTCGCGGCCGGATTGGCGCACGAGATCGGCAATCCGCTGGCCGCCATCTCGGGATCTGTCCAGATGCTCTCCGGCTCGGTGGATGGCGATCCTGCGCAGCGCAAGCTGATCGAAATCCTGCTCAAAGAGAGCCACCGGCTGGACCGCACCATCAAGGGCTTCCTGCGCTTCGCCCGGCCCCGCGAGCGATCGAGCGTTTCGTTCGATATCGCCCGGCTGCTGGCTGAAAACTTCGAGCTGCTCAAGAACAGCGAGGAGGTCTTTGACCGCCACGAGTTGGAGATGGAGCTCGACCCGCCGACGGCCCGGCTGTTCGCCGATCCCGACCAGGTGAGCCAGATCTTCTGGAACCTGGCGCGTAACGCCCTGCGGGCGATGCCCGACGGCGGCCGGCTGCGGGTGGTCGGCCGGCTCCAGGGCGACTGGTATCGCGTGCAGGTGATCGATACCGGACTGGGCATGTCCGAAGAGCAGCGCACCAACCTGTTCCATCCGTTCCAGTCGTTTTTCGATGGCGGCACCGGCATCGGCATGGCGATCGTCTACCGCATCGTCCAGGACCATGGCGGACGCCTCCACGTCGATAGCCGGCCGGGCGCCGGCACCACCATCACGGCCGAGCTGCCCACTGTCGGCTCGAGCGTCACCCTGCTTTCCGCGGAGGCGCCCGCATGAGCCCACGTGTAAAATTGCTGATCGTCGACGACGAGTCGAGCATGCTCGACTTCCTCTCCATCCTCTTTCAGGGCGTGGGCTACGAGGTCACGACCGCGCGCTCGGTGGGCGAGGCCCACAAGCAGTTGGAGCGCAATGCTTTCGATCTCGTGCTGTGCGACATCCTGATGCCGGACGGCAACGGGCTCGACCTGCTGCGGGAGATCAAAGCCAACGGCGGCGGTCCTCCGGTCGTCATGATGACGGCCTACACCTCCACGAAATCGGCCATCGAGGCGATGAAGCTGGGAGCGGCCGACTACATCTCGAAGCCGTTCGACGTCGAAGAGCTGAAGATCGTGGCGCAGAAGGCCCTGGAGCGGGCCGAGCTGGCGGACGAGAACGTCTACCTGCGCCGCGAGCTGGAGCAGAAATACACCTTCAACAACATCATCGGCAAGAGCGCCCGCATGCAGGCGATCTTCTCGCTGGTCGAGCGCATCGCCCGCACCAGCTCGACGGCGCTGATCCACGGCGAGAGCGGCACCGGCAAGGAGCTGATCGCCCGGGCCATCCATTTCGCCAGCCCGCGGTCGAACCGGCGGTTCCTCTCCATCAACTGTGGCGCGATGCCCGAAAACCTGCTCGAGAGCGAGCTCTTCGGCCATGAGCGCGGGGCTTTCACCGGCGCCGTCAAGGACAAGAAGGGGCTCTTCCAGGAAGCCGACCGCGGCACCCTGTTCCTCGACGAGATCGGGGAGATGACTCCGACCATGCAGGTCAAGCTGCTGCGCGCGCTGCAGGAAAAAGTGGTGCGCAAGGTGGGAGGGACGGACGAAGAGACGGTCGACGTGCGGATCATCGCCGCCACCAATCAGGATTTGGAGGGGCGGCTGCTGACCGGCGAGTTCCGCGAGGATCTGTATTACCGTATCAACGTCCTGCCCATCCATCTGCCGCCTCTGCGCCAGCGGCGGGAGGACATTCCCCTGCTGGTGGATTTCTTCCTGCAAAAGTACAGCAAGCAGATGGAGCTGCCGCTGCGCCAGATCTCGATCGAGGCGATGCAGATCCTGGAGAGCTACGATTGGCCGGGCAACGTCCGCGAGCTCGAAAACCTGATCGAAAGAGTCCTCGCCCTCTCCCACGCCGAAACCATCACCACCCGCGACCTGCCCGTCCATCTCCTCACCAACCGGCGGACGCACCCCGACCTCGTCCAGCTCCCCGAAGAGGGCCTGGACCTCGAGGCCTACCTCGAATCCATCCGCACCCAGCTCATGATCCAGGCCCTGGAGCGCACCAACGGAGTGCAGACCCAGGCGGCCGAGTTGCTGGGGATGAGTTTCCGGTCGTTCCGGTACTACGCGAAGAAGGCGGGTTTGAAGGGTGGGGATTGAGGGGTGGCGGCATTGCCTTTCTTTGATCGCGTTTCGTAGGAGGTTCAAATGGTTGGCAACGAGATTCAGATTGCAACGTATTTTACCTCATTGACGCTGAAGAACGTAAGATGCTTCGGCCAACAGGTAACCCTCTCTCTCTGCACTCGCGAAGGTAGACCCGCACCGTGGACCTTGATTCTCGGCGACAATGGGGTAGGGAAAACTACCCTTCTTGAGTGTCTATTTTGGATGCAGCCAGCTCTCCAAGGCGTACCAGAGGGGAGCGGCAACAAGCGGTCGCTAGACGCTCCGTCCGAGGAGGAGGAGCATTCTGCCGAGACAGCCTCGGCTGATGGCACTTCCACTGAGAATACGAAGCCGAAAGCTCTTTCCTCGAATCAGACTGAATTGGATAGCAAGAGCAAGATGCTTGGGCCTATCCTTACATCGGAGCCGGACGAAGTGCTTGAAAGCCTTATACGTCTGGGCCCTAGCACGCAGGCACTTGTTCGAGCAACCCTAGCTGAAAGAGCATCCCTATATAGCGATGGAGAAGCTGGCGAAATCCCTTTGGGGTTAAAGCTCGAGGGGACAAACGAGGCGCTCGAGTCTGTTGAGTTCATTGACGATACCATTACTTTGGAGAACATCGATGTCTATAACAAAACCAACCTGATCGCCTACCCAGCGACGCGGAGGATGGGAACTCTCAACGTGGCAGATCGCGAGGACATCGTTGAACCCATCAATCCATTCTCCAACGACAAAGCTGAGATCTCTGAGCTCTATGACGCAGAGGCGATCCTTCTGCGCTTAGATTACGCTTCGGCAAAAAACCAAAATCAAGGGCCCGATTACGATCGTCTCGTAGAGGTAAGGAGGTTGCTGGCGGATATTCTACCCGGCATCGAAAGAGAAGATGACCTTGTGATAAAAGGCCCACAAGTTCCAGGTCGGCCAAGATCAAAATTCGGAGTTCACTTTAATACCCGCGATGGGCTTGTATCTCTTTCGGCACTTAGCCTTGGTTATCGCACCACCCTTGCCCTGGTAATCGATCTCGCCTGGAGGATGTTTATCCATTATCCGGATAGCGCAAAACCTCTCGCGCAGCCAGCGATCGTGTTAGTTGATGAAATCGACTTGCACCTACACCCTCGTTGGCAGCAAACTATTAAAGATCACTTGCTGAAGCATTTTCCCATGACCCAGTTTATATGTACAACGCACAGCCCTCTCATGGCTCAGGCAGCCGCGAGCGATAATCTAGTCGTGGTACGCGAGGACGACGATGGTAAATTAGTCATAGAGAACGATCCTGTATTCATTCGGGGCTGGAGGGTTGATCAAATTCTTACCAGTCAATATTTTGGCCTAAGCAATACTCGTGGACTTGATATACAAAGCCGCATAGAAGAGCGTGCCATGCTCTTGACAAAGCCCGACAGGTCAGAGGCAGAGGAACGCAGACTCACCGAGATTGAAGAGGAAGTAGTAAATCTTCGCACAGAGGATAATCCAGAAGACCAAAGAGCCATGGATCTTATACGCAGGGCGGCCGAGCTTCTCAAAGGCCAAGGAGTATCACTGCCATGATCCGTTTGATATTGCCCGTCGAGCCAGCCATTCTTGCGACCGAGGGGGCAGAGCGAACAAAAAAAGACTGTGAAGCCTACGACGCGTGCCCTGCCGACTATATCTCGGGCAATTTTGTTCTTCTTAGAAGTATCTATGGATCCAAAGAGGTCAAGCTTTCTCTTCTTGTGGCACAGTTCTATAAATGCTGTTACTGCGAAGTAAAATTCGGAGCATCTTCTCCGGGTGACATAGAGCACTATAGACCGAAAAAGTGCGTTCGGCAGGACATGTCGAGTGAAGAGGAAAGACCCGGCTATTACTGGCTCGCGTACTCATGGAGTAATCTTCTTGTTGCTTGTGAGAAATGCAATCGCGAGTGTAAACGGACTCAGTTTCCGCTCGCAAACCCTGAAAAGCGGGCGCGCTGTCATAGGAATAGTATCGCCGATGAAGTGCCGTTGCTTATTCACCCTGCGCTGGAGGACCCACAAAAGCATATTCGGTTTCGAAAAGACGCTCCTGAGGGTCTAACTTGCGCAGGCATTACCACCATTCGCGTTCTTAATCTCGACACTAGACCAGAATTGGTAGAGGTAAGAGTAAAGAAGTTTAAGCGCCTCGCTCGCTTACTCGATGCGTACAGAAACTCTTCTAAAGACGCTTCTGATCCTGTGTGGAGTGCTTGGCGAGCAGACGCTCTAAGAGATTTCGAAGAGGAGATGCACCCTAACAGCGAATTCAGCGCCATGGCGTCAGCGCTGCTTTCGAATCAGCTCGAGTAGATTATATGGCAAGAAGTTGAACCACGAATGTGCTCCGAAGACGTTCAACCCAGCAGTCGGGCAACGAAAGTGGCCCCGTTCGCCGTCAGGTCCGCGCACCCACGAAAGTCTTGGATCTCCCCCACTTGGCCAGCGATCATTGCGCGGCGCACTTCTGCGTGTTGTCGCGAAGGCGCGAGCGCTGGGCCTTCGAAGCAGGCTGCGCCGAGAAAGTCATCGATCACCCGAAAGACGTAGAGAGCGTGGAGGATGCCCTGTGCGGTTCGGTACTCGTTTCGCCAGGGCGAGAAGTATGTTCTCTCGGTCTGCGTGACGAGAGGCAAGATTGCCTCCACGAGCGTCAACTGAAGATGCATCGCCTCGTGGAGGAGCGCTTCGGCGACTCGCACCGCGCCGGCGACGGCGCTCGATCCAGGAACCGAGATGAACGCGGAAAACGGCAGACCGGGCTCGCTGAAGCTGATATCGACCTCATCGTCCGCCGAGTCGATGAGGTGCAGGGCTCTGACGAGAGAGCAGACGGTAGGCAGAACAGTTGGCACGCCTCCCATGATTTCGAGCGCTTCTTCTAGGCGGCCGAACACGCCGTTTCCAAGGATCTCCTCGGCTCCGAAAAACCGCACGTCCGGTCCGACGCACTGACGGGCCAGACTCTCGGGAAGCAGCTCGACGGGAATGCCATCGCAATCCGCCCCGACAGGGACACCGAAGGACACCACCACTTGGCGGTTCTCCCACGGGTCTCGGAGCAACACCCTGGCGGTTCCGTACGATGCCTTAGTAATACGGAAGTCTCGGCCGAGCTTGCTCCACGCAGCGTCCGCGAGATCGGCCGTAATAGTCGGGAACCACAGCGGCTCGCTGGTGTCCAACAGCGTCCCTCGGACGCGGGCGGCCAGATCGTCAGTCGTCGCTTCTTCCATAGAACGAGAAGACGAGCGTGAAGCGATCACCGCCGTGGATCGTCGAGACCGCGTGGTTCGAGTGTTCGGAGATGGCGAAGCCGACGATGCTGTCGTGATCCGGCGAGAACACTCTGTGCACGTCGAAAGGATCCTGGCTGTTGAAAAACATGAGAAATCCCCCCTGATCGTCGCGCCATCCGCGGTTCAACTGAACGAGCACGCGGTGCGTTTCCTCGCCCGGGATGAAGTCGTTGTGGATACGGATGCGCTGGCCTGGGACCAGCTTGTGGACAGTGCAGTCGATCCTTTCCCCCAGGCGCGCGTCGAAGATACGCTCCACTTTTGAGCGGAGATCGTCGAAGAATGGCCGTCCTGTAAGGAAGGTGAGTTGCGGCGGCGTCTGGATGCCTGAGAGGCTAAGCTCGTACTGCTCGTAAAAATCTGTCTCCACGAGCCTCCAGGGTGCTTTCGTCTCGAGCCAGGTAAGGATGGCCGAGCTCAAGTTCTCGCCAAACCCTTCGGTGGCGGTGAAATAAGGGAACGGCTCAGCAAAAACCTTGGGTGACTTTAGGCGAAGCAAGGCCCTCCTGCTCATACGACTGCACCGAGCGCGGCTACTTTCTCGCGGATACGTCCGATCAACAGCTTCTGGTCCTCGCAGTATACCGATGGATTGTCATACCCGTTGCCGTCGCGCCAGCGCTGGAGCGTCATCCCACCGCCGCAGATGCTCAGCTCAGGGCATGAGAGGCAGATCGGGTTGCTGGGTCGCTGCATCGCCTGATACTCGGCGAAGTCGACGGACCGCAGGATGTCGCCGAGGCTATGCGTGTGAATCGACCACGGTACGGGAAATCGGTCCGCGCCGTCGAACGAGCTCTTAAGGGTGTCGTTCTTCGTCACAGAACCGTCAGCGTCGACGATGAGGACCCCGTAGTTCGTGAGGCCGACGCCGTCCTTTGAGCCGACACCACCGAGAACGAGCTTGATCATATCGTCCAGGATTCGGATGCGAATCGGAGTGTCGTCCGCCAAGTAGATGTCGAGAAGCGCAGCCATCCACCGGCCGTACTCGGTCGTCGAGGCCGATGCCTTCCCCTCGGGCAACCGAGAATGGTTGCCGTCCTTGTAGATGAAGTCGACGCTCGGCGGCCCAAGATCCTTAAAGAATGTGTAGACCTCGCGGGGATCGGACTCAGGATCTATGACCGCAAGCAATCCCGTGAAGAGAAAACAGGAATCCGAATGGGCTCGCAGCCTCTCGATCCCTTCGAGGACCTTGTCGAAGGTTCCTTCACCATCGAATCCGACCCGGTTGCGGTCGTGAACGTGCCGGGGGCCGTCGAGACTCACCGAGAGCGTGACGCGGGCACCTGCGCACAGGTCGAGGATCTCCCGGCTGACCAGGATCCCGTTCGTCTGAATGCTGATCGCACACTCGGCAGGAAGCGCTTCACGTAATGTAAGGATCACGTATTCAAGGTTCGTGGCGCCGAGCAGCAGCGGCTCACCACCGTGGAGCACAAGGGCAAACGGACGACCCTGTTCGCGCGCGAGACAAGCGAGCGCCGCGGCCGTGGCTCGGCACGTCTCTCGCGACATATGCTTAGGTACTCGGGACCAGCCGGAATCGCCCATGTTGTATACGTAGCAGTAGCGGCAGTCGATATTGCAGCGGCTGGCGACCTTGAGCAGGACGGTGTCGACTTCGACCATTGGTAGGGTTCTAGACTCGCAGGTTAGCGGGAGCGGTTGTGCCGGTTGTGCATGCGGTTGTATGCATAGGGACCCTCGGTTTTCTCGTTGCGCACTTCTTCGATCAGCCTGGCTAGCACGGGGCTGGGCGTCACCTTCGCATCGAGCTCCCTCGGCTTCTTCCCGGCGGCGGGAGCATTCACCTCTTGGTGGCAGACCGTCTCGCTCATGTTCTTCACCTCCCTCATCCCCGCGACCAGAAGTCGGGTGTTGCGATTATATCCACATAGAGCCGAACTTCGAAGTTCTGGAACGTACTCCCCTCCCGGGGGCGAGCTCTCCCTGGGAAGAGCGCCCCTAAAGCATCAAATCCCCGCCATTGATATCCAGCGATGCCCCTGTGATGTAGCCGGCAGCTTCGGAGGCGAGGAAGCAGATGAGGTCGGCGACTTCGACGGCTTCGCCGAGACGGCGGATGGGGAAGGTCTTCGCGATGGCTTCGAGTTGCTCGGGGGTGGCGTTTTCGCGCGTCAGCTCGGTGTCGAAGAGCCCGGGGCAGATGGCGTTGACGGTGATGCCGTAGGGTCCCAGCTCTTTGGCGGCGGCGCGGGTCAATCCCAGGAGGGCGGCCTTCGAGGCGGTGTAGTGGGCGCCTCCCAGGGTGCTCACGGTCTTGCCGGCGGTCGAGGACAGGTTGACGATGCGCCCATACTGCTGCTCCCGCATGGCCGGCAGCACGCCACGGATGAGCAGGAAGACCGCCGTGACGTTGATCTCGAAGGTGCGCCGCCACTCCTCCTCGGTGATCTTCTCGAATCGGGTGGGAAGCGCCACGGCCGCGTTGTTGACCAGGACGTCCAGCCGGCCAAAGCGGTCGAGAGTGCGGGCGACGATCGCTTTGAGATCGTCCGCTTTGCCGAGATCGCCGGCCACCGCGAAGGCGCGATCTCCCAGGCGTTTCGCCGTCGCTTCGGCGCGCTCGGCATCGCGGACGTGAACGGCCACCGATGCGCCACGGGCCACGAGGCGCTCCGCCGTGGCGAAACCGAAGCCGCGGAACGCTCCCGTGACGAGGGCGACGCGGCCTGTGAAGTCTTTTTGCATGACGCCCCTATTCAGCGCCTACCAGGAAGCCGGTATCCCGTGCGCGCGGGCCCATCCTTGCCAGAGGTCACCCAGGAGAACGAGGCCCAACCAACTGGGAACCGCCAGCACAAGAGCTATCAGAGCAAAACCTACCGGCCGGGGACGCGCGCTGTTCAGGTACAGAGTGACGCCTGGAATCAAGGCCAGGAAACCGGAGGCCAGGAACGCAGGGTCCCAGCCCTCGTCGTTGAGGCCGTCCAACGCGGCGACGACACAGCCACAGACAAACAATACGCCGGAACCTATCACCAGCTTGCGCGTCGCCGGCTTGGGGAGAGACGTGAACAGAGCGGCTCCGAGACCACAGACGAGCACGACGAGCACCGCAAGCGGTAGGACGCCGACGAGGCTCAACGAGAGCCGGGAAAAATACGGCGGCGGCTCATAGTCCATTGCTCTTTTGGCGTAGGCAAGACCCTGCAGACCCAGGAACAGGGCAGGCATTACGGCTGCGATCCGTGCGCGGCGCCGGTTCAACACTCTTCCTTTACGGCATCCGGGTCCAGACGAGATCCCAGGCCTCCCGCCGTTCCGCGAAGCCGGTGACGTGGCCCTTGGCGTCGCGCAGAAAAACCTTTCGGTAGCGAGTCTTCCCGGGCACGAAGAGGACGTCCGCCACCTCCGCCTTCAGGACCTCCGCCTTGCGTCCGTTCTGCTGGCCCTCCAGCCCATCGCCTTGGGGCCGGATCTCATAGGTCATGCCGGAAGCCAGGGAGTAGTGACCGATGTACTCTGCCATCTGCTGCTTCGTGAGCTGGACCGCCGGCGGGTCCGTGCGCAGAGCGATGATCTGGCCGCCGATCAGCCGCCAGCCTTCGGGTGTCTTGAGCCAGGTATCGGTCGAGCGGTACTGACAGTGCAACGCGTGACCATGATAGTTCTCGTGCTCGTCGGACACATAGGTGGTGATGGCGACGGAGCCGTGGAGGGTGGCCTTGAAGTCGGTCACCTTGATGTTTCCCGAGACACCAGCGGCCATGGGTTGGATCTGCTCCACCAGTTCCGCCCGAGTCTGGACGGTTCCTTCCTCTGTCGTGTAGGTCGCCTGCGGGCCCAGGTAGCGATCCCAGACGGCCTTCGTGCCGGGCACGATCGCGTCGAGCATCTCCTGCGTCTGGCGCTGGAGCACCGCCGCCACGTCCTCGGTGGCCGGGGCGGCTGCCTGCAAAGAGAGCGAGACTGTCAGCGTCAGTCCTGCGAGTAGCCAGATCATCCTGTGCATTCGGTTCTCCTAGATCCCTGGATTGTGCCTTGAACGGCGCCCGTTGGCAAAGAGCCCTGTTGCCGGAGCGTGGCCTGACGTTGTCCCGGCCAGCCTTGTTCACACACCATTGAATACGGAGGGGCTCTCCGTGACGGGCCTCTCGTGTCTCCAACGAGCTCTACAAGGAGATCCGCTCATGAACAAGACCGATGTCATCCGCGCCTGGAAGGACCCCGTGTATCGGGCCACCCTGTCGGAGGAGGAGCAGGCGGCTCTGCCCCTGAATCCCGCCGGCATCGCCGATCTGAGCGACGATCAGCTCCGGATCGCGGGCGGCGCCAGTGTCATAACGACGGCTCCTACCTGCACCAACTACACCTTCCTCAACTGGCGCTCCTGTTGCCCGCCGATCACCACTGCCGTCACCTGCACGGAATTCACCTTCGGCGGCATGGTGGCCTGCTGCCCGACGACGTCCTAGGAGCGTGCGCCAGAAATCCAGCAGCAAGAACGTAAAGGACGACAAGGACCTCAGGGACACGACGGATCGCTACTTCTTGTCCCTGCTGTCCTTGTAGCCCTTGATGTCCCTGGCTTGGTTTTCTGCCGCGCGAAACGACTCACCCTTCTTGAGGTACCGAGCCACACGATGAGAATAGGCGACGTCGATCTTGCAGACTCGCCGGCCCTGGCAGCCCTGCCGCCATTGCCCATCGCGGCCGAGCTTGGAACCGCCGCCGGTTTTCTCGAGATCGTCCGTCCCTTCATCGACCATGCGCGGCTGCGCCTGATGGAGGATCTCGAAACTCTCGCCGGCGCGGCGAAAGGCCCTCTCCCTTTTACCGTGAACAGCGCCCTTCGGCTGGCCTCCGAGACCCTCCCCTACCGGCTGCTGCCCATTCTCTCGCGCACTCTCGTCCTCGAATTGCACGTGGCGCGTCTGCAGGAGCTGTTGAGCGGAGAAACGACGGAGGAACGCTTCGCCGCCTTCGTCGAGCGCCTGCGCGATCCTGAAGCCGCGGACACGATCCTGCGCGAATATCCGGTGCTCGCCCGCCAAGTGCTCCTCGATCTCGAGCTCTTCCGCGAAGCGACCGTGGAGGTCTTCTCTCACCTCGCCACGGACTGGTCCGTCATCGTCGAACGATTTTTCGAGGGTACAGACCCAGGCCTGCTCACCGCTCTCGGCGGCGGCGCCGGAGATCGCCACCGCCGCGGCCGGGCGGTGCGGATCTGCACCTTCGCCTCCGGCGCCAGGCTGGTCTACAAGCCGCGCTCGCTCGCCGTCGAGGCCCACTTTCAGGAGCTTCTAGCGTGGGTGAACGTCCAGGACGGGGACTTCTCCCACCTTGGCTTTCGCACCCTGGCCGTGCTCGACCGCGGTGATCACGGCTGGATGGAGTTCGCCGCCGCCGATCCGTGCCAGACGCCTGCGGAGGTCGCCCGTTTCCATGAGCGGCTGGGCGGGCTGCTCGCGGTGCTCTACAGCCTGGCCGCCACCGACTGCCACTACGAGAACCTGATCGCCGCCGGCGAGCACCCGGCCGTCATCGACCTGGAATCGCTCTTCCATCCTCAGATCCAGCGCGGCAAGCAGGCACGGCCGCACGAAGAGCTGCGGTCCCAATTCGCTCTCCACTCCGTGCTGCGCGTCGGCCTCCTCCCCTTCCAGGTCGGCCAGGGCGAGGGCTTCGAGGGAGTGGATATCAGCGGCGTGGCGGCCGTGGCCGGGCAACCCACGCCCGACAAAGTGATTCAGTGGATGGGGACGGGCACCGACGAAATGCGGGTGGTGCGCGACCGCGCGATCATGGGCGGCGGGCAAAACCGCCCTATGCTCGACGGCCAGCCGGCCCAGGTCGCCTTGTATCGCGAGGAAATGACGCGCGGTTTCGCCACCGTCTACCGCCTGCTCGCCAGCCGTCGCGACGAGTTTCGCCGCGAGCTTGCCCGCTTTGCCGACGACCCGGTGCGGGTGGTATTGCGGCCGACGCAGATCTATGGCCTGCTGCTCCAGGAGAGCTTCCATCCGGATTACCTGCGCAACGCCATCGACCGCGACCGGCTGTTCGACCGCCTCGAACTGGAGGTGGAGAGCCAGCCGAATCTCGCCCGGGTGATCGCCGCCGAGCATCGCGATCTCGGCGAGGGAGATGTCCCCTCGTTCTCGACGCTTCCGTCCTCGCACGATCTGTGGACGAGCCGCGGCGAGACCGTCCCCGGATTCCTGGAGGAGCCTTCGTTCGATCTCGTCGGGCGGCGCATCGAGCTACTGGGCGAGGAAGACCTGCGGCGCCAGCTCTGGCTTCTTCGCCTCTCGCTCGGCACGCTGCTGCTGAATCGCGACGACCTCGAATGGACGAGCTACACGCCCGATCCGGACGCGCCGCGGCTGTCGCCCGAGGCGTTGCGGGAGAGCCTGATCCGCCACGCCCGCGCCGTGGGCGACTGGTTCGCCGAGATGGCCGTACGCGAGGGAAATTATGCCTCCTGGATCGGCCTCGAATACCGCGACAAGCGCTGGTCGCTGGAGCCCACGCCGGAGGATCTCTACGCCGGCCTGCCCGGCATCGCCCTGTTCCTCGGCTTTCTCGGCGAGATCGCCCAGGACCCGGCAGCCACCGGCCTCGCGCGCGCCGCGCTCGCCACTCTCCTCCTCCAACTGGAAACCTGGACGGGCGAAGGAAAAGGCCCGGCCTCGATCGGCGCCTTCCAAGGCTGGGGAGGCACCGTCTGGACCCTCGCCCATCTCGGCCACCTCTGGCAGGACCGGGAGATCCTCGCCGCGGGCGAGAGGATCGTGGAGCTCTTCCCCACCCTGCTGACCGAGGACCAGGATCTAGACCTGATCGGCGGCTCGGCCGGCGCGATTCTCGGTCTGCTCGCCTTTCATCAGGCTGCCGGGCCGTCTGGATCAGGACGCGCGCTGGCGGTGGCGATCCAGTGCGGAGAGCGGCTTCTCGGGCTCGCCGAGCCGTGGGGGCCGGGGTTCGGCTGGCGTACTCGCATGGCGAGCGAGCGGCCGCTGGCCGGCATCTCGCACGGCGTGGGCGGCATCGCGCTGGCGCTCACCGAGCTCGGCACCGTCACCGGCGATCGACGATTCCTCGACGCCGGTCTGGCAGGGTTTGCAGGAGAAAGGAAGCAGTTCTGGACCGACCTCGGCCGCCTCCTTCGCGCGACCGGCGGCGAGAAGCCGCCGCCGGAAAGCACGGTCGCCGTGGCCTGGTGCTACGGCGCTCCGGGAGTGGGCCTCACCCGCCTCCGCGCCTATCCCCACGCGCGGCACGAGGAGGAGCGCACCGCCCTCCGGCAGGAAATCGATCAAGCCGTCCGCCGCACCCTGGCGCGCGGCCCGGGGCAGAATCATTGCCTCTGCCACGGCGATCTCGGCAATCTCGACTTCCTCTGCCAGGCCCAAGAGGCTTTCCCGAGCCCCGAGCTGGGAGCAGACATCCAGCGCTTCGTGGAGATCGTCCTCGCGAGCCTCGACCGCGACGGCTGGCTCTGCGGCACCCGCGGCAGCATCGAATCCCCCGGCCTGATGAATGGCTTCGCGGGGATCGGCCTGGGGCTGCTGCGTCTGGCGGAGCCGGGGCGGGTGCCTTCGGTGTTAACGTTGGAATCATGGAGCCAATAACGAATAGCACGCACCGAGTCGAAGTCGTCCCAGTTCATCTGGAGCCCCATCCCAACGCGGATTCGCTGTCCGTCGTCCGCGTCTTCGACGGGTACACCGTCTGCGTCCGCACTGCGGACTGGGTCGGCCGCGAGCTTGGCGCGTATATTCCGCCGGATTCCATCGTTCCCGACACGGAGCAGTTCGCCTTCCTCGACGGACACCGCAGGATCAAGGTCCGGCGGCTCCGTGGGATTATCAGCATGGGATTGCTGGTGGCGGCCCCCGAAGGCTCGAAGATCGGCGACGACGTCGCCGCGTTGATGGGGGTGATGCACTACGATCCGCCCCTGCCGATCAGCACAGGGGGCGAGTCGATCAAGCCGCCTCCCGGCTACCATCCGTCCTTCGACGTCGAGAGCCTGCGCCGGTACGCCAGCGTCTTCATTCTCGGTGAAACCGTGTTCGTCAGCGAGAAGATCCACGGCGCGAACGGGCGCTTCACCTGGCTGGAAGACGGCGGCTTCTTCTGCGGCTCCCGCACTGAGTGGAAGGAGGAGTCCGCAGACAACGTCTGGTGGCGGGCGCTGCGGGAGACGCAGGGGCTGCGCGATTTCCTGACGGCCCGTCCGGGTCTCACGGTCTACGGAGAGGTCTACGGGCAGGTCCAGGACCTTCGGTATGGAACGACGAAGGGCCAAGTCCGCTTCGCCGCCTTCGACATCCTGACCGGCAGCGAGTGGCTGGCTCCCATCGCGGCTCGCGAGCTGTCCACGCCGTTCGGCCTCCCTTGGGTGCCGACGATCTCAGCGGCCATACCGTTCGAGCTAGAGCGGATTCTGGAGCTGGCGGAAGGCCCCAGCCTGGTCCCCGGCGCCGACCACGTCCGGGAAGGCTGCGTCGTCAAACCGCTCGTGGAGCGAACCGATCCGACCGTGGGACGTGTGTGCCTGAAGGTCGTCGGAAACAGCTATATGGAGCGGGCGTAGCCGGGGGTCGTTCGCTTTTATCCTCCCAGCGCTTCCTGAAGCTCCTCGAGCTGCACCGGTTTGACCAGGAAATGCTCGAAGCCGGCAGCTTCGGCTTCCTGGCGGTCCGCTTCCTGGCTGTAGCCGGTAACGGCGATGAGCCGCAGGGACGAGAGTCCGGGCAGCTCGCGCAGGTGGCGGGCGAGCTCGTAGCCATCCATGACCGGCAGACCGATGTCCAGCAGCGCGACGTCGGGGTGAAACCGCGCGGCGACCTTCAAGCCGGAGGGGCCGTCGTTCGCAATTTCTGCGATGTGTCCCATGATCTGGATGCTCATCGCCAGCAGCTCGGCGGCGTCGGCGTTGTCGTCGACGATGAGGACGCGTAGCGCATCCGGCCGCGTGGCGACTTCAGCACCCAGGGGAGCGCTCACCACCGCTTGGGGCTCGCCGGCTTCCGCCGCCGTCAGCCAGATGACGAACTCGCTGCCGCGGCCGTGACCCTCGCTGTGGGCCTCGACCGTGCCGCCGTGAAGCTCGACGAGGACGCGCACGATCGCCAAGCCCAGACCGAGGCCGCCCTGCGCGCGATCGAGAGCCTGAGGCTCCTGCACGAAGAGATCGAAGACGCGCGGCAGCATGTCCGCGCTCAGGCCAATGCCTGTGTCCCGCACGCGCAGGACGGCCTGCGCACCTTCCAAAGCCCCTTGGATCGTGATGTGGCCGTGCGGCTCGGTGTATTTGGCGGCGTTGTTGAGGAGGTTCGCCACCACCTGCGCCATCCGCACCGCGTCCGCCTCGATTGCGAGCCCTCGGCGAGGGACGTCCACGGTCAGCACGTGCTGCCGCTGCTCGATGAGCGGGCTCGACATCTCGATGGCCTTGGCCACGATTTCGGACAGCTCGATCCACTCGCGCTGGAGCTCGACCTTACCGCGCGTGATGCGGCTGACGTCGAGCAGGTCGTCGACGAGACGGATCAGATGATTGACCTGCCGTTCGATGACCGTGCGTTCCTTGCTGAGCACTTCGTCGCCGCGCAGCCGCATGAGCTGCAACGCCGTGACGATCGGCGCCAGCGGATTGCGCAGCTCGTGGCCGAGCATGGCGAGGAATTCGTCTTTCGAGCGGTTGGCCACTTCGGCTTCCGCTCGCGCTTCGCGCTCACGAACGAGCAGCTGCCGGTTGTGCTCCTCGGTATCCTTGCGATCGGTGATGTCGGAAAAGGCGTTGACCGCCGCGACGATGCGGCCGTCCGAATCGAAAACGGGCGAGGCACTGGCGGAGAGGATGCGCAGGGTGCCGTCCCGTTGAATGAAATGAATTTCCTCGTCGAGAATGACCTCGCCGACGAGCGCCCGGGTCAACGCATATTCATCGGCCCGGAACGGCCGGCCGTCGGGATGCACGGCCGAATAGCCCTCAAAATCGTCGATCGATTCGGTTTTCAGCGCTGGATGGCCTAGAATCGTCTGCACGCGCTTGTTGGCCAGTAGCGTGCGGCCCGAGGGTGCCTCGGCGAGGATGACGCCTGCCGGTATCTGATCCACCACCGTCTCGAGCAGGTTGCGGGCCCGCTCGGCTTCGATGCGAAGCCGCGAGATCTCCAGGTGCGTACCGATGCGGGCGATCAGCTCGCGAGCCGAGAACGGCTTGACCAGATAGTCGTCGGCGCCCGCGGAGAGACCCTCGATGCGTGACTCTTCTCCCGCACGGGCCGAAAGAAAAATGACAGGAATGCCGCGCGTGAGCTCGTCGGCGCGCAAGGCCTGGAGCAGTTGGTAGCCGTTCAAGCCCGGCATCATGACGTCGGAGAGGATGAGATCGGGAGGCGCGGCCCGGGCTCGCTTCAGCGCCGAGGCGCCATCGGCGACCGTCTCGACGGAAAAACGAGTTCGCAACAGCCGCGTAATGTAGTCGCGCATGTCGGCGTTGTCGTCGGCGAGCAGGATACGCGCCGCGCTACGACTCCCCGCCGCCGGGAGCGCGGGCGCGCCGTCCGCCCGATCCCTAGTATCCCAGCGCAACGCCTCCTCTACGAACGGCACCGCGCCGATAACGGTCGAGCTCAGCTCGCGCGGCGACGCGATTCGATCCTGGGGCAGATGGTTGGCACCGAAAGGGAGCGCGACGGTGAAGGTCGTGCCCTGATCGACCACGCTCGCGACCGTCACGGTGCCGCCCTGCAGCTTGACCAGCTCCTGGACGAGAGAAAGCCCGATTCCAGTGCCTTCATGCGTGCGCGATCGCGCCCCGGGCACGCGGTGAAACCGATCGAACAATAAATGGAGCTGTTCGGCGGGAACTCCGGTGCCGGTGTCGCGCACCGTCAGTTGGGCCTGCCCGTCGCGCCGGCGGAGCGCGACTTCGATCTCCCCCTCGAACGTGAACTTGAGCGCGTTGGAAAGGAGGTTGAGAACGATCTTCTCCCACATGTCATGATCGACGAAGACCGGCTCTTCGAGCGTCTCGACGGCGATCTTGTAGCGCAGGCCGGCACCCTCGACCGCGGATTCGAAAGCGCTCGCCACGTCGCGCGTCAGGACCGCGAGATCGGTGGGCTCGTAGGAGGCCTGGACGCGGCCGGCTTCGATACGGGAGAAGTCGAGCAGCGTATTGACCAGCTTGAGCAGCCGCAGCCCGTTGCGGTGCACGAGATGCCAGCGCTCGGCGTCGGCGGGTGGCATCTCCGCGCCCTGAGCGAGCGCATCCTGCGCCGGCCCCAGAATCAAGGTCAAAGGGGTTCGAAGCTCGTGACTGACATTGCTGAAGAACGCCGTCTTGGCACGGTCGATCTCCGCCAGCGCCTCGGCGCGGGCTCGAGCCTCGGCGAGAGCGCGAGCATTGGAGAGGGCGGTGGCGATCTGGCCGGCGACCAGCTCCAAAAAGCTGCGGTACTTCTCGTCGAGGATGAGGCGCGGGCTGGTGGCCGCGACCAGCACGCCCGCCGGCCGGCCCTCGCCCCCTTGCGCAATGGGGATCACCGCCACCCGCCGAACCGGCAGGGACTCCGCCGCCGCGGGATGCTGTTCGAGGATCTGCGTCGTTCCGGTGGCGATGACGGCGGCGACGGGCCAGGGTGGATCCCCCGCCGTCAGATCGATCTGCACCGGGCTCGCGGCGGCGCCCGCCTCCAGGTTCGCCGTGCCGGCGAGCGTCGCCTGGGTGCCGTCCGCACTGAGCAGGTAGAGGAGCGCGAACGGCAGATCAGCCGGATTTTCTCCGAGGACCTGGGCCGCGGCCTCGCACGCCGCCTCGGCGGTCACGGCTTTCTGGGTCCGGGCGGAAAGCTCCTGCAGCGTTTTCAGGCGCCGGGCGCCAAGGACGCGCTCGGTGGTCTCCGTGACGGTAACGAGGACGCCTCCGACCTCGCCGTTCTCTTGGCGGATAGGGCTGTAGGAGAAAATGAAATAGCACTCTTCGACGAAGCCGTAGCGGTCGAGCGGCAGCAGGAAGTCCACCAGCGTCGTGGCCGTGCCATTCATCACGCCCTGAAACATCGGTCCGATGATGTCCCAGATCTCCGCGAAGGTGACCCGGGTGCTGAGCCCCATGGCGGCGGGATGTTTCGTTGAGCCCAGGATCGGCCGGTAGCTGTCATTATAAAACTGCGTGAAATCCGGTCCCCAGGCGATGTACATGGGAAAACCAGTTTCCATCAGGATGCTGAGGGCGGTGCGCAAGCTCTGCGGCCATGTAGCGACGGGGCCCACACCCGTCGTGGACCAGTCGATCGAGCGCATGAGCGCGCCCATCTCGCCGCCACCCGCGAGGGGATCCGTCCTTTCCGCGGGGGCTGCCGCGGGTTGACCTTCGGCGGTCGGATTCTCGGGGGGCAGCGTCATGGTGGGAATCTATCGTCCATCGCTGGAGAGTCTATCGCTTTCTGATTTGGTAGAGTCGCTTGGTCCCGTGGCCGCACCCATGACCAAGGCGCCTTTCAAACCGCTCAGCCTCGCTCCCGTCGCCATCGAGACGCGATCGCTTCCAGGCGGCGGCCTGGTTTTGCGCTCGCGGCACGAGCTGCGGCCCTATGCGAGCCGCCTCGGCGACCTTTTGCATCATTGGGCCCGGGCCGCGCCGGACCGAGTCTTCCTCGCCGAGCGGGCCGGGGAGGGAGACTGGCGCCGCGTCACCTACGGCGCCGCCTTGGGCGCCGTCGAGCGGATCGGCAGCGCTCTCCTGGAGCGCGGGCTCGACGAGACCCGGCCGGTGGCGCTGCTCTCTGACAACGGCATCGATCACGGCCTGCTTCAGCTCGCCGCGATGCAGGCGGGCATCCCTGCCGTGCCGGTCTCGCCGGCGTACTCGCTGCTGGCGGAGGACCATGCCCAGCTTCGCTACATTCTCGAGCTGGTGCGACCCGGCCTCGTCTACGCCGCGGACGGCGCCCGGTATGCGAGCGCCTTGAAGACGGCCGCCGCGGCCGGACACGCCGAGCTCGTCGTCGGCGCCAACCCGCCGGACGGCCTCGGAGCGATTCTTTTCGGAGCGCTCCAGGTGCCGGACCGCGGACCCGCTCTCGACACCCGCTTCGCCGCCACGGGGCCGGACACGCTGGCCAAGATCCTCTTCACCTCCGGCTCGACGGGCAAACCCAAGGGCGTCCTCAACACGCAGCGCATGCTCTGCTCGAATCAGCAGGCGCTGGCGCAGGCCTGGCCCTTCCTCGAAGACCGGCCGCCGCTGATCGTGGACTGGCTGCCGTGGAGCCACACCTTCGGCGGCAATCACAACTTCAACCTCGTGCTGCGAAACGGTGGCACGCTGTACATCGACAGCGGCAAGCCGGCGCCCGGCTTGATCGAAGCGACGGTGCGCAACCTGCGGGAGGTGCCGTCGACCTTCCACTTCAACGTGCCGCGCGGTTACGAGATGTTGATTCCCCATCTCGAAAGGGACGAGGTGCTGCGCGAGGCGTTCTTCCGCGATCTGGACGCGATTTTCTATGCCGCGGCGGCGCTGCCGCAGCCGCTATGGGAAAAACTGGAAGACCTTTCGATCCTGGCGACAGGCCGGCGCGTCGTCATGCTCTCGGCCTGGGGCTCGACGGAGACGGCGCCGAGCGCCACGCAGGTTCACTTTCTGATCGAACGGGCTGGCGTCATCGGCTTGCCGGGAGCGGGCACGGAGATCAAGCTGGCGCCCGTCGAAAGCAAGCTGGAGCTACGGGTCAAAGGTCCGAACGTGACTCCCGGATATTGGAAGCGCTCGGAGCTTGGGCGCGAGGTGTTCGACGAGGACGGCTTTCTCAAGACGGGAGACGCGGGCAAGCTTGCCGATCCACGCGATCCTTCCCAGGGGATTCTTTTCGACGGCCGCCTGGCCGAAAACTTCAAGCTGACCTCCGGCACCTGGGTCCACGTGGGCGAGCTTCGCCTGGAGATCCTCGCCGCCGCGGCCCCGCTGGTGCAGGACGTGGTGGTGACCGGCCACGACCGCCAGGAGATCGGCCTGCTCGTCTTCCCGAACCCGGCAGGCTGCCAATCGCTCTGCCCCGGCGCGGCCGCGGATGCTTCTCTCGCCGAGTTGATCCGCCGACCCGAGGTGCACAGCCGGTTGGCCGCGTGCCTCGCGGCCCATAACCTGACGCATGCGTCCAGCAGCCGGCGCATCGCCCGTGCCCTCCTGCTGGCCGAGCCGCCGTCGATCGCGGCCGGCGAGATCACCGACAAGGGTTACGTCAACCAGCGCGCGGTGCTCGAGCGCCGGACCGCCCTCGTCGATCAGCTCTATGCCGGCGAGCCGGCTCCCGAGCTGATCGTCCTGCTTCCTTAAAAAGGAAAAACCCCGCGGCCGGTGGGCCGCGGGGCGAGATGAAGCTCAAGCGTCGGGGAGCTTACGAAGCGCTCTTCTGACGCCTCTTGCGCAGGGTGATCACGGCCAGGGCCGACAACGTCAAGGCGAGAAGCGCCAGCCCAAAGTCGGAGAGGGTGGGAATAGGAGCGGGGGGCACGCCGCCGGCGACGAAGGTCGTGGGACCGGTCCCCGTTGGGGGTTGGGTCGGCGCGCTCGCGTCGTTGGCGAGATCGCGGTTGGCGTCATAGTTGACAGTTCCCGAGTTGGAGACCGTCTGTCCTGCGGTGCCCGTGTTGATGGTCGCCTGGATGGTGATCGTCACCGAGGCACCAGGCGCGAGGGAGCCATTCCAATGCACCGTCGCCGGGTTGGTACCGGTGACCGTAATGGTGCCGGAGTTGGCGCCCGGCGTCCCCACCAGGGTGAGCTGCGTCGGCAGGGTGTCGGTGAACTCGTCGCCCGAGGCGTCCGGCTGGAAGCCGGTTCCCGTGTTGGTGATGACGATGGTGTAGGTGACCGGGTCACCCGGGTTGTGTTGACCGCCCGAGACGGATTTTACGGCCGACAGGACGGGGCTGACCGCGGCGGCATCGCAGACGGCCGGGGTCGCGACCAGCGACCAGGCGCGGATGTTGCCGGTGTCGCCGACGAAGAAGTCGGTGGCGTGGAGCTCCCAGGTGCCGTTGATCGCCTGCCCGCCGAAGCCGGAAAGCGGAGCGGCCGGGGTGTAGGTGCCCGTGAAGGGTGCACTGGCGGCCGTAATCGACTGGATCGAGGTGGCGGCGGTGTCGTCCAACACGACCTGGCAGTAGTTGTTGCCGCCGCCGTCGGCCCGGTTGATGATCGTGACCAGCGTCCCACCTGGCGACTTGAGGTCGATCTGAAGGTCGTTGACGAAGCTGTGGTCGATGCCCACGGTCGTCGAGCCGGCGGTGGCGTTGCAGGTCGCTCCGTCGATGCTGGCTTTGAGGCTGTACAGGTTGCCGGAGGAGACGACCGGCAGCGTGGCGATCGCGGTGACACCGGCGACATCGGCACCGGCGCTATCGGGAATAGGCACTGCGGGGCCGGTGTAGCTGAAGGTGGCCGGCGCGCCCGGAGCGCCCGTCTGGATGGAGAAGTCGAAGCTCTGGGGGCTCTGATTGCCGCCGGTGTAGGTGACCGTCAGGGTGAACTGGAGAACGCCGCCGCAAGCGGCGGGAGCCTTGGTGGTGAAGATGTAAGGCTGCGTGTTGTTGACGAAGGCGGTGACCGGCACATGAACGGCGCCGGGTGCCATGTCGGGGTAGGTGGACGTCCCGGACAGGATCACCACGCCGGGGGTCGACGAGGTCAGGACGGCGGAGATGGCCGTGGCGTTGACGCCGCCCACGTTGGTGAGGGGGACGGTCAGGCTCCAGTCCTCCCCGATCTCGACAAAGGCGTCGTGATCGCCGCCAACCTCGGTCTTTACCGGGGTGCCGGCGGCAAGGACGGCCTGCGGCGTGGCACCGCAAGCCAGCAGGAATGCATGGGCCATGATGATGCCGGCGCCGGTGTCACGGTCGACTCCGGGCGTCTCGATGTCGATCGCCGTGCTGGTGAGGGCGGTGCGGAGCTGCGCCGGAGTGATGGACGGAACCGCCGATTTGCAGAGCGCCGCGATGGCGGCGGCATGCGGTGCAGCGGCCGAGGTGCCGTAGAAGGGGTTGAAGACGCCGCCCGGAGCAGACGAGTTGGTGGAGACGCCGTCGGCGGCCGTGATTTCGGGCTTCTGGCGGACGACGCCGCCGGTGCTGGTGCGGTTGCCCGGCGTCAGCTCGGCACCGGTGAGCCCATCGAGGATGATCCGCCGCGGACCGTCGGAGGTGAAGTCCTCGCTCTCGTTCGCGGAAGTGAACAGGCCGGGGTACGGACCGTCCGCCGAGATGCCGTCGAAAGAGGCGGCGGCCGGCGTCGCCGCGACGCTGAAGGCGGCGGCGGCGGCGCTGTGGCCGCGGGTGGCGCCGGTCGTCGACAGCGTATCGTCCAGGACGGCCCGGAAGTTGATGAGGTTGAACATCGGCACGCTCGAGGTCGTGCCGGCAGCGAACTTGTCGATCAGCAGGCGGTCGCCGTCCAAGGTGCCGTTGCCGAGGAACTCGATGGGGAAGGATCCGGGGGTGCCATCCTGTACATCGGTGCTGGCGTCGAAGATCGTGGTGAGCCCGTCATCCATGTCGTAGAGGTCGAAGTCGGTCGACGCGTTGCTCGTAGCCAAGTCGTAGTGCTCGGCCCAGATGAGGATCGCCGGCTCGAAGAAGGAGCTCGTCACCGAGATGGAGTTGCCGCCGTCGCCGAAGTCGTGCAGGTTGGCCCCTGCGAGAGGCGCCGGGTCCGCGGCGGCACTGGCGAGGAAGTCGCCTTCCCAGGTGCCCGAGGTGCCGTCGTCGACGTTGCCTTCGTTGCCCGCCGAGGAGAAGTAGAGGACGCCCGCAGCCGTGACGGTGTTGACCGACTGAGCGATGGCGCTATCCTCGAACGGCGACTCGTCGAGGTAGATCACGTCGTCGACGATGACGTTGCAACCCGCGGCGGCCAGGTCGAGGATGTTCGACGCGAAGGTCGGCTCGTCGGTATCCGCGGTGGCGAAACCGAGCGCCGCGCCGGGAGCGAGATCGTGGACGATCTCGAGCATCGCCGAGCCCTCGTCGCCGGACCCGGCCTGGCCGGGCAGAACGTCGACCATCGGCGGCAGGTCGCCGCTGGCCTGCAACGTGGCCAGAGAGTCGACGCCGTCCGAGAGCACGCAGACCTTCACGCCGCTGCCGGTGGCTCCGAAGAAGCCCCGCGCCTCGTCGGCGCCGTGCGTCTTGTCGCCCTCGGAGAAGTTGCGGACCGCGTGCCTCAGCGCCGGGATCGCCTGGCGTATCCGGCGCACGTCCGGCAGCGCGGCGAGCGTCTCCAAGTCCTGGAGGCGCATACGGGCGCTGATCCGCTGGTAGCGGAAGCTCTTGGCCTTGACCACCCCGCCGAGCGACTCCAGCTTGTTGACGACCGTCTTCACGCCACCAGAGCTGGTGACGATGACGTCGACCGGCACCCGGCCGTCCGTCTCGGGTTTCATGAAGCGGAAGTCGGTCAACGGAGCGAGCCGCGCATCGTTGCGCTGGTGCAGCAAACCCAGGAACAAGCGCGAATCGATCTTGTTCTGCATCGTGGTTCTCGACGTCTTGATGCCTCTCAGCGCCTGCATCTGGATGGCTGCGCTGGCCTGGAGCTTGGGCGGGCCGCCCTGGGCAAAGAGGGTGGAGGACAAGGTCATCGCCGCCAGGAGGAACATGGCGGCCAGCAAGGCTGGACCTCGTACACCTAATTGAAGCGAATTCTTCTGGACCATCAGCAAATCTCCCCTGACGGTTAGACCGGCAAGCTGAAACGCTTGCTCGGAGGCTCAATGACTACGGCTCGATGGTCGGCACCGAACCGACGACGAACGCAACTGGTCGCAACTGAGGCTCTCGAACCCTAATCCACTCGATTCGACAAGTCAAGCCACCGCTAAAAGCCAACCCCGGGTTGCACCGGGCCGCACCCGAGATACGGGAACGCCGCCCTCCGGGTTGAGCCGGCGGTGTGCTAATTTTTCATCCATGTCGTCGCCTGCACCACCGCCGTCAGGACTCGCCGCCCCCGCGTTTCCGCCCGATCCCATCGCCGCGGTGACGCATCCCGATCCTTACCCGTATTACGCGCACCTGGTGGCCGAGGCGCCGCTCTATCGCGACGAGGCTCTCGGACTGTGGATTGCCTCCAGCGCCGCGGCGGTGATGGGCGCCCTGAGCGACGACGCGCTCTGCCGCGTCCGGCCGCCGGCCGAGCCGGTGCCCCGGGCGCTCGTGGGATCGCCGGCCGGCGAGATCTTCGGGCGCCTCGTACGGATGACCGATGGCCAGGATCGCTGCCCCCTCAAGCAGGCTGTGTCCGCCGCCTTGGCGTCGATCGACGGCGCCGCGGCGGCCCGGGAGAGCGACCGGTGGGCGCGCGTCCTCGCCGCCGAGATCGGCCCGGAGTCCCCTCCCGGCCCCATCTCCAGCTTCGCCTTCGAGCTGCCCTCCTACGCCGTCCTCAGCCTGCTCGGCGTTCCTCCGGAGCGGCTGGCCGAGGCGGCCCGGTGGACGGCCGCTTTCGCATCCTGTTTCTCTCCGGCCGCCAGCCCCGGCCAGATCGCGGAAGGCAAGGTGGCGGCGGGGTTTCTTCTCGAGCTGCTTCGCTCTCTGATTGCCGCTCCCGAAGCGGAGGCGGGCCTGCTGGCCACGCTGAGCCACGAGGCCCGGCGGTTCGGGCGCGAAGATCCGGACGCCGTCGTCGCCAACGCGGCCGGTTTCCTGTTCCAGGCTTACGAGGCCACGGCCGGCTTGACCGGCAACACGCTCCTCGCCTTTGCCGCGCATCGGGAGGTTTGCGAGCAGGCCAGGGCCGCCGGCGGCCTGCTCAGCGTCGTCCAGGAGGTCCAGCGCTACGATCCGTCCGTTCAGAACACCCGCCGTTTCCTCGCCGGCTCCGGTGTCGTCGCCGGCCAGGAGATGCAAGAGGGCGACGTCCTCCTCGTCGTGCTGGCCGCCGCCAACCGGGACCCGGCCGCCAATCCCCAGCCGAACCGGTTCGATCCCGCGCGGCAGGACCGCCGGCTCTTCACCTTCGGCGCCGGCCCCCACGCCTGCCCGGGCGAAGCGCTCGCCACGACGATCGCCGCCGCAGGAGTCGAGCGGCTCCTTCGCTCCGGCGTCGATCCCAAGCGGCTGGCGGAGAGGGTGACGTATCGCCAGTCGGGCAACATCCGGATTCCTCTATTTGGTGCTTAAATCGTAGAGATCGGCCACGGCGCCGCCGGGCTCCATTTTGACCGTCTCGGAGAATGAAAACCCGAGCTTCTTGAGCAGCTTGATGGATGGCGCATTCGCTGGATCCACCAGGGCGATGACCTTGGGCAGTCCCAGGGTGCGCCTGCCGTACTCCAGAACGGCCGAGGCGGTTTCAAAGGCGAAGCCCCGGGACCAGAATTCGGGTAGGAAGGCGTAACCGAGGTCCGGGTCCTTGAACTGATCGCGTTTGAGCAGGCCGCAGATTCCCACAGGTTGGCCCGACTCTTTGAGCACCACCAGATACAAGCCGTGGCCATGAAGCTCGTAGCTTTTGATCGGGCCCTCGACGAGGTATTTGGCCGCTTGTTCGAGCGTTCTCACGCCCTTGTCGCCGATGTTCTGAAGGTACGAGGGCTCGTTCAGGAGGCGCAACGCGAACTCCGATTCGCCGGGATCGGCGGTGAAGCGCTGAAGGAGGAGGCGCTCGGTTTCCAGAACGGTGGATTTCAAGACAGCAGGCCCCTCCTCGCGGCGTAGCGCACCAGCTCGGCGGTGTTGTGGACGCTGAGCTTGTCCATCAGGCGGCAGCGGTGATTGTCGGCGGTTTTGATGCTGATCCCCAGGTCGCGGGCGATCTCTTTGGTGGTGTGGCCGTCGACCACGAGATGGAAGACCTCGCGCTCGCGGGGCGAGAGGGCGCCATAGGGGTCTTCCACCTGCGCCGGCAGCCGGTATTGCTCGGCGAGAACCCGCGCCGCCTGCGGGCCAAAGTAGCCCTGGCCGGCGTGGAGGGCGCGCACGGCGGCGAGGAGCTCGGCCACGGCGCTGTCCTTGACCAGATAGCCGGAGGCGCCCGCCCGCACCACGGGCAGCACGTACTCCTCCTCCTCGTGAACGGTGAGGGCGAGGACGCGGATCTGCGGCATTTCCTCGTGGATGCGGCGCACGGCCTCGAGGCCCGAGAGGCGCGGCATGGTGAGATCGATCACCGCCACGTCCGGCCGCGTGGCGCGCGCCTTCTCAACCGCTTCGAGACCGTCCGCCGCCTCGGCCACCACCTCGCATTCGCCGCTCTCGGCGAGCAGGCTCACCAGCCCCTGGCGCACGAGGGTGTGATCGTCGGCCACCAGCACGCGCACCCGGTTGATCAGGACGCCTCTCCCCCGAGGGGCACGATGGCCAGGATGAGCGTCCCCTCACCCGGGGCCGAGGCCATCTCCAGCCGCCCGCCGAAAAGCTCCAGACGGTCACGTATGCCGCGCAGGCCGGAGCCCGCCGACGCTCCGCCCCCGGCGAGGACGGCCTTGGAATCGAAGCCCAGCCCGGCATCGGCCACCCGCAGCTCCAGGGTCTCACCCAAACGCCGCACCGCCACCTGGGCGCGATCGACGCCGGAGTGCCGGAGGACGTTCGTCAGGCCCTCCTGAACCAGGCGGAAGACCAGGGTTTCGAGATCCGGGTCCAGGCGCTCGTCGAGGGCGTCGAGAGCCAGCTCGACCTTGAGGCCGGTGCGCTGCTCGAGGGTGCGGGCAAGCCAGGAGAGCGCCGCCCCGATCCCGAGGTCGTCGAGCACCGGCGGCCGCAGCAGACGCGACATCTCGCGGCTCTCGTTGAGCGCCAGGCGCGCCATCTCGACCGAGTCGTCGACGCGGGCCGCGAGCTCCGGCGGCACTGCGCCGTCGAGCTTTTCGCGCAGGCGTTCCAACTGCAGGGTGAGGGCCGTCAAGGTCTGGCCGAGGCCGTCGTGCAGCTCGCGGGCCAGCCGCCGCCGCTCGTCCTCCTGCACCTTCCACACGGCCTTGGCGAGGCCGCGGAAACGGCGCTCGCCCTCGATCAACCGCGCGAAGAGCCGCTCGTTGGCGTGCGTGATGTCGCGCACGCGGTCGACGATGTCGGACATCGGGTCGGCCGGCTCAGAGCTTTCCAGGTTTGACTCCCTCCGATACGCTGGGCGCGGCCGGCGGGGCTCCGGCCGGAGCCGCCGCGATCCGCTCGAACGATTTCCGTTGCTCCGGGGCGAGGTCGCGGCTGACCCTGGCGATCTCCTCGCCAGCCCGGCGGCGCTCGGCCGCCACCTCGGCCTCATCGATACCGCCGCGCTCCAGGGCCATCGCCAGGAGGCGGTGCAGGCGGTAGGAGCCGGCATAGCCGCCGGCCGCCGCCGCCAGCTCGAGGCCGGCCCGGGCGGCGCGTTGCGCCCGTCCCGCATCGCCGGCCGCGAGGGCCGTTCGCGCCACGGCCTCGGCGGCGCGCAACCGTAGCCGCGCGTTGCCGAGCGCGTCCACCTCGGCGCGCAAACGCTCCAGGGCGACGAGCCCTCCCCCCCCAACCGTCCCTGAGACCTCGGCAGCCGACAGCCGGGCCGCCAGCAGCTCGACGATGCCGTGACTCTCGCGAGCCTCGGCGACCGCCCGGCGCAGGGCCTCGGCCGCGGCGCGATCGCCGCCTGCGCCCGCGGAGCTCACGGCCAGGAGCTGCTCGCCGCGCAGCCGGTCCAACTCGGCCTGCTGCTCCTTGTTCGTTCCCTCGCTCAACAGCCCCCCTGCGGCCCGCAGATGCTCGCCTGCGGCGGCCGTCATCCCCAGTTCCAGCTCGGCTTCGGCCGTGGCGAGGGTGAACTCGGCGAGGCCCCGTTGGTCGCCGAGCTCGCGCAGGATACCCAGCGCCTCGCCGTAGGAGGCGAGCGCGGCGCCCGGACGTCCCTGATATTGGGCGAGTCGCCCGAGGTTGCCGAGCGAGACGGCGGTCGCTTCCTTCATGCCCAGCTCGCGGCTGGAGCGCAGGGCGGTGAGGAAGGATTTGACCGCCTCGTCCCACTCGCCGCGCGCCAACTCGAGCTGGCCGAGGTTCTGCGTCGCCTGCACGACGCCGCTCGGATCGCCGCTCTTCTTCGCCAGCTCCAGCCCCTGGCGCCAGTAGACCAGGGCGTCGTCATAGCGCCCCAGCAGGAAACAGGCGAAGCCGACGTTGCCGAAGCTCTGGGCGAGGGCGAGGTCGTTGCCGAGGTCGCGGCGGGCGCGCAACGCCTGCTGGAAGCGCTCCAGAGCTTCCTGGTAGTTGCCGCGCTGCTCGGCTAGCGCCCCGAAGTCGTTGTACACCTCGGCGATGCCCGGCTGGTCGCCCAGCCGCTGCAGGAGAGCCAGCGCCTCGGTGAGCTGGCCTTGAGCCGGCGCATACTCGCCGCGCACGGTGTGGATGGTCGCCAGGTTGCGCAGCGTCGTCGCGTAGCCGCGCTCTTCGCCGATCCGCTTGCGGATGGCCGCCGCCTGCTCGTAGCCCTCGACCGCCCGCGTCAACTCTCCGAGGTCGCGGTAGGCGACGCCGAAGGCGTTCAGCACGTCGGCCCGCCCCTGCTCGCTGCCGAGCTGGTTCTGCACCACGAGCGCCCGCACCAGGTACTCGTCGACGGCACGCCGGGCCTTGCCGGCCTCGATCGAATACCTGCCGAGGAGGTACCAGGCGCGAGGATGGTGGGGCGCCAGGCGCACCGCCGCCTCCAGAGTGGCGATGGCGGGTTCGAGGTTGCCCTGCTCGCCGTAGGCTTCCGCCAGCTCGATCCGCGCCTCGACGTCGTCGGGAAACCGCGTGAGGAGCCGCGAGAGGATCTCCTGGGCCCGATCGGGACGGCCGAGAAGGCGCGCCTCGACGGCCCGCGCCTCGGCGGCGGCGCGGCTTTCGCCGGGCCCCAGGGTCTCGACCGCTCGCCGTGCCGCCTCCTTCGCCGGCTCCTCGCGGCCGAGCGCCGCGCGGGCCTGCGCCAGCTTGACCCAGGCGGCGGTGTAGCGCGGATCGGCCGCTACCGCGCGTTCCAGGAAGGGCACCGCCGCCAGGGTGTCGCCGCGCGCCAGGCTCGCGGTCCCTTGCGCATTCTCGGCCAGGGCTACCGGCGAGCGGCTCGCCACGGGCTCGGCGGCCACCGCCGAGCGCACCGCGAGCTGCCGCAGCAAAATGCCGGCGAGCTGCTCGACGAGGCGGAAGGCCTCGCCTTCCGCGGCCTCGGCGTAGAGGGCCACGGGCGCCTGGCCACCGGCGTCCGGGGTGGCCAGCGAAAGATCGATCCGCAGCCGGCCGCCCGCGGCGCGGACCCGGCCGCCCACCAGCCGGTCGGCGTCGAGCAGCCCTGCCAACCGCCGCGCCTCGGCCTCCGGCAGCGACCCGCGCGGCAGCTTGAGGTCGGCGAGCGTGTGGAAGACCTGCTGGCTGTCGAGAACCCGCAGCTCCGGATTCTCGGCCAGGGAGCTGGCGAGCATCTCCGGCATGCCGGTGGCCACCCAGGCGAGGTCCGGCCGGCCGGTGTCGTCGGCCAGGGGGAGAAGCGCCAGGGCGTGCCGCGGCCCCCCGGCCGCCGCATGACCGGGAGCGGCGGGAAAGCCGGGAGCCGCCGGGGCCTGCCGCGCCAGCCGGACGCGCTCGCGGACGGTCCAGCCCACGGCGAGAAGCGCAAGGACGAACACCGCCGCCACGGCGATGCGCCGCCGCCGGGCGGGAGGCGCCGCGAGGCAGTGGTCGAGCTCCTGCACGACCTCGGCCGCGCTCTGCGGGCGCCGGGCGGGGTCGCGCGCCAGCAGTCGCTGGACGAGATCGCGCAGGCGCTGCGGTACGGTCACCCCTGGCCAGCGCAGATTCCGGGGTGCTCCGGTCAACCGCTGGGCGAGCATCTCGGCCTCGGTGGCCGCCGCGAACGGCAGCTCGCCGGTCAGCATCTCGTACAGCAGAATCCCCAGGGCGTAGAGATCGGACCGGCCGTCGACCGCCTCGCCTCGCGCCTGCTCCGGCGAGAGGTAGCCGAGGGTGCCGACGACCATTCCGGGGAGGGTCATCCCGAAGCCGGCGAGCGAGCGGGCGACGCCGAAGTCGCTGATCGCGGCCCGCACGGCGCCGTCGCTGCCGCCCTCGCTGTCATCGACCAGGACGTTGCCCGGCTTCAGATCGCGGTGGACGACTCCCGCCCGGTGGGCCGCTCCCAGGCCGAGAGCGAGCTGGCGGGCGATCTCCACCGCTTTCTCCGGGGAGAGCCGCGTCTCGTCGGCGAGCAGCTCGCGCAGCGAGCGGCCGGGGACGAAGTCCATGGTGAGGAAGACGAGCTCGCCGTCGCCGCCGATGTCGTGAATGCGGACGACGCTCGGATGGCTCACCTGCCGCGCCAGCACCAGCTCCTGTTTGAAGCGCTCCGGCCACTGCCCGCCGAGTGCCAGGTCGGGCCGCAGGACTTTGACGGCGACGTTCAGCCCGAGCTGCTCGTCGGCCGCCCGGTAGACCATCCCCATGCCGCCGACACCCAGCAGGTCGAGGATCCTGTAGCGCCCGGCGAGCAGAGAACCCGCCGTCAGCCGCCGGACGGCGTCCTCGGAGGTGCGGGTCGGCTGGTCCCACCGCCGCGCCGGAGGCTGGCCGCTCACGAAGACGCTCCGAGCGTCGCCCGCGCCGCGAGGAGACCTTGCCAGGTGTCGCGGAAATCCCTCGACGGGCGCAGGGCCTCCTCGCCGGCGCCATCCGCGATCCGCTCGGCCAGCCCGCGCAGCTCGCCGTTGAGGCGTGCCGCGGCGATGGCGATCCCCGCCTGCGCGGCGAGCTCTTCCAGGATCTCCAGATCGAGCTCGGTAAATGCCGCCCCCGGCTGGCGGCTGTCGGCGTACATGACGCCGACCCGGTGGTCGAGCGCGTGGACGGGCACGCAGAGAAGAGCGCGGATGCCGCCGGAGATGATGCTGGCCCGTGCCCCCAGCTCGGCATCGACCCGGGCATCCGCGCTGACCACCGGCTGCCCGCCGGAGAGGACCCGCTCGACGGCGCCCACGCTGCCACTGAACTCCGCCGACCGCAGGTCGTCCCAGGAGAGCCCCGAGCGCGCCGCCACCTCGAAGTCGCCATCGTCGCGAACGAGAAGCAGGAAGCCGCGCTCCGCGTTGGTGAGCGTTTGCATCGAGGCGACCGCCCGCGAGAGCAGCCCCGCCAAGCCCACCCCAGGGTCGAGATCGTCCCGGATGTCGAGGGCCGTCGACAGGCGCCGCAGCCGCTCCTCGCGGATCTCTTCGACCGGCTCCTGCACAGCCTCGAAGTGCGTGAGCAGGCCGCCGAAGCTGATCCAGCTCCGTTCCGCAAGCCGACTGCTCTCGACGGGCGCGCCGTTGACCAGCGTGCCGTTCTTGCTGCCGAGATCGGTGACCGTCCAGCCTGAGGATCCGAACGTGAAAACGGCGTGCCGGCGCGAGACCCGATCGTCCTCGACCACCACGCCGCAATCCGGATCGCGGCCGACGATCAGTTCCCTTCCCTCCGCCAGGATCAGCTCCCGGGCGGGAGCCGCGGAGAAGCGGATCGTCAGGCGCGCCGGCATGTACCCTCTTGCGCCTGGCTCTAGTGGGCGAGGCCCTGCTTCACGCGAAGGCTGAACTGCAGAGTCTGCGCTCCCGCGCTCAGCAGCCCGGCCACGTCGGTCAAATCGCGCGCCGCTCGCCAGACGTCTGGAATGTCCGTTCCGCTGTGCTGCGCCACCGTGGCGAGGAAAGCATCCAGGTCGGTGACCGCGGCCGCCGGATTCCCGGCAGCGACGTGGGCACGGGCGGCGGCCAGCTCGGCGGCGAGGTCGGCACCGACCGGTGCGGAGATCGCGCCGCCGTTGTCCGCCAGGATCTGGTCGAGCCGGTCGAGCTTCTCCGTGATCACCGAGTCGACAGGCCTCGGGTCGGAGACGATCAGGAACTCGGAGAATCCGCCCCGCGTGCCAATGACGCGGTAGCTCGAGCCCAGATTGATGCTATGGGTGCTCGTCGTCATATCCGAAAAGTCGCCGCCGTCGGAAGCGGCATACATCCGCGGCGAATTGTGCGGAGCGAGCAGCGTCAGAGTCTGGAGCTGGACGGTCGTGGTGCCGTTGAAGGCGAGCCCGCCCGTGAGAAGCGGCTCGATATGTACCAGGACCGGGAAAGTAAGGGGAACCGAGACGCCGCTCGGGAAGCGGGCGCGGAGGGCCGGATCGAGGGGGGAGACGAGACTGACCGACACCCCGAGACCGGGGAGATTAAGACCGGTCACGCTGTCGAAGCTCACCGTCAGGATGCCGCCGAGACCGCCCAGCAGCGAGAACGGGAGATTGATCGTGCCGCCGCTGCCGAGGAGACCCGGGAGGAGGCCGTCAGCACTCGCGGGCAGGGCTGCAGCCAGAACGAAGAGGAACAAGGCCAGGATACGTTTCATTTGCTTCACCCCCAAGACCAAGATAGGTACTGCAAAATCCCTCGCGCGAGAGCCGCCTCTGGAGAATTCCACCTTGTTCCAAGGGGCCGCAGACCCGCATCAATGTGCCGTCAACTATACACCTCTTCCGGAATCGGCCTGTCCGGGCCTGATCGGGGGACCTCAGCATGAGGGAAAACCCCCAGCCTGAATGAGGGCATTCCCCGCTTCCGCCCCTGGCCCTCCTTTCGCATAGTGCAGCGAGGAGGTCTCTGGCTATGAAGCCCGAGCGCCACGACAGACAACCTGAAGGCTCTGGTAACGACATCCAAGAGGAGAGGGGAATGAGCTCATCACACGTCCGTCGCTTCCGCACTGCCGCCCTGCGGGCTTTCGCCCCGGCGCTCTGTGTGGCATTGCTCCTGGTAGGACCCGCAGTCCGATCCGCGTCCGCTGCGAAGCTGGGGCCGACTCTGGCCGCCAAGCTGAGCGGCCTCGCCAACGCCGCCCCGGTAGGCACCGTCATCGTGGCCTTCAATACCAACAGCGGCCTCACCAGCTCCCACCTGCTGACCCTGACGCTCAACGGCATCCTCCGTGGCACCACGCTGCCGCACCTCGGCATGGTGGCGGTACCGGCGACCGCGGGCCAGATCCGCGCCCTGTCCGCCAACTCGTCCGTCCGCTCGATCTGGCTCAACGACCGCCTGCACTACCTCAACGACCAGACCCGCACGGTCACCGGCGTCGACAAGATGCGCGCCGATCCGGACTTCGCCAACCTCCACCAGGGCCTGCCCGTCACCGGCCAGGGCATCGGCCTCCTGATCAACGATTCGGGGATCGACGGCACCCACCCGGACCTCGCCTACGGGAGCCACGTCGTCCAGAATGTCTTTTCGCCGTTCGACCTCCCGACGCTGGCCGCTTTCCTGCCGGCGCTGAACGTCGAAGGCATACCGGACACCGACCTCAACGTCGGCCACGGCACCCACTGCGCTGGAATCGCGGCGGGCACCGGCGCCGCCTCGAACGGGCGCTACGCCGGCGTCGCTCCCGGAGCGAACCTGATCGGCTTCGGCTCCGGCGCGGCGCTCTTCGTGCTCAACGGCCTCGGTGGCTTCGAGTACGCCATCGCCAACCAGAGCCGCTACAACATCCGCGTCATCTCGAACTCGTTCGGCGGCACGGGCGCGTTCGATCCGAACAGCCCGATCTCCATCGCCAGCAAGCAGGCTCACGATCATGGGATCGTCGTCGTCTTCGCGGCTGGCAACTCGGGCCCGGGCAAGGACACGATCGGACCGGACTCGAAGGCCTCCTGGGTGATCAGCGTCGCCGCGGGCACGAAAGAAGGCGGTCTCGCCAGCTTCTCGTCGCGCGGCATTCCGAAGTCCCAGCGCGCGGCCGGCGATTTCAACGCACCGACGATCACCGCACCGGGCACCGGCCGCGAGTTCGCGTCGGACAGCGGCAAGTTCACCTCCGATGTCGTCTCTACGCGCTCGAAGACCAACATCTTCGCCAACGGCGAGACCTCGCTGGCCGACCTCGAGCTGGCCCCGACCGACCTTCTCTATTACACGGAGATCAGCGGCACCTCGATGGCGACGCCGTTCATCGCGGGCACCGCGGCGTTGATGCTCAGCGCCGACCCGACGCTGACGCCGGACGACGTGAAGTCGATCCTCACCCAGACCGCTTCGCAGATGCCCGGCTACTCCGAGTTCGAAGTAGGCGCCGGCTACGTCAACGTCTACGCCGCGGTCGACAAGGTGTTCCATCGCACCAAGAGCTACGGCACCTACGGCGGCCCGCTCGACCTGCAGACATACAACCTGGCGATCGCCACCAACACCGTCTCGCAGGCTCCCTTCCACATCGACTACAGCCCGATTGCCACGCCGGGAGCCGGCAGCGTCAATTCGACGACCTTCACGGTCGCGGCCGGCATCTCGGTGCTGGACGTCTTCGCCACCATCGACGACGTGCTGGCGCTCGGCGAGGGCAACACCATCGGATTGGTGCTGACCGCCCCGAACGGGACCGTCTACTCCAGCGGCGTCGCCCTCCCCGTCCTCGACGCTCCGAGCCGCGAGGTGGTGGTCAAGAACCCGGTGGCGGGCTCGTGGCTGCTCGAGGCCCGCGGCGTGCGCGGCCTCGCCTCTCTGCCGGAGGTCTCGCTGCCCATCTCCGGAATCGCGTTGCCGGGGCCGGTGGATGGCTCGATCACCCAGCAGGTCTACGTCCTGCCGGCGGTCGCCGACATTCAGGGAGATCCGTCGCAGGCGGAGATCGAGTTCGTCCTCAAGAACCGGATGATGGACGTGCAGGGCGACGGCCTCTTCCACCCGGCGTCGGCGGTGACGCGAAGCGACTTCGCCAAGAGCCTGGTTTTCAACACGGCCCTGCGCCAGTCGCTGGCGAACGCGCCGCAGTTCAGCGACGCGACGGGCTCGCTGGAGGCCATCGCCGAAGCGGCGACGGCCGCCGGCTCCACCTTGCGCGACTACGACTTCGCCCCCTCCGGCATGCTGACCGCCTCCGGGGCGAGCTTCTCACCCAACGCCAACGTCACCCGCCTGGACGTCGCCGTCGCCCTCGTCAAGGCCCTGGGTCTCGACGCGACGGCGCAGACCCTGGCGGGCACCGTCATCATCGCGAGCAACAGCGGGCAGTCCGTCGAGATCAGCGACGAGTCCGCGATCCCTGCCGCCCTGCGCGGCTACGTGCAGCTCGCGCTCGACCGCGGCATCCTGAGCGCCACCTTCACCACTGCGCCCTTCGCTGCCACGGTATCTCCGGCCGGTACGGTAACGCGGTCGTCGCTGGCGTTCGCGATCGACCACTACCGCACGGCCTTCGCCGCTGGCAATTAGCTCCGCGGAACCCTCGTGGCACCGTCCTGGGAGGGAGTGGCGCCACGGGGGTGTTTTTTCCTCAGAGCAGACCCCCGCCGACCGCGCCGAGATCCGAGATGTCCCGAGCGAGATCCGGGCCCTCCGATCAAGCTATGGATTCTCTGGAGCAAGCTCTGGATCGTTCCCATCAAGATCCAGAAGCACAGCCCATGATTCGCTCCTTGCTGTCGATCTTCTGAGGCGGCTCAGCAGTCGACAAGGAAGCGGCTAGTCCGGGCGGGGCGTCACCAAAAGGTGGCGCCCCGCCGGCTATTCGAACTTCAACTGAATCTACGGGCAGAGGTACGACGAAGGGATGGTCCCGCCGTAGCAGTTGGCCAGCGGCAGGCTCGTGTTCCAGTTACCGTTCTGGTCGCACATGAAACCGGCGCCGCCGATGTTGTGGTTGGCGCAGAGATAGTCGCAGACCGGAGAGACCTCCTGGCATCGCGGCGATGGGCGGCGCGGCACCCATCCGTACACTCCGCTACGCTTCGCGCAGGCGACGATGTCGCCGTTGTGGAACACGTTGTTGGTGCCGTCGAAGTCGTTGGTGGCGCTACAAGCGCCAAGCGTGGCTTGGCAAACGCCAGTGTAGCCGGTGTTCGGATCGAAATGCTGCTGGCCATCGCAGGCCGAGTTGCCGGCCGCGCCGCAGCAGACCGCCGAGTTGCAATCCGTGCAGGGAATGACGAACTCGGTGCCGTCGCCGATGGAGCCGGCGCCGCCGCATTTCCGGTTGTCGTTGCCGGGGGTGTTGTACGGCAGGTCGATGGACCACACGTTGAAGTGCGTGCCAGAGGGGATGCCGCCGCTCGGGTAGAAATCGAAGCCGTGAGCCGTGCCGCCGAGGCAGGCGCTGGTGACGCCGGCATTGGAGGTGAGGTTGGCGCCGGCACTGCCGAGGCCCTGCCCGCTGGTGGTCCAGAAGTCCACACGGTTGCTCTGCGCCGGATTGTCCGGGTCGCAGGCCCAGCCCCAGATGTGCTGGTTGTTGAAACCGTCCACCCAACCCTTGGCCGGGTACGCTTGCTGCGGGCCCTGGATCAGCACGCCGCCCGGATTGGCGCCGGCGGCGTAGCCGTAGGTGTTCTGGATCGATGTCGTGGTGCTGTCCTTGACCCAGACGTAGATGTCCCAACTGCCGGCGTCGCCCGCGCCTGGAGTCCAGGTGAAGACGTTGCCCGTCCCCCAGGTCGGCGCGGTCACGGGTGGAGTCCAGGGGGTGGTTCCGGAAGGGCGCCGGAAGAACGCATACTGGATGATTCCCGATCCGCCGGTCGCGGTCGCCGTCCAGGTGATCGTGGTGCCGGTTTGCGACGACGCCGGGCTCGGAGTGACGGTGAGGGTCAGCGGCGCGTAGCAGTGCCCATACTTCCTCGTGGCGTTGGTCTTCTTGATCAGGGGGTACTCATTGCCCGGTGGATAGTTGCCCGACTTGAGGACGTCGCTCGGAAGGTAGGTGTACGAAGGGTAGATGGTCATGGCGGGCTGCCCCTGAGCCGCGGACCCCGTCCAGGGATCCTGCACGAATTCGACATCGGTCATGCGGCCATTGACCCAGTCGATGTCGTCCTGCGTCGGAGGAGCGGCAGGCGCACCGGCCCACGAGGCGAAATGCCACTTGCGATTGTCGCGCGTGCAATCGCAGCCGGTGCCGGTCGGGCCGAACAGGAAGCATGCGATGACCTGGTCCGCGATACCGTTCGCCGCCTCCCAGGCGAGCCCGTCGCAGTCGACGGGACAGTAGCCGAAGTAACAGCCGTAGATGAGCTTGCAATGGCTGACGGCGTCCTCCGTCTCCTGCATGTGCCGGGCCTGATGCCGGATCGCCTCGTACGCCAGGTTGGCCGTTTGCCGCATCTTGTCGCCGGTCAGCAACGTGCGGGGGACCTCCGGCGTGATGCAGCTCATGATCGCCGACGCGCAGTTCGTCCCGTGCTTGCCGGCGGCGTTGAGCCGGTTGTACCCCTTGACGTCGTCCACCAGCGAGTTGAGCGAGTAGTAGTCGTCCCGCGCCATCATCCGGTTGGCGACGTCCTCGCCCGCGGCGCGATTGGCCGCGATGACGAGATGGCGGTCGACCACGCCGTCCTCCCAGAAGAGAGTGCCGTTGCCATCGAGCTCCTTGGTCATGTCCGCGCTGTGCGTGTTGGGCACGCCCGGCGTGAACTGGCCGGAGTCGAAGAGCGTGGCGGGATTGAGCTTCGCCGCCTTGCAGTAGGCCGAGTTCTTGTCGAGCGACAAGCCGATCAGGAAGCTCTTGAGCAGACCGGCCTGAATGACGGATTGGGCGAGGCCGTCGAGGTTGATCGCCTGATGCCGGACCATCTGCTGCCCGATCATCGTCTGATTGGCGGTCGACGGCTGAGGGTCCAGGAAGACGCCCACATGGGTCCAGTGGGTACCGAAGTTGGAGACCAGCAACTGGGTCAGCCCGACCGCATCGTGGAGGACGATGTCGCCCTTGCGCGGGGTGTAGCCGCTGCAGGTCTGATATTCGACCGGGACGGTCACCGTCGAGTCGACCACGCAGGGATGGTTGGGATCGCAACTGTCGCAGCCGATCGGCGTCGGCGCCGGGATCGTCTGGGTCGCGCAATCCACCGGGACGGAGAGTGTCGTGATGGGTAGGCTCGGGTTGCAAACCCCCGAGCTCAGGCACGTCCCGTGAGCGCCGCACGGAGCGCCGACCTTGACGGTATAGCTGCAGCTTCCATTGGTCGTGTTGCAGGAGCCGAGGGTGTTGTAGCACTCGCCCGGGGGAGTGTCGCAAAAGACCTTCGCCACGTCGCAGGTGCTCGTTCCGTTGCACATGGTGGTGGAGCAGGCGTTGCCGCCGCCGCAGGTGATGGCGGTGCCGCCGCAGCTTCCGGCGCCGTTGCAGACGTCGTTGTAGGTACAGAGCTGACTGTCGTTGCAACTGACGCCGGCGGCGACGAACGTATTGGCCGGACAGGCGGCCGACGTGCCGGAGCAGGTCTCCGCGACGTCGCAACTGCCGCTCGCGGCGCGGCAGACGGTCCCCGTCGAAAGGAAGGAGTCCGCCGGGCAGGTGAGCACGCCACCGGTCGCCGTGTACTTGATGTCGGCCATGCCGTAATTGACGCCCGAGATCAGGCCGCTCGACGAGCACGGCTCGCCGGAGTTGCCGGCGCGGGAGCAGGTTCCCTCGATTGTCGCGTCCGCCCGCACCGAGGGCATCGAGGTCAGGCCCGTGCGGTAGGCATTGCCGGTCCCCCCCGAGTAGACGGCGACGGTGTACGACGTCCCGGCCGTCAGGGTGATGGGAGGAATGGTCTTGTAGGACCAGGCGTTGGCGGACGGGTTGGACACGCTCGCCAGCAGGGCGCCGGTCGAGCGGTTGTAGAGAGAGACGGTCCGGGTGCCATTGTAAAGGCCTCCCAGATGCGTGACCGTCAGGTTCTTGTTGGGAGTGAAGGCGTAGCCTGTCGTGTAGTCCCCCGGCACGTCGGTATAGAGGGCACCGTCGGCCGGCTCGTAGAGCGGTTGGGCGGGCAGGTACTTGAGGTCGGCCATGCCGTAGTTGGTGCCGGCGATCAGCCCGCTCGAGGCGCACGGCTCGGCGGTGCTGCCGGCGCGATAGCAACTCCCGTCGATCGACGCGGCGGCGGCCACCGAGGGCAGGGAGGACAGGTTGATGCGGTAGGCGCCGCCGCTCCCCCCGAGATTGACGGCGACGGAATAGGGCATCAGCTTGGTCAGCGTGACCGGTGCGATCGACGCATAGGCCCAGCCGTTGACGGCCGTGACGGTGGCGCTCGCGAGCACGGCACCGGTCGTCCGGTCGTAGAGGTAGACGGTCTTGGTCCCATTGAAGTAACCGCCGAGCGCGGTGACGGTGATGGTCTGGCTGGGGGTGAAGGCGTAGCCCATGGTGTAGGCCCAGGCGGCGTTGGTGGCGAGGCTGCCGTCCGTCGGCGTGTACATCGCCGTGCCGGGATTGCCGCCGGTCGGGACGCAGGTCTCCGCGACGTCGCAGCCGCCGGCCGACGGCCGGCAGACGTCGCCCGCGGCCTTGCCTGTGCAGGACTGCGCCTGCGCGGCGGGAGCGCTCAAACCGCTCAGGACGAGCACCAGAAAAACCAGGCCCGCCGCCCACGCGGCGAGCGGCGGTCCGCTACGCTGGCGTGGAGGCGTCGATTTCGTAATCTCCGCAGAGTGCGCGAGAGAGGTGCAGCCCATTGTGTAGCTCCTTGCTGCCGGCCTTCTGAGGCGGCTCAGCGGACGGCAACGAAGCGGTCAGCCCAGGCTGGGCTGACCTCCGCCACTCTGCAATGCGCTATCGAGGAGAGAAACACGTCATCGGATCGTTGGCACATCCGGGGATGCTAGGAAAAAATCAGACTCTGGTCTGCAACTCCAGATCTCGGTCCGGCATCTGGAGATGCTGGAGCTGTATCTCTGGAGCTGCGCCAACATCCAGGGAGCTGGAATAAAATCTCCAGACTCTGCCCCGGCGCCTCTAGAGCTGCGCCGACTTCCGGAGATTCTGGAGCTGCATCTCTGGAGCTGCGCCAACTTCCAGGGAGCTGGCCGGCAGCGCGCTTTACCGGGTCGTCTGCTCCTCAACGGCCACCGGGCCGGGCAGATCGCGCGCCAGCACGCCGTAGCCCGAGGTTCCCAGCAGCAGCCGGCCCTCGATGACCCGCGCGACGGCGATGTCGCGGGCGGGGACGGGGATGGCGAACGGCTGAAACTTGCGGGCCTCGCGGTCGAAGAGGCGGGCGGTGTCGCCGCTGATCATCACGACGGGGAAACGCTCGTCGCCGGTGGCGAGGAGGCGGGAGCTCTCCGAGGTCAGTTGGGTCCAGTCGCCGTCGGCGCTCGTCCGGGTGAAGGTGCCGCCGGTTCCCCAAAGGAGGAGCTGCCCGTCCAAAGGCTGCAGCCGGCCGCCGGGGAAAGGGGCCGGAACGGTGTTGTTGGCGTCCGCGGCGTTCGCCGTCAGCCGGTAGAGCCCCTGGGCGCCGGTCACCCAGAGAGCGTTGCCATAGAAGGCCGCCGAGCGGGGAGCACCGTGCTGGAAGGGCCGGCGGATGAAAATCTTGCCGTTGAACTCGAAGAGCGCGTCCGGAGTGCGCGCCAGCAGGCGCGGCCCCTCGGCGATGAACTGCTCGACCGTGCCCACGCCGAGGTCGCGGACCCAGTGCCAGCCCTTGCCGCGGCGCTCGAACAGCCCGCTTTCCGTGGCGGCGAAAACCCGGCCCTTATGGACGGCGAGGTCGAGCACCGTGGGCAGGAAGGCGAAGTCGTCGAAGCTCTTGCCACCGTCGTGCGACGAGTACACGCCGGAGAACGGGCCAGCGTGGTTGACGGCCACCATCAGCTCCTTGCCGGCCACGGCAAAGGCGCCGACGCGGGTGTTGATCATGCCACCGCTGCCCGGGCGCAGGGTGGTGCCGCCGTCGTCGGAGGTCCAGACGCCGGCCCCTTCGGTGGCGATGATGACGCGCTGCGGCTTCGCCGGATGATAGGCGATCGTCAGAATGGAGATGCCCGGATCGCCGACGCGCCGGAAGGTCTTGCCGCCGTCGTCGGAAACATGGAGGCCGGCCACCGTGCCGGCGAGAAGACGGCCGTTGGGCAGCACCGCGAAGCCCGTGGTGCGCCGCTCTTCGAAGCCCTCCTTGAAGCGTTCCCACTTGCCGCCGCGGTCATGGGTGACGTAGACCCAGCCGCAGGTGCTGGCCCAGATCTCGCCGGGCTTGCCGGAGACGGGGGTCAGGGTGAAGACCTCGGAGTCCAGGACCATGCCCTCGAAGACTCCCGCCCAGGTCTTGCCGGCGTCGTCGCTGCGATAGGCGCGGCGCCAGGTACCGGCGATGACGGTGTCCGGTTGATCGGCGTCGACCAGCAGGCTGGTGACCTTCTGCACCTCGGGCAGGCCCGGCGTCAGGTAGCGCCAGGTCTTGCCTTCGTCCTCGGTGCCGTAGACGCCGGAGACGGTGCCGGCGAAGACCCGTCCTGGATGCCCGGGGACCAGGGCCAGGGCGTAGACAGGCTCGTTGGGGAGACCCTCCCGGGCGCGAGAGATCCAGGTGCGCCCCAGGTCGTCCGACGAGGCCACGTGGCCGCCGCCCCAGATGCCGCGCAGGGCCGCCCACAGCCGCGGCGGATGACTGGAGTCGGAGTTGGGGTCGAAGCGCAGGCTCGACACCACCCAGCCGGTAAACGGCAACGCCGCGCCGGCATCGACCCAGGTGCGCCCGCCGTCGCGCGAGAGGTAGATCTGCCCCGCGGAGGTGCCGGCGAAGACCACGTCCGGATCCTGCGGGTGGATGGCGAGGCTCCAGACGTCGCTGCCCCAGATGGGGAGCGAGCTCCAGGCCGGGCCGGCGGCGATTGTCGGGGTTGCAGCGGCCGCGAAGGCGGGCGCCGCCAGCAACATGGCGACGAACAGCAGGTTACGACTTGACAGCAGACTTCTCATACCGCTTTCCAATGACCTCCGCCAGAATGGAGATGGCGATTTCGCCCGGACTGTCGCCGCCGAGGGGCAGTCCGATCGGCGCATGCAGCTCGACGCTCAGGGCCGACAGATCCAGATTTCGTGCCGCCAGCTCGTCGCGCACCCGGGCGATCTTGCGCCGGCTGCCCATGAGCCCCAGGTAGCGCAGCGATTCGGGACATTGCCGCAGCACCGCGGCCATGGCGGCCGTGTCCGTCTCCCAGCAGCGGGAGACGACGGCCACGTAGAGGTCGCGATGGCGCAGGGAGCTCAGGAAGTCCTGCTCGTAGTCCCGATTCACCTCGGCCAGCCGGGTGCCGGAGGGATAGAGCTCCGGATTACGGAACTCCGGCCGGTCGTCCGCCACCAGCACCTCGAAGCCGGCCAGCGTAGCCGCCCGCGCCAGGGCCTGCCCCACCAGACCGCCGCCGCAGACCGCCAGCACGGGAGGGGCGACCATCACCTCCAGGAAGACCTCGGCCATACCGCCGCAGACCATTCCTGTGGCTTCGCCCCGCGTGGCCTCTTCCGTGAGGTAGTAGCGTTTGATCTCGGAAGAGTCGACGCCGGCGCCCGAGCGGATCTTCTCCAGGGCGTCGGCCTTCACCAGCGCCTCGAAAGCACCGCCGCCGAGATTGCCCACGAACGACGCGTCCGGCCGGGCGAGGAGCTTCCACCCCACCTTGCCGGGCGTCGAGCCCTCGGCACGTACGATTTGACACAGCACCACACGGCCGTACGTCTGCAAGGAGCGTTCCGTCTCGCTGAGCACCTCGGGGGGAACGACGGTCGTCATGGTGATGTCAGGATACCGCAGAGAGCCTGGTTCGCCGATCCGGACGGTGATCGCGAACAACACCGGGCCCGACGCCGTCCACCCCCTAGGCGCTAACTTAACTCATCTGAGAGGTTTCCCCACCCGAAGACCCTCACCCCTGCCCCTCTCCCGCCCCCGACCAACCCCCCTCACCGGGAGAGGGGGATGATCTTGAGATAAATGACCTAGAATGAGTAGCTTAGGGTTGAGGTGTAAAGTAGGTCGGACGCCAGCAGGTAACAAGCGGAAAAATTTTTTGGGCTGTTCGTCCCAACAGTGGCTGGCAGCTCTTTCCCCCTGCCTGAGTTGAGAGAGTCTAGAAACTCACGGAGATGGCTGGCTTGCTTGCGGCCCGAAGCTCGCACCATTCTGCCTCAGCTCGGCGGCCCTTGCCGCGCTGGTAGGACTCTTCAGCGGACTCGCTGCGCTGCGCTTTAAGCAAACGCGCTCCGCTGCGCTTGTCCCCCCGGCCGGCACACATCGCCCTAGCCCTCGCGGCCGGCATGCTCAACGGCGTAGCCCGGGTAAGGAGAGTGCCGGCAAGGAACTTGCCGAGCTTCTCAAGATCTATTTTCTTATATTATATAAGAATTTCGACCGATATTTCGCAAGCTATCCGAAGGTCTCCTCGGTAGAGGGTGACGTCAACGCTCTCCCGCCCGCCCGGTATCCGCTGCTCCACCGCTGCCCGGAACCCGCAATCCTCCACCCATCGCTTCACGAGTTCCTGGAGGTAAGTGTGCTCCGGTCCGCCCTTGCCTGGCCGGCGCGGTTCGGAAGACGGTTCTTCCGGAGCTTCCGCCCACAGAGCCATGGGAACAAAGCCAGGTTACAAAAACTCTACACGGCTGGATCACTCCTAATACATATGCAGAGCCCGCGAACTACTCCTATCGCTCCGAATCATGGCACTGGTCTTACGAACGTAAGGTGACCAAGCTCCTCGACGCTTATAGGTCTAAGGATATTTAGTCGCGCCCTGCATTCTTTGTTAAGAGTGACAGAAAGTCTCCGTTCTTCTTCTTCAATGTAAACTAAGTATTTTTTGAGATCGCGGGCTACCATGTCTGGCTCATTCAGCATTGCCCTGAGCATTTGAGGTATCGAGGTAAAGCCCAAAAAAAGGTTCGTGTCCCAGAGATCTTTGGCAACTCTAAACCACGACAACAGGCGTCTATGCTTCTTGTTAGCCATATCGAGCGCCTGCTTAACGGCCGGCTTATTCTTCGCGAGACTCTCAAGAGCATCTCTATAGGAGTACGAACACCGGTTGGAATTATTTACTGCGGTTCCGAAAAAATACTCCGAGCTGAAGCAGCGCAGAGAAGGAAGCGGATGCTTAATAGTGCTTTCGTAGATCTGGCTTAAAGCACTTTTCTGATCGCCCTGTAATCCAAAGCAGAGATGGTTTCCCCAATAACCGAAAACTGCTAGATCAACATTCTTGGTTTTTCCCGAGGTTCCTACCGTCGTTTCCTCTGTATCTAGAGCGATCAGACTACTGAAGTCACCACTTGCTAGCTGCAACTGCTGCTCGCGTACCGCTGCGACGTCTGAGTTCGCACCAACCACCAGATGAAGAAGGCCCTTACGGGCTTTTGCTAGGATGTCTTCATCCAGCCTCGTTTCGATTCGTTTAACTTCTGACGCAATCTGCTTCAGTTCCTTGAGAGCCTCCGCTTGGCTTTTCAAGATTCGGCGGTTAGTTCTCTGAATATTGGCTAATACGAGGGGTAAAGTAGCAATGTTTTGGAACATACCAAAGATACTACTGATTACTACACTGGGGTCGGCTGATGTCATCGACCGAATACCCTCAACCAAGCGGTTTTGCGTACCTCTTCCTAATTTAACCCACGCTTCCGCCGCACTGGATGGCATAGCGAAAGTCAAAAAACCGGCAGGTTTTTCGATAGAGATCGTCCGTATCACCGAATCCGAAGCCGCTCCAGCGCGGCCCGACCTCCATAAGGAGAAGATTTGTGCCAGGGAATCGGTTAACTCGCTTACCTCATTGCTCTCAATTGCGTCAAAAAAACGTCCCAGAGCTTCCATTGATTTCTTCCCCCTGTGCGCAAAAGGTAACGCCGCTAGGGAGGACTGTCAAATAGAGCTAGGCGGATATGACACGTCGCCGGCTCGCCGCGTTGACGAGGAGGCAGAGGCCTTTCGAGGAGGCGAGTCTCAGCGGCGGTGTCATCGTCGGGCACAGGGGTTCGGGGCACGAGTTCCCGAGGCGAGATCGGCACGCCGGTCCACCTGCTTGGTAGCGGAGGCCGGAAGCCAGGCCAGGGACCCGTTGGCTTTTCCTTCGCCACGTTCCACCAGAAGAGCACCTCGCAGCTCTTGGAGAAGGCTTAAGCAGACCGGCCCGCGGAACGGATGAAGATTCCAACTCTAGCCAGTTCTGCGATTCACGCGCTCGGCTGATCTGAGTTGGGCAGTCCTTTCAATCGATGTCAGCTTGCGTTCGGCGCTACGGCGCCGTTCGCACCAGTCGATTACCTCGGCCTTTATCCATGCTCGGCTCCGTTCGGAGATAGGGTAATTCGGCGGGAATGGATCAACGTCTAATCTCATAAGCTCATAGAGCGTGGACTTTTTGAGGCCAGTGATTCTAAGAACTTCGGGGCGCCTGATCAGTTGTGGATCGCTGGACATTATTAATTCTCCGAATCGGTGATGCAGCGGAGTGATTATAAACAATCAAAGTTTCCAATGTCAACATTAATTTTCCCATTCGCGTCGGCGTTGACAATGCCTGAAACTTGCTCATGAGCAAGTTACGGCTCCTATTCGTTGAGACACAGAAATAAGGGGTGAGGTCTCCGGCGCTGTGTCACGGTGCTTTACCGGCTTGAGCGCGAAAGCGAGAATGCGGCAAGGCTGGGTATGTATGGAGCGGCGAAGCCGCGTATTACATACCACCTGCTTGCTCCTGCTTCACCAACTCATGCGAGCGCGCCAGCGGGGAAGCGCTTGCCGCGTGGCAAGAATTGGGCGGCGCGCCTCTCGTTGTCCCTGCTCCCTCGTGTCTTGCACTCTGCGCCAATCAGGTCCGCGGATAGAGGACGTTTCGCAGCTCAAGCAAAGCGGATGCAGCAAGAATGAGACTGCTTTATGCAAATGGGCGGCTGAGGAGTCAGGGCGCGGAACCAGACTTGAGGGGCGTAAAGACGGCGAATAAAATTTCGCCGGCGAAACTTTTGGGCTAAAAGAGCCGAAAATTTCGCCGAGCGAAATCCATCTGACGAGAGGCAGGAAGTTTTTCAACAATACTGATTAGTGTACCTTCGATCGACAGACCAGACGAGAAATTGCTATATATGGCTGAAATGACTCCAAGTGGTTCCATTTAGTGAAATTTCTTCTGAGAGCCCCGCTCCCGGTTGCCAGTTGGCGAGTGGACGAATGCCAGCTTAGCCCTAATTTAGGCGGTATATATCCACTTTCAGTGATCGCTCTGGCCCGCCGGATGAGGCGGCGCGCCCGACCCGAAGTCTGCGTTTGCGAGGCCTGGCGATCCTCATAGGGTGCCGGGGCGTATCCCTTTCCACGGTCAACTCATCAGTACGCGCGGCCTGCCGCGTCTCTCCGGCACCCTCTAGCCCTCGAAGCTTAGACCCTAGCGCTTGCGCGGGCATGCATCTGCAAGTCTCTATTAGGCTTTACGAAATAACAAGCTCATACTGATGGTCTGGAGGCAAACGCCATGAATCGATCGCAACTCCTGGCTGGTGCTGTCGCTCTGGTCATCGCCCTATCCTTCGGCTGCACCAGAGGAGCCCACTCGCCCACTGATCCCTCCGGCCCGGACTTTCTCTCCCTCTCCAGCATCACCCCTCCTACCGGTACTAAGCTGTCCCCCGGCAGTAGCGTGACCTTCACCGTAAAAGTCGACTATCAGGAAACCTGCAAGGACAACCTTAACGTGCTTAGCGGAGGCACGATCACCATGGTCATCCAGGACCAGGTGGATACCAACCTTCTCAGCCCTGGGGTTAGCAAAGCGGTCGACAATGGGCGCGGGTCAGCGACCCTCTCCGCCCATATCTCAGTACCCACAGCGGGGGTCAACCAGGTCAAAGTCCTCCTCAGGCTGGACCCTGAGGCAATAGGATGTATCCTGCAATTTAGGTCTTACAGCGTGTCAGCTAGCTATCCGGTCGGTCACTAGAAGACACCTTGGGCGTCGGCGGGAGACCGCCCTTCCCGATCCGAGCAACGCGAGGTGAGGGCCTCCTGTCCGAGCACCGCGAGGATAGGAGCCAGTCGTTTTGACCCTCGCGCTTTTTGCGAGGGTCAAAACATGGCTGGCTCCTCGCTCCTCGACCCCTTAGGGCGCTGCCTTCCGCACACCGACGACAGAATGCCGGATCGACCCTCGGGGTGCCGAAGGCATCGCACGGCTTGCCGCCGGGATTGATGAAAGGCTCCGGCTCGATCAGCGCGGCCGTTGAGGCGCCTCCGGCTCGCCAAAGACGTCGTGAATGCCCGACTTGCTGAGGAGGATCTGCCCCCGCACAACTCGCCGCCGTCCAGCGCCGGGGTCTCCTCGATCCGCTCCTACTCCTCGACCAGCCGCTTTGGCCCGCCAACGTGATTTTGCGAGAAGGAGAGTGCCTTTGCCAGAATCAGTGCGTCGAAGGCGGGATCAGAGTAACGGACGGCGACATCCTTCTCGTTCCATTCCCAATCCACATTTGCCTGGATAAGGAAGCTTGAGAAGGCGTCCAGAAGCGGCAAACCGCAGTATCTCTCCACAAACAAGAACTGCCCCATCTCGTTGACCTCAAGAAAGACAAACTCGCCCTCCGGTGTCACTACGAAATCAAAGCAGCCAAAAACAAGGTCCAGCTCTTTTAGCAGTGCTGCGCACTTTTCTTCCAGATGAAGTGGAATCTTGAATGCTTCGAATCGAAGCTCCTCAGGAGCTTGCCGCCAATCCAACCGCCCAGTCAAGGTTTCCTGCGAGTGAACCTTTGCCGCGAAACCACGCCGCCCCATCATGGTGAGTCGAACCTCATACAGCTTTGGCACCAGCTCTTGAAATATCCCAGGAGTCAGCCGCAAGGATTCGTCAATAACAGACTCATCGGACAGAAGTGCCGTGTAGGGGGTGAAGGAATGAGTTCCATCGCTCCAGGCTGTCGGGAGAAACGGTTTGTAGACAACTTTACCGCCCTTGGCTTTTATGAACGACCGGACCTCACTGGGGCTGTTCGTGTAAATGGTGTCTGGCATCCGAAGCTCCACCGCCGTGGCTGCTTGGTGTTGAATCATTTTACTGCTGGCCCTGGCCGCTCCGTGCGGTGGATTTACCCAAAAGGCCCGCGGAGCAAGCAAGCTCATAAGAGAGCGCCGAAAGATCCCACACTCAGCGTCGGCGAATGCACGATCCGAAGGATGTAGAAGGCTGGTGTCAAGAACATATGAGGGCCGACGCCTCCAGACCACATCGAACTCGTCATCCTTGAGAGAAAAGTCACTTCCTTGTACGACGAGAGACCTCTGAGTTTGATTAAAATAAAGCGTCTCTTCCGAACGCGTCGGAAAATCGGAGGTCAGCCACAGAGTGGCATCGAAGCCTCGGATCGAAAGTGCTTCCGAAACTGCGATCGAATGTAGATCGTCCGCATCGGTAATAATTAATATTCGCGGCTGCATGAGTCTCCGTGAGCCTTGAACGCTCCATTGAGGATGAGCGGTGGCCCGCCGAGGCCGACCAAGCCACCGACTTCCGGCTTGTCTTCAGACCTCCGGCGGAGGTGAACCCGGTGTGTCGCCGGCACTTATTTGAGTGAAGTCCCTTCGAGAAGCATGGTCTGTCCAGGTCGTATCGGGTCCGGTCCCAGAGGTTTTGAGTAACTCTACCGTCGCCAGGACCCTCGCGAGAACTCTTTTGGAATTCGGAACCTCATCGCTCCTTCGCATGTATATTCTCCTCGGTCTTCGCCTGAGCTCTTTTGCCCAGGAGAGGGCTGCTATTCATCGTCTCCAGCTACTCTGAGGGTCACACCGCCCATGTTGTCGCTCGCCAGCTTCAGATATTCTTTGAACGAGAGGATCCCTATTTCTTTTCTATAAGCGTCTACCCGAGAAGGATCCTCTAACGGCATAATGAAAGGACGTCCTTTCTCGTCCTCCGCAATTTGCGTTCCATATCTCTGCTTATTCCCGAGAGTTACCTGGAGCCCGTCATAGAGGACAGAAAACATCTCTCCTGATCCGCCGTTCTTCTTGACGTCGCGCTCTACAATTGGTAGCGCCGATTTCATGAGAACGAGATCTTGTCCATGCTTGGCGATGAGAATTGCCGCCGCGGCCGAGCGTTTCCCGAAGCGGGGAATGTCGATCCAGCCAACCCTTCGCGTTAGATCTCTCAAATACTGGAGATTGTCGGCCATTATCGCCGGCCACTTCGCCTTGAGCGCGGGGTTCTTCAAGGCGTCCTGGTCCATCGCTCCGCGGCGCACCAACTCCTTTTCCACTTCTTTGACCTCGTCTGTCGAAACCGGTGCTTCAGGCGGAAGTACTCGAGTAGTGAGGTCAAGCTCACCGGGAATATTGGGGAGAGATTTTAGAGTAAGCGGCTCGTCGGCTTTGAGCTGCACGATGTCATGGTCCCGTGTCAGGGTCCAAGTGGACCGCAAGCCCTGATAGCGGACCTGAAGCTTGCAAGGTTCTCGCGCGAGAATCCTGGCGACGCTCAGCGCGCCACCCTTCCAAATGATGATTTCATCTTTCTTGAAGAGAACCTCTGTGGCTCCGCCCGGCTTTTCCCAGGCACCCTGCACCGGTTCTTCTTTCCCTGTGCAAGGGGCCTCTGTTCGCGGCGGGGAAATTGCGCTGACCGGCGCACCTGCCGTCAGCACAGCTAGCACGAACCAACGCGTGACTCTCAAGGCTTTCATCTCGGAGACCTCCTCTGGTCATGGTTTGGTCTTGCTTCGCTACGGCTCGAAGTTTCACTGCGCGGAGACAAACTCAAGCCGACGTTTGTGCTTTGCCGATGATTCTAGATCACGACGTAAGACAACTGCTAGCACAATACATCCATAACCACTACTTCTATATCGCCGTCAAGTAACTACATTACGCGAAAAAAGCTTGAAGGCCGCCATCATTGCGAGAGTTAATAGTGTTATTCGGTAAACTCCAGTAGCGTGAATGTGGAAGAAAATGTCGTAAGTGGGAGATTTAACTCGGCGGCGAAGAATAGAGGGAGCTAACCTGGCGCCCGGTTTCTTCTAGAGTTGGCCGTTGTCTTGCTGCCGGCCCGCCACTCGGGTACAAGAGGACTTGCTAGCCCAGAGTCAGGCGGGAGTACAAGAGCATAGAGGCGGGCGCTTAAGCGGGCGGGGTGCGTGAGCGGGAGGAGCTTTCCGAGCTTGTGTGGCGGGCGCTCGGGCGGGAGCCGAGTGCGCGCCACCGTTTGTTTGCAGCGCGCTAGGCGCCTCCCCCGGCAACTACGGCTCGAACCGCAGCTCGGGGTCATGCTGGGCGCGGTGCAGAAACGCCACGACCCGCTGCGCCAGCTCCACGGTCGCGGTCTTCCGTCTCGTCGCCTCGCAGAAAAGCTGGAGCGCCGCCAGGGCCTCCCGCTCGACCTGCTGGGTCCGGAAGATCGGCAACATCTCCGCCGCGAGGGTGGCCACCTCGGCGGCCCGGCCTTCCTTCAAGAGGAGCAACGCCAGCTCCATGCTCGCCAACGCGTAGTCGAAGGCCAGCCCCCGATGCTCGAAAACCCGCCGAACCTGTTCGAAGGCGTCCCGAGCTTGCGCCGACCGCCCCAGACCGGCGTGCACTTTGGCTTGCAACCAGACGGTACGAGTCCGATCCAACTCCTCGCCGAGCGCTTCCACCAGAGCCTGCACCTCGGGAAGCCCGGCCTCGGCTTCCTCGAATCTCTCCAAGGCACACAGGGCCACGACGAGATTGAATCGCAGGCCGAACGCGTTGCGCGGCTCCCGGACCGGGTCAATCAGGGGGGCTGCTTCATAAAGCGCCGAGAACGAAGCCTCTGACTCGCCGAGGGTTTCGTGGAGCCTTGATTTACTGAGGAGGATCTGCCCCCTCAGCTCACCGCGATCCAGGGACAAGGCCTCCTCGATTAGCTTCAGCGCTTCCGGAAATCGGCGCTGAGCGCGGCGCAGGGACGATTCAAGCGCCGGTAGCCACGCTTCGTTCAAGAGCCCCGGATCGGCTGGGGCTCCGGCCGTAAAGAGCAGCCGCGCGAGGGAAAAGGTCTTGTCGGAAGCGGGCAGGTCATTGCAGACGCGGAGGGCATTGCCTTCAACCAGGAGGGCGTAACCCTGGATTCGCCAACGCCAAAGCTCCTCCCCGGGAACCTTCTGGGCAACGAGGTGGGCGAGCTCGGCCAGTTCCAGCGCTTTACCGGGATGGTTCGGCGCCTGCCCCAGGCTTTCGGCCGCGATCCGCCCGCTCAAGGCCCAGCTCCAATACTCCTCCAGCTCTTCGACGAGCACTCGGCGTTCCGCCGCATTTCGCCTTTCCAGGCGAGCCCAGAGAGCCGCCGCCGCCATGCGGTCTTCGGCCGCCGGGGCTCCCGCTTGCGGCCGCGCTGGAGTCAGAGGTCCGAGGATGACCTCGGCCGCGAGGCGGGCAAGGTCGATCAATTCGGCGGCGGTGCCGGCCGTATAGCTGCGATCTGCGCGGGCCTTTCCCCGAGCGGCCATGCGAAAGGAGCGGATGTCCCGGAGCATGCCGTCGAGCAGGAAGACGGGAAGGCCCGCCGCGACGACAGCTTTCTCCTGAACCTTTCGCGGCGCGGCCCGCACACCCTGCTCGTAGTCCGAAAGCTGGCTGGCGTTGATGCCGGCGAAGCGGGCGAACTCTCCCTGGTCCATATGGAGGGAGTGGTGACAAAGGAGGATGAGCAGCCGCGCGTCGGGATCTTCGGACCTGGAGTCGTTCTCGTTGTCGGCCACTATGTCCACCTCCCGAGCGATGAGGCATCGCTCCTGCGCGAGTTTGTCCACCCGATTTCAGGCACCATAGCCCTTAGAGAGGCATCGCCGCCGTGGCCATGGAGACCGCGGGCGGGCAGCCTCAGCGAAAGGAACCGGTCATGCGAGATCTTTGGAGAGCAGCCGTCGTCGTCCTCGCGCTCGCCCTCGGAGCCCCCTGCGCTTACGCTCGGGAAGCTCCTTCGAAAGCGGCTGTCCAGGCGAGGCACGCCGAGATTGGAAGCAGTCTTATCAGCAACCTTTGGAGCTTCCTGGGCCGGATCTGGACGGCTCAACCGTCTCCGGCGGCCTCGTTCGCCGTCTGTGCTGCCGGAGACGCGGGTTGTGGGATCGATCCCTGGGGCGGCAGGCAGACCCAGACCGTGGACGAGGGTTGCGGCATCGACCCCTGGGGCCGTTGCGTGACCGGCCACTAGACGGCCCCTTCTCTGGGCCAAAGCCGTCATCAAGCTTTGGCCCCCTGGTCGTCATCGAACTGCAACTCGGGGTCGTGCTGAGCGCGGTTGAGGTATTTCACGACTCGGCGTGCCAGCTCCACGGAGGCGGCCTCTCTCTTCGCGGCTTCGCAGAAAAATTGGAGGGCGGCGAGGGGCTCCCGTTCGACCTGCTGGGACCGGAAGATCGTCAACATCTCTTCGGCGAGCGCTCGCACTTCGCCGGTATCCCCCTGCCCCAGGAGGATCAGCGCCAAGTCCAGGCACACCAGCGCGTAGTCGAAGGCCAGCTCGCGCGCCCTGAAGACTCGGCGAACCTGTTCGAAGGCGGCGCGGGCCTCCCGCGACCGGCCCAGGCCGGCATCTACTTTTCCTTGCAACCAAACCGACCGCGTGATGTCCAACTCCTCGTTCCGCCGCTCCGCCAGGGTTCGCACTTCCGGCAGCCTCGCCTCGGCGTCTTCAAAGCGCTCCAGGGCACAGAAGGCCGCCGCGAGATTGAACCGCAAGCCGAACGCGTCGCGCGGTTCCCGGGTCGGGTTGATCAAGGGAGCCGCTTCCAGGAGTGCCAGCATCGAAGCCTCCGGATCGCCGAGAGTCTCATGTAGGCGCGACTTATTGAGAAGGATCTGTGCCCTCAGCTCGCCTCGATCGAGAGCGAGGGCCTCTTCGATCCGCTTCAGAGCCTCGGGGAATCGCCGCTGGGCGCGGCGGAGTGACGACTCGAGCGCCGGGAGCCAAGCCTCGTTCAGGAACCCCGGGTCCCCCGGAGCTCCGGCCTCGAACAGTTTGCGCGCGCGGCTTAGGGCCTGATCCGCTCCAGGAAGGTTGTTGCAGGCGCGGCGGGCATTTCCCAGGAAAATCCCAGCAAAACCCGCGATTCGCTGGCGCCAGAGATCCTCTCCGGGAGTCAGCTCGGCAATGAGCAGGGCGAGCTCGGCCAGCTCCTGGGCCTCCTTGGGATGGTTCGGCGCCTTGCCAACGCTCTCGGCGGCCACTCGCTCGCACAGCGCCCAGGTTCGATACTTCATCCCATCCTCGACGAGTTGCCGTCGCACGATCGGGGAGTGCCGCTTGAGCTGGTTCCAGAGGGTCTCGGCTTTCTGCCGAGCCTTGAGTGCCTCGCCTTCGGTGGTCAACAGCGTGAGCAGCGCGCGGGTATAGTCGGCCGTCAATCGGGCGGCCTTCCCGGCGATGGCTTCCACCTGAGCGCTCGCCTTCCTCTGCGGGTCCGACAAGTCCGGCGGCTCGCGGGTGGATGCCCGATTGGCTGCCAGGAGATCCAGCGTCGCGTCGATCCGCTCCGGCGGCACTCCCATCCAAGCAATGAGGGTCTCCACCTTCTCACGGGTGAGCCTTCTCCGCCCTCGTTCGAGGTCGTTGAGTACCTTCCGTGAGATTCCCGCGGCACTCGCGAGTTGGGCCTGATTCCATCCCTGGCCTTCGCGCACGAAGGTCAGCACGATGCTCAAATCCGATAGCTCTGCTTCTGGCATGGCGTCTCCTCGTCAGCTCTCCTCAGTAATCCAGTTACCGCAAGGCCCTCTTTGTGACACGCAAGGACAAGTCTCAGGGGTACATGAGCCGGGCGACAACGCGCTGGCCCTGCCATGTCCATAGAAGGTTCTCTAAGTGCTCGCCGGTCCCTATCGTCTGCGCAGGTATGAAGGGCCTCCACAAGAGAGGTAGTGCGAGCCACTGCCTCAAAGGGGAACCTCGCGTGAAGTCTGGTAGAGGAGGGATGTCGTCATGCTTCATCGCGGCTATAAGTCGCTCAGTTTCAGCGAGTTGGGCATTCTTGCAGGAGGGGCGCGAGAGCGGACCTCCGGCCCGACGGATTGCTCCGAGGAACATTCTCAAGGCGCTCTAAGTCACTTTTTGTCGGGTTCAGCCTCGAATGAGGAGATTCGTACTGTGGTCAGGCATCTTCTGGCACGGTGCCCTACCTGTATCAGCTTGACACTGCCGCTGGTTCTTCTCCCTGAGCCGGGGAAGCCGGAATGAGGCATCACCTCCTCATGGCTCGGAGATATGGCCATTTCACAATCCGCGGAGTGATTTTTGCTCAGAGCCTCTCGGCAAGGGATGAGCTGGCCGTAGCGCTCATCCAGCTAAAGCGCGATGCGAGACGAGCGTCCCGTGCAGCAATGGACTACCTCAGGGGCGGTGGACGCGCCGAGGAACGCCCGACCGTTGAAGAGCGCGAGCGGATCTTGGGTTTAATCCGGGCTCATGTTGAGGGTGATGTTAAGGAGTTGAAGCAGTGGCAAAAGGCGCGCGCTGAATTGGGCGTAGTCAAAGGAGCGGTCAGGCCCGCGTCTGGCCGCTCCTCTTTTTCCCACTCGCCGCGAGCCACGGAGCCTCCACGCAGCCTCGCAAGTGATTCGGGCGGCTCGGCCCCTCGTCCGCTTGCGTTGAAGTCTTCGCACGGCATGCCTCGCCCTCAGTGGTTCGGGCTCTGCCCCCAAAGGCCTGCCCGTTCAATGCCGGTTCTCGGTAGCGATCTGGTCAGGCTTCGGGTGCTGGTTCCATGAGCATACCTGGAGAGCGGCTCCTGTTCAAAAATTTAGGGCGGGCTCTTGCATTGCTGCGGGAGCTGCGAGGCAAGAGCCAAGCGCAGCTTGCGCGTGCGGCTGGAATTGGGAAAAGCCAACTCTCCAAATACGAGACTGGAAAAGAGCTTCCCAAGCTCGAATCTCTGGAAAAGGTGCTCGGGGCTCTCACCGTAGGCTATTTCGAGTTCTTCTACACGCTCCACCTGCTGGACCAACGCGGCTCCTCTCTGGGCGTTCTTCCCAATGACTTTGGCTCGGCTTCTCTCGGGGTCTGGGCGATCGGCGGCCTCTCACACCTATCGCCCGAAACCGAGAAGGGGTTCGGCAATGTCTTCACATTGCTTCTAAGACTCTACCGTCAGGTGTTCGAGTCGGCATTGCGATCTGGTGCACATAGGGAAAACACCTACCCGAGGAGGATGGATGACTGAAGCGGAAGACGCCGCGAGGCAGGCCCGGGTTGTCGAGTTCGCCGCCGGGCTTGAGGCTTTCACGGCCAAACTCCAGGAGTTTCACGACAGCATCCCGGTCTCCGCCTTGGAGGCTCTCATGCTGGTCGGTGAGGAGGAGATGGATTTTGCGACCTCGTTGCGCTCGACGATCGAGTGCGTCCTCGCCGACCAGCTGAAACCGGCCCTGGTCGAGCTGAGGAAAGAGGCGGCAGCCAAACCGCCGAGCAGGGAGGAGAGATGAGATACCTCGATCCTCTCCTCTACGATCAAGTATGGGCGAACCTTGCGGCCCGAGCACCAGAGTGTGAACAAGCGGCTCGACAACGCCGGCAGACCGCCGAGCGCCTCCGAGCTGAGTTGCTGGCCGGCCACCCGACAACCTGGCTCGACCGGCTGGCCGATGAGCGTTTTTGTAATCGAGATCTCTTCGAGCATCTCCTTGAAATCTGCCATCAATCCCTCCCCTTCGAGGCAAGTCAAGGCTTCGAGGTGTCCGTGGTAGCTCTGGAGTTGGGCCGGCTTCTTTCCGAGCGGAGCCCCGATTGCGCCACGGTTGAGACTCTTTGCCGCGCTCTGTGTCTCGGAAGCCATGCGCGGCGCCTGATCGGCAAGCCGGAGCTTGCCGAACTGCTTTTGATGCGCGCGGCGTATCTGGCCGAAGATCCCGCGAGCCTTGGATTTTTCTGCCGCTCCTACGCCCTTCTGCGATGGGACCAGGGACGGATGGAGGAAGCCGCAGCCTTATTGGAGCAGGGCCGTCGGCGCTATCGGGAGTTGGGAGACACCAGGGAAGTGTCGGCTTGCGATGCTCTTTTGGGGCTCCTCTTCCACGAGACAGGCGAGTTGGCGCGGGCTGAGATTGCTCTGCGACGGGCTCGGCCGGGGCTCGATTCCCGCAGCCATCCCTGGCTCGCGTCTCAGGTCCATCTCTCCCTCGCCCGGTGCCTTGGTTTGGCGGGCCGGAAGGCCGAAGCGCGAGCACTGCGCGAGGGCGCCTGGAGCTTGTACCGGTGTACCCCCATGGAGGAGGCGACGTGCACGCTGCTCTGGCTAGAGGCGCAGGTCGCCGAGGCTGTGGGAGATTTGGAAGACGCGGAGACTCTTTTCCGGACCGTTCGGCGGAAGTTCATCGCCCGGGGCTGTCTTCCTGAGGCGACCTTGACCACGGTTCAGCTCGCCGTAGTCCTCGCCTTTCAGGGCCGGGGAGAGGAGACACCCGCCCTGACGGCAGAGCTGACGTCGGTCTTCGGAGGCTGCAAGGGCTTCGACTTAACGCTGAACGCCATCCACCTGATGACCAGAGAGACGGCGGGAGGGGGCCTTGATCCAGAGGCCTGGCACCTCATGACGCCGAGCTATCTCCTGTCCTTTCGGATCATGGGAGTCTCACCTCAGCCGGTGCCGTTCGTCTGACGCCGTGCCGACCATGGCGAAAGCAGGGGCGCTTCAGATCGGGTGGTACTTCAAGTTCTCTAACCAACCAAGCTCCTGGGAGGGGCAATGACAGAAACGCCGAGACAGGACAGCGGCAAACTTCTCGACCTTGGACAAGTGGCGACGGAGTTGGATGTCCCGCGCTACCTTGTCAAGCTGGCAGTACAGAACCTGGGCGAGCGCCTTGCCTGCGAGATGGGCGGCAAGCGGCACAACAAAAGACTCTATGGTTCTCAGGCCGTCGAAAAGATCCAGAGGCATATCGACCGGCTGAAGGCGCGGCGGGAACGCGCCACCAAGGAAGCCGAGTCCTACTGGCAAGGGCTCGCCGCCTTGCGGGTGAAGGCGGGGCAACTCGGGGCCTTGTCCGGGGAGCTGCATGCCCTATTCCGCGCACTGCGCCGAGTTCCTCCCTCGGTGACGGCCTACATTCACACCCTGCCCGATGAGAGCCTCTCGCTCGTGATGCCCCTGGGGGTTATCATTTCTCCTCTGTGGCGGACCCGCTGGCGGGCAGGCTTCGCGGAGGCCGGGCTTTCCGGTATTGGGATTGGGTACGAGGGAGCGCTGCTGGCTCTGAGAGAGGAAATTCTCCGGGCTTATCTGGCTTTGCGTGAGGACCCTTCAAGCAACCCCTCGGCCTGGGACGTACTTGAACAGCTCGTCCGTCCCAAGAGGAGACGGAGAGGAAAGGAAACCGCCGATGTTGTCCTATCTGCTGACGAGCGCAACGGCTGAGCACCTCAAGGCGATCCTCCAACGGGCGGGGCTGGCGATCCTGACGCAGGGAGGTCGGGATGAGCTAGCCCGATTCTTTGTGAGCGAACGAGGCCGGCTGCCGGATCATCTGGTGTTCATCTGTCTCTTGGAGTCCCGGGAGGAACTGGACGAGATCCAGGACCGCCCTTTAGGGACCCTCGAAGGTCTTCCGGCCTCGATCAGCGAAGACCCCCGGCTCTTCGACACGCTGGGAAAGATCGTCGCGGAAGGGGTCAGGCGGGAGGGTTTCTTTGTGGTCGACCTTCAGGACTTCGCCTTGAGTGTGGAGACAGCAAAGGCCATCGCCGCCGTGGCAGGTGTCGAGGTTTCGGCCGGGACGAAGGCGGTTTTTGGTCCCCGGACGGGAGGGACGGCCGAGAACTAACCGCGGCTTGGCGGTGTCTCTGCCGGTTTCCGAAATTTCGCCAGCGAAACTTTCGAGTTCCTTGCCGGAGAGAGCTGCCGGGATTGTGGCGGCTCTCCGGGGCGGAGCGGCTTAGGCCGCGCTCTCCAGGGCGCCGGTCTGCAAGCGAGTGAGCTTCTCTTGCCAACGCCGAAGAGCCTCCTTCCTCTCCTCCCAATACTCGTACAGGTTGTAGGTCCCCTCGATCTCCGATTTCGAGTGGTTCAGCAGGGCCTCGGACACCGAGTCCAAGACTCCAAGGGAGGGCAGGTGCGTGCGGCCGGTCCGTCGCCAGTCATGAGGCCGAACGTTCTTCAGCTCGGAGAGGGCTCGAAACTCTGCATTGGCGTCCTGGAGCTCTGGGGGATAGTCCTTGGTCCGGGTGCCAGCCCAAAACAGAGGCCCCTGGCCTCCGACCTCCAGACACCGGCGGTTCAGAATCTCGCCGATCGGGCCGAGTAGGGGAATCAGGAAGTCGCGGCCGTTCTTCGCCTGAATCCGCCAGACTCGCTCGCCGTTCAAGCGCAGAATGTCCTCTGCTCGCGCATACGCCGCTTCACCCGGCCGGCATAGGCTCGCCAGGATCAGCATGTAGACATCGGCGGCCTTGCGGTCGCTCAGACGGTCGAAGGTCGCCAACGTCGCCACCAGCTCGGCATCCGACAGCCAGCGATCCCGCTTGCCCTTCTTCACTAAGACTTGAATTCCGCGTGTCGGGTTCACGGTCAAATACCAGTGAGAGCGCCCATACTCGAAGATGTTCGAGATCACTTTCTTGACCGCCCGGACCATCTGAGGCGCCCTGGCCTCGACCTTCGAAAGAATAGAGCGCACGGTTTGATCGGTAATCTCCGACGGCACGAGGCCCATCCAGGCGTCGAGGTGGGTCTGGGCGGTCTGCTTGTATCCCTGAAGCGTGCGGGGACGGAGTTGGGCCTGTGCATGTTTCAAAAAGTAGTCGGCCATCAGGGCGCCAAAGGTGCCCTCCTGATAACCGGCCGGGTAGAGGCCCCGGAGCCAGGGCGGGAGAGTCTCGGGCGTGACGTAGCGAGCGACCTCGGCGCTGACCTCCTTTTCGGCCCGGGGATCGATGCCGCTTGCCAGCTTGCCGCGCAGCACGTCATAAGCGCGCTCGAACTCCTCGACACTGAGCGGGGGAAGGTCCGGCCCCTGGGTCGTCCTGTCGGGCCGGCGCCCGGAGGGGTGGTACCCGAGATAGACACGCCTCTGCTTGGCGACACCATTAGGCTCCCGTTGAGTCGGGGAGCGGTACATGTAGAACCAAATCCGGGACCCGCTAGGCGCGAGCCGCAGTCCAGCCGCGGGAGTCTTCTCGTGTAGAAGGTCGGTCTGGGTCTTAGGCTTGGCCAAGCCCCGGATCTTCTTCTCAGTCAATCTGGTTGGCATCGTATGGCTCCCGGATCTGGGCTATCTGCATCGCACACAGGTAACGTACAGGGTCCCGGGAGCCGTGTCAAAAGCCGGACGACCTCGGACAGCGGCGGACTACGATGGACTATAAGCTTCTTATAATCAGTCAGTTAGTGGACATTCTCGGGTAATCGCGGACGCCCCTGGACAAGGCATTTCCCCTCACCGGGAGAGGGGTACCCCTGGGGCGTTTTGCCTTGCTCCCTCTTCTCCCGGTTGGGGGGAGGGCGATGGGAGAAGAGGGCTGGGGTGATGAGGGGTCTTGGCTGTTCTCCCTCTTCTCCCGGTGAGGGGGGGGCGGAGGGGGCGGAAGAAGAGGGCCGGGGTGATGAGGGTCTTGGGCGGGAGGAGCGCGACGGGAGAAGAGACCCGGAGCGCGGAAGGTCCCCGGCCGCGGCACCCACCAAGCCGCCGCGGCGGCGAGGGCCAGGGCCGCCAGCATCAGGCCCGCCACGAAGGATCCCGGCCGGTACAGGAAATCCACCTGGCGCTCGCCCGCCGGCAGCCAGACGCCGACCAGGGGACCGTCGACGAGCACGTTGCGCCGCCACTTTCCTGCCACCAGGACGTTCCAGCGGCCGTCCTGGAGCACGCTGGAGGCGAGGAGCCGCGGCTCGACGAGATGTACTTGGGCCTGCACGTGCTCCGGCTCCGGCAGGGAGACCTCGAGACTCGAGGCGTCCGGCTGGCTCGCCCGCCAATCCGCGGCGCCGCCGGGAATGGACTGCACCAGAGAACGCTTGGCGAAGTCGCGATTTTCCTCCAGCCATTCCCACCAGACGTCGCCCTGGTATGCGACGGTCCGCTCGGGCAGGAAGAGCCGCGGCAAGGGCCGGGGACGTTCGTAAATCCACCCCGACGGATCCTGGAACACCCGCTTCAACGGCAGCTTGACGTTCGGCTCGGTCATCACGTAGCGCACACCCAGCAGGTCGTACATGGGATGGCGGGGGCGGGCGAGACGATGCGTCGGGTCGTCACGCCGTAGCGGCCAGGTCAGCTGCGAGTAGCCAAAAGGCACGGAAGGATTGTCGATGCGGACGTCGGCCAGCCCGTACATCAAGTAGAAGTTGGGCGCCAGAGGCCACTCCCCCAGCCCCATCATGCGCGAATCTCCAAGATGCTCCTGTAGAAAACGCACGAGCGGCATCACCGGATACGCCAGACGCCGCGGCGCCGGAGGGACGAACGGCAGGTGCACCACCAGCAGCTCCCCGGCGACGAGGCCGCAGAAAAGCCACGGCACGGCACGCCCCCAGCGTCCCTTCGGCCGCAGCGCAAGCAGCAGGGTGGCCAGGGCCAGCGCCGCCAGGTGGGTGGCGAGCGTGTGATTGCGGAAGTCGGCGAGTTGGGCCGGATCCTGTGGATTGGGATGGGCCCGGTAGCCCCAGGTCACCAGTGCCGCGAGCCCCGCCGCGACCGCGAAAAGAGGCCAGCGGGAGCCCTCTCCCCGCGTCCGGCGATCGACCTCGCAGGCGGCGAGGCCGGCGAGGCAGAAGGAGATGAGGAGCAGGATGCGGTGGCACTGGTGGACGAAGGTGGCGCCGATCACCGGCAGCCGGATGAACAGGCGGTCGAGGCCCGGCGGCTGGCCCACGAGCAGAAGCGAGACGATCAGCACGGCGAGGGCCAGCCGCTCTTGCGGCAACCGGCGCCGGCCCCGGCCCGGCACCAGGGCGGCCCCGGCCGCCAGCAGGGCGGCGAGGCCCACGAAGCCGGCGCCGTCGTCGATGACGTTGCCGTCCCCCCAGTAATAGTTGTAGTCGCCGTAGGCCCGCGGCGCCACGACCGGCAGCAGCCGCTCGACGGCCCGCCGGCGCCATTGCTCCAGGATCTCGGGCCGCCGCAGGTCCCGCCACAGCTCGCCCAGCGATATGGGCGGAACGGTCGCCAGGACGGTGGCGGCCCGGTCCGTGTCCGGCAGGTACTCCATGGCGGGCAGCAGCATGGGGGACGCCAGGCCGCCCGCCAGCGCCATCGCCGCGCCGCAACGCACAAGGAGCCGGCCGCCGCCGGAGCGCCCGCGCCGGCGGACCCGGTCGAGCAGAAAGAGCCCCGCGAAGAGGAGCGCGTAGACCATGACCTCCGGATGGCCGGCGAGCAACAGTGCCGTCGTCGCCAGGAAGAGCAGAACCAGGTCCCGCCGGTCCCCGGCGCCGTCCCTGCCGTCCTCCCCGTCCCCGGCGTCCTCCGCCCCGCGGTCACAGCGGAGGATCCCATACACCACCGCCGGCATCAGCGGCGCGCAGTTCGCCATCGGCCAGCCCAGCCAGAGCATGGTGAAGCCGCCGAGGCCGAAGGCGAGGGCGCCGCCGAGCGCCGGCGCCTCGCTCACTCCCAAGCGGCGCAGCACCAGGAAGGTGAAGATCAGGGCGACGAGCACGCGCAGGGCCGCCGTGATTCCCACCGCGGACGCGATTGGGAACGGGTAGGCGGCGAGGACGAGCGGCTGCAGCACCTGCGACTGCGGATCGGCCAGGAGCGGCATGCCGGCGCCGCCACCGGCGTTCCACAGCGGCCAGTGCCCGTTCCACAGCGCCCGGCGCACCTCCTGCGACCACGGCGTGATCTGGTGAATGAGGTCCCCCTGGAGGACCACGGTGGGAGGATCGGGCGGCGGCAGGACCCGGAACGGGTAGTAGCCGGCCACGTTGCCGAGCGGCAGGAGGACGCCGCCCGCGAAGAGAACCGTGCCGAAGAGGATGAAGAGGAGCAGGCCGAAGACGGCCAGAATTCGCCACGGCACCGGATCGAACCACCGCCGCAGGACGGCGGCGAGGCCGAGCCCCAGGAGGATGACATAGAGGCCGGGGAGGAGATCGGAGACGGTCCAGCCGCTCATTCGGTGACCTCGGAGGCGGCAGCCAGTCCCACCAGGGCCTTGAAGCGGAACCACACGTTGCGCAGTTTCCAGAAGCGGCTGGCCCGCATGGCGGCGATGCGGTCCGCGAGCGCCCTGGTCTCCACCGCCGTTCGGGCCCGCTCGGCGGCGAGCACGGCCTCGCTGTGGCGGAGCCAGCCGCGGAGCTGCTCGCTTTCGAGGCGTAAGGAGGCGAGGAGGAGATCCGCGACGGAGCCGGCCCAGAGGACGTGACTCCGGCCGCCGCCGTCCACCACCCGCAGGCGCAACACCGCCGCCGAGCGCGCCACCGCCGCCGGCAGCCGGCAGCAGCAGGCCCACCCCAGGCCGGCGTGGCGCGGGCCGCCGAAGAAGCCGGCGACGTCGCCGCGCTCGGCGGCGACCGGCGTCGAGCCGAGCCGCTCCTCGTTCAGCCAGACCTCCACCTCGCGCACGCTGCCGTTGCGCACCGCGGCCCAACCCTCCAGCTTCAGGCATCCCTCGGCGTCGAGCTCGGCCCGTTCGACGAAGAGCTGAGGCTCGCCCTGGAAGGCGAGGGAGGAGAAGTCCACGTCCGCCTCCGGCACGACGAGATGGAGATCCTGAAAATTGCAGAGAGCGCGCTCGATGGTGTGGAGGGACGCGGCCGGAGCTCCCGGCCCCAGAGCCCGCTCCAGACTCGAGCGGACGAAGTCCCGGGTCACCCAGGTGGAGCCGTAGTCGCTCGTGTCGAGAGAGCCGCTCTCGCTGATGGGCGCGAAGACGATGCCGCTCGCCGGCATCTCGACGCCGGCCGGGAGCACCTCGGGGGAATGGGAGCTGAAGACCAGCAGGCCGCCCGGATTGAGCAGGCCGAGGAGCACCCGCAGCCAATCCACGAAACGCTCCTCGGGCAGGTGGGTGAAGAGAGAGGTGACGAGGATGGCGTCGAACCGCTCGGCGCAGGCGAAGTCCTCGGGCCGGATGGCCGAGACGATGGCCTGCACGCCCAAGCGCTCGGCCTGGAACCGCACCCCGTCCGCATAGACGTCCGCCACCCGGACGCGCGCCGCCGGCACCTCGCGCACCAGGAAACGGGTGACCCGGCCATAGCCGCTGGCGAAATCGAGCAGGCTGTGGATGCGCGCAAAATCGCCGTCATCTCCGAAGCGCCAGCGCAGCACCTGGAGCAGGGAGTTGGCGATGCTCTCTCCCGACTGGAAGTACTGAAACAGGGCGCTGTCGCGGTCGCCGCGGTAGGACTTCAGGAGAAACGTCAGCATCTCGTCGCGGTCGTCGACGCCCAAGTCGACCGCGTCCGGAGCCAGGCCCAGGTCGGCCAGCAGGACGGAGACGCGGGCGTTGGCTTCGTCGGGACGGAAGGCGAGGGTCATGGGGAGGCAGAGCTTATCAGGTCAATCAGCAGGGTAAGATCGGCGCCATGCTCAAGCGACTTCTCCTGGGGCTGGTCGTCCTCTGGTCGGGCGTCTCCCTCGCCGTCGAAGCGCGCCGCGCCGCGACCTCCTGGGACGCCCGGGCCGAGTGGGAAATGCGGCCGGACGACTGGCGTCTCGGCTCGCCGCCCGTGGCCCGCCTTGAGAGCTGCCTCGCCGCCGCGCGGCGCCTCGTGCCGAGGGGGAGCACCGTCGCCTTCGCGACCTCGGGCGAGCCACCGGAGAGCTCCCTGCTCTACACGCGGTGGGCAGCGTACCTGATGCCGGCGCTGAATGTGCTCAGCTACGGCGAAGCCCCGGCACAGTACGTCCTCTCCTGGCACGTGCCGCTCGCGGGGCCGAGGCTCGTCGGCCTTCAGCCGGCCGGCCATCTCCCGGGGTGCTTCCTGTACAAGGCGAGCCGTCCTTGAGCCTGTGGGCCCTGGCCGCCACCGCCGCCCTCTTCGGGCTTCTCGGGCTCTTGGGAAGCCGCTTCGCCTCCAGGCTCGCCTCACCGGCCGACGGCGCCCTCTACCGCGGCGTGATCTACACGATGGCCGGCGCGGTCGCCCTTCACCTCGTCCTCACCGGCCTGGACTTCGCCGGAGTGCGCTGGAGCCTGCCGGTGCTCGCCGTGTGCGGGTTGGTGATTGCGGGGATCGCGGCGATTGCCTCAGAAGAGGGAGAACAGCCAGATCGCCCCAGCCGCGTACCCCTCTCCCGGGGAGGGGGATGGGGTGGTCGGGAGAGGGGCAGGGGTGAGGGTCTTGGGCGGGGGGATGCTGAGGCAAAGTTAGCGCCTATGAGGGGTGAGGGTCCTGGGCGGGGGCGCCTCGGCTGGGGGGACGCCCTGGCGCTCTTCGCCCTGGCCGTCTTCACCGCGTTCGCCCTCAGCGGCTGGATCACCATGCCGGACTACATCTACCACTGGGGGCTCAAAGGGCACCGGTTCTACCTGGCGGGGGGAGTGGACTACCGGTTCCTGGCGCATCGCTGGAGCTGGTCGATTCACCCGGACTACCCCAACCTCGTTCCCGAGATGTTCGCGGTGACGGCCTTCCTGACGGGCTTCTTCGACATGCCGGCCATGATGCTCGGCACGACGGTGCTCTTCGCCCTATTGGTGGCGGCCTGCCGGGAGGGTCTGCGCCAGGGGGGAGCCCCACCCTTCGTCCAGCAGGCCGGCACGGCGCTGGTGGCCTTGAGCAGCGCGGCCTTCGGCATTGGCTACATCATGGCCGGCGCGGCGGATTGGAACCTGGCCCTGGCGCTCGCCGCCGCCGTGCCCCCCTTGTTCCGGCCGCCGGACCGGGCTGGGGACTTCCAGATCGGGGTGATCGCCGCCTTTGCCGCCGCCTCCAAAATCGAGGGAGTGCCGCTCGCCGCGTTCCTCGTCGCCGTCCAGGCCGTCCGCCACGCCTGGGCCGAACCCCGGCTCAAGCTGAGGCCGGCTGTCGCGGCCGGGCTGCTGCCGGCGGCGGTGGTGCTGCCGTGGCTGGGGCGGGCGGCCCACCACCACCTCTTCCAGCCTGTCGACTCGGGCGCCTTCAAGCTGGCGCACGCCGGGGAGATCTTCGCCGGCGTCGGCGAAGCGCTACGGCTCCCCGCCTGGCACGGCTTCCTTCCTGTGATGCTCCTTCCCCCGCTCCTCCTGGTCCTGCGGCGGACGCGAGCCTTCGCCACCGCGGCCACCCTGGAGCTGCTCTTCTACTTCTACGCCTACTTCACCAGCCCGGTGAGGAACTACCGCTACTTCGTCCTCTCCAATTTCCCGCGCCTGGGATTCCAGTTGGTCCCGGCCTGCATGGTGGCCGTCCTGGTGGCGTGGAGCCTCAAAAAGCGAACGGCCGGCGGGGACCCTCTGCGGGTGCCCACCGGCCGCGCCGAGCCGTAATACCGCCTTGACGTCAGTGCGGCAGGGTGACGTTCACCGCCGCGTAGGGAGAGAACTTGCCGGTGGGTCCCGCAGAGCGGACCCGGAAGGTGTAGGCCGTTCCCGGCGTCAGATTGCTCACGACGATCGTGTTCGAATTGGCGTCCAGTTGCAGGATCTCCCGGTACTTGTTCTTTCCCACCTTGACCTCGACCCGGTAGCCGGCCTCGCCCACCGACCGGTCGCGCCAGGTCAGGGTCACCTGCGTGTTGGAGGTGGCGTGGGCGACGAAGTTCTGGGGCGCCAGCAGAGTGGCGCCGCCACCACCACCGCCGCCCGCCCCGGTGCCGTAGAGCGCGGCGATGCCGGCCCGGTCGTCGTCTGACAGGCGGGGGCCGCGGCCGTCGTTATGGGCGAAGGCGAACATCAGGGCTTCGCGCAACGGAGAGTGGCCGAGGCCCAGCGTGTGGCCGAGCTCGTGCGCCCACACCTCCTGCGCCCCGCTGGGATCGTTGGCGAAAAAGCACTCCGTGCCGTCGTTGGTCTCGATGTCGGCCTCCACCGCCTCGTGATAGGCCCGCCCTTTATACATCCGGGTGGCGTTGAAGAAGAAGGGACCGCCGCGGGCGATGACGCCGCCGGTGCTGCAATCGAAGGTTCCGTCGACCCCGTTGTTGGGATCGTTGAAGATGATGGCGTTAATGCCGTCCGGCTCGGTGAGCCCGGTGGTCGCCCCGGTGGTGCCCGCGTAGACGTAGTTGATGTTGGTATTGGGGTCGCTGTCCCAGGCGTTGAGCGCGGCCTGGAAAGCCTGAATGGAGGCGGGGAGCCCCAGGCCGGGCTGTCCGCCGGAGCCCACTCTCCAGGCCACGCTCTGGCCGTTGTCGAAACGGAACCAGCGGATGGGATTGCCGTCGGTGAAGAGCAGCAGGGTGAACTTGGCGTCGGCGCCGGTGAGCATCGACTTGGTTGGGCTCAGGATGTAGCTGCCATCGCTTCGGTCTCCCGGGGAACGATAGGCGAGCCAGTCGGCGAAACGGTCGAAGTCGCGGACCTGGTCCTGTCCGGAGCCACCCACCTCATGAGCTTCCGAGAGGTCGCGGAGCGCCACCCCCTTGCCCTCGACCGTGCGGCGGTGGAAGGCGCCGAGCATCAGATCGAGGATGTGGTAGGTGCCGTCCTTGGCAGGATTGAGGAACAGGAGAGCGGTCTCTCCCTCCGTGAACTGGGGAGCGCCCCAGATCTTGAGGCCGAGCCCCTTGGGGTTGATGCCCCCCGGCACCCGCACCACCAGGGTGCTGCCCGAGAGATCGCCCTTGATCAACCGGTTCACCTCCACGAGGTAATCGGTGGACGGCGGCCCGTCCACGATAGGCGCCCAATCCACCCCGACGATCTTGACGTCGACCACGGCCTTGGCCTGGTCGGCGAGGACATTGTCGGCCACCATCTTGTAGGTGGTGGCCCAGGCGGAGCTCGCCGGCAAGGCGAGCAAAAGGACGAGAAGCGGCAAGACGAGGGAGCGGAATGACTTCATGAGGCCTCCGAAAAACTCGTACGACTTCTGAGCGCGGAGCGATAAGGGACTCCAGGGATGTGATTATAACATGTCCGGAGAGCGCAGTGTTCCCCACTCCTCCCTCGTCTCCTCGGCTCCTACTCCGAGCCGCCCCCACCCCCGGAGCTCTTCGTCTCCGCCGCCGCGGATTTTTCGCTCTTCTCGACCTTTTCCGCCTTCCCGGCGCTGCTTTCCCCATGATCCGAGGAATCACCCTTGCCGGATTTTTCGCCCTTCTCGCCGCCACCCTCGCTCTTGCCTTCCGACTTCGACTTCGAGTCCGAGCCGGGCCCCTTCTTGCCGGCGTAGTCGGTGACGTACCAGCCGGTCCCCTTGAACTGGAAGGCCGGCGAAGAGATGAGCTTCTTGACCTCACCGCCGCAGCTCGGGCAGGCGGCGAGGGGAGCATCTTCGAAACGTTGAATGACCTCGGTCTTCTTCCCGCAATTCAGGCATTGGTACTCGTAAAGCGGCATATCGACTCCAGTGCTTCGTCAGGCGCTGAACTTGTCGCCTTGGGTCTTGAAACGGATCTTGATCGCGCCGGTAGTGCCCGTCCCCTCCTCGCGCCGCGGCTCCGGCGGCGCCTCGACCGCCGCCGGCACGAGGCAGCGCACGAGCTGGAGAACCTGGAAAGCGTACAGCACCTTGCCGTTCTCAGCCGCGCTGTGGGGGCCCTGGGTGCAGATGTCGTACAGGGTCCGCCGGCCGTCGACCAGGCTCAGCAGCTTGTACTCGTCCCCGTCGAGGGCGAGCTCGATCAACTGCTCCGTCTTGTAACAAGGTTCGAAGACCGTCTCTTTCCGCCCCAGCCGAGCCACCAATGTTTTGGCGTCGGGAGCGCGCTTGATGCCCTGGAGGATGACCTGCCGCATGGGGATCTGGATGCGTACCGAGTCCGGCTCGCGGAACTCGCCGATGCTGAAGATGACGCTGCCGTCGTGCCAGTAGAAGAGGCTCCAGACGACCGCCTCGATCTGCTTGCGGATGGCCTTGTAGACTTCCGCCGGGGAGAGCAGCCCCCCCTCGATGAGCAGCACGCCGTAGCGCTTCTGGGTGCGCTCGCGCTCCCGCATGGTGGCGAGATAGGCCTCCGGCGTGATGACGCCGCTGCGCTGGAGATAGGCGCCCAGGCTGTCGTTGCGGTCCGTCGAGATGGCGTGGACGACATTGCCTTCCTTGATGTAGACCTGCTTGACGACGCCGTCCCGGCTGGCCTCGATGACACCGGGGACCTGGAACCGGTCGATCGTGTACAGGATCTCCGGCAGGGCGGTCTCCGCGAGGTCGCCACGGTACTGAAAGCTATTCTCCACCGATCCCACGGAGAGGACTACCTCCCAACAGAGGAACTAGAAACCCACGAAAAGCGGCGGAAGTATACCATTCCGCTACGGTTAGGGACGGAGGTGAGGGAGATGGCGCCACTGCAACCCGATGAGGCCTGGAGACGGATCGAAGAACGGATCGCCTCGCTGCCCGAGGAGACGATCGAGCGGCGGGCCGCCGGCGGCCGGGTCCTCACCCGCAGCCTGGCGGCCCAGGTGGACGTGCCGGCCGGGGACGTCTCGGCCATGGACGGCTACGCCCTGCCCGGCGAGGTGAGCCCGGGGGAGAGCCGCGCGGTCAGCGGCGCGGTGGCTGCGGGCGACCGGCCCGGCTACGAGCTGGCGCCGCCCGCGGTGGCCCGCATCATGACTGGCGCGCCGCTGCCCGTTGGCGCCGACCGCGTGGTGCCGGTCGAAGAGACGGATGCCGGCCGCGAGACCGTCATCTTCCTGCGGCCGTCGCTTCCGGGCCAGCACATCCGCCGCCGGGGCGAGATCCTGAAGATTGGAGACCCCCTTCTCTCCGCCGGCTCCCGCCTGGCGCCCGGCGCCCTCTCCCTCCTCGCCACCCACGGCCACGCCACGGTACCCGTCCACCGGGCGCCTACGGTGGCGGTGCTCACCAGCGGCGACGAGGTCGTGCCTCCCGAGACGGTGCCCGGGCCCGGGCAGCTCCGGGACTCGCACACCGATTTCCTGCTGGCCGCGGGGAACACTCTGGGCCTCCGCTTCGACCCGTTGGGCATCGCGCCCGACCGGGTGGACGCCCTGCGCCCCCTCGTCGAGCGCGGGCTGCGCTCCGACGTCCTCCTGCTCTGCGGCGGCGTCTCGATGGGCGAGTTCGACCTCGTCGAGGGAGTGCTGGCGGATCTGGGCTGCGAGGCGGTGTTCGACGGTGTCGAGATCCAGCCCGGCAAGCCGCTGGTCTTCGCCGCTCATCCCGGCGGCTGGGTCTTCGGCCTGCCGGGCAATCCGGCCTCGGTGATGGTGAGCTTCTGGCTCTTCGTCTACCCCACCCTGCGGCGCCTGTTGGGGATGAAGGCCTCCTGGTGGGGCAGCGCCGTCAACGGCACGCTGGCCGCGCCGCTCCCGGCCTCCGGCCCGCGGGACCGCTTTCTTCCGGCGGCCGTGGAGCCCCGGGACGGCGAGCTTTTCGTCACTCCCTTCCCATTCAAGGGCTCCCACGACCTCGCCGCCTTCGGCCAGGGCAACGCGCTGGTGCGGGTGCGGCCGGGCACGGGTCCGGCGGGGGTGGGTGCGCGGTGCGAGGTCTTGCCGATTTTCTGATCCACCCCCTCCGAAGTGGATATACTCGCCGTCGTCATCCAGTCGCACGGTTCTGACTCTCTGGCCTCGGGGAGGCCAATGACGGCCACGAACTTACAGATCAAAATCGCGACGGAGCCGTGGGAGCTCGAGCAGGTCTACGGGCTCACCTACCGGACCTTCGTCGAGGAGATCCCCCAACATTCTCCCAATGAGGAGCGCCGGCTGGTCGATCAGCGGCTGGAGCGCAGCGTATGTTACGTCTGCCTGGACGGGCGGCGGTTGCGGGGCATGGTGGCGGTCTGTGGCCAGCGCCCGTTCTCGCTCGACGCCAAGCTCGCCGACCTCGACTCGTACCTGCCGCCCCACGGGCGTGCCTGCGAGGTCCGCCTCCTCGCCGTGGAGAAAGACGACCGCGGCGGCGTGGTCTTCACCGCCCTGATGGCGGCGGTGTTGCGCCATTCCCGCGAGAACGGCTACGACCTCGGGCTTCTCTCCGGAGCGCAGAGTCAGCTCCACCTCTACCGCCACATGGGCTGCGTGCCCTTCGGGCCGCCCCTGGGAACCGAGGCGGCGCGCTATCAAGGGATGTATCTCACCTGGGACCGTCTCAGCCCGGCATTATTCCGAAAAGCGCAGGAGCTGCCGTGAAACCGTCCGGCCGTCCGATCAACTTCCTGCCTGGCCCCGTGGCCATCCACGCTGCCGTGCGCCGGGCGCTGGCCCAGCCTCCCGTGTCGCACCGCGGCGCCGGCTTCATGGCCGAGGTGGCGGCCATCCGCCGCGACCTCTGCCGGATGACCAACGGCGCGCACGTCGAGATTCTGCTGGGCTCGGGAACGCTCGCGAACGAAGCCGTGGCGGCCCAACTGTCGCTCCTCCCGGGCCGCGGCGTCGTCCTCGTCAACGGCGAGTTCGGGGCCCGGCTGGCGGCCCAGGCGAAGCGCTGGCGTCTGGCTTTCAGCGAGCTCGCCGCCGGCTGGGGGGAACCTCTGCCTCTCGCCGAGCTGCGCCGCGCCCTGGAGACCGATCCGGAAATCCGCTGGATCTGGGCCGTCCACTGCGAGACCTCGACCGGCGTGCTCAACGATCTGGAGGGGCTGAAGGAGATCACGGCTGAACGAGGCGCCGCCCTCTGCCTCGACGGCATCAGCTCGATCGGCAACGTTCCGGTCGATCTCTCCGGCGTCCACCTGGCGACCGGCGTCTCGGGCAAGGGTCTCGCCTCGTTCCCCGGCCTGGCCCTCGTTTTCCACGCCCAGGCGATCGCGCCCGCTCCGCATCTTCCCCACTATCTGGATCTCGGCAGCTACGCGCACTCGGAGAGCGTGCCCTTCACCACCTCGACCAACCTCATCTCGGCACTCTCGGCGAGCCTCGCCCGCTTCGCCAAAAAAGATGGCTTCGCCACCCGCCGCAGGCTCGCCGCCTGGCTGCGCCCCAACCTGGAGAAGCTGGGTTTTTCCATCATGGCCCCCGAGACGATCGCCGCCCCGATGGTCCTGACGCTGCTGCCGCCCCCTGGCGTCGCCGCGCTTGCCTTGGGCGAGGCCCTGGAGGATCAGGGGATCTGGCTGAGCTACCGCAGCGGCTACCTGGTGAAGCGAAACCTGATTCAGATCTGCCTCATGGGAGAGCATCACCACTGGGAGGTGGGAGAGCTGCTGAAGGTCCTCGCCAGCCTCGTCACCACCTCGCCAGCCGTGCAACCATCCGCAGAGACAACAGTCGCACCTTCGCCGTCGGTGTCGTAGAGACGTCTCGGGAGCGGCGACGCCGGTTCGATCATCCCATCCCCCCGGACGTCACCACCCCGGCGTTTCGCAGAGCTCTACGGCAGCGGCCCCGTCCAGCACTCGCAGTCATTGGCGGCGCAGATGACGATCGCGGGCTGACAGAGATAGGTCTTGCCGCCCTGAGCCTTGCAGAAGTCCCGGAAGTGCTTTCCCTGGCAAAGCGAATCGCTGCAGCTTCCGCAGAGGACGGCCTTATCGGTTGGGGCCGGCACGAACGAGGGGAGCTTCGCGTCCGCGACCTCCGGGAGCTGCCGGGTCGGAGAAGATCGCCGCCAGGCTGGCGCTCGCCGGGTCCGTAGGCGTGAAGGTCTGGGCGGCGCCCGCCAGATGGCTGATCAGCAGCAGGAAGGCGAAGGTCAGGAGGGTGAGTCTGAGCTTCATGCGAGTCTCCTTTGGAAGGACGGTTCACGGAGGAGCTGTGCCGCGTGCGTCAGCTCCTCAAAGAAGAAGGTGCTCGCCCTCCCCTTCCGGGAGCCAGCATTCTGAGACCGGACGATGCGACACGAATTCCCGGCCGCGCGAGCCCCAATCCATGATTTACAACACCGCCCTCGCGGGTTGCCTCACAAAATATGGATCGGTCGCGGCTTAGCGAATCACCGAGGCTGGTGTCGCCGCAGGAGTCGCGGAAGCGAAGATGCTCTCTAACAGGAGGGTCGCATTGCCGGAGGAGGCTTTAGACGTCATCGCCGATGAGGAAGCTGCGAAAAGAGCACACCACGGTTTGTCAATACATGGCTCGTACGTCCACTGCCCGCAGGTCAAGGTCGGTAAGCCTCCCCCCTCGGTGCAGCGGGTGCTGCAGGGAGCAGAGCAGTCGCAGACGTCGCCGCAGAATTGTGCGGCATGGGCCCCGGGGGTCCCGAAGGCGGTGAGGACCAGAAGAGCAAGGACGGGAAGCCAGATACGGGTCGACTTCATGAGCGAATCTCCTTAGATCTCGCACGACGGGCCTTCCGTCACGCCCCTGGATAATAACGAATTTAGAGCCATACCGAATAGCGGGGCGGGGGCCGTCGGAGCAGCCGACGTACGCGGGCTGGCACGTATAGGTTCCATGCTACAGCCTCCCATCGTGCAGGCCGAAACGCCACTCCGCCACGATAAGCTGTCGCGGATGAGAGACACGAGCTCCCTACAGCCCAGAATCCACCGCAGCCGAACCTCATAGGACGAACGTCTAGGTGAAAGCGCTCGCCTTTGTCGTCTTCCTGGTCATGCCGGCGATCGGTCTGCTGTTCTCGCTCAGGATTTGGCTTTTCCTCCGCAACGGGTTGCGGGTGACGGCAAGGATCGTCGGCTACAAGGAAGTGCGTTGGAACGGCGGCATCGACACGGACAACTCCAGCTCCCTGCCGATCGTCTCGTTCCGGGACGAACACGGCAAGGCGCATCGGGTGACCCTGCCACACGAGCGACCTATCAAGTGGAAGGGTATCCGGGATGACGAGATCAAGCTCATCTATCGACCGGGCGACCCGCAGCACCCGAAGATCGCGCACTGGAGCCTGCTGTGGATGGTTCCCATCTTCCTGTTCGCACCCGCAGTCGTCCTTCTCATCGCCCTTGGATGGCTGATCCTCAGCTCCAAGCTGCCCGGCTAGCCGTAGGCCTGGAAGCACTCGGAGCGTGTGCCGATTATTAATATGTCTTGCACTTTCGACTCGTCCAAGCGCTCATCGGAGGGTGGCCGTCTCCTCGCGCACTACACAGGCAGAGGAAGATGATCCAAGATCCCTCTGCGATTCCCCCACACCCGCGGGGCGATGTCCGCGCCGGTTCGAGCGCCGTGACACGGTTTGTTGAGCGGCGTCTGGCCCCGCGCTACGGCTGGAATCTGGAGGTTTTCCAGGGGCGGGAAGCAGTCTTTCCTGGTAGCCAGACCGGCGGGTTCTACCGCGTGCTGAACCCAGCTTGGTACTTTGTGCGGCCGTCCGCTGCAATCAGCACCTTGCTGGTCGCCGAATGGCTGAGATTCGGTAATTCGGTCTTGCAACTTATCAACGTCTTCGCCTTGGCAGAACGGCATGGCATCCGTCGCATCCGCCTGCCGAGCCAGCATCTCTTTTATCAAGGCACAGGAACTGGCGATGTGATGCTCCACTGGGACGGAGAGCGGCGAGTTTCCGACTTCGCGTTGTCGGGCTACTTCCTGCACACGCGAGCGCTGATGCAGCCTCTGGATGCTGGCACTGAGCGATCGATCGTCGACCGTTGCGTCCGCCCGTTGCTGGCGCAAGATCTACTGCACTCCGATCCACGCGTCGGCGCGGACGATCTGGTGATGCATTTCCGCGGCGGCGACGCGTTCGACAGAAAGGACATCAAGCCTGGGTATTGGCAGCCGCCCCTCGCATACTACCTCGCGGTGTTCGAGCACGATTGTCCAAGGCGCGTTTGGCTCGTGTTCGAGGACCTGCGAAATCCCACGGTTGCGGGTATCGAAGAAGCCTTGCGTTTGCGCGGCGTCGAGGTGATCGTCCAGTCCGGAACGCTGCTCGACGATCTTCGCGTTTTGCTCAGCGCCCGGCGGCTGGTCGCTTCGGTCGGCACGTTTGTGCCGGCAGTCGCCTTGTTATCTTCAAAGCTCGAGACGTTCTACCAGTTCAGCCGCCATCCGAACCCCGTGCTGATGCTGAAGGGCGTCCGGGTGGTCTCTGCGTACGACGCGAAGGGTGAGTTCATGGCAGCGGTGGCAGCCAGATGGGGGGCGCGTTCCGAGGATCTTGCGATGATGATGAGCTACCCGGTCGACTGCATTCGTATCGAGTAGGGCACCCTCCCCCGGCGAGCAGTATCTCTGGATGGACCGCTATGCCTGAAGACGAGAGGAATACGGCCCCCGGGAGCGCTCGGGGCTGGTGCCTTCATTGAAAAGATTGGCGGAAGCGCATGGGAATCGAACCTACCCCCGACGCCGCAACCGACGCCGGACAAACCTGACGCGAGTGGCCGGCCCGTCCGGCCCAACGGGCCGGGAGAACAGAGCCCGGGGCTGAGGCCGCAGGCCGATGCCCTGGGTGGAGAGATTGACAACGCGGTGCGGCCTGAAGGGCCGCGAGATCGTTGGCCCGGCGTTTGAGCTCTTCTTGAGGTGGCCGCCGACGTGCCTTCGCACCTCGGTTCAAGCGAGAAGAAACAAGGTCGCGGCCCTTCGGGATGGAGTCCTAACCTAGCGTTGGTCGTAGAGGGCGGCGCGGTCCCGCCCCCTACGAAACCTACGGTGAGACGTTCTCTAGGGACCGAGGGGCTCGTCTAAGCAGAAGCGGCAGACGGAATTGCAAAAGGAGAGGCAGGCGCTTGCCGTGTCTCCAGGAGCTGATCCTCCGTGCACGCCCTTCAGCTCTCCGTCCAGAATACGCACGGTCTCCTTTGACAGCACTAACTTCTTCGGTTGCTTCCTCATGATATCTCCCTGTTCGGCTAGTGGGGGAATCCCGTTGCCAAATCTCAGGCATTCTAGCTTAGCTGATGGCATATGGACGTGATCGGGGAACGCCGGCTCAAGCCGACGAGATCGACCGGCATCTAGCCGAAGTGGCAAGAATATAAGTGCTTCATGTTGACAAGAACTAACAAGATATCTATCCTTGCTCCCTAGAAGGAGGAATCGATGAAAACTAGAGTGAAGCTTCTTTTAGCCGGTGCGTTCCTGGTCGCAGTAGCATTGAGACCAGCTCCTGCCGAAGCGGTGTGGTGCAGAGTCCTGCCGACCTTAGACCCCTTCGACAGTGAAGAGCAATGTGAAGAGTACTGCTATAGCTACGGCTGCTATTCTTATTTTTTCGACGGCAGCTTCTGCTACTGCTCCTAAATTTCGTCCTATCCATGGCGCAGAGCCTCGCGGGAAAACCCCGCCAAGAGTCGAAGGGGGCCACGTCGGGGCCCTCACTCCAAGCAGCGGGTCACGGGCGAGCTCAGGCTGACCTGGGGGAGCACCTCCTCGCCGAACGTGCCGTAGCCGCGCTGAATCAGCACGTCCTCGCCGGCCAGAAACGCGCCGGCATCGACGGACGAGCTCTCCTCCAGCTCCACCGCGCTCTCCAGCGGCCCGGAGTTCAGCGCGACCAGCTCGCGCAGCGTCTCGAAGGCCGGCTCTCCGGGTGCCGCCGCCCCTCCCCCAGGCTCCTCCCGCGGCAGGTGATTGGCGGTCGCGTCATCGTGACCGTGGGACTCTTCCAGCGACGCCTCGAAGGCCTTGGTGATGCGCCGGAACCGCTCCTGGTCCCGCGGGCCGGCGAAATGGTGGTTGAAGAAGAGATGGTGCGAGGCGTCCACCTCGGTCTCCTGAGTGGCATACCCGCTGCCGGTGATGACCGGTGTCAGGGGATTGGTCGAGACGTTGTGGATCCAGGCGCCGCCCAGGTCGATCGGGGCGCTGAAGGTGGTGGCGTCCGTCCGGCCGCGCCCGCCGATCCGGTCGGTGGCCTCGAGGATCACGAAGGAACGCCCGGCATGCAGGAGATTCTTGCCGGCGGTCAGGCCCGCCATGCCGGCGCCGACGATGATCACGTCGTAGCGCCGCGGTGCGACCGTCGGCCGGGCCGCGGCAGGCGCCACGGGCCGGGGAGAAGGTTGGGACGCGCACGCCATCGCCAAGGCGAGGAATCCGGCCGGCACAGCGCGGAGGAATCGGGACCAGGATCTGTGTGCCATACGCTCGTAATCTCCCGGGTTGGACCTGAGCTTCGCCCAAATGTTAAAATTGCGATCCTTCTTGTGTCCGCCACGGCGGACCTGCTGAAAAGGAGCACCGAATGAAGAGAATAACCGGTTTCCTGTTCGCCCTCGCCCTCGCGGCCACCGCTTTGCTCAGCGTCCCGGCGAAGGCGGCGACGACTTGCCATCCACCGGCCTGCCTCCGCACCCCGAGCTGCTGCATCGCCAAGCAGTGCGGCGCCTGGTGCGAGTCCCATGGCGGCGGCACGCCGCTCTGCGGCGGCAACGGCAGCGGCGGCTGCTGCGCCTGCGCTTTCTAGTCTGAGGAGCCTGCTGGAAGAAAGGCCGAACAAAGGACATCAAGGACTGCAGGGACAACAAAATACCGGACTGGGTATCATCGTTCTGTCCTTGAGGTCCTTGAGGTCCTTGAGGTCCTTGAGGTCCTTGCTTCTCGGATTCCCATGCCTTCCGTCATGTATCTGCCTGGTTCTTCAGCTGAGCGGTTTGCCCCGAATCCACCGCAGCCGAGCCCATAGGACGAACGTCCAGGTGAAAGCGCTCGCCTATGTCGTCTTCCTGGTCATGCCGGCGATCGGCCTGCTGTTCTCCCTCAGGATCTGGCTTTTCCTCCGCAACGGGTTGCGGGTGACGGCAAGGATCGTCGGCTACAAAGAAGAGCGTTGGGAAGGCGGCATCGACACGGATAACTCCAGCTCCCTGCCGATCGTCTCGTTCCGGGACGAACACGGCAAGGCGCATCGGGTGACCCTGCCGCACGAGCGGCCCATCAAGTGGAAGGGTCTCCGGGACGACGAGATCAAGCTCATCTATCGACGGGGCGACCCACAGCACCCGAGGATCGCGCACTGGAGCCTGCTGTGGATGGTTCCCATCTTCCTGTTCGGCCCCACCATCATCCTGCTCATCGCCCTTGGATGGCTGATGCTCGTCGCCAAGCTGCCTGGCTAGGAGCCTGCGGGCCAGAACCCCAGAAGCAAGGACAACAAGGACCGCAAAGACAGAACGATGATTGTCGTCCCTGCTGTCCTTGCAATCCTTGATGTCCTTTGTGCGGATAAGTTACGGCAGCGGTCCGGTCCAGCACTCGCAGTCCTTGGCGGTGCAGATGACGTAGGCATGCTGGCACGTGAAGACGGCGCCGCTCTGGACTCTGCAGATCGTCCCGACGGTTTGCCCCACGCAGACCGTCTCGCTGCAGGTGCCGCACGTGTTGAAGCCGGCCCTATCGGTCGGAGGGGGATCGAACGAGGGGAGCTGGGCCTGCGCGCCGTCCGGAGACGCCGGGGCGGAGAAGATCGCCGCCAGGTTCGCGCTCGCCGCGTCGGTCGGTGTGGAGGTCTGTGCGGCGTTCGCGAGGGAGCTGATCAGCAGCAGCGAGACGAATACCAGGAACGTGGCTCTGAGCTTCATGCGGGTCTCCTTTGAAAGGGCCGGTTGGTGGAGTAGCCGCACCGCTTGCCGCACCTCAAGAAGTAGGGTACTCGCCGTCCCGCCGTCCCCTCATAGAAACGACAAAAGGCCAGCGAACTGGCCCTGTACTTATTCTTAGTGCCGTATACGACTCAGATTCAGGGCCTTAGCCCCAAGGATCTATGGTACCACCACCATCCATTGGAAGGTCTCCTCTCTTGGCGCTACGTTTTCTCACGTACCATAGGGAGTACTGGGCAGAACACCCTACCCCCACGGGTCTAAGCCCCCTCCACCATCAAGGGTAGCCCCGGATCCCTCTGAGTTGCTCAAGGAATGGTTAGAGGACACTCCCACCCAATGAAGAATAGCATAAACAGCGGAAATCAATGAACGCAGACTCATGCCTTAGGCACCTCTCCTTTCAAGATCCCAGCGTAAGGAGGCTCGGGACTTGCTCCCCATAAGCTGACCCCGACCTCTACTGGGTGGCGCTCGATTGGCCTGATTTGGCCAGACATGAAGTTAGCACTATACTAGGGGGCAATTCAAGGGGACTATTTGTCTGCCATACTCATCCGTACATAATGAGGGTACAAAAAGGAGGAACCGAATGACAGGGCGCAATGAACGAAACTGCCAGATCAGAATGTCCTCAGTCCTGTGGAACCTGACGGGAGAAATCGCCCAGGAACTCGGCTACAAGGACGCGAGGGGACGACACTCGACAGTGATACGCGAGATGATAGCAGCGGCGGCGGCTAAATGGACGCATTCTCCATACGTTTGCCGCTCCGAGCGCTATACTGTTTACGTGACAAAGGATGGAAGCGTTTTTGCTCGCCAAGTTCAGATACTTCGGCTAAATGCGCCTCGCGAAAAACTTCCCTGCTTCATCGAGATGAAGCCCGAGAAAAGGGAGTATTATCATCGTAGGCATCGAGAGCTTGGCTCCCGAGACGAGCATGAATGGTTCCTGAACAAATGGCTCCTCAACCATTTCGCAGTATGGAATGGAAAAAGAGACGCCGATGATCTGGAACTGTTTCAGCAAGAGCCGCTTAGCTCTCATGTCGATAGCTTTGGCACTACGTACAAGAGCGCGGACCTCGCCGTTCACGCCATCAGCGGAAGATTCCTTACAAGAGAAACGGTAATTGGTCTAGTCGACTATGTTCAATGGAAGGAGCCCAAGACCTCCACATTCGACCGATACGATATCCCTATCGACATTCCTACCACAGACCTTGAGGTTAGTGTTGTAGTGGATCGAGACCTTTTTGCCGGCATGGACGTTCAGGAGGATGGCATAGCTAATCTTTCCTTAGAGTTCCGGAATCGTGAGTCTGCTCGCTTCGAGGGAAAAGAAGTGGCACTCTACCCGGAAATTGGAATAACGGAATTGTATGGCCGCGCATCCTCAGATGAAGGCGTCGACGAGGGAGGGGATCAGATGCTTGGAAAAGTCCGGCGCCTTCGGCAGCGAGTATCTAATCTTTTGACAAACAAGGCAAGCATCAGATCAGAAGCACCATTCGACCTACCGCAAAATTTTTTGTTTTATAGACTTCGATGGCCCTCGCCACACCTCGGAATCGAGGCTTGCGTCCGATGGGAAAAGCCCGCCCGCAAAGAAGCGATTCGCTAGGGTGCCTTGGTTAGCTCAAAATAATTGGCGCAGCGCTAACGAGACTAGAGTGGCAAAGAAAGGAAAGCGAATAATGCCGACGACAAAATGTTTTGCAATGCTTTGGGAAATATCTAAAGCAGCATTGGTTCTGGGAGGAATTACCTTTACGTTTACCTCCCTCCTCGTTGCCCTTGCGGGGACTCTAGGCTTGCCACCCTATAAGACCCTTGGAGAGATAGCCTCCAAAGATATCGATGAAATGCCGACGAAATTCATAGCAATTTTTAAGGAGATCTCTAAAACAGCGTTGATCCTTGGAGTAGTTGCCTTGACTTGGGCCTCATCGTATTGGATTTTCGCTTTAGCCCGCACTACCAAGATTGTGCCGTCGGATGCCGGAAGCCTCGCAACAACCCTTTTTGGTTCGTCATCGATTGCACTATTCATTCTTTCTTTCCTCGTTGCCTTGGTAGGAGCTTTCGGCTTGCAATCCTACAGATCTTTTAGAAAGAAGATCTCCAAGGATATCGAAAAGATGCATAAAGGACTCGAAAATGCAAGGAACGAGATGAGAGGGCGAGCCGAGACAGTTTTAGGCTATGCCCTAGGAGAAATGAGTTTGGAGAAGGGAACCTTCAGTGCGGGAGATAAAGACAGACTGGAACAGGCGGTGGCTCAGTGCCGAGAGGGCCACAAACATCTTCAGAAACTTGGGATTGGCAGCGCTCCTGAAGTGTTAGGCTTGAACAATCTTCTCTTTTATACCTGCATTTTGCACGAAGACAAAAAAGATAAAGGTGACGAAGACTACATCCTTAAAGAGGCTCGGCGCTTGAGGGATGCTGGCGAGCAGCACGACAGTGCGATGTTAAAGCTAACTGCGAGCAGGCTGTTCCTTGAATACGGAGCAACACCGGAAGAGAAGGAAAAAGCTCGTAAGGCTTTGCGAGTACTGGCAGCAAGGACGGCAGGCGTCTCGGAACGGGAGAGGAAGGAAGCCAAGTTCTATCTCGACAAATATCTTTGATAATCCTTAAAGAGGAGCCAACGCAAGGAAACCAGAATTCTCAAGGAGGCCAAAGAGACGGGTCACAGAGCGCTTCGTCATCTTGGCTTCCTCTTAGGGTGATTTGGCGTAGCGATGGTCAGGCTGCTGCTCTGAGGCTTCGCGATGGAAGTCTTTCTTTGTGGGATCAAGGGGAGACTCCTGGTTAGGAAAGTTCGAGAGGCACGTCGCACTGGCGTTCACCCATGTCAAAGACATTAGCCCACTAGCTTGCTAGTAAGGATCGATCCCACCGCCACCATCAAAAAACGGCCCTCCCCATGGGTCAATGGTGCCACCACCGTCAAGGAACGCCTCTGAGCCATTTGCGGGGTAACGCATAATCGAATATCCTTTCGCCATCATCGAAACTTAATTCGGGAACCTCGGCGCACCAAACGTGTTAGTATCTCCCCTCTTGGCTAGCCTTGTCAAGCTCGCCGTAGCCTCGCTGTCCGTAGAGGGAACTGCCGTTCACAGTCGCCGAAATCGGCGACGACACAAGGAACACATCTCCCTGGGAGCGCTTGGGGGGCTTCTGCGCCCTCCCTTTGCCGCTGTCGCCGCCTGCCTTCTCACGCAGGGTGTAGATTTGAGCGGCAAGGATAAGTCTGAGCCGAAGCGAAACCGGCGTCGCAGAAGCTGTCGTAACCCCGTGACCCAGGCGGAAGCGCATGGGAATCGAACCCACCCCCGACACCGCAACCGGCGCCGGACAACGGTTTTGAAGACCGCGGAAGGCACCAGCCCCCGAGCGCTCCCGGGGAGATTGTAGCCGATGCGGGCCTCACGGCGACGGTGATACGCTTGCCGCTGTGGCGGCTCGCCGTCGCCCATCCCCTACGGAGACCCGACATGCTTCGTCATATCCTGACTCTCTCGCTGCTGCTCGCCCTGCTGTGCGCCTGTAACAAGAAGGCTCCAGACTCGACTGCCGCCACGCCGGCCACGGCCACCCCCCAGGAGGCGGCGACCAGCCAGCCCGGCGGCGACTCCGGCGTCCCGGCCCCCATCTCCTCCCATGGCGACGCCGTGGCCCAGGCTCCGGCCGCGACCGGGGCTCCGGCGGGCTCGATCGAGATGGACCTGCCGAAGGCCTGGGACAAACAGGACCCGTCGTCGAGCATGCGCATCGCCCAGGCCGCCATTCCCGGCCCCGGCGGCCCCGGCGAGTTCGCCGTCTTCTTCTTCGGACCCGGCGGCGGCGGCTCGGTGGACGCCAACATCGAGCGGTGGGTGGGTCAGATGGAGACTTCGGATCATCCCAAGCCCGAGACCTTCGAGTCCGGCGGCATGAAGGTGACCTGGGTGGACGTCAAGGGCACGATGAAGCCCAGCCAGATGGGCATGGCCCCCTCTCAACCCCTGACCGACGCGCGCCTCTACGGCGCCGTGGTCGAGGGACCGGGTGGCCCCTGGTTCTTCAAGGCGACGGGCTCGAACAAGACCATGGCGCCGCAGCGGGACGCCTTCGTGGCGATGCTCAAGAGCGTGCGGGCGAAGGCGTAGCCGGAAGAAAGCGCGAAAACGTCCCAGAGTACTGCCAGCGGCTCTCGCGGACGACGATAGCAGTCGTTGCTCTGGCTTAAGCAGCCGTTGCTTGGGCTTGAGCAGGCGTTGCTCCGCCTTGAGCAGCCGTTGCTCTAGCTTGAGCAGTCGTTGCTCCGGCTTAAGCAGTCGTTGCTCGGGCTTGAGCAGCCGTTGCTCGGGCTTGAGCAGCCGTTGCTCTAGCTTGAGCAGCCGTTGCTCTAGCTTGAGCAGCCGTTGCTCTGGCTTGAGCAGTCGTTGCTCCCGCTTGAGTAGCCGTTGCTCCGCCTTGAGCAGCCGTTGCTCCGCCTTGAGCAGCCGTTACTCTGGCTTGAGCAGCCGTTGCTCCGCCTTGAGCAGCCGTTGCTCTAGCTTGAGCAGTCGCAGTCGTTGCTCTGGCTTGAGCAGTCGTTGCTCTGGCTTGAGCAGTCGTTGCTCTGGCTTGAGCAGTCGTTGCTCGCCCAAGAGGAGTCGTTGCCGCCGCCTGTGCTAAAATCCACTGGCATTGAACGACGACCCTCCCAGTCCGCACGCCGCCTCCTTCTTCTTGTCTCGCGGCCCCTCTTCCGGCCAGCAACCCCCGAGCCTGTGGGGTAATCGCCTGTGATCCTCGCCCAAGTCGCGTCGGTTCCCGCTGCTCCCTCTGCCATCACTCCTGTCTGGGGGATGCTCCTGGGCATCGTTCTGGTGGCACTGAACGGCTTCTTCGTCTCCGCCGAGTTCGCCCTCGTCAAGGTGCGGCCGACGCAGATCGAGCCCCTCGTCGCCGAAGGGAATCGCCGGGCCACGGTCGTCCGCCACATGCTGCGGCATCTGGACGCCTATCTCTCCGCCACCCAACTCGGCATCACGCTCGCCAGCTTGGCCCTGGGCTGGGTCGGCGAGCCGGCATTCGCCTGGGTCATCCGCCCACTGATCTCACCGTTTGCGGGGAACAACCCTCAGCTTCTCCACTCGATCAGCGTCACGGTGTCGTTCCTCGTCATCACCGTCCTGCACATCGTGCTCGGCGAGCAGGCGCCCAAGACGATCGCCATCCGCAAGGCGGAGTCTGCCTCCCTGCTAATCGCCTTCCCGCTCTTCGTCTTCTATAAGGTCACCTATCCCGCCATCTGGCTGCTCAACCACGCGGCCAACGCGCTCCTCAAGCTGATCGGCGTCGCCCCGGCCGACGAAGGCGAGATGGCTCATGACGAGGAGGAGCTGCGCCTCCTGCTCTCCTCCGGCAACGCCGCCCAGCTCTCCACGCAAAAACGGGAGCAACTGGACAACATCTTCGAGCTCTCCCACCGGCTGGCGCGGCAGATCATGCTCCCCCGCCAGGACGTGATCTACCTCTCCACCACCCGCACCCTGGCCGAGAACCTGCGCATCGCCCGTCGCAGCGGCCACACCCGCTTCCCCCTCTGTGAGGGCGATCTCGACCACGTCATCGGCCTCATCCACATCAAGGACATCTTCCACCGCGACCGCAACCTGCGCTCGCTCCAGGAGGTGGCGCGGGAGATCTCCTTTGTCCCCGAGACCCTGGAGCTCGACCGGCTGCTGAAGCGCATGCGCACCGAGCGCTTCCACCTCGCCGCCGTGATCGACGAGTACGGCGGCGTGTCCGGCGTCGTCACCCTGGAAGACGTCATCGAGGAGATCGTCGGCTCGATTCAGGACGAGTTCGACGTCGAGAAGCCGGAGATCCAGTCGCTCGGCGACGGCGTCTATCGGGTGTCGGGCGGCATGCTGGTGGAGGATCTGGAGGAGGCGCTGAAGGTGGAGCTCAGCGACCGCGATGAGGACACGATTGGCGGCGTCGTCCTCTCCGAGCTGGGCCGCAATCCAGCCGTGGGCGACAAGGTCGAAGTCGGTCCCGTTTCCATCGAGGTCCTGGAGGTCCAGCACAACCGCATCAACACGGTGGCCGTCACGGTGCAGCAGCCGGAGACGGTGCCTCCTGAGGGTGAGGGGTAGGCGAAGGCGATTGCCACCCCAAGCAAATACCCCTCATCACCCCGGCCCTCTTCTCCCATCGCACTCCCCCCGACCGGGAGAAGAGGGAGAAAAGCAAGACCCCTCGTCACCCCGACGCTGGCTCAGACCTCCCCCACCCAAGACCCTCACCCCTGCCCTTCTCCCGACCACCCCATCCGCCGCCCCGGGAGAGGGGTACCCCTGGGGCTTCTCCGCCTTGCTCCCTCTTCTCCCGGTGAAGGGGGTTGGGCGGGGTCGGGAGAAGAGGGCCGGGGTGATGAGGGGCTTGGGTGGGGGAACTCTCAGATAAGTTAGCGCCTATGGGGGCAGGGAGTGAGAGATCACTGTGGAGGACACTCACGACGACTACTCATCAATCACGGCACATGCCTTGCAGTATTCAGAAGCCAAGGGGCGAGTCGTAACGCCCCACGCAACGCAAATACTTCAAGGAGATACTCACAATGCCGACGACAACCCCCACCACTGATGTGACCGCTCTCAACAGCCTGTTGCGGGGCGAGATGTCCGCGATCGAAACCTACCGTCAGGCCCTGGAGAAGGCCGGAACCGAGCCCGGCGCCCAGGATCTTCACCGCTTCGCGAAGGACCACCGCGACGCCGCCGACCAGTTGTGGCACCACATCGAGCAGCATGGCGGCAAGCCGTCCGAGGGCTCGGGCGCCTGGGGCACCTGGGCCAAGGCGGTGGAAGGCACAGCCAAGCTGTTCGGCAACGCCGCCGCTCTCAAGGCCCTCAAGGAGGGTGAGGAACACGGCCTCAAGGATTACCAGAGCGCCCTGGAGAACAAGGATCTGGCCCCTGAGTGCCTCACCCTCATCCGCGGCCTGATCGAGAAGCAGCGCCAGCACATCCCCGTGCTCGACCGGCTGATCTCGCAGGCCTAAGGCCGGCTTAAGGCGCCAGGGGCTTCGCCCCGATCGCCGTCAAATCGATCTCCCGGTTGACCGGCCGCTCCGCGGGAGCGGCCGCCAGCCGGGCGAGGATCGCCTCCCGCCGTGGATCCGTAAGATCGCCGCCGTCGCTGCGCATCGCCACCACCCGGCGGGGAGCCGTCCCCACGACCTTCCAGCCGTTCTTCAGGGCCGCTGCGGCCACCTGAAATTCCTGCTCGTCCGCTTCGGTATCCCACTCGCTGACCCACAGTAGCAGTCGGCCGCCCTTCGTCTCGCCGTCCTTTTTTTCATAGACGGCGAAGCGATCTCCGCCCCAACCCTCCGCCGCTTTGAGGGCGTTCTCCCAATCTCCGTGTTCACCGTGCAGCAGGCTGCGGATGCCGAGCTCGCCCATCACACCCTCGGCGGCCTTGACGTACCCCGGCAGCTCCGCCGCGAGGTCGGGAAGGTGGACGACGACGGGATCGTCGCGCCGGGTGTGCCACTTCTCGGGGTGCAGGATCTGCTCGGTCGAGCGGGGCGGATCGGTCGTGAAGGCGTAGTCGAGGAGCTTCTGGCCGCCACGGCTCCGGGTGCTCATGCAAAAAGTCATGCCCTGGAGATAGCCGAACATCAGGTTCTCCCGCAGCCACACCGGCGCCTTTTCGAACTCGTCGGCGCCCGGCAGGTCGGGCAGCGCCTTCGCGAGCTTGTCGGGATCGCCGAGCATCGAGGACACCATCCGGCTGGCGCCTGGCGTGTTCTCGAGGCGCGCCTGGGCCTGGAAGTCAATCATCGTCAGGGTGGCGTCCCCCTCCACCAGTGCGGTCACGGCGGTGCCGGCGTCGGAGAGCGGATCGTCGTCCTTCTCCAGCTTGTCGAGATCGAAGCTCTGGTCCTGGAGGGCGTGGGTCAGCTCGTGAACGAGGACCATGTCGTCGTCATCTCCGGCGGCGGCGTCCTCCTTGCCCGCCGCGCCGCGCCGGTGCACCATGGCGAGGTATTTCTTCTCCGTGTCGTAGTAGCCGGCCACCTGGCTGGTGAGCAGATCGGGGAGGTATTTGTCCAGGCTCATGGACTCGGGGATGAGGCCGAAGGCCTTCAGGCTGACCTCCGTCGCCCGCAGCGACTCCGCCGGCATGTGCTGCCGCATCGACTCCAGCAGCTTCTTCTTGAGCCCCGCCTCTTCCAGGATGCCGGCAGGAATGGGCGAGAGGGCGTGAAGCCCACGGTACTTCTCCGCCGCTTTCAGCAAAGTCTGCATGTGCTGCGCACTGGCGGCAGGGAGGGGGGCCACGCCCTCCGGCAGCTCGGCGGGTTTCGGCGCGGCACCGGCCAGCAGGACCAGGAACGGAACGAGGATCGGGACGGGGAGAGAGCGAAGACGGGGAGACTTGAAAGACATCGGATTCATTATATCGGGACAAATTGCGGGACAGATTGCGGGACAGCCGACCCCGACTTGAGGCAGAATCCCGTTCATGAGCACTGAATGGAAACCCCTGTTGCAAGGCGAGCTCGCCGAGCAGGCCCGCCTGGCCGTCGAGGAGATCGCCTCCGCCCTACAGTCCACTCCCGCCGAGGAGGTGCAGGTGCCCTCGCTCGCCGCCGGCCTGACCGGCGAGGCGTTGTTCTACACTTATTTCGCCCTCCATACCAGCGACGATACCGCCGCCGAGAGGGCGGCGCAGCTCATCGAGAAGGCGGCGGAAACGCTGGCCGTCCAGCCGCTGCCGCCCAACCTCTACACCGGGTTTGCCGGTGTGGCCTGGGCCATGGAGCACCTCCGCGGCCGCCTGTTCGAAGAAGACAGCGCCGAGGACGATCCGGTCCAGGAGATCGACGAGGCGCTGTCCGTCCCGCTCCAGCGCTCCCCCTGGCCGGGCGACTACGACCTGATCACCGGCCTCGTGGGCCTCGCCGTCTACGCGCTCGAGCGCCTGCCGCGGCCGGCGGCGGTGGGCCTTCTCTCCAGCATCGTCGACCGTCTCTCTGAGCGGGCCGACATCAGCGAGGAGGGCGCGGCCTGGTTTACCCGTCCCGACGAGTTGCCCGAGTGGCAGCGCGAGTACCACCCCCGCGGCTCCTTCAACCTCGGCGTGGCCCACGGCCTGCCGGCGGTCGTCGCCGTGCTGGCGGGCACCGTCGCCGCCGGGGTCGACAAGGCGCGTCCGCTGCTCCAGGGTGCCACGCGCTTCCTGCTGGCCCGCCGGCAGAACCCTCTGTCTTCGACGGGCACCTGCTTCAGCACCGTCTACGCGCCCTGGGAAGAGCCCGGCGGCTCCCGTCTGGCGTGGTGCTACGGTGACCCGGGCGTAGCCGCGGCGTTGCTGGCCGCCGCCAGAGCCGCCGGCGAGCCGGAGTGGGAACAGGCCGCCGTGGAAGTCGGCCTCTCGGCCGCCGAACGCCCGGAGCCGGGCTCCGGCATCCGCGATGCCGGCCTTTGCCACGGCGCCGCGGGCCTCGGCCATATCTTCAACCGCATGTACCACACCACCGGCGAGGAGCGGTTCGCCGACGCGGCCCGCTTCTGGCTTGAGCGGACTCTCGCCTTCAAGCAGCCGGGTCAGGGCATCGGCGGCTTCCGCTCCTGGGGGGTGATTGGCGGGCCCAACGAGCTCGGCTGGCGGGATGACGCGGGCTTTCTCGAAGGCACCGCGGGCATCGGCCTCGCCCTCCTCGGCGCCCTCTCGGACGTCGAGCCCGCGTGGGACCGCGTGCTGGCGGTCTCGGTGCGCACCGTGGAGGGCTGATCGCCGGCGGGCGGGGAGGGGAAGGCGTAGGCGCTAACTTAACGTGGCCTGGGAGGTTCCCCCGCCCAAGACCCTCACCCCTGCCCCTCTCCCGACCACCCCATCCCCCTCCCCGGGAGAGGGAGCTCGGTTGGAGCGCTCTGGCTGTTCTCCCTCTTCTCCCGGTGTGGGGGGTGCGGAGGGGGCGGGAGAAGAGGGCCGGGGTGATGAGGGTCTTGGGCGGGGGCGCTCCCGAGGCGTCAAAGTAGCGCCTCTAGGAGGAGGGGAGAACGATGGACCCGGAAACGGAGGTCCGCCATCGCACGATCGCCGTCCACGGGGTCCGCCTGCACGTCGTGGAAGCCGGCCCCGAGGATGGCCCTCTCCTCATCCTCCTCCATGGTTTTCCCGAATTCTGGTATGGCTGGCGCCGGCAGATCGGCCCGCTGGCCGCCGCCGGCTTCCGCGTTCAGGTTCCCGACCAGCGGGGCTACAACCTCAGCGGCAAACCCCGGCGCGTCTCTTCCTACGGCCTCGACCGTCTCGCCGGGGACGTGATCGGGCTGATCGACGCGGCTGGGGCCGCGAAGGCCTGCGTCGTCGGGCACGACTGGGGCGGCATCGTGGGCTGGTGGCTGGGCGTCAGTCATCCACAGCGGCTGGAGCGCTTGGCGCTGCTCAACATCCCGCACCCCCTGGTGATGGAGCAAACCCTGTGGCACAGCTCCGCGCAGAGGAAGAAGAGCCACTACATCTTCTTCTTCCAGCTCCCCTGGCTGCCTGAACGCCTCTTCTCGCGCAATGATTTCGCCTATGCCGAAAAGTCATTGCGGGGCTCCAGCCGGCTCGGCACCTTCAGCGACGAGGACATCGACCGCTACAAGGAGGCCTGGTCTCAAGGCCGCGCCGTGCGCTCCATGATCCACTGGTATCGCGCCGCTCTGCGCTCCCGGCCCTGGCCGCCGAAGAGTCCCCGCGTCACCATTCCCACCCTGTTGATCTGGGGCACGCAGGACCGCTTTCTCGGCCAGGAGATGGCGAAGGCCAGCCTCGACTTTTGCGACCAGGGCCGCCTGGAGCTGATTCCGGAAGCCACGCATTGGGTGCAGCTCGAAGAGCCTGAGCGGGTGAACCGGCTGCTGGTGGACTTCCTCGGTAGAGGGTAGGAGCAGGTGGATTCAGCCCCCTCCCTTCAAGGGCTTTTCCCAACGAATACAGACATCCAAACCTAAGTACGGAGAAGGCCAAAAGAGGCGGCAATATACAAATCTCTCCGGTTTCTTTAACGCATTCGACAGCCGTCCTTGGTCCTTATCTTCCAGGATTGGCTCGTTTCCCACTTTGGCCTGCGCAATATATTTAAGTCGCTCTTCTAATTCATCCAGATCGGCCAACACTTGTTCTGCCTCCGGGGAAATCTCCCCGTGAATGCGCCTACCCGCAGATACTTCCATAGGATTTTCCAAGTCATTCGCCACCTCTCGGCCCTCGAAGCGAGCGCATTCCCGGTTACGAAATTCCACGCCCAAATCCGGTATTTCTTCAACCGAATCGGTATCCTTGTAGAGATCCGTATCGATGATGACGACGACCTCCAGGTTCCGGGTTGGGATATCCACAGGAACGTCCAAACGGTCATAATCCCGAGCTGACTCCGACTCCTGCCACTGAACGTAATCTTCAACTCCCACTATAATTTCACGGGTTAATGTTCTGTTGGCTCCTTGACTTACCAGGAGATCAGCTATTTTGTATTCCATTCCGTCCCTGTCCACCCAAGAACTCAAGAGCTCGCCTTTAGCATTCGCTCCTTTCCAAGCAGCGAAGTAATTGACGAGCCACCGTGATTTTAACCATTCGCCTACATCTATTGCCTGGTCACGATTCTCCAAAAAATAGCGCCTCTTTTCGGGCTTAATACCAATACTGCACGGCAGCTTTTCTCGCTTAGAATTGAGCCTAAGAATTTGCAACTGACGATAGAACACGTTTCCGCAGCCTGTAACTAAAAAAGTGTGCTTCGCCGATAGACAAACGTATGGAGAATGTCGCCACCGCGTGACAGCGGTCGAGACAATTTCTCGCACTATTTTGGAATGAGAGCCTCTTCGGTCAGGATGATCAGAGTACTCCATCTCATTTCCGAGCTTTCCCAAGATCTCCCAGAGAGCCTCGCTCATCATTACCTGCTTAGCCACAAGATCTCTAGACATCCAGAAACCTCCCTTTTAAAATTCCACGAACCGAGGTACCTACTCAGAAGCTCTCCCAAACCTCCTCATATTATACCTACAGGTCTTCACTGGAGGCAATCTCGCGAAGAAATATAGCCAAAAGGGCAACGAACGAAACCTGTCTACGTAAAAGTACTGTAAGTTACCCGGTTTCTTTATGTAGGCAATAATAGGTGATTGACGTACCCTTTTCTGGGGAATTAGTATCTCTCTTACCATTTGTTGGGTGGGTCGGCTAAGCCGACCTGGCTACCCTTCGGGGTAGCTCGAGAGATGAGAATGGGGGCCGATGGCCCCTAGAGCAACCAGGGCGAACCGCCCAAGGACATGGCTAGCAGACTTCACTGCTGGCCTAGCAAGGAGGTAGAACCATGTTGCCAAATCTGGATGTACGAAACGCGAGAGAGCTCAACCCTTCGCCATTCCTCTATGTCAAAAACTGCCCGGGGCGAGTCGAGCTCAATGAAACCCGCGATACCCAGATCTTCTGCGGCTACTACCCGGCCGGGCAGTTGGAGGCGGTCGGGTTTTCCCATACAGCCATCGACTTTAATTTTCCAGAGGAGGTCCCATGGGCACCTAAGAGAATCGACACGGTCAAGAGGGAGTCTATGAAAAAAGGCGCCGGGCGTGTGGCCCAGCGCCGGACTGATAACAAGCACCGCATGATGCGGCGACAGCTTCCTGGTGACGCCTACGTTTGGGAGACGGACTCGTCGCCAGGAATAGGATGAGGGTTCATCGGATTAGGCCTCAGAACAGGTCTACCAGCAAGGCTAGAGCGCTGCGACCTGACTGTCAAGGTCTCCGATAGCCTGATCTCTGCCCCGCCCTGTGCGGCGCCAAGGAGGCTGAAATGTCCCCCAAGCGCCCGGAAGCGGTCATAGTCGTTTTATTTATCGCCTTTTGGCAGTTGATCCATGCGACTCGTTTACTAGGCTTCCTGTGGGAGGAAACCCCGGCATGGGCTAAAACGCTCGTAGCGGAAACGGCTACTAACGTTACTCCTTCTGTGTTGAGTTTGGTACTGGGGTTCGCCTCAGGCATCGGATTCATGATCTTGGGTCCCTCCTTCTTGAAATGGTTGCTAGCAAGACTCTGGCCAGATCACATCCCCCCGGCAGACAAAAAGTGGCCCCGTTCCGGAGCTGACAAGGCATCCGACAAGCCTGCTCGAAAGACTCCGCGGAAGCCTCGCAGGCAGCGGTCCCCCAAAGTTTCCAGTGATAACGGAGACCCGGATATGAGCTAGGCAAATAGGTTCGACCGACGACTTGGCTGCTGATCGTGGCTGCCCGGAGCTGCCCAATCGAGGGCGGAGCCGTCGCTTGGGCGCTCGCTTCACCACGCGCAGTGTTATCGTCTCTCCGGCGCGCACACGCAAAAGGAGCTCTGCATGGCATCCGGTCTTTCCGCGGTCGAGCACATCGTCGTCCTGATGATGGAGAACCGCTCCTTCGACAACCTCCTCGGCTGGCAGTTCGGCCTCGATCCCGACCTCAACAACCGTACCGACAGCGGCGAGCGTATCTACGTCTGGGGCAACGAGGGCAACGACTACGGCACCATGAACCTGCCCGAGCCGGCCGGCGAGCGGTTCACCGACATCAATTACCAGCTCTTCGAGACCTACTTTCCCGACACCGCCCTCGGCGACGAGATCACCATGGGCGGCTTCGTCCGTAGCTACGTCAACCAGACCGTGGCAACCACCCAGGAGTATGACCCGCGGGCGATCATGCACTGCTTCCATCCGCATGAGGTGCCGGCCACCAGCGCGCTCGCCGCCAATTTTGGCGTGGCGGACCCGTGGTTTGCCTCGGCCCCGTGCCAGACCTGGCCCAACCGCCTCTTCGTGCACTGTGCCACGGCGAACGGCTACGTCAACAACCTGCCCATCCCGTCCTGGAAGGTCGTCGAGCGCTTCCCGTTCGACATGCCGACGATCTTCGATCAGATCCGGGAGCGCTTCCCGGCGCCCGGGCAGGGCTGGCGCATCTACTTCCACGACTTCCCTCACTCTCTCCTGCTGTCGAACCTCTGGCCGCACCTGGACCACTTCCACGGCTACAGCCGTTTCCGCCAGGACGTCGCCGCAGGCAGTTTGCCGCCTTACTCCTTCATCGAGCCGCGTTATTTCCCCAACCTCAAGCGCGAGCTGATGCCCAACGACCAGCACCCGCCTCACGACGTCTCCCTGGGCGAGCAGCTCATCGCCGAGGTCTACAACACCCTGCGCGGCAGCAACTTGTGGGAAAAGACCCTGCTGGTCGTGCTCTGGGACGATCACGGTGGCTGCTACGACCACGTGCCGCCGCCGCAAGCCCAGGAACCGGACGACGGCCGCTCCCCGAAGCCGGGGCAGGAAGGTTTCACCTTCGACCGCTACGGCGTGCGCGTGCCGGCCCTGCTGATCTCGCCCTTCATTCCGCCGGGGATCGTGCGCCCGCCGGGCGACGTCCCGTTCGACCACACCACCCTCATCAAGACCGTCCGTGAGGGGCTCGGGCTGCCGAACGTCCCCTTGACCCGGCGCGACGAAGCCGCTCCCAGCCTCGCCCATGCCCTCACTCTGGACCCGGGCAACCTCAATCTGGGGCCGGAGAGCTTGCCGATGCCGCTCTACACGCCGCCCGGCGAAGTCGTGGAAACCGCCGCCTGGGCGCCCCTCACCGGCTATCAGAAATCCCTCTTCTACGCCGCCGCCGCCCTGCCGCCAAGGGACACAGTGCTGGCGCCCCTCCCCCAGGAAACCCCTGCCGAGGCGCTGCCCTTCATTCAGGAAAAGCTGTGGGCGTTTCTGGGACGGAAGGTGGAGGAGTAGGGGAAGCTTCCCCCGCCCAAGACCCTGTCTCGAAAGGAGCGACAGCCACGCCTACGTCGCCAGGGATTGAAATCGCCTGGCTACCGACGCTTGTCCCCTCCGGGACTGCAAATTCGTTCTTCCTATGTCCCGTAGGGACTACAGAGGGTAGCCAGGTGATTTCAATCCCTGGTGCCATAGGCATCGTCAACCACTTTTGAGACACCCTCTGAACTCCCCAGCAACTCTTTTCCCTCCCCCCTCGTAGTATCGGCCGAAGAGCCCGGCCCATCCATCCTTTCTTCGCCGGGCGGAAAGAGAAACCATCATGCGGCGTATCTTCGCCCTGTTGCTCGTTTTGCTTCCCCTGCCTGGTGCAGCCCTCGAGATTCGTGTCCATCCCGCGGACGTCGTCTACGCCTACGAGGTCGATCCGGCCCGCGGCCTCTACACCGTCGTCCTTCAGAACGTGGCGATCGTCCAGAAGGACGGCGGACCGGTCACTGTGGATTCCCTGGAGATCCAGGCGGTCTCCGGCGGCCAGGTTCTCCAGACTGTCGTCATTCCAGCGGCGGACCTCGACAAAGGCGCCCAGCGCCTGGCCGCCATGGAGGCCCAGGGAGCCCTCAAGCTCTATGACTTCCACTTCCAGACCAGCCGGTATCTGGCCGGCCTCCACATCTCCGGCAGCCGCTCGCTCGCTCCTGGGACGGCGCTCGTCGTCTTCGGCAAACCGCTCCTCCTGCTGGGGCTGCCATCCGATGGGTTAACCCTCATCGCCCATGCGAAGGACGCCGCCGGCAAAACCCTCGAAGCCCGGACCAGCCTCAAGGTAGAAGATCGCCGCTCGCCCAACGAGTACATCTTCCCGCTCGCCGGCACCTGGTACGTGGCCGCCGCCCCGACTCTCCACAGCCACCACCGCTGGGCTGCCAACCAGGAATTCGCCCTCGACCTCGTCGCCCTCGGGCCGGATGGACACACCCACAAGGGGGACGGCAGCCGTCTCGACGATTACTACGACTTCGGCCGGGATGTCCTCGCCGTGGCCGACGGTACCGTCGTGGAGATGGCGTCCGACGGCACGGAGGCCAACGACCGCCTGCGCCGGCTTGGCGAGAGCTCCGAGGATTTCCAGAAGCGGACCGTCCAGGCCCAGAACGAGCTGTTGATGAAGAGTCCCAAGGCGGTGATCGGCAACTACGTGGTCATCCGCCACGCGGGCGGCGAATTTTCCCAGTATGCCCACATGAAGCAGGGAAGCCTGCGGGTCAAGGTGGGAGACACCGTAACCCGCGGGCAGGTGATCGGCCAACTCGGCCACACCGGCAATACCACAGAGCCCCACCTCCACTTCCAACTCACCGACGGGCAGGACCCCATGTACTCGCGGGGCCTCCCTATCGTCTTCAAGAACACCTCCGTGGAGGGAGACGGCTTCGAAGGCCGGCCGCTTCAGACGGGATGGATCGTCACAACAGGAAAGTGAGGATGACCCGGCCGCCGTGGCCGTCCGGCCCAAAGGGTCGGGAGAACGGAGCCCGGGGCTGAGGCCGAAGGCCGATGCCCTGGGGAAAAAGGGCACCCCATCCTTGCGGCCTGAAGGGCCGCGAGACCGGTGGCCCCGGCGGCGTTTCTGGGGCGAAGGGCGGAGGAATCGCAACGTTGCGGTATCCTTCAAGGTCAGAGGTGAACCATGAGCGAACCCTCCGTCATCCATTCAAATCCCAAGATTCTCGGGGGAACCCCGGTTTTCGTCGGCACGCGGGTCCCGGTACAGACTTTGCTCGACTATCTAGAGGGAGGAGAGTCTCTCGACACCTTCCTCGACCACTTTCCAACCGTCGATCGGGATCAGGCTGTGGCGGTTCTGGAACTTGCCAAACAGATGTTGATCGATCATACGCGTGCTGCTTGACGAGTGTGTGCCGCGTCCTCTCAAGCGGGATCTCGCCGATCATGTCGTCAGCACTGTCGCAGAGATGCGCTGGAAGGGGATCGAAAACGGCGAACTCCTGGCGTTGATCCGAGAAGCGGGCTTCGAGGCATTCGTGACAGTGGACCAGAACCTGGCCTACCAGCAGAATCTTCGAGCTGCAGGACTACGGATCGTGATTCTCATAGCCCGGACCAATAAGCTGCAGGACCTTCAACCGCTGATACCCTCGATCCGTGACGCCCTCGCCCGTCTTGGCCTGGGGAGATGATGCGGGTGAGCGCCTTGCCGGGAGCGAAAAGCCTATGAAGCCAAAAGCCAAAGAGAACCTCGAAGACGACTTCCGCCCGGAGTATGGCATTCACTCCCTTCGCGTGATTGCACGTGGGCCAGGCCGCAAGAAACCCAGCGAAATCACCGTGTCCTTGGCGGCTGATGTGGCCCAGGCCTTCCCGGACTCAAACTCTGTAAATGAGGCGCTTCGCTTCCTGATGAGGATCACTGAGAAAGAGATGTCTCGCCAGTAGCTGATCCCTCAAAACAGTGTGACGATCTCGCGCGCCATGGCCCAGGCTCCCTCCACGTCCATCCGGCCGCTGGCGTAGTCCAAGGCCAGCGCAGGCTCGGACAGGTAGGAATGGAACTTCTCGGTCCGCTTGTTGCCGACCGATGCCGCAAGCTCACGGGCGTCCGGAGGATCTGAGGCCGCTATCGTGGCCAGCTCCCGGCGGAGCTCCGCCGGGCTCGCGTTGGGAAAGAGGAGCGCCACTCCATCCTGGGCCACCCGGAGACCGCGAGCACTCAGCCAGACCACGAGCGTGTCGAGCACCCGGTCTCCCTGCCAGCCGAAGAGGACCGTTCCTTCGGCATCCGCGACCAGCCGGTGGCCTTTCAATCCGAGACGCGCGAAATGAGCGCGCCCTTCCGCCAGCAGGTCCCGAGCCTGGGCATCGAGGAACGACGGAATCGCTCCGGACTGATAGATGGCGAGCATCTCCTCCCGGACGCGAGCGTGAACGGGGGCCCCTCGCCCGCCTTCGAAACCGGGAAGCCGGCCTCCCTGCGCCGGCTGCAGGTCGACCGTCTTGCGCTCTTCATCCACTTCGAGCACGACCCAACGACGGCCTCCGAAGATGAGATAGAGGCCCGGAAACAGTGGGTAGGAGATCGGCAGCGTCCCCAAAGCCCGGCCGCCGCTCGTCAGGCGGTACTCCTCCGCGGTCTGGAAAGCCGCGTAGAAGCTGTAGTGATTGACCACCCGCTCGCCGGTGAGATCCAGCACCATCTCGCCCGAGTGCAACTGCCGGATCAGCTCGTGGCTTGCGAGACTGCGGAGAAGCTCGGCGAAAAGCGCCGAGTCGACCTCGCGGAAAGCGCCTTCGCGGCAGAGCGCCCGCCAAAGCTGATCGGCTCGGGCGCCTCCATGCTGTGCGATCGAGGAGAGCACCTGCTGTACGAGGGTGGAAAGATGGAGAGCCCCAGGTTCCGGCGGCTCGCACCAGCCCACGACGAGCAGTTGGACGGCGGCGATGGCCTGCACCAGCCGGGAGCGCAGCTTTCGCTGCGGCGGAGTGCGCTCGTCGATCTCATCTTCCTGAATGTAGGCACGCAGCACCGCGGCTCCGCCCTGCCGACCCGAGCGCCCCAGCCGCTGCCGGAGGCTGGCGACTGAGGAAGGCGGTCCGATCTGGGCCACGCTCTCGATCGCGCCGACGTCGATCCCCAGCTCCAGCGTAGTCGTGCAGACCGCGCTGGCCGGTCGCGCGCGATCCTTGATCGCGGCTTCGGTCTCCTCGCGCAAGTCCCGGGAAAGGCTGCCATGGTGAGGCCAGAACTCGTTGGGGATCCCATGCACCTCACAGTGCCGGCGCAGCAGGTCGGCGTACAGCTCCACCGCCGTCCGCGAGTTCGCGAAGATCAGGTGATGACCGCCGCGCAGCTTCGCGAACAGGTGCAGGCTGATCTCCAGGTCGTCCCCCGTAACGGTCTCCTCCAGAGGCGCCTCTTCGCCGGCGGCCGCCAGCGCCTTGATCCGCGCCGGGGAGAGCTGGGGAGGGACGGCACGGTACCCTCGCACCTGGACCTTCAGCTCCTGGCCGATCCCCGGCGAGACGATCCGGCGCACGGCCTCTCCTCCCCCCGGACGGAGAAACTCGCAGGCGAGGGACAGATCGCCGAGCGTCGCCGAAAGCGCGACCCGCGGCACCCGTCGGCGGACGGCCAGATCGACCCGCTGGAGAAGCGACTGCAACTGCTGCCCGCGCTCTGAGCCGATGAACGCATGAAGCTCGTCGATCACCACGTGGTCGAGACGCTCGAACAGCGAGAGCACCTTCGGTCCCTGGAGGACGAAGAGGGCCTCCAGGGACTCCGGGGTGATGATCAGCACTCCCGCCGGCCGCGCGAGGAGCTTCTTCTTCTGCGAGGCGGCGACGTCCCCGTGCCAGCGCGCAATCGGAACGTCGAGCTCTTCGCAAAGCTGCTCCAAGCGGTCGAACTGGTCGTTGATCAGCGCCTTGAGCGGGCTGAGATAGAGGATCCGCACGCTGCCACCGGGATCTTCCGCCAGCCGAGTGAGAATGGGCAGGAACGCGGCCTCGGTCTTCCCGGAAGCCGTGGAAGCAGCGATGACGGCGTCCTGCTCGCCCGCGAGCAGGACCGGGATCGAGGCCTCCTGAAGATCCCGCAATGCCTCCCAACCCTGGCGCCAGAGCCACCGCTGGATCTTCGGATGCAGGAGGTGGAAGGCGGAAGAGGTCTCCGCCATTGCTAAAGCCTGAAGGACGCCAGCTCGTCGTCCTCGCCGGTCTCTTTCGCGGCGGGCGAAGCCTGCGGCTGCGAACCGTCACCGGTTTCCGAGACCGGCTGGGATATTGGATCAGGCACCGGCTCGAGGTCCGGGTTCGATTCCGAAGCCAGCTCGACGCCGCCCAGCAGGTCCCGCCAGGAGGCGCCGGCATTCTGTTCGAGCACGGCGAGAAGCTCCAGGAACGCGCGGATCGTGCTGCGGGGGGTCCGGAAGTAGGCTTCTCCCACCCGCTTCGAGCAATGCTCCATGAAGGCCACGAGAGCTTCGTCGGGCAGGAGGTAGCGCCCGGGCTCCCCCGCGGCGTGGACGTGGCGGAGGTTGCGGAGCAGCACGTAGAGCTCTTCGGGGCTGAGATTCGCCAGGTTGATCACCGGCCCGGTGAAATCCCGCCGGCCTTCGGTGGCGAAACGGTTTTGCGCCAACCGGGAGCGCAGCGCCTCGTAGCTATAGAGTCCCCGGCGGGTATCCATGAGGAACTCGGGCGTCCCGCCCAGGAGGAATCCCAGGCCAACGCTCGTTCCCTGCAAGCTGTCGTTCAGGATGCGGAGGATCTGCTCATAGTTGCCGCTCCGCGCCTGGGTGTTGGCGAGCTTGTAGAGATTCACCAGCTCGTCGAGGCAGACCAGCAGGCCGCCGTAACCGGCCAGCCGCGTGAAGCGTGAGAAAAGCTTGAGCTGATCGTAGAAGTTGTCGTCGTCGACGATGGTGCGGACCCCCAGGGCCCGGCGCGCGTCGGTCCGTGTCGAGAACTCGCCGCGCAACCAGCGCACGGCGTCGGACTTGAGCTGATCGTTCCCCTGATCGTGCCCTCGCCAGTAGGCGGCGACCACCTCGGCGAAGTCGTACCCGCCAGTCATTTCCGAGAGGCTGGCCAACCGCTCCTGGAGGATCGCGTCCACCCCGCTCCCCTTTTCCCGCGCTTCCTGCAAGGCCGAGGTGACGAACCGCTCGACGACACTCGCCACGGCGCCGCCGTCCGGCTTGGTGCGCGTCGCGAGGTTCGCCATCAGCTCCGCGTAGAGCGATCGGGCCTGCCCGCCCGTCGCGTGGAGCCGGCGATCTGGAGTCAGGTCGGAATGGGCGGTCACCAATCCCTTTTCCAGAGCGATCGAACGGATCAGGAAGAGGAAGAAGGTCTTGCCGGAACCAAACTCGCCGATGACGAAACGGATCGCCGAACCGCCATCGGCGATCCGGTCGAGATCCCGGAGCAAGGCCCGGACCTCTTCCGACCGGCCGACCTGGATGAACTGCTGGCCCCGGCGCGGCACGACGCCCGCGCGTAGCGACTGCAGAATCGCGTCGCGGTCGCGGGGGCGGATCGTCTTCTGCGCCGGGACCTCGGACTGGGGTTCCGTCATGCCAGAATCTCCTCGAGAACCTGACCGTCGACTTCGAGCGTCTCATCCCCTTCGAGCAAAGGGGCTCCGCAACGCTCGAACGCGGCCTCGTTGATCACTTCCAATGCCCCGTCGGGCAACAATCCGAATTCCGCCGCCAGCCGCTCGACCTCCAGCCACTCCCAGACCGCCTTTGCCGCGAGCCGCCGCAGGAGCGTCGAGTGGATGGCATCCAGGCCTGCGACAGGAGAGGGTCCCTCGGGAGCCGCCGGCTTGGGCTGGGCCCTGCGGACCGGCTCTTCCTCGGCGGCGAAGATTCCTTCGAGCAGACCGGCGACGTCCTCGCTCTCGGCGAGCTTGGCCCGGATCTTCCCGGGGTCGAGCAGAATTCCGTCCGGGCGCGGAGCCGTCGGAATGGGGAAGCTGGCGGCTCCCGGCCCAGCGGGCCGCACCGTCACCGGCTCGGCGGCCGACGGCGCCTCGGCGCTGGCGAGAGCATGGACGTCAGAGTAGACGGACTGCGCCTCCAGTCCGAGCAGCGGGTAGATGCGGGTGAGTAGCTTCAGCTCCTCGGCGCTGACGTGGCCGTCCGCTCCCGCCACCGTGACCAGGAACTGGCCGATCTCCCGGCGTTGCGGTTCGGCCAGCGGCTCGATCTTCTTCTTCAGGCCGTTGAGCCCAGGAGGCGCGGCCATCAGCCAGCGCAGGTGCGCCTTGAGCCGCGTCCGGCTGGCCGCCGAGAGATGGAGCGCTCTTTCGAGATAGGCCAGCAGGTGGCGCTCTTCGCTGGCGCTGATCTCACCATCCGCCGCCGAAATCGCCACCGCCAGTTGCAGGAGGACGGCCGCGGCATGATAGGCAGCCCCTAGTTCCGGACCCGCTCCGTCGACGAGACGAAACACCACCGCCTTGCCGCTGCCCACGGGAGGCCCGCCGAAGCGAACGTCCGGCTCCAGGCCATATCCCTGCTGCGCCAGGAAGAGCGCGAGCATCTCCGCGTCCCGCCGGACGAGCTTCGACGGCGTCTGGCAGGGCCAGCGCTCGGCGAGGTCCGCAGCCTCCACGACGGTGACGTCTCCACCAGCCAAACGCTCCTCGATCCAGGTGACGAATTGCTTTCCCTCTTCGCTCTGCCTGCCCCGCGCCAGCTCCGGTGGAAGCAGGGAAAGAGCCGCCGGGCTGAGACCGTCGCCGGTGCGCCCCACCCAACGACTGTAGACGTCGAGGTCTTGGACTGCCCGGTCCACAATTTCCTGCAGCTTGCGCAGCGGCCCGGTGAGTCCTGCGACATCAGGCAGGGTGTTCAGCGTCAACGAAACCGAGCCGGAGAACGATGGGCTGGCCGGACGGTACTCCGCCTTGATGAATGTTTTGTTCGGCCTGATCTTGAAGCCCTCGCCCGGGAACGCTTCCGCGTAGCGAATTTTGAACAGCTCCTCAAATTCTTCCGGGCACCGTTGAGCCGCTGTCCGGAGACGAATTTCCGGAGAACAAGCTGCCCAGGCATAAGCCCATTCGACAGGGACCGACTTCCCTTCAGCCGCGAAGGCTCCGAGAGCGATCTTGAGCGTGAGCGGGATCTCCCAGGTATTCCGGATTTTCGGCGGTAGTAAGGTCGCCGGATCGATCGGATGGTGCAGGAGACGGGCGATGGCCAGGAAGGAGCTCGCATAACCGTGAAACGACCGATTTCCGCCATAGATTTCGAGCAGGCGCTCGACCTCGGAGAGCAGCCCGCTGATCTCGGCCTTGGCTTGGTCTGAAGTCTGGGCATCTATCAGGACGCGCCGCTCGAAGCCGTAGAAGAAGAGAAAAACGTAGCCGATATAGGCCGCCGGATCCTTCCGTCCCGAGGAGAGCCAGAGGAGATACGCAGCACGGCTCGCCGGGTCGATCGACGAGTACGAAGGCCAGTAGTGCATCAACCGGCCGTCATGATCCGGCTGGGTCCAACTCACTTTGTGATGAGGAGGAAGGAGGGCCGGTTCGACGTCACCGCGATAGCTGCTCACCGGCCGCAACCCGGAGCCGACATAGATCATACCGCCTACCTGCCGGCCCGCCACCGTGGCGCTCTGACCGGCAGGCACCCAGAAGCGGTCGCCCTCGCATTTCGCAGAAGACTGAGAGGGGATCGCCACCAGCACTGGCTGAGGGGGCGGAGTCGGCTCCTGGGAAGGTGAGCTAGGGAACCATTCCGGCGTCCGCGAGGAAGACCGCACGGGAGGCGGACTCGGCAGCCACTGGGGCCCAAGCGCCTGCGGAGGAGGATCCGTCAAGGAAATTTCAGGAAACTCCTCGCGCCGATGCGTTCGCCGGCTCGCGCTGACGATGGCAGCAAAAGCAAGAATCAACAGAAATACAAGAATCCATCCCATCGAATCGATCCCCAAGTCGCCGCGCATCCGCCGACGGTACCCGAGACACCTCCTGGTTGAAGAAGGGGTGATTCGATCCTATCTCAACTCCAAAAAGCTGTCGAGCAATCGCGCAAACGGCTCCACCCTGGAAGAGATAGTCGGCGGCTCAAAACCCCACCCGAAACTCAGCCCCCCCGCCCTCGCCAGCCCCCAAGCTGAATTCGAAGCCATGGGCGCTGAGGATCTCCTGCACCAGGGTCAGCCCCAGGCCGCGACCATTCCGCTTGGTGGAGAAGAAGGGTGTGAAGAGGAGGGTGCGGACATCCTCAGGGATACCCGGGCCGCTGTCCTCGATCGATAGGGACGGCCTTCCCGCGACCTGGCCGAGTCGCAGAGTGATCGCGCCGTCCTCGCCGATCGACTCCTGGGCATTCTTGAGGACGTTCACCAGCACCTGCTCGATCTGATTGCGGTCCAGCTCGACGGGCGGGATCGTCTCCGCCTCCTCCCAGCGGACGGCGATGCGCCGGCGGTCGAGCTCCGGGCGCAGCAGGATGAGGATCTCGTCCACGAGCTGCTTCACGTCCGTGGGCCGCCGGTCCGGGGGCGGTAGGCGCACCACCTCGGCGAAACCATTCATGAAGGCGCGGAGGTTTTCGAGACGCGTCACCGATACGGTGATCGCCTGGAGGAAATCGGTCCGGTCCTCCTCCCCCAGGTCGGGAGCGTAGCCGCGGAAGGAGTCCAGGAGCGATCCCACCGCTCCCACCGAGTTGTTGATCTCGTGCGACATCATGCGGATCAGCTTGCCGTAGGCCGCCTTCTCCGAGGCCCGCAGCTCCTCGGTCAGCTCCTCCAGCAGCAGGAAGCTGCGGGGGAATCCACGGTCGAAGAACTCCGCCCGCGACGCCTTGAGCCGCCGTCCTCCCTGGAGCGACAGCACCTCGGACCCGCCGACGGGGATGGCCGCCAGGGCCGGCGCCAGCTCCACGAGGCTCTTTCCAGCCGCCTCGTCCGGCAACACCCCGAGGAGCTTCCCGGCGACCGGGTTGAGCGAGGTCACCCGGCCGTCGAAGTCCAGGGTCACGATCCCGGCGGGCGAAGCGGCGAGGAGGCGATCCAGGAGGTAGTGCTGCTCCTGGAGCTTGAGCCTTTCCTCCCGCAGCCGGCCGATCATCTGGTTGTAGACGCGGATCAGGGCGTCCATCTCCGGCTGGCCCACCTCGCGGAACTGAGAGGTGAAGTCCCGCTCGCCAATCAGCTCCGCTCCCGTCCGAATCAGGTCCAGCGGGACAAAAAACGCCCGCACCAGCAACCCACCCAGCACGATCGAGAGGACGAAGAGTCCTTCCACGGCTAAAAGCCACAGCCGGTTCTCCCGCAGGACGACGAACGAGATCGCCGCCAAAATGGCGTGAATCAGGACGAGGTAGAGGAGAATCTTGGCCCGCAGGCTCATGAAAGCTCCCCGGAACATTGAAAAAACTTCCCGAACAATGTACCGGAAGATTTAAACAATGTTCGGGATACCAAATACATTGTTCCAGCGGTTTTTTCAATGTTCCGGACGGTAATCACATTGTTCCTACGATTTTCTCAATGCTCCGGATCTTTTTCACATTGTATCCGACGATTTTTTCAATGTGCGGGACCGTTTTTCGTCAGGAAAAGCTCAGCCCATACTTCTCGAAGCGCCGGTACAGAGCTGCGCGGGACAATCCCAAGGCTTCTGCGACGCGCGTGATGTTCCCCTCGTAGTGGCGCATGCACTTGACGATCATGGCCTTCTCCATCTCGTCGAGCGTCATCGTTCCCGGGCTGGGGAGCGCAGACGTGCCGCGCGCCTCCCGCTCGGCGAGGCCGGAGAGGGCCACCAAGTCTCCCACCTCCAGCCGGTCGCCGTCGAGCACGAGCACCGCCCGCTCCAGCGTCTGCTTGAGCTGGCGGATGTTACCCGGCCAAGGCTGGTCGCTCAACCAGTCCATGGCCTTGCCGGTGATCTCGATCGGCCCCCGGCGGTAGGTCCGCGTGCTGGCGTCGAGGAAGTGGCGGGCCAGCAGCGGCACGTCCCCCCGGCGCTCGCGCAGGGCGGGGAGGCGCACGGCGATCAGGTTCAGCCGGTAGAGAAGATCCTCCCGGAACTGCCCCCTCTCCACCTGCTCCCCCAGATCACGGTTGGTGGCCGAAACCACCCGCACGTCCACGGTGCGCGTGACGCTCGACCCCAGCACCTCGTAGGAGCGGTCCTGGAGCACCCGCAGCAGCTTCACCTGCGCCGACAGGTCGACCTCGCCGATCTCGTCGAGGAAGATGGTGCCGCCGTCCGCCATCTCGAAGCGCCCCTTGCGGTCCGCCCGCGCGTCCGTAAAGGCGCCCTTGACGTGGCCGAACATCTCGCTCTCGAAGAGGGTCGAGGAGATCCCACCCAGGTTGACCTTGACGAACGGCCCTCCCTTTCGCCGGCTGTTGCGGTGGATGGCCTCCGCGATCAGCTCCTTGCCCGTGCCGCTCTCGCCCGTGACGAGCACCGAGGCATCAGTCGGGGCGACCCGGCCGATCAGCTCGAGGATCTTCAGGAACCGCGGATCGGCGCCGGTCAGCCCGCGAAAATCGAAACGCCGGTCGAGCTCCTCCCGCGAGACGGCGGCGCCCCGGCCGTCCCCCGGATGGGCGGCGAGGGACAGGGCCGTCTCCACCGCCTGGAGGAGCTGGGCGTTGTTCCAGGGCTTGGTGACGAAGTCCGACGCGCCAGCCTTCATCCCCTCCACCGCTAGGCCGATCGATCCCCAGGCGGTGATGAGGATCACCGGCAGCCGCGGGCGCAAGCGCCGGATCTCCCCCAGCAGCTCCAGCCCTTCCTCGCCCCCGGTGCCGCGGAAGAAGTTCATGTCCTGAATGACCAGATCGAGATCCTGCTCGCGCAGCAGGCGAAGAGCCTCCTCCGGCGACCGGGCCCCGCGAGCAGGGTGGCCGTGGCGCTTGAGGAGGAGGCTCAAGGAGGCCACGACCGACGAGTCGTCGTCGATTATGAGGATCATCGCAGAATCATCGCAGGATCATTCGTATCTCAAGGCCTCGGCCGGCTGTATCCGAGACGCCAGAGTGCTCGGGTAAAGGGTGCAGAGCAAGGAGATCAGGTACATGGTCACCATGGCGAGCAGCAACCCGCTCGCGAAGACCCGGTTGGAGAGGACTCCGATCAGGTCGAGCACCGGAATCTGGACCACCAGGAGTGTCCCGAGGAGAACGCCCAGGCTGGTCACCACCAACTGTTCCAGCAGGACCAGGCGGTGTACGGCCGTGCGTGAAGCCCCGGCCGCCCGCCGCAGACCGATCTCGCGGGTGCGCTGGAGGAGATTCTGCCACAGCACCCCGATCAGGCCGAGCCCGACCATCAGCAGCAGGAAGAAGCTCACCGTTCCGGCCACGATGAGCGGCGTGAGGAAGAAGTGGTACGACGTCGCCCGTACCTGGCTCAGCGGCCGCACCTCGAAGGACCATTCGGGGGCCACCGCCTGCATGCGCTTCACGAGCGTCTCCTCGAACTCGGCAGGCGTGCCCGGACGGACCCGGACCAGGAGGTTGCGCAAGGGCCGGGCCTCGGGCCCTTCCATCCCCTTGAGCACGAACATGAAGTTGCCATTCGGCATCAGCTCGCCTGCCTTCCGGAAATCGCTCACCACCCCGATTACGCGGCGCTGGCGCTCTTCGGCCCCCGGCTTGCCGAACGGTTTGCCAACGGCATCCCCGGACCCATAGACCTCGTGGGCCAGGTCGCGGTCGATGACGATAGGCTCCCAGGAGAGCGCTGAATCCGCTTCCTGGAACCAGCGGCCGGCAACCATTTTGAGCCCCATCGCCTCCGCGAATCCCGGTGTGACCTCGGCGAAGTCCATCTGTACGTTCTTGCCATCGATCGTCCAGGAGCCAGTCATCCCTCCCTGATCGAAGGGGATCACCGCCGAGCCGGCAGCGGCCTCCACGGCCCCGAACGACCGGATCTCCTTGAGCAGCCGCGCGAAGATCGCCGCCTGCTCGGGCTCCCCTCCGCCGAGGTTGGCACCGGATTTCCCGATGTCGACGCGGACACTCCATACATCCTTCCATTCGAAGCCGAGCGGCTGCCGGTAGTTGTCGAGAAAGAACAGGCCCAGCGTCGCCACCCCGAAGACGACCAGGAACGAGACGCAGATCTCGAGGATCATCAGAGCGTTGGAGCGCTTGCGGTTCCAGACCAGCTTGAAGAGATGACGGGTCATATCGACCTCCCACGGAGAGCGCGGACGGGGTGAAGCTTCGACATCCGCCAGGCCGGATAAACGCCCGAGAAGATACCGAAGAAGACGGCGATCGTCAGACCGTAGAGGAAGATCCGGAAATTGAGCTGCAAGCTCGCGTGCTCGATGAGACCGCTGGCGTTGAAGGCATGTAACACGAAGGCCGTGAGAACGAGGCCGATGGCGGCACCGATCAACGTCAGCACCAGGTTCTCGACCAGAAATTGGCCCACCAGGGTGCGGGAGGAGGCGCCGAACGCCCTGCGCACGCCGATCTCCGAGGCGCGGTCGAGGATTCGGCTCAGGTTGATGTTGACCAGGTTGATCGTGGGTAGCAGCATGAAGCCGATCATCAGCGCCAGCAGCACGGCCCGCAACCGCCCGCCAGGATTCACCACCGACTCGCCGGGCAGAAACATCCGCGCGGCCCCTTCGAACAGCGTGTCGGCGCCGGCGACCAGAAACTTGAAGGTTTTGGGATCGGGAAGCTGCTTTTCGGCGCCGCGCAGAATGAACTGAAACTCCGCCTTGATCTGCGGCAGGTCGGCGTGGCTGCGGGCGAGGATCAGGGCCGTGAAATGGCCCAGCCATTCCTGCTTGTAGGCGCTCGACTTGGCAGTCGTGATCGGCACCCAGACGTCGGCCGAGGAAGAGTAACGGAGGATGGGGACGTCCCGCACCACACCCGCCACGCGGAAACGCTGGCCGTCCACTTCGATCGTCTTTCCCACCGCCGGCCGGCCGCCGAAAAAAAGCTCCCGGGTCGTCTCGCTGATCACGGCGACCATGCGGCCATTCTCATTGTCCGCGACGGTGAACGGTCCCCCTTCCACGAAGTCGAAGGAGAGCACCCGCCAGAGCTCCCCGTCCGCGCGCCGCATCAAGGACTGGATCTTGCGGCCGTTCAGAAAGGACACAACGTCCTGCGCCTCGGTCACGAGCGCGATCCGCTCGACGCTCGGCAGCTTGGTCATCGGTCGCACGAAGCGGTCGAGAAAGGCGTAGCCGGGCTGGGAGTTCTGGGTGTTCTCCGGCCCCTTCATCGTCAGTCGATAGATGCCAAGCATGCGGTTGGCATGGATCTCGGGTGACTGTGCCGCGAAAACATGATCCAACAGGGCGGTCGCCAACAGGAGCACCAGCAGGGTGACGCTGATGCCGAACAGGCTGATGAACGTAAAGAACTTTCGCCGGCCCAGGATCTTGAGCGCGACTTTCAAATAGTTTCTGATCATCGCGTTCTCCTACTGCACCTGGCGGCCGTCGAACAGACGGATGACCCGGTGCGTCTTGTCGGCCATCCGCGGATCGTGGGTGACCATCACGATGGTGGTCTTCTCATTGGCATTGAGATCCTCGAGGATGCTCATGATCTCGTCGCCCATCTGGCTGTCGAGGTTGCCCGTCGGCTCGTCCGCCAGGAGGATGCCGGGCTTGCCGACGATGGCCCGCGCGATCGCCACGCGCTGCTGCTGGCCGCCCGAGAGCTGGGTCGGGAAGTGGTGGGTGCGGCTCGACAGCCCCACGCGGTCGAGCGCCGCGAGCGCCGCCTTGCGCCGCTCTTTGTTGGACATCTTGCGGTAGAGCAGCGGAATCTCCACGTTGTCCACCACCGAGAGATCGGACACCAGGTGGAACTGCTGAAAGACGAAGCCCAGCCGCTCGTTGCGCACCTGCGCCAGAGCACTGTCGCCATAGCGGTCGATCGCCTTGCCATCCAGCGCCACCTTCCCCCGGCTGGGCTCGTCGAGCAGCCCTATCAGGTTGAGAAGCGTGCTCTTACCGCATCCGGAGGGGCCCATCACCGACACGAACTCTCCCTTGCCGATCTCCAGGTTGATGTTGTCCAGAGCCGTCGTCTCGACGCGGTCTGTGCGATACAGCTTGCTGACCTGCTGCAGGTTGATCATGGAAATTCTCCCTTCTTCTATTTGAAATTCACCCTTGCCAGGTGCTGGTAATCCTTCATGTCGGAGAGGACGATCTCCTCCCCCGGCACCAATCCGTCGAGAACCTCATAGGAGTCGTAGCCCGAAATCCCAAAGCGCACGGTGCGCCGGACGGCGTAATCGCCGTGGACGACGAATACCGGCACCGCAGCACCGCCTTGGGCGAACGGTCCCTTGGGCACGCGTACGGCATTGAGCCGCGAATCGGTCACCGCCAGCACGTCCACCCGCAGGCTGTTGCGCAGCTTGGGATTCCTGGCGTCGTCGAGGTCCACCTTGAACTTGATGGCACCGTTGTCGATGGTGGGATCGATCTGGGCCAGACGGCCGGTCAGAGGCTTGTTGTCCAGCATGACGCGGACGAGCTGGCCCGGATGCAGGCTGGAGGAGTGAATGTCCGAAACGGTGGCCTCGACGCGGAACGAATCGAGATCGGCGATCTTGGCGATCACGTCGCCGCGCCGCACCGTCGTCCCCTCCTGCGGCACCACCCAGGTGAGGACGCCCGAGCGGTCGGACCGCGTGGTGGCGAGCTCCAGCAGCCGGCGGGCGTCATCGCGCTCCTTGCGCAGGGTCGCGAGATCGAGCTCCACGCCTTGGAGCTGGGCGTCAGTCGACCGGTGGGCGCTCGCGACGGACGCCTCGAGCTGCTCCAACTCGATCCTGGCCTTCTTGGCGTCAGCCTCCGAGGCCCGCGCCGTCTGCTCGGAAACGAGGCCGCCCCCTCGCAGCGTCCGGTTCTGCTCCGCGCGATAGGTGGCGCCCTCCGAGTCGAGCTTCTGCCGCTCGATCTGCCCCTTGAGATCGATGAGGCTCTTCTCCAGATTGATCCGGAGTTGCTGCTGCTCGTTGGCCTTCCTGGCGAGCTGGGCCTCCAGCTTTTCGAGATCCAGCTTGGAGGCCGAGGTATCGAGCACGAGGATCGCCTCCCCCGCCTTCACCACCTCGCCGGGCCGCTTGAGCACCTTCTGGACCCGGGCTTCCACCGGGCTGGAGATCACCGACTCGAACGCCGGAATCACCGTCCCCGAAGCCTCGACGATCCCCTCCACCGGCCCGCGGTCTACCTTCCCCGTCCGGATCTCGCTCCGAACCACCGAGGGCCGAAGCCATCCGGGCAGCAGCAGAAGAACGGCCACGGCAAGAGCGATCGTCCCCCCAATCCAAACCGCCCGGCGTCCCAGGCGGAAATATCTCGTCCCTGCATCCAACTCGCGGTCCATGTTCGCTCTCCTCGGTCAGAGACCGGAGAGAGCAAGCCGCGCGCCAGAGGCTAAGTTGTTGATTTATCTATATTTGCCCTGCTGAGGAGGGAGGCGTGGCCGTTCGGCGCTGAACGGCGGTGTTCGGAAATGAACGATCGCGCCCGGGTCGAATTGACAAGGTGCAGGCGGCAGAGGGAGGCTCCTGACGATGTGTGGCATCTTCGGCTTTACCGGACCTCCCGATCCCGACCGTCTGGCCCTGCTGCGGGACGCTCTGCGTCACCGCGGCCCGGACGGCAGCGGCGAGCTCGTCCGCCCGGCGCTGTCCATGGGCTGCGACCGGCTCGCGATCATCGGGCGCGCCAACGGCGCTCAGCCGCTGGCCAGCGAGGATGGCCGGATTCAGCTCGTTCTGAACGGCGAGATCTACAACCACCTCGCACTGCGGCAGGAACTCGAAGAGCGGGGGCACCGCTTCGCCACTGACTCGGATGCCGAAGTCGTGGTCCACGCCTATGAAGAGGAAGGCGAGGCCGCGTTCGGCCGGCTACAGGGGATGTTCGCCCTCGCGCTCTGGGACGAGGCGGATGGCCGGCTGCTGCTGGCGCGGGATCCGGCGGGCATGAAGCCGCTGTTCTACCTGCGGCATCAGGATCGCTGGTGGTTCGCCTCCGAGGCTAAGGCGCTGCTGCTGGCGACCGGCCTGGAACGGCGGCTCGACCCACGAGCGCTCGACGGCCTCCTGCGGCTGGGGTTCGTGCCCGGTCCGCGCACCCTGTTCGCCGGAGTGGCGCGCCTACCCGCAGGTCAGTGGATGGCGATCGAGCGCTCGGGCGAGACGCGGCTCGCGCCGTTCGTCATGCCCCCCGCCACAGTCCCGGCGGTCGCCTCCGCCGGCGAGCTGCGGCGCCGGCTCGCCGCCGCGGTCGAGAGCCATCTCGCGGCGGAGGTGCCGGTCGGCGCCTCGCTCTCCGGCGGTCTCGATTCGAGCTTCCTGGTCGGCCTGATGGCGGAGCGGCTCGGCGCGGGAGTCAAGACTTTCGCCATCGGCTGCCCCGGCGATCAGGACGAGCGCCCCTTCGCGCGCCGCGTCGCCGAGCGCTTCCGCACCGATCACCGGGAGATCACGGTCGGCCCGGACGACCTTTGGCCCCGCCTGCCGCGGGTGATCTGGCAGGCCGAGGAGCCGCGGGGCGGTCCCCTGGTGCCGAACAGCCTCTTGTTCGAGCGCGCGGCCAAGGATGTGGGCGTGCTGCTGCTCGGCGAGGGCGCCGACGAGCTGTTCGGCGGCTATCTCCGTTTCAAGACGGCCCTGCCGCCGCTCGGGTTCCTGCCGCCATGCCTGGGCGCGGCCCTCTACGGCACGCGCAAGCTGGGCGCCGCGCGCGAGCTCTACGCGCCGGTCCTGCGCGCTGCGCGGGCGTTGGAGGACCCGCTCGCCACCTGGCTCGGGCCGGCCCTGCGACAGCGCGGAGCGCGGCGGCTCGCCGGCTTCCTCGACTTCGAGCGCCGCGTCCAGCTCCCTAACGCCCACCTGCCGCGCGTCGACCTGCTCTCCATGGCACACGCGCTCGAGGTCCGCCTGCCCTTTCTCGATTCCGGCGTGGTCGAGCTCAGCGAACGGATCCCGCTGTCGGCCAAGGTGGGCTGGCGCGACGAGAAGATGATCCTGCGCGAGGCGGCGCGAGGTCTCCTGCCGGACGAGATCCTCCGGCGCCGCAAGCAGGGCCAGGCGAACCCGTTGCGCCTCTGGGAGACCGCGGGCCTGCTCGATCACGCCGCCGACCTCCTGGCCGAACCGGCCGTGCGTGCACGCGGTCTCTTCCAGCCGCGCTTCGTGGATCGTCTGCTCACCCGACTCCGGCGCGGCCGCGGCGCCCCTTTCGACCGCAACCGCCTGCACTTCCTGGTGCTGATCGAGATCTGGCATCGCGTCTTCCTCGATCCCGAGCGTCTGGCGCCACCGGCATGAAGGATCCGCCCAAGGCTCGGCCCCCCTGGCGCAAGCGGCTCGATCGGACGTGGGAGCTGGCGCGATTCCGCCCCTGGACCTTCTTCGGCGCCCTGGTCTGGCCGCTCGTCTATCCAGCGGCTTGGCTGTGGCGGCGGACCTGGCTCCGCGGCACTCGGCTGATCGCGGTGACAGGCTCCCTTGGCAAGACCAGCACGACGACCGCCGTGGCGACCGTGCTCGGCGTGCCGTTCGACCCCCATTCCCGCAACTTCGGGAGCTTCCTTGCCTTGGCTGTCCTGCGTCACCGGCCTCGCCGCCAGCCGCTGGTGCTCGAAGTGGGCATCTCTCGACGTGGACAGATGGAGCGCTACGCCCGGCTCCTGCGCCCCGACGCAGTCGTCCTGACCGCGGTGGCGGAAGATCACGCTCAGGGTCTCGGTGGCATTGAAGGAGTCGCCGCCGAGAAGGCACGGCTGGCCCAGGCCCTCCGGCCGGGAGGCCTCCTGGTGATCAACGGCGACGATCCGCGCTGTCTTGCGATCGGGGCCCGCGCGGCCAGTTCCCATGCGCACGTCGTCCGGGTAGGATTCGGCAAAGAGTGCGAGTGGCACGTCGCGGGCGTCGACGTCGATTTTCCACGCGGCAGCAGGATACGGCTCGCCGGCCCCGGCGGGGACCTTGAGATCGCGTCCCCGTGGATCGGAGCCGAGCTGGCGCGTTGTGCCGCCCTGGCAATGGCCGTCGGAGTCGATTCCGGGGCTGGATACGATACAGTCCGAGAGAGACTGGCCGGCTTGCGCGCCGCCCCCGAACGCCTGGAGGTCGTGTCGCTCCCCGCCGAGGCGTGGTTGCTATGCGACTCCTGGAAATCGACCTGGGACACGATCGAATCCGCCCTTCACGAGCTGGGCCGCCTCGCGGCATGGCGCCGGATTGCCGTGCTCGGCAATATCGACGAGGTACGCGGGGCTCAAACCCAGATCTACTTGGAGTACGGCCGGCTGGCCGCGGCCGTCGCCGAACGGATCGTGTATGTCGGTGACGGTTTTGAAAAGTTCCAGCGCGGGACGCGGCAGGCGGGATTGGCGCCAGATCGCGTCCAGGGATATCGCGATGTCCATCAAGTCGCCGCGGCGTTGCGCGCCGAGCTCGCGCCGGGAACCGTTATTCTCGTCAAGGGGAGTCACCGCCAGAAACTGGGCCGGATCAGGTTTCTCCTACAGAGCCAGGCCGTGAGCTGCGACCTGCGGATCTGCCCAAGGACCGGCCTGAGCTGCAGCCAGTGCTCGCATCTTTCGAAGGGACTTTGAGGAAATCTATGAACCGAATTCGTCTGTCACTTTTGCGCGGTGTCTGCCAGTTGCCCGCCTACGTCGCCATGGAGCGGGGATTCTTCGCCGCCGAAGGAATCCAGGCGGAGTCCCAGGTGGCGCCCTCCGCCTGGACGGTGCCGGACCGGCTGCACGCAGGAGAGGTCGATTTCGCCGTGATCCCCTGGACGCGGGTGGCCGCGGACGAGCCGCGCGGCGGCAACCGCCTGATGCTGGTCGCCGGCTCCGGGGTCGAGGAGGCGGCCCTGGTGCTCCGCACGGGCCTCGCGCCGGAGGACGTCCGCAGCGTGGCGGTGCCCCACGAAGGAGGAATCAAGGATCTCACCGCCATGGCGCTCCTGCGGCGGCTCGGCTGGAAGGATGTCCGCTTGGTGCGCCAGCCCTCGGGCGACGGCGCCATCCTGAGCTTCGTCGGCCAGGGGGCGGACGCTGCGGCGATGGTGGAGCCCTACGCCGCCATGCTCGAGAGCCTCGGACTCGGGAGCGTGCTGCTGCGCACGGGAGACGTCTGGCCAGGCGCTCCGGGGTGCTCGCTCACCACCACCAGCGCGCGGATCGAGCAGGACCCAGACCTCGTGCAGCGGGTGGTGAGAGCCTACGTCGCGGCCGCGCGCCACGTCCTCGATGCGCCCGACGACGCCGCCAGCGCGGGAGAGATGTACATCGGCGTGAGCGCCGCGATCATCCGCCGCGCCCTGCTCGCCAACCGTCCCGACCCGCAGGCGATCCGCAACGACGAAGCGATGTCCCAGATCCTCGCTCTGATGGTTGATCTGGGCTATGTGGAGAGCCTGCCGGAAGGCTACCGCGACCTCCGCTTCCTCGCGGCGCCCGGCCTCTGAGCGGACTGGGTATCGTGATCCGGGATGCTTTCGACCTCGCCCGCAGGTCGGTGGCGCTGCCCCGGTTCCTGCGCCGGCCGCTCGACCTCCCCGCGGCCGCTGCGGCGGTCAGCGCCGGCGTCGAAGAGCGCGAGGCGGCGTTCCTCCAAGTTCTGGATCTGTTGGTTTTCAGCCTCGACCGGAGTCCGCTGCGGCGGCTGCTGGCCTGGGCGGGCTGCACAGCCGGCGACCTCCGGAGCCTGGTGGCCGCCGAGGGGATCGAGGGTGCCCTGTCGCGGCTCCGCGCGGCTGGCGTCTTCGTGACCGCCGACGAGTTTCGCGGCCGCATCCCCCTGCGGCGCGCGGGTCTCGAGCTGGCGCTGACGCCAAGAGACTTCGACAACCCGCGGATCTCCGGCGGCGTCGCCGGAGCAACCAGCGGCTCGACCGGCGGGAGCATCCCCGTGCGCTACGACTGGCCATTCCTCGCTGCCGAAGCCGCCGAGGAGCTGCTGCTGCTCGAAAGCCACGGCCTGCGGGAGTCCCCTCTCGCCTTCTGGATGCCCGGACCGCCGGGCATTGCCGGCCTGCACAACCTTCTCGCCCACGCCAAGCTGGGGCGGCCTCCCGAGCGCTGGTTCTCGACCAGCCCCGCGCCTCGACGGCAGGACGGGCTGGCCTTCTGGGTGGACCGCGGCTGGCGCGCCGCCCGCCATCTCCTCCCCCGCCTCGGCCCGGCGCCGGAGTGGGTGCCGGCAGAGCGCGCGGCCGAGGTCGCCGGGTGGCTCGCGCGCGCGCCGCAGCCGGCGGCGCTGAAGTGCTTCGCGAGCTCCGCGCTACGAGTGGCGAGCGCCGCCCTCGCCGGCGGCCTGGACCTCTCGCGGAGCGTCGTGTTCGCCGGAGGCGAGCCGCTGACCGCGGCGCGGCGCGACTTCCTGGCGCGCGCCGGCCTCCGCGTCTACGCGCGGTACGCCGCCACCGAGACCGGCTTCATCGCCGGCGCCTGTCCTTTCGGCGAGAACGGCGGCGAGATGCACCTGTACGGCGACCGCTTGGCGCTCATCGGGCCCGAGCCCAATGACCCGGCAGCTCCGGCGGCGCCGTTCGCCTTCACCACGCTGTCGCTCGCCGCTCCGAAGGTGCTGCTCAACGTCGAGCTCGGCGACCAGGGGCGGCTCCGGCGGCGGACCTGCGATTGTCCGCTCGGTCGCGCCGGGCTCTCCTGGCACGTCCGTGACGTACACAGCCCCGCCAAAATTGCCGCGGAAGGGGTGAAGCTCGGAGAGCTCGACTTCGCGCGGCTGGTCGAAGAGGCTGCGCGTGATCTCGGAGGCAACCCGGACGAGCTGCAGATCTGGCTCAGCTCAGGCGCCAATGGTGCCTCCCGGCTCACCCTGGTGCTGGCGCCCGCCGCAGCGATCGATCCGGCCGCGCTGGAGCGCCGGCTGCGCGATCGTCTGCCGGACCTCCCCGGCGGCGGCGCGCTGGCTGCCAAGCTCTGGTTCGACAACGGCGTTCTGACGGTCGAGCGGCGGCCCCTGCGCCTGGGACCAGGCCAGAAGATGCAGCGCATCGTTCGGGAGGCTCGAGAAGATGCGACTTGACCCCGCGCAGTGGGCTCTCGTCCACGACCGGGCGGAGCCCCGTCACTTCGCCTTCCGCCGCGGTCTCGAGCTTTGCCTCGAGAAGTGCGGGCCGCGTGTGCATCCGGGGGCTTTGTGGATCGATGTGGGAACCGGCACCGGTCATCTCGCGCACGCTCTGGCCAGACAGGGCGCCCGGATCGCCGGCCTCGACCTCGACCCGGCCATGGCCCTCTACGCCCACCGTCGCTGGTCGCAGCCGTTCGCCGCATCGGCGGCACGGTCACTGGCGTTGCGGGATGGCGCCTGCGAGGGAGTCGTCGCGATCTCCCTGCTCGGCTGCCTGCCGGGTGCTGCGGACCTCGCAGGCTTCCTCGGCGAAGCCGCCCGCGTGCTGGCGCCCGGCGGCACTCTGTGCCTCAGCGCGATGAACCGCCACAGCCGGTTGCTGGCGATCGGCAAGCTCTGGGGATGGCCGGCCCGTCTGCGATCCGGCCGTTATGTGGCCTACGATCCGGCGGTACTCGCCGGCGAGCTGCGGCGCGCCGGCTTTCTCCTGGAAGAACAGATCTTCTACGGTCACTTTCTGGCCGCCGGTCGCCTCGTCCTCGCGCGCCCTGAGATGGAGCACGCCGCTCCTCCCGACTCCCGCGATTCCTGGGCGCGCCAGCTCCTACTCGTCGCGCGCCGCGCCAGCTAGACGGGGCTCGGAACGATTTGCTCCGCGTCCCATTGAGCCTTGTCGAAGCCCAGACGCCGGGCCAACTCCACCTTGAGGGCGGGGATGCCCTCTCCCGTCACCGCCGACACCCAGAGGGCCTGGCCGTTGCGCGGCTCGTCAGCCGGTACGAGGTCGGTCTTGTTGTAGACGTTCACCACCCGCTCGCGGTCGACTCCCAACTCGTCCATCACCTGCTCGGCCACCGCCGCCTGCTCTTCCCAGCGGGGATGGCTGCGGTCGATGACGTGGAGCACCAAGTCCGCCGCCGTGACCTCTCCCAGAGTGCTGCGGAAGGAGGAGACGAGGTGGTGCGGCAGCTTGCGGATGAAGCCGACGGTATCGGCGAAGACCGCCGTCCTGGCTCCTTCGACCGAGCCCCGGCGCAGCTTGGCGTCCAGGGTGGCGAAGAGGCGATTCTCCGCCAGGGTGCCGGCGGCCGTGAGGCGGTTGAACAGGGTCGATTTGCCGGCGTTGGTGTAGCCGGTCAGCGCCACGGTGGGCGTGCCCGAGCGCCCGTGGCGCTGCACTTTGCGGGTGCGCTCGATCTTTTCGAGGTCGTCTTCCAGATGCCGGATGCGGGAGCGCAGCACCCGGCGGTCCTGCTCGAGCTGGCTCTCGCCCTCACCGCCGCGCAGGCCCACGCCGCCGCCCTGGCGCGAGAGATGGCTCCACTTCCGGGTCAGCCGGGGGAGCGAGTACTTGAGGCGCGCGAGCTCCACCTGAGTGCGGGCCTCGCGGCTGCGCGCCCGCTGGTCGAAGATGTCCAGAATCAGGGAGCTGCGATCCATGACCGAGAGCTTGGTCAGCTCTTCGAGGTTCTTCACCTGGCTGCCGGAGAGATCGTCGTCGAAGATCAGCAGGTCGGCACCCAGCTCGCGAGCGGCGGCGCTGATCTCCTCCGCCTTGCCATGGCCGACGAAGGTCGCGGCGTCCGGTGCCTTGCGCGGCTGCATGGCCCGGCCGGTGACCTTCGCGCCGGCGGTGTCGGCGAGCTGCGCGAGCTCGTCGAGATGCTCCTCGACGACATAGACAGGCTGGCCCGGCAGGATGAGGCCCACCAGGAAGGCTCGCCGGGGATCGGCGGGGCGGCGTTCTTCGGAGCTTTGCAAGGTTGTCGGGTCCGTGCGCTATTCTAAGGGAGCGAGAAGTTGGGCCGTGGTTTGGCGCTGACTTTTCAACCTGGGAGCGACCTTATGAATTCCCCTTCCGATCTCAGCGTACCAGCGCCGGCCGATCCCGTGGCTGCCCCCGAAACAGTCCCTGCAAGCTCGGGCCTCGGCATGCCCGCCAAGCTGGGGCTTGTGGCCCTGGCCGTCTGCGCCCTGGCGGCACTTTTCTGGCCTCGCGGCGAATCAACGTTCAAGGAGCCGGGCGGCTTCCTCTACGACTCCACCGGCCGCGCGGCCACCATCGGCCCGCGCCTCGCCCCGGTCACCCTGGTCCATTTCTGGGCCACCTGGTGCCCGCCCTGTATCCAGGAGATTCCGGCCCTGCAGCGCCTGGCCCGTGACTTCTCCGGACACGAGGACTTCTCGGTCCTGATGGTCGCCGTGTCCGATTCCAACAGCAAGGTCCGGTCCTTCCTGGGCAGCGGCGCCGACATGGTGCTCTTCGATCCCAACTGGGAAGTGGCCAATCGCTACGGCACCGACAAGCTCCCCGAGACCTACCTCGTCGTCAAAGGACAGGTGGTGAGGAAGTTCGTCGGCACGACGGACTGGGACTCAGTCCCTCTGCGGCAGGAGATTCAGACGAAGCTCAAGGGCTCACACCCCTCGACGGCAGCCCTCCGAGCGCCGGGCACCTGACTCGAGGACGGGCCGCTCCATGAACCTGGTAGCGGCCCTGACCTCTCTCGGCTCAGAAATGGAGGGCAATCCCCAGGTGCCCCATGGCGAAGAATTGCTCGTCCCTGAAGTGTATGTAGTGCCCGGAGACCTCGGCCAGAAGACCGAGATGACGATTGATCGGCAGCTCACCGGTCGCTCCCAGGGCCAGCCCGACGGAGGTCTCTCCCCGATCCCGGCCCGTGGTGTTCTCCGTGCCGTTCAGCCGGTAGCCGCCCAGCGCTAGATAGAGACCCGACTCCCAGACGGCCTGGCGGGCCCGGTACTCGCCGCCGATGGTCACGTACTCCAGGTCGGCGTCGCGTAGCGGGCCGAAAAGGCTGTCCTGATCCAGGGACAGCTTTCCGACTCGCAGGATCAGATGGGTGTGGGGCTCGGTGACCATTCCCAGGTTGAGCTGGAAGCTCTTGTTGGTGAAGCTGCCCCCGGGATCGGCGTCGACAGAGCCGCCGACGCCGCCGAGAAGGCCCACGGTATAGGTATAAAGCTCCTGTGCGCCCGCGGCGGCGGGAAGCAGGAGAAGGCCTGCAATCAGCAGGAGCCTGCCCAGCAGGCGGTGGTGTCGCGTCAAGATCCCCTCCTTTGCGGCGGTTGCCGTCTCGATGGCTGCGGTCCGGAGCCCGGCTCTCCCCTGGACCACCCGGTTGCTGAGAGTATAGCTTCTCGTTTCGCTCTCCCCGGAGGGACGTCGCAATCCCATGACCCATTCTGTATACGGACCAGAGCCCTCCGGCGTTGCGCCGCCGCCCATGGGCCTGCTCGACCGGCTGGTCCACGCCTTGCTGCCAGCCCCGTGCCTGGGCTGCGGGCAGCCGCTTCCCGCCAGGAGCGTCGCTCTCGGGCTCTGCGGAGCCTGCCGGGGCCTGCTCTCGCGCCTGCCCACTCAGGCCTGCGCGCTGTGCGCACTGCCGCTCGGCGAAGCCTATGCGCTGCCTGCCGGGTATCGCTGCGGGGCCTGCCGGCAGGCCCCGCCGGCCTACGATCAGATGTTGGCCCTCTGGCTCTATGGTCCGCCTCTGGACGCGGTGGTGCAGGCGCTCAAGTTCCGCCGGCTGGACTACCTCGGCCGGCACTTGGCCTTGACCTTGGCGGCGGAGCTCGGCCCAAGGCTCGAAGGACTCGCGAAGATCGACCGTGTCGTTCCCGTTCCTCTGCATTGGCGCCGGCGCCTGAGCCGCGGCTACAACCAGGCGGAACGGATCGCCCGGCCCCTCGCGGAACTCCTGGGCCTGCCTTTCGACCCGGTCCTCTCTCGCGGCCGGGCCACTCCGCCCCAGAGCCGCCTCGGCCGCACGCAGCGGCTGGCCAACCTGCGGCGCGCCTTCCGGGTACCGCGGCCGCGAGAGATCCGCGGGCTCCACCTCCTGCTGGTCGACGACGTCGCCACCACCGGCGCGACGCTCGACGCCGCGGCGGAGGCGCTCAAGAAAGCCGGAGCGGCGGCCGTCACCGCCCTGGTGGCGGGACGAACGCCGCTCCATCCTGCCTCCGGTGGGCAGCGTTGAAGCCCCGGAGTGAGGTTTTCTTTTCCCGTCCTTGAGTGTCCAAGGGGAAGAGAGCAGGGTCTCGCAAGAACCCGGCCTCAAGGAGGACCCGAGCGATGCACAACCCCCGAGCCTGGCTGCAGGACCCCCGCGTCTACCAGATCCTTGTCCTCGCCTGCCTGCTGATTTACGGCGTCTCCCGATTGGACTTCGAGATCGGCGCCGGGCGGGCACTGCTCTTGCTGGGAACGGCCCTCCTTACTCAGCTCGCCGGCACCCGGCTCGCGCGCCTGCCCTTCTTCGATCCGAAGAGCGCGCTCATCTCCGGCCTCTCTCTCTGCCTGCTGCTCCGCACGAGCTCCGCTCTCCTCGCGGCCCTGGCCGCCGCGGTCACCATCGGCAGTAAATTCGTGCTGCGCGTCCACGGCAAACACGTCTTCAATCCCACAAACTTCGGGATCGTGGCCCTGATGCTCGCCACCGGCCGGGTATGGGTCTCTCCCGGCCAGTGGGGAAGCGCGGCGTTCCTCGGCTTCCTCGTTGCCTGCCTGGGAGGGCTGGTGGTCAACCGCGCGGCCCGCAGCGACGTCACCTACGCCTTCCTCGCCTTTTATCTCGCGATCCTCTTCGGGCGTGCCCTGTGGCTCGGCCAGCCCATAGCCATCCCCCTTCACCAACTCGCGAGCGGCGCCTTCCTGATCTTCACCTTCTTCATGATTTCGGACCCGAAGACCACGCCCGACACCCGGGCCGGCCGCATCCTCTTCGCCCTGCTGGTGGCCCTTGGCGCCGGCTTCGTCCATTTCGTGCTCTTCCGGCCCAACGGCCTGATCCTCTCCCTCGCCTTTCTTTCTCCCCTGGTGCCGCTCCTCGACCGGCTGCTGCCAGGAGCTCGGTACGACTGGCGGGGGACCTCAACCGCGGCCGCCGCCCCTGTCCAACCTCTCCTGGGAGAAAGGAGATTCGCATGAGACGCTTGCTCATCCCGTTTCTGACTGCGGCGGTCCTCGCCACGGCCGCCGGCACCGCCCTCGCTTTCTGCGGCTTCTACGTGGCGAAAGCCGATACCAAGCTTTTCAATCAGGCTTCCCAGGTGGTCCTGGTGCGGGATGCCGACCGCACGGTGCTCACCATGGCCAACGATTTCAAGGGGGACCCCAAGGAGTTCGCCATCGTCATACCCGTCCCCACGTTCCTCCAGCGCGAGCAGATCCACATCGCCGAGCGGGCGCTGCTCGATCACCTGGACGCCTATTCGGCGCCGCGCCTCGTCGAATATTTCGACGAAAACCCCTGCCAGCGCTATCAGGAGCTCCAGGCGGTGCAGGCGCCAACGATGAAAGCCGAGGGGAACCTGAGGAGCGACCGCGCGCGCGACCGCAGCCTGGGAGTCACGGTGGAGGCTCGTTACACGGTCGGCGAGTACGACATCCTGATCCTCTCGGCCAAGGAGAGCAATGGGCTCGAGACCTGGCTGACCGAGAATGGTTACCGAGTCCCCGCGGGAGCCTCCCGCGTCCTCGGCGGCTATCTCAAGCAGGGAATGCGGTTCTTCGTCGCCAAGGTGAATCTCAAGGAGCAGTCGAAGCTCGGTTTCACCTACCTGCGGCCCATCCAGGTGGCCTACGAGAGCCCCAAGTTCATGCTCCCCATCCGCCTCGGGATGGTCAACGCCAACGGCCCGCAGGAGCTCTTCGTCTACGCTCTCACCCGCAAGGGCCGGGTGGAGACCACCAACTACCGCACCGTCCGTCTCCCCTCGAACGCCGAGGTGCCTCTCTTCGTCAAGAACGAGTTCCCCGGCTTCTACAAGGCCCTTTTCAGCCAGCAAGTGAAGCGGCAGGACATGCGCACCGTCTTCCTCGAGTACGCCTGGGACATGGGCTGGTGCGATCCCTGCTCCGCCGATCCGCTGTCGGCGGACGAGCTGCGCCAGCTCGGGGTCTTCTGGCTCGAACAGAAAGGAGACAACCCATCCGGAGCGCGGAACGTCTTCCTTACCCGCCTTCACCTACGTTACGACGCAGAGCACTTCCCGGAGGACCTTTCGTTCCAGGAGACGGCGGACCGCGAAAATTTTCAGGGACGCTTCATCCTACGCCATCCCTGGACGGGCGGCGACGTCTGCGAAGCGGCCCGGTCCTACCGCCGGGAGCTGCCGAAACGCTATGAGCAACAGGCCCAGACCCTCGCCTCGCTGACCGCTTGGGACGTCAACAAGATCCGCCGCAAGATGAACCTCGCAGCCAGCTCCATCGTTCCGGCGGAGGGAGAGCCCTGGTGGAAGAAGATCTGGAATTGACGGCTACGGCTTCTAACGAATGTAACCCAGAGACCGCAGCTCGTTCAGAAGCTCGCCGTCGGCACGCGAGGTGCGGGCGGCGCCTCCCTTGGGCCGCGTTCCCCACGACTGGATCGTCCGCAGCGGGTGGGCGCGGCGGAAATCGGCGTTGAAAAGCTCCGTTCGCGGCCGGCCCGCAAAGTCCTCCGCCACCGGCAGGCCGAGGCCGTAAAGGATCGTCGGCGTCAGGTCATGGACGCGGATTCCCGAGAGGTCGGCCTTGGGATCGATATCCGGACCGGCGGCGAGGAGAATGCCGTGAGTGGAGGGGGTGTGAGTGCCGGAGATCCGGGTCAGGCTGAGGAGGGCCGGCGGGAAAGGTCGGCCTCCGACACGCAGGACCGGCGTCAAGCTCGCCAGATGAACGACCGCCACCAGATCTCCTTCGTCGCCGCGGCGGGGATGGGCGTCCCGAACCGTGAAGACCGGCTCTCCGTGATCGTTGGTGACGGTGGCGAGATCCGCCTCGAACTTTTCGCGGATCCGGTCGCGCTCTTCCGGACGGACCCGTCCCCCCGGCTCCCTCCCGGCGAGGGCGAACCGTAGATCTTTCGTCCGCTGAAAGTCCGGCGTGGCATAGGTGTAGAGCACGGTCCGGGAGAAGTCGACCGCTCCTCCCCGGTGACTCAAATAACCCAGCCGCTCGAGGATGGCATCCATGTTCACCTGCGCCTTGATGTCCTCGCGGGGCGCAGCATGAAAGCCGTGGTCCGATACCACCAGGACGTTAGTGGTCCGAGGCGCCGCGGCGAGGATGCGGCCGATCTCCTGATCCACCGCTTCGTAGATCCGCGGCACCTCGCCGTGTTTCGCCGCCAGCTCGCGCGGATCGACGTCTTCAAACTTTTCGGGCTCGAAGAACTTCCAGTTGTAATGACTGACGATGTCGGTGCTGCGGAAGTAGAGGAGGATGAGATCGTATCCCTCGGCCGCCCGATGCGCCGCCGCCCGCGCCATCACGCGGTCCCGCCGCTCCTCGCCGCCGCCGAACAGGCCGGGATCGGCGTCGGCCTGCCGGAGCTCCGTGAGGAACCGCGGCAGCGCGGAGGGCGGCGAGACGCGAGCCGGGAGGTCCAGCAGCGCCCGGTCGCTATACACCACGCCATTGACGTCCTCCGCCGGCCAGGAGCCCCACCAGCCCAGCACGGCCACCCGCCGGCCGGTTCGGGACAGCATGTTCCAAAGCGCCGGAACCTTGCGCAGGTCCGACGAGATTGGAACGTCGCCCTGCGGCGTCGCCACCACGAAGTCGGTGATGCCATGGACCTCCGGAACCACACCGGTGGCGATCGTCGTCCAGATGACAGGGGAAGAGTTGTAGGCCGTGTGCAGGCTGGAGGTGAGGCCGCGGCTGGCCAGAGCCCTGAGGTTCGGGAGCTTCCCCTCGCTCCACAGGCTATTGATGACTTTCCACTCGCCGCCGTCAATACCGATGACCAGAAAGGGAGCACGATGTCGGGCGGCCGCGGGAGGGCGGACGACCGCCAGGCCCAGGGTGAGGGCTCCGGCAGCGAGGAGGGCGGCGAGGAGAAAGGATTTTAGTTTCATTACCAAAAACTGACGGCCCATGATTTCTCATGGGCCGTACTCTGAAATAATTCCCGGCGACGACCTACTCTCCCACACACTTGCGCGCGCAGTACCATTGGCGCTGGGGGGCTTAACTGCCGTGTTCGGAATGGGAACGGGTGTTTC
>DASYJD010000061.1:0-281070 GCA_035996875.1 Thermoanaerobaculia bacterium
TTCTCCCGACCCCGCCCAACCCCCTTCACCGGGAGAAGAGGGAGCAAGGCGGGGAAGCCCCAGGGGTACCCCTCTCCCGGGGCGGCGGATGGGGTGGTCGGGAGAGGGGCAGGGGTGAGGGTCTTGGGCGGGGGGACCTCCCAGACCACGTTAAGTTAGCGCCTATGCCCCAACCGGGAGAGAGAGGAGCCGGGAGGCCAAGAAAGGCGGAGTTGCTCTTGGCTGTTCTCCCTCTTCTCCCGGTCGGGGGGAGGGCGATGGGAGAAGAGGGCCGGGGTGATGAGGGGGCCCTACGGGAGACCCTCTCCTGTGATACTTTCCCCGGTCCATCGATCGAGGATCTCCGCAATGCCTGATACCACCCCCTCCGCCGCCGGACACGACTTCATCCGCGACAAGGTCGCCCGCGACCGCGCCGAGGGCAAATACGGGGGGCGGGTGGTCACCCGCTTCCCCCCGGAGCCCAACGGCTATCTGCACATCGGCCACGCCAAGTCGATCTGCCTCAACTTCGGCCTGGCGCTGGAGAACGGCGGGAAGTGCCATCTCCGGTACGACGACACAAACCCGGAGACCGAGGACCAAGAGTACGTCGAATCGATCCAGCGGGACGTGCACTGGCTGGGCTTCGACTGGGGGAAGAACCTCTTTCACGCCTCGGACTACTTCGAACGGCTGTACGACTTCGGCGTCGAGCTGATCCGCCTGGGCAAGGCCTACGTGGACAGCCTCACCGAGGACGAGATCCGCGAGTACAGGGGCACCGTCACCGAGCCGGGCCGCAACAGCCCCTACCGCGATCGCACCGTCGAGGAGAACCTCGACCTCTTCGCCCGCATGCGGGCCGGCGAGTTCGCAGACGGCGCCCATGTGCTGCGCGGCAAGATCGACATGACCGCGGCCAACATGAAGATGCGCGACCCGCTTCTCTATCGCATCAAGCGCGCCCACCACTACCATCGCGGCGACGCCTGGTCCATCTACCCGATGTATGACTTCGCCCATCCGCTCTCGGACGCCATCGAAGGCATCACCCACTCGCTCTGCACTCTGGAGTTCGAGAACAACCGCGACATCTACGACTGGCTGGTGGATACCCTTCCATTTCCGGAGCCGCCCCGGCAGACCGAGTTCGCCCGCCTCAATCTCACCTACACGCTGATGAGCAAGAGGAAGCTCCTGGAGCTCGTGGAGCGCAAGCTGGTGGCGGGCTGGGACGATCCGCGCCTGCCAACGCTCGCCGGCCTGCGCCGCCGCGGTTTCACTCCCGCGGCGCTGCGCGACTTCTGCGAACGGATCGGCGTCGCCAAGGCCAACAGCACGGTGGACGTGACGCTCCTGGAGCACTGCCAGCGCGAGGATCTGAATCCTCAGGTTCCCCGGGTGCTCTGCGTGCTGCGGCCTTTGAAGCTGACGATCGAGAACTATCCGGAGGATCAGGTCGAAGAGCTGGAGGCGCCCTTCTATCCGCACGACGTGCCCAAGGAGGGTGCCCGCAAGGTGCCGTTCTCGCGCACCCTCTACATCGAGCAGGACGACTTCGCCGAGGTGCCGCCCAAAGGATTCCATCGCCTCTCTCCCGGCAAGGAAGTGCGGCTGCGCTACGCCTACTTCGTCCGCTGCGAGAGGGTGGTGAAGGACTCCGCGACGGGCGAGATCGTCGAGCTCGTCTGCACCTACGACCCCGCCACCCGCGGCGGCTCGGCGCCGGACGGGCGCAAGGTTCCGGGCACGCTGCACTGGGTCTCCGCGGCGCAGTCGGTGCCGGTCGAGGTGCGGATTTATGACCGGCTGTTCCGGGTCGAGCGGCCGGACCTCGAAGAGGGCGCCTTCGAGACTCTCCTCAACCCGCAGTCTCTCGAAGCGCTCACCGGCAGCCGCATCGAGCCCGGCGCCGTGGACGACGCGCTCGGCGAGCGCCTCCAGTTCGAGCGCCAGGGCTACTTCTTCCGCGATCCCGTCGATTCGAAGCCCGGCCACCTGGTCTTCAACCGCATCGTGCCGCTGAGGGACTCGTGGGCGCTGGAAGCCCAGAAGCAGTCGCCGGCCGCGCCCCCCGTCAAGACGCTGGAGCCGAAGGCACCGAAGAAAGAGGCGGAGGCCAAGGCGCCGGAGCCCCTCTCCGCCGAGGAGCTGGAGCTTCTGGAGCAGCTCAAGCCCACGGTTCTACCCGTCATCGAGAGCGTGCTCGCCGCCCACCCGGCCCAGGTCGAGAGTTACCGGAAGGGAAAAACAGGGCTTCTCGGCTTCCTCATCGCCCAGGTGATGAAGCAGGTGGCCGAGGGCGGCGGCAAGCCCAACCCGAAGCTGATCAGCGTGATGGTGACAGAGACGTTGCAGGACAGCGGAAAGTAGAGACCGGCGACATGGGCAAGGGGCGACTGGAGGCCTTCAGCGACGGGGTGATTGCCATCATCATCACCATCATGGTGCTGGAGCTGAGGGTTCCGCACGGGGCGGATCTGGCGGCTTTGAGACCGCGGGTCCCCGCGCTGCTCAGCTACGTCCTCAGCTTCGTCTACGTCGGCATCTACTGGAACAACCATCACCACATGCTGACTGCCACCCACAAGGTCAATGGCCGCATCCTCTGGGCGAACCTGCACCTGCTGTTCTGGCTGTCGCTGGTGCCGTTCGTCACCGGCTGGATGGGCGAGAACTACTCCGCCGCCGTGCCGGTCGCCATCTACGGCGTCGTCCTGATCATGGCCGCCCTGGCGTACACCTTCCTCGCCCGCTCCCTGGTGGCCTTCCACGGCAAGGACTCGACGCTGGCTCTGGCCATAGGCAAGGACAATAAAGGCACGACCTCTCTCATCCTCTATGCCGCAGGGATCTCTCTCGCCTTCGTGGACCCGCGGATCTCCATGATCTGCTACGTACTGGTCGCCATCATGTGGTTCATTCCGGACCGCCGGATCGAGAAGGTGCTTCCGGAGTAAGCCGAAAGCCCGACCGGCGAGCGAACCGGAGATCCTGAAGCAGAGTCCTTATCGCCCGCACTTGCCCTCCGGCCCTACTGCCCGGGAAAGAACTCGGTTTCTCGCACCTCGACAGACCCGCCGATCAGCAGGATGGGACACTCCTTGGCAATCGCGTGGGCCGCGGCCTCGTCGGCTGCCTCGACCACGTAAAAGCCGATCACGGACTCGTGATCCTGGGACTCGGCCGAGCCGTTCGAGCCATTGCCGTCGTGGCCGCCGTAAGGCCCCCCGACTTCGATTCCGCCGTTACCGCTCCGCAGGGTTTTGCCTTCCGTCCCGGCCTTCAGGCGCTCGAAACCCTTGAGCGCCCCGCTCTGATGCAGGGCCACTGTGAAATCCCGGAAACGGCCGAACATCTCGTCCTGCGGGCGGCCCAACTCCCGGGCCTGGTTTCGGCGCAGAATCAATATGTACTTGCTCATGACACTTCCTCATATTGCCGTTGAGCTCAAGATCGTCTTCACACGCAAATGGAGGCGGCCCGGCTCAAGGCCAGCCAGGCCAGCCTCCAGGAATGGACGCTCCGGTTTTCAAGCAGACAGCGGCCATTCATGGTTTGGCAGAAGCTGGCCTGAGTCTGCCTCCTGAGGCAGCAGGTCAAGCCTCGCAGTATAGCTTTCCCGGTCGATGCCGTAGACAAGGTAGTCGTTCCCCTTGAGATCGCTGTGGCCTTGCAGGGTCTCGCCGAGGCGCTCGGCGACGCGTATGGAGGCCTGGTTCTCCGGATGAATGAGGCTGATGACGCGGTCCTTCTTCAGAGTGATGAAGGCGTAGGCCAGGGCGGCCAGGGCGCCTTCCGTGGCGTAGCCGTGCCCCCACCAGCGCCGCACCAGCGTCCAGGCAAGCTCGAACCCCGCCCAGCCTTCCGGATGGGCGAAGCCGACCATCCCGACGAACGCGGCGGTTTCTCTCGACTCCAGCGCCCACATGCCGGCGCCCACGAGATGCCAGTGCCCTAGGAGGAAGGCCATATGCCGCCAAGCCCGCTCCCGTTCCCACGGCCCTCCGCAACTCAGGTAGCGCAGCACTTCGGGGTCCGCGTTCAACGCGGCGTAGTCGTTGATGTCGCTCGGCCGAAAAGGCCGTAGCCGCAAGCGTTCGGTTTCCAGGGTCGGGATGGTTCGACCGTCCATTTTGGATTCTTCCCTTTGCAATAGAAACCCTTGTCCTGTGGGCCGTTGAAGCACACACTTCAGCCGTAGGGGCTCCCACCGCGAGTAATGCTGCTCGTGTGTCCAGGCTCCTGAAGGGAGAAGCTATGCTTCGAGTTCTTTTATTGTTGGTGTTCCTCCTCGCCAACAGTCTCGCGGTCCACGAAAAGGCCGGCGCTGGAGGTACCGATCAGTTGCCCGGATTGGACCCGAACGGAGGCTACACGGCAGCCCCAACCACCGATCTGTTGCCCGGGCTGGACCCGAACGGAGCCAAGTAATCGCGGTGTCATTGTTCAACCAGGGGGAGGGCTTGGCGTGGACTCCCCTTTTCCTTGAGCAGTACTGTACAGAGGCTCGTATTTTGAGTTAGGCTAAAGCGTAAATCGGGATTCCGTGATTTTAGGGGAACGCGTCATGGCGCATGTCTCGAAGGAGGCCCTCCGGAGGCTTGCCGCGGGGGAGGCCGGGGAGGTCGAGGCCGAAAGACTTGCGCACCATGCGCTGGCCTGCCAGTCCTGCCGCATCCTGGCTGCCAGCCACCTGGCCGGCATGGCCACACGCGCGAAGCGAAAAGGGCCGCTCCAAGCCCTGGCTGAGCTCATCCGTCTGGAGAGCGAGAAGGTCGTGGAGTCCCTCATGGCAAGAGCGGAATGGTCCTCTTTCCGAGCCCTGACCCGCAAGGCTCAGAAAGACCGGGTGATTCTGTCGCGCGCCTGCCACTCTTGGGCGTTCCTGGAAGTCCTCCTTGCAGCGCTCCTCGCAGCGAGCTCGCGTGAGGAATCCGAGCTTCTCGCTGGCCTCGCCAGCCTGGCCGTGCAAGGCATGGATGCGGGAAAGTACCCTGCCGCACTCAAGAACGACTTCCTCGGTGGGGTGTGGACCGAGTTGGCCAACGCCCGCCGGCGCGGCGCCGAATGGCATCACTCCGACGCCGCCCTGCGGCGAGCCGAGCAATACCTGGCGGAGGGCACCGGGAATCCACTGCCCAAGGCAAGAGCTCTCTCCATCGCGGCATCGCTCCGAGCCGAACAGGGGCACCTTGCCGAAGCCCTGACCTCCTGGAGCAGTGCCGCCAGCTCTATGAAACCAGCAGGGACTGGCCATTGGTAGCCCGCACACTGGTGCAGATAGCCTATGTCCTGGTAGACCACGATCCGGAACGCGCACTAACCCTGCTCGACAAGGCCGGCCCCTTGATGCGCGCCGAAGACGCCACCCTGCGGTGGCTGGCTGCAACACTGCGCACGGAAGGCCTGATCGAAAGCGGGCAGGTCGCACGGGCGCTGCTGGCCTTTCAGCGGACGGAGTCGCTACGGGAAGCTCAACCGCGGCCGGACGCCAGCCTGCGGAGCACGTTCACCGCGGCGCGCCTTTTGGAGGCGCTGGGCCGCTCGCAGGAGGCGGAAAGGCTGTTCGAGGAGGTGATCGCCGGTGACCTTGGCCACGAGAATTACCATGTCGCCATTCTCGATTTCCTCTACTTGTTCGGTTTTCACGTCCGCGCGGGTGCGTCAGAGAAAGCGGTTGAGGTCAGCCGGCGCGCGCTGGCTCAGCTCGAGCGGCTCGAGCTCGGGCACGACCAGCTCCGCGTCGCCTGGGAGCAACTGGGGGACGCCGCCCGCCGGCAGGCGCTCGGCAGCCAGGCTCTCAACGCGGCCCGGGACTACCTTTGGATCTATTGGAAACATCCGGCGCCTGAAGCACCGGTCTTCGCGCAACAGGAAGGACCGCACAAGACCTTCGTTCCGGTGGCTGAGTTGACGAAGACGAAGGCTGTGGAAGCCCTCCTCGCAAGAGCGGCTTGGTGCGAGATCCGCGCCTTGCCAAGACGAGCGCAGCAGGACCGGGTAGCTCAGTCGCCTGCATGTCGCTCCCGAGCCTTCCTCCAGGTGGTGCTCGCCGATCTGCGCTCGGCGAGGACCCAGGCAGAAACAGAGTTCCTCGCCAGCCTCGCGATCTCGGCGATCCGGGGCATGGATTCGAAGCAGTACCCCGTTCCACTGAAGAACGACTTCCTTGCCGGGGTTTGGATCGAAGTGGCAAACACTCGCCGGATCGCCACCGATTGGCACCACGCCGCCGCTGCCCTTCGGAAAGCTGAGCAATATCTGGCGGGAGGCAAAGGGAACTCGCACCCTAAGGCGAGGGCACTCTCCATCGCCGCGTCGCTCGGAGCCGAACAAGGGCAACTTTCAGAAGCGATGGCTCTCCTGGAGCGGTGCCACCAGATCTATGAAACGAGCAAGGATTGGCATCTGGCGGCTCACACGCTGGTGCAGATGGCCTACGTTCTGGTGGACAGTGAGCCGGAGCGCGCACTGACTCTCATCGACAAGGCCGATCCCTTGATACCCGCCGATGACGCTGCCCTGCGTTGGCTCGCGGCAACACTTCGCACCGAAGGCCTGATCGAGTCCGGGCAGATCGTTCCGGCGCTCCTGGCCTTCCAGTGGGCGGAGTCATTGCGGGCTGCTCAAACGCGGCCGGACGCCAGCCTGAGGAGCACGTTCACCGCGGCGCGCCTTCTGGAACTGCAAGGCCGCGCGCAGGAGGCGGAAATGCTCTTCGAGGAAGTGATTTGCCGGCGACTTGGACCGCGAGAATTACCATGTTGCCTTTCTCGATTTTCTCTATTTGTTCGGTTTTCACATCCGCGCGGGCTCGCCCGAGAAGGCTGTCGAGGTCAGCCGGCGTGCACTCGTTCAGCTCGAGTTGCTCGAGCTCAGTCACGACCAACTCCGCGCTGTCTGGGCGCAACTGAGGGATGCCGCGGAGCGGCAGGCGCTGACCAGCCAAACTCTCGCGCTGGCCCGGAGCTACCTTCGGGTCTACTGGAAAAACCCTGCGCCGAAGGCGCCCGACCTCAGCTCCAGATCGGACAAGTAGGTACAGCTATGTCGGAACCTCGGGCCGGCCCGATGGGTGGGTGGGCGTAACAGATACATCACCGGGCATGTCCAGCGGCTCGTCTGCCACGTCATTCGGTCCGTCCGCCATGGCATTTGTCTCGTCTGCCACGTCATTTGGTCCGTCTGCCATGGCATTCGTCTCGTCTGCCACGTCATTGGTCCGTCCGCCATGGCATTTGTCTCGTCTGCCACGTCATTTGGTCCGTCTGCCATGGCATTCGTCTCGTCTGCCACGTCATTTGGTCCGTCCGCCATGGCATTTGTCTCGTCTGCCACGTCATTCGGTCCGTCTGCCATGGCATTTGTCTCGTCTGCCACGTCATTTGGTCCGTCTGCCACGACCGACGGCTCATAAGGTGGGGTCGAGGAGGCTCCAACCAGGGCCGATCCGCGATCCGGGATTTCAATCCGGGGCGCCTCCAGGTAGGATTACACCCGCATGGCTAACAAACAGACGACTCCGAAGCCCCTCTCCCCCGCCTCCGGCTCCTTCTGGCAGCGCAACCGGCGCGAGCTGACGTTCCTCATCCTCTTTGTCGTCATCCTCGGTGGGAGCTTCACCCTGATCTCCCTCAACTGGGTCAACGACCACGCCGTCGAGCCCTTCACCGCCGGCATCGCGAAGGTGAGCGGCGGCGTGCTGCATCTGATCGGGCAGAACGTCACGATGACCGGCACGATCATCCGCAACCCCCGCTTCGCGGTCAACATCCGCAACGGCTGCAACGGCATCGAGGCGATGCTCATCTTCATCGCCGCCGTGCTCGCCTTCCCTGCCTCCTGGAAGTCGCGGCTGACCGGCCTGGCCCTCGGCATCCTGGCCATTCAGGTGATCAACCTGGTGCGGGTGGTGGCCCTGTTCCTCACCGGCGTCTACTTCCCGAAGATCTTCGACACCTCGCATACGGTGATCTGGCAGACCATCGTCATTCTCTGCGGTGTCCTGCTGTGGATCTTCTGGGCGAACCGGTTCGCCGCGCCCCCGGCCAGCGAGCCCGCCACCTGATGACGACCGAGAAGAGCCCTCGCCGGAGCTGGGGCCTCCAGCTCATTCTCAACGCTCTGCTCTGGGTGATTCCGGTGGCGTTGTTCTGGCTGGTCGCGACGCCGGTCTACAACCGCTTCCTGCTGGTCAGCGCCGAGAACCTGGTGCGGCTCACGGAGAGCCCCAACGCCACCAACCTGCTGCGCAAGGACGACCATTTTGCCTACGTGCAGCGGCGGGACTTCCCGCCCGCCAAGAGTCTCGTCCACTCTTTCCGGGTGACGGACGTCCACTTTCACCTGCTGATGCTCGGCGCCCTCTTCCTCGCCGTGCCGCGGGTGCCCTGGCGCCGGAAGCTCGAGAATCTGGGATGGGCCGTGCTCATCACCGTCTTCTTCGACATCCTGCTGATCTTCTTCTACGTGAAATTCGTCTACGCCACCCAGCTCGGGGCCTGGAGCCTCGAGCACTACGGCACCTTCAGCCGCAACTTCTGGGGCTTGGGCAAGCACCTCCTCGACCTGCCCTTCAAGTTCTCCCTCCCTTTCCTGCTGTGGGCGGGTTTCTACGTCAGCGATCTGATGGCGGAGATCCGGCGACCGCGCGAGTAGTCGCTCACCGCAGCGCGTAGACCCGGGCACCAGCGTCCTGGTAGACGGGCTCGAACCAGCGCTGGAACGTAGCGTCTTCGGGGAATGGCAGATCTTTCCCCGCGACGACGAGGAGATGATCCGCTCCCAGCCGGCGGAGCTCGCGGTGGAGCGCCTCCGGGCTCGGGGAGGCGGCCAGCACGCGGCCGAAGCTCGCGAGCCCGGCCCAATCGCCCAGAAACCTGCCATCCGCGAAGTAGGTGTCCTGCTCGGCGTGAAGGGCCCAGACGCTGTAGCGTTTCCCCCGCGTGTGGTTGAGCCAGGAAATGGCGGCATAGCCCTGAACCTTGCCGGCGAGGAAAGCCTCCCGCCGGGCCGGCGTCAACGGCAACGGCCCGTTGCGCGCCATCCAGACGAGGCCATAGAGCCAGCCCGGCGCCAGGCATCCCAGGCAGAGCGCCCAGGCCAGAAGGCGCGAGTTGCTCCGGCGGCCGGCGAGGGCCGCGACCGACCCCACCACCGCCAGGCTCGCCAGGGGTAAGACCGGAACGAGATAGCGGCTGTCTCGCGGCAACCACGAGCAGGCCAGGGCAAAGAAGGCGACGACCGGCAGCCAGACGGCCAGCCAGTGGCGCAGGCGAGCATTTCGTATGGCGCCGGCGACGATTACGGGGATGGCGGCGAGGTAGACCGGCGAGACCGGGGGAAGCCCGCCGTAGGTCTGCCGGGCAAAGACCACGTCCCAGGGAATGCGCACTGCCCGCACCAAGCGGTGAACGAGAGTCCCCTCGCGGTTGGGGTCCGGCAGCGATTGCCAGGGGTTGGCTCCAAAGACCTGAGGAACGTAGGGAAACACGGGATTGCCGGTGAGAATGACGAGACGGAGGTACCACGGCGCCAGGAAGACGAGGGCGACGCCGCCGAACAGCAGGACGTCGAGACCGCGCTCCCCCACCGGCCGCGGCTTCCTGCCCGCCACACCCGCAAATGCCACCAGCAGGGCCGCGGCGCCGAGAAAGTAGAGGCCGAGGTATTTGACGTCCGCGGCCGTGGCGGCGAGGACCGCGGCGGGCACGAGCCAGCGCCGGTCCCCCCTCTCCCGCCAGCGGTCCGCGGCAAAGAGCCCGCCGGTGACGAAGAGGGTCAGCCCCGGCTCGATGTAGCCCGTGCCGGCCAGGTAGGAGACGAGAGGATTGCCGAGAAAAATGGCCGCAGCCAGCGCTCCCGCCGCCCGAAAATCCGGGAAGGATCGCCGCGCCCACAGAGCGAGCAGGAGGGCGGTGAGCAGGGTGGCGAGGAGCTGCACGCCCTGCGCCGCCACGTCGCGGCCGAAGAGCATCACGGCCGCGAAGAGAATCTCGTTGGCCTGGGGAAAGACGGGAAAACGCCGGTCCGTGAGATATGGCAGGCCGCCGGTTTCTGCGAAGGCCCGGGCGAAGGGAAGATGGTACAGCGTGGCGTCGAAAGCCGACGGCGGATAGAGAGCCGGCAGCACGAAGGGGAGGACGGCCACCGCGAGCAGAGCGAGGCCCGCCAACCAGCCGTGCCGGCCGGGCCGGGGATCACCGTCCTGAAGGTCTTCCCAGATCTCGCGCCAGACCGGGGCTCCGAAGATGTGGACGAGCGCCACCGCCAGCAGCACCGGCACGACCTGCAACCGGCCGGCGAGCCCCAGCAGGAACAGGAGGAACGAGACGAGGGCGAGCCCAAGAACTGTAGAGATCGCCGCCTTCTCCAACCGGCCGGACAAGGCGAGGCCCAGGGCCCGGGTGGCGCCACGGCCCAACACCCAGGCCGTGGCGGAGAGCCCCAGCAGAGGAAGCACGAAACCCGCGATGAGGCTGGCGGCGGTCATTCAGGTACTGTTAGAAGACTGTATCAAAAGCAACAGGTGCCTACCAGGTGCGGCGCCGCGTTGTCAGGCCGCGGACCTTCCGCTTCCCCGCGATACAGGCTGGCTGAAGAACTCCATCGTCAGGTCGCTCAGCAACGGATCGAGCGACTCCTCGGGGTCGCCGCGCTCCAGGCGCTCGCGGACAGCGGCGTTGGCCATCACACGACCGAGGAGGACGCGCTGCTCGCGCTCGCGCTTCAGCGCCTCGACATACGTCACGTTGGTGAACGAGATCAGGTTGTAGAGCGGGATGTAGCGGTCCGGATAGAGCTCGTTGAGCCGGCGCTCGACTTTCTTGCGAAGCTGGAACTCACGGTCGCCGACCAGGTCGCGCAGCTCGTGGAAGTGCTCGAGGGCCAAGTCGCCGATGGCGTCGGCGTTGGGCTTGCGCTGGGCCTCGAAGCGGGCGAAGACCTGCCGCCAGTCGTCGCCGCAGTCGGTGATGCAGTCGGAGAGCACCGAGCAGTCCTCGAAACCCGAGTTGGCTCCCTGGCCGTAGGAGGGGACGATGGCGTGGGCGGAGTCGCCGATTAGCAGCACCTTGTCCTCGTAGGTCCAGGGGAAGCAGCGGACGGTGATCATCGACGCCTCCGGCCGCCCGAAGAAGTCGGCCACCAGGTTCGGTAGCAGGGGGACCGCATCGGGAAACGAGGTGTTGAAGAGATCCTGCAGGTCGTCCGGAGTGAGCACCGAGGAGAACGACGGCTTCGCACCCTCGTAGGGCATGTGCAGCGAGAGGGTGAAGCTGTGGTCTAGGTTGGGGAAGCCGATCAACATGTAGTGGTTGCGCGGCCAGATATGGATCGCGTTGCCTTCGAGCGCCCAGCCGCCGTCCGCACCGGGGGCGACGCTGAGCTCCTTATAGGCTTGGTCCAGATACTCCTGCTGAAAGTTGAAGCGGCGGCTGCGCTGCATCTGGGTGCGCACGGCCGAGTGGGCGCCGTCGGCACCGAAGAGGCGGTCGCCCCGGTACTCCGTCAGCTCAGCCGTACGCAGGTCGCGCAGGGTGAGCGACGGCAGGGTGAGGTCCACTTCCAGGATCTTCTTTTTGAAGTGGCACTCCAGGGTGGACTGCTCCATGGCCAAGCCCAGCAGCACCCGGTTGAGGTGGTTGCGCGACACCGAGTGAATGGCCTCGCGGCGGGTGCCGTAGGGCTGGTATTCCACTGTGCCGTCGGTATGGTGAATGACTCGGCCGTAACAGGGCACGGAGATCGACCGCACGCGGTCGCCGACCCCCACGCGGTCGAGGGCGGCGAAGCCCCGCTCGCAGAGGGTCAGGTTGATCGACTTTCCTCCGGGCACCTCGGCTTCGCGGAAGTCCGGATAACGGTCGAAGATCTGGACATGGTGTCCCAGCCGCGCCAGATAAATGGACAGCAGGGAACCCACCAGACCGGCACCGGCAATGAGAATCGTCTCCATCAATCGTCCCTTCAGTCTTCCCTCAAAATCTTTTCAGCGAGCACCGGCCGGCCCGGCCAGCTCCGAAAGGCGCAGCTCGGGACGGGCCGCGGCCTCCCCCAGCAGTGCCGCGAATCGTTCGAGCAGGCGGGCGGGCTCACCCGGGGCCAGCACGTTGGCGTTGTAGCCGAGATCCAGGCGGATGCGCTCGCCCACCTCGCGAGCGTAGAACGTCAGCGGAAACTCGGAGCCCATCTCGCCGGTCAGCAGCGGCTCGACCTCGACACCCTGCGCCCGCAGCGGCTCCTGGTGGCCGGCGCCGCCCGACGGCATGTTGAACATCACCCGGATCCAGGGCGCGTCCCCCGGATCGCGGCCGGGCAGCAGCTCGGACGCCAGCCACTCGAGCGGCGCCTCGCGGTGGGTGAAGGCGCCCAGGAACGTGTCGCGCTCCCGGCTCAGGAGATCGGCGAACGTGGGATCGCCGCTCACGTCCGTGCGCAACGCGAGCAGGTTGAGCAGGTCTCCCACGATCCCCGCCGCTTCCGGCCGGCCGCGTAGGACGACCGGCGTGCCGACGATGACGTTCGTGGCCGCCGTGTGGTGATGCAGCAGCGCCTTGAGGCCCGCGAGCAGGGTGACGAAGAGGGTGACGCGCTGGCGCTGGGCGAGCGCCTTGAGCGCCTCGACCACGGACGGGCCGACGGTCACCGTGCAACGCCCCAGCGGCGCCCCGGGACGCTCGGGCAGGCTCAAGCCGCCGGCCGGCGCGCCTTCGAGATGCTTCCGCCACCAGGCGAGATCGGCGGCGAGGGCTCCTTCCTCCACCCGGCGCCGCTGCCAGACGGCGTAGTCCGCGGACTGGAGCGGCGGCTCCGGCAGAGGCGAAGGCTGGCCGGCGGCGAACGCCCCGTAGAAGGCCGCGATCTCGCGGGTCAGCAGGGCGAGCGTCCAGCCATCGATGACGATGTGGTGCACGGCGAGGAGCAGCGCGTGCGCCTCCTGGACGGTGCGAATCAGCGCGATCCGCAGGAGAGGCCCTCGCGCGAGATCGAATGCGGGCGCCGCCAGCTCCGTGGCCAAAGTCAGCGCCTCGGTGCCACGGCGACCTTCTTCCAGGGCGGAAAGGTCGATCAGCGGCAGGGCCGAGGGCAGAAGGTCCGCCGCCAGCTCGGCGACGGGTTGGCCCGCGCTGAGAGGAAAACGGCTCCAGAGCCCTTGGTGGCGCTCGACGACGGCGCGCACGCTCCGCGCGAGAGCCACCAAGTCCAGCGGGCCGCGCAGCCCCACGGCGTAGTAGACGTTCGACGCGGAGCTTTCCGGCAGCGCCATGGACGAGTGCCAGAGCCGCGTCTGGGCGAAGGAGAGCGGCGCCGGCGTTTCCGCGCCAGCGGGCCGCGGCGTCATCGTCCAGGGGTCCTCCGACACCGTTGCGGGCGAGTCCGCCAGATCGCCGCGCAGCCGCTTCGCCAGCAAGGCCCGTTGCGCGGGAGTCAGGCGCGAGCGCCGGTCCTCGACCGTCGGCATCGCTTCAGAAGCCTCCGGCCGCACGGGCCAGCATGACGTCGACTCCCAGGACGTCGGCGGCGGAGCCCGGCTCGGTGAAGGTGGCGAAGTCGACGAAGCCGGCGGTGAGCAGGGCCTCGCGCCACTTGGCCGACGACAGCAGCGGATGGAGCGGCCGGCGGTCGTAGTCCTCGAAGTGATCGAAGCCGGGCAGGAAACCCATCGAGAAATTGTACTTGCGCTGAAAGCGGGTCTCCTCGAGCAGCAGCAGCACGCCGCCGGGGGCGAGGAGGCGCAGGATGTGGCGCAGAGTCTCTTCGATATTGCGGGTGGCGTGCAGCACATGCGCCGCCACGATCCAGTCGCAGCTCTCGGCCGGGAAGCCCTGGGGCACGGGATCGTTCTCGATGTCGAGCTCCTTGTAATGGACGAAGGCGAGTTCCTGGAACTTCTTGCGGCCGAGGTCGGTGAAGAACTTCGACACGTCGGTGAACAGGAAGACCGACCGCTCGGGAGGGAGCAGCGGCAGCAGCGAGGCGGTGGTGCCGCCGGTGCCGGCGCCCACTTCGAGCAGGCGCAGCCGGGCTCCGGTCGGCAGGCCCCGGGCCTGGGTTTCCAGCACCGCGGCGGAGATGCCGTTGCAGTAGCGGAAGATGGGCGTCTCGCGATAGCTCGACTCCACGGAGGCCGAGGAACCGCCGGGAAGGTAGAACTCCAAGGGGTGGATCTCGCCGGTGAGCACGGCCGCCAGGTTCTTGGAGTAATACTCGCGTTGCTCGGCGGTCATCAGAGCGTCGAGGGCCGGGGTGGGTACCGGCTCGACGGCAACGTAGGCTTCGTCCTCCCGGCGCTCCAGGAGCCCCTCGTCCACGAGCGCCTCCATCCAGCGGCGCAGCACCTTGTCGTACTTGGGCAGCACGCCGCACTCGGCGATCACGCCGGCGACGGTGCGCGCATCGTGGGCATACTGAAAGACGCCGAGCTGGCGAAACGCGGTGCTGAGGAAGGCGGCGGACTGCTCGTCCACGGACTTCTCCTGGACGGCGTCGGCCGTCAGGTCGGGAGCCGTGGATCGCCGGCGAGCCTCTTGGTTTCCCGCCTCGACCATCGCCTCCCACAGCTCGCGGCCCAGGGACGGCACGTCTCCGGGAGCCAGCGCGGCTGTGAGGTCGATCGCCGGCGCCGGCTCGGCCTCCTGCACCGGCTCGTGCGCGGACTTTTCGGCCGCCGCCGTCAGTCCCTTGAGACGCTTCGCCAGCAGCGCCCGCTTCTCGTCCGAGAGCTTGGCTCGCCGGTCGTCGATGTCGTTCAAAATAGCCTCTCCTCGTCGGTTTACAACAGCTCGTGCACTTCTTCGTCCGACAGCTCTTCGATCTGGTCCAGGAGCAGCTCCTCGACACCCTCCGCGAGGCTGGCGATGGTGGGCGCGTCGAAGAAGCTCCGCACCTGAAGCTCGACGCCGACCGCCTTGCGGATGCGGAAGATAGCGCGAATGGCCATCAAGGAGTCGCCGCCCAGCTCGAAAAAGTCGTCGTGGATGCCGAGCTTCTCGACGCCGAGTGCCTCGGCGCAGATGCTGGCGAGCGCCTCCTCGATCTCGGTGCGGGGCGCGACGTACTCGCGCCGGCTCGCCGGCTGCTCCTGGTCCAGGGAGGGGAGAGCGCGGCGGTCGACCTTGCCGTTGGGGGTGAGCGGCAGGGTGTCGAGCACCAGGAAGCCGCCCGGCACCATGTAGTCCGGCAGGCGCTCGCGCAGGAAGGTCCGCACCTCGCCGAGATCCAGGCCGGGATCCGCCACCAGGTAGGCGTTCAGCCGCTTCTCGCCGGGCGTGCCGCCGTCGTGCACCAGCACCACCGCGTCGCGCACTCCCGGATGGCTGGCGAGGATGGCCTCGATCTCGCCCAGCTCGACGCGGTAGCCGCGGATCTTGACCTGCGAGTCCTCGCGGCCGAGGAACTCGATGTCGCCGTCCGGCAGGTAGCGGCCGAGATCGCCGGTGCGGTAGAGGCGCTCGCCCGTCCGCGGGTGCGTGAAGAAGCTCGCCGCCGTCTTCTCGGCGTCGCGCCAGTAGCCGTTGGCGAGGCCGACGCCGCCGATGTAGAGCTGCCCCGGCACCCAGGTGGGCCGCGGCCGGAGCTGCGCGTCGAGCACGTGGAACGTCTGGTTCGCCATCGGCCGGCCATAGGGAATGCTGCGCGCGCCCGGCGCGACATCCTGCTCGGTGACGGGATGGAAGATCGACCAGATCGAGGCCTCGGTGGCACCGCCGAGGCTCATCACCTCGACATCGGCGGTGACGTAGGAGAGAGCGCGGATGCGGGCCGGCAGCGACACCGGAATCCAGTCGCCCGACAGCAGGACCAGGCGGAGGGTGCCCGGCCGGCTGGGCACGTCCGCCGGCCGCTGGGCCGCCTGCTCGGCGAGCATCTCCATGAGCGCCGGTACCGAGCTCCACACGGTCACGCCCTCGGCCTCGACACACGCCGCCCAGTGCTCGGGGTCGCGGCGCTTGGCGGCCTCGGGGAAGACGATCGTTCCGCCCGCCGCGAGAGTACCGAAGATGTCGTAAACCGAGAGGTCGAACGACAGGGAGGAGAGCGCCAGCACGCGGTCGGCCGGGCCGACGCCGAAGCGGTGATTCATGTCGAGGATGGTGTTGACCGCCCCGCGATGGTCGATGGCCACGCCCTTGGGATGGCCGGTCGAGCCCGAGGTGAAGATGACGTAGGCGAGGTCCTCGGGGCGCTGGACCGGGGCGAGCGGCTCGGCGGCGGCATCGGCTTCGCCGGCTTCGTCGGCCTCGACTCGCAGCCGCTGGATCCCGGCCGGCCACTCCCCGGCGTCGGCGATGCGGTCGTCGATCCAGCCTTGAGTGACGGCGATCTCCACCTGGCCGTTCTCCAGCAGGTAGTTGCGGCGGTCGGTCGGCAGGTCGGGATCGACGGGCAGATAGGCGGCGCCGGACCACAGGATACCGAGGGTGCCAATCACCTGCTCCCAGCCCTTCTCTATCACCACCGCCACCAGGGTATTGGGCTTCGCTCCTAGATCGCGCAGGCGGCGGCCCAGGGCCTGAGCGCGGGAGTGCACCTCGCCGTAGGTGAGCGTACGCCCGGGCGCCACCACCGCGACCCGATCTGTGTCCGCAGCGATGAGAGTGTGGAGGAGCTCCCGCGACGCGGGGCCGAACGACTGCTCCGTGTCGTTGACGGCGATCCGCTCCGCCCGCTGCGCCGCCGGCAGCAGCTCGACGGTGCTGACGCGCCAGGCTTCCTCGTCCTCGGCCAGACGCTCCAGCAACTCCCAGTAGGACTGGAACATGGCCTCGATCAGGCCCGGCGGGAAGAGGCCGTCGACCACGTCCCAGTTGTAGATCAGCCTCCCCTGCTGCTCCACCACCTGGTGATCGATCCACACCTGGGGTGTCTGGCTGATCACGTAACCCTCGTCGCCCATTCCGCCGTCAGAAGACTCGCCCTCACTGCCGGCGCTGGCGTCTTGGTCAGTCCGGGTGAGGCCCAGGGTGCTGGTGAAGACGACGGGCATGAAGGCCCGCGCCAGGCCGCCCTGGGAACGGGCGAGCTCGCGCAGCACCCGCACGCCGCTGACGTAGCGATGGTCGAGATCCTCCCAGAGCTGGGTCTGGGCGCGCCGGGCGCGCTCCTCGAAGGTCCCCGCCACGGAGGTGTCGATCGTCAACAGGGTGAGCGAGGTGAAGTCGCCGATGATGTCGTTGACCTGCGGATGAAGGGGCAGGCGGTTGAACAGGGTGAGGTTGATGGTGAAGCGCGGGCTCTTGCTCCACGCTCCCAGGACCTCGGAGAAGGCGGCCACCAGGAGGCCCGAGGGCGTCAGGCCGGCGCGGCTCGCCCGCTCCTTGAGGCGGCTCCAGAGGACGCGCGGCAGACGGGCGGCGTGGCGCACGAAGTTGGGACGGCCGAGCGCCGCGGGGCTCTTGGCGAGCGGCAGCTCGGGCGCCGGTGGCAGGTCGGCGAGCCGGCCGCGCCAATATTCCAGGGCGCGCTCGAAGACCGCCGAGCGCTCCAGCTCCTGAGCCGCCACGATGTAGTCGCGGAACGACAGCTCCAGCGGCGGCGGCGCGGCCTCCGGGTCGGCGTAGAAGCGGGCGAGGTCGCGGGTGAGGATCTGCCAGCTCCAGGCGTCGCCGATGAGGAAGTCGTAGCTGATGTGGAAGCGGCTGTGCTCCTCGTCGACGCGGGTGGCTCGCACCTCGAACAGCGGCCAGCGGTCGCTCGGCAGGATCTGGTGGGACATCTGCCGGCGGACCCCGTCCAGACCGGCGGCAGCCTCCTCGGCGCTCTGGCCGCGGAGATCGAGGATTTGCATGTGATAGGGAGGCACGGTCTCCAGGATCTGCTGCCGGCCGTCCGGCTGCACGATGGCGCGCAGCATGTCGTGACGGTCGACGAGGCGCTGCCAGGCCTTCTCGGTGCGGGCGAGATCGACGCCGCGGGCGTTGATCTCCATATAGATGTGGGTGGCGACCTGCCCCAGCTCGAAGGCGCCGGTGCGGCCGATCCAGTAGGCCTGCTGCACATCGGTCAGGGCGAAAGGCTCGTGCCGGTGGGCGAGATCCGGCACGACGCGGGGCAGCGCCGCGTCCTCCCGATGCGTCTCACCCAACGCCGCCATGGCTTCGCGGCGGCGCTCCACGGCGGCGGCGAGCCCGGCGACGGTCGGCGTCGCGAACAGATCCTTGAGCGGCGCGTCGGTGGCGAAGGCCGAGCGCACCTCGGAGGTGATCTGGGTCGCCAGCAGCGAGTGGCCGCCGAGCTCGAAAAAGTCGTCGTGGGCGCCGACGCCGGAGATGCCGAGCGCCCGCTCCCAGATGGCGGCCACCCGCGTCTCGACCTCGCCGGAGGGTGCGACGAAAACCGTCGCCACCTCCGGCCTGTTGTGGCCGCGGGACGGCGGCTCACCGGGCCCGGGCACGGCGGCGGCGGTGTCCGCCGCTGCGATACCGGCGGCAGCGGGAGAGGCCGTGAACCGGGCCGGCTCCAGCCAGTAGCGCTCGCGCTCGAAGGGATAGGTGGGCAGGGCGACCCGGCGCCGGGTCTCATGGGCGTGGAAGCCCGCCCAGTCGACGGGCACGCCGGCCAGCCAGAGGCGGCCCAGCGCTTGGGCCAGCGGCAGCTCGGACACCGACTCGCCCGAACCGGCGTCGCCGTCCTGCGGATGGCGCAGCGAGGTCAGCACGGTGCGGTCCGGAGCGACGGCGCGGACGAGGCTGGCGAGAGTGCGTCCCGGTCCCACCTCCAGCAGCACACGGGAGCGGTCTTGCAGCAGCTCGGCGGCGCCGCCGGCGAAACGCACCGTCTCGCGCAGATGGCGCACCCAGTAGGCGGGATCGGCCGCCTGCGCCGCCTCGATCCAGGTGCCCGTCAGGTTCGAGATGTAGGGGACGCGGGGCGCGGCCAGCTTCACCTTCGCCACCTCGGCGGCGAAAGCCTCCAGGATGGGGTCCATCATTGAGGAGTGGAAGGCGTGGGAGGTGTGGAGCCGGCGGCCCTCGATCCCCTGCTCCGCCAGGCGGCGCGCCAACGCGTCGATCTCCTCGGCCGGACCGGAGACGACGGAGAACGACGGGCCGTTCGCGGCGGCGAGCGATAAGCCATCGGTCAGCAAGCCGCGGACCTCCACCTCCGGCCGCGGCACCATCAGCATCGCGCCGGCCGGCAGCGACTGCATGAGGCGGCCGCGGGCGGCGATCAAGGCGACCGCGTCGGCCAGCGACAGGACACCGGAGAGGCAGGCCGCCACGTACTCGCCGATCGAGTGGCCGATCATCGCCGCGGGGCGGATTCCCCACTCCCGCAGCAGCTCGGCGAGAGCGTACTCGACGGCGAAGAGAGCCGGCTGGGCGAGGGCCGTCTGCTCCAGCCGCGCGGCAGCCGCCGCCATGTCCGAGCCCGCGGCGGGATAGAGAACGGATCGCAGATCGAGCCCGAGGTGGGGCTGAGCCAGGCGTGCGCACTGGTCGAGAGCACGGCGGAACGCCGGCTCGCCGTCGTACAGGTCCTTGCCCATCCCCACGTGCTGCGCTCCCTGGCCCGGGAAGAGGAAGGCCACGGGACGGTCGCGCCCCTCTTGAGCGAGGGAGAAGACGCGCCGGGGATCGCGGGCGCGCAGCGCCGCGACGGCGTCCTCGCGGTCGCGGCAGACCAGGAAGCGCCGCTGCTTGAAGACCTTGCGCCCCACCTGTGCGGTGTAGGCGACATCCGCAAGCGTCTGCTCCGGATCTTCCGCCAGGTGCCGGGCCAGATTGTCTGTGGCGGACTCCAGAGCCGCCGGCGTCCGCGCCGAGACGAGTAGGAGCTGCCAGGGGCGGGCGGGACCCGCCGCCGGCACGGCCGGCGCCTCCTCCAGGATGACGTGCGCGTTGGTGCCGCCAATGCCGAAGGAGCTGACCGCCGCCCGGCGGGGCTCGCCGCCGCTCGGCCACGGCGTCAACGACTTGGTGACGTAGAACGGACCGGCCGCGAAGTCGATCTCGGTGTTCGGCGCCTCGAAGTGAAGGCTCGCCGGAATCTCCCCGTGCCGCAGGGCCTGCACCGCCTTGATGAGCCCGGTGACGCCGGAAGCCGCGTCGAGATGGCCGACATTGCTCTTCACGGAACCCAGGGCGCACGTGCCCGGCCGCTCGCCGCCGAGGCCGAAGGCGCGGTTGAGGGCCGTCACCTCAATGGGATCGCCGAGCGCCGTGCCGGTGCCGTGGGCCTCGACGTAGCCAATCGTCTGCGGCTCGACATTGGCCGCCGACAGTGCCTCGGAGATCACGGCCACCTGCCCTTCGACGCTGGGGGCCGTGAAGCCCACCTTGGCCGAGCCGTCGTTGTTGATGGCCGAGCCGCGGATCACCGCCAGGATGTTGTCGCCGTCCTCCCGGGCATCCGCGAGGCGCTTCAACACCACCACTCCGGCGCCGCTGCCGGTGACGGTGCCGCCGGCGTTGCGGTCGAAGGCGCGGCAGTGGCCGTCCGGCGAGTAGATGCCTCCCTCCTGGTAGCGGTAGCCGCTCTGCTGCGGCACGCGGATGGAGACGCCGCCCGCGAGCACCATGTCGCACTGGTAATCCTGGAGGCTCTGGCAGGCGAGATGGACGGCCACCAGCGACGTCGAGCAGGCGGTCTGGACGCTGACGCTCGGCCCTTTCAGGTTGAGCTTGTAGGAGACGCGCGGCGCCAGGTAATCCTTGTCGGCGCCGATCATGAGCTGGAACGGCGCCATGGTGCGAAACAGCTCGGGATGGGCGAGGACGTTGTTGAGGAAGTAGGTGTTCATCCCCGCGCCGGCGAAGATGCCGATCGACCCCTGGAAGCTCTCGGTCTCGTAGCCGGCCCGCTCGAGGGCCTCCCAGCAGCATTCGAGGAACACCCGCTGCTGGGGATCGGTGATCTCCGCCTCGCGGGGATTGAAGTCGAAGAAGGCGGCGTCGAAGCGCTCGATGTCGTCGACCACCCCGCCGGCACGGACGAGCCCCGGATCGTCGGAGCTGCCCGTGACCGAGGCCTCCAACGAATCGGCGTCGAAGAAACGAATGGATTCCACCCCGCCGCGCAGGTTGCGCCAGAGCTGATCGACGTCGGCGGCCCCCGGAAAGCGGCCCGCCATGCCGATGACGGCGATGGATTGATCTGGTGTCACGGTATCGGTCATGGGAAGTGAATCTCCTCAAAGTCTTCTTCGGTTTCCGGCTCGACGGCGTGGCCTGCACGCGCCGGCCGCAGCGGCCGCAGCGGCCGCAGCGGCCGCAGCGGCCGCAGACGTCCGGCGGCGGCCTCGCGCCGCTTCGCTCCCCGCTCCTGGCCCCGCTGGCGCGAGACCGGCTCCGCCTCCTCGCCGGCCGTGAGCGAGCGGGCGAGGCCGCGGATCGTCGGGTGCTCGAACAGGGTCACCAGGGGAAGGTCCCGTCCGAGCGCCGCCTTCAGCCGGTGGCGGACGCGGATGGCCAGCAGAGAATGGCCGCCGGAATCGAAGAAATTGTCGTCGATTCCGACCCGTTCGAGTTGAAGGACCTGCCGCCAGACCTCGGCCACCGTCCGCTCCATCTCGGTCCGCGGCTCCTCCATCTGCTCCGGAGCGCCCCAGGCGGCCCGCTCGGGGTCGGGCAGGGCCTTGCGGTCGAGCTTGCCGTTGGCGTTGAGCGGCAGAGCGGGAAGCGCCACGAAGGCCCAGGGGACCATGTGGGCCGGCAGCCTGGCGCGCAGGAAGCCGCGCAGCTCCTCGGCCGCCGGCGCCGGCGTCTCGCCGCCCACGACGTAGGCGATGAGACGCTGCTCGCCGGCCTCGCCCCGCGCCAGCACCACGGCTTCGGCCACCTCCGGGTGGCGGCGCAACGCGGCTTCGATCTCCCCCAGCTCGATCCGGAAGCCGCGGATCTTCACCTGATGGTCGACGCGGCCGAGGAACAGCATCTCGCCGTCCGGCCGGTAGCGAACGAGGTCGCCCGTACGGTAGAGACGGGCTCCGGGTTCAACCGAGAAAAAGTCCGGAACAAACCGTTCGGCGGTCAGCTCGGGCCGTCCCAGGTAGCCGCGGGCAAGGCCTGCGCCGCCCAGATAAAGCTCGCCGACGGCGCCCAACGGCGCCGGCTGAAACCCGGCGTCCAGCAGGTAGGCCCGGCCGCCTCCGACCGGCCGGCCGATGGGCGGCGGCCCGCCCGCGCGGTCGATGAGCGCGTAGGTCGAGTACGTCGTGTCCTCCGACGGGCCGTAGCAGTTGCAGACCTTCTCGACACCGGCACACGCATAGATCTCGTCCACCAGCCGGCGCGGCAGCGGCTCCCCCGCCAGCACCACGGTGCGCACGGCGGGCGGCAGCCCTTCGCCCCGCACCAGCTCGGCGATCGCCGAGGGGACGGTGTTGACGAGCGTCACCTCGCCGGCCGCCGCGAGCCGCGGCAGATGGAGGGCGGTGTCGGCCAGCATCACGGTGCCGCCGTGGCAGAGCGGCAGGAACAGCTCGAAGACCGAGAGGTCGAAGCAGATCGAGGTCGAGGCCAGCATGCCGGCGCGGTCACGCTCGGGAAAGGCCTCGCTCGCCCAGCGCAGCAGGGCCGTGGCGCTGCGGTGAGCGATGGCGACGCCCTTGGGACGCCCGGTGGAGCCCGAGGTATAGATCGTGTACGCGAGGTGATCCGGCGTCACGGCCGCCGGCTCCGTAGGCAGCGGCGCGGCGGCGATCTCGGGCCAGTCGCGGCCGAGGCAGACCCGGCGCGGGCCGCTATCTCCGGTATCGCCGGTCGCTTCAGCATTCCAGCGTCCGAGCAGCCGCTCCTGGGTGAGCACCACCGGCGACGCCGAGTCCGCCAGCATGAAGTCGAGCCGCTCGGACGGATAGGCCGGATCGAGCGGCAGGTAGGCGGCGCCGGACTCCAGCACACCGAGCATGGCGACCACCATGTCGAGCGAGCGCTCCATGCAGATCCCGACGAGGATCTCGGGACCGATCCCCAAACCGCGCAGGAATGCCGCCACCTGCCCCGAGCGTTCGGCCAGCTCGGCGCGAGTGAGGGCCGTGCCGTCGGCGGCGATCAGTGCCCGCGCGCCGGGCCGATCCCGGGCCTGAGCCGCCACCAACTCGTGCAGGCAGAAGCCGGGGTCGGCGGCCAGCGGCGTGTCGTTCCACTCCACCAGCACCTGGGAGCGCTGGGAGGAGGCGAGGACCGGCAGCTCCGAGGCTCGCGCTTCCGGAGAGCCAAGGGCGGAGGCCAGGAGATCGCGCAGCTGGACGAGGAGACGGCCGGCGGTGGCGGTGTCGAAAAGGTCGCTGTTGTACTCGACGGCAGCCGCGAAGCCGCTCTCCCGCTCCTCCACCTCGAACGTGAGGTCGAACTTGGCGGACGCCAGGTCCGCGTCGACCGGAAGCATGGACAATCCGCCTGCCGTCGAGGGCGCCGAGCCCGACCGCGCTTGAGAGGTCTGAAACGAGAACATCACCTGGAACAAAGGCGAATACGCCAGGTTGCGCTGGGGCGCCAGCTCTTCGACGAGCTTCTCGAAAGGGAGATCCTGGTGGGCATAGGCGCCGAGAGCCCGCTCGCGGACGCGGGCGACCAGTTGCCGGAAGCCGGGGTCGCCGGTGTGGTCGCCGGCGAGCACCAGGGTGTTGGCGAAAAAGCCGATCAACGGCTCGGTCTCGGGCCGGCCGCGATTGGCGATCGGCGAGCCCACCGTCACCAGGGTCTGCCCCGAAAGCCGGTGCAGCAGGAGCTGAACGGCGGCGAGCCAGACCATGAAGCTCGTCGCTCCCTCCGCCCGGCCGAGGGCGCGCACCGCCGCGGCGAGAGCGCCGGGGATCGGCAGCGTCGACCGGCCGCCGCGGAAGGTCTGCATCGGCGGCCGCGGCCGGTCGGCGGGCAGGTCGAGGAGCGGCGGCGCGCCGGCGAGGGCCTGACGCCAGAAAGCGATCTGCTCCTCCAGCACAGGTCCGCGCAGCCATTCGCGTTGCCAGGCGGCATAGTCGGCGTACTGCACGGCGAGCGGCGGTAAGGGCGAGGGCCGGAGATGAGCGAAGGCCTCGCAGAGCGCCGCCACCTCCCGCATCAGCACGCCGAGCGACCAGCCATCGCTGACGATGTGGTGCAGGGTCAGGACCAGGATGTGGTCGTCACCGGAGAGCCGGACGACGGCGGCGCGCAGCAGCGGCCCGCGAGCGAGGTCGAACGGCCGCCGCGCTTCCACCGCGGCCAGCCGGCGGGCCTCCCCCTCGCGCGCGGCGGGCGACAGCGAAGCCAGGTCCATCAGCGGCACGGCGAGGGAGAACGGAGCCAGGATCGACTGGGCCGGCTCGTCGTCTGCCGCCTCGGGCGGCAGAAAGACCGTGCGCAGGGCTTCGTGACGGCTCACCACCTCGTCGAGGGCGGCGGCCAGCACGGGCAGGTCGAGGTCGCCCCGCAGCCGCACGGCGGTGGGCAGATGGTAGGCCGCGCTCCCCGGCTCGAGCTGATCGAGGAACCACAGGCGCTGCTGGCCGAACGACGACAGGAGGCGGCCGGTGCGCGGCACGGCAACGATGGGCGGCACGGCCGGCCCGCCCGCCCGGCGCGCCTCCTCGACCCGGGCCGCCAGACCGGCCACGGTGGGGGCCTCGAACAGGATGCGCAACGGCAGCTCGACCGCGAAGGCCTCGCGCATCCGGGAGACCATCTGGGTCGCCAGCAGGGAGTGCCCGCCGAGGTCGAAGAAGTTGTCGTGGACGCCGACGCCTTCGACGCCCAGAACGGCTTCCCAGATCCCGGCCAGCAGCTCCTCCGCCGGGTTGCGAGGCGCGACCGAACCAGCGGCCACGAAAGCCGAAGGCCGTGGACGCTGCGCGCCGAGGGCCTGGCGGTCGATCTTGCCGTTGGCGGTCAGCGGCAGGGCGGCGAGCCCGACGAAGAGCGCCGGCACCATGTGCTCGGGAAGGCTGGACCGCAGGAAGGAGCGCAGGTCTGCCGGCGCCACGCCGGCCGCCTCCGGGCCGGAGACCCAGGCGATCAGGCTCTGGCCGTCGGGAGCGGCCAGGACGGCGGCGCGCTCCACGGCCGGGTGACGCTCCAAGGCCACCTCGACCTCGCCGAGCTCGATGCGAAAACCCCGCACCTTGACCTGATGGTCGACGCGGCCCAGGAACTCCAGGTCGCCGGCGGGCGACCAACGCGCCAGGTCGCCGGTGCGATAGGCCCGGGCACCCGGCGTGGCGGCGAACGGGTCGGGAAGGAAGCGTTCGGCGGTCAGGTCTGGACGCCCCAGATAGCCGCGGGCGAGCCCGTCGCCGGCCAGCCGGATCTCGCCGGTCGCTCCGCAGGCGACGAGGACGCCCTGGGCGTCCACGACGTAGGCCCGGGTGTTGGCGACCGGCCGGCCGATGGTGGGCGCCGCCTCGCCGCGCGGCACGCGGGTGAAGGTGGAGTACGTCGTGTCTTCCGAGGGGCCGTAGAGATTGTAGACCCGCTCTCCAGGGAGCGTCTCGTAGACCCGGTCGACCAGGCCGCGGCGCAGCGGCTCTCCCGCCAGGCAAACCGCCAGCACGGAAGGCGGCAGGGGCCGGTCGCGCAACAGCTCGCCGAGCGCCGAGGGAACGGTGTTGACCAGGGTGACCCGATCCGAACCGGGCAGGCGCGGCAGCTCCAGGGCGTTCTCCGCCAGGATCACGGTGCCGCCGTGGACCAGCGGCGCAAAAAGCTCGAAGACCGAAAGGTCGAAGCAGATCGAGGTCGACGCCAGCATGCCCGCGAGCTCCGCCGGCGAGAAGACGTCGCCCGCCCAATCGAGGAGCACGGCCGCGCCGGCATGCGCGATGGCGACGCCCTTGGGCCGGCCCGTCGAGCCCGAGGTGTAGATCACATAGGCAAGGTCCTGGCTGGAGCCGGCCACCGCCAAGCCTTCCGTATCTTCCGCGGCGATCTCGGCCGGACGCACCACGACCGGAACCCGCGCCGACAGACCCTCCGGAGCTCCCGGACCGGCGACGAGCACCGCGGCGCCCGAGTCCTTCAGCATGTACGCCAGTCTTTCCATGGGATAGGCAGGGTCCATGGGAACGTAGGCGGCACCCGCCTTCCAGACCGCGAGCAGCGAGGCCACGAGGTCCGGAGTGCGCGGCATGCAGATCCCCACCCGGGTCTCGCGGCCGGCGCCCGCCGCCGCCAGGGCGCGGGCCAGCCGGTTCGCCCGCGCGTCGAGCTGGCGGTACGTCACCTGCTCCTCGCCGTGGACGACGGCGACCTCGTCCGGAGACCGCGCCGCCCGGGCCTCGAAGCGCTCGTGCAGCCGGAGATCTCCGGCGGGACGCCGAAACGTATCCGTCCACTCGACCTGCAGCTGGTGGCACTCCGGCGCGGTGAGCACCGGCAGCTCGGAGAGCTGGCGGTCCGGCGTCCGGACGATGGCCGCCAGCAGCGTCTCCAGGTGGGCCGCCATGCGCCGCATGCGCACGGCGTCGAACAGGTCGGTGTTGTACTCGAAGGCGCCGGCGATACGAGCCGGCGTCTCGTCGAGCGTCAGGGTCAGATCGAAGAGCGATCTGCCGGTCTCCACGGAAAGGTGCTCGAGGCTCAGCTCCGAGGCGCCCCCCGTTTCACCCGGGAGGCTCTGGTACGCGAACAGGACCTGAAAGATGGGCGTGCGCGCCAGGTCGCGGTCCGGCCTCAGCTCCTCGACCAAGCGTTCGAACGGCAGGTCGGGGTGAGCGAAGGCGCCGAGGGTCGTCTCCCGCACCCGCGCCAGCAGCTCGCGGAACCCGGGGTGGCCGGCCAGATCGCAGCGCAGCACCAGGGTGTTGACGAAAAAGCCGATCAGCCCCTCGGTCTCCAGGCGGTCGCGATTGGCGATGGGAGTGCCGAGCGCGATGTCGTCGCTGCCGCTCTCGCGAGACAGCAGAACCGCGAAAGCCGCGAGCAGCACCATGAAGGGAGTCGCCTTCTCCGCCTGCCCCAGCTCCCTCAGGGCCGCCACGGTGCCGGCGGACAGGACGACGGACTGGCGGGCGCCGCGGAACGTCTGCACCTCGGGACGGGGCCGGTCGGCGGGAAGCTCCAGCACGCCCGGCAAATCCGCGAGCTGCCGGCGCCAGAACTCGAGCTGCGGCGCCAGCGCCTCGCCATCCAGCCATTGGCGCTCGGCGACGGCGTAGTCGGCGTACTGCACCGGCAGTCCGGCGAGCGGCGAGGGCAGCCCCTGGCGGAAGGCCTGATAGAGGCTCGTCAGCTCACGGACGAGGATGCGCAGCGACCAGCCGTCCGCGACGATGTGGTGGACGGCGAAGGCGAGGATCCGCTCCTCGGGCGCGAGACGCAGCAGAACGGCGCGCAGCAGCGGGCCCGCGGCGAGGTCGAACGGATGACGGACTGCGGCCAGCGCCAGCCTTCGTCCGGCCTGCCGGCGCCGCTCCTCCGGCAGCCCTGTGAGGTCGACGACCGGCAAGGGAAACGGCGCGGGAGGGCCGACCCGCTGCACCGGCTTGCCCTGGAGCGAGGGAAAGCTGGTGCGCAGGCTCTCGTGGCGGGCGACGACGCCGGCCAGCGCCCGGCCCAGGCAGACCTCGTCGAGGGGACCCTGGAGGCGGACGGCACCCGGCAGGTTGTAGAACGGGTTGCCGGGCTCGAGCTGGTCGAGGAACCACAACCGCTGCTGGGCGTACGAGAGGGGAAAATCGGCGCGGCGCTCGGCCCGCGGACGGATCACCGGCCGCGGTGCCTCCCCCTTGAGCTTCTTGAGCTGCCGCAGCAGAAGCTCGCGCTTGGCCGGCGACAGCTCCTCCAGCCGGCTCGCGAGATCAATCACCATGGGTCTCCGTCAGCAGTTGCTCGCTGGCGAGCAGGGCTTCGGCCTCTTCGTCGGAGAGGCCTTCGAGCTGCGCCAGCAGGTCGTCGAGCGTCCCGTCGTCGGCCTTCACCGTCTCCCCTTCGAGGAGCCGAACCGCGAGCCGCGCCACGGTCGGAGCGTCGAAGATGGCGCGCAGGGGAAGGTCGCTGCCCAGGGTGCGGCGCACCCGCGACAGCACCTGCAGAGCGAGCAGCGAATGGCCGCCGAGCTGGTGAAAGTCGTCGTGAATGCCGACCGGCCCGATCCCCAGCACCTCTTCCCAGATACCCGCCAAGGCGCTCTCGGTCTCGGTGCGCGGCGGCGCGTAGGGGTTCGCAAGATCGGGGCGGGAGTGCACTTCCTCGGGCTCGCGGACGCCCTCCTCCCCGATCGGGTCGGGCCCAACCGGCACCTCCGGGCGGGAAAGGCCGGCGAGACGCGGTCGGCCGGCCGCGCTGGCCGCCAGGCGCCGGCTGCCTCGCAGCACCACGAGAGGCTCGGACGGCGGCACCGCCAGCTCGGCGACGAGAGCGTCGAGCATCTCCTCCCACTCCGGGCCGCCCGCCGGCGGCAGCACGACGTCCACAGCCCGGCAGCCCACCTCCGGATACTTCAGGGGAACCATCCGCCCAAGCCCCAGCAGAGCCGCCTTCTCGGGGCTCAACCGCTCGTCTCCGGTGACATCGCAGAGACCGTTGGCGACGACCGTGGCCTCCATCGTCAGGGGGGCCTTGCCGGCCGCTTCCTGCAACGCCGCCGCCAGCCGAAGCAGGCTCAACAGGCTCAGGAAGCCGGGTTCCCCGTCCGCCTCCACGCTCGTCGTCGCCGCCTCCGGCGTGACGCCCCTCAAATCCACGATCCTGGTAGGCAGCAGTCCGCTCTCCCGCAGATCGGCGAGCCGGCGCACGCCGTCCTCCTGTGCGAAGCCCTCGGCATCCACCGTGACCACCTGGCGGCCCGCTGCCGACAGCCGGGCGGCGAGAGCCGCGCCCAGCCCACAAGAGTCGGCGAGCAGCAGCCAGCGCTCGCCGCCGGCCGCCGGCAGCTCCCGGTGTGCCACCATGGACTCCTTCCACACCAACTCAGAGAGCCAGTCGGCCGTCTGCGATCGCCGCGACGACTCGGCAGGCCGCGAAGGCTCGATCCAATACCGCTTGCGCTCGAAGGGGTAGAGTGGCAGCGGCACGCGCCGCCGCCGTTCATGGGCGTGGAAGCCTTCCCAGGCGATCTCCACTCCGGCCAGCCAGAGCCGTCCGAGGGCCGTGAGCAGCGTGCCCAGATCCGACCCCGGGTCGGCCGGCGAGCGCATCGACTCGACGAGGCTCGCGGCCGTGGCCGACTGGCGCCGGGCGAGGGTCGACAGGGTACGCCCAGGCCCCACCTCCAGGAGCAGCCGGCCCGGCTCGCGAAGCAGCTCGCTCAAGGCCGCGGCGAAGCGCACCGGCTGCCGGAGATGGCTCACCCAGTAATCCGGGTCGGTGGCCTGCGGCGCCTCGATCCAGGTGCCCGTCAGGTTCGAAAGGTACGGCAGCCGCGGCGGCTGCAGCGCCATCTTCGACACCAGGGCGCGGAACGGCTCCAGGATGGGATCGAGCGCCGCGGAGTGGAACGCATGCGAGGTGTGCAGGCGCCGCGCCTCCAGCCCCCGCTGGGCAAGCCGGGTGCGGACAGCCTCGATGGCCGCCTCGGGACCCGAGACGACGCATAGCGACGGAGCGTTGACCGCGGCCAGAGAGAGCTCTTCGCCCAGCAGGGCGGCCGTCTCCTCCTCCGGCAGGGGGACCGCCAGCATGGCGCCTGCCGGCAGCGACTGCATCAACCGGCCGCGCGCCGCCACCAGGGCCAGCGCGTCTTCCAGGGAGAAGACGCCCGCCAGGCAGGCCGCCACGTACTCGCCGAGGCTGTGGCCGAGCATCGCCTCGGGGCGCACGCCCCACTCCATCCACAGCCGCGCCAGCGCGTATTCGACGGCGAAGAGAGCCGGTTGGGCGAGGCCGGTCTCCTGGAGCCGGCGGTCTGCGGCGACATCCCCGGGCTCGGGATGGAGAGCCTGGAGAAGGTCGAGGCCGCCCAGGTGAGGACCGAGGATCTCGGCGCAGGAGTCGAGGGCGGAGCGATACGCCGGCTCCCGCTCATAGAGCTCCCGGCCCATCCCGGCGTACTGCGCGCCCTGGCCAGGGAAGAGGAAGACGACCTGCCGCCGGCTGCCGTCGCACGTCCGGGTGAGGAGCCGCTCGGGGTCGCGGGCCGAAAGCGCCGCCGCCGCATCCGCGGCGTCAAGGGCGACCAGCACCCGGCGATGGGCCAGGAGGCGGCGCCCCGTCTGCAACGTGTAGGCGGCGTCCGCCAGCGGCAGCTCCGGATGGCGCAGCAGATGGGCCGCGAGGTTGTCCGTCGCCGCCTCCAGGGCTTCGCTGGTGCGCGCCGAGAGCATCAGGAGCTGGAACGGCCGCGACTTCCCCGAGGGGACCGGGGCCGGCGCGCTCTCCAGCACGGCGTGGGCGTTGGTGCCGCCGATGCCGAACGAGCTGACCCCCGCCCGGCGCGGTGCGCCGTCCGCCGCCCACGGGCGCAGCTCGGCGTTGACGAAGAAGGGGCTGGCCGCGAAGTCGATGCGCGGATTGGGCTCCCGGAAGTGGAGGCTGGGGGGAATCTCCCCATGCTCCAGGACCAGGGTGGTCTTGATCAGTCCGGCGATGCCGGCTGCCGCGTCCAGATGGCCGAGGTTGGTCTTCACCGAGCCGATGGCGCAGAAGCCCGTGCGCTCGGTGCCGGAGCGGAAGGCGCGGGTGAGCGCAGCGATTTCTATTGGGTCGCCCAGCGGCGTGCCGGTGCCGTGTGCCTCGACATACCCGATCTCGTCCGCCGACACCCCGGCGAGCGCCTGGGCCGCGGCGATCACGCCGGCTTGGCCGTCGACGCCGGGGGCGGTGTAGCCCACCTTCTGCGCGCCGTCGTTGTTGATGGCCGTGCCGCGGATGACGGCGTGAATGGTGTCGCCGGCCGCCAGGGCGTCGCTCAGCCGCTTGAGCACCACGACTCCCACGCCGCTGCCGCCGACGGTACCTTGCGCCTGGGCATCGAAGGCGCGGCAGTGGCCGTCCGGCGAGCTGATGCCTCCCTCCTGGTAGTGATAGCCGGACACTTGCGGCACAGTGGCCGAGACGCCGCCGGCGAGCGCCATGTCGCACTCGCGGCCGAGCAGCGCCCGGCAGGCGAGGTGGGTGGCGACGAGCGAAGTCGAGCAGGCGGTCTGCACCGTGAAGCTCGGTCCGCGCAGGTTCAGCTTGTACGACAGGCGGGTGGCGAGGAAGTCCTTGTCGCCGCCCAGCATGGCCTGGTTCTCGCCCCCGGCCTGCAAGGCCCCGGCGCTCGCCAGGACGTTCCTCAGCAGGTACATGTTGGCGCTCACTCCGGCGTAGACGCCGATGGCGCCGGGGTAGCGGCCCGGGTCGTAGCCCGCATGCTCCAGAGCATGGAAGGCGCTCTCCAGGAACAGGCGGTGCTGCGGGTCCGTCATCTCGGCTTCGCGCGGCGGGATGTCGAAGAACGGGGCGTCGAACAGGTCGATGCCGTCGAGCACCCCGCGGGCCTTGACGTAGTTCGGCCGCGCCAGGACCTGGGACGGAACGCCCGCCGCCAGAAGCTCGTCGTCGCTGAAGAAGCGGATGCACTCCCGGCCCGAGCGCAGGTTGGCCCATAGCTCGTCGACGTCCGCGGCGCCCGGGAAGCGGCCCGCGAGCCCCACGATGGCGATCCCCTCCTGGCTCCCCGTCCATTCCATCTGGTCGCGGGCACGGCTCCGCGCCGCCGCGAGGACTGCGTCGCCGCCGCCCTCCGGCAGCTCGCCCAGGTGGCGGGCGAGGGCGGCGATCGTCGGATGATTGAACAGGTCGACCACCGGGATCTCGCGGTCGAGGAGCTTCTGCAGCCGCGAGTGCACCCGGATGAGCAGCAGGGAGTGGCCGCCGCGGTCGAAGAAGTTGTCCTCGACGCCCACCTGCTCGACGCCCAGCACCTCCCGCCAGACCTCGGCGATGCTGCGCTCGAGCCCGCTGCGCGGCGCCTCGCCGGACGACGAGGGACCGGCAGACTCCTCGCGGGGCGCGGGCAGGGCCTGGGGGTCGACCTTGCCGCTCACCGTCCGCGGCAGGGCCGGCAGCGCCACGAGAGCCGCCGGCACCATATAGGACGGCAGGCTGGCGCGCAGGAAGCTTCGCAGCTCGCCGGCGGCCAGCGAGCTGCCGCTGACGGCCGCGTAGTAGGCGATGATCCGCGGCTGGCCGTGAGCGTCCGGCCCCACGACGACGGCCGTCTCCCGGACTTCGGGGTGGCCGCCGACCGCCTCTTCGACCTCTCCGAGCTCCACCCGGAAACCGCGGATCTTGACCTGGCGGTCCACCCGGCCCAGGAACTCCAGCAGGCCGTCCGCGAGTTGGCGCACCAGGTCTCCCGTGCGGTAGAAACGCGCCCCGGGCATCGCCACCCAGGGGTCCGGCAGGAAGCGCTCGGCGGTCAGCCCCGGACGGCCGAGATAACCCCGGGCGAGGCCGGCGGCGCCGATGTACAGCTCGCCGGCGACGCCGATGGGCACCGGCGCCAGGCCGCCATCGAGCACCAGCAGGCGCCGGCCCGCCACCGGCCGGCCGATGGGCACGGTGCTCCCCGCCGGCAGCGGCCGGCAGGTCCAGGTGGCGGCGTCGATCGCCACCTCCGTGGGACCGTAGATGTTCTGCAGCGCCGCCGCCGGGAAAAACTCCTGAAAGCGCGCGGCGAGGGCGGCCGGCAGCGCCTGGCCGCCGGCGAAGAGCAGCCGCAGGCGGTGGCATTCCGCGAGGCCCTCCTGCTCCAGGAAGGCCTCCAGCATCGGCGGCGCGAGGTCGGTGATGGTCACTCCCTCATGAGCGACGGTGCGCACGAGGCCGGCGAAGTCCTGCTGGCCTCCCGGTGGCACCAGCACCAGCCGCGCCCCGGAGAGCAGGGCACCGAAGATCTGCCAGATCGAGGGATCGAAAGTGAACGCGATGTTCTGGAGGATGCAGTCGTCCGGCGTCAGGTGGAAGCGGGAAAGCCGCCACAGCAGCGTGCCGCAGGCCGCGCGGTGAGAGACCATCACGCCCTTGGGCTTGCCGGTCGAGCCCGAGGTGTAGATCACGTAGGCCAGATGGTCGGACGCCGCGGACGGCGCACCATTCGTGAGGTTGGCGTCGGGCCCGTCGCCGCCGAAGGAGAGGCCGAACGGGGGACAGATCACCTGCAGGCCGAGCCCGGCGAGGCCGCCGGCCCGGCGCTCGTCGGCCAGCGCCACCCGCACGCCGCCGTCGGCCACCATGAACGCCGTGCGCTCCGCCGGCGCCTCCGGATCGAGGGGGAGGTAGGCGCCGCCCGCCTTCAGCACGCCGAGGAGGGCCGCGATGAGGTCGGGCGAGCGGTCCATGTACAGGCCGACCACCGAGTCCGGCCCGACGCCGATGGCGCGGAGGTGATGGGCCAAGCCGTTGGCCCGGCGGTTGAGCTCCCGGTAGGTCACCCGCGTGCCCTCCCAGACCAGGGCGGGCCGCTCCGGCTCGGCGGCCACGCGGGCCTCGAACAGGCGGTGCAGAAGAGGCTCGGCGGCGGTCTGTGCCTCCCCCAGCGTCCAGTCGTTCCACTCCCGCAGCACTTGGTGATGCTCGCCGGCCGTCAGCAGCGACAGCGAAGCGACAGGCTGCTCGGGAAAGGCCACGGCCGCCGCGGCCAGGATCGCGAGCCGGGCCAGGAGCCGCTGTACGGTCGTGGCGTCGAACAGGTCGGCGCTGTACTCCATGGCCAGGTGCAGCCACCCGTCGCCCTGGGTGGCGGAGAGGGCCAGGTCGATGCGGGCCTGGGCGAAGCCGGTGGACAGGCGCGAAAGGCGCAGCCCGGGAAGCTCCGGCGGCGCCGCAGCCGCCACCGGCTGCACGGCGAGCATCACCTGAAACAGCGGCATGTGACCCAGCCGCCGCTCCGGCTGCACCTCCTCCACCAACCGTTCGAAAGGCAGATCCTGGTGAGCGAAGGCCCCCAGTGTGGTCTCCCGCACCCGGCCCAGCAGCTCGCGGAAGGTGGGCGAGCCCGCCAGCTCGGCACGCAGCACCAGCGTGTTGACGAAGAAGCCGATCAGGCCCGCGACCTCGGGCCGCTGGCGGTTGGCCACCGACGAGCCGACGAGCAGGTCGTCATGCCCCGTGTGCCGGCGCAGCAGCTCGGCAAGCAGGCCGAACAGGGTCATGAACGGCGTGACCTCCTCTCGCCGGGCGAGAGCCAGGAGGCCGGCGGCCACCTCGCCAGGGAGAGCCAGAGGCTCGACCGCGACCCGGAGGCGGGCGTCCTCGGGGCGCTGGCGATCTACCGGCAGCTCGAGCACCGTGGGCGCGCCAGCCAGCCTCCGGCGCCAGTAGGCGAGCTGCTCTTCGAGGGCGCCGCCCTCGGCCCATGCGCGCTGCCACGCCGCATAGTCCACGTAACGGACCGGCAGCTTCGGCAGCGTCTGACCGGCATAGAGCAGCGACAGCTCGCGGATGAAGATGTCCAGAGACAGGGCATCGGCAGCGATGTGGTGCACGGTGACCAGGACGGCGTGATCTTCCGCCCCCAGGCGCAGCAGGGAGAAACGGAAGAGAGGCCCGCGTTCGAGGTCGAACGGGTAGAGCGCCTCGGCGCGCAGCAGGCGCCGGACCTCAGCCTCCCGCGCCTTTCCGGGCAGGCCGGCGAGATCTGCGAGGGGGATCGAAGCCGCCGGCGAGGAAGCCAGGACGCGCTGCTGCGCCGCTCCCTCCTCCCCGGGCAATCCGGCGGTGGCGGCAGCAAAGACCGTACGCAGTGCCGTCTGGCGCTCGACTACCCCGGCGAGCGCCCGCGCCAGGTCTTCCAACCGTAACGGCCCTTCCAGCCGCATTGCCACCGGCAGGTTGTAGGCGGCGCTCCCAGGATGCAGCCGGTCGAGAAACCAGAGCCGCTGCTGATTGAAGGATAGAGGATAGCCCTCCGCCTCGGGCTGGCGCGGGATCGCCTCCTCCCGCGTCGAGGCGAGCCCCTGCTCGCGCCGCAGGGCCCGGAGCAACTCGAGCCGCTTGGCGGACAGCTTGAAGCCGCGGTCGGCGCTCACGACCTCTCCTCCATAGCTTCGACGGCTCCGGCATGGCGCAGCAGCAGGGCGTCCACCTCATCCTCCGGAAGACTGAGCAGATCGAGAACCAGCCGGGCGGCCAGCTCCAGGTCCTCCGGCGAGGAGGAGTCGCGGAGGAGAGCCTCGGCCAAGCCGCATATGGTGGGCGCCTCGAACAGGCGCCGCAGCGGCACCTCGATCTGCAGGTCCTCGCCAATGCGGGAGACCACCTGCGTGGCCAGCAGTGAATGACCACCGAGGGTAAAGAAGTTGTCCTGGATCCCCACGCGCTCGATCCGCAGCACCTCGCACCAGATTCCCGCCAGCACCTCCTCCAGCGCGGTTCGGGGAGCGACGTAGACGGCGCCGAGATCCGAACGTACCCCCGCGGGAGCGGGCAGGGCGCGCCGGTCGACCTTTCCATTGGGGGTCAACGGCAGCGCGTCGAGCAGCACCCAGGCCGAGGGAATCATGTACTCGGGAAGGCTGCGTCCCAGGCTCTCCCGCAGATCGGTGACCGAGAGGCCGGAGGCATCGCCGCCTTGTGGCACCAAGTAGGCCACCAGCCGCCTGGCGCCCTCCTCACCGTGCGCCACCACGGCTGCACGCTCCACCGAGGCATGGGATTGCAGCGCGGCCTCGATCTCCCCCAGCTCGATGCGGAAGCCGCGGATCTTGACCTGGAAGTCGGCACGGCCGAGGAACTCCAGCACGCTGTCGGGCCGCCGCCGCACCAGATCGCTGGTGCGGTACATGCGCGCCCCGGGCGCGGCCGAGAACGGGTCCGGCAGGTAGCGCTCCGCCGTCAACCCCGGCTGACCGAAGTAGCCGCGGGTCACCCCCCAACCGCCGATGTACAGCTCCCCCGGCACTCCCAGGGGGACTGGCTGGAGAGCGCGGTCCAGCACGTAGATCTGAGTGTTGGCGAAGGCTTCCCCGAGGGGCACCGGCCCCGCCGTCCGGGCCACCCGGGTGCAGGTCGACCAGACGGTGGTCTCGGTCGGGCCATAGAAGGTCCACAAGTCCACCCCGCGGTCGAGGAGCTGGTCGGCCACCTCCCGCGGGACGGCCTCGGCGCCGATCCAACCACGCAGCCCGGGCGTCCCCTGCCAGCCTGAAGCCATCAACAGCCACCAAGTCGTCGGCGTCGCCTGCAGCACGGTCGACTGAGAAGACGCCAGAAGGCCCGCCAGCATCGCCCCGTCGCCCACCGCCTCGGCGGGAGCGATGACCAGGCGCGCCCCCGTGACCAGCGGCAGCAGCACCTCCGGCACCGCCATGTCGAACGACAGGGTGGTGATGGCCAGCAGCGTGTCCTGCGCCGAGAACCCCGGGCGCCGGGCCATCGACTCCAGGAAGTTCACCAGCGCGCGGTGCGGGACCTGCACCCCCTTGGGACGGCCCGTCGAGCCGGAGGTGTAGATGATGTAGGCCAGACGCTCGGCGGACGCCGGCAGCGGCTCCGGATTCTCCGGCGACGCGGCCGCGAGTTCCGCAGGCTCCTGATCCAGGAGGACGACCGCAGCCGACGCGGGCGGCAATCCCTCCAGCTGGTTCACCACCCTGGATCCGGTCAGCAGCACCGCGGCCTGGGTGTCGCTCAGGACGTAGGCCAGACGTTCGCGAGGGTGCCGGAGATCGAGCGGCACGTAGGTGCCGCCGGACTTCATCACGGCGAGAAGGGCCACCAGTAGGTCGGCCGAGCGCTCCAGGCAGAAGGCGACCCGGTCCTCGGCTCCGACCCCGAGCCGCCGCAGGTAGTGGGCCAGCCGGTTCGCCCGCCGATTCAGCTCGCGGTAGGTCAGCGACTGTCCCGCGAAGACCGCGGCCACGGCATCGGGCGTGCGATCCACCCATGCCTCGAAAAGCTGATGTGCGGCGAGGTGCGCGGAGAAGGGGGTGGCCGTGGCGTTGCCCTCCGCCACCTGCTGAAGCTCCGCCGCGGTGAGCAAGGGCAGCTCGGAAAGCGGCCGGCCGGGCGCCTCCAACCCTCTTTCAAGGAGAGCCCGCAGGTGGACCGCCAGACGCGCCGCCGTAGAGGGGTCGAAGAGGTCCCGCTGGAACTCCAGGGAGCCGTTGACGCCAACCGCCGACTCCTGCATCCACAACGACAGGTCGAACTTGGCCATCGTCTCCGCACTGGCTCCCCTCTCGAACGACGGTGCTACGGCGAGCCCCGGCAGATCGAGCGTCGCTGCCTGGAGCTGGAGCGCGAGCAACGCCTGGAACAAGGGCGAGCGGCTGAGGTCGCGCTGCGGATTGATCTCCTCCACGACCTTCTCGATTGGCAGGTCCTGATGGTCGTAGGCAGCGAGCGTCACCGCGCGGATCCGGACGAGCAGATCGAGGAAGCTGGGCCCGCCCGCCAGAGACGTGCGCAGCACGAGGGTGTTGGCGAAGAAGCCGATCAGGGGCTCCAACTCGGCGCGGGTGCGGTTGGCGATGGGCGAGCCGATGGAGACGTCCTCTTGACCGGAGTAGCGGCTCAGCAGGGCCGAGAAGCCCGCCAGCAGGATCATGTAGAGGGTGACGCCCTCGGCCTTCCCTAGCCCGCCGAGGCCGTGCAGGAGCCTGGCCGGCAGGACGAACCGCTCGGTCCCGCCGCGATGCCCCTGGATGGGAGGCCGCGGCCGGTCGGTCGGCAGCTCGAGCGTCGCGGCTCCCGCCAGGGTCTGCTTCCAGAACGAGATCTGCTCCTCCAGCACGGCTCCTTGCAGCCAGTTCCGCTGCCAGACGGCGAAATCGGCGTACTGGATCGGCAGCTCCGGCAACGGCGAGGGTGCCCCTTCCAGGAAGGCCCCGTACAGAGCTCCGATCTCGCGGGCCAGCACCGTCATGGACCAGCCGTCGGAGACGATGTGATGCATCAGCAGGAGCAAGATGAGCTCCTCCTCGCCATCGAGCGTCGTCGTCCGCAGCACCAGGGCGCGCAGCAACGGCCCCGCGGCGAGATCGAAGGGACGCCGTAGCTCCTCCGCGACGAGGACGCGAACGTCGGTTTCCCGCCGCTCGGCCGGAAGCGCCCTCAGATCGACGACCGGCACCTCCAGACGCGAGGTATCCTCGATCACCTGGATTGGAATGCCGCCACGGAACGCGAAGCGGGTCCGCAGCGACTCATGCCGCCGCACGATCTCGATCAGGCTCCGGCGGTAGGTCCCGAGATCCAGTGCACCGCGCAAACGGACGACGGACGGCAGGTTGTAGGCCGGGGAGCCCGGCTGCAACTGATCGAGGAACCACAGCCGTTCCTGCGCGAAGGAGAGCGGCAACTCCCCTTCGCGGGGAACCCGCCGGATCGGCGGCACCCGGAGGCTCCATTCCGCCGACCGGAGGACCTCGACCTTGGCCGCCATGGCGGCGACGGTTGGCCGCTCGAAGAGGCTGCGCAGCGGCAGCTCCACCCCGAACGCTTCGCGCACTCGCGAGATCACCTGCATCGCCAGCAGCGAATGGCCACCGAGAGTAAAGAAGTTGTCGTCCACCCCTACACGCTCCACCTGCAGGGCTTCCGCCCAGACTCCCGCCAGCAGCTCTTCCAGCGCGGTGCGGGGAGCCACGAACATCGCTCCGGCGTCCGGCCGCCCTCCCTCGGGAGCGGGAAGAGCGCGGCGGTCCACCTTGCCGTTGGGGGTCAGCGGCAGCGACTCGAGCAGCATCCATGCCGCCGGGAGCATGTAGTCGGGGAGCGACCGGCCGAGCCGCTCCCGCAGCTCAGCGACCGAAAGAGTGGAAGCGCCCGCGGCCCGCGGCACGAGATAGGCCACCAGCCGCCGGCTCCTCTCCTCGCCGCTCGCCACCACCACGGCCCGCTCGACCTCGGGCTGCGCCTCCAGCGCCGCCTCGATCTCGCCGAGCTCGATGCGGAAGCCGCGCACCTTGACCTGGAAGTCGGCGCGGCCGAGGATCTCGATGGCGCCGTCCGGCCGGAAGCGTCCCAGATCGCCGGAACGGTACATCCGCGCCCCCGGCCGCGCCGCGAAGGGATCAGGAACGAAGCGCTCCGCCGTCAGCTCGGGTCGGGCACGATAGCCACGGGCCAACCCCTCGCCGCCAATCCACAGCTCTCCGGAGATGCCCAGAGGGACCCGATGCAGGCCGGCGTCGAGCAGGTAGAGGCCGGTATTGGCGACCGGCGGACCCACGGCCACCCGCTCCTCCGGCCGCACCCGGCGGACCGCCGACCAGACCGTCGTCTCGGTGGGGCCGTAAAGGTTCCACACCGACTCCGAGCGCCGGCAGAGCTCCGCCGCCAGCCGCTCGGGCAGCGCCTCGCCGCCGCACAGCACCTTGAGGGAATCGCCGCCTTGCCAGCCGGCCTCGATCAACAGATGCCAGGTCACGGGAGTCGCCTGCATCACCGTGGCGCCTGAGCCGCGCAACAGAGCGAGCAGGCGCGCACCGTCGGCCGCCACCTCGCGGCTCGCCAGCTCGATCTGTCCACCGACCATCAGCGGCAGGAACAGCTCCAGCGCGGCGATGTCGAAGGAGAGGGAGGTCACGGCGAGCAGCACGTCCCGCCTCGCGAGCCCTGGCTGCACGCTCATCGACTGCATGAAGTTCACCAATGCTCCGTGCGAAATCTCTACACCTTTCGGCCGGCCCGTCGATCCCGAAGTGTAGATCGCGTAGGCGAGATTCTCCGTTCCCGCCTCGCGTTGTGGCCTTCCTTCTCCAGTGCCGTCCGCGCCTCCGATGGGGACTATCCGGGCGCCACTGGTGCGCAGCAGCCCGGGAGTTGCGTCGCCGGCGACGAGCAGCGAGATTCCGGCATCCTCCAGCATGTAGACCAGCCGATCCTCCGGATAGGAAGGGTCCATCGGCACATAGGCGGCTCCCGCCTTCCAAACTCCCAACAGGGCCGCGATCATCTCGGGCGAGCGCTCGAGGCACACGCCCACCAGCGTCTCGGGCCCGGCGCCCAGGCCGGCGAGAGTCGCCGCCAGCCGGCCCGCCTGGGCCTCCAGCTCGCCATAGGTGAGCCGGCATCCCTCGAAGCTGACGGCCACGGCTTCGGGAGCGCGCGCAGCCTGCGCCGCGATGATCTCGTGGAGACACAGGGTCCGCGGATAGCCGGCCGCCGAGTCCGACCACTCGGCGCTCGCCTGGTGGCGCTCGGCGGCGGAGAGGAGCGGCAGCCTGGAGAGAGGGAGATCCGGCCGCTCCGCCACTCCGGCCAGCAGAGCCGTCCAGTGACCGGCGAGGCGTTCGATGGTGGTGGCCTCGAAGAGGTCGGCGTCGTACTCCAGGGTGCCGCCAAAACCCCGGCCGGCGTCACGCAGCGACAGCACCAGCTCGAACATGGCGGCCCCGCGCTCGGCCTCCATGGGCTGCAGGGAGAGCCCGGGCAGCTCAGCGCTCGCCTGGGGGACGTTCTGCATCTGGAACATGATCTGGAACAGCGGGTTGACGGCGAGATCCCGGTCCGGCTGCAGCTCTTCGACCAGGCGCTCGAAGGGAAGATCCTGGTGAGCGTAGGCGTCGAGGGCCATGGTGCGCGTCCGCGCCAGCAGCGCGAGAAAGTCAGGGTCCCCGGAGAGATTGGTGCGCAACACCAGGGTGTTGGCGAAGAAGCCGATCAACCCTTCCAGCTCGATTCGCTCGCGATTGGCGATCGGCGTCCCCAGCGCGATGTCGCCCTGGCCGGTGTAGCGGCACAGCAGCGTGGCGAAGCCGGCGAGCAGAGTCATGAACGGCGTCGCCCGGCCCCGGCGACCGAGGTTGCGCAGCGCCTCTCCCAGGGCCTCCGGCACGAGGATCCGGCGCCGGCCCGCGGGCGTCGTGCGGCCGGTCCGGCGCGGGCGGTCGAAAGCGAGCTGAAGCACCGGCGGCAGCGCGGCGAGCTGCACCTTCCAATAGGAGAGCTGGGCGTCGAGCACAGCCCCCTGGAGCCAGCTCCGCTGCCACGCGGCGAAGTCGGCATACTGCACGGACAATGGCGGTGGCAGGACCTGAGACGATTCGTCGCGGCTGGCCCGATAGAAGGCGGCGATCTCGCGGACGAGGATGCCGAGCGACCAGCCGTCCGCCACGATGTGATGGACGGTGAAGCCGAACAGGCTCTCGCCGGCCTCCCGGGTGACGAGGACGGTGCGCAGCAGCGGCCCGCGCACCAGGTCGAAGTGAAGCCTGGCCACCTCGCCCGTCACCCGGCGCGCCTCCGCCTCCCATGCCGCTGCCGGCAGGGCTCGCAGATCGACCCGCGGCAGAGGCACGCCGGCTGGCTCGGCGATGACCTGAAGCGGCCGGCCGTGCGAGCTGACGAACGTGGTGCGCAGGGCCTCGTGGCGCCGCACGACCTGGCTCACCGCGGATTCGAGAGCAACGGCATCGAGCTCGCCTCGCAGCCGTACAGCAACCCCCAGATGATAGGCCGTGCCGGCAACCTCAAGCTGATCGAGAATCCACACCCGCTGCTGCGAGAACGACAAGGGCAACTCGCCGTCGCGGGGGATGCGGACGATGGGCGGGGCCTCGAAGCCGGTGTGCGCGCTGCGGAGCTGCTCGACGGTCCGGGCGAGGCCCTCCAGGGTCGGCACCTCGAAGACGCGGCGCAGGGGCAGCTCGACGCCGAAGGCCTCGCGCACCCTGGAAACGACCTGGGTGGCGAGCAGCGAATGGCCGCCGAGGTCGAAGAAGTTGTCAGTGGCTCCCACGGTTTCGAGACTCAGGACCTGCTCCCAGATCGCAGCCAGCACCTCCTCGGCAGGAGTGCGCGGCGCCACGGCCACGGCAGCTTCAGAAACCGGCGCCGGCAAAGCCTTGCGATCCACCTTGCCATTGGGCGTCAGCGGCAGCTCCGCCAGGAATATCCAAGCCGCAGGGACCATGTACTCGGGCAGGCTCTGCCGCACTGCAGCTCGCAGCTCGGCGGCAAGGTCCGCTCCGGCCTGCCGCGGCACGACGTACGCCACCAGCCGCCGGTCGCCCGAAGATTCCTCCCGCGCCACCACGACGGTCGTGGCAACGTCCGGATGGCTGCCGATCACCGCCTCGATCTCCCCCAGCTCGATGCGGAAGCCCCGCACCTTCACCTGGTGGTCGATGCGGCCCAGGCACTCCAGGGCGCCGCTGGCGCGGTACCGCGCCAGATCGCCTGTCCGGTAGAGCCGCGAGCCGGCGATGCCGAACGGATTGGGCACGAGCTTCTCCGCCGTCAGCTCAGGCCGGCCAAGGTAGCCGCGGGCCACGCCCACGCCGCCCAGCAGCAGCTCGCCGGGGACCCCCACCGGCGCAGGCTGCCCCGCGCCGTCGAGCACGTACACCTCGGTGTTGGCGATCGGGCGGCCGATCAGGATCGGGCCGTCGCCGGTGATCTCCTCCACCGTCGACCAGACCGTCGTCTCGGTCGGGCCGTAGACGTTCCACAGCGAGCCCACCCGCTGACGCAGGGCTGTGGCCAGCGCCGGCGACAGCGCCTCGCCGCCGCACAGCGCCTTCAGGCCTTCGCCGCCCTGCCAGCCCGTCTCCAGGAGCAGCCGCCAGGTGGCCGGCGTCGCCTGAAGCACCGTCGCGCCGGACTCTGCGATCAATGCTTGGAGCCGCCGTCCATCGGCGGCCTCCTCACGGCCCGCCAGCACCACGCGGCCACCTACCATCAACGGCAGGTACAGCTCCAGACCGGCGATGTCGAACGACAGCGAGGTCACGGCCAGCAGCCGGTCCTCGGAGGTGAGCCCCGGCTCCTCCGCCATGGAGGTCAGGAAGTTGGCGAGCGCGCCGTGCGAGATTTGCACGCCCTTGGGCCGGCCCGTCGACCCCGAGGTGTAGATGACGTAGGCCCCGTTGTCCGGCCCAACGAGGCTTTCAGGTGCGCTGGCGACCTCTGGCAGCTCGCGCAGGGACTCGTCGGCCAGCACCACCGCCAAGCCGGCGTCCTCCCGCATGAACGCCAGCCGGTCGACGGGATAGGAAGGATCGAGAGGCACGTAGGAGCCCCCGGCCTTCAGGACTCCGAGCAGTGCCACGACCATCTCCAGCGACCTCTCAAGAGCGATGCCCACGCGCACCTCCGGACCGACTCCCCGTCCCTTGAGCCATAGGGCCAGCCAGTTGGCCCGCCGGTCGAGCTGGCCATAGGTCAGCAAGTCACTCCCGAAGACGACGGCGACGGCCTCCGGAGTGCGGGCCGCCTGCGCCGCGATCCACTCGTGGACGCAGCCCGAGGGCACTGGCCGAGCCGTGGCGTTCCAGTCCACCAGGAGCTGAGCGCGCTCCGCTTCATCCAGCAACGGCAGCTCCGAGAGGCACGCCTCCGGACGATTCACCATCCCGGCCAAAAGGTTTCCAAAGTGCCGCGCCAACCGCTCCACCGTCGCCTCATCGTACAGGTCCGTGGCGTACTCCCAACCCATGGCGAAGCCGCTCGGCATCTCACGTACGTAGACCTGGAGATCGAACTGAGCAGCGTTGCCGGGTGCCTCCAGCGGAGCCAGCGAAAGCCCTCCGGTCGTGATCTCTCCTGCCGGCATGTTGAGCAGGTTGAACATGAGCTGGAACAACGGGTTGCGCGACAGGTCCCGCTGCGGCTGGAGCTTCTCGACGAGAACCTCGAACGGCAGATCCTGATGAGCATAGGCCCCCAGGGCCGCCTCCCGGACCTGCCGCAGAAGCCCGGCGACCGTCAGCTCGCCGGCGGGAAAAGCGCGCAGCACCAGGGTGTTGACGAAAAAGCCGATCAACCCCTCCAACTCCACCCGGGTGCGGTTCGCGATGGGTGTCCCCACCACCACGTCCTCCAGACCCGAGTAACGCCCGACCAGCGCCTGGAACGCCGCCAGGAGGACCATGAACGGCGAGACGCCCTGACGCCGCGCCAGCGCCGCGACGGAGCCGGAGCTATCGGCCGGCAGGCCGTCGCGGTGGAGCGCACCGCGGAAGCTCTGCATGGGCTGTCGCGGCCGGTCCGCCGGCAGCTCCACGACCGGAGCCCCGGCCAACCGCTGCCGCCAATAGGCGACCTGCTCTTCCAGCACCTCGCCACGGAGCCACTCGCGCTGCCAGACGGCGAAGTCCGCGTACTGGATGGGCAACTCCGGAAATGGCGAGGGCTCTCCGGCGGCGCAGGCAGCGTAGAGACGCGCGACTTCGCCGATCAGCACGCCCATCGACCAGCCGTCGGAAACGATGTGGTGCATCGCGTAGAGGAGGATGTGCTCGTCCTCGCCCAAGCGCAGAAGGCTGGCGCGCAGCAGCGGCGGGTTGTCCAGACTGAACGGCCGGCGGGCATGAGCGGAGGCCAGCCGCCGCGCCTGGATTTCTCGCTCGGCGGCGGACAGGCCGCGCAAATCGATCGCCGGCAGATCGAAGGCGACCGCCGCCTCGATTCGCTGCACGGGCCGGCCGGCCTCGGAGACGAAGCGGGTACGAAGCGCGGCATGGCGGCGCACCACTTCCCGAAGGGCCGCGGCGAGCGCCTCGACCTGCAAGTCTCCGCTGAGCCTCAGGGCCCCGGAGAGGTTGTAGAACGGCGTGCCGCGCTCCAACTGATCGAGGAACCAGAGCCTCTCCTGGGCGAAGGAGAGGGGCAGGTCGCCTGCCCGGGATGTGGGCCGCAGGGGTGGCGCCGCCCCCAACTCTCCGGCGGTCGCCTGCCCGAGAGCGGTGCCGAGCGAGGCGATCGTCGGGCGCTCGAACAGCCAGCGCAAGGGGATCTCGACGGCGAAGGCCTCGCGGATGCGGGAGACCACCTGGGTCGCGAGCAGCGAGTGCCCGCCAAGGTCGAAGAAGCTCTCGTGGATCCCCACTCGCTCCCGCTTCAGCACCTCGCACCAGATGCCCGCGAGCAGCTCCTCGACCGGCGTGCGGGGACCCGCGAAGATATCGCCGGACGTCGGCGTCGCCGCAGGCTCCGGTAACGCCCGCCGGTCCACCTTGCCGTTGGGCGTGATCGGCAGCGCCGCGAGCAACACGAACGCGGCGGGGACCATGTAGGCCGGCAGCCGCTCCTTGAGCGCCTCGCGCAGCGCCTCGACCGCCATCGTCCGGCCGCTTTCCGGCACCACGTAAGCCACCAGGCGTTTGCCCAGCCCTTCGCTCTCACGGGCCACCACCACGGCTTCCGCGACTCCGGGATGGCGGCCGAGCTGAGCCTCGATCTCCCCCAGCTCGATGCGGAAGCCCCGGATCTTGACCTGGTGATCGGCCCGCGACACGAACTCCACCTCGCCGTCCGGCAGGTAACGCCCCAGATCCCCGGTGCGGTAGAGCCGGTCGGCGGCCACGCCGGTGAAGGGATTGAGCACGAATCGCTCCGCCGTCTGCGCCGGATCGCCCAGGTAGCCCGCGGCGAGGTGCGGGCTGCGCACGCAGATCTCCCCCACCTCTCCCACTCCCGCCAGCCGGTTGGCGGCGGTGAGCACCACGAGCTGGACGTCCTCCATACCCCGGCCCAGAGGCAGGATCTGGCGGCCGCGCTCCCCTTCCGCGATCTCCGCCTCCGCCACCTCGTGATAGGCCACGGCGCGCTGCGTCTCCGTACTGCCGTAGAAGTTGACGCAGGTCACCGCCGGAGCCAGCTGGCGCAACCGCGCCACGTCGAGCCGGGTGAGGACATCGCCCACCAGCAGGACGTAGCGCAGGCTGGGAACCGAGAGACCCTCCCGCGCCCCTTCGGTCAGCAACTGCCCCATGGCCGGAGTGAGATGGGCCACGCTCACGCCCTCGCGAGCCATCCAGGCAGCCAGCCGGACGGGAGCGACCTCGTCGGGGTCCGGAACGCAGATCGCGGCGCCGAGGAACAGCGGCGTAAAGAGGTCCCGCTGCAAGGGATCGTGCGACAGGCCGGACAGCATGCTGAAGCGGTCCCCCTCGGTGAGGCCGAAGCGCGCGCATTGCCAGGGCAGAAAGTGCGAGAGAGGGCCATGCCGGCCGAGGATTCCCTTCGGCAGCCCGGTCGAACCGGAGGTAAAGGCGACGTAGGCGAGGTCTTCCGGCCCCTGCTCCACCGCGATCGGCGCTCCGGCGGGAAGGATTGCCAGCGTAGCCTCCGGTCCGCCCGGCGGCAGAATCACGGTAGTCAGGCCCTCCGCCCAGGCTGCCAGCTCCGGGGCGGGCTCGCCGGCCGCCGCCAGCCGCAGCAAGGCCCGGGGCTCGGCCAGCCGCAGGGTATCGAGCAGCCGCGCCGCCGGGTACGCCGGATCGAGCATGACGAAGGCAGCCCCTGCCTTGAGCACCCCGAGCACCGCCGCCGCCAGAGGAGCGCTGCGATGGGCATAGATCGCCACCCGGTCGCCCGGCTCTACTCCAGCAGCGGTTTGCAGGTGGAACGCCAGCCGGTCGCTGGCCGCTTCCAACTCGCCGTAGCTCCACACTTCCGAAGGCCCCAGCACCGCCGGCCGTTCGGGATGGAGCGCCGCCTGCCGCTGGAACAAGCGGTGAACGGTCCCCTGCCAGGTGTCGCCCAAGCGCGCCGCAGGATCGGGCAGCCGTACCGCGGCCTCGGCGGTGACGAGGGAGAACGAGCCGATGCGATCTGCCGGCCGTTCCGCCACCTGCGCCAGCAATGCCTGGTACTGGCGCAGCAGCTCCTCCATGCGGTCCGCCAGGAACAGGTCGGAGTTGTAGGTCAGGGTCAGGTCGATGCCGCGCTCGGAATTGCTCACATAGAGGGTCAGGTCGAACTTCGCGTCGCCGGCCGGCAGCCCGAAAGGCTCCAGGGTCAGCCCCGGCAGCTCCGCCTTCGCTTCCGGCAGGTTGAGCATGTTGAAGAACACCTGGAACAGCGGAGTGCGCGACAGACTGCGCTCGGGCCGCAGCTCCTCCAGAAGCTTTTCGAAGGGCACGTCCTGGTGAGTGAAGGCCTCGAGAACGGTCTGCCGCACCCGGCCCAGAAGCTCGCCGAAGGTGGGATCCCCTGCCAGGTCGGTTCGCAAGGCCAGGCTGTTGAGGAAGAAGCCGATCAATCCTTCCACTTCCGGCCGGTTGCGGCCCGCGATCGGCGAGCCGACCGCGAGGTCGGCCTGGCCGCTCAGACGCGACATCAACAATTTGAAAGCCGTGAGCAGCACCATGAAGAGAGAGCTGCCGTGCCGGCTCGCGAGGCTCCCCAGAGCGGCGGAAAGCGCGGCGGAAAGAGACGCCCCGCACCGCGCGCCGTGGAAGGTCTGCACCGCGGGGCGGGGCCGGTCGGTGGGCAGCTCGAGGGCCGGCACCGCGTCGAGATGCCGCCGCCAGTAGGAGACCTGGGCCTCCAGCGCCTCCCCGCGCAGCCAGTCCCGCTGCCAGACGGCGAAGTCGGGGTACTGGATCGGCAGCTCCGGCAGCGGCGCCGGGCGCCCTTCGACCGCCGCGGCATAGAGGGCGACCAGCTCGCGGACGAGGACGCCCATCGACCAGCCGTCCCCGACGATGTGATGGATCGTCAGCACCGAGACGTGCTCGCGAGCGCCCAGGCGCAGAAGGGCGGCCCGCATCAGGGGGCCTTGGGCGAGGTCGAAGGGGAGCCCGCTCTCTTCTTCCACGATCCGCCGGGCCGCGGGCTCGCGCCTGTCCTCCGGCAGCGAGGACAAATCGAGGAGCGGCTGCACCCACCGAACCGTGGGCAGCACTCTCTGGAGGGGCCCTCTCTCGGCCGTGGAGAAGACGGTGCGCAGCGACTCGTGACGGCCAACGACGCCCGCGATCGCCTGCCGCAGGGCCGCGGCGTCGAGCTCGCCGGTCAGCCGCACGGCGGTGCGGATGTTGTAGGTCGCGCTGCCGGGCTCGAGCTGGTCCAGAAACCAAAGGCGCTCCTGCGCGAACGACAGCGGCACCGGCGCGGCGGGCTGGGCGCGCCGGGGAATGCGCTGGAGCGTGATCGGCCGCTCATACCCGAGCCCGGCGGCGAGGCCCCAGGTGGGATCGCCCAGGAAGTCCTGGTCGTACTCCTGCCGCCACCGCTCGGCCACGCTGGCGTCGACCGCCGAATGCTGGTGGAACTTGACGTCGCCGAGCATGCGCGACCAGGCATGGATGCCGTCGGTCATGCGCTCCGCCTTCTTCTCGTAAGGCAGCGCCATGCCCGGGTCGTACTCCAGCCCCAGGAACTCGCAGATCCGCCGCAGCTCCCTCTCCGGCTCGGCGACCAGCTCCTCGAAACGGACGCGGAGCTGGCGGTCGGCCGGCACCTCGGCCAGGAATTGGAGGATGTTCTGCTGGCTCACCAACCAGATCAGCTCGGCCAGCTCGCGGCGCGGCAGGGAGTGGGGATGGCGGAAAAAGACCTGCTCCAGCTTCGCCTCCTCGAAGGAACGGATCATCCCGTAGGGGTGGCGCAGCAGGTGGACGTAGCGAGCGTCCGCGAACGCCTCCTCGGCCCGCCGCAGCACTGCGAGGTCAAGGGCGTACGAGGGTGTCTTGTCGACCAGGAGGCGGTCGCCGATCCACTCCTGCATCAGACGATAGAGCTCGCGGGTGGTCGCCCCCCGGCCCTCCAACTCGGCGAGCAGCGCTTCGGCCTCCTCGGCGGAACAACGGCGGATCTCCATCACTCCGCGCGTGGCCCCTTCCAGCCAGAAGCTGTTGCGGCCCGGAAAAGCCTCCCGGCGCTCGGCCAGGGTGCGGAAGGAGAGCAGCTCCAGCTCCGGCGGAGCGAAGAGATTCGGATTCCCCGCCAGCATCACGCGCAACAACGTCGATCCCGAGCGCGGCGGCGACAGGATGAAAGCCGCCGGCGGATTTCTGACCGCGGCCTCCTCCGCAGTCCTCGCCGGCGGAATGAGGGCACGGAAGGACGCCACGCGGCCGTCGTCGATCCGCCCGAGCGCGACCTGGGTCCGCCGGGCACCGGCCTCCGTACCGAAGAGCTTCGCCACCGCCTCCGCATAGTGCTCGGCGAGGTAGGTCGCCAGCTCCGCGACGGTCGGCGCATCGAACATTACGACCACGTGGACGATCTCGCCCAGCTCCTGCTGCAGGCGGTTGACGAACATGGCGCCGAGGATCGAGTTGCCGCCCAGGCCAAAGAAGTTGTCGTGGACGCCGACGCGGCCGACGCCCAGCATCTCCTGCCAGAGACCGGCCAGAAAACGCTCCAGCTCCGTCCGCGGCGCCACGGCGTCCTTGGCCGCGCCCTCCCCTTCGGGAGCCGGAAGGGCCTTGCGATCCACTTTGCCGCTGGGCGTGAGCGGCAGCGCCGGGAGCACCACCACCGCTGACGGCACCAGCGCCTCCGGCAACGTAGCGGCGAGAGCGGCGCGCAATGCGGCCCCTTCTGGCTGCGAGTCCTCAACCGGCACGGCATAGGCCACCAGCCGCGCCGGTCCGGAGCCGTCCTGGCGGGCGACGGCCACGGCCGCGCGGACTCCGGGTTGCGCCAGCAGCGCCGCCTCCACCTCCCCCACCTCGACGCGGACGCCGCGGATCTTGACCTGATGGTCGATCCGCCCCAGGAACTCCAGATCGCCCGCGGCGACGAAGCGGACGAGGTCGCCGGTGCGGTACAGACGCTCGCCCGGCGCGGCGGCGAAAGGATGGGGGACGAACCGCTCGGCCGTGAGATCGGGCCGGCCGCGGTAGCCCCGGGCTAGACCGATGCCGCCCACCAGCAGCTCTCCGGGCACGCCGGTCGGCGCCAGCGAGCCCGCCGCATCCAGGACGTAGGCCTCCAGATTCTGGATGGGCCGGCCCACCAGGAGCCGGTCGCCGCCGTCGTAGACCCAACTCGTGGCACAAACGGTGGTTTCGGTCGGACCGTAGGCGTTGACCAGCCGCCGCCCGGCGGCCCAGCGCCGCGCCAGGTCGATCGGACAGGCCTCGCCGGCCACCACCAGGGTGCGCAAGGCGGGCAGGCCGGCTTCCGGCAACGTCGCCAGCGCGGTCGGCGGCAGCGTCACGGTGGTGATCCGCTGCTCGCGCAACAGATCGCTCAGCTCGGGACCCACGAGCGACTGCCGCGGAGCCAGGACAAGCGCGGCGCCGGCCCGGAACGCCATGGCGACCTCGGAGACCGAGGCGTCGAAGCTCAGCGAGGCGAACTGCAGGACGCGGCTCTCCGGCCCCACCTCGAACAGGCGGCTCTGGGCCTGCGCCAGGTTGTCCAGGCCGCGGTGAGAAACCAGCACTCCCTTGGGTAGGCCCGTCGAGCCGGAGGTGTAGATCATGTAGGCCAGGTTCTCCGGGCAAGCCAGCGGCGGCAGAGCGTCCCTGCTCTCCTCCGGCTCCTGCTCCAGCAGGACCATCGTCGCCGCGTGGGGCGGCAGGCCGGCCGCCAGCCGTTCCTGGGTCAGCAGGACGGCAACGCCGGAGTCCTTCAGGAGCCAGGCGAGACGCTCCGCCGGATAGGCGGGATCGAAAGGCACGTAGGCCCCTCCGGCCTTGAGCACGGCGAGCAGGCCCAGCACCATACCCGGCGAGCGGTCCGTGCAGAGGCCGACCAGGACCTCCGGTCCCACCCCCAGACGCCGCAGGCGGCGGGCCAGGCGGTTGGCCTGGCGGTCGAGCTCGGCGTAGGAGAGCTCGCCGTCCTCCCACGCCAACGCCACCGCGTCGGGGCGCCGCGCGGCCTGCTCCTCGACCAGCTCGTGCAGGCAGCGGGACGCTGTGCGGGTCGCCGCTCCGCGGCCCCACTCCATGACGAGCTGCCGGCGCTCCGCCTCGCCGAGCAGCGGCAGCTCGGAGATGCGTTGGCGGGGGTTGGCGGCGAGGGCCGCGATTAAATTCTCCAGGTGGCTCGCCTGGCGCGCCACGGTGGCCTCGTCGAACAGCTCGGTGTTGTAACGCCACTGAAAGAGCAGGCCGAGGCCGGTCTCGTTGAGGGTCAGCGTCAGATCGAACTTGGAGATCTCGTGCGGCCTCTCCTCGGGCCGCAGGGTCAGCCCGGGCAGGCTCAGGTCGCCGGCCGGCGCGTTCTGCAGGACCAGCATCACCTGGAACAAGGGGGAGTGGGAGAGGCTGCGGTCGGGCCGCAGCTCCTCGACGAGCTTCTCGAACGGCAGGCTCTGGTGAGCGTAGGCCCCCAGCGCCACGTCGCGCACGCGGGCCAGCAGGTCGTCCACGGCGGGATCGCCGGCCAGCCCGACGCGCAGCACCAGGGTGTTGACGAAGAAGCCGATCAAGCTTTCGAGCTCGGCCCGGTTGCGATTGGCGGAGGGGCTGCCCACCACCACGTCGTCCTCGCCGCTGTGCCGCTGGAGGAGGACGGCGAAAGCGGCGAGCAGGGTCATGAACAGGGTGATTCCCTGCTGCTGGCCGGCGCGCTGGACGGCCTCGGTAGCCTCCCTAGGCAGCAGGACATCGATCCGGGCCCCCTGGAAGCGCTGCATCGCCGGCCGCGGGCGGTCGGTAGGCAGGCGCAGCAGCGCGGGAGCTCCGGCAAGGCGCTCGCGCCAGTAGTCGACCTGCTCCGTCAGCGCCGCTCCCTGCAACCAGCTCCGCTGCCAAGCGGCGTAGTCGGCGTATTGAACGGGCAACTCGGGCAGCGGCGAGCGCTGTCCGGCGGCGAAGGCCGGGTAGAGGGCTCCCACCTCACGCACCAGCACTCCCATCGACCAGCCGTCGCTCACGATGTGATGCATCGAGAAGAGGAGGATGTGCTCCTCCTGTCCCATGCGCACCAGAGTCGCCCGCGTCAGCGGTCCGCGGGCGAGGTCGAACGGCTGTCTCAGCTCGGCCAGAGTGCGCTCCTGCGCCTCGATGTCGCGCACGACCATGGGCAGGCCGCTCAGGTCGGCGAAGGCGAGCGCGAAAGGGCTGGGGGGATGAATCACCTGCACCGGCTCGTGGCCGGCCGCAGCGAAGGTCGTCCGCAGAACCTCGTGGCGGCGGACCACCTCGTCGAGAGTGGCGGCGAGGACACGCAGGTCGAGCCGGCCCAGGAGACGCACGGCGGCAGAGATGTTGTAGGCCGAGCTCTCGGGGTCGAGCCGATCGAGGAACCAGAGGCGCTGCTGGCCAAAGGAGAGGGGCAGGTCCCCGCTCCCGGTGCGGCGCTCGAGAGGCGGAGCTTCGCCGGACGTTGCACCCTCGACAGGGGGCTCGACCGACTGCCGCTCGACGAAGGCCGCGAGCCGAGCGACCGTGCGCTCCTCGAAGAAGACACGCAGGGGCAGCTCCAGCCCGAGGGTGTCGCGGACTCGGGACGCCATCTGGGTGACCAGAAGCGAGTGGCCGCCGAGATCGTAGAAGTCGTCGTGGATGCCGATCTCGGCGATGCCGAACAGCTCCCGCCAGACGGCGGCGATCGCCTGCTCGCCGCCGCTGGACGGCGCCACGAACGAGGTGCCGAGACTGGGCCGCGGATGCAGCTCCTGCGGACGCTCCGCGGGCTCTGCGGCCTCGCCGCCGGCAGGGGCGGGCTCCGCGGGCTGCAGGGCTGGAGCCGCGGCCTCCGGCTTGGGCTCGATCCAGTAGCGCCGCCGCTCGAACGGGTAGGTCGGCAGCGGGATCCGGCGCCGATTCTCGCCGGCGTAGAAGCCCCGCCAGTCCGGCCGCGCTCCCGCCAGCCAGAGCTGCCCCAGGCCGCGCAGCGCCGTCTCCTGGTCCGGTTCACGATCCTGGGGATGGCGAAGCGAAGCGACCGGCGGCCGGCCGGCGAGGTCCGGGTGCTGGCGCGCCAGGGTGCCGAGGGTACGTCCGGGCCCAACCTCCAACAGCACGCCGCCGAGGGCCGCCAGGGTCGCTAGCCCGTCGGCGAAGCGCACGGTGTGCCGCAGGTGGCGCACCCAGTAGCCGGGGTCCGTCGCCTCGGCCGCCGTGATCCACTGTCCCGTCAGGTTGGAGACGAAGGGAAGCGATGGCGCCTTGAGCGGGATGGACCGTAGAGCCTCGGCGAAGGCGCCCAGGATCGGATCGAGGGCCGCGGAATGGAAGGCATGAGAGGTGCGCAAGGGACGGCATTCGAGCCCCTCGGCCAGCAGCGGCTCGACCCGCCGCCGCAGCTGCTCCACATCCTCGACGCCGCCCGACACCACGCACAGCGCCGGCCCATTGACGGCGGCCAACGCCACGCGCTCACCGAGCAGCGGCTCCAGGCGGTCGGCGGGCAGGGGCACGGCGAGCATCGCCCCGCCGGGGAGCTCCTGGACCAGCCGGCCGCGCAGGGCCACCAGATCCAGCGCCTCCTCCAGGGTGAAGACCCCCGCCAGACAGGCTGCCACATACTCGCCGACGCTGTGGCCGAGCATTCCCCGGGGCTGAATGCCCCAGGCCATCCACAGGCGGGCAAGGGCGTACTCGACCACGAAAAGGGCCGGCTGGGTGACCGCCGTCTGCCCCAGCCGCTCGGCGGCGGCCGCCGCTCCCTCGGCGCCGGGGAAGAGGACCCGCCGCAGATCGAAACCCAGCCGGGGGGTCAACCGCTCGGCGCAGCGGTCCACCTCCTGGCGAAAAACGGTCTCGGTCTCGTATAGACCGCGAGCCATGTCCACGTGCTGCGCCCCCTGGCCGGGGAACAGGAAGCAGACCGGCCGCTCGCGGTCGCCGCCGGCGGCGGTGAGGACGCGCTGGGGGTCCCGCGAAGCGAGGGCCCCCACGGCCTCCTCGCGGGAGCCGGCGAGCACCAGCCGCCGATGGCCGAAGCCGCGGCGGCCCCGGTGCAGGGTGTAGGCGATGTCGGCCAGGGGCTCCTCCGGATGCTCTTCCAGGTGCCCCGCCAATCGATCGGTGGCGGCTTCGAGCGCCGCCGCGCTCCGCGCCGAGAGGACCAGCATCTGGAACGTCCTCGACGGCCCCGTGGGCTCGGCGGGCGGCGCCTCCTCGACGATCAGATGGGCGTTGGTGCCTCCCATGCCGAAAGAGCTGACGCCCGCGCGCCGGGGCCCGGCGCCGGCCGGCCATTCGCGGGCCTCGGCGCTGACGACGAACGGGCTGCCGGCGAAATCGATCTCGGGGTTGGGCCGCTCGAAGTGGAGGGTGGGCGGAATCGTCCGGTGCTTCAGGACGAGCACCGTCTTGATCAGACCGGCGATCCCCGACGCGGCGTTGAGGTGGCCGAGATTGGGCTTGACCGACCCCAGGGCGCAGAAACCCGTGCGGCCGGTGCCGCCGGCACGAAAGGCCTCGGTCAGGGCCGCGACCTCGATGGGGTCACCCAAGGCCGTGCCGGTGCCATGGGCCTCGACGTAGCCGATGCTGTCCGGCTCCACCTCGGCCATGATCTGGGCGGCACGGATGACCTTGGTCTGCCCTTCCATTCGCGGCGCGGTATAACCCACCTTGGCGGCGCCGTCGTTGTTGATGGCCGAGCCCTTGATCACCGCGTGGATGGTGTCGCCGTCGGCCTCGGCGTCCGCCAGGCGCTTGAGCACCACGATACCGAGCCCGTCGCCGAACACCGTGCCCTCCGCCCCGGCGTCGAAGGCACGACAGTGGCCGTCCGGCGAGGTGATTCCTCCCTCGCTCCAGAAGTAGCCGGAGGACTGCGGAAAGCGCACCGACACGCCGCCTGCCAGCGCCATGTCGCACTCGCCGTTGAGCAGCCCCTGAGCCGCCAGGTGGACGGCGACGAGCGAGGTCGAGCAGGCGGTCTGGATGGCCAGGCTCGGCCCCTCCAGATCGAGCTTGTAGGAGACCAGGGTCGCCAGGTGGTCCTTGTCGGCCCCCAGCAGGCTGCCGAGGAAGGCGATGCGGTCGCGGTTGGACCAGACGTTGAGCAGCACGTAGGTGCTGAAGCTCACGCCGGCATAGACGCCGATTGGCCGGCGGTAGCTCTCGGAGTCGTAGCCCGCCGCTTCCAGGGCCTCCCAGGCGCACTCCAGGAACAGCCGGTGCTGCGGATCGATAATCTCCGCCTCGCGCGGCGTCAGGCTGAAGAATTCGGCGTCGAGCAGGTCGGCCCCTTCGATCACCGTGCCCGCCTTGACGTAGCGGGGATCGGCGAGAACCTCGCGGGGCACGCCGGCGGCAACCAGCTCCTCGTCGCTGAAGCGCCGGATCGACTCCACTCCGTCGCGCAGGTTCGCCCAGAGCTCACGGAGATCCCTCGCCCCGGGGAAGCGGCCGGCGAGGCCGACGATCGCGATCTCGAGCCCGTTGCGCTCGCTCATTCCGAATCTCCCGTCCCGCGCCGCTTCTCCAACCGCTGCAGGCGGCGCGCCTTGCCCAGCTCAAGCTCCGCGACCCGGCTCTCTTCGAGGGGCGCAGGACGTGCGGCCGCCGCTCCTCCGAGATGCTGAGCGAGGGAGCCGATGTCGGGGTACCTGAACAGATCCATCATCGACAGCTCTGTGCCGAAACGCTCCCGCAGCCGGGCGTGCACCCGCACCAGGAGCAGGGAGTGGCCGCCGAGCTGGAAGAATTTTTCGTGGACGCCCACCCTCTCTACGCCGAGAACTTCCTGCCAGATCTCGGCGATCGCCTGCTCCACCTCGCCGCGGGGCTCGACGAAGGCCTCGGCGAGGTCCGGCCGCGCCAGGGCCGGCGCGGGCAGGGCCTTGCGGTCGAGCTTGCCGTTGGGCGTCACCGGCAGCTTCGCGAGCTCCATCCAGGCCGGCGGCACCATGTACTCGGGAAGCCGCTGACGGAGGAAGTCCTGAAGCTCGCTCGCCGGGGGCAGGGGCGGCGCCGGCGCGCCATGAGGGACGACGTAGGCCGCCAGCCGCCTCTCGCCCGAACGCTCGGCGCGGGCCACGACCACCGCTTCGCGCACCGCCGGATGGCGGGCCAGAGCCGCCTCGATCTCCCCCAGCTCGATGCGGAAGCCACGGATCTTCACCTGGTTGTCGGCGCGGGCCACGAACTCCACCTCGCCGTCCGGCCGGTAGCGGCCGAGGTCGCCCGTGCGATAGAGCCGGTCCTCCGGCGCTCCGAGCCCAAACGGATTGAGCAGGAAGCGCTCGCGGGTGAGCTCGGGGTCGCCCAGGTACCCCGCCGCGAGGTGTGGGCTGCGGATGGCGATCTCGCCGAGCTCGCCGACGCCGGCCAGACGCCGGTCCCGGCTCAGCACGAGAAGCTGGACGTCGCGCATGCCGCGGCCCAGAGGAAGGACCTCCCGCTCCGCGCCACCCCCCGGAGAGTCCAGCACCACGTGGTAGCCCACCGCACGCTGGGTCTCCGTCGAGCCGTAGAAGTTGACGCAGGTCACCCGCGGCGCAAGCCGCCGCAGGCGCGCCACGTCGAGACGGGTCAGCACGTCGCCGACCAGGAAGGCGAAACGCAGGGAAGGCACTTCCACCGGCGGAGCGCCCGGCACGGCCTCGGTGAGGATCTGCCCCATGGCCGGCGTCAGGTGGGCGATGGTGACCTCCTGGCGCCGCATCCAGTCGGCCATCCTTCCCGGCACGCCGATCTCCAGCGGGTCCGGGATGCAGAGGGTGGCTCCGATCTGGAACGGCGTGAACATGTCCCGCTGCAACGGATCGTGGGCCAGGCCGGAGAGCATGGTGAAGCGATCCTCATCCCCGAGGCCGAACTCGGCCTGCTGCCACGGAGTGAAGTGAGTCAGCGGACCATGGCGCCCGAGGACCCCCTTCGGCACTCCCGTAGAGCCCGAGGTGAACGAGATGTAGGCAAGGTCGTCGGGCCCCACCTCGACTTCAGGATCGCAGTCCGGCTGCCCGGCCAGCGGATCGGCGTGCTCCATCTCGCTCCGGCGGCCGATCGCGATGCGGCAGGACAGGCCGCGGACCGACGTCTCCACTTCATCGGGCAAAGGCCCGGCGGCCTCGACCTGGACCAACGCCGCCGCCTTGGCGAGATCCAGACACTGGAGCTGGCGGGACGGCGGGTAGGTCGGATCGAGGATCGTGAAGGCCGCTCCCGCCTTGAGCGCGCCCAGGACTCCCCAGACCAGCGGCGCGCTGCGGTGGCCGTACAGCGCCACGACATCGCCCTTCTCGACTCCCCGCGAACGCAGGAAATGGGCGAGCCGGTTGCTCTGGGCGTCAAGGTCGCCATAGGTCCAGCTCTCCACCGGGTCGACGACCGCCTGCCGCTGCGGAGCCCGGCGGGCGTGGCGGACGAAGAGATCGGGGACCGAGCCGTTCCACATCGCCGACAGCGAGTCTCCCGGCTGCGGCAGGACGGCGGAAGCGACGTCGGTGACCAGGGACAGGCTCGGCAAGGTGCGCTCGGGCTCGGCTCCAATCTGCGCCAGCAGGCCGCCGAGCTGGCGCAGCATCTCCGCGATCCGCGCCTCGTCGAACAGATCGACGTTGTACACGAGGTCGAGCTGGAGCACTTCCTCGTGCTCGCGGGCGTACAGCGTGAGGTCGAAGTTCGACGGGGCCGTGGCCGCCGGCCCTCCCGCCAGCTCGAGACCCGAGAGCCGCCGCCGGGTTTCGGGAACGTTGATCATGTTGAGGAACACCTGGAACAGCGGCGTACGCGACAGGTCGCGTTCCGGCCGCAGCTCCTCCAGCAGCCTTTCGAACGGCAGGTCCTGATGGGCGTAGGCCTCGAGGGTCGCGTCGCGAACCTGCGCCAGCAGCCCGGCGAAGTCGGGCGCAGCCGCGAGCTCGGCGCGAAGCACGATCGTGTTCAGGAAGCAGCCGATCAGCCCTTCGACTTCGGAGCGGTTGCGGCCGGCGATCGGCGAGCCCACCAGGACGTCGTCCTGGCCGCTCAGACGCGAGAGCAGGACGTCGAAAGCCGCCAGCAGGGTCATGAACAGCGTCGCACCCGACCGCCGGGAGAGGGACTTGAGCTGCACCGTGAGCTCGCGGGACAGCGCCAGAGAGCGGCCCGCGGCGCGGAAGGTGCGCAACAGTGGCCGCGGCCGGTCGGTGGGCAGCTCCAGCACCGTGGGCGCTGCCGCGAGCCGCTGCCGCCAGTAGCCGGCCTGCCGCGCGAAGAGGAGCTGCCCGGCGGGGCCGCGCTGCCAGGCGGCGAAGTCGGCATACTGCACCGGCAGCGCCGGCAGAGGCGAGGCCTCGCCCTTGGCGAACGCTTCGTAGAGCGCCACCAGCTCGCCCAGCAGGACGCTCTGCGACCAGGCGTCGGCGATCACGTGGTGAACCTGGAGCAGCAGGAGGTGATCCTCGGCGGCCAATCGCAGCAGCGCGAGCCGCAGCAGCGGACCCGAGGCGAGGTCGAAAGGCCGGCCAGCCTCGGCGCCGGCGAGGCGCTCGGCTTCGGCCTCCCGGGCCGTGGCGTGGAGCTGGCCGAGATCGACGACGGGCAGCGCCAGGGCGAGCCCGGACCGGATCTCCTGCACCGGACGCCCGTCCTCGGTGCGGAAGGTGGTGCGCAGCGTCTCGTGGCGCCGCACCACCTCGTCGAGAGCGCACCGGAGCACGCCGGCGTCGAGCGCTCCCGCGATGCGCAGAGCGGAGGGCATGACATAAGTGCTGCGCCCGGGCTCCAACTGCTCGAGGAACCAGAGCCTCTCCTGAGCGGCGGAGAGAGGCAGAGCCTGGTCGCGAGGCACCGCGACCAGCGGCGGGAGCCCTTCGTCGCGCCCGGCGTGGCGCACGGTTTCCAGCAACCCGGCCACCGTGGGGTTCTCGAAGAGGGACCGCAGCGGCAGGCCGACGCCGAAAACCTTGCGCACTCGCGAAACGAGCTGCGTGGCGAGCAGGGAATGGCCCCCCAGCTCGAAGAAATTGTCGAAAGCCCCCACGCGCTCGATGCCCAGCACCTCCTCCCAGAGCCCGGCCAGCAACTCCTCCTCGGGCGAACGTGGGGCCGTCCAACCTTCGGAAGCTCCCAGCTTCGCCGCCTCGGGCTCAGGGAGGGCCTTGCGATCCACTTTGCCGTTGGGCGTGAGCGGCAACGCCGCCAGCACCGCCCAGGCCGTGGGCACCATGTGCTCGGGCAGACGCTCGCGCAACCAGGCGCGAAGCTCCGCCGTGAGATCCGGCGCCGGCCCGGCCTCGCGCGGCGCCACCCAGGCCGCCAGCCGCAAATCTCCCGTCGCCGAGGGGCGGGCCATCGCCACCGCCGCCGCGACCCGCGGATGATGGGTCAGCAGCGCCTCGATCTCGCCCGGCTCGATGCGGAAGCCGCGGATCTTCACCTGGTGATCGAGGCGGCCCAGGAATTCCAGCTCGCCGTCCGGCCGGTAGCGCGCCAGGTCGCCCGTGCGGTAGAGGCGGCCGCCCGGCTCCGGGCCGAACGGATCGGGGATGAAGCGCTCCGCCGTCAGGTGCGGCCGGTCGAGGTAGCCTCGCGCTAGGCCTGCGCCGCCCAGGCACAGCTCCCCGGCGACGCCAAGGGGGACCGCGTTCAGATGGCGGTCGACGAGATAGACCCGGGTATTGGCGACCGGCCGGCCGATCGAAGGCTCCCCTGCTCCCACCGGCGCCCAGGTCGAATAGGTGGTGTCCTCCGACGGGCCGTAGAGATTGAGCACCCGCTCGACGCCGCCCAACGCCTCGATGCGGCGCACCAGGGCGCCCCGCAGCGCCTCGCCCGCCAGGTTGACCGTACGCACCGAAGGCGGCACCGCTTCCAGGCGGACCAGCTCGGCCATGGCCGACGGCACCGTGTTGACGAGCGTCACCTCGCCCCGCGCCGGCAGCTCGGGCAGCGCCAGGGCGTTCTCCGCCAGGATCACCGTGCCGCCCCAGGCCAGGGGGACGAACAGCTCGAAGACCGAAAGGTCGAAGCAGATCGAGGTCGAGGCGAGAACCCCCGCCAGATCCTCGGGCGGGAAGATCTCCGCCGCCCAGCGCACCATTTCTACGGCGCTACGGTGCTCGATGGCCACGCCCTTCGGCCGGCCGGTCGAGCCGGAGGTGTAGATCAGGTAGGCGAGCCGCCGGGAGCGGCCCGGCGAGAGATCGGCTTGCCGGGAGACGCTCCCGGCGCTCTCGCCGGCGAGCGGGACAACCTTTTCAGCCAGCCCGGGGAGGCGGTCGGCGAGCCCCTCGCCCACCAGTACCCACGGCGCGGCGGAGTCCTCCACGATGGCGAGCAGCCGCTCCTGCGGATACGCCGGATCGAGCGGCACGTAAGCGCCTCCCGCCTTGAGAATGCCGAGCGCGCCCACCACCAGCTCCGGCGCTCGCGCCGCCAACAGCCCGACGCAAACCTCGGGGCCCACGCCCAAAGCGATCAGACGAACGGCCAGGCGTTCGGCGCGCGCGTCGAGATCGCGATAGGAAATTCGCTGCTCGCCGCAGATCAGGGCCACGGCATCCGGTTGCGTGGCAGCCCGCGCCTCGAACAGCTCATGGAGCAGAGCTTCGGCCGCGCGCAGCACGGCCGTCGCGTTCCACTCCAGCAGGAGCTGGTCGCGCTCGCTCCGAGGAAGCAGCGGCAGCTCCGACAAACGCGCCGAGGGAGCCGCGACAGCGCCGCGCAGCAGGGTCTCCAGGTGACCGAGCAGGCGGTGGACCGTCGACGCTTCGAACAGGTCCGAGGCGTACTCCATGCCGCCCACGAGCCCGCCGTCCGCGGCCGTCAGGGACAGCGATAGGTCGAACTTCGCGCTCACCCCCGCCCCTTCGACAGGCGTCAGGCGCAGATCGGACAGCTCCAGCGCCGGCATTGGCGCGTTCTGCAGGACGAAGAGGACCTGGAACAGGGGGTTGCGCGCGAGATCCCGCTCCGGCTCCAGCTCCTCGACCAGCCTCTCGAAGGGCACGTCCTGATGGGCATAGGCCGCAAGGGTCGTGGCGCGCGCGCGCTCCGCCAACTCGGCAAACGTGGGATCTCCCGCCAGATCCGCCCGCAGCACCAGGGTATTGACGAACATGCCGATCAGACCTTCCGTCTCCAGGCGGTTGCGGTTGGCGATCGGCGAGCCCACGGCCAGATCCTCGGCACCGCTGTAGCGCCCGAGGAGGGCCTGAAAACCGGCGAGGACGGTCATGAACAGAGTGGTTCCGCGCTGGCGGCTGAAGGTTTCGAGATCGGCCACGAACGACGCCGTCAGAGCGACCGGCCGGTGATCGCCGCGGCCGCTCCACACCGCCTGGCGCGGATGATCGAAGGGCAGGTCCAGACCGGGCGGGATTCCCGCCAGCCGCGAGCGCCAATGCTCCACCTCGGCCGCCAGGACCTCGCCGCGCAGCCATTGCCGCTGCCAGCGGGCGAAGTCGACATACTGCACGGCCAGCTCGGGCAGCGGCGACGGCGCGCCCGCCTGCGCAGCTTCGTAGAGAGCCGCGAGCTCGCGCACCAGCACGCCGGCGGACCAGCCGTCCGCCACGATGTGATGCAGGTTGAGGAGCAGAATGGCCTCCTCGCCGGAGCCATGCAGCAGAAACGCCCGCAGCAGCGGTCCCTGTGCCAGGTCGAAAGGCCGCCGCGCGTCCTCGGACGCGACCCTTCGCTGCTCCGCCTCGCGGAGGACCACGGGCAGCCCCGCCAAGTCCACCACCGGCAGCTTCAGTGCCGGCGGCGGCGAGACGCGCTGCACCGGCCGGCCATCCACCTCGGGGAAGGTGGTGCGCAACGCCTCGTGGCGCCGCACCTCCTCGCGCAGTGCGGCTTCCAGGGCGGCGACGTCGAGCCGGCCCTGCAGGCGCACCGGCGCCGGCACGTTGTAGGCCGCGCTGCCGGGATCGAGCTGGTCGAGGAACCAGAGACGCTCCTGGGCGAAGGACAACGGCATCTCGCCGTCGCGCGGAGCCGCGACGATGGCGGGAGCCTGCGCTCTCCCTTGAGCGGCGGCGCGCAGGACCTCGGCGAATTGGGCTACGGTGGGAGATTCGAACAGGGCCGCCAGGGGCAGCTCGCGGCCGAAGGCGCCGCGCACGCGCGATATGAGCTGGGTCGCCAGCAGCGAATGCCCGCCGAGGACGAAGAAGTCGTCGTTCGCTCCCACCCGGGAAACGCCCAGCACCTCGGACCACAGGCCGGCGAGGATCTCCTCCTCCGCGGTGCGCGGAGCCACGTAAGTATCGCCACCGGCGCCGCCGGCGATATCGGCGGGATCGGGTAGGGCCCGCCGGTCCACCTTGCCGTTGGGCGTCAACGGCAGGGAGGACAGGCTCACGATCGCCGACGGGATCATGTAGTCGGGGAGCCGCTCCGCGACGAACGCCCGCAGCTCGCCCGCGGCGGGCAGCGCGTCGCCCGCCACGTAAGCCACCAGGCGCCGGTCGCCGGGAGCCGCTTCCCGGACCACCACCGCGACCTCGCTCACCGCCGGGTGTGTCGCCAGGATCGCCTCCACCTCGCCCAGCTCGATACGGAAGCCGCGCAGCTTGACCTGGTAGTCGGTCCGGCCGAGGAAATCGATCGTGCCGTCCGGCAGGCTGCGGACGAGGTCGCCCGTGCGGTAGAGCCGCGTTCCCACCTCGGCCGCGGAATGCGGGAAGGGATTGGGGACGAAGCGCTCCGCCGTGAGATCCGGCCGGCGCAGGTAGCCCAACGCAAGGCCGTCGCCGCCGAGGAAGAGCTCCCCGTGCGTGCCCGGCGCGACCGGCTGGAGGCGGCGGTCCAGCACGTAGGCCGTGGTATTGGCGATGGGCTGCCCGATGGGCACGGAGGTCGCCTCGTCCGGCACCGCGGCGATGCGATGACAGAGGGCGAAGGTCGTGCTCTCGGTCGGCCCGTAGCCGTTGAGCAGGCGCTCGGGAGCGCCGTTCGCCAGCACCTCCCGCACCCAATGCGGATCGAGCGCCTCGCCGCCGGCGAGCAGGTACCGCACGCCGCGGAAGGCGTCCGGCGCCTCCCGCGCCGTCTGGTGAAAGAGGGCCGCGGTGAGGAACATGGCCGAGATCCCCAGATTCCCGATCTCGGCCGCCAGCCTGGCCGGCGACAGGGCGATTTCGCGGGGGATGCCCACCAGGCAGCCGCCATGGAGGAGCGCGCCCCAGATCTCGAAGGTGGCGGCGTCGAACGAGACGTTGGAGAGGTGGGCGACGCGGTCGTCCGGACCGAGCTCGACGTAGTGGGTCTCGAACAGCAGGCGGACGATCGCCCTTTGGGGGATGGCGGTCCCCTTGGGCCGGCCCGTCGAGCCCGACGTGTACATGACGTAGGCAAGGCCGTCCGCGCTCCCCCGGCGGACCGCCGCCTCCCCGTCGAGCCTCGCGATGCGCTCGGCGTCGGCGTCGAGGCGGACCAGCGGCAGGTCCGTCGCGGCGAGCAGGGGCGCCCACGCCTCCAGGGTCGCCACCGCGGAGGCGCCGGAATCCTCCAGCATCCAGGCCAAGCGCTCCGTCGGATAAGCCGGGTCGAGAGGCAGATAGGCCGCGCCCGCCTTGACGATCGCGAGCAGGGTCACCACCAGTGCCGGGGAGCGTTCGAGGCACACGCCTACCAGGTCGCCCGCAGCGATACCCAGCGACGCCAGGTGAGCGGCGAGCTGGTTGGATCTCGCATCGACCTCGCGGTAGGTGAGGATCTCGTCGCCGAAGCGGAGCGCCGTGGCGTCCGGAGTGCGCCGGGCCCACACGGCGAAGAGCTCGGGGAGGGTGGACTCCCGAGGATAGGGGGTGGCCGTTTCGTTCCAGCTCCGCAGCACCTGCCGCAGCTCCGGCGGAGAGAGCAGCGGCAGCTCGAAAAGCCGGCCCTGGGGAGACTTCACCACCTCCTGCAGCAGGATCTCGAAACGAATCCCGAGGCGGGCGATCGTCGCGGAGTCGAAAAGATCGGCGCCGTACTCGAAGGTGGCGCCGAGGCCGTCCTCGACCTCGGCGAGCGCCAGCAGGAGGTCGAACTTCGCCAGGTCGCTGCCGAGCTCAAGCGGTTCCACCGTCAATCCGGAGAGCTCCGGATTGACGGACGGCGTGGTCTCCAACGTGAACATGACCTGGAAGAGGGGCGTGAAGCGGGCGTCCCGGGCGGGGGCGAGCTCCTCGACCAGCTTCTCGAACGGCAGATCCTGGTGATCGGAGGCGCCCAGGACCGCCTCTCGGGCCAGGCCCAAGGCAGTCCTGAAACTGGGGTCTCCCGAAAGGTCGAGCCGCAGGACAAGCGTGTTGACGAAGAAACCGATCAGCGGCTCCGTCTCCAGCCGGTTGCGGTTGGCGACGGGCGAGCCCACCACGATGTCGTCCTCGCCGCTCCAGCGCGCCAGCAAGGCTTGGAATCCGGCGAGCAGCACGGTGAAGAGAGTCGTCTCCTCGCGCCGGGCCAGCGCCGCCAGGTCGGCCGCGAGCAGCGAAGGGATGACGAAAGAGAAGCTCGCGCCGCGCGGGCTCCGCCCCGCCGCCCGCGGCCGGTCGGCGGGCAGCTCGAGCACCTCAGGCGCTCCCGCCAGAGCCCGGCGCCAATAGGCGAGCTGCCGTTCCAAAGCTTCGCCTCGCAGCCACTGTCGCTGCCAGACCGCGAAGTCCGCGTATTGGATCTGCAAGTCGGGCAGCGGCGAGGCAGACCCGGTGGCGAATGCCCGATAGAGCGCTCCCAGCTCGAGCAGGAACACCCCGAGCGACCAGCCGTCGGAGGCGATGTGATGAAAGTTGGCCAGCAGGACGTGCTCGCCGGGATTCAGCCGCAGCAGCGCCGTCCGCAGCATCCGCGGCGGGCCGTCGCCCCGGACCGCGAGGTCGAACGGCCGCGAGGCCTCCTCCTGCGCCAGTCGCCGGGCCGCGGTCTCGCGAAGCCCCGCGGGCAGAGCCGAAAGGTCGACGACCGGCTGGGGCCGCCGCCGCCACGGCGAGATCACCTGCACCGGCCGGCCCTCGCTCCCCTCGGCGAAGGCCGTCCGGAGCACCTCGTGACGACGGACGATCTCGTCGACCGCGGCGTCGAAGGCCGCGGCATCCAAGTCTCCCGACAGGCGCGCGGCCGCCGGGATGTTGTACACGGCGCTGCCGGGCTCCAGACGGTCCAGGAACCAGAGGCGCTCCTGGGCGAAAGAGAGCGGCACCTCGCTTCGCCTTGCCGCGGGCCCCAAGGGCGGAGCCGCCACGGCGGCGAGAGGCGCCGAGAAAGCGGGAGCCGCCCCGTCCATGGGTGCCTCCGCGACGACGGCCGCCTCCAGGCCGGCCACGACGGCACGGCTCAGGGCTTCGGCGACGCCGGCCACGGTGGGAGACTCGAACACAGCCCGTAGCGGCAGGCTGACGCCGAAGACCTTGCGCACTCGCGAGACGAGCTGGGTGGCGAGCAGGGAATGCCCGCCCAGCGCGAAGAAATTGTCGAAGGCCCCCACCCGCTCGACCTTCAACACCTCTTCCCAGAGGCCGGCCAGCAACTGTTCCTGGGAGTCGCGCGGCGCCACCCACTCGTCCTCGGCCCGCTCCAGCCCCGGCTCGGGGAGCGCCCGCCGGTCCACCTTGCCGTTGGGCGTCAGCGGCAGCGCTTCCAGAAGCTTCCAGGCCACGGGGACCATGGCCTCGGGCAGGCGCTCGCGCAGCCAAGCCTTCAGCTCCCCCGCCGGAGCCCGGTCCGGTCGAGCCGCGACGATCCAGGCCGCGAGACGGGGTTCCCCGGCGTCCGCACGTACGTCCACCACCGCTTCCCGGACCTCGGGGTGCTCCAGCAGCGACGACTCGATCTCTCCCAGCTCGATGCGGAAGCCCCGGATCTTCACCTGGCGATCGATGCGGCCCAGAAACTCCAGGTCGCCCGCCCGCGTCCAGCGGACGAGGTCGCCGGTCCGATAGAGCCTGCCGGCCGGCTCGCCGCTCAGGGGATCGGGGACGAACCGTGCGGCGGTCAGCTCCGGGCGATGCAGGTAACCGCGAGCCAATCCCACGCCGCCGATCGCCAGCTCGCCGGCGACTCCCGGCAGCACCGGACGGAAGTGGCGGTCGACCACGTACACCCGGGTATTGGCGATGGGGCGGCCGATGGAGGGAGCCTCGGCTCCGGGCGCCACGGGACCGCAGGTCGCGACCACCGTGCTCTCCGTCGGGCCGTAGTGATTGTGGAGAACGAACGGCAACCCGGGCTGCGGCCCGCGGTGCAACCGGTCGCCCCCCGTCAACAGGGCCCGCAGGGCGGTCTTCTGCGGCCAGGGTTGAGAGAGCACGGCCTCGGCGAGCGGCGTCGGCAGGAATCCCACCGTGATCCCTTGCTCCGCGAGCCAGCCCACCAACCGCGCCGGCGACGAGCGCACCTCCTCGTCCGGCACGCGCAGGCTCGCCCCCGCCGCCAGAACGGGCCAGATCTCCCACACCGCAGCGTCGAACCCGGGGCCGGCCACCAGGAGGGACCGGTCGGCAGGCGTCAGACCGTAGGCCCGGCGGTGCCAGGCCACGAGGTTCGCCAGCGAGCCCTGGGTGATCACCACCCCCTTCGGCCGGCCGGTCGAACCCGAGGTGTAGATCACGTAGGCCGCCTGGTCGGGGTCCATCGGCAGCTCGGGCGCCGCTCCTCCAACCTCCGCTCTCTCGTCGTCGACGTCCCCGGTATCGAGCCGCAGCACGGTCGCTTCGACGGCCGGCAGCTCCGCCGCGAAGCTCTCTCGAGTCAGCAGCACCCGCGCCGGGTTGCCCAGCCAAGCGTCGGCGAGCTGCCAAGCCAACCTTTCCACGGGGTTCGCCGGGTCGAGCGGGACATAGGCGCCTCCCGCCTTGAGCACGGCGAGCAGGGCCACGACCTGGGCCGGCGAACGATCCAGCAGGACGGGGACCCGCACCTCGGGCCCGACCCCAAGCCGCCGCAGATGGCCCGCCAGCCGCTCGGCCCGCCTCGCGAGCTGCCCATAGGTGAGGCTCTCGCCGTCTCCCACGACGGCCGCGGCATCCGGGGTACGAGCCGCCCACCGCGCGACGAGGTGATGGACAGGCGTCTCCCGGGGCCAGGGCACCGCTGCGCCGTTCCAATCCTCGAGCACCTCCCTCTCCTCGGCGGGAGTGAGCAGCGGCAGCTCCGAGAGACGGCACGACGGATCGGCCAGCACCCTTCTTAGAAGAGCCGCGAAACGCTCTCCAAGGCGCACGACGGTGGCGCGGTCGAAGAGGTCGGCGGCGTACTCGAAGGAGCCGTGGAGCCCCTCGTCGTCCTCCGCCAGGGACAGCAGAAGGTCGAACTTGGCCGTGACGCTCTCGACCGCCATGGGCTCGAGGACCAGGCCGGGGAGGCGCGCCTTGCCGGCCGGCGCGTTCTGCAGCGCGAACATCACCTGGAAGAGCGGCGTGTGGCGCAGGTCGCGCTGCGGCGCCAGCTCCTCCACCAGCTTCTCGAACGGCAGGTCCTGATGTGCGCTGCCGCCCAGCACGGCTTCGCGGGCGCGCCGCAAGGCTTCGCCGAAGCCGGGGTCGCCTGCGAGGTCGAGACGCAACACCAGAGTGTTGACGAAGAAGCCGATCAGGGGCTCCGTCTCGAGCCGGTTGCGGTTGGCGACGGGCGAGCCCACGACGACGTCCTCCTGGCCGCTCCAGCGCGCCAGCAACGCGAGAAAGGCGGCGAGCAGCACGGCGAACGGTGTCGCCTCCTGCCGGCGGGCGAGCGCCGACACCTCGGCCGCGACCTCGGGCGGCAGGAGGAAGGTGCAGCGGGCCCCTCGCGAGCTGCGGACGGCAGGCCGCGGGCGGTCGGTGGGCAGATCGAGCACGGCCGGCGCGCCGGCCAGGGCCCCGCGCCAATAGCCGGCCAAACGCTCCAGCGCCGCGCCGCGCAGCCACCGGCGCTGCCAGACGGCGAAGTCCGCGTACTGGACAGGCAGGTCGGGAAGCGTCGACGGCCGGCCGGCGGCGCTCGCGTCGTAGAGAGCCGCCAGCTCGGTCAAAAAGATGCCGACCGACCAGCCGTCGGACGCGATGTGGTGGAACGCGGCGAGCAGCGCGTGCTCGCGCTCTTCGAGCCGCAGCAGGACGGCACGCAACATGCGCGGCGAATCTCCCGGGCCGGCGTTCAGCTCGAAGGGGCGTACGGCTTCCTCGCTCGCCAGCCTCTGCGCGGCGGCGGCGCGGCCGGCCGGCGACAGCGCCGACAGATCGACGACCGGCAGGGGACGTGCCTGCCAGGGCGAGATCACCTGCACGGGGTGCCCGTCGCGGCCTTCCGCGAACCCCGTCCGCAGCACCTCGTGCCGCCGCACGACCTCGTCGATGGCGGCGCCGAGCGAGCCCGCGGCGAGGTCCCCGCGCAGCCGGACGGCGGCGGGAATGTTGTACCGGGATCCGCCGGGATCCAGCCGGTCGAGAAACCAGAGACGCTCCTGGGCGAAAGAGAGGGGCAGCTCCCGTCCGGGAGGCAGGGGGCGCGGCATCGGCACGAGCGGCGGAGCGAGGGCCTCCGGATCCCAGAAGCCCTCGTCGCCGGACGCCGCCGCGAGGAGAGCCCGAAGCTCCACCGCCAGGGCCGCCACCGTCGGCGCCTCGAACAACAGGCGGATGGGCAGCTCGACACCGCAGACGCCACGCACGCGCGAGACGATCTGGGTCGCCAGCAGCGAATGGCCGCCAAGGGCGAAGAAGTTATCGTCCGCCCCGACCCGCGGAACCTTCAGCACCTCAGACCACAGGTCCGCCAGGATCTCCTCCTCGGCAGTGCGCGGGGCCACGTAGGTACCGCCACCGGCGTCGCCTGCACCTGGATCGGGCAGGGCCCGGCGGTCCACCTTGCCGTTGGGCGTCAACGGCAGCGACGGCAGCACCACGATCGCCGCTGGAATCATGTAGTCGGGGAGCCGCTCCGCGACGAACGCCCGCAGCTCGCCCGCCGCGGGCACTGCGTCGCCCGCCACGTAGGCCACCAGGCGCCGGTCGCCGGGCGCCGTCTCGCGGACCACCGCCGCGGCCTCGCTCACCGCCGGGTGAGTCGCCAGGATCGCCTCCACCTCGCCCAGCTCGATGCGGAAGCCGCGCAGCTTGACTTGGTGATCGGCACGGCCGAGAAAATCGATCGTGCCGTCCGGCAGGCTGCGGACGAGGTCGCCCGTGCGGTAGAGGCGCGTTCCCGCCTCGGCGGCGGAACGCGGGAAGGGATTGGGGACGAAGCGCTCCGCCGTCAGGTCCGGCCGGCGCAGGTAACCCAAGGCCAAGCCATCGCCGCCGAGGTACAGCTCCCCGTGCGCTCCGGGATCGACGGGATGGAGACGGCGATCCAGCACGTAGGCCGTGGTATTGGCGATGGGCCGCCCGATGGGCACGGAGACCGCCCCCTGCGGCACCGATGCGATGAGGTGGCACACGGCGAAGGTCGTGCATTCCGTCGGCCCGTAGCCGTTGAGCAGCCGCTCGGGAGGGCCGTTCGCCAAGACCTCCCGCACCCAATGCGGATCGAGCGCCTCGCCGCCGGCAAGCAGGTGCCGCACGCCGCGGAAGGCGTCCGGTGCCTCTCGCGCCGTCTGGCGGAACAGGGCCGCGGTGAGGAACATGGCCGAGATCCGCTGGCGCCCGATCTCGGCCGCCAGCGCGCCCGGTGACAAGGCGATTTCGCGGGGGATGCCCACCAGGCAGCCGCCATGGAGGAGCGCGCCCCAGATCTCGAAGGTGGCGGCGTCGAACGAGACGTTGGAGAGGTGGGCGACGCGGTCGTCCGGGCCGAGCTCGACATAGTCGGTCGCAAACAGCAGGCGGACGATGGCCCGCTGCGGGATGACGGTTCCCTTGGGCCGGCCGGTCGAGCCCGACGTGTACATGACGTAGGCGATGCCGTCCGCGCTCCCCCGCCCCGGCACGTTCCCGGCCAGGCTCGCGATACGCCCAGCGTCGACGTCGAGCAGGACCCTCGGCAGCGCCGCTGCGGCCAGCAGAGGCGCCAACGCCTCCAGGGTCACCACCGCCGAGGCGCCCGCGTCCTCCAGCATCCACGTCAGGCGTTCCGCCGGATAGGCCGGATCGAGAGGCAGGTAGGCCGCGCCCGACTTGAGGATCGCGAGCAGGGCCACCACCAGCGCCGAAGAGCGTTCGAGGCAGACTCCCACCAGATCGCCCACGGCGGTGCCCAGCGACGCCAGATGAAGGGCGAGCTGGTTGGATCTCGCGTCGACCTCGCGGTAGGTGAGGATCTCGTCGCCGAAGCGGAGCGCCGCGGCGTCCGGAGTGCGCTCGGCCCAGACGGCGAAGAGCTCGGGGAGGGTGGACTCCCGAGCGTAGGAGGTGCCGGTTTCGTTCCAGCTCCGCAGCACCTGCCGCAGCTCGGCCGGAGAGAGCAGCGAAAGCTCGAACAGCCGTTCCCTGGGAGATCTCACCACTTCCTGCAGCAGGAGCTCGAACCGAGCCCCGAGGCGCTCGATCGTCACGGCGTCGAAGAGATCGGCGCTGTACTCGAAGGTGGCGCCGAGGCCGTCCTCGCCTTCGGCGAGCGCCAGCAGGAGGTCGAACTTCGTCAGGTCGTTGCCGAGCTTGAGAGACTCCGCGGTCAGTCCGGAGAGCTCCGGGCTCACGGTCGGTGTGTTCTGGAACGCGAACATGACCTGGAACAGAGGCGTGTAACGGGCGTCCCGCGCGGGGGCGAGCTCCTCGACCAGCTTCTCGAACGGCAGGTCCTGATGATCGGAGGCACCCAGCACCGCCTGGCGGGCCAGCCTCAGGGCCGCCGTGAAATCGGGATTTCCGGAGAGGTCGAGCCGCAGGACGAGCGTGTTGACGAAGAAACCGATCAGCGGTTCCGTCTCCAGGCGGTTGCGGTTGGCGACGGGCGAGCCCACCACGATGTCGTCCTCGCCGCTCCAGCGCGCCAGCAGCGCCTGGAATCCGGCGAGCAGCACGGTGAAGAGAGTCGTCTCCTCGCGTTGGGCCAACGCCGCCAGATCGGCCGCGAGCAGCGGCGGCACGACGAAGGAGCGGTGGGCACCGCGCGAGCTCCGCCCCGCCGCCCGGGGCCGGTCGGCGGGCAGCTCGAGCACCGCGGGCGCACCCGCCAACGCCCGACGCCAGTATGCGAGCTGCCTCTCCAGCGGCTCGCCGCACAGCCACCGGCGCTGCCAGACCGCGAAGTCGGCGTACTGGATCGGCAGCTCGGGCAGCGGCGAGGCGAGACCCGACGCGAAGGCTCCGTAGAGCCTCCCCAACTCGCGCAGGAAGACCCCGAGCGACCAACCGTCGGCGGCGATGTGATGAAAGTTGACGAGCAGGATGTGCTCGCCGGGCTGCTGGCGCAGCAGCGCCGTCCGCAGCATCCGCGGCATCCGCGGCGCGCCGTCCCGGGCCGCCAGGTCGAACGGGCGCGAGGCCTCCTCCTGCGCCAGTCCCTGCGCCGCAGTCTCGCGAAGCCCCGCAGGCAGAGCCGACAGGTCGACGACCGGCTGGGGCCACCGCCGCCACGGCGAGATCACCTGCACCGGCCGGCCCTCGCTCCCCTCGGCGAAAGCCGTCCGCAGCACCTCGTGGCGACGGACGATCTCGTCGACCGCGGCATCGAGGGCCGCGGCATCCAAGTCTCCCGACAGGCGCGCGGCGGCCGAGATGTTGTAGAGCGCGCTGCCGGGCTCCAGGCGGTCCAGAAACCACAGGCGCTCCTGGGCGAAAGAGAGCGGCAGCTCGCCCTCTCTCGCCGCGGGCTCCAGCGGCGGCGGCGGCGGCTCGGAAACCTCCAGGGTGGCGGCGAGCGCCTCGACGGTCGGCGCTTCGAAAAGGCGGCGGATCGGCAGCTCGACCCCGAACGCCGAGCGGGCGCGGGAGATGACCTGGGTGGCGAGCAGGGAGTGGCCGCCCAGCTCGAAGAAGTTGTCGCGGACGCCGACCCGGTTGAGTCCCAAGACCTCCGCGAACAGTCTCGCCAGAACCTCTTCGGCCGCGTTGCGCGGCGCCACCATCTCGCGCTGCCGCAGGGTCATGTCGGGGGCCGGGAGGGCCGCCTGGTCGAGCTTGCCGTTGGCGTTGATCGGCAGCGCCTCCAGGGTGACGAAGGCCGCCGGCACCATGTACTCGGGCAGCTTGCGCTTGAGGAAGGCGCGCAGCTCCTCGATCGTCTGCTGCCGCTCCGCCCCCGCTTCGAGCACCAGGTAGGCCACCAGGCGCTTGCCCTCCCGCGCCGCCGAGGCCACGACGGCGGCGTCGCGCACCGCCGGGTGGCTCGCCAGCACGGTGTCGATCTCTCCCAGCTCAACGCGGAAGCCGCGGATTTTGACCTGGTTGTCGATCCGGCCGTGGTATTCGATCTGACCGTCGGCGAGGTAGCGGGCCGAGTCGCCGGTGCGGTAGAGCCGCGCTCCCGGCTCCGCCGAATAGAGGTCCGGCACCATCTTCTGCGCCGTCAACACCGGATCGTTGAGATAGCCCCGGGGCACGCAGGGGCCCGAGGCGTAGAGCTCGCCCGGCACGCCGAGCGGCACCGGCTCGAAATTCGCGTCGAGCAGGTGGATGCGCACGTTCAGGATCGGCCGTCCAATCGAAGGGATCGCCGGCCAGACCTCCGGTCTGCCATCCAGAGTCAGGGCCGTCACCACGTGCGTCTCGGAAGCGCCGTACTGGTTGTGCAGCGAGCAGCCGGGCAGCCGCTCGAACAGGCCGCGCACCGCCGGGTTGATCTGGAGCTGCTCGCCGGCGGTGATCACCTCCCGCAGGGACGACGGCAGGCGATCCTGCCCGGCCGCCGCGTCGGCGAGGTGCTTCAGGGCGGCGAACGGCAGGTGCAGCCGCTCGATCTGTTCGCTTTCCAAGAAGGCATTGAGCCCCGCGATGTCCCGCCGCACCAGCTCGCTTGCCAGCACCAGCGTTCCACCCGAGCACCAGGAGGAGAAGATCTCCTGGAAGGAGACGCAGAAGCCGAAGGTGGAGAACTGGACCGTGCGCGCCGTGCCCGCCAGCGGCGAGTGCCGGAGCTGCCAGTCGAGCAGGTTCGAAAAGGCGCGGTGGGTGACCAGGATGCCCTTCGGCATGCCGGTCGAGCCCGAGGTGTAGATGGCGTAGATCGGATGATCGAGCTCGACGCCGACCTGCGGATTCTCGCCGCTCTCCTCGGGGAACGGCTCGATTTCGCCGTCCAGGCAGAGGGCGATCCCCTCCTGGCCGGGGAAGTGCCGCAGCAACGGCTCCTCGGTGATCAGCGCCCGCAGCCCGGCGTCGCGGATGATGAAGGCCAGGCGGTCCACCGGGTAGGCTGGATCGAGGGCCACCATCCCGCCGCCCGCCTTGAGCACCGCCAGCAGCGAGACCAGCATGCCGAGCGAGCGCTCGAGGCAGATTCCCACCAGCGACTCGGGTCCGACTCCCAGCCGGCGCAGGCCGTGGGCCAGGCGGTTTGCCCGCAGGTTGAGCTCGCGAAACGTGAGACCGCGTCCCGCGAAGACCGCCGCGATGGCCTCGGGGCTGCGCTCGACCTGCTCCTCGACCCAGCGATGGACACAGCGGACCTCCAGGGAAATCTCCCGCGTCTCGTTCCACTCGATCAGCGCTTGATGGCGCTCAGGCAGGGACAGCAGCGGCAGCGCCGGCAACGGCAGGCTCGGAGCCGCCACCGCGGCCTCCAGCAGCGCTACGCAATGGCGCATCAGGCGCCGGGCCGTCGCCGCGTCGAAAAGGTCGGTGTTGAACTCGAACAGACCGTCCAAGGCACCTTCGATCTCGGTCCAGAAGAAAGTCAGGTCGAACTTCGCCGTGCGGCTGTCGCCACGCAGCGGCGCCATCGTCAAGCCACCCACCGAAAACTCCGGGAAGGGCTGGTTCTGCAGCACGCACATCACCTGGAAGAGCGGATTGCGGCTCATGTCGCGCTCGGGCTGGATCTCTCCCACCAGCTTTTCGAACGGCAGCTCCTGATGGGCGTACGCCTCCAGGGCCATCTCCCGCACCCGGCGCAACAGAGCGTCGAAGCCCGGGTCGCCACCGAGGTCCGTACGCATCACCAGCGTGTTGGCGAAGAAACCGATCAGGTTCTCCACCTCGGAGCGGTTGCGGTTGGCGATCGGCGAGCCCACGGGGATGTCCATCTGGCCGGTGACCCGCGACAGCAGCGCCTGAAAACCCGCCAGGAGAGTCATGAACAGGGTCGTCCCGGAGCTTCGGGAAAGATCGTGGAGAGCCGCCGTCAGCTCCGGCGAGAGCGTCACCCGATGGTAGGAACCGTGGAACATTTCGACCGGCGGACGCGGCCGATCGAGCGGCAGATCGAGGCCGGCGATCCCGGTGAGCTGACGCCGCCAGTAGTCGAGCTGGCGGTTGAGGACGTCGCCCACCAACCACGCCCGCTGCCAAACCGCATAGTCCGGATACTGAATGGGCAGCGGCGGCAGTTGCGAGGGCCGCCCGCCGGCAAAGGCCTCGTAGAGCGCCATCACCTCGCGCATCAGAACGCCGGTCGACCAGCCGTCCGACACGATGTGATGCATGTTGAAAAGCATGGCGTGCCGGCCGGCCGCGAGCCGGGCCAGGCAGAAACGGACCAGAGGACCGCGGACCAGGTCGAAGGGCTGGCGCGCATCGCCGGTGACGAGATCGAGGAGGACCCGCTCGCCTTCCGCCGCCGCCAGGCCCGACAGGTCCACCAGCGGCAACGACACCTCCTGGGACGGTGCGATCCTCTGGAATGGGCGCCCCTCGCGGTCGGCGAACGTGGTGCGCAGCGATTCGTGACGGCTCACGATCTCGCTCAGCACCGCGACGAGCAACGGTGGATAGAGCTGTCCGTCCAGCCGCACGGCGCTCGGCATGCTGTAGAAGGCGCTGCCGGGCTCCAGTTGCTCAAGGAACCAGAGGCGTTCCTGAGCGAAGGAAAGAGGGAGCCCCGGCTCGCCCGGGCCGGGACGCGGCGCCGGAACAAGAAGCGGCGCTTCTCCCGCTTCCGTCGCAGGCGTCAGGACGCTGCCGCCGTCGCGCAGAGCCTGCTCGACCGCTTCGGCGAGAGAAGCCACCGTGGGACGCTCGAACAGGCGCCGCAACGGCAGCTCGATGTCGAACGCCTGGCGCACCCGCGACATGACCTGGGTGGCGAGCAACGAGTGCCCGCCGAGATCGAAGAAGTCGTCCGCGATGCCGATCGAGTCGCGGCGCAACACCTCCGCCCAGATTCCGGCCAGTGTCGATTCGACCGCGCTGCGCGGAGCGACATAGGCACTCTGCGCTTCGGGCTCCGGAGCCAGCCTGGACAGCGCTCGCCGGTCCAGCTTGCCGTTGTGCGTGAAAGGCAGCGACGGCAGCTCGACGAAGACGGCGGGGATCATGTAGTCGGGTAGTGTGGCGCCGAGGAACGACCGGAAATCGGCCACCGGCGGCAGCTGTGATCCGGCGTGGAGAACGACGAACGCCACCAGACGGCGGGCCTCCGTCTCTCCCTGAGCGGCGATGGCCGCCTGGGCCACCACCGGATGAGCGGCGAGCGCCGTCTCGATCTCGCCCAATTCGATGCGGAAGCCGCGGACCTTGACCTGCTGGTCGACACGCCCCAGGAACTCGAGGTCTCCCGTCGCCAGCCAGCGCACCCGGTCGCCGGTGAGATAGAGCCGCTCTCCGGGAGCCATGCTCCAGGAGTCGGGAACGAAGCGCTCGGCCGTGACCTCGGGGCGCCCCAGATAGCCGCGGGCCAGCACTCCCCCCAGCGCCAGCTCGCCGGGCGTCCCAACGGGAACCAGCAGGCCGTGGCGGTCGAGAACGTAAACCGAGCGGCCGGCGAGCGGACGGCCGATGGAAATACTGCCGGCGGTGGCGGGAAGAACCGTCCCCTCGACTTCCAGCAGGGTCGCGGTGATCACCGCTTCGGTCGGCCCGTACCCGTTCACCAGCCGGCTGCCGGCCATCGGAGTCGTCCGCCAGAGACGGGGCACCTCCGGTGGCATGGCCTCGCCGCCGCAGCTCACCAGCCGCAGGCGCAGACCCGCAGCGCTCCGCCCCGCGGTCTCCCGGATCAGGCTCAGCAGAACCGCGGGAGTCAGGTCGAGGACCGTGACCTGGAGGCCCACCAGTGTCGGCAGCAGGGTCGAGGGATCGAGATCGCCCCCCGCCAGCACGATGGCCGCCCCCGACGACAGGGTCGCCAGGATCTGCTCGACCGACATGTCGAAGCTCCAGGCTGCCGTCTGGAGCCAGCGGTCGCTCTCATCCAGGCCGTACACTCCGATCAACGTGCGAAAGTGTGCCGCCGCCGCGGCATGCGAGACGCCCACCCCCTTGGGGATTCCCGACGAGCCGGAGGTGTAGATCACATACGCCAGGCACTCCGGCAGGGTCCAGCCGCGGGGCCGCTCGCCGGCCGCCCTCGCGATGATGGGCGCATCGCTGTCCAGATACACCAGCGCCACACCGAAGCCGGCCACCAGAGCAGGCTCCAGATCCTCACGGGTGATGAGCACACGGGCGCCCGAATCCGCCAGCATACGGCTCAGGCGCTCCCGCGGGTAGGACGGGTCGAGGGGCACGTAGGCGCCACCCGCCTTGAGGATGGCGAGGATTCCCACGATGCCGTCGATCGAGCGCGGCACGCAGAGAGCGACGCGGATCGCCGGGCCCACTCCCAACCGGCGCAGGTGCCGGGCCAGGCGGTTGGAGCGCTGCTCGAGCTCGCCGTAGGTGAGCTCGACGCCCCCGGCGGCCAGCGCCAAGGCCTGCGGCGTCCGGTCCGCATGCGCTTCGAACAGCTCGTGGACGCACTGCTCGCCGCTCTCGGCGTCACCGCCGCGGCTCCAGGCCGCGAGTTGAAGGATCTCGCCGTCCGTAAGGAAGGGAAGGTCCGAAACGACCTGCTCCGGGTTTGCTGCGGCTCCCGCCACCAGATTCCTGAAGTGCTCCGCGATGCGCGCAGCGGTGGCCTGATCGAAAAGATCCAGGTCGTACTCCAGCCAACCCGCCATCCCGTCGCCCTGCTCCACCAGGGTGAGGGAGAGAGAGAACTTGGCGGTGGCGCTCTCCAGCTCCACCGGCTCCAGCAGCAGGCCCGGCAGCTCCAGGCGGCCGAGCGGAGCGTTCTGCAGGGTCAGCATCACCTGAAACAGAGGCGAATGGCCCAGATCGCGCCGCGGCGCCAGCTCCTCGACCAGCTTCTCGAACGGCACGTCCTGATGGTCGTAGGCGCCCAGGGTCGTCTCCCGCGCCCGGCGCAACAGCTCTTTGAACGGAGGGTTGCCGCTCAGGTCCGTCCGCAGGACCAGGGTGTTGACGAAGCAGCCGATGAGCTTCTCGGTGTCGACGCGGGTACGGCCGGCGATGGGCGTGCCCACCGGCGCCTCGTCGCCTCCGGCATAGCGGGTGAGCAGCGCCTGGAAGCCGGCGAGCAGAGTCATGAACAGGGTGCTTCCCGCCTGCCGGCTCAAGGCCCGCAAGCCGGCCGTCAGCTCGCCCGCCAGGGGGACCGCGAGCGTGCCGCCACGCCCGGTGGGCTCCGCCGGCCCCGGCCGGTCGGTGGGCAGCTCGATGGCCGGGGGAATGCCTGCCAGTTGCTCCCGCCACCAGCCGAGCTGGTCCGCGAGCGCACCGCCCGCGAGCCACTGCCGCTGCCAGCGGGCGTAATCCGAGTACTGCATCGGCAACTCCGGCAGGGGCGACGGCCCACCGGCCGCGGCGGCACCGTACAGGCCGGCGAGCTCGTGGATCAGCACACCCATGGACCAGCCGTCGGAGACGATGTGGTGCATCGCCAGGACGAGCAGGTGCAGTTGCTCGTCCAAGCGCAGCACCGTCACCCGCAGGAGCGGGCCCTTCTCAAGATCGAAGGGCCTGCCCGACGCCGCAACAGCCAGCGCCTGGGCCTCGGCCTCCCGCTCCGCGGCAGCCGGGATGACTCGCAGATCCACCCAGGCCAGCGCCGGCTCGTACGCCGGGTCGAGCCGCGTCTCGGGCTTCCCGCCGACCTCGACGAACCAGCTCCGGAGAACCTCGTGCCGCCGCAGGATCTCCCGGAAGGCGGCCTCCAGGGCCGCGGGGTCGAGAGCGCCGGCGAGACGGACTGCGGCAGGGACGTTGTAGATCGCGCTGACGCCCTGCAGGCGGTCGAGGAACCAGAGCCGCTCCTGGGCGAACGACAGGGCGAGACCGGCCCCGCCTGCGGGACGCGGCAACGGCGCCGCCTCCACGAGGGCCGGCAGACCTCCCCCGAGGGCCTGTACCAAAGCCTCGGCGAGGCCCGCCACGGTGGGGCGCTCGAACAGATTCCGCAGCGGCAGCTTGACGCCGAACACTTCGCGCACCCGCGCCATGACCTGGGTGGCGAGCAGGGAATGACCGCCGAGGTCGAAGAAGTCGTCCGTCACGCCGATCCGGTCATGCCCCAGCACCTCGGCCCAGATCGCGGCGAGAGCCTGCTCGATGCGCGTTGCCGGAGCCGCCCCGGCGCCGGGCTCGGGCGCCGGGCTCATCGCCTCCAGAGCCGGCAAGTCCACCTTGCCGCTGAGGGTCGAGGGCAGTTGTCCCAGGCGCGCATAGGACGCCGGCATCATGTGCACCGGCAACCGGGACCGCAGGTGCTCCCGGAGCTCGGCCACGGTGGGTTCGCCGGCGCCTGCCGGCGTCCAGAACGCCACCAGCCGGTCGCCCGAGGCCACCACCACCGCGCAGTCCCCCACCCCCGGATGGGCCGCCAACGCGGCCTCGATCTCCGCCGGCTCGATGCGGAAGCCCCGCACTTTGACCTGACGGTCCAGGCGGCCCAGAAAGTCGAGCGAGCCGTCCGGCAGCCAGCGCACCAGATCGCCGGTGCGATAAAGCCGCGAGCCCGGGGAGCCGCCGGACGGATCGGGGACGAAGCGCTCGGCGGTGAGATCCGGATGGCCGAGATAGCCGCGAGCGAGGCCGGCGCCGCCCACCAGCAGCTCGCCCGGCACGCCGGCGGCCACCGGGTTGCCGCCGTCACCGGCGACGTGGAGCGTGACGCCGGCCAGCGGCCGGCCGATCCGCGAGGCGGGCGCATCGCCGGCGAAGGGCGCGACGGTGGTGTCCACCGTGCACTCGGTGGGACCGTAGAGATTCCAGAAGCGGGTTCGCGGCTTCGCCAGCGCCGCATCGCGCAGCCCGGAATCGACCGTCTCGCCCCCCACCAGCACCAGGGCCGGCGCGGCGTCCCCCTCGCCGAGACCGGCGGCGAGAAGATGGCGCAGCTGTGAAGGCGTGCAGTCGAGGGCGTCCAGCCGGTGGCGGCGGACGAAGTCCACCAGCGCCGCCGGATCGAGCCGGGCCTCCTGCGGCACGATATGGAGCGAGTGGCCCCAGGCGAGTTGGATGATCTGCTTGACCGAGCCGTCGAAAGCGAACGACGCGTTGACGCCCACTCTCAGGGAGCCCGCCGTACCGGCATAGACCGACGTCCGCAGCGCGCGTGCCAGATTCACCACGGAACCATGGCGCACCACCACGCCCTTGGGGCTGCCGGTCGAGCCCGAGGTGTAGAGCACGTAGGCCGGATGCTCGGGGTTGGAGCGTCCCCTCGGCCGCGCCGCGCTCTCCTCCGCCGTCTCGACGAGCAGAACGCGAACGCCCACCGGCAGGCGGCCGTCGAAAGCCGCGGAGGTCACCACCACCGGCGCCCGCGAATCCGCCAGCAGCCAGGCCAGCCGCTCCTCCGGATAAGAGGAATCGAGGATCACGTAGGCGCCGCCCGCCTTGAGCACGCCCAGGATCGCGACCATCGCCTCCGGAGAACGGTCGAGCGCCACAGCCACCGGCACCTCGGGGCCGACACCCAGAATGCGCAGGCGCAGGGCCAAACCGTTGGCCAGCCGGTCGAGACGGCCGAAGCTCATCTCTTCGCCGTCGCAGGACACCGCCAGAGCCTCCGGCGCCGCGGCGGCCCGGGCCGCGATCAGCTCATGCAGGCAGGGACCGAAGGGCTCCATCTCATCGCTCGCCCGGCTCCACTCCACCGTGAGCTGATGGCGCGTGGCCGCCGGCAGCGGGAGGCCGCCTGCCGCCGGCCCGGGCGGGACGGAAAGCGCCTCGCCGGCCTGCTCCCGATTGCGGGAAGCCTCGATCTCGCCCGCCAGCGCCGCCACGGTAGAGGCCTCGAAAAACTGGCGCAGCGAGAGACTGACGCCGAGCTCCTCGTGCACCCGCGCCAGCACCCGAGAGGCGAGCAGCGAATGGCCGCCCAGCTCGAAGAAGTCGTCCGTAACCCGCACGGGCTCGCGCTCCAGCACCTCGGCCCAGATCCTCGCCACGGTCTGCTCCATCCCCGTCGCCTGAGCCACGGTCCCGGCGTCGCCGCGGGCTGCCGGCAACTGGTCCATCGCGGCCAGGGCCCGCCGGTCCAGTTTGCCGCTGACCGTCGACGGCAGCCGCATCAGCCGGTTGAACGCCGAAGGCACCATGTGCTCGGGAAGGCGGGAGCGCAGATGGTCCCGCAGCTCGGTCATGGCCGGCTCCGCATTCTCGATCGGCGTCCAGAACGCCACCAGCCGGTCGCCCTCGGCGACCACCGCGCATTCCCGCACTGCCGGGTGAGCGGCCAGGGCCGCTTCGATCTCCGCCGGTTCGATGCGGAAACCCCGCACCTTCACTTGCTGATCGATGCGGCCGAGGAAATCGATCGCCCCGTCCGGCAGCCGGCGCACGAGGTCGCCCGTACAGTACAGCCGCATCCCGGCGCCGCCCCCGAAGGGGTCGGGCACGAAGCGCTCGGCCGTCAGCTCCGGCCGGTCCAGATAGCCCCGGGAGACTCCCGAGCCGCCGATGCGCAGCTCTCCCGGCACGCCGGCCGGCACCAGGCCGCCCGCGGGATCCACCACGTAGAGCACGTGGCCGGGCAGCGGCCAGCCGAGACGGGAGGCCGGCCCCGCCGGCGCCAGCCGCACGGCGGTCGCGTCCACAGTGCACTCGGTGGGGCCGTAAACGTTCCAGAAGGCGATCCGCGAGCACGCCAGCGCGGCATCGCGCAGCTCGGCGTCCACGGCCTCGCCGCCCACCAGCACCAGCGACGGGCCGGTGTCGCCCTCGCCGAGCCCGGCCGCGAGCAGCACCCGCAACTGCGAGGGCGTGCAGTCGAGCACGTCCAGCCGCTGCCGGCGCAGCGCTTCGACCATCACCTCGGCGTCGCGCCTCTGCTCCCGGGTGAAGAGGTGAAGGCTGTGGCCCCAAGCGAGTTGCACCAGTTGCTGCACCGAGGCGTCGAACGACAGCGAGGCGTTGAGGCTGACACGCAGCGGGCCGCGCTCGCCGCCGTACACGCGCTGCCGCAGGGCGCGGGCGAAGCTCATCACCGCGGCATGAGGGACGACGACCCCCTTGGGCAGGCCGGTGGAGCCCGAGGTATAGATCACGTAGGCGGCGTGGCCGGGCCCGGCCACCGCCGGCAGGCTCGAGGTGCGCTCTCCGCCCTCCTCGACGAGTTGGACGCGGGTGCCCGCCGGCAGTGTGGGGGCGAGCTCCAGGGAGGTCACCACCACCCTCGCGCCGCTGTCCGCGAGCAACCAGGCGATCCGCTCCGCCGGGTAGGCGGGATCGACCGGCACATACGCACCGCCCGCCTTGAGCACGCCGAGGACGGCCACGACCGAAGCCAGCGAGCGCTCCAGCACCAGGGCCACCCGCACCTCGGGACCGACGCCCGCCGCGCGCAACCGCGACGCCAAACCGTTGGCGAGCCGGTCGAGCCGGCCATACGTCAGGCTCTCGCCCGCGCACACCACGGCCGTAGCCGCCGGCACCTCGGCCGCGCGGGCTGCGAAGAGCTCGTGCAGACAGGCCGCGACCGGCGCCTCCCCGGGTTCGCCGCCCCACTCCAGGGCGAGCTGATGCCGCTCTGCCGCGGCGAGCAGCGGCAGCTCGTGCAGGCGCCGGTGCGGGTCGGCGACCGCCGCCTCGAGCAGGGCCGTCAAGTGCCGCGCCATCCGTACCGCGGTGGCCGCATCGAAAAGATCCTGGTCGAACACCAGCCAGGAATTGAGCCCCTCGCCTTTCTCCAACAGAGTGAGCGAGAGGTCGAGCTTGGCGTCGCCGGTCTCCAGATCCTGCAGCTCCAGGCGCAGCCCCGGGATCTCCAAGGCATCCAAAGGCGCGTTTTGCAGGACCAGCATCACCTGGAAGAGCGGCGAGTGGCCGAAGCTTCGCCGCGGCGCCAGCTCCTCGACCAGCCTTTCGAAAGGCACGTCCTGGTGATCGAAGGCCCCCAGGGTTACGCTGCGCACCCGGTGCAGCAGCTCCTCGAAAAAGGGATTGCCCGCCAGGTCGGTGCGCAGCACCAGGGTGTTGACGAAGAAGCCGATCAAGCCCTCGGTCTCGACGCGGGTGCGGCCGGCGATGGGCGATCCCACCGGCGCCTCCTCACCTCCCGAGTAGCGGGCGAGCAGCGACTGGAAGCCGGCCAGCAAAGTCATGAAGAGAGTGGCTCCCGTGCGGCGGCCGAGGGCCCGCAGGCCGGCCGTGAGACCGGGAGCCAGGGGCGAGGCCACGACGCCGCCGCGCTGCGTGCGCAATCCTCCCCGCGGCCGGTCGGTGGGAAGGGCGAGCACCGCGGGGATGCCCGCCAGCCGGTCCCGCCACCAGGCGAGCTGGCTGGCGAGGGCGCCACCGGCGAGCCACTCGCGCTGCCACCGCGCATAGTCGGCGTACTGGACCGGCAGCTCCGGCAGCGGCGACGGCCGGTCCTCGATGGCGGCGGCATAGAGAGCCGCCAGCTCGCGGAGCAGCACGCCGGCCGACCAGCCATCCGCGACGATGTGATGGAAGGTGGTGACGAGCAGATGCTCCTCGTTCTCCAGCCGTGCCACCACCACGCGGACGAGCGGACCGGTGGAGAGATCGAAGCGCCGTCGTGCCTCGGCTGTCGCGAGCTCGCTCGCCACCGCTCGCCGCCGCTCGGCCGAGGGAAGGGCGGCGAGGTCGATCCACGCCGTCGAGAGACCCGACGGCGGCGCGATACTCAGCAGAGGCTGGCCCCGCTGCAGGGTGAAGCGGCTACGCAGCACCTCGTGGCGCCGGATGATTTCACCGAATGCCGCGGTCAGAGCCGCGCCGTCGAGAGCGCCGGAGAGGCGGACGGCAAAGGGAACGTTGTAGAGCGTTTCGCCCTCGGCCAACTGGTCGAGGAACCACATCCTCTCCTGGGCGAAGGAGAGCGGCAGGGCGCCGGTCCGCGGCCCATGCCGCAAGGGAAGGCTGTCATCTCGCCGGCCGTCCTTGTCTCGCCGTGCCGCCAGGATCGCCTGAGCAAGCGCGGCGACGGTGGGCCCGTTGAAGAACTGGCGCAGGGGGATTTCGACACCGAAGGTCTCGCGCACCCGGGAGACCACGCGGGTGGCGAGCAGAGAGTGCCCCCCGAGGCCGAAGAAATCGTCGTCGACCCCCACGAGCTCGACCTTCAGCAACTCCGCCCACAGATTGGCGAGCAGCTCCTCCTCCGGAGTCCGCGGCAGGGTTCGCCGGCCGCGCTCGCCTCCCGGCGACGGCGCCGGCAGCGCCTTGCGGTCCACCTTGCCGTTGGGCGTCAGCGGCAGGGCCTCCAGCGCGACCCAGGTGGCAGGCGCCATGTATCCGGGAAGCTTCGCCGCCACATGCGCGCGCAGCTCCGCCGGGAAGGCGGGAAGAGCCTCCGGCTCGCGCAGCACCACGTAGGCCACGAGGCGCAGGTCGCGCGCCTCGGCTCCGGACGCTCCGCTCTCCACTGCCATCACGATGCTCTCGCGCACCGCCGGATGCGCCTGGAGCACCGACTCGATCTCCCCCAACTCGATGCGGAAGCCGCGCACCTTGACCTGGTGGTCGAGGCGGCCCAGGAACTCCAGGTCCCCGTCCGGCGTCCAGCGCGCCAGGTCGCCCGTGCGGTAGACGCGGGCCCCCGGCCGCTCGGCGAAGGGATCGGGGGCGAAACGCTCCGCCGTCAGGTCCGGCCGGCCGAGGTAGCCGCGGGCGAGCCCTCGCCCGGCCAGCAGCAGCTCGCCGGGGACGCCAACCGGCAGCGGCTGAAGGCGGGCATCCACCACGTACGCCCGGGTGTTCGGCAGCGGCCGGCCGATGGTGGGCTCGCCCTCGCTCCCGACCTCGGCGATCGTCGAGTAGGTCGTGTCCTCGGATGGGCCGTAGAGGTTGAGCAGGCGGCGGACCGTCCCGAGGCCGTGAATGCGCCGGGCCAGGGCGCCGCGCAGCGGCTCGCCCGCCAGGTTGATCGTGCGCACCGAGGCCGGCACCGCTCCCTGCCGTACCAACTCGGCCATCGCCGAGGGCACGGTGTTGACCAGCGTCACCTCGCCCGCCGCCGGCAGGCGCGGCAGCTCCAGGGCGTTCTCGGCCAGGATGACGGCGCCGCCCACAGCCAGCGGGACGAAGATCTCGAAAACCGAAAGGTCGAAGCAGATCGAGGTGGCGGCCATCACCCCGGCCAGCTCCTCCGGCTGGAAGGTCTCCCGCGCCCAGTGGACCAGTGCCGTGGCGCTCCCGTGCCCGATGGCGACGCCCTTCGGCCGCCCGGTCGAGCCGGAGGTGTAGATCACGTAGGCGAGCGTCGAGGCGGCTTGAGCCTCGCTCGGTGCCGCGTCTCCTGGCGTCTCCAGATCCTCGCCGCCGCCGTCCACCAGCAGCACGGCCTTCGCCTGCGCGGGCTGCTGCCCGGCCAGGGCCTGCTCGCTGACCAGGACGGGGGCCTGGGAGTCGTCGAGGATCGCCGCCAGCCGCTCCTGCGGGTAAGCGGGATCGAGGGGAACGTAGGCGCCGCCGGCCTGAAGCACGGCGAGCATCGCCGCCACCAGCTCGGGCGTGCGGTGCAGGAAGATGCCCACCGGCACCTCGGGGCCGACCCCCAGCCGCCGCAGCCGCCGCGCCAAGTGCGCGGCGCGCTCCGCCAGCTCGGCGTAGGTCCAGCGCTCGTGGCCATGGACGAGGGCGACGGCGTCCGGCGTCCGGCGGGCCTGCGCGGCGAAGAGCTCGTGCAGGAGACCGCCCTGCGGCCACTCCGCCACCCGCCGGTTCCACTCCCCCAGCACCTGCTCGCGTTCGGCCGGGGTGAGCAGGGGGAGCTGCGAGAGGGGCCGGTCGGGAAGCGCCACGAGCCCGGCGAGCAGGGTCTCATAGTGGCCGGCGAGGCGACGGAGGGTCGCCGGCTCGAAGAGGTCGCGGCTATATTCCAGCCAGCCCGCGAAGCCTCCCGGCTGCTCCTCCAGCTCCAGGGTGAGCTCGAACTTGGCGGTGCCGGGGTGCACGTCGAGCCGGCTCGCCGACAGGCCCGGCAGGGACGGGGCGGCCGGCCGGCCCTGGAAGACGAACAGCACCTGCACCAGGGGGTTGCGCGCCAGGCTCCGCTCCGGCACCAGGCTCTCGACCAGCTTCTCGAACGGCACGTCCTGATGTCCGTAGGCGGCGAGCGTCGCCGCCCGGGTCCGCGCCAGCAGCTCGCGGACCGGCGGATCGCCCGCCAGGTCGCCGCGCAGCACCAGGGTGTTGACGAAGCAGCCGATCAGCCCTTCGATCTCGATCCGGCCGCGGTTGGCGACCGGCGAGCCGACCAGCAGCTCCTCGGCTCCCGTGTAGCGGCCGAGGAGCGTCTCCAAGGCGGCGAGCAGGACCATGAACGGAGTTGCTCCAACCGTCCGGCCGAGAGCCGCCACCGCCGCCGACAGGCCAGCCGGCAGGGCGACGGCCAAGCGCGAGCCGCGCGACGAGAGGACCGCCGGACGCGGCCGGTCGGTGGGCAGCTCCAGGACGGCGGGCGCATCCGCGAGCCGCTCCCACGCCGCCGCGAGCCGCGCCTCCAGCGCCTCGCCCTGGAGCCAGCTCCGCTCCCAGAGAGCGTAGTCGCCATATTGCAGCGCCGGCTCGGGCAGGGGCGAGGGACGCCCCGCCGCGAAAGCACCGTAGAGAGCCGCCATCTCGCGCAGGAAGACCTCCATCGACCAGCCGTCGGCGGCGATGTGGTGCATGGCGACGAGGAGCACGTGCTCCGCAGCTCCCAGCCGCAGCAGGACGGTGCGCAGCAGCGGCCCGCCGGCCAGGTCGAAGGGCAAGCGGGCCTCGGCCGCCGCCAGCCGCTCCACCTCGGCCTCGATCCCCTCCATGCCCTCAAGATCCATCACCGGCAGCGACGGGGCCGGAGCCGGCAGAGCCCATTGGACAGGCCCCGGGGATCCGGCGGCAAAGCGCGTGCGCAGCGCCTCGTGCCGCCGCACCACCTCGGCCAGGGCGCGGGAGAGGGCCGGGACGTCGAGGCTCCCGGCGAGCCGCACACCGCCCGCGATGTTGTAGGTGGCCCCACCCGGTTCCAGCTGGTCGAGGAACCACAGCCGCTCCTGGGCGAAGGAGAGGGGGAGACCCGCCTCGCGCGCCGCGGCCGGCGCGGGCAGGATCGCCGGGAGCGGACAGGCGGCGGCGGTCTTCGTGGCCAGCCGCGCCTCGATCTCGGCCGCCAGGGCCGCGGGGGTCGGGGCCTCGAAGATCAGCGCCAGGGGAACCTCGACGCCGAAGGCGGCGCTCGCCCGCGAGGCGGCGCGGGCCGCCAGCAGGGAGTGGCCGCCGGCCGCGAAGAAGTCGTCGCCGGCACCGATCCCCTCGACACCCAGCAGCTCTTCCCAGATGCCCGCCAGCAGCGCCTCGGTCGGGGTCCGCGGAGCGATCCATCCGGGGGAGAGCACCCAGGCGGCATCGGCGGCCGCTGCCGTCAACGCCCGCCGGTCCACTTTGCCGTTGGCGGTCAGCGGCAGGGCCTCCAGCACCACCCAGACTGCGGGAACCATGGGCTCGGGGAGCAGACCGCGCAGATGCCGCCGCAGCTCCTCTGGCAGGTCCGTGAACGCCCCGGACTCGCGCGGCACGACGCAGGCCGCGAGGCGCGCCTCCCCGCCGTCCTCCTGGAGGACTACCACCGCCGCGGCCCGGACTCCTGGGTGCCCGGCCGTAACGGCCTCGATCTCTCCCAGCTCGATGCGGACGCCCCGCACCTTGACCTGGTGGTCGATGCGCCCCAGAAACTCGAGATAGGTTTCCTCCTGAAGGCCGGTCGCCGTCCAGCGCACGAGGTCGCCCGTGCGATAGAGGCGCTCCCCCGGCCGGGCCGCGAAGGGATCGGGCACGAAGCGCTCGGCCGTCAGGTCCGGGCGGTGGAGATAGCCGCGGGCAACCCCGTCGCCGCCCAGCAGCAGCTCGCCCGGCACGCCCACCGGCACCAGGGCGAGGCCTTGGTCCACCAGATAAACCCGGGCGTTCGCGATGGGCCGGCCGATGGGCGGTGCCGGCCGCTCCGGGGCCACCGCGCTGCAGGTCGCCACCACGGTGCCCTCGGTCGGGCCGTAGTGGTTGTGGAGGACGAAGGAGAGGCCCTCCCGCGGGCCCCGGCGCAGGCGGTCGCCGCCGGTCAGCAACGCCCGCAACGCAATGTCTGAGACAGTCTCCGGCCAGGGCTCGGCTAGCGCGGCCTCAGCGAGCGGCGTCGGCAGGAAGGCGACGGTAATCCTCTCGGCTGCCAGCCACGCCGCCAGCCGTTCCGGCGAGGAGCGGACCTCCTCCCCGGGGATCACCAGGCTCGCGCCGGCCGCCAGCACGGGCCACACCTCCCAGACGGCGGCGTCGAAGCCCGGGCCGGCGACGAGAGCGCTGCGGTCAGCCGGCGTCAGCCCATAGGTCCGGCAGTGCCACTCCACCAGGTTGGCGAGCGAGCCGTGGGAGACCACGACCCCCTTGGGCCAGCCGGTCGAGCCGGAGGTGTAGATGACATAGGCGGCCTGCTCCGGCGGCGCGGGTGTTTCCCAGACGCCGGGACCGTCGGGGAGGCCGGAGAGCTCGGTGTCCAGACACAGCACCCGGGCGCCCTCCACCTCCGGCGCCAGCCCTGAGCGGCTGAGCACGAGGCGGACCGGGCCGCCCTCCCAGGCGTCCGCCATCTGCCACGCCAGGCGCTCCGCCGGGTAGGCGGGATCGAGCGGCACGTAGGCGCCTCCCGCCAGGAGCACGGCGAGGGCGGCCACCACCGACTCCGGCGAACGCTCCAGCACCACGGGAACCCGCACCTCCGGCCCCACCCCCTCGGTCCGCAGCCAGGCCGCCACCCGCTGCGCACGGCCGGCGAGATCCCCATAGGTCAAATGCTCCGCCGCCCCGGCCACCGCCGGCGCGCCGGGCGTGCGACGCGCCCACTCCATCACCTGCTCATGGACGGCGGTCCGCGAGTAGGACAGCACGGCGCCGGTGCCCGCGGCGTGAAGCTGCCGCTCCTCGGCGGAAGTCAGCAGCGGCAGCTCCGACAGGCGCCGCTCTGGCACGGCGAGGGCGCCCGCGAGCAAGGCCGTGAAGTGGCCAGCCAGGCGGCGGATCAGGGCGGCGCTGAAGAGATCCGTACGGTACTCGATCCAGCCGGCGAGCCCCTGCGGCCTCTCCTCCAGCTCTAGCGTCAGCTCGAACTTGGCCGCACCGTTGTGCACCTCGATCGGGCGGGCGGCGAGGCCCGTCAGGGCCAGGGGCGCCACCGCCTCCTGAAGCACCAGCACCGCCTGGACGAGCGGGCTGTGATCGAGGCTGCGGCGGCCGGGCACCAGGGCCTCGACCAGCTTCTCGAACGGCAGATCCTGATAGGCCCAGGCGGCGAGCGTCACCGCGCGCGTCCGTGCCAGCAGCCCGGCGAAGTCGGGGTCGCCCGTCAGGTCGCCCCGCAGCGCCAGCAGGTTGACGAAACAGCCGATCAGGCCCTCGGTCTCGACCCGGCCGCGGTTGGCGACCGGCGAACCGGCGAGCAGATCCTCGGCGCCGGTGTAGCGGCCGAGCAGCGCCTGGAAGGCGGATAGCAGCACCATGAACGGCGTCGCCCCTTCTCGCCGCCCCAGCGCCTTCACGGCCGTGGACAACTCGGCAGGGAGGACGATCGGCTCGCGCCCGCCGCGCGACGACAGCACCGCCGGCCGCGGCCGGTCGGCGGGCAGCTCCAGGCTGCGCGGCGCCCCTGCGAGACGGCCCGCGACCAGGGCCAGCCGCGACTCCAGTGCCTCGCCCTGCAGGGTGGCGCGCTCCCAGAAGGCGAAGTCGCCGTACTGAAGAGCCGGCTCCGGCAGGGGCGACGGCTGCCCCGCGGCGAACGCGCCGTAGAGAACCGCCAGCTCGCGCAGGAAGATCTCCATCGACCAGCCGTCCGAGGCGATGTGGTGCATGGCGGCGAGCAGCACGTGCTCCACCCGGCCGAGCCGCAGCAGAACGGTGCGCAGCAGCGGGCCGGTGGCGAGGTCGAACGGCTGCCGGGCCTCGGACGCGGCCAGGCGCTCGACCTCAACTTCCGGGTCGGCGGCAGTCTGAAGATCGATGACAGCGAGGTCCACCGTGGCCGGCACGACCCGCTGCACGAGTCTCTCCCCCGCCTCCTCGAAGCGCGTGCGCAGCGCCTCGTGGCGGCGCACCACCTCGGCCAGGGCACGGGACAGCGCCGGAACGTCGAGCCTTCCGGCCAGCCTCAGGCCCCCGGCGATGTTGTAGGTCGCCGCGCCCGGTTCGAGCTGATGGAGGAACCACAGGCGTTCCTGGGCGAAAGAGAGCGGCAGCCCCCGTTCGCGGGCCTCGGCCGGCGCCGGGCGCAGCGGCGCTATTTCGCTCGCACGCCCGCCTCGCAGGGTCTCGATCGCCGCCGCCAGGGCCACGGGCGTGGGGGCCTCGAAGAGCAGCGAGACCGGGACCTCGACGCCGAAGGCCGCGCCCGCCCGGGAGGCGGCGCGGGCCGCCAGCAGCGAATGGCCGCCGGACGCGAAGAAGTCGTCATCGGCGGCAATCGCTTCCCTGCCCAACAGCTCTTCGAAGATCCCCGCCAGCAGTGCCTCGGCCGGCGTGCGCGGCGCGAGCCCCTGCGTCTCCGGAGCGAAGGACGGAGCGGGCAGAGCCCGGCGGTCCACCTTGCCGTTGGGGGTCAGCGGCAGCGCCTCCAGCATCACCCAGGCCGCGGGCACCATCGCCTCCGGGAGGCGGCCCCGCAGATGCGCGCGCAGCTCAAGGTCGGACAGACTCGGAACGTGGGGCACGACGTAGGCCGCGAGGCGGATCTCTCCTGCGGTCCCCGCCTCGTGCCGGGCCACGACGACCGCCTCGCGCACGCCGGCATGCTCGCCGAGCACGGCCTCGATCTCCCCCAACTCGACGCGGACGCCCCGCACCTTGACCTGCTGGTCGATCCGGCCCAAAAACTCCAGCTCTCCGGCGGGCGACCAGCGCACGAGATCGCCCGAGCGGTAGAGGCGCGCGTCGGAGGCCTCGGCGAAGGGATCGGGAACGAAGCGCTCGGCCGTCAGCTCAGGCCAGTTCAGGTAGCCCCGGGCGAGGCTCTCGCCGCCGATCGCCAGCTCGCCGGGCACGCCCACCGGCAGCGGGCGGAGATGGCGGTCGAGGACGTAGACCCGGGTATTGGCGATGGGCCGGCCGATGGGCGGCGCCGGATCGCCGGGGCCAGCCGGGACGACCGGAGAAAACGTCGCTACCACTGTGTTCTCAGTAGGCCCGTAGTGGTTGTACAGACGGAAGGGCAGACCCGGAGCCGGACCGCGGTGCAGGCGGTCGCCGCCGGTCAGCAGCGCGCGCAGCGCAGTGCCCTTCGGCCAGGCCTCCGCCAGCACGGCCTCGGCGAGCGGCGTTGGCAGGAAGGCGACGGAGATCTTCTGCTCCGCAAGCCAGGCCACCAGGAGGGCCGGCGAGGCGCGCACCTCGTCGGCCGGCACGTGCAGGCTCGCGCCCGCGGCCAGGTAGGGCCAGATCTCCCACACCGCGGCGTCGAAGCCGGGGCCCGCCACCTGCGAGGCGCGGTCGGCGGGCGTCACCTCGTAAGTGCGCCGGTGCCAGGCCACGAGGTTCGCCAGGGCGCCGTGGGAGATCACGACGCCCTTGGGACGGCCGGTGGAGCCTGAGGTGTAGATGACATAGGCGGCCTGCTCGGGCAGCACCTTGACAGCCGGACGCGAAGACGCCGCAACGTCCTCGACGTCCACGCTCAGGATCCGCAAGCCCGCGGGCAGGACCGCCTTGAGGGCAACCGCCAGCCGGCCTTGAGTGAGAAGAAGCCGCACCGGATCCTCTCCCCAGGCGTCGGCGAGCTGCCAGGCCAGCCGCTCCGCCGGGTGCGCCGGATCGAGCGGCACGTAGGCTCCGCCGGCCTTGAGCACGGCGAGCTGCGCGGCCACCATCTCCGGCGAACGCTCCATGACCACGCCCACCCGCGACTCCGGCTTCAGGCCGTTCGCCAGCAGCCACGCCGCCAGCCGGTTGGCCCGCGCGTCGAGCTCGCGGTAGGTGAGCCTGAGATCCCCACTCGCGACGGCCGGCGCCAAGGGCGACGACGAGGCCCGCTCCTCCACCAGCCGGTGGACGGGCACCTTCCAGGCGTAGGCCACCGAGGTCTGGTTCCAGACCGCCAGCACCTCGCGCTCCTCGCCGGGAGTGAGCAACGGTAGCGCCGACAGGCGGCCTTGCGGATCGGCCAGTGCCGCCGCCAGCAGCGTCGTGTAGTGGCCGGCCAGCCGCTCGATCGTCGCGCCATCGAACAGGTCCGGATTGAAGCGCAGCGACGCGCCCAATCCGCCTTCGACCTCGGCGATGACCAGGGCCAGGGCGAACGGCGAGCCGGCCGGCGGCAGCTCGACCGATTCGAGCTCCAGCCCGCCGAGCCCCAAACGCGAGCCGGCCATGCCGAGCGCGAAGCCGCCCATCCCGTGGCCCGCGCCACGGGCCTTCTCGAAGGCAAAAGCGACGTCGAACAGCGGCGCCCGGCTGGGATCGCGCCGCGCCTGCAGCCGCTCGGCCAGCAGGGCGAAGGGGTAGTCCTGGTGCTCGAAGGCGCCCAGCACCGCCCGCTTCACCTCGCCCAGCACGGCGGTGAAGGCGGGATCTCCCGCCAGATCGACACGCAACGCCACGGGGTTGACGAAGTAGCCGACAACATCGCCAATCACCGCGGTGGCGGCCGAGCGGCCGGCGGTGGGCGAGCCGATCAGCAGGTCGTCCTGCCCGGTGTAGCGGGCGAGCACGGCCTCGAAGCCGGCCAGCAGCGCCATGAACAGGGTCGCCCCCTGGCGGTGGGCCAGGGCGCCGAGGTCCGCGGCCAAGGTGGCGTCCAGACGGAAGGACCGGGCGTCGCCGCTCCAGGTCTGGACGGCGGGCCACGGCCGGTCCGTCGGGAGATCCAGACGCGGCGGCTCGGCGCCTTCCGGCGAGAGGTTTTGCCGCCACCAGCTCCACAGGCTCTCGCCCCACGGCCCGGCCAGCCGTTCCTCCTGCCAGCGCGCCCAGTCGGTGTAGCGCAACGTCAGGGGCGGTAGCACGGCCGCCGGCCGGCCGGTCTCATGGGCGTAGAGCGCTCCCAGGTCTCGCATCATCACCGCCAGCGACGCGAAGTCGGCGACGAGGTGATGCACGGCGAGGAAGAGCCACTCTTCCCCCTCACTTTTGCGCAACAGCCCCACCCGCACCAACGGCCCCGCTTCGAGGTCGAACGGCCGCCAGATCTCCCGGCCTTCCTCGAAGCCCACGACCTCGGGCGCCAGCCGCTCGTGAACCCGCTGCACCGGCCCCTCCGGCCCGTCCGCGAAGGTCGTGCGCAACGCCGGGTGCCGCGCGGCGAGCGCGGCCAGGGCCCGCTCCAGCGCCGCGGCGTCGACCGCGCCGTGCACCCGCGCGGCCCCGGCGAGGTGGTAGGCGAGGCTGCCGGGCGCCAAGCGGTGGAGGAACCAGAGGGCCCGCTGGCCGTGGGAGAGGGGGAAGACGCCCGTCTCCTCACCCTGCGGCAACGGCTCGCCCGGTCCGCCAGGAGCTGATCCGGATACTGCGAGTTGCTCCAGCAGGTCGTTCGCCAGACCCGCCGGCGTGGCGCCTTCCAGCAGGGCGGCGAGCGAGGGAGCGACGCCCAGGGCGGCCTCGGCCCGGGCCCGGACCTCCACCGCCGCCAGCGAGTCGAGGCCCGCGGCGGTGAGCGGCCGATCGAGCGCCAGCCGCGCCACGGGAACGCCGAGCGAGCGCGCGGCTTCGGCCCGCAGCCACGACTCCAGGGCCGTCCGCCGCTCCACTACGGGCAGCGCCAGGAGCGCCTCGCGGCTCAATCCGGAACCGGCGGCAGCCTCGGCTCCCCTCTGCTCCTCCTCAACGTCCTCAACACCGGTACCGGCAACGCTGCGGCCCACCACCGTCAGCTCGCCGGCCAGGTAGGCGGCGCGGCTGGCGTGGCGCTGGATCTTGCCGCTGGAGGTCTTGGGGATGCTGCCCATCCGTACCAGCACGACCTCGTGCACCTGCACCTCGTGAGCCTCGGCCACCGCCTGGCGCACCGCCTCGGCGGCGGCAGCCGCCTCGCCCTCGCGCCGGCGGTCCATCTCCATCACCACCACCAGCCGCTCCTCGCCCGCGGCGTCGACGGAGAACGCCGCGCCGCTGTCGGCCCGCAGGGCGGCATGGCTCTCCTCCGCCGTGAGCTCGATGTCCTGGGGATAGTGGTTGCGGCCGCGCAGGATGACGAGGTCCTTCAGGCGGCCGGTGACGAACAGCTCGCCCTCTTCGCCCTCATGACCACCGCGCACGAATCCGAGATCGCCGGTGCGCAGCCATGAGCTGTGGTCTCCATCCTCGTTCTCGATGCGGGCCTGGAACGTTTCTGCCGTCGCCTCAGGGCGCTCCCAGTAGCCTTGTGCCACGCTCGGTCCCGCGACCCAGATCTCGCCCACCTGGCCGGCGTGACGCCGCCGGCCGGTCTCCGGATCGACGATGGCGATGCGCTGCCCCTCCCAGGCCCCGCCGCAGCCCACCAGCCGGCGGCCGGCGGGATCGAAGGCCGCCACCGCGGTAGCCAGCCCAATCTCCAGATCGGTGGCCCGGAAGGTACCGATCTCCGGCGTCTTGTCCGTCTCGCCGCCGGCGACGAAGAGGGTGGCCTCGGCCAGTCCATAGCAAGGATAGAAGGCCTCGCGCCGGAAGCCGCAGGGGCCGAAAGCCTCGGCGAAGCGCTCCAGCGTTTCGGCACGCACCGGCTCGGCGCCGTTGAACGCCACCGCCCACGACGAGAGGTCGAGGCCCTGGCGCTCCGCCGGCGGGATCTTGCGCACGCAGAGCTCGTAAGCGAAGCTCGGGCCGCCGCTGGTCGTCGCCCGGTAGCGCGAGATCGCCCGCAGCCAGCGCGACGGCCGTTGCAGGAAGGCGACCGGCGACATCAGCACGCAGGAGGCGCCGATGTAGAGCGGCTGCAGGACGTTGCCGATCAGCCCCATGTCGTGGTGCAGCGGCAGCCAGCCCACGATCACCGAGCGCTCCGACTGCCCGAAGGCCTGCCGGATCATCTCCTCGTTGTGAAGCAGGTTGCCATGGCTGACCATCACGCCCTTGGGCGTCGCGGTCGAGCCCGAGGTGTACTGAAGGAAGGCGAGCGTGCCGGCGTCGGCCTCCGGGTCGCACCACTGTGCCGCAAGGTCGTCGAGAGCGCCGGGCCCGGCGGCGTGCAGGGAGTCGGTCGCCAGCCAGCGGCTGCCGGCCATCTCCGGCAACCGGCCGGCCAGCGCCTCGACCTGGCCGAGCGCCTCGGCGGTGGTGAGGGCGACCGCCGGGCGGGCGTCGCCGGCGATGGCGCGCAGGCGCGGCAACATCCGCGGCGAGCGCGGCGGATAGGCGGGCACCGCGACGACTCCGCCGTAGAGGCAGCCGAGAAACGCCGTCACGAGCTCCAGCCCGGGCGGGTAGAGCAACAGCGCCCGCTCCCCCGCCAAGCCCATCTGCTGGAGACGAGCGCCGAGAGCACGGGCACGGGCGTCGAGCTCGCCGAAGGTGAGCCGCGCCTCCTCCACCTCGCCGTCGGCGAGGAAGGCGTAGGCCGGGCGCTCGGGATGCTCGAGGGCCCTCTCGCGCAGCACCCGCACCAGCGAGGTCGCCGCGACCGCCTCGCGCAACGCGCTGCTCATCGGCTCCCTCCGGGCCGGAGGGCCGCCGCGTCCCGCTCAAACTTCCGGCCGTCAGTCAACATCTCTCTCCTCCCATACAGCGACCCTGCGCGTCGAGCCTGGAGCGGCCCGAACCCTGTTGCTTCCTCTCCCTGGGATCTGAAGGAGAACCGGCGTGGAGTGCGACTCAAGCGATTGTCGAAACCCTGCCCTGCCCTCGATTCCGGACGATGCTTTTGCTGCGGAGCGCGCGTCGCCAATCTACGTCCCTGCCCTCCCGCGAGTCAACCGCAGCAGCCTGTATATCCCCACCTGAAATCCCGGCAGCCCCGCCCTGTAAAAGTGTGAGTCGAGGGGGAAAGCGGGACCGCCCGGACCTCGCTCCGTGCCGGCTCGCGACGGAGGCATTCGGTTTCGGCTATAGTACCCCGGCTGTCGACGCCACACAAACTTCGAGGTTTGACATGGAATCTATCTGGAAGGATCTTGCCCTTTCCCTCCGCGCCCTGCGGCGCAGCCCGGCGTTCACCGCCGCCGCCATCGCCTCGCTGGCGCTGGGCATCGGTGCCAATACCCTGATTTTCATCTTCTTGAACGCTTTCTTTCTCAAGGGATTGCCAGTCGCCGATCCCGAGCGGCTGGTGGCGATCTACTCGGTCGATCTCGACAAACAGGATCTGCTGCCCAGCTCCTATCCCAATCTCCAGGATCTGCGGAAGGAGAACAAAGACTTCGCGGGGCTCGCCGCCTACCGCAACCTTTCCCCCAGCCTGACGGGCGACGGCGAGCCGGTGTGGCTGCAGGGCGAGATCGTCTCCGGCAACTACTTCGAGGTGCTCGGCATTCGGCCCGCGCGCGGCCGCTTCTTCCTGCCCGAAGAGGACTCGACGCCGGGTGGCCATCCCGTCGCCGTCCTCTCCTACGGCCTGTGGCAGAGCCACTTCGGCTCCGATCCGAAGATCGTCGGTCGGGTGGTGCAGATCAACCAGCAGGGCTTCACCGTGGTGGGTGTCGCGCCGCCGGAGTTCAGGGGCCTGAGCGTGCTCAACACACCGCCTCAAATCTGGGTGCCGATCGCCATGTACCACGAGCTGACGAGCGGCCCGGCGAAGAAGATGGTGGACAACCGCGGCGCCCTGGCCTTCTCCGCCGTCGCCCGCCTCAAGCCCGGAGTGCCGCTCGCGGAGGCCAGCCTCGCCCTCAAGGCTTTCGCCAGCCGCCTGGAGCGCGAGTTCCCCGACGTCAACCAGAACCTCGGCTTCAACGCCATCCCCATCGGCCGGGCGACGCTGCCGCCCGGCGCGCGCGGCCGCTTCGTTCTCTCGGGAGGGCTGCTCGCCGCCGTCGTCGGCCTGCTGCTGCTGATCGCCGGCGCCAACGTCGCCAACCTCCTCCTGGCGCGGGCGCTGGCGCGCAGCGGCGAGATGGCCGTGCGCCTGTCGCTCGGCGCGGGAAGGGGCCGGCTGCTGCGCCAGCTCCTCACCGAGGGCGCTCTGCTCGGCCTGCTGGGCGGCGTCATCGGCCTCGCGGTGGCGGCGGTGGGCCGGCGGCTGCTGTGGACGTTGCGTCCCCCGTTCTTCCCCGACTCGCTGGACCTGGGCCTCGATGGCCGAGTGCTCGGCTTCACCCTCGTCGTCGCCCTCGGCACCGGCATCGTCTTCAGCCTGGCGCCCGCCTTCCAGTCGTTCCGCCTCAACCTCTCGTCGATCCTCACCCGCCAGTCGCGGTCCGGCTCCGGCCACGGCGACGGCTCCGGGAGGTTGCGCGAGGTGCTCATCGCCTTTCAGGTGGCGCTGTCGATCGTCGTGCTGTCGGGCGCTGCGCTGTTCGTCCGCAGCCTGCTCGCCGTCGAGAAGATCGATCCCGGCTTCGAGACCGAGAAGCTGTTCGTCGTGCCCTTCGATCTCGGGGCCCGCGGCTATGCGCCGGCGCGGGCGCAGGAGTTCTACCGCCAGGTCGTGGAGCGGGTGTCGGCGATTCCGGGCGTGCGCCAGGCCGCCGTCGCCAACCGCTTCCTGCTGGTGGCGGGCGGCACGCGCTCGCCGGTCGAGGCCGAGGGGCAGGAGGCGCGGACCGGCAACGACCAGATCGTCACCGGCCTCACCACCGTCGGCGCCGGCTACTTCCCCACCGTCGGCATGCGGCTGCGCTCCGGCCGCTCCTTCCTCGACAGCGACCGCGAGGGAACGCTGCCCGCGGTGGTGATCAACGAGAGCCTCGCCCACCGCCTCTGGCCGGCCGGGCCGGCGCTGGGCAAACGCCTGCGCTTCAGCGCCACGGAAGGCTGGCAGCAGGTGATCGGCGTCGTCGCCGACTCGCGCACCACCGGGCTGCGCGAGCCGCCGGAGCCCAATGCCTACCGGCCGGTGCTCCAGAACTACACGCCGGTGATGATGCTGCACGTGCGCACCGCGGCGGAGCCGGAGCCGCTGCTGGAGCGGGTGCGGCGCGAGGTGCAGGCGATGGACCCCGGCCTGCCGCTGCTTGAGCCCCGTACCATCGGCCAAGTGCGCAACCTGTCGCTCTGGGCGCCGCGCATGGGAGCCGGCCTCCTCTCCATGTTCGGCCTGCTCGCCATGCTGCTCGCCGCCCTCGGCGTCTACGGCGTCGTCTCCTACTCGGTGGGCCAGCGGCGGCGCGAGATCGCCATCCGCATGGCCATCGGCGCCGCGCGGCAAGACGTCATCCGTCTCATTCTGCGCCAGGGCATGCGGCCGGTGATCATCGGCATCGCCGCCGGCATCGCCGGCGCGCTGGCTCTGGCGCGGACCGTCGCCAGCCTGCTGTTCGGCATCGGCGCCGCCGATCCGTTCTCGTTCGGCGGCTCGGCGCTGCTGCTGGCCCTCATCGCCCTGGCCGCCGTCTACCTGCCCGCGCGCCGCGCCTCTGGATTGGATCCTTTGGCGGCGTTGCGCGAGGGGTGAGGGCGAGGCGCCATAGGTGCTAACTTTGACGCCTCGGGAGCGCCCCCACCCAAGACCCTCACCCCCTAACCCCCTCTCCCGTCCCGGGAGAGGGGGAAGGCATGCGAGGCCGTTTCGTGTTGCCCTCCCTCTTCTCCCGGGGAGGGGGAATGGGGCGGTCGGGAGAAGAGGGCCGGGGTGATGAGGGTCTTGGGTGGGGGAACTCTCAGATCACGTTGAGTTGCCGCTATGGGGCGACGCGCTACGAAGGGACCGCAAGCACAGGGAGAGAGGAGCTCGCTTTGACCGAACTCATTCAGGACAACCTGCCGGGCCCGCGCGGCGGCCTCAAGATCGAGCCGGGCGCCAACCGCCTCGCCGCGTACCTCGACGCCATCCGCCGCCATGGCGAGATCTTCTGCGTCAGCGAGACCGAGACGAGCCGCCTGTTTCTCGTCAGCCACCCCGAGCACGTCAAGCACGTGCTCCAGGACAATCAGGCCAACTACCGGCAGAACACCCGCAAGAAGATCCTCATGGGCGGCAAGAGCCTGGCGCTCTCGGCGGGCGAGGCCTGGCGGCAGCGCCGCCGGTTGATGCAGCCGGTTTTCAACCAGCAGCGCCTCGCCGCCCTGGCGCCCAAGATGGTGGCCGGCACCGAGCGCATGGTCGAGCGGTGGCGCGAGCCCGCCCGGCGCGGCGAGCCGCTGGACGTCGCCGAGGAGATGATCGGCCTCACCCTCGAGCTGCTGATCGAGAGCCTGCTCGGCGCCGCCGTCGACCGCGGCGGCCTGCGGAAGACGGTGACCACGGCCTTCGAGTACTTCAACGACCGCGCCCGCAACCCGCGCACCCTGCCGGTCGCCATCCCGACGCCCCGCAACCTGCGCCTGCTCAAGTCGCTGCGCGACCTCAAGAAGGCCGTCGCCGCCACCATCAGCTCGCATATCGAGAGCGGCGAACCGGCCGGCGACCTGTTGTCGATGATGCTCGCCGCCCGCGACTCGCAGACCGGCGAGGAGATGAATCCCGAGCAGCTTCTCGATGAGCTGATGATGCTGCTCGTCATGGGCCACATGACGACCGCCATGGCCGCCACCTGGACCTGGTTCATGCTCTCCCGCCAGCCCGAGGCCGACGAGCGGGTGCGCGCCGAGATCGCCGAGGTGGTGGGCGACCGGCCAGCCGAGTTCAAGGACGTGGCGGGGCTCGTCTACACCCGCATGGTGATCGAGGAGACCCTGCGCCTCTACCCGCCGAGCTGGGGCTTCGGCCGCTTCGTGATCGGCGACGACGAGATCGGCGGCTATCGCATTCCTGCCGGCTCGGTCGTGACGCTCTCGCCCTGGGTTACCCACCGGCGGCCGGAGCTGTGGACGGAGCCCGACCGTTTCGACCCCGAGCGCTTCAACCCGGCGCGTAGCGGCGAGCGGTCGCGCTTCGCCTACTACCCGTTCGGCGGCGGCCCCCGGGTGTGCATCGCCCGCGACATGGCACTGATGGAGCTGCCCCTGATCCTTGCCACAGTGGCCCAGCGCTACCGCCTGCGCGCCGTGGCGGGGCACGCCGTGGTGCCGGTGCAGGGCATCACCCTGCGGCCCCGGGGCGGGTTGAGGATGACGCTGGCCGACGCCAAGGCGCCGGAGGGCCCGGCGACGCCGCCGCGCACCTTCGCCACGCTCCCCGAGTTGCTGCTCGACGAGAAACCCGCCGCCGCGCCGGCCTTCCTTGCCAAGGTGGACGGCGAGTACGTGCCGGTCGCCCGCGCCGAGTTGCTCGACCGCGCCGGCCGCCTTGCCACCGCTCTAGCGGCGCTGGGCATCGTGCCCGGCGAGCGCTTGGCGTTGATCTCACGCAACAGCCCGGAATGGGCGATGGCGGACCTTGCGGCGCTGGCCGCGGGCGGCGTCACCGTCCCCCTCCAGGGCGATCTCACCACGGACGACGCCATCGCCCGGATGCGCGACAGCGGCGCCCGCACCGTACTGGCGAGCGCCGGCCGTCTGGCGGACCTCCTCCCCCGCCGGGGCGAGCTACCGGACGTCCGCCTGTGGCTTCAGCTCGACGGCCACGCCGCGCTCGGGGAAGGTGTGACCACGCTGCGCTCGCTGCTGGATTCGACGCCGAAGTCCGACGTCGCGGCGCTCGTTCGCCAGCGCCGTCCCGAGGAGCCCGCGACGGTGCTCTACACGCCGGGCACGACCGGCGACGCCAAGGCCATCGTGCTGTCCCACGCCAACCTCGCCGCCGCCGTCCACGGTCTTGCCGAGGCGCTGCCAATCCGCGCCGGCGACACGGCGTTCTCGTACCTCTCCCTTTCGCGGCCGGCCGAGCGGGCTCTCCTTTACGCCTGCCTTCACCGCGGCGCCACCGTCGCCTTCGCGAGTGCTCCCGAGACGCCCGACCTTCTCGACGAAGAGCTGCGGCAGGTGAAACCACACTTCTTCAGCTCGACGCCGGACTTCTGGAAGCGCCAGCTCAACTGGCTGTTCCACCTCGTGCAGGCGAGCTCGCCCCGCCGCCGCAAGTTCTTCCAGTGGTCCGTGCAGGTGAGCCGTGCGGCGCTGCCCTTCCGCGTCCAGCAGCGGCGCCCGACGGGACGCACGCGTTGGCAGCTCCCGCTGGCCGACCGCTTGGTCTGGAAAGTGGTGCGCGAGCGCCTGGGCGGCCGGTTGCGCTTCGCCGTCTCCGGCGGCGACCGTCTCGCCCACGGCTGGATCACCCTGCTGTGGGCCGCCGGCCTCCAGATCTACGAGACCTACGGCCTGGCCGAAGCCTCCGGTGTGGTCACCGTCAACCGCCCGAAAGCCGTGCGCCTGGGAACCTCCGGCAGCGCCCTGCCCGGCGTCGAGGTGCGCGTTGCGGGTGACGGCGAGATCCTCGTGCGCGGCGGCACCGTCACCGCGCATGGCGACGACGGCTGGCTGCACACCGGCGACGCCGGCTTCTTTGATGACGCCGGCATGCTCAACGTCCTCGGCCGCCAGGCCGACCTCTACCTCGGCGCGGAGGGCAAGCGCGTCTCTCCCGCCGGCCTCGAAACGCTGCTCAAAGGCAGCCACTTCGTCACTCACGCCCTGGTGGTGGGGGCCGGCCGCCCAAACAACGCCGCCCTTCTCGTCCCGGACTTCGGCGCCCTCCAGCGCATGGCCCGCAAGCGCGGCATCGCCTACAACGCCGTCGAGGAGCTGGTCCACGACCCACGCGTGCGCGAGGTCCTCGCCCAGGAAGTCAAAGGCGTCAACGACAAGCTCGCCGCTCACGACAAGATCCAGGCCTGGGATCTCGTCCCCCGCGAGCTGACCACAGCCGCCGGAGAGCTCACCGCGGCCGGAACGTTGCGCCGGGGCGTCGTGACCGAGCGCTACAAGGCTGAGATCGAGTCGCTCTACCGGACGTAAGGGCTCGTCAGGTTCTGATCCTCTGTTCGCGCGTGGCTTTTAGCCGACGGATCGCGCTCGAAGACGCCGTGCGAATAGAGATATTCGTCGAGATCGTTCGTAATCTGCGCTTGATGGAGCCATAGGTTCCAATAGGCGATCAGCTCATCCTGCGTCAGATTGCGCAGATCTAGATCCTCTTCGCTCAGGAATTCATCTCGAATTTCGGTCACGGTTCGGTTTCACCTGCCAACCTGAAAGGCAGAACCCCTTCGGCCCGTGAGACCAACAGCCGGTGGGCATCTAGTAGAGAAAGTCCTTCAATGGCTCTTTGAGCCTCCGGCCAGATCCCTGCCCAACCCTCGGCGGCAGATCGGTACCGGCCCAGTCGCTCCTCGTTGGCATGGATGAGCGCTCGACGTTCACGGTCGAGGGCCTCCTCCAGTACCTCCCTTCCTTCGGCAATTCGGGTAAGAAGCGGCCTATCCGATAACGCTTCAGCCAAAGCCTCCGGGTGTTCGCCTGCAATTTGGATCAGATCGCGGCTGCTGCGAGAGTACAGGAGTTGCGAGCGGGCGTTGGTCATGAGGCGTGCGAGCTCACCGATCACCGCATAGTCCTTCTCGCGATTGGTCAACTTCAGGGCAGCCAAAGGCTCCAGACCGACGACTTCATTGCCTGTCGTCTCAGCTTCCTTCCACATGCGGGCCAATTGAGGCGGGGTAATCCGTGGCGGCCGAGTGACGAAATCGGTCCGCAGGCGCAGCGCCTCCGGGCGAAGCTCGAAGTGAGAGCTCCACCCGCCCGCAAGCCAGCGCAGGTCCAGCGGCGCCCCGAAACGGTAGCGGGCCCCCTTCAGCGATAGGACCTTCAGAATGTGCTCGACAGCCTCGGTGTCCTCACGCAGAATCCAGTCGCCGTCCTTGCTCATGATAGCCAGCCTATGGACGACCACGGCTTGGCCCGAGCTGAGCAGGACCCGCAGACGATCTCGATTGAATTCCTCGGTCAGCTCAAGGTAGGGATTCTTCATCATCGGCACCAGCAGTATAGCGGCGGAACGGACTCATCGCGACCTCAGCTCTCTTGAGTGGGGGGAGCTCGAAGGGCGATAAAGACCCACATCTAGTGCCCGGCCCTCCCCCGCACCCATATCTTGTGGTCTTCCCTTCCCCTCTGATAAGCTGCCGCGGTCAGGTCGAAGGGAGCCCATGCTAAAGGTCGAACGTCTCGAAGTCTCCGGTTTCAAATCCTTTGTCGATCCCGTCGAGGTCCGTTTCGCGGGCGGCGTCACCGCCATCGTCGGCCCCAATGGTTGCGGCAAGAGCAACCTCTCCGAAGCCATGACGTGGGTGCTGGGCGAGCAGAGCGCCAAGTCGCTGCGCGGCGGCACCATGGAAGACGTCATCTTCAACGGCTCGGACAGCCGCAAGCCCCTCGGCATGGCCGAGTGCATGCTCACCCTGCGCACCGATCTCGACCTGCCCGGCGCGGACGACGGCCGCATCACCGTCGGCCGGCGGGTGTTCCGCGGCGGCGAGAGCCAGTACCGCCTCAACGGCCGCGTCGTGCGCCTGAAGGACGTCAAAGACCTGTTGATGGACACCGGCCTCGGCATCCGGGCCTACTCCGTCATCGAGCAGGGGAAGATCGGCATGATCCTCTCCGGCAAGCCGCAGGAGCGGCGCCGTCTGATCGAGGAAGCGGCCGGCATCACCCGCTACAAGGCGCGCAAGGGAATCGCCGAGGTCAAGCTCCAGGAGGCGACCTCGAACCTGCTGCGCCTCGACGACGTCATCTCCGAGGTGGAGCGCGCCCTGCGCTCGCTCAAGCGCCAGGCGAGCGCCGCCCGCCGCTACCAGGAGAAGGAGAAGGAGTATCGCGAGTTGCTGGAGCAGGTGCTCCTCGGCCGCTGGGCCGCCCTCGCCGCGCGCCTCGCCCAACTCCGCGCCTCGCTCGAAGGCGCCACCTCCCGCGAGGCGGCCCTGGCCGCCGACCTCCACCGCGACGAGGCCGCCCTCGCCGCCGGCCGCGAGCGTCTGGACGAGCTCGCCCGCCGCATGGCCGAGCGGCACCAGAAGGTCTCCGAGTTCGCCGCCATCATCGAGGGCCGGCAGGAGTTCCTCAAGGCCAACCGCCAGACGGTGCAGGAGATCGGCGAACGGGCAGCGCAGGGCCGGGCGCTCGCCGAGCGGCGCGAAGCCGAGATCGCCGCCCACGCCGAAGGCCTCGAGGCCCTGGAAGAGAAGCGCCAGGAGCTCGCCGCCGAGCGCGGCCAGGCCGCCGCCGCCGTCGATGAGGACGAGCGCCAGATCGCCACCGCCGAGCGCGACTTGAAACAGGTGGCGGCGCGCGTGGAGGGCTTCCGCTCACAGACCACCGCCTCCGCCGCCGGCATCGACACCGCCCGCAACCGCCTCCAACAGGCCCAGATCGAGCAGGAGCGGGGCAACTTCCGCCGCCACCGCATCGACCAGGAGATCGCCGAGCACGCCGTCGAGGCGAAGCAGGCCGCCGAGCTGCTGGAGATGTCGCGCAGCAAGGTGGCAGGCACCGAGGCCGCGCTCGACGCCAAAAGCGACGAGCAGGAGAAGGTCGCCGCCACCCTGGAGCAGACGATGCGCCGCGAGGCCGAGGCCTCGGAGAAGAAGCGCGGCCTGGAGAACCAGCTCACCGGCGCCCGCCAGCGCCAGCGCATCCTCGCCGAGCTCTCCCGCGCCCACGCCCAGCGCCGCGCCGCCCTCGCCAAGGCCCTGGAGTCGGCCGGCATCGCCTCCCCCGTCTACCTGGCGAGCCAGGCCAAGGCGGTCCAGGGTTGGGAACGCTCCCTGGACCTCTATCTCGGGAGCCTCGCCGACGCCGTCGTGCTCGATCCGGGCGAGAGCGCCCGCAGCCTCGCCACGACCCTCGCCGGCCGCTCTGCCGCCATCCTCGTCGAGCGGCAAAGCGGCACGCCCGAAGCGTGGCCGGTGGTGGACGATCCGGCCGTCGTCCTCTCCCTGGGCGAGGCCCTGGGCCTTCCCGAGGATCTCGCGACCGCGCTCCCCCCGGCCTTCCTGGTACGTAGCGCGCCCGATGCCGAGCGCCTCGCCAAGCTTCATCCCGGCCTCGCCTTCCTCTCGCGCGACGGCGTTTGGGTGGAAGCCGGCACCTTCCACGTCGAGGGCGAAGTCGCGACCCCCGGCGTGCTGGAGCGGGAGAGCGAGCTGGCGGCCCTGGGCCGGCAGGTTCCTGACCTCGAAAATCAGCTCCAGGAGGCCTCGGCCCTGCTCGACCGGCTGGTGGCCGAACGCGCCTCGCTGGCCCGCGAGTCCAACCGATTGCAGGGCGAGGTGGCCCAGCTCCGGCAGGAGCTGGCCGTGGGCAAGGCCCGCATGGAAGACGCTGCCGCTCGCCACCGCCGTCTCGCGACGGAAGGCGAGACGCTCTCCACCGAGCAGCAGGCGATCGCCCGCGATATCGAGCGTCTCATCGAGAAGCGCCAGCAGCTCCAGGAGGAGCTCGCCGCCGCCGAGGAGACGAGTCGCGGCCTCGCCGAGGATTTCGAGCGCGCTCAGGCTGAGCTCGAAGCTGCCAAGGCGCACCGCGAGGGGCTGCGCACCGCCAGTGCCGGCCGCCGCGGGCGCCTGGAGCTGCTCGACGAGCGCCTCGAATCGCACGACCGGGAGATGAGCCGCCTGCGTGCCGAGGTCGAGCGCGGCATGAGCCAGATCGTGGCTTGGCGCCAGGAAGCCGACAAGCTCACCGGCCGCCGAGGAGATCTGGAGCAGGCGCTGGAGCGCGCCCAGACCGAGCTGCAAAACGCCCTGGAGCATCGGGCCGCGGCCGAGGAGGGCGTGCTCGAAGAGCAGGACCGCCTCGACATGCACCGCCAGGAGATCCGGCTGCTGGAGGAGAGCATTGCCGGCCACCGCGAGCACCGCGACGGCGCTCGCGGCGAGATCGAAGAACTGCGAGTCCAGCAGGCGAGCCTGAAGCAGGACGCCGAGCACCTCGCCCTCACCTTCCGCGACGATTTCCAGACGGAGCTGCCGGAAGTTCCCGGCGAGCCGCGGGCCGACCTCGCCGACCTGGAGGGCGAGCTCGCCCGCACCAAGGCCGCTCTGGAGCGCCTGGGACCGGTGAACATCCTCGCCGTCCAGGAGCACGACGAGCAGGAGCAGCGCTACGAGTTCCTCACCACCCAGCGCGCCGACGTCGCCTCCTCGGTCGAGAGCCTCAAGCGCACCATCAAGGAGATCAACGAGGCCTCCGGCGAGCGCTTCAACGCCACCTTCCAGGAGGTGAACAAGAATTTCGGCGAGATCTTCTCGCGCCTCTTCCGTGGCGGCGAAGCCGAGATGCGCCTGCTCGACGAGGAGGACGTCCTGGAGAGCGGCATCGAGATCCTCGCCCGCCCGCCGGGAAAGCGCCTGCAGAACCTGATGCTGATGTCCGGCGGCGAGAAGGCGTTGACGGCGATCGCCCTGCTCTTCGCCCTCTTCCGCACCAAGCCCTCGCCCCTCTGCATCCTCGACGAGGTGGACGCGCCGCTCGACGACGTCAACACCACCCGCTTCGTCGACCTGCTGGCCGAGATGGCGACCGACACCCAGTTCATCGTCATCACCCACAACAAGCTCACCATGGAAGTCGCCTCCCGCCTCTACGGCGTCACCATGGAAGAGAAAGGTGTGTCGAAGCTGGTGTCGGTGGAGCTCGAAGAGGTCCAGCCGGAAAGAAAGCTGGCGACGGCATAGCGGCAAATCACGCCATTACCCGACCTAATGTAGAGACGCCCTCACGGGTACCCGTGGGGCGTCTCCGCGGCGGCGACATCGGTCCCGAACATCGCAGCATGTCCCCGGCGCCAAAACATCAACGACATCGAGGCCAAGAGATCAGGGTCCCGGTGAAATCCTTTCTGTCCTTGTTTGTCTTTGGTGCCTCGCGCCCTTTCTGCTTCTGCCGAGCAACGCCTTCGCGATTGCGGCCGCTTCGCCGATCCGGAGACGCCCCACGGGGTACCCGTGAGGGCGTCTCTACATTGCCTGCGATCGGTAACGTGAATTTGAACTTCCACGTTGGCCGGCAAACCCACCTACAATCCCCCCATGCCCCTCCTCTGGACCGACCGCCACTTCACCTTCAATCTCCCGGAGGAGCTCTTCCCCGTCGTGGTCGAGCGCCTGCGAGGGACTCCGGCCCGCATCGAGGACAAGGTCCGCTCGCTCTCCGCCACGGTGCTCACCCGGCGGGAGGGCGAGGCGTGGTCGATTCAGGAGCACATCGGCCATCTCCTCGACCTCGATGAGCTTCACGCCAGCCGCCTGGACGATTTTCTGGCGGGCGCTCCGGTGCTTCGCGCCGCCGATATGACCAATCGCAAGACTCACGAAGCCGGCCACAACGGGCGGCCGATCGGCGATCTTCTCCTGGATTTCCGCCGCGAGCGCGAGCGCTTCGTCGCCCGGCTCGACGCCTGGGACCCGGCGCTCATCTCCCTCACCGCGCTCCACCCTCGCTTGCAGAAGCCCATGCGCGTGATCGACATGGCCTTCTTCACCGCCGAGCACGACGATCATCACCTTGCCCGCATGACCGGGCTGACCCGCGGATAAAGCCGTTACAGCCTTTGCCGGCGGCCTTCGATGGCGGCCTGCGTCGCCGCCACGATTTGCGCGGCAGAGTCGACGAGCGCTGTCCATTCCTCGTCGAGCCCCTTCTTCAGGGGCCCCTCGGCGAGCCCGCGTAGGTTGGCGTCGACGCTGCGCAGGACGGCCGTGAGGCTTCCTGCCAGGAGGTCGGCTCCGGCCGCGACGTCGCCGAAGACCGGCGGCTTGCAGATCTCTACCACCCGACGGCTCAGCTCGAGGGCCGCCGCGATGTCGCGCCCAGCCGCCAGCGGCACCTCCGTGGCCACGACCAGCGCGCGCTGCAAACGCTCGCGCCGCGAGGCTTTCTCGGCGTCGCTCCCCTTCGGCAGAGAACGAGCGCGCATGTACTCGCCAAAAACCACCACGTCGCGGTCCGCGTAAGCGCTTTGGCGCTCGAGAAGCTCGCGGCCCGTTCGCAGCAACGAGGCCAGTAGGTCCACCGTCTCAGGTGGAGCCCCCCGGAGCGTCACCTCCAGCCCCATGACGACGAGCCCGACGCCAAGGGAGGCGCAGACGGCAGCCACCGCACCACCGCCGGGCGTCGGGCTGCCGGCCGCGGTGCGCTCACGGAAATCTGCCAGAGACCAGGACCAGAGCGAATCGGAAAAGCCTTGATGTGTCAGCTTGATACCTCCCCTGGAAATGGAGTCTAGCCAAAAAAAGGGCGCCGGGGGTGGCCCGGCGCCCTGGAGTGTGAGGGAAGGTTCAGGGAAGAGCGGTGTGACTACGTGGTGGTCTTGGTCTCAGGGGCCGGCGTGCCAGACGCAGGCGGATCGACCGGGGGCTGCGGCTTCACGGCAGCCACCTTCTTGCCGCGAGGGCGGCGAGGCGCGACGTTGAACTGCACGAGCTGCTCATTGTCCGTCCCGAGGGTGGCCTTGACGGCCAGCCGCAAGCGCCGCGCGGCCTCCTTGCCCCCCTTGATGACCACCTTCAGCTCTTGTGTGATCCGCTGCTTGTTGCCAATCAGCGAGTCCTGGCGCAACTTGAGCGCATTACCCTGCATCAAGAAGTCCGCGAGCGCGAGCCGCTGCGGCTCGACAGCGGCAAGAAGCGCGGCGTTGTCCTGGGTGGCGCCGAGGCAACCCTCCCAGTCGCGTAAAACAATCGTATGCGTGTTGATGCTACCCATTTTCGTTCTCCTTTCGTTTCTGTTTCGTTTGGTTATGAAGCGTTTTGGTTTTCCCGGCCCCATTAGCCGAGGTCTTTGACGTACTGAAGCCCCATTTCCGAGAGCCCGGGATCCGGGATTTGGAGCAGGATGGCGATCCGCCCCAGGCCATCGGTGGTCACCGACACCCGCTGATCCCTGAAGAACGCGTGCTCCGTTGCGAACATCCCGTACATGGCGGCCACCCGTGGCGAGCCGAAGCTCTTCACCCGCACCATGCCTCCGATCTCCGGTAGCGCTCTCCAGCCCCACCCCCGTACCTGCCGGGCCTTGGCCGCCGCAATCGCCGCCAGGAGCTCCTTCTGCACCCGCTCCGGCTTGAGCTCCGGATCGGGCAACGGCAGGGCACCTGTTACCTCCTCCGAGAACGCAGCCGCACTCGAAGCATCCAACACCTTCTGCGTCGTGACTTCCATACATCGTCTCCTTTCAAAGATTCCGTCGCCATCATTGACGCCGGAAAGCGTTAATCCATTTTCTTGAACTTCCCGGAAGGCCAACTTGCCTTTCACCTTCCGTCCCAAGCTTCTACCACAAAATCTTCCGTTTCAACCCAGTCGATTACCATGAATCCCATTTCGTACTTTTGCTTGCCGAATCGGAAGTGTAGGCCAAGTGAATCGAGTTTGTCTAGCCCTTTTTTCGATTAATTTTCTTTTCCTGGTTTCTCGTTTGACTTTTACGCATTCTATAGATTATGTTCCTGATCCAGGACATCTTGGTGCTTCTTCAAGGAATTCCCTGGCCGTTCGAGCGTGGTGGAACACGACTCCGTGAGGATTTCGCCTGTCCGGAGCCAGAAATCCGCCCTCCTCAGGACAGACTCATCCGCTGTCCAGACAAACGAAGGTACGTCCGCGGGCTACGGCGCCAATGCCGGCGCACTCGCCCCGCGCCGACTTGGAGATTGAGATGTCTCGAGAGTTTCAGAGGAAAGGAGTCGCCGTCGCCGTTCTCGCCCTGGCCCTCCTCGCCGCCACCCCGGCCCACGCCGCAGGCCTATCGAACTGGAGTCAAGTCCCCACTCTCCTCCACCAGGTCTGGCAATGGCTCGCCAACGTATTGCCTGGCACAGCCGGGACGCGGCCGACCATCCCAGCTATTCCACGGGGAGCTCACGAGAAATCGGGACTCGGCGTTGATCCCAATGGTGGGCCGAGCTTTACCTCTCCCTCTCCCATCATTAGTACTCAAAGTTTTACTGGCGTGGATCACGGCTAGCGCGTCATCCTGGGATCTCCAGGGGGGCCGGGCGCACCGGCAATACCCCCGACCCTTGAAGCATGAGGTAGGAATCTTGTCGGCAGAGGTGTTGCGGAGCTTCTCTTCACGTGCCGAATATGAGAGGATGTCGCGGCCCTAAAGGAGAAAACGTGACCGACCATCCCAGTAGCGAGGAGTTGTGTGCGCTCTACCGTGGGGAGCTTCTGCCGGAGCGTGCCCGTGCCATCGCCCGCCATGTGGTGCTGGAGGGCTGCGCTCACTGCCTGGCGAGCCTGCCCGCCCCGCTCTACATTGGCTTCGAGCTCTCCTCGCCGCCTGTGGAGATGACGCCGGAAGACGATGCCGGCTATGACGCCGCCATCGAGCGGGCCCTCAAGACCACCCTCAAGCACAAGCGCAACCTCAAACGGCAGGAGGCGCGATCCCGCAAGGCCGCCGAAATCCTCACCTACGGCGACCTCGAGGCCCTGGGAAAGCTCCCCCGCCGCCTCAAGACCGGCGACCGCGTCGACGTCCTCCTAGGCCGGAGCTGGGCCATGCGCCACGAGAACCCCACCTTGATGGTGCAGCTCGCGGAGCTGGCGGTGCATCAGTCCAAGAGGCTCGACACCCGAACCCACGGTGTCCAGGCGGCTCTCGATCTTCAGGGCCGCGCCTTGGGCGAGCTCGGCAACGCCTACCGCGTCATGGACCAGCTCGATCTGGCGGCGGTCACCTTGGGCAAGGCCCGGGAGTTCCTGGAGATGGGAAGCGGCGAAGAGGCCCTCAAGGCTCGTCTCCAGGAGCTGGAAGCCTCTCTGGCCGCCGACCGCCGCCAGTTCGGAATCGCTAGCAACCTGCTCCTTGGAGTCCAAGCGTTCCATCAGCAGAAGGGCGATCCGCAACTGACCGGCCGCATCCTCATCCTGAGGGGCCTCTACACCGGATATGCAGGCGAGCTAGAGAAAGGAATCGGTCTCCTCCAAGAAGGGCTCTCGCTCGTGGAAGAGAAGCGCGACCCGAGCCTCGTCTACGCCGCTGTGCACAACCAGCTCCTTTTCCTCGTCGATGCTGGACGCTACCAGGACGCTCGCAGGTTCCGCTTCGAAAACAACAGAATCCTGAGGAACAGCGGCGGGCGCATCAATCGGGCCCGATTCCGGGGGCTCGAAGGCCGTATGGATCTCGGGATGGGAAACTACAGCCGCGCGGAGATGACTCTCCGCGACGTCGCGCAGGAATTGGAATCGGTTGGGCGCTCCTACGTGTCGGCCGTCGCCTCGCTCGATCTCGCGGTGGCGCTGCTCGCTCAAGGAAAATCGGCCGAGGCCGAAGAGGTCACCTTGGCCGCATCCGACGTTTTCCAGCGGCTCCGCATCCATCGCGAGGGGCTCGTGGCGCTCTCGATGCTCCACTCGGCCTTCAAGCTGGGTCAGGCGACGGTGAAGCTCATGCAGGACGTGACGGCATTCTTCCGGCGCCTCGACAATGATCCCAACTCGCTGTTCGACGGGCGGCTTTGGTAGGGGGGTTCTCCGCCTTTTCTCCCTCGTCTCCCGATGCGGGGACACCCGGGGCGTTTACCCTTGAGACGACTTGATGCCGCCGATGAACTTCAGCAGCATGCGCTCCATGATCTTCTCCAGCTCCTCCTTGCTGGGCGTGGAGGGAGGAGGCGGGGGTGTGAGGAGCTTGCGGAGAGCGCTGGAGACACGGCGCTCCATCTCCTCGTCCTCGGCGGCGGAGTTGATGGACGCGAGCACCCGCGAGGACCCCGCCAGCGAGGAGTCCGGCTGGGTGAGCATCTGGTACCGCAAGGCCGAAGGGCTCGCCGCATCCTTGGCTCGTGGATAGGCGAGATGAAAAATCTCCTCCGGCTCGAAGCCGAGGACGCGGGAGATGTCGACGATGTGCTGGAACTTGAGGTCGATCTTGCCCGAAAACAGCCGGCTCATATAGCCGCTACTCAGGCCCAGCTTCTTCGCGACATCCTGGTAGTTGTACCCCAGGCCCCGGATCACTGACCGCAGGACGCTGAGCATGTGTTGCACTTCGGGTGACATAGTTCCGCAACTCTACCCGAAACGGAAACGCAATGCAAGCACCACTAGCTCTCCCTACTCTTCCTGCACCTGTTGACGATTCTGCTTTCCCCGTGATACACATCGGAAGAGCGAAAGTTGCGACGAAACGGAACCGTTGGCACGCGGGAGGAGAACATGGAAGAAAGCAGCCTCAAACCAGAAGACGTCCAACCTATTATCGAGCGGTTCATCGGAAACTTGACGGAGATGCAGAAAGAGATCGTGGAGCTGCGGCAACGGCTGCGCGACACGCCGGACACCATGCTCCGGCTCGACAGACCTTACGACCTGGAAGCGGAGCTCCTGGCGGCGTTGGAGGTCGTGGTCCACGACGACCTCAATAATGCCATTCGGCGCCTGGAGGCCGTTGCCGCCGCCACCCCCGAGTCGTTGCGGCTGGATTGGGAGCGAGCCCGCCAGCCGCTCGCCGAGCTTCGCCCCAAGATCGACTCGCACCGTTTCAGCGAAGAGGACCGGCGCGCGATCTACGAAGACTTCCTGGCGAACCGCTTCGCCCAGCTCCCGGCGCACCTTTCCCCCGACGACTTCGAGCTCCAGGTGCTCCATCTGTTCGGCCGCTGGATGGTCACCTACCGCAAGCTCTGGGAACCGCACGAGAGTGCCGCAGGCCCGTCGCCTCGCGAGCTCCTGATCGTCGGCTCCAACGAGGGTCTGGAGCCCGTCTACACCCCGGTCTGAGCCGGCCGCCCCGCCCGAGAGACGAGCGGCCCCGCGGGTCCACTGACTTGACCCGCGGGGCGGCTGACCTGACCCACGGGGCGGCTGACCTGACCCACGGGGTAGTGGGGTTTTAGGCGATTGCTGGGGGCTTGACCTTTCTAAGCCCTTGATTCTCCTGTAGCTTACCCGCGAAGAGGGAAGCGTTTCCCTCATTCCCTGGTAAGCGGCCCGGCAGGGCGCTGTCACGCTACTGCCGGACTGACCCGCGCAGGAGGTCTAGCCCCATGCACGAGCTGTCCGATTGTACCCCGCCACCCGTCCCCGTCCCTCCCGCTGTCCTCGCATCCTCTCCGCCGGTTCCACCCGGCCCACCCCCGGAGGATGAGCCGCCCCCGTTCCCTGCCATCCCGCCGGAGATCGAACCGGAGCACTGGGAGGACTTCGTAGCCTTCCGGGAGACGTTCCTGCTCCACTTCACCGAGCCCCACGACAACGTTGCGCTGCGCGGGGTTGGGCACCTGCTCTACACGTTGGTGCTCGACTACAGCCACTTCCCGGACCAGCCGGAGGGCTTCATCCGGAGCAACCTCCGGGCCGCTGTGGCCGATCTTCGCCACCTGGAAGGCTTCCTGGCCACGGCGGGCGAGAATCCCCCCGACCACGAGCCCTATGAGGCGGCACTATGCCGCACTGCCGTGCGCCTCTCCCGTGAGGTCGCCAAGATCGCGGAAGCTCTGGAAAGGACCCTCGGAACGTGGCGCGGAGAGGAGGAGGTTTCATGAGCTGGAATCCCGCCGCTGACCGCAAGCGCCTTGCCCCCTTTGGGACCTACGATCCCGAGCGGTACCGCGTCACCGTGCATGACACCTTCCAGCAGTACAAGCTCCGCATGGCAGCTACGCAGATCCGGAGCGGCATGGCCGTCCCCGAGTTCCTACTCTTCGCGGCGGAATACACCATCGCCCACCATCGGGAGCTGCGCCACTTCGCGGCAGTCTTCCGTAAGGGTGCCCGGGAGATCGCCACCGCTGGCGCAAAGCCCGTGAATCCTAACCCTCACGTCTCTTGCCCTGAATCGGAAAGGGAACGCAATCGCTATTCCGCCCTTTGTCACTTCTGCACTTGGGCCGGGGAGAAGCTCATCCGCCGGAGAGAGGAGGAGCCCGGGTGAAGGTCGCCACCTTCAGCGTGCGCGCCACCATGCCGCAGTCCGTCACCTGGAAGCGGGCGGCGGAGTCGGAAGGCTTCCCCTCGTGTGGAGCTTGGCTCGCCCGGGCTGCTGACGCCTACCTGAAGCTCCGCGCAAAGGCCGGCCTTCCGTTGCCGCTGGCGTGGCGCCTGGGGCGGTTCCGCGTCACTCTTGAGGACGGGGCGGAGCCGGAGGTCCGGGGATGGATCGCCCGGCCCTTCGGGCTCTACCACGGCGCGCAGGACGGGACGATCCCGCACGGCTCGACGCACCGCTACAGCTTGGTCTATTTGCCCGGCAAGCGGCTCGTGGCGACGTTCCGGTACGCCCGGCAGTGCAAGGCGCTCGCCGCCGAGCTGGCGGGGGTTTGGGCGCGTAGCGGCGGGGAGGACGGGGACATCCGGGCGGGACCGCTGATAGAGCGACACCAGCGGGAAGCGACTTAAAACAGCACGGGGGCCGGTTCCATTTGGAACCGGCTTTTTTCTCATGCCTCTTCCTCTGGCTCCGATTCCGCCGTATGAGCAGCGTCGAAAGGCGGCCAGGCGAGATACGGGCTTAGCGGGACGGTCTCTAGATCATCTTTCGCTAACTCAAGATATTTTACCACCCGTTCGACATGCTCCTTTGCCAGACGCATTCCCTTCACCTCAATGCGAACCGAGAGATCGGCGCCTCGAAAGGGGACCTGAAGCCAGAGGCCGCCTTCCTCAAGGGGGCTGGTGGCTTCAGTCGTCGTCCTTGCGGCTGGCCGGCCCGCGATAGGTGCAGACCGGGTTGATGCTTCCTGCGGAACAGGAGTTTGCAGCATTGTACCTCCCTGGTCGCCTCCTTCTGGGGAGACCTGGGATTGATTGTACGCTCCTCCCTCCGCCATAACAAGCGCCATCGTTTCGCAGAAAGCCCGGCTTGCAATCTCTGCCTGCTTACGGGGAAATCCGAGCTTTTCAAGTCTGATGCGGACGGAGCTTTCCACCGGCAGTGGATCGGTTCCAAAGTATTCTGACAATTGCTTGAAGATCTCGGGCGTGAACGCCGCTCTTCTTATCGCGGCCTGCCGATCCGGTGAATTGGTGTCCTCCTCAATGGCTATGGTGATCCCGTCGTTGCTGAGGCCAACCCCATCCTGTCGGCCCACTAAAAGGCCGTACCGCGTGAGGTTTGAGATCACCGTGGTAGAAGCTCCATTGAGAGTGGTGTATCCCAAATTCTGGGCGATCTCCTCGCGGGACATCCTACGCCGGTGGATCTTTTGATACAGCTTGCGGATCTTCTCGACAGCTTCGCCCAAGCTGATCGCCGGATAGCGGAAGAGAGGGTTGTTTGCGGTACTCGGGACTGCATCTGTCATGGCTACGCTCCTTTCGAGTTGAATAGTAGAACAGCAACCCGGCCCTGTCAAGTAGTTGGCGAGTACATCTTTGGAAGTGGTTGGCGTACATATCGGAGAAGTTTGTCAGCAAAAGTACTTGACGTGAGCTGCGCGGCGGTATAGGCTTCTTTCGTGGCCAAGGAGAACACCATGAAAAAAGCAGTAGCCTCCCGCGCTCGCCGCCGGACCCACCGGCGCGGGGGGCAAGAACAGCAAGGCCCGCCTTCCGGGGTGCGTTGGGGAACGGACCGGGAGACGGGCGCCGTGGTGGGGCTGTATGTAGTAGATGGTAGGAGAAGCGAGCCGAGCAACCGCGTCAACGGTCGCCCGGCTCTGGTAACAACCACCCAGGGACCGAAGTCCGGGATGATCGCTCGCCAAGCTGATTATACCCGATTCGCTCCCCGGGAATTCCCGGGAGACGAACCCCATGAGCACAGCTTGCCCGCACTGCCAGTCAGAGACCAAGAAGTTCGGCCGGAAGCCCGACGGACGCCAGCGGTTCCGGTGCCTGACGTGCCGCAAGATCTCCTCTGAGACCCGCGTCCGCCCCCTTGGCGACATGCGCCTACCCGTAGACCGGGCGCTGCTATGCCTTCACCTGCTGTGCGAGGGCTCAAGCGTCCGCGCAATCGAGCGCATCACGGGGACGGAGAAGAAGACCATCCTGCGCCTGCTTGTCCAGGTCGGCGAAGGGTGCGAGCGGATGATGGAGGAGACCATTCAGGCCGTCCCCGTCCAGGACGTGCAGGCTGACGAGCTGTGGACGTTCATTTCGGCCAAGCAGGGCACCTGCGCCCGCCGCAAGATCGCCAACCCGGACGCCGGGGACGCCTACTGCTTTTTCGGAATCGAGCGGACCTCTAAGCTCATCCTCGCTTGGCACCTGGGACGGCGCAACGGGTGGGACGCGCACGATTTCATGGAGAAGCTCAGCCGGGCGACGGCGGGAGACTTCCAACTCAGCACGGACGGATTCAACGGGTACCCGAACGCCGTCGAGTACAACCTTGGCGCCCGGGTGGACTATGCGCAGGTCATCAAGGAATTCGCCAACGTGGGAGGAGACGAGGGCCGGCGTTACGCTCCGCCCCGTCTGAAAGGTCAGGAGAAGATCACCGTCTCAGGCACGCCGGATGAGGACCGGATCTGTACCTCTCACGTCGAGCGGAGCAACTGGACGCTCCGCGGCCACCTGCGCCGGTTCACCCGGCTGTCGAACGGCTTCAGCCGGAAGAAGAGCAACCTGCGGGCGGCACTGGCGTTGTACTTCGCCTACTACAACTTCGTCAGGATGCACAAGACGATCCGGATGACGCCCGCGATGGCGGCGGGGATCGCCCGCAAGCCCTGGAGTCTGGCGGATCTTCTGACGGCGGCTCAGGCAACGGCGACCCCAGCAATCGCCTGAAACCCCACTACCACCCACGGGTCCGCTGACTTGACCCGCGGGTCCGCTCACTTGCCCCATGGGTCCGCTGACCTGACCCACGGGGCCGCCGAGTTGACCCGCGGGGCCATTGACTTGACTCTCGGGTCCGTTGACTCGACCCATGGGTCCGTTGAGTGGCCCCGCGGGGCCGCTGACCTCACTCGCGGGTCCGTTGAGTTGACCCATGGGTCCGCCGATCCAATACGCGGGGCTGCCGGCTTGCCCCGCGGGGCCGTGGGCTCACTTCCCGTATCCATTCACTTCATCCGCGGGTCCGTTGAGCGCCAACTCGGGTCCGCGGACCGGACCCTCGAGTCAAGTCGCCTGGCTCTCGGGGCCGCCGGCACGATGGGGAACAGCGGCGGCGGTTGGGCCATGCAGTATAGTTTCTCGATGATCCTCCAGGGCGACTCCCCGCCGCACCGGCTCCTTCTCCTCTCCACCGCCATCCTTGGGGCTCTGGCCGCCGGCTCGCCCGCGTGGGGCTGCTCTACCGCGATAGGCGCTCCCCCGCCGACCAACTATGAGGTGGTCCGCGAGGCCGAGGTGATCGTGCTGGCGAAGTCGGTTGCCGCGGAGCCCTCCGCCGATGACAAGCGCCACCCGTGGGGCTACGCGATCCGGTTTGAGGTTGAGGAGGTGCTGAAGGGCGACTTTCGGCCTTCCACCCTGACGCTCGACGGCACTCTCGAGTTTGGCGGCCGTGGCTCGGAGGACGACTTCAGCCGGGCCCGGCCTGGAGCCTACGCTGGCGGCTGCCTGGCCTTCGACTATCGTCTCAATCAGCATTACGTCCTCTTCCTCGCGTGGAGCGAGCTCAACGAGCGGTGGTCCGTCACCGGCCCGGTCTTCAGCCGCGTGAACGAGGAGGTGGACGTTCCGGATTCGCCGTGGCTGAAAGCGGTGAGGCACTACCTGCGAGTGGCCGCGCTGCACGACTACGACCAGGAGAAGACGGCCCTGCGCGAGTTGCGGGCCCAAGCGGCGGCTGGGGCGAGCCCGAAGATGATACCCAAGGCGCTGGTCGGGGATATCGACCGGCATTTTAAGACTCCGTCCATCGCCAAGTCGCCCGCCGACCTGATGGACCTTTACGAGCACGCCGAGTCCGACTCGGCGCGCCGGGACGTCCTGTGGGGGCTCGTCATGACCGCGCCGCCCGCGGCCAAGACTCTCTTGCGCGGGCAGCTCTTGAAGGAGACTCGCGCGGACTGGCTGGGGCCGCTCGGCCAGTATTTCTCGACAGTGCCGGACCACGAGATCCTCGGTCCGCTGTCGCAAAGCTGGGATCGCCTCCCCTCGGACTCCTGGAGTCGGCAGACGCTCCTCCGAGCGCTCGCGAAAGCCGCCGGCCCCTCGGACGCTCCCATCATGACCGAGCTCCTGCGAAAGACGGCGGACGGCGATCAAGCGAGCATTCTGGCCCGTTGGATCGTCGCCCAGGGAAGCGACACGAGAGTTGCCATCGGCATCCTGCAGAGCCGTCTTACGGACACTCCGGGAGACTTCACCCGCTATCAGGACGCCCTGGCCATCCTGGGCGACCCGGCGGTGGTCGCCTGGGCCGAGAAGCGCATGTGGAGCGACTCCAAGCTCACGGACTGGCAAACCGCCAACGTCCTCGCCCTCTCCCCCCTTCCCGAGGCGGATGCAGCGGCACGGAAGATCATCGAGTCTGGGGACACGAAGCGGATCGAGAGCCTCGTCACGGCCTACGTTTACACCAATGGGAGCCCGAGACGCTGGGACCGTCTGGACGACATCCTCCGCTCACAGTCCACCAACGCGCCCCTCCTGGCGGAGCTCAAGACCCAGTTCTTCTACCTGCGCCGGGATGGCACCGATGAGGACAAGGCCACAGCCAATCGCCTCTTCGAGCGCACCCGAGAAGCCCTCGCCGCCCTGCCAAGCCGCCAGCCGTAGAGCCGCTGTTCGTAATCGTGTTGCCTTGACCGGCCCGATACCCTACAATACGCCTCCGCTTTGCGTAGACCGCCTGGGTCTCCGTTCAGCCGACGTAGCTCAGGGGTAGAGCAGCTGATTCGTAATCAGCAGGTCGTCGGTTCAAATCCGACCGTCGGCTCCAATTCAAGCCCTCTCCTTCCAACAGCTTACCTCCTCTGTTCAGGCCGGCAGCGCCGTTGCGTCCGGGCCGCCGACTCAGCACGCGGAGCGATTTCGCCGCCCGCGAGAGAGGAGGGAGGATTCCAGCAAAAAGATAGCCGCAGACAAGCCCAAAGCCTACGGCGCAGGCTGGGGCGCCCTATTGATGATAAGCACCTCCTTGAGCAGGTAGAGGCGGACCTTGCAGATCGCCCCCATCCCCCTTCTCGAATCTTCTCTAGGATCTCGATTTGCCTTCGATCTGCCGCAGGGGCGTCGCTGGCATCGCCTGCCCTCGAGGTGGCGACCGGGCCCGCAAGCGATGAGGTCCTGTCAAATGCACCCCCTGTCCAAACGTTCACATCCGGCGGCGTCGATTGCGCCTCCTCCGGTGTCAGCCGGCGGTTCGGCCGCACGGGCACTCGCACCGTCGCGCTGCCTCGTGGCTGGCCCGTCCGGCGAAGATCGAAACACGCGGAAGCTTTGTGTTATGACTGTGGTAGAGGCAGCCGGTCGGTTCGCTCAGATCTCGAGATGTGAAGGAGAGCTCCATGCGTGGTGGCGCAATTTTTTTGATGTGTGTGGCGTCCGTGCAGTTCCTGGGAGCTTCACGCCTGTTGAGTCAGGGACCGGGACCGTTCGAGTTCCGGGAAGAATTCCTTCTCGAGCACCGGTTGCGCTCGCAACATCTTGGCGAGGATTACAGTCCGTCGCGCGTCGCGGCGGCCTTGAGCTTCGAGGGGCCTTCCCTCACGCGTCCGTTCCTGCCGAACCGCGACGACCCGGGTATCTATGGAACGGCCCGGTGGTGGGAGCTGCTCCAGCAGACCGACACTTACCGGCGGATGGGTGGGTTCGAGGTGGCGGAAAGCCAGTATCTCGCGATGCTCGAGGGAGTCAGCAAGGTGCAGGGAGCGACGTCGGGCGACGCCGCTCTGCTGCTCGATCACATCGGCGAGTTCTATCTCGAGGCGCGCGACACGAAGAAGGGGTACGACCTGCTCGTACAAGCAGTGCAGGCAAGGCGGCGCTGGCTCGAAAGGCTGCCAAAGCCGGCAGGCGCGGAGCTTCCCTCCACCGCCGTCGAGGACGCGGAGAATCGGGCCAGACTCCACCTCTCGGACCTGCTGACAAGGCTGGGCCAGTTGGACCTGGCGAAAGCGGACCTGATGACGAGACTGGACCAGTTGGACTTGGCGAAAGAGGAGCTTGAGCGCGCGGGCACAAAGCTTAAGGAAGCGGTCGCCATCGGCGCCGAGCCGGGCTGGCTGCGCTACGTCAACGGACTCTATGCGATCTACTTCCGTTCTCGTGGGCTGGAAAAACAGGGGAATTGGGGGGAGGCAGAGAGTCTCTGGGCCGATGCCCTGCGGCAGCGCGAAAATATGTTCTTGAGCGACCCCTATTGGAACGCGCTGAAGGAGCAGGCAGCCTTCTACGCGAGGTGGGGAAAGTTCCATCAGGCGACCGCGATCGCTCAGAAGGTGCTGGCTGGAACGGAGGGAAAGCTGATGAAGCTGGAGCTTCCGATGCCCTATCCTGAGTCGCGACCGCGGGCGGCGGACCCCAGCAATGACTACGAACAGAGGAGATCGGGCTTCCGCCTGACCAGCGATATCGCCATGAGCGAGATCCTGGCGCTCGACCGTTGGTCTACGGACGGTCCGGCCGCCGCCGCGCCGCTCCTCAAGGATCCGACTCCCGATGCCCTCGTGCTCGAGCACGGGGCCGTTTCGGATCGCTACCAGCTACTGGATTGGCTCGGTCAGCGGGTGTTCCTCCACCTATCCATTCTGCTCGACGGGGAACCGACCCAGGAACACGTCAACGAAGCTTATCGGCTGCTCTGCAACGTCAAGGGCCGATTCCTGGGGACGGAGGAGAGCACGAACAGGCGGCTCGCGACGGGAGGGCAGGGCCTGGAGGATGATCGAAAGCTGCCGCTGCTCAAGGAGCTCGCCAAGACAAGGGAGCGCCACACCCGGCTGTTCATTGCGAGTGTCGCCCACGAGCGGACCGTGCTTCCTGAGGAGCTCGCCACGATCGAGAACCGGGAGCGGATGCTGTCAGAGGCGATTTCATCAGGCGTCTCCGCGATGCCTAGCTATTTCTCACTCGACGCCTTTCGCGATGCGCTGCCCACCGATACGGCTGTCGTCGACTTCGTGCGCTGGCGGAGGACCGACCGGCAGAGCCTCACGCTCCTGCCACCAGAGTATGGCGCCTTCATCGTCCGGAACGGGCAGCACCTGGTGTACGTGCGGCTCGCGCCCGCGGAGCAGATCGATACGGACATCAAGGCTACGGGCAAGGGCACGGAGGGGGCCATGAAGGCCTTGCGGCGGCTCCATGAAGGGTTGATCGCGCCGCTCGAGAGCGCGCTCGGGCAGCGCGGCTCCTCGCCGGCCGTGACCCGACTCCTCATCGTCCCGTACGGCCGGTTGGCGACCGCGCCGTTCGCCGCATTCCTGGACGGCGCCGGCCGCTACCTTCTGACCCGCTACACGATCAGTTACCTCGGCTCCTGGCGTGACCTGAGAGGAGTGGCTCCCCAAGAGACGGCGACGTCTCGTCCGCTTGTCGTCGCGGCTCCGGACTTCATGCTGTCTCTCGGTGGCCCCGCGACCGCCGCTCCGGTGCCACGGCTCAACCCTTTCGACTTCGCCAGCGAAACTAAACTCAAGACGGAGGCGGAGACCGTCAGGAACGCTTTGCGGCTCCCGGCAGCCCGCGTTCTGACGGGGAAGGCGGCCCGAGAAGAGACTCTCCGTTCCATCGCATCACCGGAGATCCTGCATTTCGCCACCCACAGCCTGATGGACACCGAGACGCCGACTTCGGCTTGGGGCCTGTTCGAGTTCCCGCAGCCAGCTGAGGTCGTGAACCCGTTCCTCCGCTCCGTCATTGCGCTCTCCGGAGCGAGCCGGACGCAGGCCGGGGAGGAGGACGGCCTGCTGACCGGTCTCGAGATCCAAAGCCTCCGCTTGGCGGGGACGAAGCTCGTGGTGCTGTCGAGCTGCTCCTCTGGGTCGGGAAAGGAGACGGACGGTCAGGGCATTCTGGGATTGCGGTCCGCCTTCGCGCTCGCCGGGGCGGACGCATTGGTCACGACACTTTGGCCAGTCTACGACGAGTCCAGCCAGAAGTTCATGGAGTATTTCTACGCGCACCTCGGCGCTACGACCGGACCGGCCGAAGCATTGCGCCTCGCTCAGCTCGACCTCATGACGAAGACGGGCTACAAGGAGCCCTTCTATTGGGCCGGCTATCAGTGTGCGAGCCATCCGCAGGCGGCGGGTGCGGACCTGGCCGCTCGGGCGCGCGAGACGGCGCCGAAAGGTCCGCTCACCATCACGCCGCTCTGTTTCGAGTTGAAGGGTCACCGGAAGGAGGGGGCCGAAACGATCGTCGACAGCCTGCGGATCCAGCTCGGTTCCCAGGCCCATGCACTGTGGCGTTCGGCGAAATCGGCGTTCTACGACAAGATTCCAGGGAGCAGGGCCGAGCAGGTGAGCCGGAAGAGCAGCACAGGCGAGCGGCTGCCGAGCTACGCGGAGCTCACGGGAGAGCCGGTCGCCATGAACGTCCAGGTCCGTATCGAGAGGAAGCTCGAGCAGAGCGAGCTGTTCTTCCAATGGGGACGCATTATTGTTTCATTCGAGGGTCCCCCAGACCTTTTCCCCTCGGTCGACGTGCCGAGTTCCCTCCCTTCACTGTCGTTCTTCACGAAGGCCGAGATGTTCGTGGGACGAAGCTTCGACAAGGAGAAGATCGACGAGATCGCGCCCTGCACAGCCGCGCCACCCGGGCAGTGAGACGCCCGCCCTTCAAGAGGGCGCGGCGGACGGGGTGATGAAGACGATCCGATCGAGAGTATGCGAGGCGGACGGCTGCATCGCCGCTGCCCCGTCGCCCACGATCTCGCGGCGCCGTCCGGCGCTCTCGACGACGACGACGCCGTTGCGTTCGGAGAGGTTCAGACGGCGGTCGCTATAGGACCGTGCCGGCGACCGCAGCCTGACGATTTCGTTTCGCTCCTCCTGGGAGGTCGGCTCGAAGGGGGAGAACGCACCGGTTTCCGGCGAAAAGGTCCCGATCTTATCCGCGATCAAGACGACGAGGCCGTCGGGGCCGCTCCCGACCAGACTGACAAGTCCCTCGGGGGCGGAAGCGAGCTTGACCGGCGGAGCGCCGTCGACGGGCAGCGCCCAGAGGTCGCCGCCCCTGATCGCAATGACCTGCAGATCGTCGGCCGAGAAGACCGGCCACGAGTAACCACCGTCGCGGGTCAGCCGGTGGAGAGGCCCGCCGGCGGCCTCCTGCAACCAGACGTCGCCACTAGCGTCCTCCGCGCCGCCGCGCATCCCGGGAGCCGCGGAGAGGCCGGTGACTCGCGCCAACCAGACGAGCAAGGAACGCTCCCGTCGAGACCGAGGCTTCGGCTTGGCAGGCGGCGGGCTGGGAGGGCTCGGTCGGGACGATGGTTGGGCCTGCGGCCCCGGAGAGGCCGGCGGTTGGGAAGCCCCGCCGGCTGCCGGCGCCAAGGTCGCCAGAGCGCAAATGAGGACGAGCACCGGAGCCTGCTTCATGGTTTCTCCCCTGCGTAGAGGAACGGGATCAGGTCATCGTATCCCGAGATCTCGGTCCGGTTTAGATTCTTCTTGTCGAGGGTCAGCAGCGTGCGCCGCATCTCCCGGCCCCGATCGAGGCGGCGGACCAAAAAGGTGACTGAATCGGCCCCCTCCCAAACGCGCCAGACCTGCATATCGGGGTTCAGCTCCTCTTTCCCCTCGATCGTGGTGACGCGCGGAACCTCTTGGTTCGCGACCAACATGCCGAAGTTTACCGGCAAGAGTAGGAACTGGACGAGCAGCACGCAGATGAGCGCGCCGTTGAGGAGGAAGGACGGCCGGATGGCGCGCCGGTTGGCAGCGAACAGCAGCCAGGCGACGCCACCCGTGAGGGTGAGGAGGGCGGTGAAGTAGAGTGGCCGCAGGGCGCCCGTGGTGTCGAGCAGCAGCGCCTGGACCCAGGCGGACGAAGGAAGCTCGTGCTGTAAAAGCAGGTTCGTGAACGGGAGGCACTTCCGCAGGACTAGCTGGATCAGCGTCACCGAGACGGCAAGGCCGATGACCAACAGGTGGTCGGGCCGGTCGAGACCGGGCGGGCGGATCGCCTGCCACACACGACGGGTGACGAGGACAAGGACAAGCGCGATCGGGACCATCGGCAGCAAGTAGGCGAAAAACTGCGCGCCGGCGAACAGATAGCGTTGGTCGAGGACCGAGAGGCCAGTGTCGACGCCCAAGACGGCGAGGTGGGAGCGCAGCACGAGATAGCCGAAGAGGTAGAGGAGGAAGGTTCCCAGCCCGGCGAGGAGCGCCCACTGAGCCTCGAGGTTCAACTTCTTCTCTAGCGCCATCCGGTTTCTCCGTCAGTCGAAGTCGTCGTCCGCTGCCGCGGACTGAAGCGTTTTCCAGTCCCGGTACTACTAGAGGAGCAACCCGAAGTGGTGAGCATACTTCAAGTACTCAGCCGTGCCCTCTCCACGAGGCAGCATGGCAATTACTCCAGCACCGATCCGCAATCGACAGTGGAGCGCCGAGCTGGCTCGGGATTCACGTCCTTTCCGCCAACTCTCTCCCGAGGAGCGGCGCGACACGCTGGTGACGAGCGACTATCATGAGATGGATGCCCTGGCACAGGCCAGGGTTTGCCCCATTCGTTTCATCCGGTAACCCGATCTTCGGGTATCGGAGCAGCGAGGCGTTCTCAGGTCCGCATGGACAGAACCCTGGTGGAGGGCTTCATGGCGCGAAACACCCCGATTCTCTTGGTAACCTTCTTGCTGTTGGCTGGCCTCGGCTCGCCCAATGCCTCCGGCGACCCGCTGGGGGATGCCTTCACGAAGGAACTGAAAGCCCTGGCCGGCACGTGGAGGCCCATTTCCGCCGAGAACAACGGATATAAGGCATCCCCAGAAGACCTGAAGGGAGACCTTTGGATTCGGGACGCAGACGGCAAGTGGACCGCGTGGCGGGGTGGCAAACCCCTTGTCGAATGGGCCGTCAAAAAGATCGACGCGACGAAGAACCCCAAAACGATTGACATTGAGATAACGGCCGGCGCGTACAAGGGGGTGGTTTACCTGGGCATCTATGAGCTCGATGGCGACACGCTGCGGATCTGCTTCGCCCTGCCAGACAGGGCCGTTCGACCCACGGAATTCTCAGCGAGCAAAGGGACCATCCGCGCGCTCACCGAGTTCAAGAGGGAGAAAGACTAATCGGTCGCTGTGACCGGCCGAACCAGGCGCAAAGCCTGAACGCCGCGACCGCCGTCGTGTCCTCCTTCTCTGCGAGGGCGGCGCCGATTCGCCCCAACTCTTCCCGGGTGAGATCGCGTCCGCGGTGAGGTTCGGCGAACCGGTCATGACGGGCGTCGGGGTTGCCACGCGGTGGCACAGGTCGGTGTAGCGGTTCGTGTCCAGGGCGAGCCTCACCGCCACATTCCCTCGTCGACACGATCCTGATCCGCGATCGCTTGGTCGAACTCCGGATCCTGCTGCCAAGTTCCCACGATCCTCTACGCAGTCCATCGTGCACGCCAGCGCGGCTTCTGCATATCCATCTTCGCGAATAACCTTGTATCACTTAAACGTTGCCCCTAGAATTGCCTAGCACCGGAAGACCATCGATGGGTGTATAGCGGTCCCTTGGTGGGACTGCTTTATTTGCTCTACCACCAGGACAAGATCTCCAGGAAGGGACGGCGCACTAGAAAGGAGAACACAAGATGTCCATCCATCCTACCCGTATTTTACCGGAAAAGAGTCCGCGGAGCTTCGTCGAAAGGAGCAACTTTCGAGGCTTTTTTGCCGTCTCACGGGACTGGATCTTAATCCTTTGCATCTCTGCGCTTAGCATCTGGATCCATAATTTTTTCTTCTATCTCATAGCAGTATGGGCGATCGGCTCTCTTCAGTTTGCCTTGGGGGAGAGCCTGATCCATGAAGCTTCCCACTACAACCTCTTCAAGACCAGGAGCTGGAACGATCGTCTCGATTTTCTCTATGCTCTTCCCTTCTGGCAGACGGTCGATCAGTTTCGAACTAGGCACTCGCTCCACCACCGAAAGCTGGGGACGGCCGAGGATCACATCGTCTCCGACTACGAAGCGATCGGACTCAATCGGCCCGGTCGAAATTTTTTCTGGCTCTGGTTCCTGCGGCCCGTTCTCGGTTATGGCGCTTATTTCTATCTCGGCAGCACGAGTCTTCGTCCCTGGCGATCGGGAGTCAAGATCCTCGTCTTCTGGGCGGCAGTGATCGGCATCTTCTGGGGTATGGGAGCCTTGTCCATCCTTCTTGCTTACTGGGTCGTGCCTTTCCTATGGGCTTACGGCAGCTTCGTGTACTGGTCGGAAGTGACTGACCATTTCAATTCGCTATCGGGTACGCGCTCGAACCTGAACCGAGTCTCGAATCTCGTGACCCACAACAATGGATATCATTTCTTGCATCACCGGTACCCCTCGATCCCCTGGTACAGGTTGCCCGCAGCCTATCGCTGCCTATGCCCGGGAGAGGGTGAGATCTCCTACGGCTTTCTCGAGACCTACCGGCAGTTGAGGATCTCTTCACCGGCCGGTCCGGAGCGGAGCTGGCAGGCCGGCGGGAAGCCGGCGCTCCCAGGGGTCGTTCCGGCACATGCTGCCTTGACGGAGGGGGCGGATTTCACTACATTCCTCTGAGCATAACTGCTGGCTAAAGCCTTGAGATGGCAGACCTTCCAACCAACCGGACCGAGCCGTAATGAATACGGCGACGCGGCTGGTCTCCTCGCTCGGCTATGCGTTCTGGCGCCCCGTCCTGCGTCGGCGACTGGGCCGAGTCGCTCTCGAAGAGATCGACGGCGTGCCTCTCGTAGTGCTTCCCGAGGTCTTCAATCCGGCGGTCTACCGCACGGGCACGCTGTTGGCTCGCGCCGTGGCGTCCTGGGCGCCTCTCGAGCCCAAACTCTCTGAGGATATCCGGGTCCTCGACGTGGGAACCGGCAGCGGCGTCGGCTCCGTGTTCGCCGCCCGGCGCGGATTTCATGCCGTGGCGGTGGACGTCAATCCGGAGGCCGTGCGATGCGCCCGCATCAACGCCCTTCTCCACCATCTGGAAGAGAGGATCGACGCGCGGCAGGGCGATCTCTTCTCCCCGGTGGCCGGCGAGCGCTTCGATCTCGTGCTGTTCAATCCCCCCTTCTTTCGCGGCGAACCGGCGGGCAATCTCGATCGCGCGTGGCGCGGTACCGACGTGCTGGAACGCTTCGCCGCCGGCCTTCCCGACGTTTTGACTCCGGGCGGCACCGCTCTCCTCTGCCTGTCGACCGATGGCGATGGGGACGCTCTGCTCGCCAGGCTGCGCGACGGCGGTTTCGGGATCGAAACGGCTGTGGAGCACGACTTCGGCAACGAGATCGTCACCGTCCACGCGGTGCGGAGGACCGCGGCTTGAGACGCAAGGTTCTGCTGGTCAATCCCCGGATGTGCCCGCCCAAGGCGGTGCGCATGCCGCTTTCGCTCCTCGCCCTGGGTGCGGCGCTGGAAGGCGAATACGACTATCGTATCGTCGACGGCAACGTCGATCCCGACGCCCGGGGAACCGTTCTGAGCGAGCTCGCCTCGGGAAGCTATGACTTGCTGGGAATCACCGTCATGCCCGGCCCGCAGGTGGCGCCCGCCATCGACATCTCGCGGGCGGTGCGGGAGGCCCACCCGGAGGTTCCCGTGGCCTGGGGCGGCTATTTCCCGACGCTCTATCCCGAGGCCGCGATCAATGCGCCGTACGTGGATTACGTGGTGCGCGGCCAAGGCGAGACGACGCTCCTCGAACTGGTGGCCGCCGTGCCGGACGCGGGCTCGGCCGTGGCCGGAATCGCCGGTATCACCTGGAAGGACCGCGGCGAGGTGCGCCACAATCCGGACCGCCCGTTCCAGCCGGCGGACCGCTTTCCCCCGCTGCCCTACGAGCGCGTGGCCGCGGACATGGACCGCTACCTGCGCCCGAGCTTCATGGGGACGCGCACCGCCGTCCACCAGGCCGCCATCGGTTGTCGCTATCACTGCACGTTCTGCGGCGTCGTCTCGATGTTCAACGGCGTGACCCGGCTGGACGCTCCGGCCCGTCTCGATGCCGCGCTCACGACGCTACGGGACCGCTGGGGGGCCACGGCGGCGCAGTTCTACGACAACAATTTCTTCGACCGCGAGGAGACGAGCGTCCCCATTCTGGAAGTGCTGGCCCGCCTCGCCATGCCCTGGTGGTGCTACGCCCGCGCCGACACGCTGGCCGAATTCACGCCCGCCACCTGGGATTTGATTCGCCGCAGCCGGTTGAAGATGGCCTACATCGGCGCCGAGGCCGCAAGCGATGACGTGCTGCGATCGATGAAAAAAGGCAGCCGCGTGTCGCACACTTTCGAGGCCGTCCGCCTCTGCCGCGCGCATGGAGTGACGCCCGAGCTTTCTTTCGTTCTCGGCGGCCCGAACGACCCCGAAGGGGAGATCGAAAAGACTTTCGAATTGATCAAGGGCCTGAAAGCCGTTCATCCCGAGTGCGAGGTCATCCTGTATTTTTACAGCCCGACGCCACAGCGAGATCCGGCGGCGGGTACGACGAACGCCGTTCGCCTGCCGGCGTTGGCGCAGTACGGGCCCGAAGGACCGCCTCTGCCGACGACGCCGGAAGAATGGACCACGCCGCGCTGGATTCGCTACGTCTGCCACCAGGACGCGCCATGGCTTACGCCCAAGATCCGGCAGCGGATCGCCGACTTCTCCACCGTTCTCGGTTGCCGCTTTCCCACCGTGCAGGATTACCGGACTCCGGCCTGGGGCAAGGCGCTGTTGCGCGGCCTGGCAGGCCGGCGGTACGAGAAGGGGCGGTATGACGATCCGTGGGAGCTGCGGCTGGCGAAGCGGATGATTCCCTTGCGGGAACCGGCACGGGAGAGCGTGTAGACCACGCCAACCAATGTAGAGACGCCCTCACGTGTACCCCGTGGGGCGTCTCCGACGAAGACATGACCTCAAAATTACGTGGAAGGCCTGAAGACCGAAAACCCTATCTGATCCAGACCGGTCAGAAACCGTTTTTGGTCCAGACCGGTCAGAAAACGGGGATGGCGATCCTTCGCCGGAGACGCCCCACGGGGTACCCGTGAGGGCGTCTCTACATTGGCTGCGGTCGACCTCCAGGGTAATTTCAGACTCTTCTAGTCGATCTCGACGCGGGTCGCACTCGTCAGCTCCGTGCTCACCACCTGGTACTCGGTCTTGCGTCCGAAGCGGACGACGTCTCCGAGCCGGAGAATGCAGCGGTCGATGCGCGCGCCGTTGACGTACGTTCCTCCCGAAGAGCCGAGATCCTCCAGCATCAAGTCGGCGCCTTGCCACTGGATGCGCGCGTGCCGGCGCGAGACGGCGAGATCCGCGAGGGCGCAATCGCAGCTCGTCGCCCTGCCGATCTGGAGCGGCCTGTCGTCCGGCCGGATCTCACCGGTGAGGACAGGACCGGCTCGGCGCAAGAGCTTTAGCAGAAACCGCATCACAGCGGCACCTACACCGGGACACTCGGCTCGCCGGACCTGCGCTTCCTCTTCCCCTCCTCTTCGAACGCCCTCTACGCCTCGCCGGGGTACCTCCTCTTCGCCAGCGAGGGGAACCTGATGGCGCAGCGGTTCGATGCCGGGTCTCTCGAGCTTTCAGGGGAGCCGGTCGCTCTGGCGGAGGGGATCAGCATCGAGGCCGATGCGGCCGACTTCTCGGCCTCCGATGCGGGCATCCTGGCCTACCGCCCGGTGCCTATGGTGCTCACGCAGAACCAATGGTTCAATCGCACCGGGCAGCGTCTGGGCGCGCTGGGAGAGGCGGGCTACTGGTCCAGCCCGTTGATCTCCCCGGACGGCCGGCAGGTGGCGGTGATGCGCGTGGACCCTCGGACTCAGAATCTCGGCGTCTGGCTCCTCGACACTGCACAGGGGCAGGCGCGGCTCTTTGCGGAAGCGCACCCCGGCACCTACATCTTCCCCGTCTGGTCTCCGGATCAGTCGCGGCTCGCTCTCGCCGTCGAGCGCGGAGGCGCGGCGGACCTGTATACCAAGGACCTGGATGGCGGGGCGGAACACGCGCTGCTGGTCTCCAGCCGTTACAAGATACCCACCGACTGGTCTTCCGACGGCCGGCTGCTCTTCTACATGAAGTCCGATCCCGCCGGGAATTACGATGTGGAGGCGTTGCCGCTCGCGGGCGGCCCGCCCCTCTCCATCCTGAGCAGCCCGTTCTTCGAGGCGGACGCCCGGCTTTCGCCGGACGGTCGGTGGCTCACCTACGTCTCCGACGCCAGCGGGCGGATGGACGTCTACGTGCGTCCCTTCGTCCAGCCGGGAGCGGAGCGGGTGGTTTCGCCCGGGGGAGGATTCGGTCCGCACTGGCGGCGCGACGGCCGGGAGCTCTTCTACACTGCGCCGGACGGCCGCCTCATGGCCGTGCCCATGGCACCGGGGAAGGAGCTCGATCCCGGCCCCGCCCACGTCCTCTTCGACGCGCGCTTGGGCGTAATGCCCTACGACCTCGCCGAGTACGACAGCACGCCGGACGGCCAGCGCTTCCTCGTTAACCAGGCGGTAGGCCCGCTCGCCCCCGAGGCTGTCAATCTGCTCTTCGATTGGACGGCGAGGATACCGCGTTGATCTTGTACCCTTGCCGATAACCGCCGCGCCCCAATGTAGAGACGCCCAGAGGGTAGCGCGAGCTACCCCGTGGGGCGTCTCCGGCGGAGGCATGATCTCAAGATTACGTGGAAGATCTGAAGACCGAAAACCTTATTATCTGGTCCAGACCGTTCAGAAAACGGGGATGGCGACTCTTCGCCGGAGACGCCCCACGGGGTAGCTCGCGCTACCCTCTGGGCGTCTCTACATTGACTGCGGTCGGCCTCCAGGTAATTTCATGACATCTCCGCCTGCGGCCACAACCAATCGCTGATCAGTTTCTCCACCGGCAAGGCATATTTGTCAGTTTTTAGGCGCCAGCGCGCCAGCGCCCTTGCGGGGCGTGTCCAGGGTGCGCCGCGGTTCCAGGCGAGGCGCTGGTAGAACTTGAAGCGCTCGATACGGCGGTGTCTTTCGGGGCTTACCCAGGGACCGGCGGAGCCGATGAAATCGAAGCGAGCCCAGTCGTCCAGGGTGCTCGGCAGCACATAGCCGTCGCGGACGGCGTCGTCGGTCAGCGCCGAACCAGGGTAGGGCTTGAAGTAGAAGATCGGCGTTTCGAAGCCGGGCGACAGCGAGCGCAGGCGCTTCGCCACGTCGAGCGAGGCCTGGACGCTGTCGTCGCCCTCGCCCGGAAAGCCGACGATGAAGGGAAAGATCACGTTCACGCCGTGGCGCAGGCACTTCTCGGCGCTCTCGAAAACCTGCTCCAGCTTGATGTCCTTCTTGATGCGGTCCATCGTCTCCTGCGAGCCGGACTCGACGCCGATGATCACACGCCTTAGCCCTGAGCGCCGGCATTTCGCCATCGCCTCCTCGGAGAGACGCGCTCCCTGGTCGGCCCGCATCGTCGCGGCCCAGGTGATCGGAACCTCGCGGCGCAGCAGCTCGTCGGCCACGGCCTCGACTCGCGGCGCGTAGGAGAAATAGGTCTCGTCCTGGAAGGAGAGATCGTCGAAGCGGTACTGCTGCCACAGCTCTTCGATCTCACGGCCCATGCGCTCCGGCGCCAGCCCGATCCACTTGCGGTTGTAAACAAAAGGATCGGCGCAGAAGGCGCAGCGGAAGGCGCAGCCTTGGGAGGAGATGTAGTCGAGCTGGCGCTTGCCTTTCAGCTCGTAATAGCGCTCGACAGGCAGCAGACTGTAGTCGTGGCGGCGCAGAGTGTTGAGGTCGGCGAGAGGACGCGGCGCGTTCCGCTGCACGGCGCCGTCCGCCGTGCGCACCGTGCAGCCGGCGAGATTCTTGATAGGTTCTCCCGCCGCCAGCAGGTCACAGATCTCGTGAAAGGTAATCTCGCCCTGGGCCTGGACGGTGATGTCCACGCTCGGCTCCGCCAGGCACTCGGCGCCGAACATCGACGGGTGCCAGCCACCCCAGATGACCGGCAGGTCCGGCCGGAAGGCCTTGGCGGCCCGCGAGATCGCCACCGCGTCCGCGATCGGCGCGCCGGTGAGCACCGTCACGCCCAGGCAGAGCGCACCTTCGAGGGCCGCGCGGACGGCCGCGGTCGGATCGGCTTCGAGCCGGCCGTCGATGATCTGCACCTCGTAGCGCTCGGGATCGAGGTGCGACCCCACGGCCAGGAGCGAGAGCGGCATGGTGTAGAACACCGCCCGCGGGTTGTAGAGCACGACGCGATGGCGGCTCATGCGCTTCCTTCACGTAACGATAGCGAGCAGACACAACGCCTACAGATCGGATCGCGTGCCGTGTCGAGATTTTGACGCCACGAGATCGCGGCCGGCGAGTTGAGAACGGCGCCCAGGCTTTCCGCCTGTCGCAGGTTCCCCAGCGGCGGTTGGAAGAAGCAGGGCCGCACGGTGCCGTCCGCTTCGATGACGGCGGAGACCCACGGGGCATTGCACTCGACCGGCGCGAATTCGCCCTCGCCGAGCAGCGCGGCGAAGTGGTGCAGCAGCCGGCGCTCCAGCTTCTCCGGGCTTTCGGCGACGAAGCCGCCGGCAAAGTCGGCGGCATGCTCCTGTGCCAAGGCGTCCAGCTCCGCGGCGAGGAGAGGTAGATCCTCGCGTCGGAGCGCCACCTCGCCGGCCCGCTCGCCATCCCAGCCGCCGGGACGGTTGAAGGCTTCGCTGGTAACGTCGGCGGCGAGGAAGCTGATGCGATCGAGCCCCAGCTCGTGGGCGGCGGCGACCGTGGCCCGCAAAACGTGGAAGTTCGCCCGCTGGACCGTGCAGCGGCCGGAGACGGCAACTCCGGGACCGGCGGCCCGCACGGCGGCCACACCTTCCGCCAAGCGGTCATAGGCGCGGGGAATATTGCGGATGAGATCGTGAACTTCGCGGGGACCGTCGAGGCTGACGACGACGTCGTCGCAAACGTGGGCCAGCGCTGCGGCGTCGCGGGCGAGGAGGAGGCCGGTGGAAAGAATGGTGATGCCGATGCCCGCATCGTAGAGGAGCGCGCAGAGGTCCCACAGATGGCTGTGAAGCAGCGCCTCGCCGCCCGAGAGCACCACGCGCCGGACGCCCAGAGCCCGCCACTCCGTGAGCCAGCGCTCGACCTCGGCCGCCGAGATCTCCTCGCGGCCCTTGTCGCGCCAGATGTCGCACATCAGACAGCGGCAGTTGCAGCGGCTATGAGGATAGAGGATGAGGATGGGCAGCCGGGTCACCGGATCTTCGCGAGGCAGAGCCGGAAGGGCGGGCGCCGTAATTTCCGCCCGTGGGCTGGGAGCGAGAACCGTCATCGCCGCTCCAACTCCAGCAGGTAGTGATCGGAAAGCCAAGGCAGCGGCGGCACGGTCTCCAGACGGCGTTCCCAGCGCGCGAGAGCACCCAGCAGGCGAGGATGCCGAGTTGCCCAGGGCTCCCACTCGGTAGGAGGTAGCAGCGCGCCGACGGCGCTCAGCCGCAGGGGACGAAACGCAGGAGCGAAAGCGCGCCGCAGGGCCGCCGGAGCCGGATAACGAACGGTGATGCCGCGCCATTCGACGCCGCCGCGACGCAGCCGCCGGAAAGCCTTTCCAAACTCTCCTCGCAACAGGAACCCAGCCCACTCCCAGGGAACGAAAGGCCCCATCACGCACAACAGAACCAAACCGCCCGGGCGCACCAGATCGCCCAGAGTCCTTCCCAGGCCGGTCAGGTCCGCCACACAGTTGAGCCCGCCAAAATTACTGAACGCGCCATCGAAAAGACCGGAGAGCGATGCGAGATCCTCGATCGCCAGCCACCGCGTCTCGATCCTCTCCGCCAAGCCCGCCGCCGCCACCTTGGCTCGAGCCCGTTCGATCATCAATTCCGAAGCGTCCGTCGCCACCACGTGAACGCCCCGGCGGCCCAAGTGAACCGCGTCCTCCCCCGTGCCGCAGGCAATCTCCAGGACGCAATCGCCCGTCGCGAAACGCGCGTCCAACCGCCGCTGAACCGCCGCGCGCAATAAGGTTCCCAAAGAGCTGCAAGTAAACTGAACGTCATAGTCAGGCGCCAGAGCATCAAACGCCATGTCTTTTTCAGGACAAACCACTCCCTCTTCTCCCGGTGAGGGGGGTTGGGAGGGGGCGGGAGAAGAGGGCCGGGGTGATGAGGGTCTTTCTTCTCCCGCCGGGAGGAGGCTGGGCAAGAGGGCCGGCGCTCCCAGGATCACGCCTCCACCTCCCCCGCCAACACCGCCATCGCCTCCCGCGCCGCCAGCGCCTCGGCCCGCTTCACCGCTGCGAACGCCGGATCGCCCGCGCGGTACGCGGCCACCTCGCCGCGCAGCCAGCGGTCCGCCTGCTTGTAATAGGCCTTCGAGCGCCGGCCACGGATCGCATAGTCGCGGTCCGTCCCGTCCTCCCAGGCTTTCGTCGTGATCACGCGGCTGGCGGCGTCCTCGAAATAGCCGGTGTTCTTGATCGGATAGGCCACGGTGGTGAAGAAGACGTCCGGATTCGCCTTCTTCACATGCTCGACGGTGGCCTCCATGTCCTCCAGGGTCTCGCCTTCGTAGCCCCACATGAGGAACATGCCGACCTGAATGCCGTGGCGCTGCGCGGCATGGGTGGCCCACTGCACCTGCTCCGCCGTGACGCCGCGCTCCATGGCGTCGAGGATACGCTGGCTGCCGCTCTCCGAGCCGATCCAGATGCGGTAGCAGCCCAGCTCCGCCAGCGTCTCCAGCACCTCTTCCTTCATCATGCGGTCGGCCCGGGAAATGGTTTCGAAAGGCAGGTGCAGACCGCGGCGCTTCAGCTCGGCCGAGTAATCGAAGAGCCAGCGGTGATTGATGGTGAAGACGTCGTCCGCGTACCACACCTGATCGGGCTGCCAGCGGTCGCGGATCTGCTCCAACTCCCGTGCCACGTCGACGACGCTGCGGCGGCGGTGGCTGAAGCCGAAGACGGCGTGGGAGCACCAGCGGCACTTGTAGGGACAGCCGCGGGCGGTGATCAGATTGACGCTCCCCATGCCGTGATGCGTACGCCAGACGTCGACGTAGCGCATCTGATCGATCTGCTCGCGGTCGGGCCACGGGAGCGAATCGAGATCGGCGATCTGCGTCCGTTCCGGGTTGTGGACGACGGCGCCCGCCTCGTCGCGGAAGACGGCGCCGGCGACGCCGTGGAGCCGGTGAGGCCCGTGCTGCGCGAGGGCCGGCAGAAGCTCGGCCATCGTCTCCTCGCCCTCCCCGGTCACGATCACCGAGGCACCGTGTTCCAAGTACTCCTCTGGATAATTGGCCGACTCCGGGCCTCCCAGCACCACCGTCCAGCCGTGGTCGCGAGCGAAGGCGGCGATCTCGATCACCGGCCGCCGCGTCATCAGGTTGGTGTAGAGACCGAGAACGCCGGTACCCGTGGCCAGCCGTGCGAGCAGCTCCTCGCGGGTGGCAAACGTGGTGTCGAACATCTCCACGTCGAAACCTTTTTGACGCAGGTAGGAGGAGAGGTAGAGCAGACCCAGGGTCGGGTACGGCTTCATGATCTCCCGCTCCTTCTCGTCCTCGGACAAGAAGTAGCCGTGAGTGAGCAGGAGATCCGGCATAGCGCCTCAGTTCCAGGTCCGCGAAAGGTCCGGCGCGGGCAGCTCTTCGTAAATCCTGTGTACGGCCGTGGGTACGGCGCTGCGCGACACCGGCTCAAGGCGCTCCAGCTCGCACCAGTCGTCGTTCAGGCGGTCCCTCTCAATCTCCAAATCTTCCCCAGAGCGCAGCCGGAGCCGCAGCTCGAGATCGCGGTGCACGAGCAGGCGCAGCTTGCGATAGAAAGGCGTCTGGTAGGTTCCCTGGAACATCATGGCGAGATCATTGCTGTCCTGCCAGTGGGTCTTCTCCCCCAGCTCGGCCTGGACCATGTCGAAGAAACGGGTTCCGGGCAGCGGATAGGAGACGCTGACGCCGACGTCGTCCGGCAGGACGTCGCGCACCAGCTCGACGGTGGCGAGGATGTCCTCGAAAGTCTCGCCGGGATACCCGAACTGCAGGAACCAGCAGGCGCGGATGCCGGCCTGCTGAAGCCGCCGGGTGGCGTCGACGATCTGGCTGACGCGGGTGCCCTTGTCCATGGCGTCGAGCACCTTCTGGCTGCCGCTCTCGGCGCCCAGCCAGACCTCGACGCAGCCGGCACGGGCGAGGCCGTCCACGGCGATGGGCGTCATCAGGTCGGCGCGCGATTGAATCGTGAACGGAATCACCGCGTCGCGCACCGCCACCTCGCGGGCCAGCTCGGCGACCCACTTCGGCTGCAGGCCGAAGATGTCGTCCGCAAACCAGACGTGATCGGGGATGAGCGTGCGCTTGACCAGGGCCATCTCCTCGGCGACGTTGGCCGGCGAGCGCATGGCGTAGCGCCGGCCCCAGATAGGCTTCGCGCACCAGTTGCAGTGGAACGGGCAGCCGCGGGTGGTCACCAGGTTGAGGCTGAAGCGGCCGTGCGCCTGCCGCCAAGCCGCGCGGTAGCGCTCGACGTCGAGGAGGTCCCAGGCCGGGAACGGGAAGAGGTCGGGCTGGCGCTCGGGCTCGCGGGGCGGCGTCCGCCGCACGCCACCGTCCGCGTGACAGTCTGGAAAGACGAGCCCGGCCACGGTTTCGACGGGCCGCGCCGAGCGCCCGGTGAGCACGTCCAGCAGCTCGCGCAGCGTGTGGTCCGCCTCGCCCCCCAAGCCGTAGGCGACACCGGCCTCGAAGTACGGTTGCGGATGGTCGGTCAAGTCGGAACCGGCGGCGAGCACGGTGATGCCGCGCTCGCGGGCCAGGCGGCTCATGCGGCAGGCGGCGTCCCGCGCGTGGCCCAGGCACATCTTGGTGAGGAAGTTGAAGCTGTCCTCGTAGAGGGCGACGAAGCGGGGCTGGTGGCGGTCGAGCGCCGCAGCGAGCTCCTCCTCCCCCGCCGCGAGCATCGCGTCGAAGAGCGCCACCTCATAGCCGCCCAGGCGCAGCATGGCGGCGGCGTAGAGGGTCGCGAGCGGCGCGTAGGGGCGCATCTTCTCGACCTGCTTGGGGTCGTTCCGGAGAAAGAACGAGTGGGCGAGCAGGACGTCAGCCACGCCGGGTCAGCTCCAGGGCGAAAAAGGTTCCCAAGGAGCGGAGCCCGGGCATGCGGGAGACCGCCCGCTCCCAGCGCATCCTGCGATTTTGACCTGCGTTTTGTGGGGAGTCGTCCACGGATCGAAATATACCTTGTCCGCTTAAGCCCGACACAACGAAATTCTGAACAAAAACTCGGGCGAGCTCGCGCGGCGTCCACAGCCGGTGAGACACCTCGACACCCGCGATTCGCACGGCGAGCGTCCGTCCTTTCCTCCACCGGTTCAGGGCGTGCAGGAACAGGACGCCGCCGGGCCGCACCAGCCGGCTCGCAGAGGCCGCGAATCCTTCGAGGTCCGCCGCGGTGTTGAGGCCGGCGAACGTGGAGATCAGCCCGTCAAAAGGACCGCTCAGACCTGCCTCCTCGAGGCGATTGAAGTCTGCGACGACGGTGGGCACCGACGGCGCTTTCATCGCCAGGCGGGCCAGCATTCCCGGGGAGATATCGCAGGCCGTCGCAGCCACGCCGCGCTCCAGGAGATGAAGCACGTCAAGTCCCGTGCCGGCAGTGACGTCCAGAACCCGCGAGCCCGGAGGGAAAAGGGCGTCGAGCCGCTCCCACAGCCGCTCCCGCACCCAGGCGGAGGATGCCACCGCTCTCTCGTAGTCCGCGGCGATGGCGTCGTAGGCGGCCTGGGCCGGGGAGATGAAAGAGGCGGGCACGTCAGCTTGCCGGGCGAGCAGGCAGCACGGCGATGTCCACCTGCGGCGATTGATGGAAGAGCAGCCGCCCCGACCGGCACTCGACGGCCGCGCGGTACTCGCCGGGCTGGGGCGGCACGACCTCGACCTCGTAGATGCCGTCCCCCACCTGCCGGCCCCAGCGGCGCTCCTGCCAGTTGCCGGGGAACTGGAAGAGCATGACATTGACGTCGTCGAGCCCGGAGACCGGCTTGCCGTCGTTGGGATCGGCGAGCCGGAAGCGCAGGCGCAGCGGCCGGCCGGCGACCGCCGTCCGTTCGGCGAGCAGCGGCTCGACCGCGATGGGCCGCTCGCGACGCCGCTTCGCCTCCAGCTCCGGCGACACGGCGACGGACAGCTCGAAGCAACGCACCGTGCGCGGCGCGTCGAGGAAGAACGCCACCCGATAGCGCCCGGCGCGATCGAGCCGGGCGAGAGTCTCGTAGTTACCGGGCGCGCGCTCCTTGAGGCTGCGGTCGACCACCAGGACGGCGCGCGGCTGCCGGTCATAGTTGCTGAAGCTGCCGACCGGCGCCGCCATCCCCTCTTTGTAGTAATAGATGGTGCGGTCCGCCGGGTTCGCCACCAGCACCGCGGTCGCCCCCGGCGCCCGTACGATCGAGGCCGAGGGGGTGAGCGGCGCTCCCTGGCCGAACGGGCGCTGGCCGGCGGGGAAGTCGACGACCGGCACCTGCCGCCCTTCGACCCCCACCTGATCGAGCGGGATCATCAGCACCACTTCGCTGTCGTGGCGGCGGACGTAGGCGAGGTTCTCGGAGAAGTCGATCTCCTCCGGCCCGTGGTCGACATCGGCCGACTGCACGATACGGTTCGACGCGGTGTCGAGGATGTGGACCTTGCCGGTACGCGGGTTGGGGATGAAGGCCAGCCGGCCACCCGGGGCCAGGCGCAGGGCCTTGAGGCCGGGGGCCCCCGCGATCCGCGCCAGTACCAGGCGCCGCCCGGCGTCGACGGCGATGATCGTTCCCTGCTCCTCGCTCACCACATAGACAGTCCCGGCGAGCGGCGAGTAGGCGACCGCGGTCGGCGGCGCGCCGAGCGCGACGTCAGCGGTCTTGGCGAGCGTGCCGGCGTCGACGATCGACAGGGTGCCGGCCGCGCCGTTGGTGACGAAGGCGAGGCGGCGGTCGGAGTCAAGGGCGAGGTCGTGCGGACCCTCGCCGGTGGGAATGCGCGCCGCCACGGTGAGATCGGCGGTGCGCACGGCGGCGACGCCGCTCCCCTCCCCCGGCCCGTCCAAGCCCACCCAGAGGAGAGCGCCGTCCGGCTGAAGGGCGAGCCGGCGCGGGTGGAGCCCCACCGCCACCTTGGCGGTCACCTTCCAGGTCGCGGTGTCGACGACGGCCACGGCGCCGGCCGCCGGGAGCGAGACGAACAGCCGGCCGCCGTCCGGGGAGAGCGCCCAATCCTCACCCGGGCTGCCCAGCTCGACCATGGCGAGCAGCTTGGTGCCGCCGAAGCCGAACAGCGGGTCGACGACGCTGATCGTGGCGTCCTGGTTGAGCGCCAGGACGTAGTAGACGTTGAGGTCGGCGGCCGGTTTGGAGAAGAGGTCGCCGGCGATGAACTTTTCGACCTTGGGGGCGCAGCGGTCGGTGGCGCTCTCGCCCTCCCGCAGCATTTCGAGCCAGGCGTTGGGAAAGGCGCCGGCAACCGGGTTGCCGGTCGCCGGGTCCGCGACGCGGAAACGGAAGGCGGCGCTATCGCCCTCGCGCAAGGGGCGGGCCGGCCCCTCCACCGCGACCGGCTCGACCTGAAGCTCGACCGCGATCCCCTGGACGGTCGCCCGACCGCCCACCGGCGGGGCGGCGGGCGGGGTGCCGGTCGCCGCCCAGGCTGGCGCGGCGAAAGCGAAGAGGACGAGCGCCGCTACTTCCCGATGCACTGCAGACCCGCCGTCTTGGCCTGGGCGGGCGACAGCACGCTGAACACGCCCCACAGTCCGAGCCGGAAGTGCATCGCCGGGTAGGTGCGGTACAGGTAGTCGCCCGGACGGGCGTTGATGCCGCCGGCGCTCGCGATCAGCACGTCGTAGTGGTTGGTCGGCCCGTGCCCCATGCGCGAGCCCTGCCAGTCAGTCAAGGCGAACCGCGAGAGCGGGCTGAAGAGGGCCACCAGCGGCGCCTCAAGAGCTTCGATATGCAGGCTCTCCAGCTCGGCCTTCGGGACCTCGAGCTTTTCGGCGGTCGGTTGCTGCAGGGTGCAGAGGTGGCCGTTGCCGATGATCGACGAGGCGTAGAGGTTGCTCTGGGTGGTCGCCGGGATGCACCCCCTGCCGAAGCTGATGTACGGGGTCTCCGCCCAGATGTGGCCATAGAGCTCGAACACCTGGTTGGTGTTGGTGGTGCCGCCGGCGTCGAGCACGCGGAAGCGCACCTGCTCGCCGGCGCAGGCGCTGAAGGTCGGGGTGGCGGGCGCCGGCGTATTGGTCGAGCAGGCCGAGCAGGACGTGCAGGTCTTCGAGGTGGTGTCGAAGGCGGTGCAGCAATACGACTGGGCGGCCGCCAGCACGCAGGAGACGTCGGTCGTACTGCTGCATTTGCTGTCGCAGTAGCGCACGTTGTTCTTCCAGGTCGGGTTGTAGAGCGGCTCGCTGCCATAGTTGGCGACGTTGGTCTCCTGTTGGAGGTTCAGCACGTCGCGCGTGGTGAGGACGAACTCGCGGAAGCGCTGCGGCGGCAGGCCATGCTGCCCCGGCGCGGAGACCACGGTGGTGATGCTCGTCGACTCCGCCGCCGGCCACTCCGCCCCTTCCGGCTCGATGACCAGGGCACCGAACAGGCCGTGCGCGTAGTGGTTGGCGATGTCCGAGGACATCAGGTTGGCGGCGCCGAACTCGATCGGGATGTAATTCGCCGGCTTGGCTTTCGCGTCGATGTTGCCGGCGTACCAGGTATAGGTGTTGGAGGAGACAGCACCACTCGAGCTCGGCGCCGCCACCGTCTGGATCGGGTTGAAGCCGGAGTTGAAGCCGCTGCTCTGCGACTCGTCGAAGGAGACGAGCTGCGGATGGAGCCCCACCTCGGCCGAGGTCCCGGCTGCCAGATTCGCCGGGTCGATGACGTTGTAGAGCTTCACCTGGAGGCAATCGCCGGCGCTGGCACGCATCACCAGCGGCTGCGGCGTCTTCGACTTCGCCGTGCAGCTCGCCGACGGCGTGGAGCCCGGGCAGCTCAGGTCGTCGAGATTGTAGAAGAGGATGCCGTTGGGGTCGTCCAACCCCTCGATCTTGTTGTAGATCAGCGCTCCTCCCAGTGCCTGGACCGCCGTCGTCGCCACCACCGTATAGGTGCGCAGCTTATGCGGCGGGGTGAGCTGCGGACAGACCGCCAGGTCCGAGCCGCTGGGCACCCGGTTCTGCGGCAGCGGCCGAAGGCTCGCCTGCGGCAGCCCGTAGGCGCGCAGGAGGCCCCAGTTGCCCCCTTCCTGCTCGTTCGCGGCGGCGCCGGACATGTAGACGTAGTCGGCGAAAGGTGTATCCGGCGTCTTGGCGGACACGTAGGTCGGAAGCCGCACGATCTGCTCGGTGTGCTCCGAGATGCCCATCACCATGCTGTTGCGCCACCCGGAGTCGGGCATCGACGGCTCGAACAGCCACTTGAGACCCATGAGGGTGAGGTTGTGGGGATTGGTGTGGGCGCCGACCAGGGCGCGCACCTCCACGTCGTCGCCGGCGTAGGCGCGCAGAATCGGCGTGAAGGGATCGCCCGGCTGGGCCGGCTGAGCGGTGAGCGACGGGTAGGGTGTCGGGTTGCAGGCGGCGCCGCTCGCGCACTTCGAGCCCAGCGGCGTGCAGAAGGCGTTGCTGTCGGCGCAGAAGCCACCGAGGACGCAGGTGCCGTTGCCGGAGGTGCACCCCGCGTCGTCGGTGCACGAGATGTTGCCGTTGCTCGAGCAGACGCCGCGCAGGCTGCCGCGGTCCAGCGAGACGTAGGCGTAGGAGTAGTCGCCGGCCAGGGGGTTCGTGCTCTTCGAATTGAGGCGGCCGGTCAGCGGCTCGTTGCGGTAGTTGGTCGAGAAGTTGTTGGTCGCGTTGCTGAACGTGATGATCTCGGGCCCGGCCGACGAATCGAGGGGAGTGGTCTTCCACAACGCCGGGTTCGATACCGCCAGCGCCGGCGGGTTGGCCGGCACCGAAGCGCAGCCGTTGCAGACCCCGGGAGTGCCGGGAATCAGGTTGCAGCTCGCCACCGTGGCGGCGCTGCCGCAGGCGGTATTGATCTGGGTGGGGGTGGCCCAAGGGGCGGGGATGCAGCTCGCCTGGAGGTTGTTCGAGCAGAAGCCGTAGGAAATGCACGCGCCGGTCCTGCACCCGGTCGGCTGGTCGTAGTTGGCCGTCGTGGCCGGGGTGCACGAGGTCGCCGGCGAATCGGCGCAGAAGCCCTTGGAGAGCGCGGCGGGCACCTGGACACCGGCGAAGGCGTTGTAGCCGAGCGTCGAGTCCTGGAGCTCGAGAACGAACTCACGGAAGCTCTCCTCCGGCCGCACGGTGCTGATCACCGCCTGCCAGGAGGTCGGGCCACCGTCGGGCAGCGGCTTGCCGTCATACCCCTTGGGCGTCCGCAGGATCAATGGGGTGCCGTTCCTGTCGACGCCGCCGATCTGGTCCGGCACGCCTGGGCCGATCTCGTTGGAGTACCAGTTCGAGCCGGTAGGCTCGATCACCAGGCCGGCGTAGAGCCCTGCCTGCTGGTGGGTCGAGGGGCCGAAGTGGTCGTGCGTGAAGACGGTGCGCAGCGTGCGGTCCCGCGCTCCGCGCGCCGGCGGATCGTGCTGCGGGCCGTCGAAGAGAGGGTCGGCGTACCAGCGCTGGATGGTCGCCTGCGCTCCCACCCACTGGCCGCCCGGGCCGGGACCGAAGAAGGGCAGCATCCTCGCCACCGGGCAGGCGAAGGTACCGTCGCGGGGGTCCGGCGACTTGCAGCCGTTGTGCGCGCGAATGGCGAGGATGCGCTCCGTGACCTCGTTGGGCGCGAAGGTGCCGTCCTCGTAGTTGAAGCCGTTGGTGGCACCGTCCGACGAGGTGACGTCGAACTTCACCAAATGGATGTGCTGGCCGAGGATGTCGGTCGGCGTGCGCACCTCGAAGTCGTCGAGCTCGTAGACGTTGGGCACCAGGTTGGCATGCGTGTACTCGATGCACTCGCCGGAGTTGGCGCGGAAGAAGAACGGCTGCGGCGGGCGCGTGCCGTTGAGGGTGTCCTTGACGTCGCCCCAGAGGGTCAGCAGGCGCTCCTGTGGATGGTGCCAACCCTCTTTGTTGAACACCGCGTCGATCTGGATGTCGGCCGCCCGGTAGCGCCGCGTCTTCAGGTTCGGCGGTACGCCTCCCGCGGTGCTGTAGTTGATGCAGGGGTCGGCGTAGGGCGCCCCCTGCACCGCCGGCAGGCCGTTGAGGATGAACCGCGCCGAAGCGCCCTCGGGCGTCTTGGTGGCATGGAAACGCTGCGCGTGGGCCTTCATCGCCACCTTCTCGATCAGCGTCCCCTCTTCGGGGAGCTGCTGAGCGGCGACGCTCTCGAGCGTCTTGCTGAAGTCCTGCGGGTTGAGCGGCGGCACGTCGGTCTCGCCGCCGGCGAGGATCAGATGGCGCGGCAGGCCGCCGTCGAGCGGCTGGCAGAGCGCCTGCGGCGAGGCGCACAGCGAGAGGTCCGCCGGCGTCGCGCCGTACTTGGGCGCGCACGCCTGGCCGTTATCCGAGCAGGCGTAGGCGAAGTCCATCGGCGGGTGCGACGAGCGCTGCCCGCCGATGCCGGGGATGAAGAAGGGGAAGCCGGGGTTCTTCCAGTCGCCGTCCGGGTCGCCGGCCAGCAGGTTGGGCTTGCACTCCGTCGTGCCGTTCGGCAGCGTGCGGCAGACCAGGATCTCGGTGCCGTTCTTGGTCAGCAGGGTCTTGGCGGGCAGCGGCGCCATGGCGAGCGTCGGCAGCGGCACGAGCCCGGGGATCGGTGTGCCGGCCGCGATCTCGCCGTCGGGCAGGGCGCGCGCCGTGGTGACCTTGCCGAGGGAGGGGATTGCCCCGGTGCGCGGCCGGCCGGCATCGTCGAGCTCGGTGCCGGCCTCGAACACGTCGTGCACCCGCCAGAGCCCCCACATGCCGGCTGCGAAGTGCGGATAGAAGTGGCAGTGGAAGATCGAATCGCCGACGGTCTGGTTCAGGTTGCCGCTGCCGTTGTACACCATCTCCAGGGTGAACGAGGAGCCCGGTCCGATGGTCTGGCTGTCGGTGTAGTCGCCGTTCGGGGTGTCGGTGGTGTGCATCCACTGGTGGGCGTGCTGGTGGTGCATGTGGTGGAGGTCCACCCCGGCGTGATGGATCTGGAACTTGGTGTGATCCAGCATGTAGCTGTGGTAGACGTTGGACGGGTCGTCCGGATATTTGGCCACCGTCGCCGTGTTGTCGGGGGTCTGCGAGCACTTGTAGGTGAGGGTGGTCGCGTTCCAGACGCAGTTGGTGCTGTTGTAGGCCGCCTTGTCGACCACCATCGCCGGGTCGCCCACGGCCCACGAGGCCAGGAAGAACTCCTCGTATTTACAGCTCGTGCACTCCGCCATCGGCCCCACGCCGAAGCGGTTGGCCAGGATCTCGCCGCCGATCCCTGCCATGCCGTAGTTGATGCCGAAGTTGTCGGCGCCGGTGCCGTTGCCGTTGACGACGTCCTTGTAGACGTTGGGGAAGGCCTGGGTGGCGCCGAACATCTCGTGGTAGATGACGGTGAACTCCCGCCAGGGTTGGAGACGGTCCGGCAGGGCGTAGGCCGGGTTGAACACGGGTAGCTGGGAGTCGGCGTCGGGAAAGCGGCCCGGCTGGCCGTTCGCGGCGCGGCCGGTAATGATGGCCGTCAGGTCGCTGTACTCCAGCTCACCGCCGTGCGGGCAGCCCTCTTTCTCCTGGTTTGGGCAGCCCAGCATGTTGAGCACGGGTACGCCCTTGAGCTGCGCAGTCTTGTAGGCCGCCCGGTAGTTGATATTGGGCAGCTCGTTGGGATGGGAGCGCCGGCAGATGGTCGCCGCCGGGTCGCTGTCGGTGCTCGCCCGACAGAGCTCCTGCTCGGTGACCTGGCTGCGGTACCACTCGGCCCCGGCCGGCTGGATGTTGATGGCGCCGAAGAGGCCGAGAGCGATCTGGCCACCGTCGTTGACGGACAGCTTCGAGAAGGTGTCGGCGGTGTTGTAGAGAACGTAAGGGCCCTCGTGCGCGGCGTAGAGGGTATAGGTATGGACTCCGTCCGGCTTCACGAGGCTGTCGTCGTTGTGCCCCACCCAGGAGCCGTCGTCCGAAGAGTTCTGCAGCCACTCCGCGCCCTGAACGTGGATCGATGCCTGGGGCAGCGTCTTGGTGGTGTTGCTCGGCGTGAGCAGGTTGGCGAAGATGAGCTGCATGCACCCACCCTCGTTGACCCGCACCACCAGCGGCCGTGGCCGCTTCTCGCTGCGCAGCCTGACGTTGCCGGCCTTGCACTGCGTCGTCGTATTCCAGCGGGCGCGGCAACTGTTCGTCTCCGACTCGTCGATCGAGTCCTTGGGAAAGACGTCGCGCGCCAAGGCGAAGATCTGGCCGCTCGGCAGGTTCGCCCCCAGCCGGTTGAGCATCAGCTGCTGGTCGATCGCCACCACGTAGGCGGTGACCAGCGGACCGTTGTTCGGGCACGTCGGCTCGCCCGCCACCTTTTCCAGCTTGAACTGCGGCAGGGCGCCAAGGCGCGGCGCGGCAAGCCGGGTCTTGGCGGGCCGCGGCGCCGCGGGGGCGGCCGCGACGGGAGCCGAAAGTGAAAACAACAAAGGCAGCAGAACGACGAACGACGACCGTAGTCTCCTCATCATCGCCTCCCTCAGAGCAAGGCCCCTTGCGGAGCAAACCGTGTCAAACCACCACGAAACGTAACTTCCGGGTTGCTACCAATCTTTGAATCTCTGAAGAATAGACGCTGCCGCACCGTAGCGCAAGACCTCCCGCGCCGGTACCATCCCACTTCGTGACATGTGCCGAAGAGAGCCCATGGGCGATCCTGCCGCGCGACAAGCGGGTCGGCCTCGGCGAGCTGGCGGCGCTGCGGGCACCGCACGCCGTGCTGACCGACGGTTTCGCGGCGGCGCTGCTGCGCGACAACCCCTGGCTGCGCGCTCTGCGCCGGCTCGGGCACGAGCCCGCCGTGGACGCGAGGATGGTGCCCGTCGAAGAGGGGGAAACGTCGCTCAACGCCAACGGCCATCAGGCCCTCGCCGCCCTCCTGGCGCTCGCCGCCGGCGCCGAACAGGGAGTGAGCCCCACCGTGATCGGCAGCCTCGCCGGCGGCAATCACGGCCTGGACCAGGTGATCGTGCGGCTGGCGGCCTCATTCCCGGAGCCACCGCGGGCTCGCGCCGCACTGACCGCGGCACTGGGACCGGCGGCGCTCGCCGCGGCCGAGCCGCTGCTGGCGGCGAGCCGCACGCAGGTGCGCAAGGCGTTCCGCGCTCTCCCCGACCGGCTTCGCCAGGCGCGCGCCCTGCGCCTCCCCGCCTGCCGGGTGCCGGCGCCGCCGCGTGACGTCTTGGAGATCCTCGGCGCCGGGCTCGGGCTCGACCGCCCCCTGTGCGACCGGCTGATCGCGGCCCGCGAGGCGATCGCCGAGGCCGGCCTCACGAGCTTCGCCGACCTGTGGATCGTCCTCCGCGCCGACCTCGTTCACGACCTGGCGGCGCGGCTCGGGCTGCGGCGGCCCGGCTTCGTCCCCACCTCGCTCGAGCACCTGGTCGCACGCGGCACCCCGGCGGGGTTCGCCGATCGATCTCTCGCCTCCCTGGCGGCGCACTACCACGCCGTGCTCGCGGCTTCTTCCGCCGGGCGGACGCCGGACGCGCCGGTCTACGGCGGCCGCTACCGGCTGCTCAACCACTTCGATCCCCTGGCCGTCCTGCTGCGCGGCGCCCGCCGCGACGGGCGCGGTGAGCTGCGCCCCGGCTGGGCGAGCCTCCACGCACGCTTCGCCTCGGGCGCGCTGGCGGCGTCGCCGGACGACCGCGCGCTGGCGGAGCTCCCCGTCGGCGAGCTGCTGGCGCGCGGCTACGGCCTCTCCGGCAAGCTGACCTACATGGCGGTGCGCGAGGTCAACGGCGGCGGCGTCTGCAACCAGGTGCGTTGGACGTCGCCGGACGTCTTCGCGGGCCTCGCCGATCCGGCCTGCGCCAACCGCGTCCTGGCGCTCGGCTGGGTCAACGTCAACGGCGCCTGGCAGAGCGGCGCGATCGAGCGCGCGCCGGCCCTCGATCTGCTCGTCCTCTGGCAGTGGCTCGACCGCTGCCCCGACCCGGCCGCGACCCTCGCGCGCCTCCTCGGCGCCTTCCGGCAGCAATGCGATCCGGAAGTGGATCGCCCCGCGCCGCGCTCCTGGCTGGTGCTCGACGCCCGCCCCGGCTCCTTCCGAATCATTTAGCCCGCCATGCGCAGGACCAGGCTGCCACGGTTGACCGCGAGCAGCGCCTCCTCGGCGGCGTCATGGCTGAAGAACGCCTCCGAGTCGTAGAGGTGGGCGAAGCGCCCGTCCCTGTCGAGCCCGAGCTCCAGGGCCCGGCGATTGACCTCGCGCCAGGTCGTGCCCGCCGCCTCGTAGCCCGGCCAGAGGACGCCGTGCCGGCAGTAGGAGACGTCGGCAAAGTAGCGGAGCTTCCCCTCGCCTCCCGGCTTGGGCCGGCGGGCGTGGAACAGGGCGGAGTGAAGGAACACCGCGGAGCCCGGCGCCAAGCGGTCGACCGCAATCGAGCCCGGGAGGTCGGCGGTGGCGAAGAGGTCGAGGGCGTCGCGCTCGGCGACCGACCGGTGAGAGCCGGGGAGCAGGAGGAGGTCGCCGATGTCGCCGTTGAGGCCGCTCAGGTAATAGAGGGTGTGGATCATGGCGTGCGAGCGGTTGGTCTGCGGGATCTGGCGGTAGTCGTGATGCCAGCGCCGGCCAGGATCGCCGGGCACGAAGCGGTTGGCGTAGACGTGGTGCATCACGAAACCGGGGCCGAGCAGGCTCGCGAGCTTCGCCAGTGCCGGCGGGTGCGAGGTCAGCAGACCGAGCTCGCGATGGGCGATACAGAGCCCGCGCTCCGCCACGAATTCATCGACCGCGGCGATCAGCCGCCGGCAGTGGTCCGGCGCCAGGAATCCTTCCAGAACGAGATAGCCCTCGCGCTGGAACGACTCGACGTCACGGGATGAGAGAGAGCTGTCCGCGAGCACGTCCGCACGATCCCGATCCATCGCCGCCTCCTGCTAAGGTAATTGCAGAGACACTAGAATATTTCCGTCCTTGAGGGCAACCCGTTTGCAGGCTCCTTTGCACGTGCTGCTGATCACCTCGTTCTACCCCTCGCGGGAGAGCCCCGCCTTCGCAGTCTTCTGCAAGGAGCAGGCGCGCGCCCTCGCCACGGCGGGTCATAGAGTCGGGGTCCTGGTGCTGCCCCGGCCGCGCTTCTCCCTGCTCCCAGACCGCGCGCCAGGGCCGGCCGGCGAGCTCCTGCTCGCGGCGGAGGATGAGGGCCCGGCGGTGCTGCGCTGCCCCGGCAGCGTCCCCTATGATTGGCCGCGGACGGCCAGTCTGGTGGCGCGCCGCCGGGGGCTGCATGCCTACGCCCGCTACTGCCGGAAACACGGCACGCCCGACGTCCTGCACGCTCACTTCTCCCTCTACGGCGGCGACGTCGCCGTCGCCCTTAAGGAACACCACGGCATCCCCGTGCTGCTCACCGAGCACCACTCGGCCTTTCTCACCGGCGCCATCCGCCGCGGCCAGGCCCCCTTCGTGCGGCGCGCCCTCGCCGGCAGCGACAAGATCCTCGCCGTGTCGCCTCAGCTCGCCCGCGCCGTCGCCCCCTGGGCCTCCGGCCGCGAGGTCGAGGTGCTCGGCAACTCGGTCGACCCGGGCTTCTTCACGCCCGGGGAGGGGCCGCCCGCGGACGCGCCGTTCACCGTCTCGACCGTCGCCAACCTGCGCCCCGCCAAGGCCGTCGACCTCCTGATCGAAGCCTTCGCGCTCGCCTTCCGCGGCGACCGTGCAGCCCTCTGCATCGGCGGCGACGGCGGCGGGGAGCGCGCGGCGCTCGAACGCCTGGCCGCGGCGCGCGGCCTCGCGGCGCAGGTGCACTTTCTCGGGACGCTGACGCGGGCGCAGGTGCGGGACCTCTTCCGGCGCAGCCACGTGGTGGCCTGCTCGAGCCGGGTCGAGACGTTCGGCATCACGCTGATCGAGGCCATGGCCTGCGGCCGGCCGGTGGTAGCGACGCGCTCCGGCGGACCGGAGTGGCTGGTCGAGGAGGGCTGCGGCGGCGCGCTGGTGCCGGCGGACGATCCGGCGGCCCTCGCGGCGGCCCTGCGGCAGGTGCGGGAGCAGACCGCGGCCGCCCGCTTCAATCCGCAGCGCATCCGCGACGGGTGCCTGCGCCGGTTCGCGGAGCCCGTGGTGCTCGGCCGGCTCGCGACGATCTACCGCGAGCTGGCCGCGGCCCGGCCCAGGTCACGATAAGTCAGCACGTGGATGCCGAGACCCGTCAGGCAACGGCGGAGCTCCGGGCCGGCGAGCACCGCGAAGTCCGCGGCGCGGCCCCGCCAGTCGGGGGCGATGGCGCGCAGCTCGGGGGTGTCCAGCGCCGGATGGAAGATGAAGTGCGCGAGACCGGGAGGCAGGGCGGTGAGCGCGCCCCGCACCTGCTCCAGCCGGTCGTCCGCCTGCGCGAGCGGCAGCCGGACGAGGTGGTCGACGACCGGGAGCCCCTTTTCCTCCCACTCGCCGGCCGCCCGCCGCACCGCCGCGGCCTCCGCCTCGCCCAGCGCGCCGAGCGGCCGGTCGACGCGCCAGAGGAGAGGGAGCGCGTGATGGCCCATGGCCAGCCGGACGTAGGCGTCGAGGAACCGCGGGTGGAAGACGGTGAACATGTGCGCGTCGACGTGGGTGAACGGCAGGGCGGCGCGCGCCGCCCCGTCGAGCTGGGCCGCCATCTCCCTCTCCACCGCCTCCTGGGTGCCTCGCGCCACGACCTCGCGCGGATGGCGCGGGAAGGCGCCCAGCTCGTCGCACAGGCCGGAGGCCGGATCGCAGGTGGAAAGCGGCGACCAGCGGTAGCCCTCCCACTCGCTGGTCAGGGTGAGGTGCACCCCGGCGTCCATCTCCGGGTGCGCGCGGCAAAACGCCGCCGCCGCCGGAAACCAGGGACAGGGCACCATGAGCGAGCCCGAGACGGCGAGATCCCCGCCCGCCAGCTCGGCGAAGGCCGCCGTGCTGGCATGGCACATCCCGACGTCGTCGGCGTGCAGGACGACGGCGCGGTCCGCCGCCGCGAGGCCGAGACGCTTCAGGACGGGGTTCACGATCGATCGATCTCGTTTTGTTCTTGACGCGCCCGCGCCGGGCGCGGTACGTTCTTCGCCACTCCCAGGCACCGGGCGTGGAGCGTAATGGGCATCCCCCTCTACTCCGTCGTCATCCCCACCTACAACCGCGGGCACCTGCTCGCCGACGGCATCGCCAGTGTCTTCGCGCAGGGGCTCGACGACGTCGAGGTCATCGTGGTCGACGACGGCTCGACCGATGATACCCGCAAGCGGGTCGCCGGCTTCGACTCCCGCGTCCGCTACGCCTATCAACCGAACCAGGGCCAGGCCACGGCGCGCAACCGCGGAATCGACCTCGCGCGCGGCGAGATGATCGCCTTCCTCGACTCGGACGACGTGTGGATGCCGGACAAGATCGCCACCGAGCTCGACCTCTTCCATCGCTTCCCGGAGGCCGACGCGGTCGGCTCGGACAGCGAGTTCTGGCGCGAGGGCGTGCTCGAGGCGGCATCCCGCTTCCGCTTCATCGGCTTCGACGTGCCGCCGGGGCGGGACGCCATCCCGCTCGCCGAGTGCCCGCCGCTGTGGCTGCGCCAGAGCCTGTTCAGCACCTGCTGCCTCACCGTCCGCCGGGCGGCGCTGCGCCGCATCGGCGTGCCGGCCTTCGAGCCGCAGATGCGCAGTCACGAGGACTGGGAGTTCGAGATCCGGCTGTGCAACTGCTGCCAGGTCGTGCTCACGCCGCGCGTGCTCGCCCGGGTGCGGCGGTTCGCCGACGAGACGCGGCGCTTCCGTCTGCCGTTGCAAGGCCAGGCGCGCCTCTGCTATGAGATCGTGCGTACGGTGCGCAAGCTGCCGCCGCGCGAGCCGGCCGTGGCGCGCAAGGCGGCGGAGATGCGCCAGGAGTTCGCGCGCAAGTTCGCCCGCGGTGCCCAGGGGCGAGAGCGGCTGGAGTGCTTGGCGCTCGCCGCCAGCGAGCTGCGCGAAGGCGCGGGCCACAACGCCCTGCGCGTCCTCGGGCTCGGCCTGCTGCCACGCCGAGGAGAAAGGAGCCCAAGATGACCGAGCCACTCCCCGGAGCCCCGCCGGCCGCGGCGGCCCCGGTCCAGACCCGGAGGTACGACTTCGCGCCCAACTGCATCTGGACGTTCACCGTTCCCGATCACGCGGCGCTCAACCCGCGGCTCCTCGCCCTGATCGAAGAGGAACGGCGCCTCTCCCCCGAGGGGCGCGACTGCGCCGGCCGGGACATGTGGCAGAGCTCGCGAAGCGTGGCGGACGAGCCGCCGGTGCGCGAGCTGTTCCGCTCTATCTTCGGGGTCGCCGCCGAGGTGGCGGACTTCCTGCGCTGGGACGTGCGCGGCCGGCAGCCGGTCTGCGAGGTCTGCTGGGCCAACGTGCATCCGCCCGGCTCCTACCACACCCGCCACATCCACCCGGCGACCGTTCAGCTCTCCGGGGTCTACTACATCCAGGCTCCCCAGGGGTGCGGCGACATCGTCTTCCACGACCTGGCGCGCTTCCTCGGCCTCTGGGCGGCGGCGCCCGCCACCGCCGAGCCGACGCTCCACAACCTTTCGCGCTTCGCCATCGAGCCGCAGCCGGGCCTCGGCGTGCTCTTCCCCGCCTACGTCATGCACGAGGTGGAGACGAACCGCAGCGACGGCGAGCGGGTGGGGATCGCCTTCAACGTCAACTTCGAGGCGCCGGCGGCGCGTAGGCCGGAACCTCCAGCCGGGTCGGGCTGAGCGTCGCCACCGACACCCCCTTCGCCTCGCGCAGCCAGCGGATCATCACGTTCAGGCGCGCGGCGGCGATCCAGGTGTCGCCGTGCACGCGCTCCGCGTTCGTCGAGCCGTCGAAGTAGGCGTCGCCGGACATGTCGGCGCCGCACAGCAGGATCTCGCGCGCGCCGAGGTTGTAGGCGAGCTGGATGGCGCAGCCCGTCACCGTGCCGCCGCGCCGGATCAGGCCGTCGATCGGCTTCATCACCCTGGGATGGAGCTGATCCTGGACGAGGCGGAAGCCGTAGCAGCCGGGCCGCCCCGCCAGCCGGGGGCGCGCCGACCGTGCGGCCTGGTAGCTGTAGACGCGCGTGCCGGTGTACGCCGCGTCGGCCGCGGCGTACCAGTCCTGGTGGCTGTGGGTCATCATCCACAGGTCCGCCTTCACCTCGGGGATGAGCACCGCCTTGCTGACCGCGACGACGCAGGCGCCGGGCGGGATGAGGCAGTGGGCGCCGCGGCCGTTCGGTCCCGGCGCCACCACGCAGACGCACTCCGGCAGGCGCAGGCCGGAGGTGAGGACGTCGGGCATCCGGGGGCTCCCCTGACTCACGGCTCCCCTACTCGCGATAGTAGAACTCACGGCAGAGGAACCCCGGACGGCTGCCGTCCTTGGCGCGGTGGAAGCCCGCGATGACGACCAGCCCCTTGTTGGTGTTGGCGGCCAGCACGGAGTGCAGCCCGGGCCGGTCGTAGATGGCGAGGAACGCCAGCTCGCCGATGTTGTCGGTGTAGGTCGAGATCTCGACCTCCCCCCAGTCGTGCGGCGGCGCCGCGGCCTCGGCGCTCAGGACGAAGCCGGCCCCCCGGCGCGCCAGGACGAAACGGCGGATCCATTCGGTATCGGCGTTCGAGTTCACCCAGGTGCCGAGGAGCGGCGCGACGTCGACCTGCCCCCCGTCGATTCTCGGTTCTTGCGCTGCCATGCTCGCTCTCCCGTTTCTCCCGCTATCTAGATGTCTAGAGACGGCGGAAGAACTCGCGGGCGAAATGCGCCCGGCGTCCGCTGCCGTCGTGGAACGAGGTGTAGGACTGGATGACCAGGATGCCCAGCTTCTGGTTGGCGGCCAGATAAGTCTCGACCGGCCCGAGAGCGTAGCGGGCGTGGAAGCCCCCCGCCTCCTCCGCCCCGCCGGCTGCATAGGGCACCGCCGGCGCCTCCCCCCAGTCGACCGGCTCCGGGTTTCCCGAGCCGTAGGCGTGGAGGCGCAGGGCCTCCCCCGCCGTATCGACGTCGAGACGGACCAGGTAGTCGCTCGCCGGGTTGACGTTGATCCACCGCCCGAGCAGGGGCCGCAGATCGGTCGGCCCGCTGCGCCGCAGCGCGTCGGCCCGCGTGAAGCTCACGTCGTTCATCGCCTCCCTCCTTTTCCGGATCTCATGACTCTGCGCTCTCCAGGGCGCGCACCCGCGGCAGGACCTCCTCGCCGAAGCGGGTCAACGTCTCGGCGTTCGGCCAGCCGGAGAAGATGAGCTGCGTCACCCCCGCCCGCCGGTACTCCAGGATCGCCGCCGCGACCTCGTCCGGCGAGCCTACCAGGCAGACCGCCGAGGCGCCGCGGGTGGCCACCGCGCCAGTCCACAGGTACGGCGTCCGCCAGTGGGCGTCGCGAGCGGCCTCCCCGGAGAAAGTCTCCTGCATCGAGACCGAGTCGCTGCCGCGCACGAAAACCTCCCGGACCCACTGGGAGTCGCCCCCTTCCGCCAGAGCATACGCGGCCTCGACCGCCTCCCGCCGCGTCGGCCGCACGACCAGCGACAGGCGGACCCCCACCTCGATGCCGCGCGCGCCGAGCTCCTCGGCGTCCGGCCGCAGCTCCTCCGGCGTGCCGCCCAGCCGCAGCCAGCAGTCGGCATGCTTGAGCGCCAGGTCGCGGGCGAGCGGCGAGCCGCCGCCGAGGTAGATCTCCGGCCCCCGGCGGCCAGCCGCGCCTCCCGGGCCGGCGACGAACGGCGTGGCCAGCCGCCCGCCCTCGATACGGTAGTGGCGGCCGGCGAGCTCGACCGGCCCGTCGCCGGACCAGAAAGCGCGGCAGACCGAGAGGAACTCGTCGGCGCGCTGGTAGCGCTCGTCGTGCGCCAGAAAATCGCCGTAGCCGCGCTGCTCGGGCTCCGAGTGGCCGATCACCATGTTGAGCGCGAGGCGGCCGCCGTTGAGCGCCGAGAGGGTGTTGACCTGCTGCACGAAGGCGACCGGCGAGATCAGCCCGGACCGATAGGCGAGGAGGAAGCGGATGCGCTCCGTAACCGTGCCGAGCGCGGCGACCAGCGGAATGGGATCGGGCATGTAGAAGCCGCAGGCCATCAGCAGCGAGTCGACGCCGTGGCGCTCGGCGAGGCGGCAGAAGGCGACGTGGGCCGGCCAGTCGGGGAGAGCCGCGGCGGCCCGCGGCACGCCCGGCATCCCGCGGTCGGCCCCCTCCTCGCCGGCCAGCGGCAGCCGCCAGTGGAAGCGGGTCGGCCTCACGGCTTGTAGAACGAGGCGTCGAACGGCAGCCCGAGGGCGGCGCGGCCGATCGTCGCCAGCACCTGGTCGTCGTTGTCGTGGCGGATATAGAAGGTTAGGTCGCGCAGGATACGCTCGAGCGGGCTGGGCCGGATCAGCGAGCGCGCGCCGCAGGCGCGGATGGCATGGTGCACGGTTTCCTCCGCCAGGTGCTCGACGACATGGCGCACGCGGCTGCCGGCGAGCTGCGCCTCGGTGCGCAGGCCGCCGTCCCAGAGCCGCGCCACGTGGCGCAGCCAGAGGTGGCCGGTGTCGACGTGGATCGCCATCTGGGCGACGCGCTGCTGCACGTACGGATCGCCCTGCTTGCCCTGTGCCGCGAGGTGCTCCAGGGCATATTCGTAGGCCGCCTCGGCGGCGCCGAGGAAGCTCGCGGCGTAGTGCGGGGCGAAGGCGGCCTGCCAGCCATCCGCCAGATACTGCCCGGGGCTGCCGATCGCGTTCTCGTCGGGGATGAAGGTGCGATGGAAGCGCACCAAGTGCGAGACCGTGCCGCGCATGCCCACGGGGTCCCACCAGGAGCCGTCCGGCTCGACCGTCGGGTCGGACAGGTCGCAGGCGAGCATCAGCAGCGTCTCCGGCGAGGTGGTGTGGCGAGCGCCTCCCGGGCCGGAGGTGTTGACCAGCAGGATGGCCCAGGTGGCGCCGCCGGCGCTGGTGGCGAACACCTTCGAGCCGTCGACGATCCAACCGCCCTCGACGCGCTCCAGGGTGGTGCCGAAACGGGCGGCCTCGCCCGGCGCGCGCGCCTGCGGCTCGCCGCTCCACACCACCCAGGTCTCGCCGCGCGCGACGACGCCGGAGAACCAGCGCGCCTGCTGCTCGGGGGCCGCCACCGCGTCGAGCAGCAGCAGGGAGTTGGCGTGCCCCTCCCAGCAGCGCGCGAGCGACAGGTCGGCCTTCGCCAGCTCCTTGGTCATCATCCACAGCGTGAAGGCGTCGCCGCGCAGGGGGCCGAGGCCGAGGCCGCCGTGCTCGCGCGGCACGGTGGGCGCGAGAAGGCCCTGCCGGGCGAGATCGGCGAAGTCCTCGGCGGGGAAGGTGGCCGTCGCGTCGTAGTGGGCGGCGCGCGGCGCGATCCGCTCCTGCGCCAGCTCGCGGACGCGCTCGATCAGCTCCCGCCGCTCCGGAGGGAGGTCGAGCCCCATCGGCAAGGATTGCGATGGGAGGTGCGCGGGCAGCGTCCCGGCCCGCACGGTCAACGGGTGGGCCTCCGGCGGTAGAGCATGGCGTTCTCTTCCCGTTGTCTTCCAGAGCTCGGTGCGCCGCGGGTCTTGAAGCTCGCCGCAGGAAGCCTGCCGCCGCCTACGACTTGCCGCTCTTTCCCAACGCTCCCTTGGCGCCTCCCGCTCCCTTGGTGCCCCCGACGGTCTTGCCCTCCTTGCCGTCGCCAGCCTTCGGCCCGCCGGTGCCCAATGCATTGGTCAGCGCGACGAGGAGATCCTGCGCCGTCTGGCGGTCCAGCGACACCTGCACCGTCCCGCTGGCGTACGAAGCTCCCGCCTTGCCGCTCTTGGCGCCCGCGGCACCCGATTTTCCAGTGACCGCATTGCTCGAACCCATGGCAGTCTCCTTTTTGTTTCCACGAACTATACACCGGTTGTCTCCTCGTAAAGGAAGCGTGTACGCACAAGATGGCCGGCGGCGAGCTCCAGGGCCTGCAGATGCTCCGCGATGCGCGCCGCGCCGTAACCGCGGCCGGCGAGCAGCCGGCGGACCCGCCGCTTCCAGGCTTCGCCCTGCGCCGGCTGCCGCGCCGCGAGGAGCTCGCGCACGGCGTCGTCCCAATCGTCGAGCCGGGCCAGGAAAGCGCGCGAGAAGAGCGGGCGCAGCGCGGGATCGGCGACGATCCTCTCGCGGGTCCTGCGGTAGGCGAGGGCCATCTGCCGCCACAGCCCGGCGCGGCCGGCTTCGGCGGTCTTCCCGCCGACCCGGTAGATCCTCTCCAGGGTCGCCACCTGCCGCAGGACGTGCCGCTCGTCGAGGAGCATGTTGGGCAGCGTGGCGAGCGGTGCGAAATGCTGCGAGGCGAACCAGAGGTCGTCGTGGTCCATGAAGGTGATGGCCACCGCCCAGCGCCCGTCCCGCCAGAGGCTGCGCAAGCCGACGTTGCGCTCGACGAACGACTCGCCGCGGGAGAAGCCGCGCACCGCGAGGAGGGTCCCCCAGACCCGGCCGACCTCTTCCAGGGCCGCCGCGAAGCTCGCCTCGGCGCCGGCGCGGTTGGCCGGCTCGGCGAAGGCCGCGGCGACGAACTGCGCGTGGTCGCGGTAGGGCACGGCGGGCGGCGTGTAGTCGCCCAGGATCTCCTCGAGGACGTCCTCGGCGAGCCGGCGGCCCTCCCCCTGGCGGCTGCCATAGGCCGCCGGCCCCTCCGCCGACAGATAGAGCGCGATGCGGTCGAGCCGGAAGGAGGTCGTCCCGGTGAGGACGGCCTGGGCCGGCGCGGTGAAGTTGAGGAACTGCACGGTCAGCCCCAGGGGGCCGGGCAGGGACGGCAGGCTCCTCCCCCACTCGCGGCCGAACGCCTCGACGGCCTCCGCCATCGCCACACGCGTCGCCGGAAAGCCGGCGCCGAGGATCTCCGGCCGGGTGAAGTAGTCGAGGATCGACGCCTCGCCCACCGGCGAGGGGACGGCGCGGATCGAGGTGACGGCGTGGGTGCGCGAGAGGGGCGCCTCCCGGCCGTGCACGGTGCGATAGAGGTGCGCGAAGCAGTGGGCGCTCGTGGCGTCGAAGGTGAGGGACCGCGCCATGCTGCCGCCGTCGAGCCGGTGAGGGACGTGGACCGGCTCGCCCTGCCGCTCATAGACCGCGCCGAGCGGGCACTCTCCCCGCCGGCCCGCCCGTTTCAGCTCGATCTCGAGACAGCTCCCCGGCACTTTGACCACCAGCACGACGGTGGTCAAAGGGTATTCGACGAGCGCGTTGAGCTCGCCGCTCGCCGCCACCGCGGCCCACAGGATGCGCGGCGGCTCGAGGAGGCCTGCGAGCACCGCCGCCTCATAGCGCGGCAGGGACTCCCGGACCCGCGCCGCCTCCGCGGCGACGACCTCGTCGTCCAGCCAGGCGAGCTCCCGCACGCCGCGCGAGGTCCGCGTCTGGCCGCCGATGCGGGCCACGACCTCGGCAGGGGTGAAGGCGTAGCGCGCCAGCGCCAGCTTGCACTCCTGGCGCGACAGAGCCACGAAGTCGCGCCACGCCCGCAGGCTCGTCCGCCGCCCGCGCAGGCCGCGGCAGACCCGCTCGGCGCGGGCGAGCTTGCGCCGCAGCTCGCGGAAGAGCTGCCGCGGCTCGCTCGACGAGTACCCTTCCTTCCGCAGCTCCGCCTCCCCATCCGCCTTGGCACCGTCGCCGGAGTCGGCCGGCAGGCCGAGAGCGCGGAGCACGGCCGACTGCTCCTGCTGATCGCCGGCAGGAACGCGCAGCACCTGCTGCTGGAGCATGAGCGCGGCCAGGCGGCGCAGCTCCCAGGAGTCGCCGCCGCGGCCCTGCATCGCGTCGAGGAGCGCCAGCGCGAAGCCGCGGCGATACCGGCCGCCGGCGAGGAGCTCCGCCGCCAGCTCCAGCGCCCGCGGCTCGCCGGGGAAATCGGCGGCGACGGCGGCCGCGAGGCGGGGGGGAAGCGAGAGGCTTGCTGCGCACATGGCCGTTTCGCTCAAGGCGGGTACAGGCGGTGGAGCCGCGCGTAAAGCGAGTCCGGCGCGGCGGCAGGATCGCGCGGCCACCCCAGCCAGCGCCACATCTCGCCCCACAGGTGGACCCCCGCGGCCTCGACGGGGAGCTCCAGGGGGCTGAGGAAGCTCTCGCTGCGCCACCAGTCGACGGGGCAGAACACCTCCGGAGGTCGCAGGTAGCGGCTCAAGCCGTGGCGGGAGATCGCCGCGTCAAAGAACTTCGGTCCGATGGCGCCGAACCTCTGGGCCCGGTTCTCGTCGGTCCGGCCGCGCTCGAAGCAGTCGCCGAGCAGAGCGCTTCCCGGCAGCGCCCTGATGACGGCGTTGGAGGCGATGGTGCCCCCTTGCTGCAGGCGCTCGGAGGCGAACACCCAGTCGTCCGCGAAGTCCAGGCGGCGCAGGCAGACGACGTCCAGGTCGGCCCACCAGCCACCGCGATCGTGCAGCAGCTTGTAGCGGAACAGGTTGGCGAAGCCGCCGAGACCGCCGCGCGACTCGGCGTCCTCATAGCGGAAGATCTCGTCCGCCGGCAGGATCTCGGCGGCCTCCCGCCTCTGCGCTCCCGCGGGCAGGTCCGGCACCTCGCCGTAGGTGAAGAGATGATATTCGTGGCCCTGGGCCAGGAAGGAACGGATCGAGAGCCGCTCCAGGGGCGACAGCGGGCCCTCGACCCACAAGCCCTGGACGGCGGCGCTCACCGGCGTGAGCTCGCGGCGCAAACCGTGCGGCCTTCCGGAGCTCCCCACAGGCCGAGCCCGTCGAAGCGCTCGGCGCCATGCTCCTCCCACATCCGCCGGCAGTCCGCCTCGAACCACGAGGGGGCCTCCAGATCGACGTGGCGGCGCCAGGACCGATACGGAGACCACCAGTCGGCCGCCACCGGCACCCGCACCAGGTTCGCCTCGTTCAGGTCCCGGTCGTACCAGGCGTTGAGCTCCACAGCCGAGCGGTCGCCGAACCGCACGGTTTCGATCATCTTGTACCAGGCCGTCTTGGCGACGAGCCGCCGCCAGTCGGCCGCCACGAAATGCAGCACGCCCCCCTCCTCCTCGGAGCCGCAGGCCCGCTCGCCGCTCAGATGCTGCGGCCGGCGCGTATGGATGTCGCAGACCGCGCGGTCCCAGCGCGTCTGGTAATGGACCGCGGGGTGGTCGCGAAAACCGTAGACCGTGCGGTTGGCGCACCAGTAGTCGTTGCCATCGCGGCGCTGCCAGTCGAGCGACCGCCAGAGGGGGAACCAGGGCAGCGAGAGGGCCTCTCCCGCCGCCAGCGAGGCGAGCAGGGGGCGGATACGGGGAACGAGATTGCCGGTCACCATCTCGTCGGCGTCGACGACCCAGAAATGCGTCGCGCCGAGCTCCCGGCCCTCCTCCAGCAGGCGCTGCCGGATGGACGCCTCCCGCCAGACCGGATCGTCCTCGCGCCGGTAGTGGAGCCGCTCCGGCCACTCGCCGGCCACGTCCTCGACGATCTCCCGGGTGCGGTCGCACGAAGCGTGATCGAGCACGATCATCGCGTCGACGATCAGCATCACTGCTCGCAGCGTCAACCCGAGGATCCAGTCCTCGTTGCGCGCCGTCATCAGACCCACGATCTTCAAGGCGGAGCACCGCGCCCGATCATTGCGCCGATGCTGGCAAAAGCGACCGGCGCCGGCCGGACCGGCATCCGCCGGCCCGTCATCAACCGGAACTGGCGCTGCACCTCGACCATCAGCACCTCGCGGCCGTCGACGGCGACGCCGCCGGCCGCGGCGGTGGCGAGCATCAGCGGCGTCGGCGCCGCGCCGTAGACCATCTCCACCACCACCGTGCCGCGGCGCAGGTCCGCCACCGGGAACGGGCTCTCGGCGGCGAGCGGCGTGGCATGGACCACCAGGCTGAAATCCCCGGCGCGGAACGCGGAGAGGGGCACGAACGGCAGCCCCAGCAGCCGGGAGGCGTAGTCGCCGCGGTCGTGGCCGCGATTGACCAGCGTCACCCGGGCGCCCGCCCTCAGCAGGCCGGCCGCCGCCGCGCGCCCGGCGCCGCCGCAGCCCACGACCGCCACCTGCCGGCCCGCCAGCGGAATGCGCCGCTGGAGCAGAGCCGAGACCACGCCTTGGGCGTCGGCGGTGTCCGCCCGCCAAAGGCCCCGGCGCCGCAGCAGCGTGTTGGCCGAGCCGGCCTGTCGCGCCAGCGAGCTCACCTCCCCCGCCAGCGCCAGCGCCTCCTCCTTGTAGGGCGAGGCGACGGTGAGCCCCCGCAGCGGCAAGCCCAGCTCCTCCAGTCCGGCCACGGCCTCGCGCCAGAACGTCGCGAAGCTGTCTACCTGGAAGGGCAGGTAAAGGGCCGGCAGCCCCAGCTCCCGGTACGCCGCGTTGTGCAGGCGAGGGGAGAGGGAGCGGCTCACCGCGCGGCCGGCGATGCCGAAGGTCCGCTCCAGCGGCCCCAGGGAGGGGAGCCCGTAGTCCGTCATGAGTTGGGCGATGGTGAGCTCGCCGGGCCCATCCACGGTGCCGCCCAGGCTGCCGAAGGCCACCGGGGCTCCCAGGCGGGGGGCCAGCAGCCGCGTCCAGGTGCCCGCCGGGCCGGTGGCGAAAGCGGTGACGTCCCGCCTCCCCAGGGTCCGCAGCCAGCCCAGGAGCCCCAGGGCGTCCTGCGGCCGCTCCGTGCGCACCGCCAGCCGGTAGAGCCGGGCCGGGATGCGCGACAGCCGATCCCACGCCTCCCGCAGCCCCCCGAGATCCGTGACCGCTCCGGACCACGAGGCCAGCCGTTGCGCGGGAGGAATCCCGGCGAGCATCTGCGTCTCCTGGTCCCCCTCCTCCACCTCCACCAGGTCGAACCGCCGGGCCGCCACCAGCAGCCGCCTCCGTCGTTCGTCCGGCGAACCCTCGAAGGCGCCCGCCTCGGCCCGAGAGCGCAGGCTGTAGGTCAGCTCGCCGGCGAAGCGGTCGCGCAGCCAGTCGGAGTCGAGATCGCCCGTCAGGTCGGCCCGCACCTCCAGGCCGCGCACCGCCCGCAGGGCTGCCAGCTCCCCGTCGGGGGGAGCGGCGAGCGTCGCGATCAGGCTGGCCTCACTCATGCCGGGACCAGGCCAGGCTGTAGAATGCGCGGCCAGTCATGTACGAGGATTTCCTTACGATCATCACGGCGCGGCACTGCAAGCGCGCGTTCCTCGACCGCCCGGTGCCGCGCGCGGTCCTCGAAGAGGTGCTGCGTGCCGCGGCCCACGCACCCTCGACCCGCAACGGGCAACCGTGGAGTGTCGCGGTGCTGACGGGCGCGGCCCGCGAGGCCCTGGCGCGCAAGCTGTGCGACCTCTTCGACCGCGACGTGCCGATGAAGATGGACTACGCGAGCCGGCCGGCCGAGCTGCCGGCGTCCCACGAGGAGCGGGCGCGGGCCGCGAGCGCCGGGGTGCACGCGGCCAAGGGGATCGCGCGCGACGACGCCGCGGGCCGCCGCGATCACCTGCGCGATAACCTCCGCTTCTACGGCGCGCCGGTGGCGATGATCTTCCATCTGCCGGCCAACGCCGCGCCGGGGACCTTCCTCGAAATGGGGTTCTTCGTCCAGAACGTGATGCTGGGCCTGGTGGCGCGCGGCCTCGCGAGCTGCCCGCAGGCGAGCGTCACCGGCTACAGCGACGCGCTGCGCGAGTTCCTGGGCCTTGGGACGGACCGGCTCGTCGTCTGCAGCCTGTCCGCCGGCTATGCGGACGAGACCGCGCCGGTCAACGCCTTCGCACCGGAGCGGGCCCCTCTCGAGGAGTACACGCAGTGGCTGGATGGCTCGTCCTCCTAGGCGATCCGCGAACTCTAGCGGTTCTGAATTTCTTTGGCTAGTAGGGCCTCGCGGACCGCTCCCAGCGCCTGCTCGACGGAGATGTTGTCCAGATCGTTCTTCAGGCCATCATAGAGCCCCCGGCAATTCGTGCTCGCCGGACGAGAATGTAGGAGTTTCTCGCGCTGCGCGAAGTAGACCACGGGCACGCCCAGGGCGGCGGCGAAATGGAGCGGCGCGCTGTCGTTGGTCACCGCGAGGCGCGCCCGCGCCAGCAGCGCGGCGAAGACGTCCAGCGGGTCCTGACGGACGAGGATTGACGGGTGTCCAGGCGTCAAGGCCGCTTCGACCTCGCGCAGGAGTGGGGCCTCCTCCACGCTGCCTTCGATGAGAACCGCGAGATCGAGCTCTGCCGCGAGGGCGATCGCCAGCCGGGCGAAGCTCGCGGCGGGCCAACGCTGCGAGGAGAAGCCGCCGGGAGCGAGCACGGCGAAGGGCCGGCTCGCGAGACCGAGGCCGGCCAGTAGCTCGTCCGCCTGCCGCCGCGCCACGTCGGCCACGTGAAGCTCCAGACTGTCATCCAGCGCGTCCATTTCAGGAGAGCCCGCAATCAAGGGGTCCATAGCGTGAAGGAGCAGCTTCGGGCTGGGCATCGTCCCCCAGAAGAACCATCCTTCGTGCGTCGCGGGCTGCCACGGCCGGCGGGAGTCGAGGAACCCGTCGTGATATTCGAGGTTGATGCGTCGCGGCACGCCGGCTGCGGCCATCGCACGCATCAGCCAGCGGCTCTCGGAGCGCCGGGCCCAGCCGAAAAGCGCGGCGTCGAACGAGCGGCCGGCGAGCGCCGCGAGCACCCGCCGCCGTCCCTCCTCGCCGTCGCGGGGATGGTGAATGACAAGCTCGGCGAGGTGAGGATTGCCCGCCAGCACCGTGGCGGCGACCGGCGGGCCGACGAGAGTGACCACGGGCCGGCGGAAAAGCTCGTGGAGAGCGCGCAGCAACGGCGTCAGCCACAGGACATCGCCGATGTGAAAGCGGGCTTGGTGGATCAGGAACCGGAGCCCAACGGCGTCCCGATCGAGCGGCGGCGGCGCGCCCGGAGCCACGCGCCAGAGCGGCGTCTCGCGGCAGAGGGCGGCGAGAAATTGTTGCCCTGCCGCGGCGCAGTCCTCGTTTTCGCCGCAGCCCGGGCCATGGAAGCCGAAAGGCATCGTGTGGACATGCGCGCCAACCGCGACACGCCGCCATCCGGAAGGCGGAGCGAGCACCAGCGCCGCCACGCCCGGCTCCCAGCCGCGGATGATCTGACGCAGAGCCGCGGCGAGCACTCCCCGCCCGCCATGCTCCGTCAGCCGCGTCACGCGATGAGCCGGCAGGCGCGCAAACGGCGCGTCGTCGCGTAACGCCGAGCGCAGATGGAGGGCCACCTCCAGGGCCGGAGCCCGCTCCCGGATCGCCGCGGTGAGACGGAAGAGAGCCTCGTACTCTTGGACGTGATGAATCGGCCGCAGGCAGAGGACGTCGAGCCGTCCGCTCCGAGGTAGATCCTCGAGGTCCTCGAGGCCAGCGAGGCGCACCATGTCGCAGGAGTCTAGCTCGCCAGCCACGCGGCCACTAAACTGGAGGGGATCTAAGGACTGCGGAGTTTGCTAGAGGGCGCTATTCTCACGGCGCCCTATAGCAATGTAGAATGAACCCAAAAGGAGATCATCATGAAAAAGAGACAGAAACCGCTCAGCCTCGACCGTGAAACGCTGCGTGTCTTGGTCGTCGGGGGCATCGCGCGTCCTGCTTATGGCCCCACCTTCGATTGTCCGCAGACGATGTACGACTCCGAGCGCTGTATGACGGATTGATCGTACAGGTTAGGAGCATGTCAGGCGATAGAGGGGTTGGAAGGCTCCCCGCCGAGTCCTAGCTGAGTTAGCACCATAAGAAAGGAGAGTGCCATGAAGAAAAGAAAGAAGATGCTCAGTCTCGACCGTGAAACACTGCGTGCCTTGGTCGTCGGGGGCATCTCGCGTCCTATCTATGGCGACACCGCCGATTGCCAATGGACAATGTACGACTCCGAGCGCTGTATGACGGATTGATCCGTACAGGTGGGAGCATGTCAGGCGATAGAGGGGTTGGAAGGCTCCCCGCCGAGTCCTAGTTAGCACCATAAGAAAGGAGAGTGCCATGAAGAAAAGAAAGAAGATGCTCAGCCTCGACCGTGAAACGCTGCGTGTCTTGGTCGTCGGGGGCATCACGCGTCCTATCTATGGCCCCACCTTCGATTGCCCGCAGACAATGTACGACTCCGAGCGCTGTGGAAGGGACTAAGTCCGTGTTGGCAATTGGCAGCAGGTTCTAAGGAAGGAGGCGACAACCAGGATGGGGGTTTGGATCGAGATGGGTAAGCGGGGGACGGGCATGATCGAGCGGATCCAGCAGTTTGAGCGGAGCAGGCGGGTGGCGGCCCATCTGCCTTGGCCTTGTAAGGCTTTTGTGCGCTGGGGGTATGAAGGAGCAGGTGGTCGCGGGCGGGAGGCATAAATGCCCGGGCTAGGAACAGCGCTCCCTGAAGGGGGCTTCAAGTCGGATTCATCCGGCGCCGTTTCTTGCCCGGATATTTATGCCCGGGCGGGGGACCGAGATCGTGGCAACCCAGCTTTCCAAGCGCCCTCTAAGAGCCGCAACGTGCTGCCCCACGTGCTCTGGCTCGGCGGCTCGGCGTGCGCCGGCAAAACCACCGCGGCCAGGGCCCTCGCGGCGGCCCACGGTCTCACCCTATACTCCTGCGACGATCGGTTCGAGGAGCACCGGCGGCGGGCCTCCCCCGAGCGCCATCCGCATTTTCATCGCCTGATGGATCAGCCCCCCGAGGCGCTGTGGGCACCGCCGGTCGCGACGCAGGTGCGCGATCTCCTCCTCTTCTATGAAGATGAGCTCGCCATGGTCGTCGAGGATCTGCGGAGCCTGCCCGGCCCGGTGATCGCCGAAGGGGTCGGCCTGCTGCCGGCGCTCGTGTCGGAGGTTCTCGCCGAGCCGCACCGGGCCTGCTGGCTGATCGCCACTCCCGAGTTCCGGCGGCGGCACTACCCGAAGCGGGGCTTGGCGGACCTGCTCAGCGGCTATCCCGATCCGCAGCGCGCCTATGACGACTGGATGACCCGCGACGACGAGATCGCCTACTATCTTGAAACCCAAGTCGCGGCCCTCGCTCTCCCCTGCCAGGTGATCGACGGCGGTAGCACAGAGGCGGAGACGGCGGCGGCGCTCGCCCGCCAGTTCCACCTGCAAGAGTGAGGGGGGCGTGCCGGAGCACACCCCCGGTCTTCAGGATCTATAGAGGAGCCGGGTTTCTGACTTTCAGATCGCCGGTAGACTCTAGGTTTCCCTTTTCCTTTTGTAGTAAAATGGAATACCCTTTGGAGGCCAAGTGGAATGCCACGCAATTTCCCCTCCTTATGGGGTGAAGTCCGGTGACGAAGCCCTGACTTGACAAGGCGTGGTGCACGGTGGGATGCGCTAAGCGTCAACGGAGGAGCCGATGAGCAGGTCTGAAGACACCCACTGGAGCAAAGCTCTCCTCCGGCTCAAGTCGGCAGCTCAAGCCCTCTTCAACGCCCTCTTCCAGCTCATCTGCTTCGTGCTGCTAGCAGCCTGCCTCTATCTCTTCGGCAAGGAAATCATGGTGAAGCAGCCACGCTACGAGCTGCTCATCTCCTTAGGTACGTTCACGGTCCTTCTGGCCCTTGGTGGCCAGTACGGCCAGCACTTCTTCGCGCGCTTGAAGAAATTGGGTCCTCTCGAGCTATTCGAGAAGGAGGCTCCCTCTCTTCTCGCAGGACTCACTAAAGCGGTGCAAGATTCCAAGATCACTCTCGACCATCTGGGTGCTCCGCTGTCGCCCTCCACTGACTACTTTCTCCGCCGGGCTGACTTGGGGATCTCTCTCCTGGAGTTCCTCGGCCGCGATCAGTTCAAGAGTTTGGATAAGCAGGAGCTCGGGACCATGATTCTTAGGATTGCCATTCTCAGCCTCCAGCGGGGTGATTGGTGGCGAGGTCGGAACAGGCTGGAGTTGCTGCGTGAAATAGCAGGCGAGGACTTCAAAGCTGCGACAGTGTCCTACAACCTCGGCGTGGCTTACTGGAAATGCGCGGAAGAGTGCCCGGAACAGGACAGAGACAAAACTCTCCGGCTGGCGCAAGAAAACTTCGCGAAGGCCACGACAAAGGACCCCTTTGACCATGAGGCTCCTTACATGCTGGCATACATCCAGGACGAGCTGGGCCTGCAGGATCTCGCGATCCAGAGCAACTGGAAGGCACTGAGAATACGGAGCGATTTCGCACCGGCGAGATATAACCTCGCGATTTCACTACTCAAGAAAGAGGAGATCGAAAAGGCTGCCGAGAAGGTGTTGGGGATTCGGCCTACCGATATGGAGGGATTGGAGACGCTGCAGTTCGCTCCCTCAGATCCAGAACTCTGGCCGCTGCTCAAAGATGATGACTTCGGACCCGAGGTACGCCGACGACTGGATTTCTTCCAGAACCCACTAAACTTCCTAGAATAGATGGCGCCCCTTCTTGAGACCTGAGCCCTTGATTACCTTGCAGCGAATTGTTGAGAACATAGTTAGTTCCTCCATAGACTCCTGCCGGAAGGTAGCTTATTAGGGTTCCCCTCCTCAGTCAAGTCAACAGATGGTCGGACTCGATTCTTTCAGGACAGGAGAGAGCCTTCCCTATGTTCAGGCAAATTGGTCTGGCGGTCCACTCGCGGACTAGCGCGGTCCCTTGACCTGCCAGTTTTCCCGCCAGCGCGAGCCCTCGTCCGGCGCCTCCTTCTCGTACCAGGTCGGCTGCATGCTCTTGAAGCTCGCCAGCGCCGGACGGACGGTCTCTTCCCAGAAGACCTCCACGTCATCGAAGGTGCGCAGCCGCGAGGGGCGCTCGGGATCGTAGGCGGCGAGCAGCTCGCGCATCTTGGCGCCCAGCCAGGCGACCTGGCCGGCGATCATCCGCCGTCCTGCCGCCCGGTCGGCCGCGGAGGCGTCAGCCCCTTGAGCGAACCGCTCGCCGGGGGGCGCCGGCCCCAGCCGCGACGGATCGACACACGCCGGCTCCAGCGCCCAGAGCTGCGAGGTCTCCACCTTTCCCGCGTGATCGCCGTCCGCGCCGTCGCCCGGGAAGCCGGGGTTGGCCTCGAAGTCCGGCAGCCCGTAAAGGCGCATACGGGTGAGCGGCTGCAGCCAGTCCACCAGGGTCCGGAGATCCAGATAGTTCGGCCCGTAGTGCCCGGTGAGCAGGATGGCGGCATGGAAGCCCAGCACCTCGGCGGCGCGGACGTGATAGCAGACGTTCTTGAAGTGCACCCAGGGGGGAATCGCGGAGAGCCACGGCCGGGCCTCGCCGATCTCGCGCTCCGACCAGATGGCGTAGCCCCCGAGCTCGTGGACGTGCCAGAAGTCGGCCGGAGCCACAATGCCGCCGTGGCGCTTCGCCGCCTTCACCGCCAGGCCGTGGGCCTTGAGCCCATCCAGACCCAGAGCGTTCTGCGGACCGTGAGGCTCGCAAAGCCCATAGGCAAAGTAGACCCCCGGAGTGGCAGCGAATGCCGTCTCCAGCTCGTGGGGCAGCATGCGCTCCCAGCGGACTTCGTGTCGGGGCATGCAGGTCAGATCTCCGCGTCCGGTCCCTTGTAGGGCGGCGTCAGGCCAAGGAGCTGACGGCGCATGGGGGTCTGCGCGGCCGCGGCGAGACGGGGGGAGGGCTCGTGGTCCTTCCACATCCTCATCCACTTGTGGCCGTAGTTGTAGAGCAGCACGCGGCGGGTGACGACGCCGCGGTTGTTGCTCGGCGCGTGCAGGACGTTGCCGTTGAAGAAGTAGGCGGCGCCGGCCTCGCAGGTCAGGGCCACGGCTCCGGGCATCTCCTCAGGCAATGCCACGAACGGGATTGGCGTGTCGTCCGGCTGCCGGTGGGTGCCGGGGAGCACCAGGGTGACGCCGCCGTCGATCGCGATGTCGGTGAGGGCGAACATGGCGCGGATCATCATCGTCGAGCCGGCGTGGTGAACTCCGGGCACGCGGGTGCGCACGTCGGTGTGCCAGGCGGTGCCGTCGATGAGGCCGCCAGGCGGAGTGATGTAGTAGGCGTGGTCGACGAGGCCGATGCCGGTCCCCAGGATCTCGCGGATCCGGGGGAAGACGGCCGGGTGCTCGACAAGATCGAAGAGCACCGGGTGGTACTCCATGATCCCTGGGATCTCCTCGAACTCCGGTATGCGCGTGCCCGGCAGCTCGGGATCGGCGCGCCACAGGGCCTCGGCCTCATCGGCGGCGGCACGGACGGAGGCCAGCTCGGCGGCGGTGAGGGCGCCGGGGATCATGAGATAGCCGTTGGCGTCGAAGAATTGGCGCTGCTCTTCGGTCAGGGGACTCACGTCGCCTCCCAGTCCACGGGTGGTCCGTAGGGATCGGTGAGGCCGAGGAGCTGCCGGCGCTGCGGCGTGACGGCGCGGGTGGCCAGCTCGGGCGACGGGCGGTACTCGTCCCACATCCGCATCCACTTGTGGCCGTAGGTGTAGATCAGCAGCCGGCGGTGGATGTTGGAGCGGTTGTTTCCCGCCGAGTGGTAGGTACGGTCGTTGATCAGGTAGGCGCTGCCGGCCGGCAGGATCATTGAGACGGCGCCGGGGAGATCCTCGGGTACCTCGACGTTGGATAGCATTGTGCCGCAAGGCGTGGAGTGCGAGCCCGGAAGCACCAGGGTCGCGCCACCGTCCGGCGGGATGTCGGCCAGGACGTAGAAGACCTTGACCATCAGCCGCGAGCGCGGATGGTCGACTCCCGGCAGATCGAAGTCGAAGTGCCAGCCCTGGGGAATGGCGGCGCCCGGCGGGGTGATGAAGTAGTCATGATCGAGCATCATGACGTCGGGACCGAGGAGCGCGCGCACCAGGGGGAAGATCCGGGGGTGCTCCAGCAGCTCGAAGAGCGCCGGGCCGTGCTCCATGATGCCGAGAACCTGCTCGAGATCGGGCCGGCGCACGCCCGGCAGCGACAGGCCGGCGCGCCAGCGGGCCTCGGCAGCGTCGGCGTCCGAGCGGATCGCCGCCAGTTCCTCCGGGGAGAGAGCGTTAGGGATCACGAGGTAGCCTTGGGTATGGAAGAAGAGACGTTGCTCTTCGCTCAGGGCTGGGGACATCATCACGTAGATTCTAGCGGAGCCGCTGAAGCCATTCCCGAACCCCCTCTTCTCCCATCGCCCTCCCCTCGACCGGGAGAAGAGGGAGCCTGCCGCCTTCGAGACATCCTCGCCGCTTGAGCAGTCGTTGCTCTAGCTTGAGCAGCCGTTGCTCTAGCTTGAGCAGCCGTTGCTCCAGCTTGAGCAGCCGTTGCTCTGGCTTGAGCAGCCGTTGCTCCAGCTTGAGCAGCCGTAGCTCCAGCTTGAGCAGTCGTTGCTCTAGCTTGAGCAGTCGTTGCTCTAGCTTGAGCAGCCGTTGCTCCAGCTTGAGCAGTCGTTGCTCCAGCTTGAGCAGCCGTTGCTCCAGCTTGAGCAGCCGTTGCTCTGGCTTGAGCGGACGCTGCTCCCGCTTGAGCAGTCGAGACACCTCCTAGGCAAACCTCTCCCTCTTCTCCCGGTCGGGGGAAGGGCGATGGGAGAAGAGGGCCGGGGTGATGAGGGGGCAGACGCGATGAAACCCCAGCGCCTGCACGCTGTTTCCCAACCACCCCGGCAGCAACCGCGCGGCTCCGAACATCCCGGGCAGCGGCCACACCAGGAAACTCCGGCGCCAAAGCAGCTCGCCGCTCGCGACATCATAGATCCGCAGCTCATTCGAATCCGCCAGGGCAAAGGCGTAGATGCTTCCGGCGATCTGCTGGACGTCGTGCAGCCAGTGCGAGCCGGTTGCGAAGCTGCGCGCGATCCACCCCTCAGGATTGAGGAAGACGAGCCGGCCGCCGGGGCTGTCCGCGAAATAGATCTCCCCTTCCGCGCTCTGCCGTGCGCCGTGGCAGCCGACGAAGCCGCGGCAGATCTCCTCGTAACCGCCGCTCGCCAGATCGAAACAGCCGATTGCTCCTTGGATGAGCGTTGAGACCACGAGGCATGAGCCGCCGGCCCGATGCGCCGCGTTGACGTGCGTGGTCTGCCCCTCGTCGGGGATGGCGTGACGGCGCAGGTCGTCTGACTCTCCCAACTCATAGCCCTGGCCGTACAAAGATGACGGCAGCCTCATGGTGCGTTCCACCCGGCCCTCGTTGAGATCGAAGATCAGCACCGAGTCCGAGGCCGAACAGGAGAGAGCCACCCGGTCGTCACCCAGCGGCTCCAGAGTATGCAGGCCCACAAGGTGAGGGTGCTCGAAACGCCCGACGATCTCGATCTCGCCAGCCGTGACGCGCTTCAACCGGTCGATCGGGGCGCGCAGGCGCCAGCGCTCCAGCCGGTTTTCGAAGCCGATCAGCAGATCGTCCGGACCGAGCACGGCAACGTCCTGGATGCGGTCCCGGCTGCGCACGTGCCCGAGAGACTCCAGCCGTATGCGTCCTCCCTCCCCAAGAATGCGATGGAAGCTGACGGCGCCACTGTAGAGCACCTCTGCCGGCGGCAGGCTTGCAAACGGCGGCAGGTCGCGCAGCCGCTCGGGGTTGCCGAAGCGGCGCGTGAGGAATTGCACCGAGCACCGCGCCAAATTGGTGGTGCGGCTCGAATGCGTCAGCGTCAGGACGCCCAAATTTTCAAGCGGCATGGCGCTGGCGATCGAAATGGACGCGCTCGACGAGATTCAGATACTGAGAGACCACGGCGTCGTGATCGCACAGCCGACTAACCTTGGCGCGGAGCTTCTCGCCCCACGCGGGACCGACCTCGGCGAGCGCCCGGCGCAACGAGGCCGCATCCGCGGAGTCGAAGAAGAGGATCTCGTCCGCGAACAGCTCGGGCAGAGCCCCGACCCGCGTCGCGATCACCGGCACGCCCAGCAGGCCGGCCTCCACCACCACCATGGGAAACCCTTCGTGCCGGGACGCCACGACCAGGGCGTCGACGCTCCGGAGCAGGGTCCCCACGTCCCGGCCGGGAGGGAGGAAGCGCACCCGCTCCCCGAGGCCCCGCTCCTCCACCTCGCGCTTCAGCCCGGCGACGGTGAGCAGCGGCGTATCGAGCGCCTGCAGCAGCAGGTTGCAATCGAGGATCTCCAGGTTCTCGATCAGCCAGGGGACGTTCTTCAGCGGCACCAGGCGTCCCATCCAACCGAGAGTCCGTCTCCCAGAACCGGCGAAGAGTTCCTGGCGCTCCCCCGTCAGGTGGGCCGGCGAGCCGGGGTTGGGGATGAAGACCGCCCCCGGAATCCGCCGCGCCACGGCCGGCGTGACGCAGACCACGGCGTCGATCACCCGCCGCCAGTGCCGCGCGAATCCGGGGCCGTCGACCGCGCGGTCCGTATGAACGACGCGGATCGATCCTGGGCGTGACGCATCGGCAGACAAAGCGGATGGCACGGCGTTCGAGACTCCGTACCAAAGCACCACGTCGGCTTGGCTTAGCCGCGGGCGCAGCTCCCAGCGCCGACGGACGAAGGTCACCGGGCCGAATCGCGCAACGAGCTCCTCGCGGATGGTGGCCGCGCCGCCGGTTTCGAGGTTGTCCAGAGCGCAGACGTCGAGCGCGATCCTCCCGTGCTCCCGCAGCCCCTCCGCGACCTCCATCATGGCAGTCTCGCCGCCACCCAGGACGACATGGGGAAATACCAGGCAGAGACGCACTTTGGACATTCGGACATAGACTAGCTCATAGGATATGCGGCTCTACATCATCCGCCACGCCGAGCCCGACTACCCGCGGGACGCGCTCACCGCCCGCGGCCATGCCCAGGCGCGGGCGCTGGCGGACCGGCTTTCGGCGATGGGGATCGACCGGGTCTACAGCTCGCCGATGAACCGAGCCCTGGAGACCGCCCGCTACACGGCGGAGCGGCTCGGCCTCGAAGTGCAGGTCGAAAGCTGGACCCGCGAGCTCGAAGACTGGTGGGTTCCCGACCAAGCCCTCGGCGAGCGTCCCGTCTGGCAGGTGGACGCGGCCACCCTCCGCGCTCTGGCGCCTGGACAGGAGATCTGGCCGCCCGACGCCCTAGCGCAACTGCATTCCGCTTCCGACGAGTTCCTGGGCCGCCACGAAAATGCGTCGAGCCAGGGCATCGCGGTCTTCTGCCATGCCGGCTTCGCTCTGACCTGGCTGGCCGCTCTGCTGGCCGTTCCTCTGCCGCTGATGTGGGCAGGTTTCTCCCTGCCGCCCGCTTCCATCACTACCGTCGTCTTCGAAAAGCTGGCGGGAGGCGACACAGCGGCGCGCTGTCTCGGCCTCGGGAACGTGGCCTTGACGGCGTTTTAGAGTCGGCATAAATTTGACCGTACGAATCATGAAACGCTATGCGCTGCTGACCTTGGCGATGATGGCCATCTTCCTCGCCCTGTTCGGCTTGGCGGAGTGGCTCGGCGTGCCGCTGCTGACGGACCCGGGCCCGTGGCTCTCCCGGGGCGGCTGGATCGCCGCGGCCCTCGGCTTCGCCCTGCTGGTGGCGGACGTGCTGCTGCCGGTGCCTTCGAGCCTGGTGATGATCGCTCACGGTGCGCTGTTCGGAGTGGTGGGAGGCACCCTGCTCTCGCTCGCGGGCTCCCTGGGAGCGGGGCTCTTCGGCTTCGCCCTCGGGCGCCGGGGCGGCCCCCTTCTCGACCGGCTCGTGCCTGAAGACGAGCGCCTGCGCGCCAACGCCCTCCTCGAGCGCTGGGGAGACCTCGCGATCGTGGTCACACGGCCGGTGCCGATCCTCGCCGAGACCCTCTCCATCCTCGCCGGCACTTCTTCCATGAGCTGGAGCCGGATGACCGTCGCCACTTTCGCCGGCAGTCTCCCCGCCGCCCTGATCTACGCCCTGGCCGGCGCGACGGCCCGCAGCCTGGACAACGTGGCTCTGGTCTTCGGCCTGGTTCTGGGAGTTACGGGAATCTTCTGGCTCATCGGCAAGCGTCTGCGCACCCGTTCAGTTTGACCGCAAGATGCGGATGGAACGCTCCTCCCGTCCGGGGCTATCTTGCCTTGGACAAGAGGAGGAACGATCATGAGAGCTGCCATGTCACACCTTTCCGCAACACCCGATCCCGAAACCGCCTGGACCGCCGTGCTGGAGCGCGACGCCCGATTCGACGGCCGCTTCGTCTATGCCGTCGACTCGACCGGGATCTACTGCCGCCCCACCTGCCCCTCGCGCCGGCCGCGGCGCGCCAACGTCCGCTTCTTCGGCGCCCCGGAGGAGGCTGAGGGCGCGGGCTATCGCGCCTGCCGGCGCTGCCGGCCGCGCCAGGGGGAAGCGTCGTCGCAGACCGAGGCCGTACGCCGGGCCTGCGAGTATCTGGACTCCCACCTCGAAGAGACCCCCACGCTGCACGACCTCGCGGCAGCCGTGGGTTTGAGCCCCTGGCACCTGCAGCGCACCTTCCAGGCGGCGCTGGGGATCTCGCCCCGGCAATATGCCGCGCGGCTCAAGGCCGAGCGGTTCCGTGGCGAGGTGCGGCGCGGCGAGTCGGTCGCCACCGCCACCTACGGCGCGGGCTACGGTTCCAGCTCCAGGCTCTACGAGACGGCGGACGAGAGCCTGGGCATGACGCCCGGCGCCTACCGTCGGGGCGGACGCGGCATGCACGTCCGCTACACCACGGCAGCCTCCCCCTTCGGCCGGCTGCTGGTGGCTGCTACGGAGCGGGGAATCTGCGCCGTCACGCTCGGCGACGACGATCGCGCCTTGGAGACCGCCCTCCGCCGGGAGTACCCGAACGCCGAGATCGAGCGCGACGACGTGGCCCTCCGGCACTGGCTCGACGCCGTACGGCCGGTAGCGGAAGGCGGGCCCGGAGCGGCGGACCTCCCCCTGGACCTCCAGGCCACGGCCTTCCAGTGGCGGGTCTGGCGAGCCCTCCAGGAGATCCCGCGCGGCGAGACCCGCAGCTACGGTGAGGTGGCTTCGGCCCTAGGCCATCCCAAAGCCGCCCGCGCCGTGGCCCGCGCCTGCGCCAGCAACCGGGTGGCCCTCGTCGTCCCCTGCCACCGCGTGGTGCGCGGAGACGGGGAGGCCGGCGGCTACCGCTGGGGCGAGGAGCGCAAGCGGCGGATTCTGGAAGAGGAGCGGGGCTGAAACTCCTGGGGTCTCTCAACCAGGTTGTCTTGACCCCGCCCCCAACTCTTCGCCATACTCTTACCGAAGCCCCGCACCCTCTGGGAGCGGGGCTTTCCTTTTTGCGATCAGTTTGGAGGATCGGTGATGCGCGTTCTCAAATTCGGCGGCACCTCGGTGGGCAGCGCGGCGCGGATGCGCGGCGCGGCGGACATCGTCGCCGGGCAGGCCGGGGACACCCCTCTGCTCGTGGTGGCCTCGGCCATGGCGAGCGTCACCGACTCCCTGCTGCGCGGCTCCGAGGAGGCGGCCTCGTGCGGCTCGGTGACCCCGGCCCTGACGCGTTTCCGCTCGGTCCACCGGGAGATCCTCGCCGACTTGAAGGGCGAGCTCGGAGCGGAGCGCGCCGCCGCGGCCGAGGCCGATCTGAAGGCCCTGGAGCGGGAGATGGAGAATCTTCTGCGCGGTTTCGCGCTGCTCCTGGAGCGTCCGCCCGGGGCCCTGGCCGTCCTCTCCTCGCTCGGCGAACGCGCGTCCTGCGCTCTCTTCTCCCGGCTGCTCGCCGCCCGCGGGCTCGCCGTCAAGCTCCTCGATCCCAAGGTCCTGATCCTTACCACCGGCTCGCCGCTCTCAGCCTCCCCCGATTGGAAGGCCACGCGGCAGGCGTTCGCGCCCCTGCGCTCCGATCCTCCAGCGCTGACGTTGTTGCCCGGCTTCTTCGGCGGCGACGCCTCCGGCCGCACCAATCTCCTGGGCCGCGGCGGCTCGGACTACTCCGCCGCCATCGCCGCCTGGGCCCTGGAGGCGGAGCTGCTGGAGATTTGGACCGACGTCGACGGCATCTTCTCCGCCGACCCGCGGCTCGTGCCCCACGCCGCCGTGCTCCCCGAGCTCAGCTACGAGGAGGCCATGGAGCTGTCGTTTTTCGGCGCCAAGGTGCTCCATCCCAAGACCATCCAGCCGGCGCGGGAGAAGAGCATTCCGGTGCGGGTGCGCAACAGCTTCGCCCCGGAAAAGCCCGGCAGCCTCGTGCACCGCGCCGCCGCCGTCATCGCGAATCCTGCGGACCCGGCGGACCCCGCGGACATTGGCGCCCGGGGCATCACCTATCTGCCCGGCGTGGCCCTGGTGGACGTCACCGGCTCGGGGATGACGGGCGTGCCCGGCGTCGCCGCGCGAGTGTTCCAGGCCATGGCGACAGCCGAGATCTCCGTCATCCTCATCACCCAGGGCTCCAGCGAGATGGCCATCTCCTTCGCGGTGGCCGAGGCGGACGGCGCCGGGGCGCGCGAGGCGCTGAGCGAGGCCTTCAAGGCCGAGCTCGCCGCCGGCCTGCTCGACACGATCCAGCTCCGCCCCGGCGGCTCCATCCTCTCGCTGGTAGGCGACGGCATGCGTCATCGCCTGGGAGTCGCGGGCGCGTTCTTCGGCGCCCTGGCCGCCGTGGGCGTCAGCGTCATCGCCATCGCTCAAGGGTCGAGCGAGCGCAACATCTCGGCCGTGGTGGCCGCGACCGATGCGCCGCGCGCCGTGCGCCATCTCCACGCCCAGCTCTTCGAGCGCCAGATCGAGCTCCAACTCGTGGTCTGGGGTGTGGGGAACGTGGGCTCCCGGCTGCTGCGCAAGATCGCCGAGCACGAAGCTCGCGACGAGCGGCGAGTGGACCTCCGGCTCTGCGCCGTTGCCAACTCCAAACACTGCGCCTTCGACGCCGGCGGCCTGGACCCCGCCGTCTGGGAGCCGGCGCTCGACAACGCCGTCCTCTCCTCGTCTCTCGACGTCCTCCTCGCTGAGCTGGCCCGCGCCCGGCTGGTCAATCCCGTGTTCGTCGACTGCACCTCGAACGACGACGTGGCCGCCGCCTACGGGCGCCTGTTCGCCGCCGGCATGCACGTGGTGACGGTGAACAAGAAGGCCAACAGCGCGCCGTTCGCCGACTACCGGCAGCTCCACCGCACGAGCGCACGGCTGAAGCGGCGGTTCTTTTACGAAACCAACGTGGGAGCGGGCCTGCCGGTCATCGGCACCCTGCGCAGCCTGCTCGAAGGCGGCGACCGGGTGCTGCGCCTGGAGGCCGTGCTCTCAGGCTCGCTCTCCTTCCTGCTGGGCGCTTTGGAGGAAGGGATTCCCTTTTCCCAGGCCGTGCGCACGGCCCGCGACCGGGGCTTCACCGAGCCCGATCCGCGGGACGACCTGTCGGGATTGGACGTGGCGCGCAAGCTGCTCATCCTCGCTCGCGAGCTGGGCGCCGGTATCGAGTTGGAGGATGTGCAGGTGCTCGGAGTGCTGCCGCAGGACTACGACGCCTCGGGCAGCGTCGAGGAGTTTCTGGACGGCCTGCCGCGGCTCGACCCCGTCTTCGCGGCCCGCCGCGAGGTCCTCGCCTCCGAAGGGCGCGCGCTACGCCACGCCGGCATTGTCGAGGCCACCGGCGGCGGTGACCGCGGCTACCACTGCCGGGTGGGGCTGGAGGCAGTGGGCCCCGAGCATCCGCTGTTCGCCGTGCGGGGCGGCGAGAACGCCTTCTCCTTCCTCACCGAGCACTACCAGCCCACGCCGCTGGTGGTCCGCGGCTATGGCGCTGGCGGCGAGGTGACGGCGGCGGGCGCGCTCGCGGACCTGCTCAAGATCGCGCACTGAGCCTCAGGGAAGACGATCATGGAGATCCGAGCCTACGCTCCCGCCAGCATCGGCAACTTCGCCGCCGGTTTCGACCTGATGGGGGCCGCCCTCGCTCCGCTCGACGGCAGCTTGTGGGGCGATGTGGTGACGGCATCCTCGGCCGCCGCGGTGGGCCTCACCACCTCGGGGCCGCACGCCGGGGACCTGCCGGCTGATCCGTGGCAGAACCTTGTGCTGCGCACCTACGCCCTCTACCGCGAGGCGCTGCGGGTGAAGAGAATCGAGTGCCCGGTCCTGGCCTTCCACCTGGAGAAGCACCTCCCCCGTTGCAGCGGACTGGGCTCGTCCGCCAGCTCGGTGGCCGCCACCCTGGCCGCCTGCCAGGCCCTGATGGGCGAGCCGCTCTCCACCTCCGAAGTGTTCGCCGTGGCCGGCCGCGCCGAGGCCCTGGTTTCGGGGTCGGTCCACCTGGACAACGTGGTCCCCTCGCTCGCCGGCGGCCTCCAGCTCCTGGTGCCCGGCCCCAACGGCACGACCGAGGCTCGGGCGCTGCCGTGGCCGGACGACTTGGTCCTGGTGGTCGTCTCCCCCTCTTTCGAGCTGGCGACGGAGCGCGCCCGCCGGGTGCTCCCCAAGGAGATCCCGCTGAAGGACACGTTGGCCTTCGCCCGCAACCTGGCGGGGTTCGTTCACGCTTTGTCGTCCGGCGATCGAGGCCTCCTCCGCCGCTGTCTGCGAGACGTACTGGCCGAGCCTTACCGGGCAGCCTTGGTGCCGGGTTTCCTCGCCGCCCAGGCCGGAGCGCTGGCGGCCGGAGCGCTGGGGTGCACCCTCTCGGGCGCGGGGCCAGCCCTCTTCGCCGTGGCCGAGAGCCTCGCCCAGGCTCCAGCCGTGGCGGAGGCCCTCCAGCGCGGCTTGGGCGAGGGTGGCCTGACTTCCACGGCCCGACTCTGCCGCCTCGATCCTCAGGGCTCCAGGGTGCTGGCATGAGGCTGGTGAGCACCCGCGCCCCGCAGCGCCACGCGAATTTTCGCCAAGCCGTGCTGGCGGGTATCGCTCCCGGCGGCGGCCTGTGGATGCCCGAGCCAATCCCCGCCTTTCCCGACTGGCCCGAGTTGCTGGACCTCGCCTGGAGCGAGCGATGCGCCGTGATCCTGGACCGTCTGCTGTCCGACGAGCTGGGCCACGAGCCGGTGGCGCGGGCGGCGCGGGAGGCCCTGGACTTTCCCGTGCCGCTGATGCCGGTGCGGCCCGACATTTTCGCCTTGGAGCTGTTCCACGGCCCCACCCTGGCCTTCAAGGACTTCGGCGCCCGCTTCTTCGCCGCCGTGCTGGAGCTGGTGCGCGAGCCCGGCCGGCCGGTGACCATCCTCACGGCGACCAGCGGCGACACCGGAGCGGCCGTGGCCAGGGCCTTCTGGCGCCGGCCGGGTGTGCGAGTCGTGGTGCTCTATCCGCGCGGCCGGGTCTCGGCCCTCCAGGAGCTGCAATTCGCCACGCTGGGAGAGAACGTCACGGCCCTCGCCGTGGACGGCGCCTTCGACGACTGCCAGGCGCTGGTGAAAGCCGCCTTCGCCGATGCGGACCTGACGGCCCGCCACGGCCTCACATCGGCCAACTCGATCAACGTCGCGCGCCTGCTGCCGCAGACGCTCTACTACGCCGAGGCCGTGGCCGCGTTGCGTCGCCTGGGGCTTGCAGAGCCGCCTGTGATCGCCGTTCCCAGCGGCAACTTCGGCAACCTCTGCGCCGGCCTGCTGGCGAGGGCAATGGGCCTGCCAGTCAAGGCCTTCGTCGCCGCCACCAACGCCAACGCCACCGTCCCCGAATACCTGGACACGGGAGAGTACCGGACTCGTCCGTCTGTGGCCACACTCTCGAACGCCATGGACGTGGGAGCGCCGAACAACTGGGAGCGCATTGAATACCTTTTCAAAGGGGATCTGGACGCCCTGCGCCGCGTCCTGCGCTGGGGCGTCCAGAGCGACGAGGAAACCGAAACATCGATCCGCGACCTGCAAGCCCGAGGCTACCTGGCCGACCCCCACGCCGCGGTCGCCTACGGCGTGCTCAAGGACCGTTTAGCGCCCGGAGAAATCGGCGTCTTCCTCGGCACCGCCCACCCCGCGAAGTTCCTCCCCGTATACGAAAAGATGGGGATCGAGGTGGTGATTCCGCCGGCGCTGTCCGAGCTTCGGGGAAGGCCGTGCCTGGGGCGAGAGATCGCGAATGAGATCGGGGCGTTGCGGGGGGTGCTGGAAGCTACTCCACCGTAATCCGCCGGCCATCAATAGCGCCGAGGATCAAGGAGATGACGGGGGGACGCGACGCGGGCTCCTGATTTCCGCCAAAAGGTAAGGGGAACACGGGACGCCGATCCATACGGCGGGCCAATGTACCGATACGACGCTTCGCCGATGCTTACGGCGTCTCGTCGTATCCATACGTCGGCCTGCCGATGCTTACGGAGGCACGCCGTATCCTTATGGCGTCCCGCGTATCGATACAGCGCTCCGCCGATCCTTACGGCGGACCCATTTACCCCTACATCGCGCCGCCGATACTTACGGCGAGGCGTCGTATCGATACATTGGGCCGTTCGTCCAAGGCGATAACGACCGGCAATCCACACCGCTTCCCCCCAACGTAGAGACGCCTCACGGGGAACCCCGTGGGGCGTCTCCGACGCGCGGCGATAGACCTCCAGAGCCATCCCCTCTATTTTCGTGAGAGCGGCTCGCGAACCAGCCTGAAGCCGACGTTGTTCCCATGATAGGGAGGCGCCGACCTGGCCCGGGACGTTGGTGTGCAACGGCTATCTTTGTTCCGAAAGCTTCCACCTCGACGCACCTTGCCCAATGCTGAAGGCGAGTCCCTTTCCAAGGTTTCTTGAGAATAGGGATAATACTCATCCTGAACCCATTCCGACACGTTCCCGAGCACGTCATAGAGTCCCCAGGCATTGGGCTGGTACGATCCTACCGGGACAATCCCTTTGCCCCCGCAGTTCCCATAAGCTTTGACCGCCTCCGGACCGGGTCCCGGCTCATCGGCTTGGGCCGCATATTCCCATTCGATCTCCCAGGGCAAACGAAACCTGCCGGCAGGATCGATCTTGCGCAGGGCGCTCAGAAATCGCCACGCGTCATCCCAGGACACGTCGACCATAGGATAACGATCTCCTTTGGAATGGCGAGGATTCTCCTTCATCACTCTGTGCCAGAGAGACTCGGTCACCTCGAACCGACTGATGCAGAAGGGCCGAGTGATCGTCACCTCGTGCGGCGGCTCCTCCTCGGGAGCTAGATCAGACCCCATGACGAAATTTCCGGGCTTGATCTTCACGAAGGCGATCGGTACTCCGGGCGGTGAGGGACAGTCCGGGGGATTGAGAAGGGAGTACAACAAGTTGGGGTCGATCCAGCGCCTCGCGCCGGCTGCCAGGCCGACTGTCGCAGAGGCCAAGGCGAGCGCCGAGACCGTCAGCCGTCGTTTCGATAACGCATTCCGGATCGTCCGGGCTTTCGCAGCCAAGACCTCTCGACGAGAGCGCCCGAATAGATCACCGTCCGGCGACCGCATGGCGAGGACAGGTGTCCCCCACTCTGGAATCTGCTCGACGGCCATGGCATTCCGTGCCTCGGAGATGGCACGGTCCACCGGTTCTCTGGCGGCAATGGCGTCGTAGAAATAGCGGGAAAAGGACAGTGCGGCGTGGTCGGAAATGGCGAATTGCATGGCAACGACCGCTGGGATCCTTGCCTTCACCAGCGCCTGCGCCACGCTCGCCAAAGGGTTGGAAGGATCACCACCGCGCGCACCCTCGCAGGCGTTGAGCACGACCAGGCGAAGCCTCGGCTGAACTCTGAGGATCAGGCTCAGCTCCTCACCGGTCACTCGATCGGCTCCGCCGTCCGGACTCTCCAGGAGAAGGGCACCTCCCTCGCCGTGACCGATGAAGTGGAGAACGTGGCAGGTCTGGCGAAGGTGCTCGCGTAGTGAAGCGCGGCCGGCCCCTCGCAGAGACAACACCTCAATCCTTCGGTTCTTTCTCAGGGGAGCCAGGGTTGACTCGAGGCCGGCGAGCTCCTGTTCGATGTCCAGCCCGGCGAAACCTCGGGGACTCGCGGTGATCAGCAGCAAACGAAGTGGCGGCGCGACCCGAAGCGGACGAGTCTCCTCTGCCATTTCGATATAACGAATGATCGGCGTCGCTGGCGAAACGGCCAGGAACTCGCGTTTGGGATCGTAGAGATACTCCCAGGGCCATTCCCAGAGCTCTGGAGAATCAGCATCCAAGCGGAGGCGAAGCCTAAGGCCTTTGTCAGCGGCTTCCGCATCCTTCAGGCGCCGGCGCCAGGACACCTCGATGTCTCCGCGGAAAACACTCTGAAACAGGAGGGTTCCGACCTCTCGCAGCGGATCGTCCCTTTTCACCGAGGCAAGCGTCAGATCACGGCGGGCTCCCGTAATCGAGGAGAGTATTCTTCGCAGCTCTCCCTCGGCGAACGGCGGTGGGAAGTCTTCATGGGACTCGCCTCCTCCGGGGTCCTGCACCCGTGCCTGATAGCCTCCTGGGACTCCCCTGATGAGGAGGTCGAAGTTCTCGTAGCCTGTGTGTCTCCGGCGCCTGGCACTCATCTATTCATCGAGACACCGCCACAGCCTCCGGTGTTTATCCAAGCTCGAAGGCCGTTACTTCTTCGCCTGCCGGTTGGCCTCGACCTCAATCGTGATCTTCACCTCATCCCCCAGCACGGGGAGGGAAACGGGAAAGGTGATCGAGCGGGTGACGCCGTGCAGGGTCAGGTTGCCCGTCACGTCCAGAGTGGTCCCGTCTTTCGCCACCACCACCAGACCGTGTTGGGTCTGACCTCCACCAGTCCCAGGTCCAAGGCGGCTTTGTTGAGGGAGGGGCAAGCTTCCCGACAGCTATCGCGGCCGGCCTTCTCCCCTCAACAATCCAGGCAGCAAGGTGTCTTCGTCTCCAGAGCCGAACACGGCCCTAGCGCTGGAGAGGGAGACCATGGCACAGACATTCGACGCCGGCCACGAAGAGACGGAGAGGGACCTGCCGGGACCGCTCCAGTCCGGATGGTATCCGGGCATCTGGGCGCTGCCCGCCACGACGCTCTCGGCGGCTTCGCTCGTGGTTCTCGGAGTGGTCCTCATATTCCTGCTCGCCGGCGAGACCTCGCGGGCGCTGTTCCGGCTGCCGTTCGCTCCGGGCTGGGCTCTGGCGGCAGCGGTGCTCGCCTGGGCCGTGGCCCTCGCCTGCCGCAACCGGCCCGGCCGGCAGCCGCCCCGCGTCTGGGTCCTCGGCCTCGCGGCCGGGTCCACGATCCTCACGCTGGTGTGCTTCCTGGGCGGCGATCTGGCGCGGAGCCCCTACGTTCACGCCGGCGCGCTGGCGGCGCTGGCCGCGAGCGTCACACTGCTGCCCCGGCTCCTGCCCCTTCAACCGGACGACCGGCTGGTACAGCACATCGCGCCGCTGGCGCTCGCGTTCGTGCTGTTCGTCACCCTGCCGGTCTCGTTCTACATTGGCCGGCGCGCGGTGGAAGACCAGAAGCGGCGCGTCGGGGAGACGATCGCGGAGCTCTCCCGTGAGGCGGGCGAGGTGCGCGAAGTCTCCGCCTTTCCCTGGAACAGTCCCGAGCGTCGGCAGGACGCCCTGCGGGAGATGCAGAGGCTCCAGGTACTGCCCCTGGAGCAGTGGCTGCCGGACCGCTATCTCTGGCAGGGCGCCGCTCATCTCGGCGAGGACGGCCAGCTTGCAGCGGCGTACCGCGGCCTCCTCGACGCCGTAGTGGCCGGAATCGACCCCGCACGCACGCCGAAGCTCTGGCAATCCCAGTTCACTGGCAGCAGCGAAGGGTGGAGCCGCGATCCGCTGTTCCCCGACCTCAGCGCGGCCGTGGCCGGCTATCACCTGCGAACCGGCCAGCTCCTCCAACGCCTTGCGCCACCGAGCGGAGAGAGCGCGGCGTTGCGGGAGCTCGCCACCTATTACGACCAGTCGAAGCAGGAGGTCGACAAGCGTCTGGAGGTCCTGGCGAAGACCTGGAACGAGGACTGGGTGCCGCCGCTGATCGCGGGCCGTGGGCCGGCATCCGGACCGGCGCTCTCGCCGCTGTCCGACCTGCTCCGCCGGCCGCTGCCCCCGGACGATTCCCTGCGGCCTGCGAGCCTCGAAAAGCTCCTCGACCTCAAGCGCTGGCAGGCCCGGAAGATGGCAGACCCGAAACGCGGCTGCGGCGAGAGGCCGTACCGCGAAGGCGACTTCCAATACTTTCGGATCGATTGCTACGCCTACGCCGCCCGCCTCGGCTCCGAGCCTCCGGGCGCCGATCTGCGGATCGAGATGCGGATCGTCTACAAGTCCGAGGTCCTGGGGTCACTGGAGAGAAGCGACCTTCCCACCGAGCTGTACTTTCTTTTCCCGGTGCCCACCGGCACCGACCCGGAGAAGTACCGCGAAGACGTGATGAACGCTCTCAAAGCCGCCGTGCGTGCGGAGTACCAGGGCATGGAGCTCACGCTGGAGGATCGGACCAGCTCGGCCGGGTTCACCTTCCAGACCGGACCCCGGGCCCCTCTCGTCAAGGTGACCCCCACACGCCGCGTCAAGGACCTGAGCGGCGGCATCTCGGGTATCGAAGTGTACGCGCGGACTGCCGCGACCGGTCGTTCCAGACCGGCCGCCCGGAGATGACCCCATGGCGAGCAAAGAGCCCACCCCCGACGTGTGGAACGACGACGCAAGGACGGTCTTCTACCTGCCGCCCAGCCTGACCGCGCCCATTGCTCCGGCTCCGGCGGCGGAGCCCGAGACGGTGGTTGAAGCCCCAGAGGACCCGGAGGACCAAAAGGTGCCGGAGACGGCTGGCAGCCCGGGAGACGACGAGGCCGGCGGCGAGGAACCAGAGATCCCGTTCCCGTGGCATCCATCGGCGGACCGGCCGCCCGCCCGCGACGTGGAGGAGACTGCTTTCGTGGCTCAGACCGCCGTCCAGGAGGTGCCTTTCGACCGGCCAGGCACGACGCGGGTGGGGCTGCTGGGCGGCAAGGGCGTGGGCAAGAGCTATCTCTTCCAGGCCATGATCTATCGCACGCTGGACGGCAAGCGGTCCGGCGCGCTCTCCTACTATCTCGACCGCGACACCGTACGCGTCTATCAGACTCACGACCGCAAGTCGGTCCCCCGCAGCGTGATCGCCAGCGAGTTCATCGACGAGTACCGCTCCTGGCTGCGGCTCGGCCAGACGAACCTGTCACGCGAGCAGTGGTACCGGCTGCGCCTCCAGTTCCGTACCGGGCTGCTCGGCAAGGACAAATCGTTCCTCGACGTCGATTTCCTCGACGGCTCCGGGGAGAGCTTCGAGGCGGGCATCAGCGCCGAGCGGGAGGAGACCTGGAAGGCCGCGTTCCTCGACGCCGGCGTCATGGTCTTCTGCCTCCCCCTGTGGGCCGCGTTCCCGGCCGCGGGCGACGTGCTTTCCGAGGACGATTGGGAGGAGCGCGAGAACGTCATCCGAGGCTTCGACGCGGTGATTCGCCACTTCCGCGACCTGCGGGAAAATCACCAAGCCACCCACCCGGTGCGCAGCATCCTGGCCCTCACCATGGCCGACGACCGCCGCTCGGCGCTGACGACCCTGCGCAACCGGTGGATCACTCCCTTCCTGGAGGATCCGAGGCTGCACCTCGACGCCATGCGCACCGCCTCCGGCGTCGCCCGCTACCTGGCCAGCGCACGCAAGGTCTCCGAGGCCCTCGGACGGGAATTCGACGCCTCGCAGGACCCCAGGATCTCGGGGCTTCCGGAGCGTATCGATTTCGGCGCCGGCCGGTCCTGGTTCGTCCCCTTGAGCGCCATCGACGGCGCCACCCTGGACTCCTGGGAGAAGGGACAGAAGAAGAGGCCCAGGTCCGGCCTGCGCCCGCCCGTGCCGGTGCACGTGGAGCTCCCTCTCCTGGTGGCGCTCTGCGAAAGCCACAACGCCCTGATGTAGGACGCGAGAGCCCGATGCGGACGTTCTCGATCTATCGCGGCCAATCCCGGACCGGTATCGGCGAGGGGCCGGGCAACCCCCCGGTACCGCAAGGCGAGCAGTATCTCGCGGCGGACGGCACGCTGGGCGCCGACGGCGAGCTGTTGACGGCGGCCCGGCCCTGGATGACTCCGGATTGGCGGGTGACCGACGAGGAGGAGTTCGGCGACCGGATCGAGACCTGGTCGTACTTCCGCCACGGACCGCTGCGGCTCGTCGTGCGGGTCGTCCCGGCCGGAACCTACGACCGCCGCGCCGCCTACTTCGCCCATGGGCGCGCCTTCCTCGCCCAGGAGCTCGCCGGGGCCTGCGATCCCGGCGCTCTCCTCGGCCGCTCGGAGGCGTTCGACGAGCCCTGGCGGGACGGGAAGCGGCCGGTGTCTCAAAATCTCCCGACGTTCGAGCTGGTGCGGCCCGAGCAGGTGCAGCAGGAGCCCGGGGTGGCCGGGGCTCTGCTCGCTCATCTCTACCAAGGGCTGGTCTCCGGGTATCCCGTGGTGATGGCCGTGCCGGTTGCGGAGTTCCAGGCCGGCTCCGCCCTCCATGCCCTCGTGTCCTTCGCCCGGGCCGCCTTGCCTCTCCCGCTCAAGATCGACTGCCGGCTGCGCGTCTTCACCCGGCTGCCCGAGCTGTTCCTGCGCCATCTGCGCGCGGACCTGATCGTGATCCCCGAGAAGGAGGCCGGCGACGCCCTGGCGGCGCGGCGCGACGCCACGCTGCTCGACCGCAAAGGCGTCCGCCGCGAAGGGCGCGAGATCTCCCGTGAGGCCGCCGACTACGCCGAAGCCGTGCTGCGGCGGTTCATGGCCTTCAAGGGCGGCGGTCTGCTCGCCTTCAGCGGCGCCATCGGCGCGTACCTGCCCCAGGACCGCCTGCCCGGCGAGCAGGAGATCGCCCGCATCCCGGCTCTCTACAATTTCCTGATCGCCAGGACCGATCCGGCCAAGCTGGGCGAATGGCTCAAGTCCAGCCTCGTCAGAACGGTGGACGACCGCCCCACCGGTCTCCCTTGGGAGAGCCTGATCCGCCCCGAGGACTGGCGCGCCCTCTCCTTCGGCGACCTGGCCGAGATCCTCCTCACCGAGGCCTCCGGCGAGGAGGCGCGGACGCTCGTGCAACGAGCCGAAACCGAGGCTCGCCGGCCGGAGCGGCGGGAGCAGATCTCCGAAAAGCGGCTGCAGAGCTGCCTGGGCGCTCTGCCGGCCGAGCGCCGGCCGGCGTTGCTGGCCCGCCTGCTGAGAGGTCCGGACGGCAGCCGATCCCTCGTCGCTCCCGAGGTGGCCGCCCGGCTGAGTGCTTCGCTCTCCGCCGCCGAGCTTCTCGCCACAGGCGCCGCGGCTCCCCTGCTCGCGGCCGAGCTCGAAGCGGGCCTGCTCGGCCGGCGAGCCGGCGACGTCGCCGGTCTTGCCGGCGCCGCGGCCCATGATTCTCGGGTCGCCGGCGTGCTGGCCCAGGCCACGAGCTCCGGCACGCTCTCTCCCGACTGGGCCCTGCGCCTCCTGGAAGGAGCCGATGAGCCGGCTGTCATCCGGGCGGCGGCTGAGATCCTCCCCGTGGCCATGGCCTCCCTGCCCTGGAAGGCTACGCTCCAGCCGCTGTTCGGCCGGCTCCTCGCCCTGCCCGGCCTCCCCGCGAGCCTCCAGGCCCCTCTGGCCGCGGCGCTGCGCCGGGCCGACCCTGCGGACCCCGCCTCCGGCCTCCACGACTGGCTGATTTTGACGGAGCTCCTGGTGCGGTCCGGGGCGCCGGAGCCTGTGGACGCCGTGGAGGAGGCCTGGCGGACGGCCGTGACGCTCACGGATGCCGGCGACCGGCAGGATTTCGTCCGTAAGGTGGCGGATCCGGGTTGGCGGAGCCTCCGGCCGGACCGGCTCATCTCCCTCGATGGGCGCTTCAACCCGGCCTGGGCCGAGAGCTTCGCGGATCTCCTGTTCCAGTCCGCGGAGGTCCGCGATCAACTGAGCACGACCGCCCTGCTCAAGCTCTCCCGCGGTGGGGCGGAGATCGGCTCCTGGCTCGACCCGCGGATGAAGAGCGATTTCCCCGACACCACGGCCGAGCTTCTCGCGGCTGGCCACTGGTCTCTCTGGCGGAGCCGCTCCGGTCTGGAACCAGCGAGTCTGCGTCAGGCCGCCCTGGCCTGGCTGACCAGCAAGATCTGGACGGGCCGTGCCGCGCCTCAAGCCCGGCTGGAAGACTGGAAGCAGGTGCTCGCCGACCGGGTCGAGCTGAGCGGCGACGACGTGGCCTGCCTATTCGACGGCGAGCCGCTCCGGCCCTGCTGGCCTTGGATCCCGCCTTTTCAGGACATGCAGCTCCAGGATCTCTGCCGCATGGCCCACCGCGATCTGGGCGCTCTCGCGGAGCTGGCCGAGAGGCTCGACGCCGCGAAGGATCTCCCATACCCCATCCCGGGAACCACGTTCGAGCACGTGCTCGCCCAGGTGGAGTCGGCCGGCGCCAAGGGGCTGCCCGGCAACGCCCTCGCCCACCTCGCGGACTCCCCCGACACCGTCCCGGCCGCGCCTCTGTCGCCGAGGCAGGTGGCCCTCCTCTACGACCAGACCCGCCATCGCAAGGAGCGGGCAGCCACCGCGGTGCGTCGGTCGGTCAAGACCTCTATCGATCGCGAGCCGCTGGCGGCCCTTCAAGCGGCCGACCGGCTCCCCGAGTGGAGCGGTGAGCTCCTGGGCGCCATCCAACGATGGCGGAACAATCATCCGCAGGAAGCTCAAAGGGGAGAGATCGGCGAGATTCTGGGAAGGAGGTCGCGGCCTGCCGGGAAGAGCGCGGTCCCTACCGGCTCCCGGCCGCAACTCCATCCCGTAGTCCGGGCCCTCCTTCAAGGCGAAGGAAAAAACGGCTGCTGGAAAAAGCTCTCCGACGACATCACGAGCTATGTCGGAACCGCCGCGGGTCTCCATCCCGTCGCCCGGATCGTGGATGAACTGCGGGAGGCCTACCCTTTCCTCAACGGCAGTGAGCGGGAGACCTTGGCATCCCGAGGCTGGAGCATCTTCGCGGCCGTGACCAAGATTCATTGCACGATTCTCCGGCAACCCCTGCAAAGGGGCGCGCCATTGCCGGCCCTCGAGCTGGCGTCCTTGATGTTGCCCCATCTGGGCCTGGGTCGCATCGCGCTGCGCCTGCTCTTCCTCGATGCGGCCCGCCCGCATATCAGCCAGGGGGAATGGTGGGACTCCCTGCTGGCTGCCCTCGCCGGCTGCCGCCAGAACGGCGGGATGCGCCAGCCCGGCGACCGCGAGGAGGCAGCCCTTGCCCTGATCCATCAGGCGATCCCCGACCTGTTCGCGAGCAGCGAGTCGGCCCAGCCGGCCTTGAATGCTATCGGAGACCGGATGGAACGGTTTTACCTTCAGCAGGGGCTTCCCTTCCTCAGAAACCTCGAACCCCGCCTACAAGCAGGAGCGGCATTATGAAGACGACCGATCTGCTGACGTTCTTTCAATCCGCGAAGTCCGACGGGACCACTTGGACGTTTCCCCTGCGCAATAGCGATGGGCTCGTGGCCCAGATCTGGGTGTTCAGCCGGGGCGACGAGAACCTCTCCCGGTTCGCCAACGCGGCGGCATCCACGGAGGAGGAGTTCAAATCCCTGCTCAAGGAGCTCCAAGGCGTGGTGCAGCCGCGCGGAGGCATCGTCCTTTATGCCTATGATCACAATGGCATGATCCGCGCCAGCCCCTATCTTGTAGGGGCTCAGGGGTATGCACTGCCCCAGCGGCTGCTGCGGCTCAGCCCGATTGGGGATCCCAGCTTCGAAAACATCACCGACCCGATCGACCTCGACGTGGGCGATCACCTCATCATCCCGGTCTCCAAGGACGCCGAAACGAGGCTGAAAGCCTTCCATCAGGACGTACAGGATTTGCCCTCAGATCTCCAATCCTCCGTGTTCAACGTCATTCGCCGCCCCAGCTTGGAGTGGCGCATCGAGCGGATCGAGCGCACGCTCAGCCTGAAGCCGGCCACCCGATTCGATCAGCAACGGAGCCAAGCGCGCAAAGGAAAGCTCCTGGACAGACTCTCCCATCTGTTCATGTGGCCCATTCCCATTGGACCCGTGATTGCAGCCGCTCTGCTTCTGATGGCGGGGAGCTTGTTCGCCTATGATAGGTTTTTCCGCCCCCCTACTACGGAAGGCGCTCCGTCCGGCGAGGACTCCACGGCCCAGGAGACTCCAGACCAGGCTCCTGCGGAGGAAACTCCAAGGCCGATAGAAACGCCCAGGCCCGAACCCAATGATCCCAAGTCCGCATTCGATGCCTTATTCTGGGCTCTAAATGCGTCTGAAGACCCTTCCATTCAGGGACTCTTCAAGTTCCATTTCAAAGATCATCAGAAAGACGGGTTCAAAGCCTTGGGGGTTTCCTGGGGGACCACAAAACTCCAGGCTCTGCAGCTCGGGCTTTTAACAAAGGACAGTCTCATTTTGAACGATGTAGACGCCTGGTCTGGGACAGAGAAAATTTATCGAGATGGAAAGAACCTCAACCTGCTGGAGAAGAATGTGAACGCGGTGGCTGTGCTCGCGTACACATGGTGTCAGCAAAACAACGCGCCAGATCTTCCAGCGACGCCACAATATACCAAGCCGTTGCCACTCAAAAGCACCTGCAACGACGTGAAACCCGACGATGTCGTCTCTGGCCTCGCAGTCCTCACTGACTGGGTGAAGAGGCAAAAGGAACCCAAAAAGTGAGGCGCCGCTCATGACTGCGATCGGGCTTCTCGCTTTCGACTCCAGCGGCGGAACCCTACGGGGCCAATCCCTGCCTCTGGAGGGCCCAGGATCGAGCTGTTCGTTGCGCCTGCGCTCGCTGCCCGGCGCCTCGGGCGTGCATCTGGCCCTGACCAACGCATCGGGCTTGGTGCTGCGCGCGGAGGTCGCCGCTGAAAGCGACGAATGGGTGGAGGTCGAGATCGAATGGGACGCCGGCGGCCGCTGGTCCGTGGCCAGCGCCGGCCGCCGCGTCCTCCTGCTCCCCGCGGAGGAGGCCAACGCGCCCTTGCCACCCCTGCGGCCAGCCATCAAGGCTAGGCAGCTCGACGTGGCCCTGCTGGTGGACGGCACCACGCGCGCCGGAGCCACGGCGCTGCTTTCCGATCGCGAGCGCTGGCGCACACACGCCGAGCAGTTACAGGCTCTCACTACAGGATTGACTACGGCGATGAAGGCCGACTTGCGCGTCGCGGTGATCGCGTTCGGTGACGGTCCATTGCCTGCGGCCAGCGCTCCGGACCTGCGGCCAGCGTATCACCTCGATCCCCTGGAACCGGAGCAGAGAGCACTACGCCCTTCGGATCCCAACCAGCTTCACTCCCGTCTCCTCGCCCTGCGGCCGACCTCGGGCGGCGATTTCGTGGACGCCCTGGCGGATGCCCTCGCGGCTTGCCGCGGGCTGCGCTGGCGCAACGGCGCCCGCAAGCTGCTGGTGGTCACCGGAGACTCCCCCGGCTATTCCATCCTGCGGCCGGCGCCCTGGGGCAGCGACGCCCAGGTGCGCGAGAACGACGTGGACGTCGAGGCCGCCGCGCTGCACCGGCTGGGGGTCGAGATCGTGACCCTCTACCACGCGCCCGTCACCGAGCCGGCAACGTTCGAGCTCGTGCGCCCCTTCGCCGAGCATGCGCGGGCCCAGTATCTGCGGCTGGCGGCGCGGCCCGGTTTGTGCTTCGACGCCGCCGCGTTCGATCCGGCGGCGGCCGTCCGCGCCCTCACCAGCCGCGTGCCCGCCCTCGGCCGCGGCGCGAGCCCGGGCATCGTCGGCGGTCCCGGGCGTGGACGCAAAGCCCGGAAGGGATAGGCGGCGCAAGCCGGCAAGGCGGCTCAGAAAGTCTCGCGCTGCGATGCTTCGAGCAGGGGCGCCAGCCAGCTCATCTTCATCCGGCTCCCCCAGCGCGCCAGCCAGGCGCGGAGGGCTCCCCCTTGGAGATCGGGACGGCAGTCGAGGCTCTGGCGGACCATCTCGCGAAGCTTGGCCTCGCCGAGAGCGGCGAGCCGGCTCCAATCCTGCTCGGCGAGGAGCACGCAGTAGAGGAGAGCCGGCACACGCTTGGACTTCGGCGGATCGAGCCGCGAGAAAACGGCAGGCGCCAGAGCGAGCGCGGCGGCACGGAGCAGGTCGGCTTTGGCCTGGAGGTGCTCGCGTTGCCAGCGCAGGATGCCCTGCTCGCGGCGGAGCTTCTCGACCTCGGCCTCCTGGGCCTCGATGCAGGCCACAAGGTCACGATCCCAGCCGTCGGCCGCCCGCAGGAGCCGGCCGGACCCGCCGGCCAGCTCCTCCGGCGCGAGCCAGCGCCGGTTCGAGTCGGTGGCAAAGTTTTGGAGCCTCTCGACTTCGGGCGGGATCCGGGGTGCCGCGCCCACTACGGCTCCGGCCGGCCACGACCGGGTTTGGCTGCGGAGCCGTTGCGGAGCCGCGGCGAAGACGGCTCGCGCAGCCTCTCGCCCCTGCTCGGTGACGCCGGCAGGGGAAGCGGTACGCAGCGCGGCGGGAGGACGGTCGCACACCAGGACGTCCCAGAGCCGGCGGAAGCTTTCCGCGTCCACGCGCTGAGAGAGCAGCCAGCCGGCCACCGAGAGCCGGTCGGCGACCTCTCGGGGGAGCGGCAGGAGGAGCGCCGCGAGCCCCTCGGGCGAAAGCGGGCGGGCGAGCCCGCCGAGGATCGCCGGACGCTGGCCGGCCAGCAGGGCGGAATAGAAATCCGCCAGGACGGACTCCTCGCCCACGGCTTCCCGCAAGGCGGCGAGGCCGGCCTCGGCGTTGCGCTGCAGCTCGCTCTCGAAGTCCTCGACCGGCGCGGCCTCTTCAGGCTTCAGGACCAGCGCGAAGTCGGGCCGGGACCATCCGGGATCGGCACTGGAATCCCACCACACCCGGTCGGTGGACCGTGCCACGCGAGGCAGCAAAAGCAGAGCGCCGAGCGCCGCCGGCGCGGCCGCAGGAGGCCGCCAGAGGAGGAGCTGCTTTTCGAGGAAGCCGGAGCGCCTGGAAGCGTCCATCGCCCGGCTCGGGTAGCAGGAGACGGCGCAGAAGCTCCCTGCGAGCGCCCGCCAGCAGGTGGCGCTCGCGGGGGCGTCCTCGCCGCCCACCAGCAGCTCGGGCTGCAACCGCTGCGCCTGGGGATCGAACCCCGGGCTGTGGGCGATCCATCGATAGTCTGAGGCCGCGCCGTGAACCTTGCCCCACACCGCCCACTCCACCTCCAGCCGCCGCGGCGCGGGTTCTTGCAGGTCGAGAGCCGGCCAGTCCCAAGGCGAGATGCTCATGCCCCACCCTCCAACTGGTTGAAGATCCAGAGGAACGGCTCGAGGAGGTTGAACGGCTCTCCTCCCTGGCCGATGCGAAGCTGGAGTCCCTCGTCGTAGAAGACGACCGGCTCGACCACTCCACGGCGCACCCGGATGCCCGCCGCCGACACCGGGAAGAGCCGGTACTTGGCGCAGTACTGATCGATCCAGCCGGCCAGCTCGGGTACCATCCGCTCGCGCACGAACGCGTCCGGCTCCCGGCGGGCGCGCAGGGAATCCTCCGGCCGGCGGATCAGCAGATCCGCCTTCGACAGGCATACGGCGATGGGCCGCGGATCCTTCTCCCCCTCGCGCTGGCTCGCTACGTGGAGCCGCCGGAGAGTCCTGATGACCTCGTCGCGCAGGGTCGCCCGCTCGCGCATCGGATCGAACAGCAGCACCACACCGTCCGCCGCGTTCAAGAGCTGCTGCCACTCCTCGTTCATCTCCTCCGAATCCTTGCCGGCCCGGTCCTCGACTTGCAGCAAGGCCCGAGTGCCCGCAGTCCGGTTGACGAAGTGATAGAGCAGCTTTTCGACCGCCCCCACCACGTTGGCCTTGGGAAAAAGGTTCTCGGCCTGCAGCCGCGACTGCATCTGCTCGATGAAGGGCAGGGAGGACTTCGTGGGGAAGATCTCCCAGTCTCTGCCGGCGTCGGGGAGCAGGAAGAGCTGCGCCAGAAGGGCCGTCTTGCCGGCCGCCGACGGCCCCCAGAGGGCAAGGTTGAGCTCTTTCATCGGTCCGCTCCTCCGGCTTCGGGGGCCAGCATCCGCACTCGCATGCGCAGCAGGGCGGGAGCGATCCGGTCGTGGCCCCAGGCCTCGACCTGGCTGAGCAGGCCGCGGGCGCGCCCCGCGAAGGCGGGATCGAGCGCCGTCTGCAGCCTTCGTTCGAGCGCCGAGACTCCGCGGTCGAGATCCGCCGCGGCGCGGCGCCGGGCATGGTCTTCCAGGTTTTGCAGGAGGTCCTCGGCGGCCGCGAGCTGGCCGGCGACGCTCCCCCAGTGCCGCGGCTCGTCCGGAATGCCGTGCACCAGCGCCGAGGCGCGCAGCACGAGATCCGGCGGACAGAAGCGGTCGAGCCCGTACTCGTTGAGATCCCGCAGCCGGAGGCGCAGCTTCGAGGCGCGCTCGCGGGCGCTGCGCTCCTCCTCGGAGAGCTTGACCAGGAAGGTGTCGCAGCTCTCGAGGATCTCGAACAGCCCGCGCAGACGCTCCTCCGGCCCGGCTTCGGTGCTCCCTATCGCGTCGTCGAGACGGCGCCTGAGGTCGATGGCGGTCTCCCGCTCTTCCCGGCGCAGGGCGCTCACCGGGAGCGATGCCAGCTCGCTTGCGGCCCGTTGGCCGCGGGCCGCGAGCTCGTGCCAGGCCGCGTCCATCTGTTGCGCGAGAGCGGTCTCCCACCGGCGCATCCCGGCGACCGCGCCGGCGCCTTCCACGAACCCCAGCCCGCTCCCGGCCGGACCCTCGGGCGGCTCGCCGGCGTCGCGGCCGAGAAGACGGAGCGCCTCGACAACGCCGCGTAGCGCGATCCGGCGTTCCGCGATCCACGCCGTGCAGCGCGCCGCGAGCTCCTTCTCCAGCGCCGCCAGCTCCAGCTCCAAGGCCTCCGCCTCGTGGCGCAGCTCGTCGAGGGACTCGCCCGACTCGGCCGCGGCCAGGGCCGCGATGCGGGGTTCCAGATCGAGCACCTCGATACCGCAACGCTCCACCTCGCCGCGCAGGGCGCGATGGCGGGCGAGGAGGCACTGCCGCGCGGCGCCGAGCGCGTCCCGCTCGCCGCGCACCCGCACCGCGAGGGCGTCGAGATCGACGGCGATCCGCTGGCAGGCCGCAAGGCTTCGGAAGACCGGCTCCAGGTCGTCCCCCTCGAAGTCCCGCAGACCGGCGAGCTCCAGGACGAGCCGTTCCAGCTCGCTCGCGGCCGGGCCGGAGAGCGGCTCGCGGCGCAGGCCTGCCAGCCGGGCGCTGAAATCCTGCTGCAGCTTGTCGATCCGGGCCTGCAGATCGCCGACGTTGTAGCTGGCGATGAAGAGCAGGTGTTGATCGACGCCCTTCCACCGCTCCATCCACTCTTCGTAGGAATCCGGATCGCCGGCCTCGGCGGTCCGCAACGCGCCGATCTCCTGCTCCAGCGTCTCCAGGTCCGGGCTCGCCCGACAGGCGTCCGCCAACTGGAGGCTGCGCTCGGCGAGCCGGGCGAGGGCCGCCGCGCACCTCTCGGCGGCGGTGCGGGAGAGGCCGGCGAGGGCCTCGCCCGCCTCCTCGAGGAGGGCCTGGATTTCGCCGTCCGTCCAGCGCTCCCAATCCTTATCGGCGAGCTTGGAGCGCTCCAGGAGAGCGGCGTTGCTGTCGTCCCCGGTCGCCAACACCCGCTGCCAGCGCCGGGCCTCGGCGAGCAGCTCGGGCACCTGTTGCAACGTCTGAGGAGGTTTCTTGGGCGGCACGTCCGCCACCTCACGGACCGCGCTCACCACCCGCTCCACGTCGGCCAGCCAGGCGGGACCGGCGCCCTCCGCCAGCAGCCGCTGGCGCAGCAGGGGCAGATCGGCTCGCAGGGCCGCGGTCTCCATGCGGCTGCCCAGGCGGTCCAGGAGCTGCTGCGCCTCTTCGAGCCGGCGCAGGGCGTTGGCGTGAGAGCGCGCGAGCTCCTCCGTCCGTCCCAGGATCTCCTGATCTTTCTCGAGCTCAGGCTCCCGCTCGACCTGCGCGCCCAGGCGGCGCAACGTCGATTGCCAGTCGACGCAGCGGTCGGTCAGCCAGCCGGCGAGCTCGCGGTCGCCCGCCCGCTCCGCCCGCCCGCGCAGGTCGAGCACCTCTCTCTCGGCCTCCTCGGCCCGGCGGACGAGGGTGGAGAGCGCGGGGGCCAGCTCGCCGAGACGGTCGACCTGCTGGCGCAATGCCGCCAACTCGCCCTCCCCGAGCCCCGGAAGCCACCAGCGGGCGAGGCCCGAGGCCACCTGCCGGTCGAGGTCGGCGCGCAGGGCGTGGAACTGCCGGGCACGGGCCGGCACTCCCGTCGACCAGCCGGCCAGCAGCGAGCGCAGCTCTTCGAGGGCGAGCTTCTTCTTCCGGTTGAGCATGCGATCCTCCTCGGCCTTCTCAGGTGAGCCGTTCCAGCAGCGCGACGGCGGCGGCGGGGTCCGGCCGCTCCCGCCCCAGGGTGGCACGGGCGAGCGGCGAAGCGAGCAGGGCCGCGCCGGCGTCAGGCTCGCGCAACCAGTCCCGGGTCCACTGCAACAGGCGGAGCGGCAAGGCGTTGTCCTCGGCGATGGCGTCGGCGAGGCCGAAACCGCCAGGGTAGAGGTCGACGATGGCGAGGCCCCACAGCGGCTCGCCCAGGAGCGCCACCACCTCCAGGGCGTCGTCCTCGACGCCCAGATGCACGGGCAGCACGTGGCGCAGGGCCAGGCAGAGAGCCTCCAGCCCCTCGCGAGGCGGGGTGAACGCCAGGCGCAGCACCAGCCCCCGGGTGACGAAGCGGCACGGGATCGGGAGCCTCAGCTCGGGCGTCTGCTCCCGCTCGGCGCCGGTGGTCAGGTCCCGCTCCAGGCGCAGGTGCCCCTCGACCTCTTCCTCGTACGTCAGGTCGGCGGCGAAGCGCTTCACCAGCCGCCCTTCGGGATCGACGGCCACCTCCTGATCGGGCTTCTGGAGCCGGTGGACCCGAGCCCGGCGGATGCGCCAGGTGTGGGCGAAGGTGCCCTGGGCCTCGCACTCCAGCCAGCCCCTCGTCTCCACCTCTGCGGAAGAGTCCCAGGAGCTCACCTCGTAGCGCCGGCCGGCGTGGAGGAAGACCCGGCCCGGGTAGGCCTGGATCGTCAGCCGCTCGGGATCGACCCTCAGGCGCACGCCGCCATCCGCGCCGCCGGCCTTGTCGAGCACCGCGATGAGGCGGGTGCCCACGGTGTCGAGAGGGCCCAGCCCGGCGTCGGCCGCCAGCCGGCTCTCGTAGAGATGATCGGGGCGAACGCGCCCTTCGGCGTCGAGAAAGCGGACCTCGCGGCTGCGGTCGAGCCCGTTCTCGGCGTCGATCTTCTCCAAGGTTTCGCCAATCAGCGCCTCGTCGTGGAAGGTCTGGCGCAGCCCCGTCAGGGTGTCTTTCTGCTCGCTCAGGGCCAACAGGAGATGGCGCCGCAGGATGCGCGGATTGCCCCGGGCGCCGACGAGCAGCCGCGAGGCGGGGGCCTCCCGGCCGTCCGGATGGGCCGCGGCCCAACGCGCCAGGACGTGCGCGGCGTAGGGATTGGGCGGCAGCAGCAGCCCCCAGTGATGGGGCAGCTCCGCCGGCGCCGCTCGTCCCCCCTGGCTCGCCATCGCCGCCAGGGAGAGGACGTCGCCGCTCTCCAGCGCACTCAGCAGGGCTCCGGACGCGGCGCCATCGGCCAGGAGCAGGTCCTTGAGCAACCGGTCACCCACCGCGAGCTGGCCGACGGGATTGATCTCGGAGACGGTGACGTCACGGGGAGCTTCGAGCCGCGTCGGCCACCCTTCCTCCACCGAGGCGAGGGCCGCCACCAGCAGAGGATGGCGGCTCGCCGCGGGGATGCGTTGCTGCCCGGCCGCGTTCTGGAAAAAGTCCCGGTGCCCTTCGAGGACGTGGACGTCGACCGCCCGCGGCGCGCGGCGCTCGACGTGGACCTCGCTCTCGCCGGGCGGCGAGTAGGGCAACAGGTCGCGGATGAAGCGGGCCATCTGAGCCTCGCCGTGCTCGGCGGCGCGGACGAGGACGAGCACGCGGACGTCCGACCGCTCCTGGGCCCGCATCAGGCGGTCGAGCCGGCGCGACACCGCCCAGACGTTCGCCGCCAGGACGCCGGTGTAGAAGTGGACGTCCCACCACACGACGAGGCCGATGCGGGTGGCCAGCCGGTCGTTCGCCACGCGGCGCAGGAAGCGTTCCGACAAGGTCTCGGCGTCGACCACCCAGACGGCGGCGCCCTCCGGCGGTTTGCCGTCAGGTCCCACGGCCGCCGCGCGGCACTCCGCGGGCAGCCAGGGCGCGAGCTGGCGCAGCAGCGCCTCCGGCCGGGCGGGGACGACGACCAGAGTCACCTCGTTGAACCGCTGCGCCACGTCGCCCGCGGCGAGACCCAGGACCTCGACCTGGCCGCAGCCGTCGGGCGCAAAGACCAGGCAGGCCGGATCGCCGCGCCGCGCCGGATCGAGCAGCCGGGCCGCGACCTCGACCATCTCGGGAGCGACGCCGTGCGCCCCGAGCGCCACCAGACGGTCGGCCAGCTCCGCCGCCGCCGCTCCCTGAACGGCTCGCGCCGGCGCGCCGGCCGGCCAGGAGAACAGGCTGCACAGAACGATGCCGCGGGCGGCGAGCGCCTCGGGCCACGGACGCAGCTCGCGCGCCGGAGCCGGAGCGGCGGCCTCGCCCGGCATCGCCTGCGCGGGTGCCTTGCCGGCGCTGCCGGCCACGAAGAGGAGCGACACCAGGAGCAGGGCCTGTGTGCTCCAGGTCGCCGCCGGGTACGCCTCCGCACCGGTGCCGAGCCGGGAGAAGCCGAACCACAGGCTGACGGCGAGCGGCAGGCCGCAGAGGAGAACCCAACCGCGCGGCAGCTCCCCCGCCCGGCCGGCGAGCCAGCGGCCGGCCTCCCGGGCGCCGGGGCGCAGAGCCAGCCCCACCAGCAGGAAGAGGCTCCAGCAGGCGAACGGGATGGCGAGCGCCGCCAGATAGGCGTAGGGCGCCGCCAGCCCGGAGCCCGGCACGCGATCGAGCTGCAGGTGCAACCCGCGCAGCCAGAGCGGCTCGTAGATCGTGGGCAGCCAGCCGGAAAGCAGGCAGAGCAGGGCGGGACCCAGGCACAGCCAGAGCACGGCGCGCGACCAGTAGTCGCCGCGCTCGCCGCCTTCCCGGCGCACGGCGGCCAGGCGGTCCATCACCCACGCCAGGGCGAGCCCCAGCACGGGAACCAGCAGGGCCAGGAGCTGTCTTCCCGTCATACGGCCTCCGGCAGCACGGCCTGGGATTGCCGTGCGAGCAGCCGCTCGGGCGTCACGCCGAGCTGGACGCGCAGCAGGTAGACGCGGCCGGGATCGCCGCCGCGGGAGATCTTGGCGTCGGTCCACCCGTAGTCGTGCAGCAGGCGCGTCACCTCCGGCACCACGCTCCAGGAGGCGGGGACCAGGGCGTGGGACAAGACGACGGAAACGCCCTCGGTCTGCGGCCAGTCGAAGGCGGGGTGGAAGCGGCCGTTGCGCGCCAGGAACTCGAGCAGCTCGGCGCGCACGGCCGCCGCCGGCCCGCCGGCCAGCACCGTGTCCGCCGAGTCCGGATACTCCTCGCTCAGCTCGTCGAGGAACCGCAGGGGGTGGAGGAAGGCGCCGCAGTAGCGTTCCGCCCAGCCTTGGAACGGCTGCTTCTTCAACTGCGTCGAGCGGAAGCGCTCCGGGCGGGGAGCGTTCTTCTGCAGCAGGACCTTCAGCTCCTCGCCGCGCTCCAGGGACTGCCGGACGCCGCCCCGGCGGCGGCGCGCCCGCTCGAAGCCCTCCCCGGCGAGCGAGGCGTCGAGGCCGTAGCCCTTCAGGAAGTCGAGCAGGCGGTCGCGCAGCCAGAGCGCTTCGCGGCCGCGCTCGCGGAGCAGGCCCAGCACCCGGCGGGTCTCGCGCTGAACGTCGCTGCGCACCCGGGCGGCGAGGTCGCGCTCGACGCGCTCGGCGAAGCGGTCCAACTGCGCCCGCAGGCCGCCGCCGGGCGCCAGGGCGGCGCGGATACGGTCGGTGAGGCGCCCCCGCTCCGGGTCGGTATGAAAGGCGAGGGCGCGCCGCACCCGCCAGTCCAGAGTGCGCTGGAAGGCGAAGCGGCCGGCGGCGAAGGCGGCGAGGAAGAGCACCACCCCCGCCAGCCAGGGCCGGGCGAAAACCTGCAACGCCTGCCAGCCCCAGCGCAGGAGGTGGTGGCTCGCCGGGTCGGGCTTCGGCACCTCGGCCAGGGCCTCGAGCAGCAGCGGCGTCCAGGCCGCGGCGACGACGAGGGCCAGCAGCCCCCACCAGCGGGGCAGGCGGCCGGCGTCGATCTGCTCCGCCTTCGCCTCCAGGTAGCGGGCGTGCGCGGCCTCCAGGCCGTCGAAGGGGTCCTCGCCCGCCGCGGTCTCGCGGGGCGCAGGCGGCGAGAGATCCTCGGTTTCCCGCACCAGCCCCGCGAGCTCCGCAATGACCCGGCCGAGGGTCGCCGGGTTGCCGCCGCGATGCAGAGCGCTCTCGACGCCCGCCGCGAGCTCGCGCGGCAGCGCCGTCAGCAGCTCCTCGTCGAGCTGCGCCACGCGCTGGCCGGCCCAGCGGGAGAGGTGGTTCTTCAGTTGCAACATGGCGGACCGGGTGCGCTCCCGCGCCTGCGCCGGCCAGTCGGCGAGATTCGGATTCAGCTCGGAGAGGCTCGCCTCCACCTGCCGCAGCCCCATCTCCAGGCGCGTCCTCAGATCGTCGGTGGCCAGAAGCTCGCGCAGGTGCGCGGCGCGGTAGGGCGCGAGATGCCGCCGCAGCTCCGCCAGATCGGCGTCGCCGTCGACGCCGGCGGCGCCCGCCAAGTGCTGGAGCCAGCCGGCTCCGAAGGCGGCGGCGGCCAGCCGGGAGAGCAGGCCGGCGCTGCGCTCCACCAGGCGGACGCCGAACGTCCCCACCGTCGGCTCGGAGCCCCGTTGGCGGCCATAGAGCTTCTGCAGGTCGCCGTCGCGCTGGCCCTCGAAGAGGAGGAACTCCAGGAAGAGGATGATCTCGTCGATGCGGTAGCTCTCGTCGCGGGCGCCGTCCTGCGTCTGCCCGTCCACCAGGTAGGTGCGGCCGAAGCCGGCGCGGCGGTTCTCGAGCTGCCCCTCCCAATGCACCACCGCCTTGTGCACCGTCTCGCGCAGCCGCCGGCCCCGCTCCGAGCTCTCCCAGAACTGGTCGAAATCGAGGATCTGCAAGAAATTGAGCCGCTCGTGGCCCTCGGCCTTTCGCTCCAGGGTGACGCGGCCGGCGAGCCTCCCCATGCCGAGCGGCAGCAGGTTGAGCAGCTCGCCCACGTCCTCGGGCACCCGCGGATGAGAGAGGACGACGACGTCGAGACCGAGAGGCAGCCGCTCCGCATCCGCCGCCCGGTCCTCGGCGGCGAGCAGGCGGTCCGCCGCAGCCTCCAGGGCGGCGGCGAGCGCCGCGGGCGAGGCCGCGACCTCTTCGATCTGGCTCTCGAGCTCGCTGAAGAGGTCGCGGTCCTCCTCGGCCCGGCCGTCGGAGTCGGCGGCGCGGCCGGCGCCCCTTCCCGCCAAGCTGAGGAGGGCCAGGTTCTTGAGGCGCCGCGCCGCCGGATCGCCCCCCGCCGGCCCGTCCTGCCAGTCGAGGGCGCCGCGCGCCGCCGTGCTGGTCAGCAGCCGGCGCAGCAGCGTGCGGCCGAAGACACCGTGGCCGATGAGGATGGTGGGATTCTGAGCCATGGCCTAGAGCCCCAGACGGTAGCCCCCGTCCCTCCCGGCGCCGGCCGCCGCGCCGGCGGGCACCTCCGACTCCAGCTCGCGCAACAGCGCGCGCAGGATCGGCCGGTCCAGGACGTCGTCGCGGCTCAGGCGTCCCTCGCCCTGGCGCTCCTCCATGCCGATGAGCGCCTCCTTGATGCCGGCGTGGAGCGCGGCGCGGCGCTGAGCCCGCTCCTCGGCCAAGAGCCCGTTGCGGATCTCCTCGATCCGCTCCTCGCACCTCTGGCGCAGGAGCTCCGTCTGGCTGTAGATCTCGCCGATCTGGTAGAGGGCGCTCGACAGGTTGGCTCCCAGAGGCTTCGGCTCTCGCGTCGCGTCGAGCTGCAGGACCCATTTCTTGCCGGCCTGGGCGATCACCCGCGTCAGCAGCCCCTGGGTCAGCAGGCGCAGCGCCCAGCTCACGGCCAGCTCGGAGCGTCGCGGATTGAGGTCCGGCAACGCGTTCTCCCACTGATAGTCGATGTGCAGCTTGTACGACCGCCGCTCGTCGGCCTGCACGGCGAGGTAGGCGTCCTCGATCTCCGCATTGACCGGCTGCACGTAATAGAGGGGAATCGGCAGCTCGACGTCGTGGACGATGGCGATCCGCGGATCGTGCCAGAGGTCCGTCTTCACCTGGCGGCCGGAGGTGGCGAGCACCGTCTCCAGCATCCGGCGCAGCTTCTCGGAGCTCCGGGCGCCGTCGCCCAGCCCGCCGACGATGAGCTGGCGGGTACGGTTGACCTTGACCCCGTCGTCGAACGCCCGCGCCTCGGCCGAGCGCACCCGCGCCAGCACGCCCGCGATCTGCGCCAGGGCGCGGATCTTCTTCAGGACGTAGTCTTCGATCTCGTCCTCCGCGATCTCCTCCTCGGCGCGCCGGCCGGCGCGCAAAATCAGCCGCGCCTCCAGCTCCAACCCCTGAGCGAGATCGAGCCCACCTTCGCCGTCGGCACCGAAGATGGCGCCCCGCAGGCGCTCGCGGCCCAGCTCCAGCAAAACCCGGCGCAGGTCGGCCACCGTCTGGCTGACCGTCTTCTCCACCACCGTGCCGTCCGGGCGGACCACGGGCTTGAGCTCCCGGGAGATGGTCTGCGCCAGGGTCTCGCGGTCGAAGGTGGCGAGATAACGGCCGCCGTCGAGATAGAGGGCGCGGTACACCTGGTCCCACAGGCGGCGGCGCGGCTCGTCCAGGGTCTCGAAGACCTCGATGCGCAGGGCGAGAGCCGGCACCGCGTCCGCCTGACCGGAGCGCAGGCGCTCGGCGTCCCGTTCCAGGTCCTGCACCAGGGAATCCATCTGAGTCGCCAGCCGCGCATACTGGCGGGCCCGGCGGCGCAGGTACTCGCCGAGGGCCCGGAGCTGGCGCAGGCGGATCTCGGCGTCGAACAGCTTGCGGGCCGCCGCGGCCACCCCGCGGTAGTACTCCTGGGCCTCTTCGCGGGCGTCGAGGAACGCCTGGCCACGACCGAAGAGCTTGCGCTCGCCCGCCGCTTCCTGGAGCGACTTGTACAGCTCGCTCTCCAGCCGCTCGCGCACCTTGGGGTTGCTCACGTCCTTGAGCTGCGCGGCTTCGAGCTGCGCCGCGGCCTCGGGAATCCACTTCTGTTCCAGTCGATCCACCAGACGCAAGGCAAGGTAGCGCTCGGCGATGGGATCCAGCTTCTGATCGCTCACGATCTCGCCTTCGCCCACCGCCGTCTCCAGCCCGCGCACCCCCTCGTCGACGATGCGGCGGGCCGTCCGGATCTCCTCCAGCAGCCGGCTGACGTACTCGATGTACTGATTGAGCCCCTCCTTGTGGAAGACGAACGCCCGCTCTTTGATCGACACCTTGTTCATCAACCCACGGCGGTCTTCGTCCAGCTTGCGGGCGATGCGGTCGAGCACCGACTCGCCGCGCTGCACCTCGCCGTCGGCCGCCGCCCCCGTCACCCGCCCGGCGTCGATCGACTCCACGAGCTGGAACCAGAATCCCTCCATCAGCTCCTGGCGCGAGTCCTGCCGCGCCATCTCGCGCACCGACTCGACGAACGCCTGGTTGATGGCCCGCTCGCGCCCCTCGTCGCCCATATGCAGGAACTTGGGATCCGAGTAGTCCACCGCCAGCCGGGCCAGGGCCACGGTGCGGTCGTCGCTGCCGCCGGAGGGATCGACGCCGAAGGTGATCTGGCTGCGGATGGCCTCGGCCGCGAAACGCCGGGCGGCGTATTCCAGAAGGTCGGCGCCGGGCAGCACCATACCCACGGCACCGAAAGCGCCGAAGTTCTTGCTGTAGCCCTGGCCGACGTGCTTCAGGTCGCCCGGGAAGCGGGTGAGGTCCTCCAGGTTCTTCTCGTAGTTGTCCAGCTCGCCCGCCAGGTTGTCCATGATCGGCGTGAAGACCTGGAGGTAGGAGGCGTCGGCCACCGCGGCCTCGACGTCGCTCAAGTGCACGTGGGCCGGCCGGTCGAAGAGGAAGGAGAGAAAGAACGGCCGCGTCGTCACCCGGGTGATGCCGGCCGAGTTGACGTCGCGGCAGTAGACGAAGGGCTCGGAGGTGCGCCCCTCGTCCTTGACCTGCTTGTAGTCGAGCTTCGTCAGGTGCTCCAGCTCCTTCAGGGCGGCGTAGGTGTTGGCGTGGATGTCCGGGTGCAGCTCCGGCGCGTTCTTCTCCAGCATCAGCGTCGACAGCAGGAGGTTGCCCACCACCCGCGGCTGCCAGTTGAGCTCGGAGATGACGGCCTGAAGGAGATAGGCCATGGGTAGGAAGCTGCCCGAGCCGGTGCCTCCGGCGAGCGTGCAGACGAGATAGACGTTGTACTTGGGGGGCACGGCCTGGCGCCAGGTGATACCCGGGCGCAGGCTCTCCTGCACGAGCTGGCGCAGCCGCTCGCGGATCTCCGGCGAGTGGTAGAAGAAGCCGAGCCGCGACTCGACGCGGATCTGGCCGGCGCCGGGCTTGTAGCCGGGGCGCGGCTGGTAGCCCTGATCGAGCCACTGCAGGGCCTGCTCGTCCTTCGAGCGCCGGTAGCCGTCGATCACCCGCGCCTTGTCGAAGGCCGCGATGTTCAACCGGTTGCCGGGCGGGATGTGGATGAGCTTGTTCTGGTCCAGCTCGTTGGTGTCCACCGACACGAAATGGGTGAGCGGTTGCAACTGGCTCTCCCAGTTGGGCAACCGCTCGGCCCGCGCCGCGATGCGATCGACGATGCGCGAGCCGGTCCCTCCCATGCCCACGAACATCGTCGGAATGATCGTCCCCTGCCCGCTGCGGAATTCGTCAGCCATAAACCTTCTCCTTACCGGTTGCGGACCTCGAAGTAGAGCGTCCCCAGGTCGTTGCGATGGATCACTCCGGGACGGACCGTCGTCTCGTCGGCGGCGAGCGGGTCCCACTCGCCGTCGAGGTTCTGCCGCCACAGGGCGGTGCCGTTCATCGGCCGGATGCGCACCTGGCTGCGATGGGCGCGCAGCCGGGCCAGGGCGCCGGCGGGCTTCCTCGTCAGCTCGAAGTTGCCGACGTAGATCATGGCATCGCGGTAGAAACCGCTGCCCGAGCCCCGGGTGCCGCGTACCGGGTGGGCGAACCCCTCGCTCATGTCGATCTCCGGCGAGATCTGGACCGCGAGGCGAGGCGCGAACCGCGACGGCGACCAGAAACCATAGATCACGAACACGGCCAGGATCGCCAGGGCAACGGCGGCGAGCACCGGCCACCAGCACTTCAGCCAGGGATCCGGGACGATCTCGACCTGCAGTGGGATCTCGGTCCGCCGCGGCTTGCCGTCCGCCCCGACGCCCGCCACCACAAGGCTGTGCGCCGCGGACGGCGAGCAGGCCGCCGGGCAGGATCCCACCCGCAGGCGAAGGGGCCAGCTCCGCGCACCGCCGGCCTCCAGGCGAATGGCCACCGGCTTGCGGCCGAGCGGCACCCAGCCCGCGGCCGTCTCCATCTCGAGCTGTCCGCCGGAGACGTCGAAGCCGCTGGTGACCTCCAGGTCGAAGCTCCCTTTGACCTTCGCCGTCGCGAGATCGAGCGCGGCCGTGCCCTGGCCGCCGCCGTGCAGGCGGCGGAAGCGCACCGGCGTGGGCGGGCCGAACTCCAGGCTCCCGACCACCTCGACCTGCGTCGTCGCCGGCGCCGCGAGGCTGCCTCCCACGGGCACCAGCTCCAGATGCTGCGTCCCCAGTGTTGGCGGCGTCCAGCTCCCCTCGTAGTGACTGCCGGGGGCGTCGGCGTGCAGCGCGGCTTGCGTCCCGCCTCTCACCTTGACGTCGATCCGCTCCGGCGGCACGCGGGGCGCGGCGGGGCTGCCCAATGGCTCGACGCCGACCGTCAGCTTCATCGGCGTCCCCACCTCGGCGCGGCTCGGCGGCGGCGGCACCAGGCGCCAGCCCGCCTCCACGACCTCCAGCTCGCCCTTCACCCTGCGGTCGATCGTCTGCGTGCGCAGCCGGATCGGCAGGTCGCGCTTGCCCCGGCCCTGAAACTTGCGGGAGACGGAGAATACGCCGTCGCCGGCCTTGCGATCGCCGCCGGTGCCGTCGTCGCGCAGGGGCACCTCCTGGCCGTCGATCTGAATGGAGACGGCGGCGCCCGGCACCTTCGACAGGTCGCGCACCGGCTGGCCGGTCTCCGTGTCGTACAGCTCGGCCTCGAGCACGCTCTCGGTGCCCTCGGGCACCTTGCCCGGCGAGATCAGCCGCACGCCCAGAGTGTCCTCCTGAAGCAGCATCCAGGCGGCGTCCGAGGCGAGGCCCGGAACGCGGAGCCGCCAGCGGCCGGGGCCGGGGCGCGTGAAGCGGACGATGCGGTAGCCCCGCGTGCGGCCGTCGAGCCCCTGGGTCTGGCCACCTCCCCGGTAGTCGAGGTCGAGGTCCTTGGCACCGGGATTGCCCGGCCCTTGCTCCAGCCGGCTCAACGGCCCGTCGGCCGCCACCACCAGGAACGCCTCGCGCACCAGGGCGTCGATCTCCACCTCGACGCCGCCGCTCTGCACCCTGCCGGTCTGCACCTTGCGCGCGCCCAGGAAGCGCTGGTATACCTCGGCCACGGATTTGACCAGCTCCTCGGGGTTCTCGGCCGCGGTGGTGAAGTCGAAGGCCGGATTGCGGTCGAAAGCGCCGGCGCTGCTGCCGATGTTGATCGCCGCCACCATGGCGCCGCTGTCGTGCAGCTTCACCAGCTCCTTCGTCAGCGGCCCCTCGCAAGGGTCGAGACCTCCCGAGTCGGCGATCATCAGCAGCATCCGCTTCCTGGCCGGATTGAGGGTCAGGATCTGCATCGCCGTACGGATGGGAGCGGCAAAGGCGTTGCCGCCGCCGTAGCTGATCAGCCGGTCGAGGCCGCGTTTGAACCCGGCGCGATTGCCGGCATCGAGCCGCAGGGAAAGCAAGGAGCTCGGACCCTCCCAGCAGAAGAACCCCAATCCCCCGAGTCGCACCACCGTGAGCTCGTCCGAGTCGTCCAGCAGGTCGCCGATGATCTGCGAGAGCTGCACGGTGTAGCGCGGGCGGTCGTTCTGCAGCATCGAGCCCGAGGTGTCGATGAGCACGACGACGTTGCGGCCGCTGGCGTGGGCCGCGCCGGCGAGGGCCAGCCCGAGGAAGGCGAGAAGAACCAGGGCGTGCTTCATCCGCCTCATTGGTATTCCACCTGGAGGAGGAGCTCCCCCTCCTTGCCTTGCAGCCGGTAGGTGCGATGCACGGCGAGGTCGGCCCAGGCGCCGTTCATCTCGACGTCCCGGCCGTCGGCAGTCTGGACCCTGACGCCGCGCGCCGGGCGGAAGCGGTAGAGACCGTCGCGCACCGGCTTCAATCCTCCCAGCCGGATGCCGCCCGTCTCGGAGACCACCGGCCGCTCCCCCACCAGCCCCAGCAGCCGCGCCGCGAGCGACGCCTCCGCGAGCTCCTGCGGCACGAGGCCTGCCTTGGACCCGGCGTGCCCCACCGCCACCCGCAGGTCCTGGGGCAGATCCGGCCGGCCGCGCAGGAACCAGAAAGCGGTCAGCAGGCCGAGGAGCGACAGCAGGAGCGACACCCGTGCGGCCCAGAGATCGCTCCAACCCGGCGGCGCGATGAGGACCTTGAGCTGGAAAGACTCGACGACGTCGAAGGTGTCGTAGGGGCTCGCCAGCAGCGTGAATGCGACCGGCAGCCCGAAAGGCTTGCCCGGGTCCCCGGCCGTGGGTTTGCCGACCTGGATGCAGACCTCGTGCGCGCCCAGCAGCTCGGCCCGCTGGAGAGACCGGCCGCGGTTCCACGGGGACGCGTAGGGCCCGGGCTTGCTGCCGTCGATCTCCAGCGGCAGACCGTCGAGCGTAAAAGACGCTCCCGCCAGACCGCCGGTGAGCGATGTCGAAGCCGGCAGCACGGCGCGCAGCCCCTGGGGGGACTCCGGCAACCGGCCCATCCGGAGGTCCAGTTGGAAGCGCGCGCATCCCCGTTCCCACCGGCTGAGGGCGCGCACCGCGGCGGCGCTCTCCAGCCGGGCGTCGCCGAGCCCCGGCACCGGGGCCAGCGCCAGCCGGGGATAGACCTCGACGGGGTACGACCGGGTTTCGATCCTGGCGCCGCGCCGCGCCGTCACCTCCAGGTACCCGACGTAGAACGGCTGCCCCTCCACAGGCTCCCGCCATTTCGGAAAGATCGAGTAGAAGCGCCCCTCGGGCACCGGAGTCCCATGATCGTATGCCGGCGGCGCCTCGGGATCCTCGCTCCAGAGGAAGTCCTTCCCCGCCTGGGGGCCGCGGACCCGATAGGAGAGGTCGACCTCGCCGGGATCTCCCTTGCCTCCGGCCGCCGGCTTGACCAGCGTCTGCAGCTTCACCTCCTGGCCGGCCATCACCTGGCGGACCTGGCCACCCGGCTTGGCCGCGCGGATCTCCAGCGAAAACTGCGCCGGCCGCAGCACCGCCACCGTGGCTCCCGGCGCCGTGGGATCGATGGGGTGCGCACCCGAGCGAGGAGAGAGCACCCATTCCATCTGGTAGCTCGCTCCCCGTTCCCGTCCCTCCAGCACACCGCCGGGCGCGTTGACGGCTCCCCGAGGCCCATGGAGAACCAGGGCGGGCGGCTGCGGCTTCCGCCAGAACAACAAGGCGGCCACGCGCGTGTGCGTCTCGCCGCCGGCGAGGTCGATGGAGCCCGCGGGAAGCGTCCAGGGTCCCGCCTGCATGTAGCCGAAGCCATGCGAGAAGACCTGGATCATGGTCTCCACCAGCCGGCTGCCGTCCGTATCGACGAAGACCTCGCCCAGACCCGTGCCGCTCGGTATCAGCCCGTCGAAGAAGGCGCGGTGGGGGCTGGCCTCGGGCCCGAAGGCAAGGACATAGAGCCGGATTCCCGCCGTCCGCAACCGCGGCATCAGCTCCTCCCGGATGCGCTTCTCTTCCTCATCGCGGGTCTTATCCTCGGGCATGCCGTCCGTCACCAGCACCAGGACGCGCACGTCGGAGGTTCCGCCGGAGGTCGCTTCGAGCTCGCCGACGGCCTCGCGCAGCCCAGGGTACCAGTAGGTCCATTTCGCGTCGTAAGGGAGACCGGCGAGACTGCGCGCCAGCGCCGCCCGGTTCCGGTAGTCGGCGCGGATGCGCGCTCCCGTGCCGGTCGGCGGCGGATCGGAAGGCGACACCCACCTCTGCGTCGAATGGAAGGGGATCACCTCGAAGCTGTCCCCCGTCGTCGAATTGGTCTGCGCCAGGTCGTAGAGCAGCAGCGTCGAGAGCGTGGCGAGGCGCGAGGGATCGTTGGTGCGCATCGACATCGACGTGTCGAGCACCACGCGCACGTGGGTCTCCGCCATCGCCGGCCGCGCCGGAAGCACCGCCAGCCAGAACGTCGCGAGGACACCGAAGAGCGGTCGCCGCATCACCCGCGCCCCGCCCGAAAAGAAATGCGGAAGAACGGACCGCCGTCGCCGCTGCGGTAGACGTCGCCGCCGCGGGCCCTTCGCCCTGCGAGCTCGACCGTCTCCCAGTCGCCGTCCAGGGTCTCGCGGAACAGCGAGCTGCCATGCCCCGGAGCGACGCGCGTCCCGGCCCCCTCGGCGAACAGGCCGGCGAGGGCGCCGCGCGAATCGCCCGACAGCCGGTAGTTGGAATGGAGGAACGCCCGGGCATTGCGGTAGAAGCCGATGCCGACTCCTTTCCACTGCGCCACCGGCTGCGGCGTCTGCTCGTCCAGCTCCCGCCGGTCCGGCACGAACGTCACCGCGAGCGACGATTGAAACCGCTTCGGCAGCACGAACCCGAGAATCACGAAAAGCGCCAGCAGCACGCCCAGAATGATGAGGATGAGCCAACCCCAAGCCTGCCAGAAAGTCAGCCCCTCGACCTGCCAGCGCAGCTTCAAGGTCACCGCGTGCCGCGGGTCCGACGTGCCGGCCACCCGCAGCTCCAGCCACGGCTCGCCCGCCGCCTTGGACGACGGCGCCCGCTTCGAGGTCCGCAGGCAGACCTGCAGGGAATCGCCCGGCGCGACGGGCCGCGCCTTGTCTCCCGGGCGCAGAGCGCCGCCGGGCAGGCGCACCTCCAGCGCATGGCCGGAGGCCGGATCGCGCAGCGCGCGCAGCTCGAAGGGCACCGCCCCCTGATGCCGCGCCGCCGCGAGGCGCAGCGTCCGGCAGGCCTCGCTTCCCGCCTTGATCGTCCCGAGGTCGACCTCCACCGGCCCGCTGGACTCGAAGATCCCCGAGACCTTCACCACCGCCTCCACCGTGCGGTCCAGCAGGGGATTGACGGCCCGCACCCGAACGTGCGCGTCGCCCACCGCCTGGAATTCGGCCCAGCCCGAGAAGCGGCCGTCGCCCCGCGCGGCGTCGCCGTTGGCCCCATTGTCGGCGAGGTCGATCCAGCGATTCTCCACGAAGGCCGACATCCGGGTCTCGCCCAGCACGCCGGGATCGGTCACCAGTGTGCCCGCGGTCCCGGAAGTAAGACCCGCCACCAAGAGGACTTTCGCACCCGCGGCGGCCGTCTGCGGCGCCAGCAGCGCGGGCGAGAGGGCCGAGCGCTGGACCACGGCGAAGGCGACGCCCGCCCCGCCGCCCTGCGCCTGCACCGTCCAGCGGCCCGCGGCCGGCCTCTCCAGGTAGGCGACCCGGTAGGCGCCGGCACCCGGGTGGGAGTCGCGGGCGTAGTCGGCCTTCACCGTCCCCTGAGGGCCGGAGAGCGAGACCTCGCCCAGCGAATCGTCTCCATAGACCACGATCCAGGCCTCCCGAACGTCCGGCTTCATGTCGAACGACGGCGCCACCTTGACCTCGTTGTCGATCTCGTAGGGCGCCTGGACGATGCGCCGGAAAGCGCCGGCGAAGGCCTTCATGAGCTGCGCCGGGCTCGCCACCTGCCGCGCCTCCAAGCCCAGCGCGCGGGCCAGGCTGATGTCGCCGCGGCCGAACACCACCGCCTCCACCGCGGCGCCTCCCGTGGTCAATTCCGATACGGCCCGGCGGACCGCTCCCGGGTCGTCGGCCCGCCCGTCGGAGAGCCAGACGACGTTGCGCGGCACATCCCGCTTGCCGTGCTGGTCGAACACCCCCTGCGACGCTTCGAAAGCCAGCTCGAAGGGACTGTTGTTGCTCACCTGAGCGAGATGGCTGTCGAGGCTGGCCTTGAAGGCGGCGTCGCCCCGTGCCGGCCGGGCGAGCACTCCGAACCGCCCCTTGCGGGCGTCCGCCATCCAGTCCGTGGCGGCGTCGAGGACATGGCACTGGTGGCTGGGGTTCTCCGGGCAGGGCTCCACGCGCCCGGTGTCCCTCCCCGGCAGGAGCTGCTTGTCCGCCACGAGGTCGAGGATCCGCGCCACAGCCAGATCGCCGGGCACGATGTCGGAGAAGAGCTTGGCCACCAGAAGCGACGAGCGCTCCGGGTCCATGCCCGGCTCCGTCATGCTGGTCGAGGTGTCGACGATGACCACCACGTCGGCCAGGGCCTTGTCGCCCTGCGCCAGGACCGGCGAAGCCCCGCCCAGGACGCAGGCGACGGCCAGCGCCGCGCGGCATCTCCTTCGCTTCTCGATCCAGCCCTGGTACATGTGGAATCTCCTCTCGTGCCCACCAGCTTCCAAGACACCCGCGAGAGGACATTTGTTGAGTGCGCCCCTTGTGATGCAATACTCCGCACCATGACACACGACGAATACGAACAGCGCACACGACGCCTGGAGGAGGAGCTGCGCGCCGGACAGACCGCGCTCGCCACGGTCCCCGAGATCTTCGACCGCAACGACGTCTGCCGCGCGCTCGGCTACGAACCGGATCGCGGCTCCCTGTACCGCACATTCCAGGAGCTGAAGGCGGAGAATGTGATCGCCATCCGGCAGAACGGCTCCGGCAAGTGGCCGACGCACTACAGGAAGACGAGTCCGAGCGTCGCCACGGCCGATGGGTGATGCGCCACCGCGGTGACGAGACACGAACCCGCTTCGTGCGACGCGACAGCCGGCTCCTGAGTCACTGAATTCCCGGTCAGCGTCACGGCGGTCCCCAATTGCATCGCGCAATCCGGCATGGCGGTGACGCAGACCGCGGTTTGCGCGACGCAATTCCCCGTGGCAGTGACGCACTCGGCGAGTTGCGTCATGCAGACCGCGATGGCGGTGACGCAGACCTCGGTAATAGTGACTCAGACCGGGATGGCGGTGACTCACAACTCAGCCGTGGTCGTGCAGCCGGAGGTGGCGGTGATGCAGACCGCGATGGCGACGACTCAAACCGCGCCGGCGGCGACTCAGGCCCGGGCGGCGGTGACGCGGACCTGGATGGCTGCGAGCTCTCCCGAGACGGTCGTGAGGCCGAATGGGAGGGCGGCGGCTCAGACCCGGGTCACTGTGACGTCCTTCGGGACGGGAGAGGCGCCTGCCGAGGCCGTGGTGACGCAGACGCCGGGCTTAAGACTCACGGCTCCGGGTGGGCCTGTCGCATCTCACTCACCGGCCATCCCCGGTCAACACAAACGCGGCCCACTCGTAGGGATGAGGGAAGCGCTCGCGAGTTTCCATCTGCGCCAACCGCAGAGACTCGGCGCGGCCCGCGCCCTTCCGCAGATGGGTATAGAAGCTCTCCATGAAAACGGACGTCGACTCGTCACTGACTTCCCACAGGCTCGAAATCACGGCGGGAGTGCCGGCGTAGAGGAACGCCCGCGTGAGCCCCGCGAGCTCGTCGCCGGCCGAGAGCTTCCCCCTCTGCGTGCTACAGGCGCTCAACACCACCAGGCCGGTCTTGGAGAGATCGAGGCCGAAAACTTCGTGCATCTCGAGATTGCCGTCGTGGTCGCCGTCCGGTGCCAACTCGACCCGGGAAAAGAGAGGATTGATTGAATTCAAGCTGGCGTGGACAGCCAGGTGGAGGATGCCCGCCTGCCCGGCCCGGGCCACCACGGCACCCTCCGTGGCGGCACGGCCGAGAAGCGGCTCGCCACCGTAGAGCCTTGCGACGGTCTGTGCCTCCGAGGCTGCGGCGGTCAAGGAGCCGTCCGGATTTCCAGCGACGACAATGGGACCTACCGCTTGGGCCTTCTTCTCCCGCGCAAATTTCAAAATCGTGGCGCTCGGCGCGTAGCTCAAAGCATAGGAGTCCCCGAGGTAGCGCTGTCCTTTCTCGTCCCAGAGCGCGGCGAAGGGGAGGGAATGCAGCACGCCATGGGGAACAATGATTAGATTGCGATGGCGGACGTGCGGGGCCAGCGGAGCGAAGAGGCTTCGATAGAGCTCGGCTTCCTGACTCTGGACGGAATCACGCCTTGCGATGAGGTCTCGGATGTAAGTGATCTGATTCTCCAACTGACTTGACGTGACCGGAAGCTGGATCATCGTGAAGTGGTCGCGATCGATCACCCAGGCAACTGCCCTTGTTGGGCCTCCTCGCTCGGGAGGATCCGGCACAAAGTATTCGATCAGGGTGGTCTGCTCGTCCAGAGCCTGTTGCTGAACCTCCTGCAGGCTCAAGGTGTTGACGCTGACCAGCGCGGCATACTCGGGGTTGGCAAGCTTCAGTCGCACCAGCAAAGTGGCGTAGTCGCTCTGGGCTTCGGCTTGCGCTTTCTTCAAGCTGTCGAGGCGCTCTTGCCTCGGCGCCGGCGCTGCGATCTCCTTCTGGATCGCCTCACCGAGATGAGCGAGTTGCGCCCGCAGCTCTCCTTCCTGCCAGGTCAGCTCGGGATCGGCACCCCGCCGGACCACGATTCGCTGGTTGCCGATCTGGTCCCGGAAGGCCCGGGCCCTTGCCTGCTCGGCGTAACGGAAAGCCTCCTCGGGCCTGCCGGCCTCGGCATTGAGCAGAACGCCGAGGGCGTATGCGTCGACGAATTGAGATTGAGCCAGGAAAGAGCCCTTGAGCTCGCTCAGGGTCAAGCTGCTCTGCCAGCGATCGAGCCCCGCCATCACCTCGTCCAGATCTCTCAGGGCCGCGGTGGAATCTCCCTGCCGATAATGGGAGACCATCAACATAGACCTTCCGACGTACTGTCCCGCCGAATCGCCGATCCGGTCCGCCTCGGCAAGAGCTTGTGAGGCCTGCTCGATGGCGCCAGCATAGTCTTCCCGCTGTAGGAAGACGACACCGATCAGCAAGGAGAATCTCAGTGAATCGGCGGTAAGCCCAGCCTTCCGGCTGCTTTCGAGACCTTTCTTGAAAACCTGGAGGTCCTCCTCGGATAATTTTCCGGAAACGGCCTGCCAACCCACGTTGCCCAGCACACGATTCACCATGACTTCGTTTCCCAAGTCTCTCCAGATCCTCAAAGCCTCCAGGCTATCGGCCTTTGCCTGGTCGGCGTGGCCGGCGTTGGATCTGAATTGGCCGCGATTGGTCAAGGCATTGGCCTCACCTTCTTTATTGCCGAGTTGGTGGGCGGCGTCGATGGCCCGGGTGAGCTGAAGCTCAACTTTCTCAAGATCGCCCACCCGGAGATAGGCAGCGCCAAGACCGTTGTGAATCGACATGAGCACTTGCGCCTCACCGCTGACGCCGGCTTTGGGCAGAAGATCGAGGTAGGTTCGGATAGCCGACTGATACTCGCCGTTCTCAAAGAAGGTGTTCGCCTCGTTGAGCACTACTTTGATCTCCAAGCTCGCGGCTCGTATCTGCCGTGCGATCTCCCTCGCCTGTTCATAACTGGACCGAGCCTTTGAAAAATCGCCCAGAGCCTCTTCGAGCGTACCGATGTTGTTGAGGGCCTGTGCCTCTTTCAGGCGAACTGGAAGCGGCCGGTACAGAGTCTCGGCCTTCCGGAACGAGTCGAGCGCCTGCTGATAACGGCCCTGGCTGCGATAGACCTTTCCCCGGTTGTTGGCCAAGTCCCCTTCAAGCTCCGGGTTGGGCGAGAGCTGCTCCTGAAGTTTCTCTGCCTCGTCCAGAGCAGCCAGTGCCGCTGGAAAGTCCCCTTGGTCGCTCAGGGCCACCCCCAAGGCCGACAGAGAGGCGACCTCCATGTTCGGATCGCCCAAATTCCGCCACAGGGAGAGCGCCAGCCGCAGCTCGCCCACAGCGTCACGGCTGCGGCCGGTGACGGCGTAGACAGCTCCCAAGTTGTGGTGAATGGCAGCCTCATGGGACCGATCCTCGTCGGCGACGGAGGGCAAGAGGCTCAAGGCTCGCGACAAGCTCGGCTCAGCCTCGGCGAAGTCGCCCATGGATGACTGCACGGCACCCAGCTCGCGGAGGGTGTCGGCGATACCGGCGATGTCCTTCGCCTGCTCGTAACGGCAGAGCACCTCCTGATACAAGGCCAGCGCCTCGGCTTGCCTGCCCAGTGAGAGAAGATCTCCCGCTTTCAGGGCCAGCTCACTCGCGGGAGCGCTAACGGGAAGAGCTAGAAGGATCGACAAGCCCTCCATCGAAGTCGCGAAGGCACTACCCGAATCGTCTCGTAGGGCTTCGCAGCGCCCCCGCAACTGAAGCGAAAGGACCTCTCCATAGGCGATGCCGGCGCGTTGATACAAGCGCCTTGCCTCTACAAGTATGGGTAGCGCCTTCGCGCAGTCGCCCAGATCGACGAGCCGCGACGCATCGTCGAGAAGGGACCCAGCCTTTCTCAGTTCTTCGTCGTCCAAATGCGAATCGTTTCTCCTCCGCTCCTCTTCGGCTTCCTTCGCCAGCTCGGTCATCACTTTGCTGTAATAATCCGCAGCCAGAAGTCTCTTCGTGCTGTCAATCATCGCTTCCCCGGCGTACGAATCGGCCAGACGCTTGTAACACTTCGCAACGCCCTGGCGATTGGCCGCCCGCTTGAATACCTCGGCGGCCCCCTGCCACTTCTCTCTCGCCTGCCGAAGACTCCCTCCCTGCAGCAGGCGATCTCCTTCGCCCAGCAAGAGAGTCGCCTCCTTTTGGGCTTGCGCGCGGGGGCTGAGAGTGAAGATGACGCCCTCGGCCAGCGAAGCAGAGAGGGGCGGCTTTTTAGCCTCCTGCGCTGCACCCTGCCCTTGATGCTCCTCGGCAGCTCCGTTCGGTGCCCCGCCCGCTTGCGGCTTTGCGACCGGTCGTTCCTCCAGCTTCTCCGCCTCGGCAAGCGCCGCCTTGGCGGCGGCATCATCCCCCTTCTGGCGGAGCGCGGAGCTCATCGTTCGCAGTGCTTCCGCCTCCCGTACTTTCTCATCCAGCGGCTTCCAGAGCTCCATGGCCTGCTTGTAGGAAATGATCGCTGCGTCGATCCGGCCGGTGGCGAGAGTCACGCCGGCCAGATTCTGGATCGAGGCCGCCTGGTTGCGCCGGTTATCCGGACCCTGGAGGAGCGCGAACCCCTCACTCGCACGCCGGAAGAGGGTTTCGGCCTCGGCAAGGTTCCCTGTGCGTGCGAGCACACCTCCGAGATCCAACTCGACTCGGGCGACGAGCAGGGGATCAGGCGCAGCCTGAGTCTCCTGGAGTACCTTCCGGTACTCGGACTCTGCGTCCTTCCAGTTGGCGAGTTGGTCGTCCTCGATCGCCTTCAGGTAGCGCACGGTCGGTCCGGGCTGGATTTGAGGTTTGAGCTTCTGAAACAGGGCCGGGAACTCTGTCATCCCGCCCATCATCCCCATCATGAGTATCGAGAGATCGTCGGATTTCGAGAGACAGCGCAGGCGTCCGGCCAGGCTACGAGCTTCGCCCTTCGCCCATCCTGCTTTGCCAGACGCTTCGCCGGCCTGGGAGAAGAGCGGAACGGCATCTCCACAGTTGCCCGCCGTAGCGAGATCGGAAGCCTGCTTGAGAAGAGCGTCGGCCCGCTGAAAGGAGTCGGTGTCTGCGGGTTTTTCTTGTTTGAGAACGCTTTCCAGAAATTCCGCTCCCGCGAGAAGAGCTTGGACCGTGTAGGTCAGCACCAGTTTCTGTTTCTGGATGTCCAATGCCGCTTCCGCCTGATAGGAAGCACTGAGCCGAAACAGGACCTCCGGCTCACCTTCCTTGTAGCCGGACCGGCGGTAGGCGTCCAATGCCGCAAGCCACTTCTCTCGCGCCTCCTTCAGGTTTCCTTCCTTCTGCTGGCGATCTCCCTCCTGCCGCAGGGACGCGGCCTCCCTTTGTGCCTGCGCCTCCGGGCTGAAAGAGGGAATCGGCGGTGTTGGCAACTCGGCCGCGGCCAGGGCCCCAGCGCAGACAAGCCGTGCTATTAGAGCGACTGCCGCTTCGATCCAAGCTCTTCTCGTTCTCATCTCCATGACCTCTCGCGTCAGCGGCCGTCGCCGGTGAGGACGAAGGCGGCCCATTGATAAGGATGCGGGAACTTCCGGCGCGTCTCCATCTGCGCGAGCTGCAACGCCTCGGCGCGGCCGATTCCTTTGCGCAGATGGGTATAAAAACGCACCATAAGAAAGGAGGTGGACTCGTCCTTCACGTCCCAAAGACTCGAAACGACGGACGGCGTGCCAGCGTAGAGGAACGCCCGCGTGAGACCCGCCAGCTCGTCGCCGGCCGAGAGCGTGCCCATCTGCGTATTGCAGGCGCTCAGCACCACCAGGCTGGTCTTGGAGAGATCGAGGGCAAAGACCTCCTGCATTTCGAGGTTGCCGTCGTGCCCGGCATCGGGCGCCAATTCGATGCGCGTAAAGAGTGGATTGATCGGATTGAGCACCGCGTGCGCTGCAAGATGCAGGATTCCCGCCTCTCCAGCCCTCGCGGTCACGGCGCCCTCGCTGGCGGCGGCGCCCACCAACGGCTCGGCACCGTAGAGCCGGGCGACCGCCCGCGCCTCGGCCGCGGCATGCGGCAGGGAGCCATCTGGATCGCCGGCGGCCAAGAGAGGACCCGCCACCGGAATCTTCCTCTCCCGCGCGAGCTTCAGGGCCGTGGCGCTCGGCGAGTAGCTGAGCGCATAGGAATCCCCAAGATAGCGCCGGCCCTTCTCATCCCACAGAGCCGCAAAGGGAAGGAAATGCAGCAGGCCGTGAGGGACGATCACCAGATTGCGATGCCGGACGCGCGGCGCCAGCGGCGCGAAGAGGTCGCGATACAGCGCTGTAGCCTGGGTCTTGAATTGTTGTTGGGATTCGATCAGGTTCCGGAATTCGGAGATCCGATTCTTGACCTCAGCGGTGGTAATCGGGAGTTGGACCATAGTGAAGCCTTGGCGGTCGATCACCCACGCGAGGACCGGACCGGTGCCGCCGTTGCTCAGGATAGACTCCGAAATGAAGTACTCCACCAGGGTCGTCTGCTCGTCGAGCCCCTGCTGCTGAACCTCTTCCAGGCTGAGAGGCTTGACGTCGATGAGCGCTGCAATCTCGGGATTCCTCGTTTTGAGCCGCAGGCCGAGATCCTCATACTCTTTTCCCGCCTTTTCAAGAGCGCTCTGAAGGTTGCCAAGGCGTTCGGGGCTCTGCTCTGGCAGGGGTTTCGTCTGCTCGCAGCGGAGGTCTTTGCGCAGATAGGCGAGTTGGAGCCGAAGCCGCCTCTCCTCACCGGCCAGCTCCGGATCGGCGCCGTGGTGCGAATCGATCTTCTGGTTTCCGATCTGATCGATGAACGAACGAGCCCGGGCCTGCTCGGAATAGAGGAAAGCGACGTCGGGGCGGTCCAGGCTCAGCTCAACGCCGGTCGAATAGAGGCGGAAAAACTGATTAGAAAACGGCGTCTTGAGCTCACTCAGGGTGAGCCCCTTTCCCCACTGATCGAGCAGAGAAATCGTCTCACCCATCGCGAGCTGTGCACCGGCCGGATCCTGAGAAACATAGCGCTCGAGAAATTTGAAGTTGCTCAGGCCAAGCTCAAGTGGAGAGCCGAGCGCCGGACCGGATCTCTCCAGAGTCTGGATCTTCTGTTGAAGAGTTTTTGCCAGATCGTCCAGGAACGCGAGTCCGCGTTCTCGGTCAATCGGAGAACCTTGACCGGACTGCAGGAAGGTCCTGGCCCTCTCAAGCAGTTGCCCCAGGGTCGTGGCCATGAGGACGACGTCCTGTGAAGCTCCCGAGCCCCCCGCTTTCTGAGACGCGCTAGCTGCTTTTTCGAACTCCGATTGGGCTTCATCTAACTTACCAAGCCCCCCATAACTCATGCCAAGAAGGCTACGAGTCATGGCCTCTCCCAAGAGATTACCGCTCTGCACCCAAAAGGGCAGGATTCGCTGGCCGAGCTCGACGGCCTCTTGAAATCTATTGTTCCGCAAGAGGACCATAAGAGTCGCGACGCTCGCGAGTTGCTTCAGGATGTTCGCGTCGTCGAGCCCACGATCGCCACCGATCTCCTGATACAACCCCATTGCCTCCTCATGGCGGCCAAGGAAATCCTGGAGCCCGGCAAGGCCGTAGAGCGCTGTCTCTGCTTTTTGTGTATTCCCTCCCTCGCGATAGAGGTCGCGAGCCTTAAAGAGGAGGCCGAGGGCCTCTTTGAAGTTCCCGCGCTGAAGCTCAGTGAAAGAGCGAATGGTTGCGAGGTCTGCCTCAGCCTCGGTGTCCTCTGGCAGCCGGCGCCGTAACGACTCCGCTTCGTCCAACACTGAGAGAGCGGCGGCATACTCTCCGCATTCGGTGAGGCCGGTGGCGAGACGGCCCAGAGAGCTTACCTCCTGCTCCGGCTGGCCGGCTCGCCGATAGGCATCTCCTGACTTACGAAACTCAGCAGCCCCCTCGTCGACTCGTCCCGTCGAAAAATACACCAACCCCAAGTGTTGCCGGGCAAGAGCCTCTCGTCTTTCGCCGGACTCCGAATCCACAAAGGGCAACAGCCCCAGAGCCCTCTGCAGGCTGGGCTCTGCTGCGGAGTAGTCTCCTTGGGCATTCTGTATCCGTCCCAGACCGAGGAGCGCTCTCGCAATTCCAAGCGCATACCGGTCCCTTTCGGAACGGCATAACATGTCTTGATAGGCTTCCTCGGCCTCCCGCCACCTGCCGTGGTCGAAGAGGTCGTCAGCCTGGGACTCGATCTCAGTGGTGGGAGAACCTAAGGGAAGGGCCTCAGCAATCTGCGCCGCTTCGAACATTGTCATGGTGGCCGCCACGTAATCTTGAGATCGCGCAAGGCATCGGGCCTTTAGGATCAGCGCGCGGGCTTCTCCCATTGCAAGGCCCGCGCGTTGATAAAGAGCTCTCGCCTCAGCAAGAAGAGGCAAGGCCTGCTTACAGCCTCCGGATTCACTCAAACGGGTTGCATCCTTCCGGGCAGCATCCGCCTTCGCCAGGGCCACCGCATCCAGGGGTATCTCTTTCCTGACGGATGATTCATAGGCATCCGCAGCCGCTGACATCGAGGCGATGAAATATTCGGTGAACAACCTTAACTTAGCTTCATCCAAGAGGCTTCCGACGGCATAGGAGTCGCCGAGCCGCCGGTAAGCTTTCGATACACCTGCCGGATCCTCAGCCCGCTTGAAGCCCTCGGCGGCGGTCTTCCACTTCTCCCTTGCTTCGGCGAGCTGGCCGGCTGCCTTGAAGCGGTCGCCGTCGCCCATTGTGAAAACCGCCTCCCGCCGGGCCTGTGCCCGCGGCTCGAGGTCCGTGGGCTCAGAAGAGGGCGAGGCCTGCGGCGGCTCATTGACCGGCAGAGCGGTCACGGCCGGGACTTGGGGCTTCGGCGCCGCAGAGGCCTGAGCTGTTGCCGAAGTGGCGGAAGCTTTCAGCCCGGCCAGATTCTGCCGAGCTGCCGCAAGATTGCGTTGAGATTCCGGATCGTCGCGATTCGACAACAATTTCTCAGCCCGCAGGAAGAACAGATCGGCCTCGGTTTTATTTTCCTGAACCAACACACATCCGAGATCGAGAGCAGCACGGCCGGCGCTTGCGATATCGCCCGACGGCTCGAATTCCTGGAGGACCGCCCGTAGCTCCGATTCAGCCAGCGGCCAACTCCCGAGCTCCGCATCTTCGACCGCCTTCAGATAACGCATGGCGGGCTCGGCCTTCATCGTTCCTTTGAGCTTCTCGCCCACCTGGGAGAATTCGGGAATGATCTTCAAGGTACCCAGGGCCGACAGCAGGTCTCCACCCTTGGGCTGGCAGCGCAGGCGCCCGATCAGGGACCGCAGCTCGCCGGCAGGGAATGCCGCTTTTCCGTAGCTCTGACCTGCCTGCTCGAACAGCGGCAGAGCGCCGGCGCAGTCGCCGCTCTGGGAAAGATCGGAGGCTCGCCGAAGCAGGGTATCCGCCTCCTGATAAGGTTTGCGGTCCGCGGGTTCCGTCTTGCGAGTGAGATCGTCCAGATATTCTGCCGCAACCAGGGTACCGCGCCGCACGAAGTCGGACATCAAATTGATCTTTTCCGGATCGGACGTGATCTCGGGTTGGTAGGAGACGCCGAGTTGGAGCAGAACCTCGCTCTCGCCCGGCTTGTAGCCGGACCGCTGATAAGCCTCCACCGCAGCCAGCCACTTCTCCCGGGCCTCTCCAGGATGCCCCTCCTCGAACAGGCGATTCCCCTCCTTTTTGAGCGTCGCCGCCTCCCTCACCGCCTGTACCGCTGGGCTGTAAGCGGAAATTGGCTTGAACGGCGGCTCAGCCGCGGTTGCACCACCTGTCCCGACAAGCAGCGCGACGACGGCGAGGATCATCCAATCCCTCAGACTCTTTCTTTTCGTCATCTCGCCTCTCGTCAGCGGCCGTCACCGGTGAGAACGAAAGCGGCCCAGTGGTAGGGATGGGGGAAACGGTGCCGAGTTTCCATCTGTGCCCGCTGCAGCGCCACGGCACGGCCTTCTCCCCGGCGCAGATGGGAGTAAAAACGCTCCATGAGGAACGACGTGGAGTCATCCTTCACATCCCACAGGCTCGACACGACAGCCGGTGTCCCGGCGTAGATGAACGCCCGGGTAAGCCCTTCCAACTCGTCGCCGGCCGAGAGCTTCCCCAACTGAGTGCTGCAGCCGCTCAGCACCACGAGGCCAGCCTTGGTGAGGTCGAGACCCAAGACCTCGCCCATTTCGAGGTTGCCATCGTGCTCGGCGTCCGCGGCCAGCTCGATCCGCGTGAACAGCGGATTGACCGGGTTCAAAACGGCATGAGTCGCCAGGTGGAGGATGCCCGCCTTACCGGCCCGGGCCACGACGGCGCCCTCGGTGGCGGCACGGCCCAGCAACGGTTGGTCCCCGTACAGCCGGGCAATGGCGCGGGCCTCCGCAGCGGCATGCGGCAGCGAGCCGTCCGGATCTCCGGCTGCCAACACCGGCCCCACCGCCCGGGCCTTCTTCTCGCGCGCGAACTTGAGGGCCGTGGCGCTCGGCGAATAACTCAAGGTGTAGGCGTCGCCCAGGTATCGTTGCCCCTTTTCATCCCACAGCGCCGCGAACGGGAGGAAGTGCAGCAGACTGTGAGGCACGATGACCAGGTTGCGGTGCCGGATGTGGGAAACCAGCGGCGCGAAGAGGTCTTGGTACAAGACTGCCGCCTGAGAGGTGACGGGCTGCCGGGCTTCGATCAGGCTCCGCAGCTCGATGATCCGGTTCTTGAGATCACCCGACGTGACCGGAAGCCGGACCATCTTGAAGTGCTCGCAATCGATCACGAAGGCGAGGACAAGGCCGGCGGGCCCTTCGCTTTCGATCGGCAGGAAGTATTCGATCAGAGTGGTCCGATCGTCCAGAACCTGGTGTTGAATTTCGGAGAGATCTACGGGATCGACGCTGACGAGAGCCCCAAACTCGGGATTCGTAGCCTTGAGCCGTATGCGAAGCTCATCGTGGCTCTGGCCGATCTTTTCCAGGGCCCGCTGTAAGCTTGCAAGGCGCTCCGGGCTCTGCTCAGCCAAGGATTTCTGCCGCTCGACACCCAGATCTTTTTTCAGCCTGAGCAGTTGAAGCTGCAGACTATTCATTTCGCGAAGCAGCTCTGGATTCGCGCCGTGCCGTTCGTCGATCCTCTGGTTGGCGATCTGGTCCGCGAACGCCCGGGCCCGAGCTTCCTCCGCGTAACGAAATGCAGCCTCGGGCCGGCCGGTCATCAGGCTCAGCTCAACTCCGATCGCATACATCCCGAACTGCCGGTCGAAGAACGGTGTTTTCAGCTCGCTCATCGTCAGATCTTTGCCCCACCGATTGAACAACGATAGGGTTTCCGACACTTCGCGAAAGGTACCCTCCCGATCACCGGACACTAAGCGTTCCAGAACCTTGAAGGCGGGAAGCATCGGATCGCGATCGGCTCCCAGACCCGGCCCCTCCTGCGTTCGGATACCTTGCCGGAGGAGATCTCCAATCTCTCTAAGGCTCGTCCCCTGGTCTCCCCGTCCTTCTCGCAGGCTATCGAGCTTCTGCACGACCTTGGTCATAAGCGTGACCTGCGAGATCACTTTTTGCACGCCCGGGTCGCTCTTCGGCGTGAGGAGGAGGCTCGCTCGGTTCAACTCCTCCAAAGCTTCCTCGATCCTCCCAGTCTTGATGTCGCTCACGGCCAGGAGTCCCCTCCCCAACGCCTCGCCGTCGCGATTTCCCGTCTCCATGAAGGAACGAATCATTTGCTGGCAAAGCTCAATGGCTTCCTGGTTCTTGCCGCTCTGGTCGAGAGACTGAAAACGCTTGACGTCTTCAAGCTGCTTCATGAGACGGGACTGACCCGACGCGACGGGAGCTTCCTGGGAAGTCTCCCCTACCTTGGTCCGGCCCAAGAAGTCCTGCAGATTGCGGATGTCACTGGTAACCGCTGCCAACTTCAGCGAAAACCGGCCCCGGCGATAGAAATCTTCTGCCTGATAGAGAGACCCCAGAGCCTCCTGAAACTTGCCTTGCGCTTTAAGGATGGACGCCTTGACCTTGCGCAGATCTCCCTCAGCCTCCGAATCGTCCGGCAGCCGTCGCTGCAACTCCTCCGCTTCGTGGACAGCCGAAAGCGCCGCTGCGAGATCTCCGTTATCGGACAATCCGGCCGCCAGCCGGCTGAGAGAGACCACGTCCCGGTCTGGCTGGCCGAATCGCTGCCAGATCTCCCGAGCCCTATGGATCTCCTCGACTCCCTCATCCAGCCGGCCTCCTTCGAGAAAGACCCTCCCCAGGCTTTCACGAGCGAGCCCTTCACGATTTCGATCGAGTTCTCCATCCAAGGAGGAAAGAATGCTCAAGGACTTTTTGAGACTCACTTCGGCCGCGGAGAGATCGCCCTGAGCCGCCTGTACAATGCCCATATCAAGAAAGGCGCCGGCAATTCCAGATGTGTCCTTCGCTCGCTCAGCGCGGCTCAGCATTTTCTGATAGGCCTCTCTCGCTTCTCGCCACCTCCCGGCCTGGAAGAGAGCCTCGGCTACGAGCTTGGGGTCGTGGGAGCTCTGCGGGAGAGCCTGGAGCTTTTCTGCGACGACGGTTAACATCGCCGTGAGATCGGCGTCTGATCCGGTGAGGCACGTCGCACGCAGCAGTAGTGACCGGATTTCTTCCACCGCGAGACCGGCCTGCCGATAGAGTCGCTCAGCCTCGACGAATATCGGCAAAGCGTGAACACAGTCGTTGGACTCGCTGAGCGAGGTGGCCTTGCGCCGAAGGGCTTCGGCCCGGGACTGCGCCTCTGAATCGCGAGAGGACTCCTTTCGGGTAGAGGCTTCGAAGGCGTCCGTAGCCGCCGACACTCCCTTGACGTAATAATCGAGAAACACTCGATGCTCGCCTTTGTCCGGATCGGTCCCCTGGGTATAGGAGTCGCCGAGCCGGCGGTAGGCTGCCGACAGTCCGATGGAGTCCCCCGCCCGACGATAGGCTTCGGCAGCGGCCAGCCATTTCTCCCGCGCCTCCTTCCATCTGCCAGACTGGCGGAGGCGATCCCCGTCTCCCAAGAGGAAGGTGGCGTCGCGCCGAGCCTGTGCGCGGGGCTCGAGAAGCATGGGAGGAGTGGGCCAGAGAGTCTCCGAGTTCGGCTTGGCGGGTGACTCGCCAGCCCCCGCGGATCCGCCGCACAGCACTGCGGCAAGCAGGAGTGCTACAAAGGCCGGCCATCCATGTCGTCTCATTCAACCTCCCGCCGGCTCAGGTCCCTTGGGCCGGTCACCACCCTCGCGCAGGAAGGAGAGCAGGACGTTGAAAAAGACAGCCAACAGGAAGATCGCGAAAAAGTTGGCGATCGTGGTGACGAACTTCGCGTAGGCAGAGACCGGGACGATGTCACCACTGCCCGTAGTCGTGATGGTGTAGACGCCATAGTAGATGTAATCCAGAAGGTGGAGGTTCTTGCCGCTCTGGAATGACTTGTCAGAGCCATCCTTGTTCAAGGGTAGTACCAGGACCTCTACCGATTGATGCTCCCCTCGGTCGCCGAGGAAACCCGGCGAGTTGCTGCAGGGCAGGATCAGCCAGTCGATATTCCGCCTCCACTCCTGCTTGGACTGATGATAGAGACGTTTGAGAAGGCTGACGATCACCTGGTCAATCCGCGCCTGTGAGAGCTCGAGAGGAGGTTTGGAGGGATTGGTCTTGTCCAATCCTTCGACCGAATGTCCCACCAGCACTACTCGGACGTGATCCTTTTCCGCCAGGCTCGCAATCTCTTCTGTAAGCCTGTTGAGATTGTCTTCGTTGACCTCCTTTCCGGTGCGTTCTGAACTGTCGTCCGGCGTGCCGACTTCCACTGCGGCCGAGCCGCGCGAGAATAAGACCTTCACCGGCATCAGGCCGTCTGCCTGCATGCCAGGTCGGAACGGCTCGAAATCCCTGGAGTACAGACCGAACCTTTCCTTATTGATCCGCAGGTCCTGATCATGAAGCGCCAGAGACAGGCTCAGGAACAACGCCACGAAGGTGAAAATCGTCAAGAAGAAGCAGACCACGAGAAACGGCTGGTCGCGCAGCAACTCTCTGAACTGCACTCCCCGTCCATCTGCAAAGCCCATGACCAAACTGGTGACCCAGAACACGACGGCACCCAGGACGAGCGCAAATCCGAGCCCCACGACCGAAGCCAAGGGGAGCACACCTTTACAGAGGTCTCGGAACGTGAAGGCGAGCCAAAGAAGTACCTCCACCAACAGGGCGGGGAGCAGGACCAGCGCCCCCTTGCCCCAAAGGTCGGAGTTCTTGCGGAGCATCAGGATGACAATCGGCACCTGGAGGAGCGGCAGACCGAGGATCGCCGTCACGTAGATCCATTCCCGGTCGTGAAAATCTCCCGCGTAGTAATGGCAGGCCACTGCGAAGGCCAAAGTGAGCAGCGCGGCGATTCCCCAGATGAAGATCTCCAGATGAACGTCGGGTCGCTTGGAACCTTGACCGACCGTAGGCGAGGACATTGCGTTTGCGTCCATGGCGGTTTGTCTCCTAATCGAGAGGGAAGTCATCTCCCTCTCCTTGGAAGACACGGTGAGAGTCATGTCGGGGGAGATCCCTTCTCGGCCTTGTCGCACCTCAGGCTCTAGTCGATCCAGCGCCAAGAGGATGGCTGCCTCCCCGATGACGTGGGGAGCAGGTCGAGAATCTCCGCCTTTAGACGGCGGTGCGCCGCGGGTTTGTCTTACCCTGCTGGGTAGAGACACCCGAGCAACCTTTTTTGTTGAGGAAGCTGGCGTTCAACAGAAGCACCGGAGCCGTGCTTCTTACCTTCAGGAGGCACTACAATTTCACTCCGGATTCCGCGGCGACCGTTGTCGCCGCGGAATCAGAGCTGACCTAATTTGTCTTTCGAGGCCGGGGTCTGAACGCCAACGGCGCCATCGGTCGTACCTACTTCCCCGCCTCCGCCTGCCGGTTCGCCTCGACCTCGATCGTGATCTTCACCTCATCCCCCAGCACGGGGCCGGAGTCGAGGACGTTGTTCCAGACGATCCCATACTCCTTGCGGTCGATCTTGAAGGTGGTTTCGAAACCGGCTTTCTCACCTCTGGGTGTCTTGACGGTGCCCAGGAGGGACACGGGAAAGGTGATCGAGCGGGTGACGCCGTGCAGGGTCAGGTTGCCGGTCACGTCCAGAGTGGTCCCGTCTTTCGCCGCCACCTGGGTGCTGGTGAAGGTCAGAGTGGGGAACTTCTGGACCTCGAAGAAGTCCTTGGACCGCAGATGCTCGTCGCGGTCGTTGTTCGAAGTGTCGATCGAGGCCGCCTTGACGGTGAATTCGACGCTCGACGCCGATGGATTCGCCTTGTCGTACTTGATGACGCCGTCGAAGTCCCGGAAGCGGCCCGAGACGTTGGAAACAAAGTGGCGGATGGAAAAGCTCACGCCGCTGTGATCGACATCCACCTTGTAAATTGCCGGCTCGGCTGCCGCCACGGCGGGCAGCAGCAAGATCAGAACCAACAGGAGCATGTTGATCTTCAACATCGGCAGCTCCTAATTGGTCAGAGGATCGAGCTTGGCCGGGTCGACTCCGAGCTCGTCGATCGCCCGTCTCACCACCTCGCGATCCACCTTTCCTCTTTGAGCGAGTTGCCAGAGGGCCGCGATGACCACACACTCCGCGTCCACCTCGAAGAAGCGGCGCAGCGCCTCGCGGGTGTCGCTCCGGCCGAAGCCGTCGGTGCCCAGGGAGAGCAACCGGCCGGGCAACCAGCGGGAGATCATGTCCGGCACCAGCTTCATGTAGTCGGAGACGGCGACGATGGGCCGGTCGTCACCCTCGAAGATCTGGACGACGTAGGGCTTGCGCGGCGCCTGGTCCGGATGGAGAAGGTTCCAGCGGTCCGCCTCCAAGGCGTCGCGCCGCAGCTCCTTGTAGCTCGTGGCGCTCCAGACATCCGCCGCCACGCCGTACTTTTCGCTGAGGATGTCCTGGGCCCGCAAGGCCTCGCGCAGCAGCGAGCCGCTGCCCAGCAGGTGAATCCGCGGGCGGTCGGCCCCTTCGGGAGCGGCTTTGAGCTTGTAGGCTCCTTTGAGGATTCCCTCCTCCGCGCCGGCCGGCATCGGCGGCATCGGATAGTTCTCGTTGTACAGGGTGATGTAGTAGAAGATGTCCTCCCGGTCGGTATACATCCTCTTCAGGCCGTCGCGGATGATCACCGCGACCTCGAAAGCGTACGCCGGATCGAAGGCCAGCAGGTTGGGCACTACGCTGGCCAGCAGGTGGCTGTGGCCGTCCTCGTGCTGAAGGCCCTCGCCGTTGAGCGTCGTTCGACCCGAGGTGGCGCCCAGCAGGAAGCCGCGGGTGCGCTGGTCCGCCGCTGCCCAGATGAGATCGCCGATACGCTGGAAACCGAACATCGAATAGAAAATGAAGAAGGGGATCATGTCGATCCCATGCGTCGCGTACGAGCTGCCGGCGGCGATGAACGACGACATGGAGCCGGCCTCGGTAATGCCCTCCTCCAGGATCTGCCCGTCCGTCGCCTCGCGGTAGTACAGCAACATGGATTTGTCGACCGGCTCGTAGAGCTGCCCGACGTGGGAGTAGATGCCGAACTGGCGGAACAGCGACTCCATGCCGAAGGTGCGGGCCTCGTCCGGCACGATGGGCACGATCCGCTTGCCGATCTCCTTGTCCTTGAGGAGCTGAGTCAGCATCTGGACGAAGACCATGGTGGTGGAGACGTCGCGGTCCACCCCCTCGAAAAAGCGGCTCCAGGTGTCCCCTGCCGGGATCGGTACAGGCTCGGTCCGCACCCGCCGCTCGGGCACGGGGCCGCCCAGCACGCGGCGGCGCTCCCGAAGGTATTGGATCTCCTGGCTGTTCTCCGGCGGGCAGTAGAACGGCGCCTCGTGCAGGTCCTTGTCGGCGATTGGGATCTCGAAGCGGTCGCGGAAGAAGCGCAGCTCGTCGTCCGTCAGCTTCTTCTGCTGGTGGGTGACGTTCTTGCCCTCGCCGGCCTCGCCCAGGCCGTAGCCCTTCACCGTCTTCGCCAGGATCACCGTCGGCGAGCCCTCGTGCTCGATGGCGGACTTGAAGGCGGCGTAGACTTTCAACGGATCGTGGCCGCCGCGCCGCAGGGCGCGCAGATCCTCGTCCGAATAACCCTTCACGAGCTCCGCGAGCTCCGGATACTTGCCGAAGAACTCCTTGCGGACATAGGAGCCGGGCTCCACCACGTACTTCTGGTACTCGCCGTCCAGCGCTTCGTTCATGCGCTGGATGAGGAGGCCCGTGTTGTCCTTCTCGATGAGGGGATCCCAGTCGCTTCCCCAGATGACCTTGATGACGTTCCAGCCGGCGCCGCGGAAGGCCGTCTCCAGCTCCTGAATGATCTTGCCGTTGCCGCGCACCGGGCCGTCGAGGCGCTGGAGGTTGCAGTTGATGACGAAGATCAGGTTGTCCAGCTTCTCGCGGGAGGCGAGGGTGATGGCGCCCAACGCTTCCGGCTCGTCCGTCTCGCCGTCGCCGAGGAACGCCCAGACCTTTCGGTTCTGGATTTCGCGCAGGCCGCGGTTCCGGAGGTAGCGGTTGAACTTGGCCTGATAGATGGCGGCGATGGGGCCGAGGCCCATGGAGACCGTGGGGAACTCCCAGAACCCCGGCATCAGCCAGGGATGCGGATAGGAGGCGAGTCCGCCTCCCGGGGCCGACTCGCGGCGGAAGGCGTCCATCTGCTCCAGGCTGAGCCGTCCCTCGAGGAAGGCGTGGGCGTAGATGCCGGGCGAGGCGTGGCCCTGGAAGTAGATCATGTCGCCGTCGAAGCCGCTCTCGCCGCGTCCGCGGAAGAAGTGATGGAAGCCCACCTGGTAGAGGGTGGCCGCCGAGGCGAAGGTGGAGATGTGGCCACCCAGGCCGGCGAAGCGCTTGTTGGCGCGGACCACCAAGGCCATGGCGTTCCAGCGGACGATGCTCTTGATGCGCCGTTCGAGGGCGCGATCGCCGCCGTACGAGGGCTCCTCGCTCTTGGGGATGGTGTTGATGTAGGGCGTGTTGCCGGTGAAGGGAAGGATGACGTCCTTCTCATACCCCTTCTCCAGCAGCTTCTTGAGGAGGAACTGGGCGCGCTCCCGCCCCTCGTTCGCGACCACCTGCTCGAAGGCGGTCAGCCATTCCTCGGTCTCGTTGACGTCGGTATCCGCACCTCCACCCGTATACCAATTGAGTGGAGCCTGGTACGACTTGCTCATGCGTAGTGCCTCCTCGGGGTCCTTGGAGGGGCAAAAGCCCCCCTCCGCCTGCCAAGGTTGTCACGACGGCCGGGTGGGGGGCAACCGAGGGAGGATGGAAGCCAGGAGGAGGGCTAGCTTGCCCCTGTTCGCGGTAGGAGGCGGAAGCTTTGTTCGAGGGTCGTCCAATCGTCGGCGCTGGAGGCGCGGGTCGTGCCGCGGTAGCTCGCCAGGCCGAGCCTTCCAACGAGCACATCCTCAAGAGAGCTGGCCATGGCTCCCCTCTGGGCGCCGCGGAACCTATAGCCGGTCTGGAAAAGCGGTCTGAAGTCGGTGGGCTTGGTGGTGACGATGAGCTTCAGCGTCTCGCGAGTTCTCAGGCGGACGGCTTCGGGCAATGCGAGGAAGTCGGGCGGGAAGAAAAACGGTGGGATCTCGCCGCGGTTCCCCACCACGAGCGTCCTATTCCGCTCGAGCGCCTTATCTCCACCCTCGGGGGGATAGACCAGTCCGACCCGACCCGTGAGCCCAATGTCCAGCAAGTAGCAGTAAACCGGTTGGTTCGAATGATTGTGAACAGCGAAGACAAGTCCGTCATTCTCCTGGAAAAAAATCTCTCCATTCTCGTCCCGCTGCGGCTCGACGGAGCCGTCGCCATCCCGCCGGAACAACTCCAGGCGCACGAAGCCAGCAAGCGGGCTCTCCGGATTGCGCAATTCGGTCAATATCCGCAGCCGGGCCACGACCTCAAGGTTCTCGACGACGATCTCCACAGCCTTAGGGATACCGCTTGGCACCGGGGACCCCAACGGTCGGCGGTCCTCTTCCGCCACCCAGGTCTCCACCTCCAAGGCGCCGAGATCGGGTAAGGAATCGTCGTCTCGGATGTCGCTTCGAGGCGCCAACAGGTGGATGCGCACGTCCGGCTCCCGGTCCGAGACGATCTCCAGCAGAATCGACCTGCGAATGCGGGCATCCAGTTCGGCGGCATTGGAGTGTCCGGTAGGAGCCACAATCTCCACAGTCAGACGGCCTCGCTCTAGGGGACGGAAGTGTTCCACGGCGCGGCTGCCGGGGGTCACCGACTCGGGTTGTAGTTCCTCAATGATCCGCGCCTCGCAAGTGGACACTCCCACCGACAGAATCTCGACTCTCCCCAAGGGGACGGTCGCCGCGGAGACCGACCGCGTCCCAAAACCGTGGATGGTCCATTCGGAGCCCTCTAGCAAGCCGCAGACTTGGCCGCCGGCGAGCGTCACTTTATCGCCGTGGCGCGCCAACACGGAGACGAAGCTCATGGGCTGGATAGTCTTGACCCCGAAAATCTCACGATCACGGGCGCCCTCGAGCTGCGGGTTCTGTCCCTCGCATCCCTTCTTAAATTGAGGTACAACGCGCTCGAAGATTTCCGTAGCGGTTGCTTTATCCTCAACGCCGGGGGACATCAACTCCTGGACAAGATAGTAGGTGAGGGCACCATGCGGGGTTTTCGGCCGCTTCTTCCCCACCAAGATCTCGTTGGCACTTTCCGAGCTGCCGCACGCCGCGAAGAGCGTATAGCGCTCTCCCAGTGGCAGCCAGCCGCTCGGGCCCTTCCTCGGGCCGTCTCCTCCGTTCCGCAACTCGACTGGCGGCGCTCCGAGCATCTCGAAAGGACGCTCGTCGTCTGGCCCTTTGCGCATACGCCCAGATCTGGAAGCAGTCCCCGAGTGGCAGCAGTCGAAAATCAGCGTCAGGTATCGGGTTTTCGCAGTAAGCTTCTGTATCCAATCGTAAATCTCGTCGTCCGTGATGTCCAGGTTGGGCTCGTCAATGCGCCCGCTGTCATAGGGCACTAAGGTCTCATCAAATCCATCGGGCTCGTCTTTCTCTGGCCCGTCGCGCCTCTTCGAGCCGTGGCCACTGAAGTGGAAGACGACGATCTCGTCCTTCCCCACCTTTTCCACCAAGCTCTTCAGAGCGCCGAGCATGGCCGTGCGAGTCGCCTGCTCGTTGAGCAAGACTTGAATCTGGTCCTCCGGAAAGCCGAATCTGCGGAGCAGGGCGTCCTTCAGGATGTGAACATCATTCGAGCAGCCACCGAGTTGCCGCCGGGAATCGAGCTTCGGGTAGCGATCGATGCCGACGAGTAGCGCCCATCGTCCATGGGTGTCCGAGTTCGGTTCCATGCGTCTACTCCTGACTCACCGAGACCCGCACCGCGGGATCGCCGATCACCGCGTAATTGCGGGCGTCGTTGTTGGCAGTCCAGAGCTCCCGGATCTTATTCTCGGAATAGCTCTGATGGAACGCCTTCCGCCACAGCAGCCGCGTGAGATCGGCGGAGATTTCGGCGTACCGCTGGTTGAAGCCCTCCATCGCTGCGCCCACGGGAAAACCAGCCATGAGGAGCCGCAACGCGCTTTCGAAGGCCGCGATCTGCGTATTGTCCCGCTTGTCCAGAAAAGAGTAGGGCCAAGCGCGCTCGACGTGACCGATGACGGCAAGCGCCCCTCCGCGAGGATGCGCGAGCACCCTTTGCGGAAGCCTCGCAACGAACGGTTTCCGGGTGAGCTTGCGCCGCCGTTCGCCCTTTTCGCGGAAATCCAGCTTCACCGGCGTCCCGACGCCATGGCAGGCGAAGTGAAAAATGATCTTGCCGCGAACATCGGCGTCGGCCTGCACGTCGTCCGCCGAAAAGTAAAGGTCCGCCCCGATGGCCTGCTGCCACTGCACCGGCCCCGGCCAATCGCCACAGAGGAGAGCCCCCTGATGATCCCGCTGGAGGGAGTCTCCGAGGGGAAAACCCATACCGTGGGTGGCTGTGAACACCAAGGCCGGGCCGTTCGGACCGGTGTAGATCTCCGCCAACCTGTGCTTTCGGGCTTTGTCTCCGAGCACTTTCTCGATCTTCCAGGGCCGGCTCGCAGTAAGCTTCGACGGAAGGCCTAGTCTCTTAATGAGGGGAGCTACCAGAAGAGTGGAGCTGAGCTCCATGGCGACATCGTCCGGGTTCCGCGGGCTGAAGAAACCGATTCGCCGTTCGCGCCCCCCTTTGCCGGACTCAGCCGCGACCACGCTCGCCGCATACCGGGCGTACTCCTCGGGCGTGTCGAACGCCACCCGCCCCACCGCGTACTGGATGTCGAGCTGATGCTGAAAATCGAACGGAATCTTCCCCGGGTCACCGACCAGGAGAATGTAATAGGGCACACGGCTCGGATTGACAGCTCCCACGTCCGCGTATCTCGCGACCAGGAAATCTTCCTTGTCCTCGCCGTGATAGCCGTCGGCTCCGCTGTACTCCTGAAACAGTTCCTCCGCCTGCTGCCGGCGGAGATCCAGTAGAGGCGCAAGAGCCTCGCGGACCGCCGGATCCTCGTCGGCATGGAACACGACGCCCCAACCGCATTCCGACAGTACTCTGGGATCGATTCCAGGCAGGAGCCCTCTTCTTCCCTTCTCAGGCCGGTTCCGAAACGTCCTGTTCACGTTGGAGATCGACAGAGGGGGAAAGAGGTAATCGCCGGTCCTGGCGTTGATCCCATTGAAGACAATCCGCTCCTCCTGCTCGGGGTCCGTCGCCACTGTCGCCTGCTCGACTTCGGAAATCATTTCACCTCCTGCGCAAGCATGTAGGTCACAGACAATGGGTCCGAGGCACGGAGATCGGAGAGGGCGGCCTCGCTTGCCCCTGTCCCACTATGTGCACGCTCGAAAATGATCTCCAGGTGGACGAGCCGGCCCCGCATGTCCGGTGGGTAGTCCTTACCGTCGAGGAAGGTGTAGTTCCACCAGGTCCACCGTTCGGCGGAGAGGAGCATCTTCTGCCGGCTATCCGGTTTTCCTAAAATCCCCTCGACTTCGTCTGCAGTCCGTCCCACGACCATCTTGCGAATGTCGTCGAAACTCCTCGCCGGCTTCGCGGCCTGATGGTGGCACGAAGCCAGCAGCAAGATACACAGAACCCAGGGTGGTAAGAATACCGACCATTTCACGTCGCTTGTCCCCAGAAAGAAAGTTGGACCGGCGCCAACATAGCGCCGGTCCTAAGATCGATCACTTCTTGTCGTGGTGCCCCTTGCCACCCTCCGGCCCGCCGTAAGGCGGGCGCACTGCTCCGCCGGCCGGCGGATCGGGATTCGGGGGCGTAGCGGCCGTCTCAATGGGATGACCCCGCTTGCTGGAACCCGTCTCGGAAACTTTCTTCTCATGGTCTTGACCCTGCATGTCTTCCCTCCTCATTTGGGTCCGTGGGCGGACGGCGCCGGTCGGCTCCAAACGCCTCCCGCCCTGTCCATTCCAGAAAGACACGCTCTTGAGGGTCTTGTTTATGGGGACGCGAGCCCCGGCGGGGCTCGCGAGGCGATCAACGCCACTCCCCGTACAACTCGAATGCCGCCCAATAATAAGGAGAACTCCAATTCTTGCTTTTCCTCATGGCGAGTTGCGCCGCCCTCAGGGCGTCGGACGGCGGCAGCCTTTCTTCTAGGATGCCACGGAAGAGCTTCACTGAAATCGTGGCGGAGGCCGTGTCGTTCACGTCCCAGAGGCTGACAACCACGCGGGCCGAGCCGGCGGAAAGGAAGCCCTGAGGCAAGCCTAGGGATCCCTCGCCCGGAACGTTCCTGCCCAGAGCGGTCCGGCAGGCGCTCAACACGACGAGGTCGGCCGACAGATCCAGCCCCTTGATATCCTGCAGCCAGACGTGGTCAGTTCGGGGACGACCATCGGCGCCTCGCCCCGACACGGCGAGACTGGAGAGCTCGGGTTGGTCGGGGTGCTCTTCCCCGTGCGTCGAGAAAAGGATGTAGCGATAATTCTTTAGCTTTCCGCCTAACACGAACGCACGGGAAGCATCGGCGCCGAACGCTCCTAGACGCCGGTTAGCGGGGGCGAGGGCGAGGACATCCTCTCCTTCCTTCCGGCTATTCGGCAGAGGAGAAGATTCCGTGCCGAGTTCAGGAGCCGCAAGCACAAGGACATCGTTCGGTGAGGCGGCGCGTCGGCGCACCTGAGAACGTATGGCGCGGAGCACGGAAAGTGACGGAACATAGCTGATTGAGTGGGTGTCAAGCAGAACCTGCTGACTGAGCGCGCCTCGGAAAGACGTGGGAAGAGCCTCGAAAGGCACCCGGTGGATGGCTCCGTCCGGTACAATGAGCAAGCGCTTCTTCGCAGTTAACCGGTCGGCAACAGGACCCAGGAGGAGCTCTCCGACGCGGCGGCCAACAATCTCGGCGCGCTTGGCGCTGCTCGTCACTTGACTCTTTGAGATCAGGAAATGATATTCGTTACAAACCTTCTCAAGCTCCGAGCGACCTGGTAACACAAAGACCTCGAGCTCGGACGACGTCAGCAGGAAAAGAAAGCTCCGACGCCGTCCGAGGTAGTACTCCAGAACTACCGTGTCCTGATCGAGAAGTCGCTGAGCCTCGCGAACCCGCACAGGCGTCAAGCCCCTGGCTGTCAGCGCATTGAGACGACTCTCCAGCGTCCGTAGCGCCAGCGACTTTACTGCCCTCTGTCGTTTGAGTTTGACTGCCTTCGGAGATCCTTCGTCCAACTGCCGGATTTCATCTTCCAATTTTTCGACTTCCCTTGAGAGTCGAGAGCGGCGCGCTGCGAGATCTGCGGTCCCCGCACTTAGAAGACCAACTCTCTGCGGATCACGTCCAAGGGAATTTAGCAGGGTCCGCCAACGGGCTCTCTCACTCGCCTCAAAGGCCTCCTCCCTGCTTCGAGAAGCGTTGCCAAACGGAGTGCCCACGAGGAGATCGATCAGAAGCTCATAGGAGTAGGCCCGAGAGTTGACAAGACTGTTTTCGATCTCTTCCCGAGGCCCGACCTCCTCGATTAGCTTCAGGGCCTTTCCCACTGCAAGCCTCGCGAGGAAAGGGTTGTTCCGGGCACGTTGAGCCTGCGCCTGGCCATAGAACGAAGTGATCTCCTCATCACGAAGGCCTTGAGTGCTGGCCAGCTCCGCGCAGCGCTCGAAATTCTGATTCGCCTGAATTGGATCCTTGCCATCTAGAAGGGTGAGCCCCAAGTTGCAGTAGACCCTCGCCTGCGAGGCTTTATCGTCGACTTGGCGAAAGACATTCAAGGCCTCCTGCTGGAGCCGCAAGGCCTGCTGGAATTCGTTTAACTCGCGATAGATCAAGCCCATGTCTCCCAGGACCACGGCCTCTCCCCTAGGGTCGTCCGCCTCGCGGCGCAGAGGAAGAGAGCGCTTGTAATAAGACAGAGCGCTATCGAAATCCCTCTGCGCCAGATACACGTCTCCAATTCGAGTAAAGCTTTTCGCCAGCAGCTCTTTGTCGTTTAATTTTTTTGCCAATATAAGTGCCTTACTAAAATATTCCAAAGCTTTGTCGGTCTCTCCAAGTGACTTGTACGCCTGCCCCAACGCTTCCAAGGTTTTCCAATCCTCCTTGGGATTGTTACTCGCCGGAAGTAAGCGTTCTGACCGCTCAAGATAATCCAGGGCTTCATATCTATCGCCGCGATTGGCAAACAGTATGCCCAGACTCCGTGAAGCAGGCGCCACCATCGCCGGAGATTGACGCTCCGCCAACTGCAAAGCCCTTCGGAAGTCCTTCTCTGCGAGGTCTAGCTGGCCCGAGGATTGGTTAGCTTTTCCCACGAAGAGAAGGGCCAGCACCTCCATCTCGGTATCACCGAGCTCGTGTCGAAGCTCTACGACACGTTCTCCCAAGCTTCGCATCCGACTTACGTCCCCTTTCGGCTGACTAGCAAGTGCCTCGAAGGCTTTCTGCAAAGCGTCGGCTTGTCGTACCCTGTCCCCGGCCCGACGCCAAAGCTCTCCTGTCACCAGAAACTGCTCGACCTTTCGGCCCCAATCACTTACGCCCTTGGCTTGGTAGTACTTTGCCTCGGCCTGAGCCATGAGACAATCCGTCTCGCTTGCGCGCGCATGAAGTCGGAAATCGATTCGATAAGTGCCCTTGTTATGCCCTGAAATCTCGACCGAGTAGAGCCCGGCGGTCTGGGCGATCAGGTGCGCCTCCTCGGGACCCTTTACACTCCGCAGGTGGTCGACGATATAGAGGGTATCGCCCTTCGGATCCAGGAGGCCAACCCGGACGTCAACGGAATCCTTGTTTGGGGGCGCCTGATCGACGGAGATGAGAAGCACCTGACCTGCTTTCAAGGAGAAAGGGTAGCGATGGACCTCGTTCTCCGCCAGTTCCTGCAGATGGGCCTCGCCCGGCGCCAAGGTGAAAAAGCGGACCTTGGCACTGGACTGTGGCTCGGCGGGCAACAGTGGTTGCGCGACCGACTTAATAGCCGGCCGACTCCTAAGAAAGCCCAGAGCGGCTCCGAAAAATCCGCACAGGACTGCGAGACACAATAGCAGTCGACGGCTCGGGCTCGGCATGGCGCAACTCCTCCGCAAAGATCCATCGACAGATTGCCCTTAGGCTCTGCTCCGGCAATGGGGATCGGAGGTTCTATTCTACTGAAAATCGGCAACAAGAGGCGAAGTGAAGCCCTCAAGGCAAGATAGAAAGTCGGTAGCTGTCCGCCCTTCTTAATTGCCCATCTCGAAAACCTAAAAGAACGATTCTGTAGATACCTGGTTCGAATCGGTCCTTACTCAAAAGGAGCGTTATCCCTTCTTCTTTCTGGTAACGCAGACCCTTTATCGTCAGTACCTGCGCACTGTTCTCCCGAGAGATCTCGGCCACGTATGCAGGAAAGTCGACCTCAGGAGGCTTGACAAGGGTCAAGGACAAGTCTCTAGGGACCTCATGAAGCTTTACGCGCTCGACTGGTTCGGCCGTACCCCGAGTTTGTGCCGAGGCTAACAAGATGTGGTAGCCAGCACGAGGAGCATTAAGGTCGCCATGGAGCTTCAGCACGTACATCCCCAACCCCACCATCGCCAGAGCCAGCACCGCCGCAAGGGACTTCAGCGAGGCAGGCCGCCGCGACCGCAGGGGCTTGGAAATGCTCTCGTCTTTCCAGAGCTTCCCCCGCAACTCCCGCCACCCCGCCGCCGTCTCGAAGTCCACCACCCCCTCCCGCGGGAGATCCTCCACCGGTGGCTCCAGGAACCGTTGAAGGTCCAGGAGCAACTCGGTGCAGAGAGTGCAGTGGGCGAGGTGCTCCTGAATGACGTCGTCCTCCTCGGGGGACAACTTGCTCGCCAGATAGGCGGAGAGCTTCTCCGGAGCGGGATGCTCGTCCGGGTCCCGGTGAGGGCCCTCGCCGGACAGGCGGGCGAAAAGCCGATCCAAGTCGGCGGTGTCGTCGTTCACGGGTCCTTCTCTTTCCTGGCTTCCAGCCGGGCCGCCAGCCGCTTTCGGGCTTGATGCAGGTGCGCCTTGACGGTCTCGATGGAGATCTTCATCACGATCGCGATCTCCTGATATTTGAGGCCCTTCTCGTAGCGGAGCAGGCAGCAGCGGCGCATCTGGTCCGGCAGCTCCTGGAGAGCGGCACGGAATGCGGCCAACTGCTCGCCCTTGATGACCTGCTCTTCAGGGCTCGGGTCCGAGGTGGGAATGCCAGGCGCCGGGCTAACCCCGTCGTCGTTTTCCACGGGCGTGTCCAGCGACATCTCCAGGCCATCTCGCTTCTCCGTTCGTCGCCGACGGACCTCGTTAAAGTAGATGTGCGCGGCGATCTCCCATAACCACCTCTCGAACCTCGACTCACGTCGAAAGGTGTCTATACCCTTGAAGACACGAAGAAACACTTCTTGGGTGAGATCCCGGCCATCTTCGGTCGAGAAGCCCTTGCGGGCGAAGAAGGATTGGACGCTGGGGCGGAACCTACGGAAGAGCTTCTCGGAGCTCTCCTCGACGCGAGTTCCCGCCTGGATCTGTGCGATCAGCTCGAGGATGGGATCGCGTTCCACCGAATCGGATCTCAAGGGACGAGGGCCGCCGGGAGGGCGCTCCCCGCCGGGTGTCTCAATAGGCTCAGGCATCCACTGGCCGCGTCAAGCCGCCGGGTGTTGGTCTCGTAGGAAATGGCATGGACTTCGGTAGTACTTCCACTATCAACATATCTGCCTCGGGCCACCCTGTCAATTCCTTGCCCCGGCTGTAGGGCTGATAAGGTAGCGCGGCCATGAGTTGGACGCTTCTGCTAGCCGGCGAGGACGGGGATGCCGTCGAAGAGTCCTACGCCGGGCTCGACGACGAGCTCGCCGAGTACCTCGCGAGCCTCGACGGCTTCCCAGCGCTCCAAGCGCTCTGGAACCTCCCCCGGGAGGGGAAGACTCGCCTGCCCGAGGAGGTGCAGGACGCCTTGGCCCAAGAGGTGGAGGCTCTGGCGGCCCAAGCGAAGCGGCGGGAGCTTCCGGAGCCTCCCGAGTGGGTGGGGCTCGAAGGAACGGGGGACATCCGCCTCGGCGAGCCGCTCGGGTGGAGCGGGCTCCTCGCCTTTCTGCAACGGGTGGAGCACCTGATCTTCCTGAGCCGGCGAATGAGGTTGGGGCTGTGGGCCGTGGGTGAGGACTAACTTACGGGCGCTTCCACCGGGCTGCCGAAGAGCTCACGTCCCAAGGCATCGAACTGCTGGCGGAACCTCTCGTCGAGCGCCGCCTTCTCCTCGTCCGGCAGGAAGGACTGCCGGAGGGCGGCGAGGGAGAGGCCCGCGAGCTCGGCCGGGCTGTAGCCGAACGTCTGGTGGAGCTTCAGATACTCGCGGGTGAGGTTGGTGTTGAAGAAGGCGGGGTCGTCGGAATTGACGGAGAGCGCCAGGCCCGCGCGGTAGAGACGGTTGAACGGGTGGCTTGGCAGGTCGGGAACCACTCCGAGGCAGACGTTGGAGGTGGGATTCACCTCCAGGGGAATCTGCGACGCTTGCAGCTCCGCCATCAGCGACGGATCGTCCACCGCCCGCACGCCATGGCCGATACGCTCGGCGCCGCAGACCTCCAGCACGGAGCGGATGGACTCCGGTCCCGCGTGCTCGCCGGCGTGGGCCACGCGGTGCAGGCCGCCCCGCTCCGCCGCCACGAAGTGCTCGCGGAAGGGCTCGTTGGGAAACTGGGCCTCGCTGCCCGAAAGGCCCAGAGCCACCACCGTCCCTTCGGCCTGCCCGGCCAGGGCCCACTCCAGGGTCTGATCCGCCGGCCCCACGCCGACGTTGCGCACGATGTCCGGGATCAGCCGCAGGGTGACGTCGTAGCGCCGCTCGCCTTCGGCGATGGCCTCGGCCAGGGCGGCGAGGATCTCGCCGCCGTTGGCGCCGTTGGCGAGGTGGGTCGCGATGGTGAAGTGGGCTTCGGTGTGGAGGACGTTCTGGGTAGCCTGCTCGGCCAGGAAATCGAGGACGAGGAACTGGAAGTCCTCAGGTTTCCGCAGGGCGCGCGAGCAGGCGAGGTAGATCTGCACGAAGTGGTTGAAGTCGGTGAAGCGAAACCAGCGCTTGAGGCCCGCTTCGTCCCGGGCCGGCAGCTCGATGCCGTTACGCCGCGCCAGCTCCAGCAGCACCGCCGGGCGCATCGCGCCTTCGAGATGAACGTGCAGCTCGACCTTCGGACAATGCAGCAGGAACCGGTCTAGGCTCATGCACTGCCCTTCGAGCCGGCCTTCAAGCCGAGCCGGTCCGCAAGACGGGCGATGACCGGCTCCGGTACCAGCCCCGTCAGGTTTCCGCCCAGAGCGAAGACCTCCTTGACCAGCCGGCTGGAGAGGTAGATGTAGTCTTCCTTGGGCATCATGAACACGGTTTCGACCCGCGGGTTGAGCCGCCGGTTCATCAGCGCCATCTGCAGCTCGTACTCGAAGTCCGAGACGGCTCTCAAGCCCCGCACCACGGCCCGGGCCCCGACTTTGTCCATGAAATCGACCAGCAGTCCGGAGAAGCTCTCCACCCGGATGTCGGGATCCACCATCTCGCGGATCGATTCGATCCGCTCCTCGACGGTGAACAAGGGCTTCTTGCCTTCATTGAAGAGGACGGCCACCACCACCTCGTCGAACACGGGGCGGCAGCGCTCGATGATGTCGAGGTGACCGTTGTGGATGGGATCGAAGGATCCCGGGTATACGGCGATCCGCTTGCTCATCGCTCCGGGTTCAACTGGAAAGTGATCACGTTGTTGGCGGCGTCGGTGACCCGCAACATTACCAGGTCTCCAGCTTTGACAGGCGGAATCAGCAGCGTCTCGGTCCGGCCGTCGAGGAGGCCGTCGGCAGCCTGCGCCGGCAGCCAGTCGGCGGTGTTTACGCTGTATACAGCTTCACGCAGGGGACTCGCGGCGTCGCTCACCGTCGCCCGCAGGGTGCCGTCCTTGGCTCTCTCCACTTTGCCCAGGGCAGGCGGCGTGTGATCGATGACCACCGGCTCGCTCACCCGCTCGGCCATCAGGGCGCTCGCCGGATCGTTGGCCTTGCGGTCGGAGACCCGTAGACGGAAGCGATAGGTGCCGTCGGGGAGCGACAGGGCGTCGAAGCTGTAGTGGTCTTCCTCGAAGTCATCCACCATCTTGTGCCACTCGGTGTCCGCGGGGCCCTCGCCCAAGCGGAAGGAGAGATCGTAGATCAGGTCGTCGCCGTTGGGATCGACGGCCGACCAGCGCAGGGTCTGATAGCCGAGCTTCCACAAAGCCTTGACCCGGCCGCCACCCTCGTCCTCGTTGCCAGAAGTGAGAGTGGTGAAAATCCCGCTCTTGGCAGGGTGAGCGGGTTCGAAAACCTGGTTCGACGGATTGAAGTTCGCAGGCACCAGAACCTGCCCGGGCTCGAGAGCGGCGAACAGGGTGATCTTGGGGCGCAGGTTTTCCTGGCGGTAGGAAAGCTCCACTTCGGAGAACCGAGGCGAGCTGCCCTCGCTTCCCTTCAGCTCGACCCGCCACTGGACATAGCGGCCACCGGGAACACCGGCGAGCGAAATCTCACGTCCTTCGCGCGGCTCGGTCCAGGCGGACCACGTGCGGTCCGGCTCGGCGCTGACGCCGCTGCGGAAGGAGAAGCGCGCCGCGGTGCCCGGCGGCAACTCGCCCTTCCACGACAAGGTGCCGAAGCGGGCCATCTGCTCGGCGTCGAGGGCGGCGCTGGTGTAAGTTCCCGTGCGTTCGGTCCCCTTGACGACGCGGTAGAGGGCGGCGGCGTTGGTGGTGGCGAAAGCCGGACCCGGCTCGCCCGGCAGCACGGCCACGATCTGCCGCTCGTCGACGTCCTTTTCAAGCAGCATCTGGCGGTCCGCCCAGCGGTAGAGCTTGCCTTCGAGCCCGGTGCCCACCCACAGCTTGCCGTCCTGCCAGAGCAGGTCGTACACGGTTTCTTCGGTGAAGCTCCACAGGCTCTCGACGACGCCGGCCGGCGAGATGGAGAGCACCTCGCTACGCGCCGCCTGGGCCGCCGGAGGAACGCCAGGCCGGTGCGGACCGGGAAGAGGAGGCGGAGCGTCACCCTCGACGGTGACGGTGACCTGCGGCTGACCGCCGGCAGCCTTCCCGGCCGCCGGGCCGGAGGGCGGGGGCGGCGCGGCCTGGTCCCGCGCCTGATCCACCAGACTGGCCTCGGAAGCCACCACCGCTGCGTAGCAGGTGCCATCGGGCGTGGCCGCGAGGGCTACCACCTCGGGCTGATTGGAATCATAGAGAGTTCGGGCCTTGCCGTCGTGGCCGATCCGCAGGATCAGGCCCAATCCCGCCGTGCCCGCCACCACGTCACCTCCCGGCAGCACGGCCAGCGAGCGGATGTGGGTGTCGTCGCTGTCATAGAAGATCTGCCCCTTGCCCTTGGCGTCCACCTTGAAGAGCTTGCCCTGGGTGCCGGTGCCGACCAGCAGCGAGCCGTCGGCAGCGCGGGCGAGCGCCCAGATGTAGGTCTCCTGGGGATCGAAAAAGGCCTCCGCCTTACCACTGCCGCCGGGATTGCCGGCTTTGCCGGGACGGATGCGGTAGACCTTGCCGCGCGGCGAGGTGCCGGCGTAGACGGTGCCGTCCGGGTCCACCAGGACGGCGAAGACCTCCGGCTCGGGGGCGGCGAAGAGCTCGGTGACCGTTCCCTTGCGGTCGATCTTCAGCACCTTGCCGGAGTTGCCGGTGCCCACCACCCAGCCGTCGGGATGAGCGGCGGCCGAAAGCAGAAAGGGCTCGGCGACCGAGGCCACCTTCTCCACTCGTGGCGCGAGCTGAACGCGGCCGAGCGAGTCGACGCTCACGCCCTCCAGCGTGCCGGCGAGGAACGCCGTCGGGCTCTGGGCCTGAAAAATCTTCACCTGTGTGCCGCGCGCGGGCAGCGCCACCGCCAGAATCCCCAACAGCGCCACGCCCAGGACGGATGACCTCGCTCTCATTCAGATCCCTTTCTCGGCGGCCTTCGCAGCCGTCTCTTGGTTCGTCTCCGCGGCCGGCGCGGGCGTCTCGTCCGCTCCAGCCAGCGGCTCCTTGCGCCGCACCTCGAGGTCGACGCGCACCAGCCCGGTCACGGGCATGGCCATGCGCTCATGTTGCTCCTGCGCGATGGTGCTGCGCAGGCCGACGACGCTCCCCGAGCCGGCCGCGCCCCACAGCGAACGTACCGAGCCGGGAAGCCGCGGCATGATCTCGCCCGCCACCGACAGACCGGCCCCTGCATAGACTCCCAGCACCATCAGGTCACGCCGCGAATGAAAGGAGCGCAGCAGCGCCAGAGCCTGGGGAAAACTCTGGGGATCGGCCGGCTCCAGGGCGATGCGGGCGGAGTCGATGCTGGAGCCGTCGCCCACCAACAGGGAGTAGCGGCCCACGGGAAGGTCCGGCGGCAGATCGACGGTGAGCGAATGGCGGAAGCGGTCGCCCCGGAAGGCCACGAGGTCGAGGCTCAGCGTCACCCGCTGGCCGGGGCGCACTACCGAGCGGTCGGCGTTGGCTCCCACCAGGGTCGCGACTTTCGGTTTGTCCGTCTGATTCACCGTCACATCGACAGACTCGAGGTTCACCTTCTGCAACGGGTTCTGGGTGAGATAGTTGACGAGGGTCAACAGAAAGCTCGCGGCATCGGTGCCGGCGTTCTCGCTGTCGAAGCTCTGCCGCACTTCGAGGTCGCCATACTTCTGGAGGCGCAGGTGCGCCGTCAGCTCCAGGCTCTGCTGGCCGGTGGCGTAGCTGGCCGATTCGATCCCTCCGAGGAGCGTGCTCCCCACCAGCAGCGGAATGAACTCCGGCAGATCCGCCAGGCGCATGTGGAAATCCCGCGCCTTCTCGCCGCCCTGGGCGGCGACGTGCAGCGACATGGGCACCATGGGAGCCGTGGCGCCGATGCGCCCTTGAATGCCCAACTGGCGGTCCTGCTCGAAGGCGCCGACGATCGGGCCGGTATTGGAGATCTTGAACGAGCTGTTGGCGCTGGAGATCACGGTCACCACCTCGGCGGCGGCCATCGGCACCCGCACCGGCCCGAGGCCGAGGAACGGATGGCCGAAGGCCAGGACGTGATCGCCGTAGTGGTCGGTCACCGTGCCGTTGGCAGCCAGCTCGAAGTCGCCGTCCACCAGCACGACCGACACGGACTTGCCCGGCGCGAGATCGTCGGAAACCGTTCCCGGCGCGGCCTTCCCCGCGGCGCCGACGCTGCCCAGGCCCTGGCGCAGCATGCCGAGGGAAAGCTCGCCAAAGCCGGAGGTGGCCCACTGCACGGCCGGCACGGCACCGCCCGTGATCTGCGGCTGCAACCGGGAGAGCTGCGCGGTCAGGAGGCTCTCCGGCACCCTGCCGGAACGTAGCTCCGAGAGATTGATGGGCGGCGGCGGAGTCACCGGCAGGGCCTGAAAAGTGGAGAGCGTGCGCATCGAATCGATGGGCGTGATGCCGGCGATCGCCTCGTTGGAAAAGGGCCAACTGAACGCCACCGCACCCGCCAAGCGGCCGTCGATGAATACCGGGCTGCCAGACATGCCGGCGGCGACGCCGCTCTTCTCCAACCCCTTGCCGGTGAGCCGGGCCAGGATGTAGCTGATATTGGGGCGCAGGTTGCGCATGACGCCGATGACCTCGACCTCGAAGCGCTCGGGCTCGGTGCCGGAGAAGACGGACAGCCCGTAGCCCCGCTGCCCCTTCTTCACTTCCGTCAGCGGAATCGTAGGTTGTGCGCCGGCAAACACGGGCCCTGCGAAGGCCGGGTCCGGCTTGGGGGAGGACGGGGTGGCCGAAGTAGCCGCAGTCAGCGGCAACGCCGCCAACCAGAGAACGGCCAGAGCCAAGAGAATCCATCGTGGGTGCTTCATACGTCACTCCCCTCGTTGGCCGGATCGGAGATCGCCGCCATCAGCGCGATCAGCCGTTCGGCAGGGAACCTCCCTGGTCGTAGAACCACCAACCCCTCTCCCCGTATTGCCACCAGCGTCGAGGGCGCCCCTCCGGGTAACACGCCGCCGTCGACGATCATCGCGTCCTCGCCGGCCAGCAGCTCCGGCAGCTCGGCCGGGTCCAGCACCGGCTCACCGCCGCTACGGTTGGCGCTCGTCGCCGTCAAGCCGTGGCCGAGCGCCGCCAGCAGCTCCCGCAACCCCTCGTGCCCCGGCACCCGCACCGCCAAACCGCTCTCCCCCGCTGAGGCCGGCAGCGGCCGGGCGACGGGCAGAATTACCGTCAGCGGTCCCGGCCAGTGGGCAGAAAGCCGCTTCACTATATTCAGGTCCAGATCGATTCCCAAATTGATTCCCAGGGGTGCCAACTGTTCCACTCCCGCCACGACGACCGGCAACGGCTTGCCCCGCTCCCGATCTTTGATGCGATAGGTCGCCTCGACTCCCGCTTGGTTCCAGGGATCGGCGCCCAACCCGTAGCTCGACTCGGTGGGGATCGCCAGTACTCCGCCACGGGCCAGCAGCTCGCGCAGGGGCTTTACGGGATCGCCCCATCGCCAGATAGGAATGGGGGATGTCACTTCCCCCGCTTCTTCCGCGCTGCGCCCGCAATCAATTCCTGGGCGTGGGAGAGGGAGAGATCGGTGACCTTCTTACCGGCGAGCATGCGGGCGACTTCTTCCACCCGGGTCTCCGCGTCCAGGGCCTCCACCTGCACACTGGTACGGCCGCCGTCCACCTGCTTGCTCACCTTGAAATGGAGATCCGCGTGACTGGCCACCTGCGGCAGGTGGGTGACGGCGAGGATCTGACCGCCCTTGGCCAGGCGCTGGAGCTTGGCGCCCAGGGCGGCGGCCTCGGCGCCGCCGATACCGGTGTCCACCTCGTCGAAAACCAGGGTGGGATTGGCCTTCTCGGCCTCCCCCCGGGAGGCGAGCTGGAGCGCGAGGTGGATGCGCGACAGCTCGCCGCCGGAGGCGATCCGGGCCAACGGCCGGGGCGGTTCTCCCGGATTGGGAGCGAAGAGGAAGACGACCTGATCGAGGCCGTCCCGGCCGAAGTCGATCTCCTCGCCGATACCGTCGGCCCCGGGGACCTTCAGCGGGCTTCCGGATCGCCGCCGGCGCTCCAGGGCCACGGCGAGGCGGGCGCGGGCGAGCCCCAGGTCCTTGAGCTCGCCTTCGATACGCTCCACCAGGGCCTGGCCCCAGGATTCGCGAGCTTTGGAGAGGGCGAGGGCCGCCTTTCGGTATTCGTCCAGAGAGGCGGCGACCTTGGCGGCCAGCTCGTCGCGGTTTTCGTCGTCCCCTTCGAGCTCGGCCAGCTCGGCTTCGATCTCAGCCCGCCGGGCGAGGACCGCGGCGGTGTCGCCCCCGTGCTTGCGCACCAGGCGCTCCAGCACGGCGAGCCGTTCCTCCACGGCGTCCAGCCGGGCCGGGTCCGCCTCGAGGCCGTCGAGCCGGTGCTGGACGGCGCGGGCCATCTCCTCCAGGCGGATGCGCACCTCCTCCAGCTCAGAGCCCCACGCCGTCGCCTGGGGCTCCCAGATCTCCACCTCGGCGAGCAGTGTCTGGGCGCGAGCGACGCGCTCGACGGCCGCGCCCTCCTCGTCGAATAGGAGGGTTGCGGCCGTGCCCAGCGAACGGGCGATCGTTTCGGCGTTGCGCAGCACGTCGCGCTCGGCGCGCAGCTCCACCTCCTCGCCGGCGCGGAGCTTGGCGGCGTCGATCTCCCCGGCTTGGAAACGCAGGAGATCCAGCCTCTCGCGGCGCATCCGGTCGTCGCCGGACAGGTGCTCCAGCCGCTCGGCGAGACGGGAAAATTGATCGAAGGCCGTGGCCACGCGGGTGAGGAGCGGCACGGCCTCGCCGCCGCCGCTGCGGTCGAGCATGGCCCGCTGAAGATCGGGCTCGATCAACCCCAACTCGTCCCGCTGGCCGTGGATGCGCAGCAGGAAGGGCGCGAGGTCCGCCAGCAACCGCAGAGTGGTGGGCTGATCGTTGACGAAGACCCGATTGCGACCGCTGCGGCCGATCTCGCGGCGGACGAGAACCTCCGTACCTTCGGCATCGAGCCCCGCCTCGTCCAACACACCGCGCCATTCCTTCCCCTCGGGCTCGAAGACGCCGGAGACCGTGAGCGCCTCGGCGCCAGTGCGCACGAGATCGGCGCTCGCCCGGGCGCCCGCCAGGAGAGACAGAGAGTCGACGACGATGGACTTGCCGGCCCCGGTTTCGCCGGACAGCACGTTGAAGCCGCCGCCGAATTCGACGGAGGCTTCGGCCAGGACGGCCAGGTTACGGACGTGGAGCTCGCGGAGCACGTCGGAACGGATCGTCAGCGGCGTCGAAAGCGTCGGGATTGAAACACGGAAAGACGATACCTCGAAACGGGCGAAGTCTATCAGAGTCTGTTGTACTCTCCTCCCCCGCCCGGGAGACAGCGATGAAGCTCCTCGACTCACGACGTCTGACAGGACCCAACCTCCTCCTCGCAGGGGCGGGGGCGGTGCTGGAGGTGTCTCTGGCGTCGGCGGAGGCGGCCGTGGCGGCTTGGCGGGAGAACGTCCGGAGTCTGCTGACGGCGCCGGCGCTGGTGCCGGCCACCACCATGCCCTCGGCATGGCGGCGGCGCAGCAGGTCGGCGAGAGGCGTGCCGCCGAGGGCCGAGGAGATGCGGAGCTGACTGCCGCCGGTCATGAAGAAGCCGCTGGCGTCCTCCAGCACGTCGAAAGCCTCGGGAGCGGGGAGGAGCACCTCGGCGAGGCCCCGACGCTGAAAATTTAGCTCTGCTTCAACTTAGATGGCAGCTTGGGTGGCAGCGGCTCGCAGAGAATGAAGACCCCATGTGTATAGGGTGGATCGAAGTCGTTCGTCGCCTGTGCAAGGTCGAACCAGAGATCCCAGGCGAGGTCGAGCTCCTCTGGAGTCATGTCTTTGAGATTGAGGTCATCCTCGCTCAGCATTTCCATGGTCTAACCTCCAGGAGCCAAAGGATCTCTTGGCAGCCGATCCTCGGCGAGTCGGCAGAGGCGCTCGTGGGCTTCGGGGAGGCCCAAATCGGCGATGTCTGCCGCTTGGAACTCCCGCATGTAAAGCTCCGAAGTCTTCCGGTACGTCTCAAGCCGTACGCGATCCGCCTGTTGCATCCGATCCAATTCTCGCGCCAACTCTACGACGATGTCCTCACGGGGCCGGCCGGCGAGGGCAGCTTTTACCGATGGCCGTGCCGAGCCTTTGCCGTACGAAGGGGCCAGGGTCAGGATTCGATCCGGATCGGTCGTCATCTCGATCTCCCGCTCGCCGGGGAGCAAGCGAGCCAGCTCGCCGATGACGGGGTAGTCCTTCGCCCGCTGAGTTCGCTTCATGCGGATGAGAGGCTCGATCCCGACCACGAGCGTCGGCTCCGCCGGCGGCACGAAGAGTGCTGCCACTTCCTCCGGCCCGACGCGAGGAGGGCGCGTCACGAAGTCACAGCGGATGCGCCGGCCTTCAGGATCGAAGAATTCGAAGTGGCTCGACCAGCCGCCCGCCAACCAGCGAATGTCGAGCGGAGCCCCAGGACGATAGCGGGCATCGTACTTCGCAAGCACGGCGAGCACCCGCGCGCAGGCCTCGGGGGTCTCGCGAAGAATCCAATCGCCGTCCTTGCTCATCAGGGCAAGCCGGTAAAAGACCACCGCCTGGCCAGAGGCGAGAGCCGCGATCGGCCCCTCCGCGTTCAGCTCTTGCGTCAGGTCGAAGTAGATGTTGCCCATGAGGGAAACAACTATATCCCGCCCGGGATCGTCCGAGATTTGGTGCCCAGCTTCTGAAGCCTGCCAGTCGAGCAGCCGTCTGGGTTCGAGACAGTCCGGACCTCGGCGCGAAGGATCGGGACCTCGCTCCAGATCCTCCGGACCTTTCTCCAGACGGTCCGGAGCTCGGCACGGATCTTCCGGGACGCTCCGGAGGATCTGGAAGCCGGCGGGGAAGATCTGGAGACCGCTGCGGAGACTCTCCAGCTCGTCACGGACACTCTGGAGGCCGCCACGAAGAGTCCTAAGGCCTCCGGATCATTCCCGGCAAGCTCCGGACATGTCCGAGCTCGGCCCGGAACCTCCGCAACTCGGCGGGAACGATCCCGAGACGCTCGGGGATGATCGCGAGACCGGCGGGGACTCTCCCGAGGCCGCCGGGATCATCCAAGAATCGGCCGGAATCATTCCCAGACCGGCCGGGATCGTCCTGAGCTCGGCCGGGAGGATTCCCGAGCCGTTCGGAGGTCATCCGAAGTCCTCCGGGCATGTTCCCGAGCCTCCCGGGAGTCCTCCGAGACGCTCGGGAGTCCTTCCGGGACCGCCGGGAACCCTGCGCTGAGCGCCACGTCGCTCTCTGTTGTACTCTGCTCCCCCGCCCGGGAGATACCGATGAAGCTCCTCGACTCACGACGCCTGACCGGACCCAATCTCCTACTCCCGCGAGCGGGGGCGGTGATCGAGGTGTCTCTCGAGCCGGAGGAGGCTGAGGCGGCCGTGGCGGCCTGGAGGGCCAAGGCCGAAAGCCTCCTCGCGGCGGTCGGCTGGGCGGCCAAGGAGATCGCGGTCCGGCGCTTTTCGGGAGGTGCCAGCCTCGCGTTCTCGGCTCCCATCGACTCTCTCTACGCCGCGACCGAGGTCAACGAGCTCGCCTGGGCGGCGGCCGAGGCGGCCTTGACGGGTGGCCCGCCACCAGATCTGGCGAACGAGGCCGGGCGTCTGCGGGCGATGATCGCTCAGGAGGCGAATCCGGCCCTCCTCGCACTGAGCGATGCCGCGGCGGCCCATGGAGTGTCTTTCTTATGGGACGACGACGAGGTCTCGGTGGGCTTGGGCACGGGATCGCTGACCTGGCCTTCGACGGCGGCTCCCGACCCTGCGGCGGTCCCCTGGAGCGATGTCCACGACATCCCGGTCCTCATGGTGACGGGGACCAACGGCAAGACCACGACGGTGCGGCTGCTGGCCTCCATCGCCTCGGCGGCAGGCAGGGTCCCCGGAATCACTTCCACGGACCGTATCGAGATCGGCGGCGAGGTTGTGGATCTAGGGGATTATTCCGGCCCCGGTGGTGCCCGCACGCTCCTGCGCGACCGGCGGGTGGAGATCGGCATCCTGGAGACAGCCCGCGGAGGCATGCTGCGCCGGGGGCTCACCTTGACGGGAGCCGAGGCCGCCCTGGTGACCAACATCGCCGCGGACCACCTGGGCGAGTTCGGTATTCTCGATCTGCCGTCGCTGGCGGAGGCGAAGCTTCTGATCGCCCTCGCAGTGCGGCCAGGCGGCCGGATCGTCCTCAACGCCGACGATCCCGAGCTGCGGGTGGCGGCCGGCCGGCTCATCCATCCCATCACCTGGTTCAGCCTCGACGCGGCGAATCCATGGGTTCTGGCTCACCTCGCCGCCGGGGGCGACGCGTGCTTCCTGGAAGACGGAGTCCTGGTGCTGGCCCGGGGAAACGAGAGGATGGCGCTGATCCGCGTCGAGGAGATTCCGTTGACGCTGGGCGGTGCGGCCCGGCACAATGTAGCCAACGCACTGGGGGCGATCGGTATCGCCGCCGCCGCGGGGTTCCCCGTGGAAGCCATTGCCGGAGGGCTGCGCAGCCTGACGAGCAATCTCGGCCGCGCGGCGTCCTTGGAAGTGGGAGGCGTCAACATTCTGGTCGACTACGCCCACAATCCTCACGGCATGACGGCCATCGTGGACCTCGCAAGCCGGCTTCCGGGAGAGCGCCGGCTCCTCGTGCTGGGTCAGGCTGGAGACCGGGACGACGAGGCGATTCGCGACCTGGCGCGCGCCGCCTGGCCTCTGCGGCCGGATCGGATCGTCGTCAAGGAGCTGCCCGAGATGCTGCGCGGCCGGGGTCCAGGCGAAGTCCCCGCTGTGCTGCGAAACGAGCTCCTGCGTCTCGGGGCACCTCCGGAGAGCGTCACGAGCGCAGACACAGAGTTGGAGGCGATTCGGGAAGCCCTGAACTGGGCCCGGCCAGGAGATTCACTGATCCTCCTCGCCCATACCCAGCGGGACGAGGTGCTCGCCCTTCTCGATCGCCTGCGGGACGCAGGCTGGCGAGCGGGCGAGCCGTTGCCGGATTAGGCAAGGCCCATCACCGCCTTGTCTACCCCATCGCCCGCCGTAGAGGCTGAGCGCTCCTGAGGCGCTCGGCATCGGTCTGCACGTAGGTCATCTCGAACGTACGCAGCCCTTGACGGATCGTCTCGGGATCCACCCCCAATCCGGCGGCGATGGCGGCGGCGAACATTGCGTTCTGGATGTTGGGCTCCGCTTTTCCTCCCGCGGTCACCGGGATCTGGCGCGCCCAGAGCAGGGAGATCTGCTCTTCTCCCCGGTAGAGGACGAGGAGCCGGCCGTTGAGGCCCGGCTCCAGGGCCACGGCCCGGCCGCCTCTGCGGATATGCCGCCGCACGCGCTCGTTGTCGAGGTCCTGCGTCACCCAGATCGTCTTGCTGGGGCCGTGCTCGGCCAGGGCGGCCACTCGCTCTTCGTCGGCGTTGAGCACGCAGTAGTCCTGCGCCACTTCGGCCACCACCCTCAGAGCCTGGGCGAGCTCGTCCAGGCTCCGGTCATCGCCCTTTCCTTCGGGGGCGAGGTTGAGCACCGCGCCGACGCTGCAACGCCGCAGGCCGAGACCCGAGCGGGAGATGCCGGCGTGCGCCGTCTCGAGCACGGCAGCGTCCACCGAGGGATCGTGCAGCACCTGCTCGCTCGACTCCGGGCCCGTCATGTCGCCCGAGGTGACCAGCCTGCCGTCGAGGAAGGCACCCTCCGAGGTCGCCATTCCCACGGTGTGGCCGGCGAGCTTGAGGATGTGGCCGACCATCCTGGCGGTCATGGTTTTTCCACGAACGCCGGCGATGGCGGCCGTCGGAACGCACGACGGCGCGCCCGCCGGGAATAGCACGTCGATGACCGGACCGGCAACGCAATCCGGCATCTCGGGGGCCGCGTCGGCTCCCACGATCGCTCCGCCCACGTCGCGATAGCTCTGAGAGAGGTCGGGCGAGAGGAAGTCGATTCCGGCGACGTCGAGGCAGAGAGCGGCGGCAGCCCGCTCCGCTACGCTCCGATTGTCCTCGTGGATATCGTCCGCATTGACGACGGCGCCGTGCTCAATCGCCGAGACGACCTTGCCGCCCACCACGAGAATCCGGCACTGATGATCCGGAGGGAAAGTGCCGGGTTGCGCCACCGGGAGCCCGATCTTTCCCAGGATGAGCTGCGTCAGGTCTCGGTCGGCAGCGATCTCGACGGCGAGATGGCTGGCCCGGCCGCTGAGACCGGCCTGAATGCGCTGCTGGAACCGACCCTGGCCGAGGGCCACCAGCGACTTGCCGTCCAGGCGGGTCCAGGGGATGCCCCGATCCTCGGCGGCCTTGACCAGCGTGGCGGTCGAAGGATCCAGGGCACGTTCTTGCGCCAGCCGCGTCAGCGCTTCGAGCTCCGCCGGAAAATCGAGCGGCGCGGGATCGTGGGCCTCCAACTTTTCGGGCAGCAGGTGATGAATCAGGCGCATGGCGAGGTTCCCCGCAGCAAGCCCCACGGCCTCTTCGTCGAAGCTGTAGACGACGTGATACTGCCCTGGCGGCAGGCCGTGGCCGCGCGTCTTGCCGAAGGTCACAGGCGTGCCGGCGAGGCATTGCAGCTCGATGGCCACGTGCTCCATCACATGGCCCAGCCAGGTGCCGTCGTCCTCGTTGAGCCGGCGCACGAAGCCGCCGGGCTCGCCATAGGAGCAGGTGTGCTCAGCGAGGGTGGGGATCAACTTTACAAGCCGGTCCGAAAAACCTGGAAGTTTGGCTGTCGGGAACCATTCGAGCTCGCCGAGGTCCAGCCGGAGACGGATGACGGGCCAGAGGGCATAAAGATTGGGGCCGCGATAGATGCGAGTCTCAAGGACTTTCATGACGTGAACGGGCCTCCCGGAAGGCTCAAGCGTTGGAAGCGTGGCTCATTCCACGGAAGGCCTAAAGAGCAATCGGTGTGCCAGCGGCAGGGCGTTTGAACCCGCCTATTCGCCGTCGGTGTCCGCTTCGGCCGGCACTTTTTCGCTGTGTATCGGCGGTGGCAAGGGAACGCGTCGCTCCACCGGCTCGGCGAAATGGATCATGTGCGGCGGCGGCGCGATGCCGATCCGGCGGTTCAGGTCGTAGCGGCAGCCCGTGGTGAGGAAGTCGAGCTTCATGCCCATCATGGCGACGGGCTGGCCGCGGTGGACCGCGTGGCTGTCGGTGAAGCGCATCTGCGAGGCGTCCACCACCATCACCGCTCCGGTTCCGAGGACGGAAAGCTCGCCCGCGCCACTGAGGATGGCCGCAGTGTCCTCGTCGATTCCCACGCCCAAGGGCGCGGGATTGTAAGAAAGCGCGGTCAACAGGCGCCCCAACCGGTCGCGGCGGCGGAAGTGCTGATCGATGATCAGGTTGGGAGCCAAGCCCAGCCCCTTCGCCAGGTGAACGAGGCGGCGGCGCGGCGTGGAGCCACCCTCGCCCAAGGCGATCATGTGCTCCGAGAGCAGAGCCGCCCCGGCGCTGGTGCCCGCCACCACCATGCCGGCCGCGTGACGGCGGCGGACGGTCTCGGCGATCTCCGTGCCGCCCAGGGCCGAGGAGAGCTTGAGCTGGCTTCCGCCGGTGATGAAGAGGCCGGTGGCGTACTCCAACAGATCGTGGGCTTCCGAGCCCGCCTCGAGGGCGTCGGTGCGAGTCTCGATCTTGAGCACTTCGACGTTCTCGGCGCGCAAAGCCAGGAACAGATCGGCGTAGCGGTCGCCCGTCTCAGGCGACTCCGAGGCCGTGGCCAGCACCACCAGGTTGGCGTCGGCGCCCCCGGCGGCCTCCAGGAAGTAGTTGAGGATGACGCGTTCCCGCGTCTTGTCCTCGGCGCCGCCGATGGCGATCAGCAGGCCCGGTTGACCGGTGTGAGGCGTGGGCAGGATTTCCATGGCCAGACATCCTCCGCAAGAAGGATACCAGGCGCCATGTTGTACCGAGCTGCTGGCCAATCTGTCCACTCGGACGGACAGTCGCGGAGTCTCTCCACGGTCGCAAACCAGCGGAGTCTCGCGGTGTGAGGAGGTATGAGGGAATTGGCACCTCCGGCACGTTTCCTGCTTTAGACACCTGCAAGAGCCGACACGACATCACGTGCCGGCCAAGGTGCGGGAGGGAATGAAATTGTCGAACCTAAACTTGCAGCCCGTCTCCCGGGACCAGATCATGAAGCTTGCCGAAGGGCTCGTCGGAGCCGGCGAGCGCCGGCAGATCGTCCGGAATCTCATCGCCCAGGCCGCGCAAAACCAAGCGACCGCCCGGCTCGATCCTTACAAAGGAGCGCCCGTCCCGGAAGGCAGTTACGATCTGGCGTTGAAGCGGGCCTTCGAGAGAGCCTACCGGCTTCACCAGCAGATCAATGGCAACGATGCCAGCGACCGATTCCAGGGCTTGGTGCCGGTCCTGACCGGCCAATCCACCTCTGAGCCCGCGGCTGGCAGAGTATAAGCACCAGCTGACCTGTTGCAGCAGGGTTTCCCCGCCGGCTTTGCGATGGTGGACACGGGCAGGGGCGCTACTCTCCCTCTCCGCCCATAGGCCGCAGGGCATAGCCGACGCCGGTGACGGTCACGAGGTAGCGGGGCTGGGCGGCGTCGGTCTCGATCTTCTGGCGCAGGCGATGGACTAGCTGCTTCAAGAGTTGGCGGTCGCCCGCGCCGCGCGAGCCCCAGACGTGGGCGAGCAAACGCTCCGGCGGCAAGGTATGGCCGGCGTTGGCCAGGAGTATCTGGAGTAGCCGCAACTCCAGACGGGTTAGGCGAGCCGTTTTGGCGCCTCTAACTGTCACGGACGCCAATTCGAGATCCAGCGACAGGTCTCCGGCCTCCAGCGGTGCCGGCTTCTCCACTCCTCCCCGCCGCAGCAACGCCCGCACCCGCGCCAACAGAGTGCGCGGGCTGAAAGGCTTCGTCAGGTAGTCGTCCGCTCCCAGGTCGAGGGCCTGGACCTGATCCTCTTCGGCATTGCGCACCGTCAGCATCATGATGGGAACGGCGGAGCCGCCGGCACGGATCTGGCGGCAGACCTCCAGGCCGGAGAGGCGCGGCAGGTTCACGTCCAGGATCATCAGCGATGGCGCCTCCCGCTCGAAAGCGATCAGGGCCGAGGGGCCGTCCGCCGCGTCCACCACCAGATAACCCGCCTGGCGCAAGGCATAGCCGATCAGGCCCGCCAGCTCCAGGTCATCGTCCACCACGAGGATCTTCACGCCGCTGTGCCCTCCAATGCCTGTTTCCGGGGAAGGACGATTTTCATGCGAGTCCCCCGGCCGCCGTTTCCCGGGCCCGCCGCCACCTCTCCGCCGTGCCGCTCGACGATGGAGCGCACGATCCACAGCCCCAGGCCCATGCCGCCCGTTTCCGGCTCCTCCCCAACGCCATCCCGGCGAACGAACCGGTCGAAGAGCGTGCTATCCCCCGACATCATGGGGAAACCCGGTCCCTCATCTTCTACCCACAAGCAAACCGTACCCTCTTCTACGGCGCCGCCGACGTGGACCGTCGAGCCCGTGGGGCCGAACTTGTGGGCGTTGGCAAGGAGGTTGACGAAAACCTGGATCAGCCGCGGCGCGTCGCCTTGAACCACCGGCAGAGGATAGGGGAGATCGACCTCGATCGATTGGCCGCGCTGTGCGAGAAGAGGCGCCGTCATCTCCACCGCCTCCTCGATCACCTCGTCGAGCGCCACCGGCCGGCTGCGGATCGAGTCCTGACCCGATTCGATCCGCACGCTCTCCAGCAGATTGTCGATGAGCTGGGTCAATCGCAGGCTTCCCCGCTCGAGCGACAGGACGAGGTTGTGCGTCTCCCCTTCCAACCCGCCGGGAGACTGGAGGAGCCGGTCGCGCAACAGCTCGATGGAGGCGAGCTGGGCGGAGAGCGGAGTACGAAACTCATGAGAGATGTTGGCCAGCACGGCGTCGCGTTGGCGGCGTACGGCCTCGACATCCGTCTCGTCCCGCATCACCTGGAACTGCTGCTCCTCAGCCGGGGGAGCGCTCGCGATGACGACGGCGCGCAGCCCGCCGTCGCGGAGCTGAAGGTATTCGGTGGCGCTGGCGCCGCCGCGGAAGCGGGCGTGGAGAATGGGACAGCTCTCCTCGCAGGGCCGCAGTCCGTCCTGTTCGCGGGATCCGCGGGGCTTGAGCACGTCGCCGCAGAAACGGCCCAGGGCCTCCTCGCGGCGGATGCCCAGCAGCGCCGCCGTCTGCGGATTGAGATAGGTGATGCGGCGGTCGCGGTCGACGCTGAAAACTCCTTCGGTGATGCCGGTGAGGATGGCCTCGCCCTCGGCCTGCCGGCGCCGCAGCTCGGAGGTGAGCTGAAGCAGCCGGCGGCGCATTTCCTCCATCGTGGCCGCGAGCGTGCCGAGCTCGGCCCCGGGGGCGCGGGGCGCGGGTGTCGAGAGGTCGCCCCGGCCGATACGGGCGGCAGCCGCGGTGAGCGCCTCGACCGGGCGGGTCAGCCGGCGGCTCACCGCCCATCCAGAGAGAGTGGCGAGCGCTGCCACCAAAAGCGTCAGGAGAAAGAGATTGCGCACGAGGCGGGTGAGGGAGCCGGCCACGGTGTCCCCGGCGAGCTCGGTCTCCACCAGGGCCGTCACCGCACCGGAGGCAGAGCGCAGGGGACGTACGGAAAGATAACGGTCCGCTTTCTTCAGTAGCCCGGAGCCCGGCTCGCCTGTCGCCAGCACCTCCGACCGCAAAGGCGTGCGGGGATCGTCCGGATCTTCCAGTGCCCGCTCGGGATCGAGGATTGCTACTGGCAGCCTAACCTGGGTCTCGATCTGGCGGGCGAACGGCGCGTCGAGGACGAGCGCCGCGGCGGCGGCCGAGCTCGCGGAGGAGGCGAGCGGCAAGGCCGCGGCCAGCAGGAGCCTACCGTCCGGCAGCCTGGTGAGCGTGGTGATCCCCTCGGAGCCGGCGCGGCGGGCGATCTCCTCCCAGGGAAGGGCAGCTCCGCCGCTCGCGAAGATGTGGCCGCCGGCGAAGATTACGACCCCCGAAAGGTGGCTGGTGCCGCGGAAGCGATCGAGGAATGCGCTCAATGCAGCCACGTCCCCCTCACTCAAAAGGCGCTTCACCGTCGGCCGCTCGGCCAGCAGGTGAGCCGACGTGGCCACGTCCCGTGCCGACCGTTCCACCGCCTCCTGCGCACTAGCCCCTGCCAGGTTGACCCGCGCCAGCGCCTGCTCCTCGGCGAACCGCTCGATCAACCCCACCGCCGCCATCGCGACCGCCACCACGGCGATGAGGACCAAGCCGCCGTTGAGGCCGATGAGGAGAGTGCTGAGGGAAAGGCGGCGCATCGGAAATCAGCTTAACATCGGCCTATCGCTCCCCTATCGCCGCCCCGTCCGCCACTCGATCGCACTCTTGATCGCCAGGGTCACCAGGGCCAGGAGGGCCAGCAGCGAGGCGACCGCGAAGGCCGCGGAGAACTGGTACTCGTTGTAGAGGATCTCGATGTGCAGGGGCATGGTGTTGGTGAGCCCCCGCACGTGTCCGGAGACGACGGACACGGCGCCGAACTCGCCCATTGCCCGGGCATTGCAGAGCACCACCCCATAGAGCAGGCCCCAGCGGATCTTCGGCAGGCTCACCTTGAAGAAGGTCTGCCACCCGGAGGCTCCGAGGGTCAATGCCGCCTCCTCTTCATCGCTCCCCTGCGCCTGCATCAGGGGAATCAGCTCGCGGGCCACCATGGGCGAGGTGACGAACATCGTCGCCAGCACGATGCCCGGAACGGCGAAGATGACCCTCAGGTCGTGGCTCTGGAGCCAGGGACCGAAAAATCCGTGGGCGCCGAAGAGCAGCACGAACATGACACCCGAGATCACCGGCGAAACGGCGAACGGCAGGTCGATGAGAGTGATCAGCATGTTCTTACCGCGGAAGCGAAACTTGGAGATCGCCCACGCCGCCGCCAGGCCGAAGAGAAAATTGATCGGTACGGCGATGAAGGCCACCAGCAGAGTCAATCGCACGGCGGCGAGCGCCACCGGCTCCCGGATCGCGGCAAGGTAGACGGCTACCCCATCCTTGAACGCCTCATGGAAGACCAGGACCAGGGGCAGGAACAGGAAGAATCCCAGGAAGACCAGGGCCGTCCCGATCAACAGAAAGCGGACCCATCGCGGCTCGCTCAAGGCCCGCGACGGGATGGATTTCGGACCGCTCACCCCGCCTCCTCCCCCGCCCGCAACCGCCGGTTGCGCCGCCAGGCCAGGAAGTTGACCAGAAACAACAGGGCGAACGAGGCGATCAGGAACACCATGGCGATCGCCGTCGCTCCCGCGTAGTCATACTGCTCCAGCTTGATCATGATCAACAGAGGCGTGATCTCCGAACGCATGGGCATGTTGCCGGCGATGAAAATCACCGAACCGTACTCGCCCAGCGCGCGGGCGAAGGCGAGCACGAAGCCGGTGGTCGCTGCCGGCACCAGCTCGGGCAGGATCACCCGCCGGAACGTCTGCCAGCGGCCGGCGCCCAGGCTGGCCGCCGCCTCCTCCACCTCGGGATCGAGATCGGTCAACACCGGCTGCACGGTCCGCACCACGAAGGGAAGACCGATGAAGGTGAGCGCCACCACCACGCCCAGCGGCGTATAGGCCACCTGGATGCCCAGCGGCTCCAGCCAGCGGCCCACCCAGCCGTTCTTCGCGTAGATGGTAGCCAGCGCGATACCGGCCACGGCCGTGGGCAGGGCGAACGGCAGATCCACGAAAGCATCGATCAGCCGCCGGCCCGGAAAGCTGTAGCGCTCCAGCACCCAGGCCACGAGCAAGCCGAAGACGACGTTGATCGCAGCGGCGATCAACGAGGCGCCCAGGCTCAGCCGGTAGGCGGCGAGGGCCCGAGGGCCGGAAACGGCGGCCCAGAAGGCAGTCCAGGTCATCGTCGCCGTCTTCAGGAAAACAGTCGACAAGGGAATCATCACCATCAGGCCGAGGTAGAGCAGCGTGAAACCGAGCGCCAAGCCGAATCCTGGCAAGGGGCTGCCCCCTCGCAGGTGCCGGCTTCGGCGGCTCGGCCGGCCCACCGCTTCAACCAGGGCCGCGCTCACCTACCTGCCGGCTCCGTAAATCTGGTCGAAGACGCCACCGTCGTCGAAGTGAGTCTTCTGCGCCTTGGTCCAGCCGCCGAAAACCTGATCAATCGTGAACAGCGTGAGCTGCGGAAACTGATTGGCGTACTTCTTCGCCACCGCCTCCAGCCGTGGGCGGTAGTAATGCCTCGCGGCGATCTCCTGCCCCTCGGGCGTATAGAGATATTCGAGGTAAGCCTTGGCCACGGCCGCCGTCTTGTGCTTGGCGGCAACCTTGTCCACCACCGCCACCGGCGGCTCGGCCAGGATGCTCGACGACGGCGCCACGACCACGAATGCGCCCTTCGCGCCGAGCTCGCGTACCGCCAGCAGAGCCTCGTTCTCCCAGGCGACGAGCACGTCGCCGATGCCGCGCTCGACGAAAGTCACGGTCGAGCCGCGGGCTCCTGTGTCGAGAATCGGCACGTTCTTGTACAGACGGCTGACGAAGTCCTTGGCCTTGGCCTCGCTGCCATACTTCTTCAGCGCCCAGCCCCAGGCCCCCAGGTAGTTCCAGCGCGCACCGCCCGAGGTCTTGGGGTTCGGCGTGATCACCGATACGCCGGGGCGAACGAGATCGTCCCAATCCTTGATGTTCTTCGGGTTGCCCTTGCGCACCAGAAAGACGATGGTCGAGGTGTAGGGCGTGCTGTTGTTGGGCAGCCGCGTCTGCCAATTTTTATCGATCAGGCCGGCCTTGGCGACCGCGTCGACGTCATAGGCCAGAGCCAGGGTGACGACGTCGGCCTCCAGGCCGTCGATCACCGACCGCGCCTGTTTGCCCGAGCCGGCATGCGATTGCTGGACGGTGACATTCTGACCCGACTTAACCTTCCAAACCTTCGCGAACGCACCGTTGATCTCCTGATACAGCTCGCGGGTGGGATCGTAGGAGACGTTGAGCAGCTTGACCTGTGCCGATGCCGGCGACGCCAACACCAGTAAAAGGAGTGCTAGACAGTTTTTCATGAGCCTCGAATTCCTTTCCTCAGATCCTTAGAACTGGACCTGGAAGCGGCTGAAGAAGATCTTCTCGTCCTCGCGGTCGCCGGTGGTGAATCCACCGTCGTACTTCGTGCGCTCGTAGTCGAAGAGCAGCCGCACGTTGCGGTTCAGGTACCAGTTGAGACCCGCCGCCACCGCCTTCTCCGACCGGATGGCGCTTGCCGGGTTGGCGAAAAGGGGGAAGGTGGCGGGATCGATGTCGAGCTTGCTGAAGCGCACCTTGACCTCCCAGGCGCCCCAGGTGTGGGCTGCCGGGTCGAACACCACCTTCGGATCGACCGAGCGATAGGTCGGCACGCCACCCGAGATCACCCAAGAGGCCGCCACTTGCCACGAGCGGTGATCGAGCTCCCGGCTGACAGTGCCCCGCGTCACGTCCTGGCGGGAAGAGGCGTACTCGGCCAGCAGGCCGAAGGGACCGGTGTACAGATAAGCCTGGGGAACGATGCGAACATGGCGGCCGTCGGCGATCGTCGTGTTCGGAGCGGTGCCGTCCGAGCGATAGGCGAAGACGGTCGCCTGCCCGGGCGAGCGGTAGGACGGCAGGCCCGGCGCGGTCGCAGTACCTGACTGGTTGCCGGACGTGCCGGCGATGCCGAAGCCGAGGTTCTTGAGCGGGCCGCTCCCCTGGATGAACGGCAGGAAGAAGAGCCGTGCCGCGAGATCCTTCTCGCTGTTGGTGTCGGCATCGGCGATGCCGCCGTCCACCACGCCGTTGAAGACGCCCAGTTGGTAGCTCGCGACGCCGCCCGCAAGATCGCCGGCAACCTGGACTCCGAGGTCGCGGTTGGGCACCAGGTTGGTGGGCAGCGAGCGCTCGACGAACAGGATGTCGGTGCCCGATTGCAGCCGCTCGAGACCGACCGGCGGCTTGAACTTGCCGGCGCGGACGCGGAAGGCGGGGCTGAACCTCCCTTCCACGTAGGCGTCCTGAAGGACGGTCTGGCCGGCCCCGAAGTCCGGCATGATGCGGAAGTCGAAGAACTTCGCCACCGTGCCTTCGAGGATGGGACGCACACGGCGGAGGGTGAAGGTGTCGACGGTCGACCTCTGCTTCTCATCCAGGAAGAAACGGCTGTCGAGTTGGGCGTAGCCGCCGATCCTGAGGCGGTAGGCACCGTCGGCGGACTTGATGGCGAAGCCGCTCTTGTCGGCCGTGACGCCGGCGGTGGCCTTCGCCTTCTCAGCGGCAGCCTCTTTGTCGATCTCGATCTTGCGGTCGAGGACGCGGATCTTCTGGTCCAGCTCCTCGAGCTTCTGGTCAATCGTCGCGGGCGTCTGGGGCGTCTCGGACGTCTGGGATTCGGGCGCCTGTGTCTGGGGTTCCTGAGCTCGCGCAGCCGCCGGCAACAGCGCCAGCAGCAATGCGAGGCTCAGCGAAAAACGTATGGCCTTCATCGCAATCTCCTCTGAGGAAAGGGAACAAACGACTTCACGACGCCGCCTCCGGCGAGCGCACGATGAGCAGCGGCAGGTTCGACAGGTTTGGCAGCAGGCGGCCGACGACGCCCTTCAGCTCGATCTCGCCGTCCTTGCCCGGCAGCGGCGAGCCCACCACCAGCAGGTCGTGCCCGCCCTCCTGGATCTGGGCGAGGATCTCCTCGCGGGCGCCGCCATAGCGGATGCGGGTGATCACCGGAACTTCCATCCGGGTGAGAGTTCGCGCGCTACCGGCGAGGAAGCGCTCGGCCTGAGAGGTGGCCAGGGAGACACCCTCGCCTTGTGCGACCGCCGGCAGAACGGTCAGGATAGTGATCTCGGCTCGCAGGTGGCGGGCCAGGCGGCCGGCGAAGGAAACGTCCGCCTTGCCGGGCTCGCCCACGGCGACACAGATCAGCCAGCGTTCCGGCGCCCGGCCGGGCGCACCCGACGGCACCAGAAGGAGATGGTGCGGCCCGGCGGAGATCACCTCCTCGGCCAGCTTCACGCCGTCCTTGGGCAAAGCGCCCAGCACCACGAGGTCGCAGGGCCGGCGCGAAGCCTCTTCGGCCACCGCCGTGGGCGCATCCTCGCCGGTGGCCCGGCTTTCGAGGCTCGCCACGCCCGAACCGAGCTGCTCGCGCGACTCCTGAAGCCGGCGGTCCGTCTCCTCCCCAGGCTCGGTGCCCGGCGCCAGCACCGTCACCCGGGCGTGGGCCAGGCGGGCGAGCTCGCCGCCCAGAGCCAGAGCCGCGCGCGAGGGAGCCGATCCGTCGGTCAGCAGCAGGAAGCGCATTCCGGGATGAACCAGGGCATGGACCCGCCGCACCCCGACCCACGTGGTATCTCCCATCTTGAGAGGGAAACGGCGCGCCTGGTCCTGCGAGCGGGTGGCCTCGATCCAGATGGAGTCGCTGCCGAAGGGGACCACGGGCGCGATGGCCCGCACGCCGGGAAGGGCGGGGAGCCGCAGGCGCAGCCGTTCGAAAGAGCCGATGAAGGCGCGCTGGTCCACCACCGCTTGGCCGAGCATTGGGAAACCGGCGTCGTCAGGCGAGCTCCGCACCGCCACGTCCTCGGGACGGAAGAGCACCTGTACCCGGCGGCCGGCGGTTCCCGCAGTGCCTGCTGCCATCGGCTCGGCGTGGGTGCCCAGCGGAAAGCAGACCGGCCCCACTCTCACGCCCTCAGAGGTCGCCTCTCCCACCAGCAGATTGGCGGTGCCGAGGAAGGTGGCCACGAACTCCGTTTCCGGCCGCAGGTACAGCTCCTCCGGCGGCCCGGCCTCCAGCAGACGGCCGAAGGAGAGCACCGCCAGCCGGTCCGCCAGCTCGAAAGCCTCCTCCTGATCGTGGGTGACGAAGAGAGTCGTGACTTTGAGCTCGCGTTGGATCTCGCGGATGGTGCGCCGCAGATCGGCCCGCACCTTGGCGTCCAGGGCGCCGAACGGCTCGTCGAGGAGCAGCACCTCCGGCTGGTGGGCGAGAGCCCGGGCGAGGGCGACCCGCTGCTGCTGGCCGCCGGAGAGCTGGCGCGGCATGCGGCCGCCGAGGCCGGCGAGTCCCACCAGCTCCAGGAGCTCGTCGCGCCGCCGCCGCCTCGCCTCCCTTGCCGTGCCGCGAACCGCCAGGGCGAACTCCACGTTCTCCGCCACGGAGAGGCTGGGGAACAGGGCGTAGCTCTGGAAGACGAAGCCCACCCCCCGCCGGGCCGGTGGCAATTCGGTGACGTCGCGGCCATGGAGCGTCACCCGGCCGGCATCGACCTCGGTCAACCCGGCGATCATCCGCAGCAGCGTGCTCTTGCCGCTCCCGGAGGAGCCCAGCAGCACGAACAGCTCGCCGTCCCCCACGGTGAGGGAGATGCCGTTGACCACCGGGTGGCCGGCATAGCGCTTGGTCAGATCCTCGAGGACGATGGACAACGGGACAAGCCTCCTGGCCGGCGAGCCTTTGGGGCCGGTGGAAGGCGAGGATAGGGATGGGGAGTGACACTGTCAGTCGAAAGGCGGTGACAAAATTCTTCGCTTCTGGAACCTGTCTGCCCCTCGCCACAAAATTTCCTCGCCGGCTTTGTCACCTTTTTGGGCCTTCGAGCAACTAGATCTAGTGAAGGGACTTTTGCGATGACGTTTCCCGGGAGGATGAAGTGGACTACCTCGACGATGTGGAGGAGGGGGCTGCCCCCTCCGATGTGGATCGCCTGCTCGGGCTGTCTCGGCAGGATTCCAGCTCAGTGATCCGGCACCTGCTGGCGATCGTGCCGGACGAGACCTTGGCTGGAGGGGAGCGCGTCCCGCGGCCCCGCGCCCGGCACAGCGGCGAAGGCGCGCGCTACGACGAGGCGTTCCGCCGCACCGAGCACCTGCTCACCGAGGCCCACGAGCGCGTGCGGCGGGAGCGAAGCCTGGCGATCGTCCAGTGGGCCACGCTGGAAGGGCATCCCTACACGCGACAGCTCGTGATGGTGCGCAATGACCAGCGGCTCCATCACTGGGGCCTGTACGACCTGCTGCTGGAGAAGAGCCGCGAAGCCGCCACTCGGGACCGGGACACCGGCCCCGCCGTGAGCCTCGCCGAGATGGCCCTGGCCGTGGCCGAGCGGCTGACCGTGGAGAGCTACGGCGAGGAGCGGCTTGCCGATTTCAAGACCGCCGCGCTCACCGCCCTGGGCGATGCCCGCCGCACCGCCGGGGATCTCGCGGGCGCCCGCCTCGCCTTCAGCCAAGCCCGAATTCAACTGGAGATGGGCACCGGCGACCTCATGGAGGAAGCCAATCTCCTGGGCACTCTCACCAGCCTCCTCTGCGATCTGGGGGAGTACGGCAAGGCCGCGAGCTCGCTCGAAAGGGCCACCGCCCTCTACCACCGCCTGGGCGACGACCGCCTCGACGGCGCCAGCATTCCCTGGCCGGTGGAGGACGACGAGGACCAGGAAAACCAGGCGTCGGAAAGCTGGGCACGAGGGAGCCGGTAGAAGAGACAGGAGGGCCAGGGCGAAGGTGGGAGCGGTCGGGGGCAGTGTAGACTTCCCCGCCATGCGTCCTGCCTTCCCCGCTCTCCTCCTGACCTCACTCGCTTTGGCCTTCCTTCTTTCCGGCTGCGCCTCCTACCGCTCGTTCGCCGACGTTCGCCGCGCGGTTCCTCAAAGCCAGCTCGTGCGCTTAGGGGACCAGCTCGTGCACGTCGAGCAGGCCGGACAGGGCGAGCCCGTGGTGCTCCTCCATGGCTTCGGCGCCTCCAGCTACTCGTGGCGCAAGGTGATCCCCGCCCTGAGCGCATCCCACCGCGTCGTGGCCATCGATCTCAACGGCTTCGGCTACACCGAGCGGCCGAGGGACCTGGCCTCCTACACGCGGGAGGGTCAGGCCGCCCTGATCCTGGGCGTGATGGACGCCCTGGGGATCGACCGCGCCCATATCGCCGGCCACTCGTACGGCGGCGGCCTCTCGCTATACCTCGCATCGACTCATTCCGAGCGGTTCCGCACTCTGATCCTGGTGGACAGCTCCGCACCCACCTACCCCGACGACCGCCGCAGCCGTATCGCCTCGGTGCGCCCCCTCGCCAACCTCTTCCTCCGCGCCTTTGCGTTGCGCCCCTCCACGGTGCGCCGCTCCCTCAAAGCCTCCTTCTTCGACGGCTCCCTGATCACCCCCGATTTGGTGAAGGCCTACCTGGACCGCGTGCGCATCGAAGGCGCCGAGGACGCCTTCTACGGTCTCACCGTCCCTCGCCGCGTGCCCACTCCCAAGGTGGTGCTGGATCAGATCCGCGTCCCGACCCTCGCCGTCTGGGGTGCCGAAGACCATTTGATCTCTCTCGCCACAGGCCGGCGCTCGGTGGCGCGTATCCCCGGTTCCGAGTTCGTGGTGATCGAGAATTGCGGGCATATGCCCATGGAGGAGAAACCGGAGGAGTTGCTGAAGGCGCTGCTGCCGTTTCTGGAACGGCACCGGGGCGAACCCGCGCGATGAAGCCCCTCGGCCTGATCGCCACCTGCGTCCTCGGCCTGGAGGAGATCCTGGAGGGAGAAGTGCGTGGCCTCGACGTCCAGAACGTCGAGCGCCAGCGCGGCGCCGTGGCCTTCACCGGCGCCTGGAAGGACTGCTGGCGGGCCAACTGGCGGCTGCGCACCGCCAACCGCGTCCTCGTCGAGCTTGGCAACTGGGACGCGCCGGATGGTCCGGCCCTGGCCGCCGGCGCCCGGTCTCTCGCCGGGGGCCGCTCCCCCGCCCGGGTGTATCGCGGCGCGATCGACGTTCCCGCTCTCCTCCACCCCGACCGCAGCTTCGTCATTCAGGCGACCTCGACGGCGTCCGTCGTGCGCGACACCCGCTGGGCCGCCCTTTCGGCCAAGGACGGGCTGGTGGACGGCCAGCGCGACCATTGGAACCGGCGCTCGGACATCGACCGCAAGGATCCGGACCTCCACCTGCGCCTGCGCCTGATCCGCGACCGCGCCACCCTCCTCCTCGATACTTCGGGAGAGCCCCTGGACCGCCGCGGCTATCGCGCCGTCTCCACGGCCGCTCCGGTGCGCGAGCAACTGGCCGCCGCCTGCGTCCTCGCCTCCGGCTGGGACGGCCACGGCCCGGTCGTGGATTTCATGTGCGGCTCGGGAACGCTGCTCGTCGAGGCCGCCTGGTTCGCCCTCGGCTGGCCGCCGGGGCGGCTGCGCCGCCGCTGGGCCTTCGAGCGCCTCCCCGGCTACGACCCCGCGGCCTTCACCGCCATCCTTCAGGAGCCGCTCCCCACGCCGGGGCAGGACGTGCGCATCCACGGCAACGACGAGTCCGCCGAGGCTCTGCGCGGCGCCCGGGCCAACCTGGAACTCGCCAACCTGCTGGACCGCGTCACCCTCACCCGCGGCGACGCCGCCGACTTCGAGCCGCCCGCGGGCCCCGGCCTCGTCCTGGTCAATCCGCCCCATGGCGAGCGCCTGGGCACCGACTCGGCCCGTTGGCGCGCCCTGGGCGACATCCTCAAGCAGCGGTACAAGGGCTGGAAGGCAGCCGTCCTCGCCGGCGGCGAAGACCGCGGCAAACACATCGGCCTGCGGCCCCGGCGGCGGATTCCGGTGATGAACGGCCCCCTGGAGGGGCGGATCCTTCTCTTCGACCTCTACTGAAAGTTTTGAAGGGAAGGCGAGGCTCCCTCGGCCGGAGCCCAAGGGAAGGCTCCGGAAGGAGGGCCGTGGACGTCGTCCGAGGACGCGGCTAGAGGCTGCGCTTCTTGGCCCGCAGACCGCGCCGGCTGCCGCCTTCTTTACGGGGCTTGAAGTTGCCGCGATTGAAGCCGCCGCCGAAGCCACCGCTGTCGTCGCCGCCGGGAGGGGCAAAGTTGAAGTCGCCGCGGGGGCCGCCACCGCCACCGACGTAGCCGCCGCGATCACCGCCACCCCCACCTCCACCGTAGCCACCGCCACGGGGCGCGCCACCGCCGCCGCCATAGCCGCCGCCACCGCCGCCATAGCCACCGGGACGGGGACCGCCGGGCGTGCGCTCGCGGGCCTCGTTGACGTTCAGGGCACGGCCCTGGAGCTCATGACCGTTGAGCTCCTTGACCGCCTTCTCGGCTTCCTCGTCGCTGCTCATCTCGACGAAGCCGAAACCGCGGGAACGACCGGTGGCACGGTCCATCATCACCGTGGCCGACTCGATCGTGCCGGCCTGTGCGAACAGAGTCCGCAGGTCGTCATCCGTGGTTTTGAAGTTGAGGTTTCCGACGAAAAGCTTCTTTCCCATTTCTCTAGTCGCTCCTGGCCTGACGAGGCCCTATTCCCTACCTATACCGATTCCTTCAGCCGACTCAACCGGATCCACCGGCCGTTACGGTTCGCGAGGGCGGCCCAAGTCTCTGGCCGCGCAGCGACTAAGACGGACGCCTCTCCTGTCAGGACTCTAAAAGATAGCAGAGGATCGACGTAACCGCAAAGGCCGCGAGCGAATTCCCTGGGATATTTCCCGGGATCATGGCTCGGACGGCTCGACGGCCACCACCCGCGTCAGCCACCGCGCGACGTAGTCCCTCAGCTCCGGAGTGTCCGGCAGGGGATCGCCGTAGCGCCGCATGGCGCGGAACGGCAGGGGCTCGACGTGCCGCGCCTCCCACGTGTTGCGGTCGGCGTCCTTGTCCCAGCCCTGGCTCTGGAGGAAGACGGTACGCGTCCAGCCCGGCGGCGGGGCCGCCAAGCCGCCGGCGGCGAACTCGAGGGCGATCTCGTCGCCGGGGCCGATCACCACCGAGCGGTCGTCCGTCGCCGCCAGCAGCTCGCGCACGTCGCCGTACCGCGTGTAGTGGCCGGCGAACGGCAGCCAAGGGGATTCGGGAGCCACCCGGCCATAATCGTAGCCGTGGGGTCCGTTGGGGGAACGGCGAACGAGGGCCGAGAAGCCGCGGTAGCGCAGCTCGGCCGCCCGTGGGGCGAGCCGGGCGCGAACCTGCGGCTCGGCGTCCGCCGTCTCTAGTGTCCAGGCGACCCTGTCCCAGGCCAGCCAGAGCGAGGTGACGATACGCAGCCGGCGGGCGCCCGCCGGCAACGGCGGCGTGTCGACCACCATCGTCTTGGTCTTGCCCGCCGGGAAGCCCATGGCGGGGAGAAGGACCTGCCAGCCGGCGGCCGTCTCCACCTCCAGGCGGGGCGGCAGGTAGGGGAGGTCCGGCCGCTGGGCCGCGGCGAGGTTCAGGCTGGCGTCGGCCGGGAACATCCAACCGTCGAGGAACAGACGCACTGGAGCCGCAGGCGCTTCGCCGAGATCGAAGGTGAAGGTCCAGGCGCGAGCCACGCCCTGGTAGGGGCCAAGCTCGTAGCCCCCGGCATAGACCTCGTCGCGGGCGCGGACACGGGCCGTGACGTCCTCTCCCCGGCCGTCCCAGGCCGCGGCCACAGGACGCAGACCGCGGGCCGCCAGCACGCCCACGGGCTGCCGCTCTCCCGGCACCACCTTGAGCCGGCTTGCCACCTCGGCCTCGGCCGGATGGTCCACCACCCAGAGCCGCACGGCGTCGAAATACGCCGCCTCCCACAGCTCCTCGGTGACGCGCAGGCGATAGACACCGTCCACCGGACGGGCGCCGTCCACCCGCACCAATTCGTCGGGGTCGGGGGCGGCATACACGCCGGGAGCGACGGGGAGGCCGACCGGCGAGTTCCACAGCAGATCGGTGACGAAGCTGAAGCGCTCGCCCGTCCAGGCGTAAAGGAAGGGGCAGCTTCCCTTGAGGAGCTGCTGCTCCACCACCCGTTGATCCACGGCCGGCTGCAAACGGTCCTGGGGCACGCCGTTGGTCCACACGACGCGCATCACGTCCGCCTCGCGCAGCTTGCCGAGGCCGAAGTGCGTCACCTCCGACGCGGCCTCGCGGAACTGATATGCCGCTCCGGCCCGCACCTCGACGGTCGCGCCCAGCCCCTGGAGGTTGTTCTTGCCGCTGCCCGTGGTGAGGGCGCGGAGGCGCACGTCCAGCCAGTGGTTCTTGTTGCCACCCTCGTTGGCCAGGCGATGGAGCCCGCCCTCCCCCGCCGCCACGAGGTCGAGATCGCCGTCGCCGTCCAGATCGGCGGCCTCGAGAGCCGTGGCGTTCTTCGGCCCGCTCTCGACGGTGAGCGGCTGAAAGCTCGGCGCGGCAGGAGTGCCGCGCCGGCCGAGGACGACGACGCCCCCCGGGCCGGCGGCGGCGAGGTCGAGCCGGCCATCGTTGTCGGCGTCGAAGGGGAGCACGGCGCTGAAATGCGCCCCCTGCGGGAGCCCCGTCGCGGGCCAGGGAGCGAACCGGCTGGCTCCCAGGTTGTGCCAGAGGGCGAGGCCGCCCTCGCCGGCCGTAATCAAATCGGGAAAGCCGTCGTCGTCGAGGTCGGCGAGAGCCACGGCCTCGGCAGGACCCGCCGCCGCCAAGCCCGACGCCGCGGTGCGGTCCGCGAACCGCCCCTGGCGCAGGTTGTCGAGCACGGCGATCCCCTTCGCGTGCGCCACGATCAGGTCGAGATCGCCGTCGCGGTCGAGGTCGCCGGCGGCCACCGCTCGGACGGCCCCGATGCCGGCAATACCTGCCAGCGCGGGAAACGCCTGCTTCCCCAAGGCTTCGAGCGGCCCTTGAAGGGCGTTGCGAAACAGCTCCAGCCCGCCACCGCCGATCACGAGATCGAGATCGCCGTCGATGTCGTAGTCCAGCACGGCGGCGGCGGTGCCGTGGGCCGCCGTCAGGCCCTCTCCGGCGGTAGCATCCTCGAAGCCGCCGTCCCCCTTGCCCCGCCAGAAGACGGTCCGCTGCGGCCCGTAGCCGACAAGATCCAGATGGCCGTCGTTGTCGAGGTCGGCGGCCAGCAGGCCGGTGATGCCCGAAGCGTCCGGCCCGGCCAGGGACTCCCAGCCCTTGGCTGCGAGCCGCATCTCCAGCCGAGGAGGATTTCCAGCGGCGCCGGCAGCCACGCGCACGACGTCCGGCCGCTCGTCGCCGTCGAAGTCGCCCACCGCCAGGGCCCGTCCCACCGTGGCGCCGGCGGCGAGGAGTGTGGCCGGAAAGCGCACCGGCACGGGCTCGCCCCAGGAAGCCGGCGGCGGCTCGGCGGCGAACCTCTCGACGGGCAGGCCCTGGACGTTCGGTGACAGCTCCTTCAGATCCCGCTGATAGATGGGCGTGGGCTTGAGGGCGTTTTCCAGCCGCAGGGCCGGCAGCCGGCCTGAGGCCACGTCACCCGACTCCAGGGCGGCGAGAACGGCGGCGAGAGCCGCGGCCGGGACGGGGGGCGCCGGATCGAGGAGCTCGCGGACGCGCAGAAAACTTTGAGTGGCCGCCGCCCGATCGCCCGCGGCGATGGCCCGATGGCCACTCTGAAGGACGACGACGAGGCTCTCGGGACGCAGCCGTTGCAGGGCTTGCAGGGCCTCACCCAGCGCCGCCTCGCCCGCGGGCCCCGTGAGGCCGGCGGCTTGGCGGTAGACGGAATACTGAAGCCTCACCTCATCCGGCGCCGCCGCGGCGGCCTTGCGGTAGGCGGCGAGGGCTTCCTCGTCCAGCCCGGCGTGCTGCAGGACGTCGCCCTGGAGAGCGAGCAGATCCGGCCGGCCGGGGGCCTTGGCGAGGGCCTGGGCGATCCAGCTCTGCGCCTCCTCGGTCTTCTGCCGCCGCAGCGCGGCGACGGCGAGGTTGGCATACGGGAGAGGATCGCCGGGAACCAGTGGCAGCAGGCGGCGGAAGGCCTCCTCGGCCTTGGCCGGCTGCTCGTTTTCGAGCTGTGCCAAGCCGAGATTGCGCAGCGTGGCAGCCGGCTCCGCCGGAGCTCGAGGCGGAGCCGCCGGCACCTCCACGAGCGCGGCGAGAGCGAGAGGGAGGAGCAGCGCGGCGCGGAGCATCAAGGTCATTCTATGAGAGGTGAAGTAGGATTCCTCCCGATGCAACGCTTTCTCCTTTCGCTGACCGCTCTCACCCTGTTCGCGAGCCTCGCCCTCGCTGCTCCGGCCGCTCCCAAAAAGCCCACGGCCGCCTCCGGTCCGCCGCCGCAGGTGGCACAGGCGGCCCAGAAATTTCAGCAAGGGGATCTCAAGGGGTCCATCGCCCTGCTCGAGCCTCTGCTCAAGAAGCCCGGCGTCCATCCTGCCGTCCTGGCACTACTTGGAACGCTGTATCTGGAGTCCGAGCGTCCGAAAGACGCCCTGGCTCTCCTCGGCCCTCTCGCGGACAGTGGCATGGCAGGACCGGCGGTCCTCCACAACGCGGGGCGGGCGGCACTGCTCCTGAGACAGACCCCGAAGGCCGAGACTTACCTTCGCCAAGCCGTGGCCAAGGCGCCCGGCTCCCCCGCCTCCCGCGACCTCGGGATGTGGCTCGGCACCGAGAACCGCATCGCCGAGAGCTACAGCCTGCTGCGGCCCTGGGTGAAGGAGCATCCGGACGACGAGGAGGCTCGCCTCGCCGCCACCTACGCCGCCCTCGAGCTCGACCGCGCGCCCGAGGCCGCCGAGCTGATCACCAATCTGCCGGAGAACGATCCTCGCGCCCGCCTGCTGCGCGGCCGCCTGCTGTACCTCCAGCAACAGCCGCAGCAGGCCATCGCCATGCTGGAGCCGCTGCTCCACGGGGCTTCCTCAGCCCTGGAGCTCGACGCCAGGCGCTATCTCGCGAGCTGTTACCTGGCCGTGGGCGAGTCGGCCACGGCCATCCAGACACTTCAGGGAAGGGTCGAGAACGACCCCTCGCTGGCACTGGTGCTGGCCCGCGCCCAGTATCTTGCAGGCAATGCAGCGGACGCCGCCGCCACCCTCGCGCCTTTCGCCGGCGGCTCCCTGGCCAGGGAGCCGGCCAACGCCGTGGAGCAAAGCCTCCAGGCGGACGTCGCCTTTGAATACGGCCAGGCGCTGGTGGCCCTCGCGAAGTGGCCCGAGGCCATCGCCGCTCTCGACGTGGCCACCCGTCGCGCCCCGCAGAGGTTTCCGGCCTGGCAGTTGCTCGCGCGCGCCGAGCTCGCCGCCGGTCACCGCGACGACGCCAACCGGGCGCTCGAGACGTCCCGGAAGCTGCTGGCCGGCCAGCAGGGCAACTCCGAACGAGTGGTCGGGCTCGAGCGCGACACGGCCGATCCGACCGGGCGAAACCTCAAGCAGGCCGCGGCCCTGTTGGGCCAGGGAAAAGGCGAGGAGGCCCTGAAGGCGATCCGCCAGGAGATCTCCCTGGCCCAAGCGGGCGATCCTCGCCCCCGCGCCGCCGAAGTGACGACTCTGCTTGCCCTGAAGCGCAACGACGAGGCCCTGAAGACGGCGGAGGCCGCCGTCGCCGCCGCTCCGAACAACCCGGACAACGTCTACCTGCGGGGTGTGGTCCGCATGACCCTGCAACAGCTCCCCGCGGCCGAGAAGGACTTCCGCCGGACTCTCGAGCTTCGGCCCGACCACTTGGCCGCTCTGAACGACCTCGCCGTCCTCGACCTGTCCCAGGGACACAAGGACGAAGCCCGGGAGCTGCTCCGGAAGGTCCTCAGCCTACGGCCCGGAGATCCGATGGCGACCAAGAACCTGAAGACCCTGGAAGAGAAGTAAGGGCGGCAACCAGGGGCGGGGGGAGACGCATAGGCGCTAACTTAACGTGGTATGGGAGGTTCCCCCGCCCAAGACCCTCACCCCTGCCCCTCTCCCGACCACCCCATCCGCCGCCCCGGGAGAGGGGTACCCCTGGGGCTTCCCCGCTTTGCTCCCTCTTCTCCCGGTGAAGGGGGTTGGGCGGGGTCGGGAGAAGAGGGCCGGGGTGATGAGGGGCTTGGGTGGGGGAACTTGCAGCAAAGTTAGCGCCTTTGGGGAGCCGCCGTCCCTATTCGATCACCAGCCGTTTGTTCGCCGGCAGGTTCTCGAACACCTGCACATTGCCCGGACGGCGGACCGTGAGGCGGTCCACGGAAGTGCTCTTGCCCAGCCCGAAGTGGACGGACAGGGCATTCTGGGACAAGTACGAGGAGGCGGTCTTGACATCGCGGATCTGGCGCTTGCCGCCGGCTTCCATCTCGACGCGTGCGCCGATCGCAAAACGGTTGCCGCCGGGCGAAGCGAAGTCCACCTGCAGGTACTTGCCGCCGGCGATGACGTTCTCATAGACCTCGCACTCTTCATTGGAGGAAACGACCACCGCATCCAGATCGCCGTCACCGTCTAGATCGCCCACGGCGAGGCCGCGGTGAGCGTGCAGCCCGTTCATCCCCGAGTCCTTGTCCTCGCGGAACTTGCCGTCGCCGAGGTTTTCGAACACCTGGTTGAGTTGGCGATACAGGCTCCCTTCCAGATATTCGGCGGCGTTGTCGTTGGTGTGACCGTTGGCGAAGATCACGTCGAGGTCCCCATCCTGGTCGAGGTCCGCGAAGGCCGTGCCGAAGCCCAGGGATCTCAAGGTGGGCTCGGCAATGCGGGCCGGCGCCCGATTGTCCAGGAAGGCGCCACCGCCCAGGTTCTTGTAGAGACCGAACGACTCGAGCTCGAAGTTGGTGACGACGATGTCCAACTGGCCGTCGTTGTCGAAGTCGCCCATGTCGACGCCCATGCCGGCCTCGGGCCGGCCCTTGTTGCCCATCGAAGTCCCGGAGAGCAGGGAGATGTCCTCGAAGGTGCCGTTCCCCTTGTTGTGGAAGAGGAAGTTGGGCTTGTTGTCGTTGGCGATGAAGACGTCCTGCCAGCCGTCGTTGTCGACGTCGCCGAAGACCACGCCGAGGCCGGGTCCCACAGCCCCGGCGAAGCCGGCGGACTGCGTGGCATCCTCGAAGGTGCCGTCGCCCCGGTTGCGATAGAAGCGGCTGGGCAGTGGATTGTAGACGTCGGGATGGCAATAGCCCGGAAGGTTGCGCGTGACGTCGCCGCAGACCTTGTTGGAAGCCACCGAAAAGTCCACGTAATTGACCACGAAGAGGTCGAGGTCGCCATCGTTGTCGACATCGGCGAAGGCAGAGGAGGAGCTCCAGAGGGTCTCGCCCACCCCGGCCTTGGCGGTGACGTCGGTGAAGGTGCCGTCGCCATTGTTGCGGAAGAGCTGATTGGGGCCGCCGAAGGTGGTGACGTAGAGGTCGAGATCGCCGTCGCCATCGATGTCGCCGGCCGTCCCCCCCATGCCGTAGCTCCCGATCTTGATCCCCGACTTCTCGGTCCAGTCGACGAAGTGGCCGTTGCCGTCGTTACGAAAGAGGCGCGAACGGGCGGGCTCGCCCGTGTAGCCCGGCAGGCTGCCGCCGTCGACGAAAAAGAGGTCCTCGTCGCCATCGCCGTCGAAGTCGAACATCACGACGCCGCCCGCCGTGGTCTCCACCATGTAGCGGCGGCCCGAGCCGCCAAAGTGATGCCGGTAGTCGATCCCCCAGCCAAGGGAGACCTCGCGAAACTTGATCCCCTCGGCGCCCAGGGGAAGAGCGAGCATCAGGAACAGAAACTGGGCCACGAAAGGCTTGGTTCGAATCATCGCCGCCAAGGGTAGCATCCCGCCTGGGGTAAGATCATTGCCAGTCATGCGCCTCCACCCCCACCGCCGCCAAGTCCCCCTCCTCCCCCTGGTGCTCGCCGTCCTGGCGCTCCTCCCCCTGGCCTTGGGCGGGGAGGACAAGCCGGCTCCCCCGGCTCTTTCCCTGGAATCGATCCAGGTCGAGCCGGCCAAACCGGGACCGGACACGCTGTGCCATCTCACCGTGACGGTGAAAAACCAGGGCGGCCGGCCGGCTTCCGCGCTCGACTTCGCCGTCAAGGTGGGCGGCGCCGCCCTTCCGGCCTATCGGGACCGTCTCTTCCTGGAAGCTGTGGAGCCGGGCGCCAGCCGCCAGGTGCGGCTGTTCAACTTCTGGAGCACGGAGACGGGCCGGCCGGCCCCGGCGGACGGCAAGCTGGCCGTCGAGGTGACCCTGGCCGCGGCTTCCTGGATGAAGCGGGAGACGAAGAACGGCGCCACCGTCTGGACTCCCGACGGCACGGTGGCGGGGTTGCCCTCCTCCAGGAGCGTCACCCTGAACCTGGTGAAGGCTCGGTAGGGACTCGCATACTCCCGGCATGCTGATAGGCTGAGGCCGCCCGGCCGCGAGGCTGGCTTGCCTCAAGGGGAAGCGACAATGGCCATCCAGACCGGGGAGAAAATCCCCAACGTCAAGCTGCAGACCATCCACGACGGCGTCTTCGAGAGCCTCTGGACAGAGGATTTTTTCAAGGGGAAGACCGTGGTGCTCTTCGCCGTACCCGGGGCGTTCACCTCGGTCTGCTCGGACCATCACCTCCCCGGCTTCATCGAGCTCGCCGATTACCTCAAGTCGCGGGGAGCGGACGTCGTGGCAGGTACCGCGGTCAACGACATCGAGGTGCTCAACGCTTGGTTCAAGGCCCAGAAGGTGGGCGACAAGATCGTGCCGCTCGCCGACGGCAACGGCGACTTCGCCCGCGCGCTGGGGCTGGAGCTCGACGCCCGAGGCTTCGGCATGGGCGTGCGCTCGCAGCGCTATGCCGCCGTGGTGAAGGACGGCGTGCTCACGGCTCTCAACGTCGATTCTCCAGGCGAGGTGGCCCGCAGCAGCGCCTCGGCGATCTTGCAGTCGCTCTAACTAATCCGCAGCTTCGAGGTCCGGCCGCCAAGGCGACGCCTGAACGCTCCGGTAGCGGTCGAGGAGAACCTTGCCGGGCGGGAAGCCGCGGGGCTTGCTCACGTCCTCGCAGCGGCAGAGATGAACGGCCACTCGGCCGCCCTTGCGCGCCTTGCTGTAGCCGGCGGCGAGACCGGCCGCCAGTTGCTCGGTCTCTTTAGGCAGGCGCTCCATCCCCCCGGGGTTGCGCACCACGACGTGCGAGCCCGACTCGGAAGCCACATGCAACCAGAAGTCTCGCGGGCTCCCGAGCTTGAAAGTCAGCACGTCGTTGTCCTCCGCCGTCCGCCCCACCAGGACGGTCAGGCCGTCCGGCGACACGAAACGCCGCGCCACGGACCGCCCCTGCCAGAGACCGTTCTCGGGATCGGGCGGCGGGGGCGGAGCTTTGCGGTCGCGGGCCATGGAGTTGGGTCTCAGAGGTCGTGGTAGAGTTGCGTCGATAGAGTTACCGGAGGAAACGATGTCTCCAATCGTAATCGAAGTCGGAAAGCAGATGAATGGAGCCACGTTCCGCCTGAGCCCCAAGACGGAGGTCTTGCTGGAGTCGCGAATTCCAGACTGGTCTCCTGCCTCCAGTATCTTCGTCTCCTTCGACACGCAATGGGATTTCGATCGTCTGCACGGCCCAATGTGGACCCAGATCGCCATGCTCTTGACCAGTCTCAGTGAGGAGCAGATTCAGAACCTCGGGGGGTTCATCTTCATGAGTCCCTCTGACAAGGAAGTCGTTTTCGAATCCCGCGCTGCCTGAAGACCGATCTGCATGTCCAGAAAACAGAACCTGTATGTGGGCCGCGCCGGTCAGATGGCGGTCATGGCAGAGCTTCTCTGGAGAGGCTGGAACGTCGCTCTTCCTGAAGTCGACGTGGGAGAAGACGTTTTCGTCGTGAAGGACGAGAGCGGCGAATTGTGGAGAGTCCAGGTCAAGACCGCGACGGCCAAACCGCAGCAAACAGGATACTCAGCGCAATTCAAGGTGTCTCTCAAACAGCTCGAGACGCTGCGAACCCCAGATCTCGTCTACATCTTCGCCATTCGAGGCATGGCAGGTTGGGAAACGTTCATCGTCATCGACCGCAGCACGCTCTACAGAGAACACGAGCTTCATCGCATCGGGAGCATCAGCCAGGGAAATCTGGTGCTGCGCGTCAGCCAGGACGACTCCTTCCTCCGGTGCTCGGAGCGTGATCTTCTGCCGTACAAAGGCGACTGGTCGCGGTGGCCTGTCCTTTCTCACTAGCTCGTAAATCGCCAAGCCCGAAGCAAGCGACCTCCACTCCCGCCCCGACTACGGCTTCGTAATCTCGATCAAATCGATATCGAAGACCAGCATCCCTTCCGGCTTGCCGGGGGCTCCGCGGTAGGCGATGCTTTTGGGAATCCAGAAGCGGCGGGACTCTCCCGTGGTCATGAGTTGGAGACCCTCCGTCCAGCCGGGAATGACCTTGGTGAGCTCGAAGGTGGCCGGCGTACCCTTGGCGTAGGAGGAGTCGAACATCTTGCCGCCGGTCGTCCAGCCCGCGTAGTGCACACGGACGATGCTGTCCTTCGTGGGGTGCACCGTTCCGGTACCGGGTTTGAGCACCTTCCAGGCCAGGCCGGACTCGGAATGCTGGGCGTCGGCCGGCGGCGCGGCGACGTCCGCCGGCACGTCCGGCACGCGTACGATGTCGAGCAGCTCGACGTCGAAGACCAGCATCCCCTGCGGCTTGCCGGGCTGCCCGTCATAGGCCAGCTTGGCCGGAATCCACAGCCGCCGCTTCTCCCCCACCACCATCAACGCCACACCTTCCGTCCAGCCGGCGATCACCCGGTTCAGGGGGAACACCGCCGGCCGGCCGCGCGCCACCGAGGAGTCGAACAGCTTGCCGTCCGTCGTCCAGCCCGAGTAGTGCACCTTCACACGGTCCGTGGGCACGGGATGATCCGTGCCGGTGCCGGCCTGGAGGACCTTGCTGGCGAGCCCGCTGGCGGTCACCTGGGCGTCGGCCGGCGGCGCGGCGACATCCGCAGGGGCGGCGGGCGCGGCAGCCGCGTTCGTTGCAACCGCCGCGGGCTTAGGCTGGGCCGCCGCCGCGAAGGGAAATGAAACGGCGAGGAGGAGCACCGGGAACAGGGGGAGGCTTCGTGGGGTTCTCATGCGGGGTAAACTACCGCGCCGGCTCGGGCGGGATCAACTCCGAGAACTTTCCACGTGTTGTAACGTAGGCGAAAATACAGGAAACTGATCCCGTATCGGCCCATTCTCGCAAATATCGCAAAAGGAGATCCGGATGCTGAAAGCCCTCATCGCCGGTCTCGCCGGGTTTGCCCTCCTGGCGCTGACCGCTCCGGCGGAGGCCGCGGAAGCCCTCAAGGTGACGCCGCCGACGCTGCAAATCACGCCACACAAGCTCGCCAACGGCTTGCAAGTGCTCCTCCATGAGGATCATTCGGCGCCCGTGGTGAACGTTCAGTTGTGGTACCACGTCGGCTCGAAGGACGAAAAAAAGGGACGCAGCGGCTTCGCCCATCTCTTCGAGCACATCATGTTCAAGGGGTCCGAGAACATCCCGCTGGAAGAGTTCAAGAACCTCGTCAGCTCCGTGGGCGGCCGCTACAACGCCACCACCGACTTCGACCGCACCCTGTACTGGGAGACCATCCCGGCCAACTACCTGGAGCGCATCCTCTGGATGGAGGCTGACCGCATGCGGGCGCTCGACGTCTCGGAGGAGAACTTCAAGTCCGAGCGCGACGTGGTCAAGGAGGAGCGCCGGCTGCGGGTGGAGAACCCGCCCTTCGGCCGGCTCTTCGAGGTGGTGCTGAACAAGACCTACACCACCCACCCCTACCACATCCTGCCCATCGGCAGCATGGCCGACCTCGACGCCGCCACCCTCCAGGACGTGCGCGACTTCCACTCCACCTACTACGTGCCGAACAACGCGACCCTGGTGATCGCCGGCGACCTCGACCCGGTCCAGACCATGAAGTGGATCGAGAGCTACTTCGGCCCCATCCCTCAGGGCAAGCCGATTCCGCGCGACATTCCCAAGGAGCCGGCGCAGACGGCCGAGCGCCGCACCACCGACTACCATCCGAACACTCCCCTGCCCGCCGTGGTGCTCACCTACCACGTGCCGCAGGCCGGCCACCCCGACACCTATGCCCTGGAAGTGGCGAGCAACATCCTCTCCGGCGGCGAGAGCTCGCGGCTCTACAAGCGGATGGTCTATGACAAGCAGATGGCTCTGCAGGCCGGCGGCCAGACCGTGCTGCTCGAGGACCCCGGCGTGTTCTTCTTCTTCTCCATCCTGCAGGCCGGGCAGAAGCCGGAGGACGCCGAGAAGGAGCTGCAGGCCGAGGTGGACCGTCTGAGGAGTGAGCCGGTCTCCGCCGACGAGCTCGCGAAGGCCAAGAACCAGCTCATCTCGGGCCTCATCTTCGGCCGCCAGACCGCCCAGGACAAGGCGAGCGCCATCGGCTACGCCGCCGTCATCCTCAACGACGTCTCGCTCGTCAACCTACAGCTCGCCCTGTACCAGAAGGTCACCGCCGAGGACGTCCAGCACGCGGCGCGCGCCTACTTCAGCCCCGAGAACCGCACCGTGGTCTACATGCTCCCCGAGGCCATGCGCCCGGGAGCCAAAGACAGCGCCAAGGACGCCGCCCCGAGCGAGGTGAAAAAACCATGAAGAAAAGCATCCTCCCCACTTTGACCGCCCTGCTGCTGGCGGCCCTCTTCACGGTTGCCCCGGGAACCGCGGGCGCGCAGGCTCCCGCGAAGCCGGAGGCTCGCCAGCGGGCCACGCCGCCGGGGCCCGGCCCGGCCAAGGAAGTCCACTTCCCCGCTTTTCAGGAGAAGACGCTCGCCAACGGCCTGCGCATCGTGGTCATCGAAGAGCACAAAGATCCGCTGGTCTCGTTGCGCCTGGTGGTCAAGGGCGGACGCTCCTATGAGCCGGAAGGAAAGTCCGGCCTGGCCGAGGCGACCGCGACCCTGCTCACCAAGGGCACCGCCAAGCGCTCGGCGCAGCAGATCGCCGAGGCCGTCGACTTCGTGGGGGCAAGCCTCAACGCCAACGCCGGCCTCGAATCCGGCTTCGCCACCGCCAGCGTCACCTCCGACCAGCTCGACCTCGGCTTCGATCTGCTGGCCGACATCGTCCTCCACCCCACGTTTCCGCAGGACGAGGTCGACCGCTGGCGCCGCCAGACTCTGAGCGGTCTCCAGATCCAGCAGAAGAGCGCTCCCTACCTGGCCAGCCGGGCCGTCGAGCGCCTGGTCTTCGGCGACCACCCCTACGGCCGTCCCGCGACCGGGACCCCCGACTCCGTGCGCGGCCTGACGCGGGACGATTTCGCTGCGTACCACAAGAGCCACTACCTTCCCAACGGCTCCTTCCTGGCCGTGGTGGGCGACGTCAAGCCGGCCGACGCCTTCGCCCGCGCCGAGCGGGCCTTCGGAGGCTGGGTCAAGGGCGCGGACCTCTCCCTGCCCAAGGTGACGCCGCCGCGCTATGAGCGGAATCGGATCGTCGTCATCGACAAGCCCGATGCCGTGCAGACCGAAATCCGCCTGGCCCAGGTGGCCATCCCCTACCGCGATCCCGACCTGTTCACCGCCGAGGTCTACAGCTCGGTGACCGGCGGCAGCCCCTCGGCCCGCCTCTATGAGGAGATCCGCAAGAAGCGGGGACTTAGCTATGGCGCCCAGAGCTTCTTCGTGGAGCCCACTCAACCCGGCTTCTTCGAGGCGAGCACCTTCACCAAGACGGAGACCTCCGCCGAGGCCCTGAAGGTTGCTCTCGACGTGCTGCGCGACCTCCAGAAAGAGCCCGTCCCTACCGCCGAGCTCGAGCCGGCCAAGACCTACATCACCGGCGCCTTCCCGCTGGAGATCGAGACCGCCGACGGCATTGCCGACAAGGTGCTGGAAGCCATGAAGTTCGGCTACGGCCGGGAGTTCCTGGAGAGCTACAACCAGAAGATCTCCGCCGTCACCGCCGCCGACGTCCAGCGCTTCGCCCGGGAGCGCATTCATCCGGAACGCATGTCCATCGTCCTGGTGGGTAACGCCTCGGCCTTCATCGAGCCGCTCAAGAAGGCGTTTCCCGATGTCGACGTCATTCCGGTCGCCGACCTCGACTTGGTGCGCAACGACCTGCGCAAGCCGAAGACGGCGCAGGCCGCCCCCCCGGCAGCCTCGGCGGCCGACGGCAAGGCTCTGGATCTCCTGCGCCAGGCCCAGACGGCTCTCGGCGGCAAGGTGTTCGTCGAGCAGAAGACGCAGATCGCCAAGGGCAGCGCCACCATGACCCCGCCCGGCGCGCCGCAGCCCGTCGTCATCCCGACACTGGTGAGCTATCGCCGGTATCCGGACGCCGAGCGCACGGAGATGACCACCGCCATGGGCTCCATGGTGCGGGCCTACGACGGCACCAGCGGCTGGATGCAGATGGGCCCGCAGACGGTGGACGCCACGGACCAGATGAAAGACCGCCAGCTCTACGGCTTCGACCAGCTCCGCCGCGCCGGCCAGCCGGGCTTCACCGCCCGCTCGCTGCCCGACGAGCCGGTCGCCGGCAAACCCGTCCACGTCGTGGACCTCGCCGACGCCGGGGGGCACACCACCCGCTTCTATCTCGATCCGGCGACGAACCAGGTGGTCAAGGTCGGCTTCGAGAGCGGCGGCCAGAAGCTCGAAGTCCTCTACTCCGACTACCGCGACGTCAACGGCGTCAAAGTCCCTTTCAAGACCGACGTGACGCAGGACGGCACGCCGGTCATGAAAGTGGAGCTCTCCGAAGTGCAGGTCAACGCGCCGGTGGACGCGGCGTTGTTCAAGAAGCCTGGGGCATAGAGTGTAGTCAGGCCGGGTGAGGTCTCGGGAACCTCACCCGGCTACAATGCCGCCATGCACAGACCCGCCCCGCCGCTCTCCCTCCTCCTGGCCTCCCTGAGCCTCATGCTCCTCCAGCCGTCGACGAGGGCCGCCGCGGCCAGCGAGAGCGACCGCCTTCGCCGTCTCTTCGACCAAGCCTGGGAGAGCAAGCTGCGCGAGTCTCCCGAGTTCGCCACCTACATCGGCTTTCCCGGTGGCAACAACCGCTGGTCCGACTTTTCCCCGGCAGGCATCGAGCATCGCCACACCCTCTTGCGCGAGCAGCTCAAAACCGCGCAGTCCATCGACCGCAGCCGGCTGACGGCGACCGAGCAGATCTACCTGGACCTTTTCATCCGCCGGATGGCCGGCAAGGTCGAAGGCTTCCGTTTCCCCTCCGAGCAACTGGCGTTCACCCAGACCGATGGCTTCCAGTTGGAAGTCCCGTGGGCCCTCGCCAACGCCCCCGCCTCCACGGTCCGCGACTACGACGACCTCCTCGCCCGGCTCAACGGCGTGGCAACTCTTGTGGACCAGAACATCGCTCTCCTGGAGAGAGGGCTCGCGGCGGGAGTCACCTCGCCCAAGAGCTTGATGGCGGGCACGCCCGGCCAGGTGCGCGCTCTCTTGACCGACGATCCCTGGCAGAGCCCGTTGCTCGCGCGCTTCCGGCAGATCTCCGCCAACGTGGATTCCGAGGACGAGGCGCGAATCCGCCTCGCGGCCCTGCACGCCTACAAGGAGAAGGCCGCCCCCGCTTTCAGCAAGCTCCTGCGCTACCTCACGGAAACCTATATCCCCGGCGCCAGAGAGAGCATCAGCCTCGGAGCCCTGCCCGACGGTGCCGCCTGGTACGCCTATGAGCTGCGCCAGGCGACCACCACGGACCTGACGCCGCGGCAGATCCACGAGCTCGGCCTCTCCGAAGTGAAGCGCATCCGGGCCGAAATGGATCGCGTCATCGCCGGCACCGGCTTCCAGGGGAGCTTCGCCGACTTCGTGCGGTTCCTGCATACGGATCCCCGATTTTTCTACGACAAACCCGAGGATCTGGTGGCAGGCTACCGCGCGATCACCCAGCGGATCGACCTCCAGCTCGCCTCCCTCTTTGGCACCCTGCCACACCTCGCCTACCGTGTCATTCCCATCCCTGCCGAGATTGCACGAGAGAGGGCCACGGCCTTTTACGAGCCGGGCTCCACCGGCACAAATCGTCCAGGTAGCTGCTTCGTCAACACCAGCGATCTCAAGGCGCGGCCCAAGTGGGAGATGGAAGCGTTGATCCTGCACGAATGCACCCCCGGTCATCACCTCCAGGTCTCCCTCGCGCAGACGATGAAAGGGGTTCCGAAGTGGTACAACTATCACGATTACACGCCCTTCGTCGAAGGTTGGGGAGTCTATGCGGAGAGCCTGGGGGACGAGATGGGTTTATACCGCGACCCCTATCTCAAATTCGGCCAGCTCACCTATGAGATGTGGCGGGCCATCCGCCTCGTGGTCGACACCGGGGTTCACTCTCAGGGCTGGACGAGGCAGCAGGCGATCGATTATTTCCGAGAGAATACAGCCCAGGATGACCGTGCCATCGAGGTCGAGATTGATCGTTATGTAAACTCTCCCGGCCTGGCTGTGGCCTACAAAATCGGAGAGCTGAAATTCAAAGAGCTGCGCGCCTACGCCCAGAAAGAGCTGGGAACGTCGTTCGACATCCGCGAGTTCCACGATGAGGTTCTACGACGCGGCGCGGTGCCCCTCGATCTGCTGGAACAGAACGTCAAGGCGTGGGTCGCGGCTCGCAAAATTCGGGGCGCAGCCGGGTGAGGCCTCTCGTATGCGGCCACGCCCTCGCAATCTCGGCGCAGCCAATACCAGCGTAATGACGCCCCCCACGCAAAAGATAACCCGGGGGCTCGTCGGACCGTGGCAAGGGGATGCAATGCCGGATCACGATCCGCTCCGGATCTACCAGGACCTCTTTGATTAAGAGCCGAACGATACGTTGCTGCTCCTGAATCGAGG
>DASYJD010000062.1:0-9508 GCA_035996875.1 Thermoanaerobaculia bacterium
TTACGTCCTTTCAGGTGGGGAGTTGGGCATTGGGGTATCTTCCCGAGGCGCCGCCGTGGCGCCATAAGGCAACTTTACCCCTCCTAGATACCCGAATTCAAGACCTAGGGCAGTCTGGCTTGGTCTGACAAAGTAGAATTATAGGGGTTGAGGGTTTGCCCCGAAGGGGCACTGAGACGGTTGCGTCGGGTAGGCTGACAAGGTAGAGGAAAGGCCGCACAGGAGAAAAGCATGCGTCTCGAAAATAAAGTCGCCCTCATCACCGGCGCCGGCTCCGGGATCGGCCGCGAAACGGCGCTCCTCTTCGCCAGGGAAGGCGCCCGGGTCGTGGTCGTGGATGTCAACGACGCGGCCGGCGAGGCCGTGGCGGCCGAGGTGAAAGCGGCCGGCGGCGAGGCTGTCTACGTCCACGCCGACGTTTCGAAGGCGGCGGATGCCGAGGCGATGATCCGCGCCGCCGAGGCGAGCTTCGGCCGGCTGGACGTGCTGTTCAACAACGCCGGCATCTCTCACCCCAAAGACGACGACGCCGTGGCGACCGAGGAAGAGGTCTGGGACCTCACCATGAACATCAACCTGAAGGGTGTGTTCCTGGGCTGCAAGTACGGCATCCCGGCCCTGCGCCGCGCGGGAGGGGGATCGATCATCAACACCGCCTCCTTCGTCGCGGTGCTGGGAGCGGCCACCCCGCAGCTCGCCTACACCGCCAGCAAGGGGGGAGTCCTGGCGATGACCCGGGAGCTGGCCACGATCCACGCCCGCGAGAACATCCGCGTCAACGCCCTCTGTCCGGGCCCGCTGCGCACCGAGCTGCTGATGAAGTATCTGGACACCGAGGAGAAGCGACAGCGCCGGCTCGTCCACATCCCCATGGGCCGCTTCGGCGAGGCCCACGAGATCGCCAAGGCCGCCCTCTTTCTCGCCTCCGACGAATCCTCGTTCACCACCGGCGCCACCTTCCTGGTGGACGGCGGCATCACGGCGGCGTATGTGACGCCCGAGGGGCCTTAAGGCTGCTTCAGCGAGTCGCCGCCGCCCAGCCGACGACGTGTTCGCCCGTCTCGTCCGCACCCGCGGCCCGGACCCGGTTCCTCCCCGCCGTCTTGGCGCGATAGAGGGCGAGGTCCGCGGCATCGACGAGGATCTCCGGCCGCTGGTCCGGAGCGGGAATCAGGGCGGCGACGCCGAAGCTGGCGGTGACGTGGCCGAGGGGCACGGCGGTATGGGGGATCGCCAGCCGCTCGATGCCGTCGCGGAGCTGCTCAGCCACCTGCAATGCGCCCGTCAGGTCCGTGTAGGGGAGGAGCACGGCGAGTTCCTCGCCGCCGTAGCGCGCGGCGAGGTCGCCGGGGCGCTTCAGCGACTCGGCGAGGTGAAGCGCTACAGCCTGCAGGCAACGGTCTCCCTCGCGGTGGCCGCGGGTATCATTCAGCAACTTGAAGAAATCGAGATCCAGGAGAATGAAGCCGAGCGGTGCCCCCAGCCGCTGGGCGCGGTCCCACTCCACCTCCAGCACCTGCCGGAGGTGCCGGCGATTGGCGAGGCCGGTGAGCTCGTCGCGAAGCGAGAGCTCCTCCAGCCGTGCGTTCGCCGACGCGAGCCCGGCGTGGGCGTGCTGGAGCTCCTCGACCGTATTTCGCAGCTCGACCGTCTGCTCGGCGACCCGGGCCTCCAGCCGCGCCGCCCGCTGGCGCAGGGCGCGACTGCGCAGGCGGACGTAGCCGGTCAGCGCCGCGATGGCGAGGGCGATCCAGCCGGCGATGGCCCAGGACGTCTCATACCAGGGATGGAGAACGCGGAACGACCAGGAGGTCTCCGGCCCGACCTCGCCGCTCGGTCCGGAGGTGCGCACGTGGAAAGTGTAGGAGCCCGGGGGGAGCCGCGTCAGCTCGGCGAAAGGCTCCGCCGTGGGACCGCTCCAGCCGGCGTCGATGGGTTCGAGCCGGGTCTGGAAGCGCAGGCCGGCGCGGAAGGAGAGAGGGGCGAACTCGATCCGCAGGCGCCGCAGATACGGCGGCAGATCCACGGCCTTCGGGGCGGCGCCCGGGGCGCCGCCAAAGAGGAGCTTGTCGCCGCTGGACGTCACCTGCGCCAGGGGCGGAGCCGGCAGAGCGGGCGTTTCATTGTGGGCGGTGCCGGCGTAGCGGTACAGGCCGTCGTCGCCGCACAGCCAGACGACTCCGTCCGGCTCGGTGACGATCGTCAGAACGGAATGCCCCGGCACCTCGACGAGCGAGCGTGCCTTGGCGGCCCAGCCTGATCCCTGACGCAGCACGACAGCCGGCGGGTGAGACGCCATCCAGACGTTGCCTGCGGCGTCCTCGGTGAGAGAGACGGCCTTGCGGCGCATCCCGGTGAGGCTGGGATCATCCACAAGCCGGCCGGTCGTCTCGTCGAGCCGCAGCACCGTCTCGCCGGTCGCCGCCACGATGCGTCCTCCGATCCGGTTCAGATGAAGGCTGTCTCCGCCAGGGATCTGGCGCAACTTGACGGTTCTTGGCGGGGTACCGGCGTCGAGCTCGACCCGCCAAAGGCCGTCGACCTCTGTCGCGCACCAGAGGACTCCATTCTCGCCCTCCTCGATCGAGCGGATCTCGTGGGTGAACCCGGGGACCATGCCCTCGAATCGCCAGACTCCCGCCTCACGCCGGATGGCGCCGAGCCCCTCCGAGGTCCCCAGCCAGACGCGGTCAGGGTCCCGGCGCGAGCGCGTCAGAACGTATGCAGTCTGCTGGCTGGCGCCGGCCAGCGCCTGGGCGGTGGTGCCACGGATCAGATAGGGACCGTCGGCGGTTCCCACCAGCAGGTCCTGGTCCACCGATACCAGGCTCCATACCGAGGGAGGGGGCCCGGGCACGGTCCGCACGCGCACCGGCAGGCCCCAGTCAGGCACTTTGGGATCGCCCGCGGCGCGCTCGGTGCCCTCGGTCGTGAAGAGGCCGGCGGCGGTGCCCACCCAGAGCTTTCCGAGATGGCGGGCCACTGTGTAGACGCTTCCCTCCAGCCCGGTCCGGCGGTCGATCACGGAGAGTGGAGAAGCGACCTCGATCCGTGCCAGGCCGTTGTTCAGGGCGAGCCACAGCGAGCCTTCGCGATCGACCATGGCGCCGTTCACGAAGTTGTCCGCCAAGCCGACCGAGGTGTCGATCACTTGGTCGATCTCGCCGTCCGGCCGCAGCAGGAGCATGCCGCCGAGAATCGATCCCAGAGCCCATCGGCCGTCGGCCAGGCGGATGCCGTCATGGAGTCTCTTCTCGGCCGTCCATCGCGATGCCGCGGGGGCGAACGGTTTTGCCTGCCCATTCTTGAAGAGGAACAGCCCCTCGCCTCGCACCGAGACGAGCAGCCCTCCATCCGCAGGAAGGATCAGGTCGATCCGGCGGTCGCGAAACACCTCGCCGCCAGCCAGCGGTTCGAGCTTCGTGCCCGCCAGGCGCGAAATCCCCGCGCGGGTCCAGGCGAGGACGTCGTTATCGACGGGGAAGATCGTTGCGAAGGGCCGGCCGCCGGGGAACTTGGCTGCGGTGATCATCTGGGCCCCGTCCCAAAGGAAGAGCCACTGCTCGGTGAGGAAGGCGAAACCCTTCTCCGTGACCGCCATCCGCAGAACCTGCCCAAATGACCGCTGCTCGGGAGGGAGCTGTCCCACGAGCGAGACGTAGCGCAGGGTGCCGCCGCTATCGGGAGCCAGGTAGCCGAGCTCGTCGACGCCGCCGACGCCGATTCGCCCCCGGGCATCGCTGGCCAGAGAGAAGACCGCCTTCGTCTTACCGATCGGGATCAGCCGCCACCACGCGCCGTCATAGACCAGGACGCCGCCGCCGTTACCGACATAGACGAAGCCCCGGGGATCGCGGTCAATGGCGAAGTTCTGGGTCTCGGCATCAGGAAGACCCGGATCGTAGGCCTGAATGAGGGGAAAACCGCGCTCCTGCGAGCCGGGAGCCGCTCCGGTTGTCAGGGCCGGTGAGAGCGCCGAGATCGCCGGCAGGGCGAGCAGGAGCCCACAGGCGAGGAGACACGGCAGCCGTGTGCGGAAAGGGAGACGCATAGAGGTTGACCTGGAGGGAATCCTACTCGAAACCGCGGGAGCCTTCCCAGCGGCGCGGTGGGTGGTCACAATGCCGCAAGGAGCGGCCCCAACGGCTCGATGGAGATAGAAAATACCGCAAGGAGGGGCCGCAATGCCGCAAGCCGAGGGCGCATCGGCTCAATGGAAGGTCGCAATGGCTCGTTGAGAGGTCGCAACGCTGCAAAGAGAGCTCGCAATGGCACGATGGGACCTCGCAATGGTCCAATGGAAGGTCACAACGCCGCAAAGAGAGGTCTCATTGCAGTAATGCGAGGTCTCAAGCCAGCGAGGGAAGGTCACAAGCCAGCAAAGAGAGGTCGCAGGACGGCAAAGAGAGGTCGTATTGCCGCAAGGTGAGGACTCAATCCAGCAAAGTGAAGTCGCAATGGCCCACTGTGAGGTCTCAAAGCTGCAATGTAAGCTCTCAAGGCCGCAACGTGAGGGCTCATGGCCGCAAGGGGAGGTCTCAATGCAGCAAAGAGTGGACCCAACGTCGCAAAGGGAAGTCGCAATGCAGCAAAAAGGGGGCTCATCGGCGAAATGGACGCGTCTGCTCGAGGCCTGGAAAGTTTACAAATCGCTTACCCTTTCCATGGCGCCTTCGTGCTAGAAATTCGGTGGATTCTAGAAAGGAGGCTGCAAAGTGAAGAAGAGGATGAAGAAGATCCGACTCAGCCGCGAAACCCTCCGCAATCTCCAGGACGGCAATCTCAAGGATGTGGCGGGCGGCAACACTCCCCTGTGCACGAGAGCCCTGGGCTGCTCGAACAACCCCACCTGTCCAGAGACGGTCTGCGTCACCTGCTCGTCCCCCTGCTGAAACGGCTCGCCTTTACCCCACCCCCGGATCGCCGCACGGCGAGCCCGGGGGCTCTGCCCAGGCAGGCTCTCACCCACGCCGGAGCTCCTCGCGAAGCTCTTCGATCGACACTTGGACCGCGGGTATCTTCCGCTGAAATAGTCGGTCACTTGCTATCGAACCGCATCTCCGGATTCCGCCGGGCGCGTTGGAGATAGACGGCCATCCGCTCCACCAAGCCCAGGGTAACCTCCTCGGCTTCGGCGGCCTGACGGAAGATCGTCAGCGCGGTGAGGGCTTCCGGGTGGAGGTCTCGCGATTCGAAGATGGGGACCATCTCGGCTGCGAGCCGCTTCATCTCGACGTTGTCCCCCTTCTTCGCGTAGACCGCCGCCAAGTGAAGCGAGATGAGAGCGGCGTCGAAGCCGATTCCGCGCTCGATGAAGGCGTCCCGCGCTTCGCGCAGGGCCGTCTCCGCTTCGTTCAGCCGGCCGAGCCCGAAGGCGATCCGGCCTTCCAGCCAGCGGAGCCGGACAAGATTGATCCGCTCGGCGAGGCCAAGGTACAGGCCCCGCGTCTCCTCCAAGGCCCTCTGGGCCTCTTCGTGATGGCCACCTTCGGTCAGATACCAAACAAGGTTGTGGCGGGCCGCCACCAGAACTTGCGGCTCCTCCAAGAAGTTGATGCGCGATAGGCCCTGCCGAACCAAGCGTTCAGCTTGCTTGAACTTCCCCGCATATCCGAACGCTGTGGCCTTCTTGATGAGGGCTCGCCCTTCCAGATGCCGCGCTTTCGCATCGCGGTAGACGGCGATGGCCTGGTCCAGAAGTCGGGCGGCTTCTTCGAACCGCCCCTGTGCATTATGTAGGGATGCCTGGAAGCTCAGGATCTGCGCTCGTGTCAGCTCGTCCTCATCCCCCAGTCGGAGGTGCTCCTCTGCCGAGCGGAGAGCCTCCTCTGCCCGACGGAGATCGGATGCGATCCGACTGGAGTTTCCAAGATAAGCCCAGGCGAGGGCACGGGCATCCTCCACCAGCGCCACTCCGTAGTGATCCGTGTCCAGCCGGTCGGAGACCTCCACGGCCAACTCTGCCAACTCGACCGCCTGGGCCGGGTCGCTGAACCACGTCCCGCGGATTTTCTCTTGAAGAAGGCCACAGAGGGCAAGCCCGTGGAGGCGCACCTCCTCGGCCCGCACCAACACCGAGCGCTCCGGGCCGGTCTTCGCCAGCAGCTCTCCGATCAGGGACGCCGCGGCGTCGACCTCTTGGAGAATCTCCGTGAGCCGGCTGCGAGCGTTTCCAGAGGCGACCTTTAGGCCGACCTCGTAGCCAGGGAGATCGTCGCGGAAGGGCGCTTTCGGATCGGGGCGGCGTTTAGTCATCCCTGGGTTCCTTTCGAGATCGTTCCGAGTGGTTCCGGGCCTCCTTCTCGAGGGCCGTCAGGAGCCATTGCTCCGGGTTGGGAATCCGGCTCCAGCGATAGGAGAGGCGGACCAACAGCTCGCTCACCAGCTTTTCCGCTTCCCCCTCGGGGATTTCCCACTCCCGCAGGATCTCCACGACCGAGGGCCTGAGCCTTGCGAGCAGGCGATCCAGATCCTCAGGACTGGGCGCGACGGAAGGCGGCATGTCAGAAGACCCACTCGAAATTCGCTTTGTTTGAGTGCCTCTACAGAGAATAGTCTCCGCAAGGCACAAAAAAGAGACATGCGTGGAGAGATTCTGAGAAAAAGGGGGGCTCCCTCCTCGGAGAACCCCGCGATGTCCTCCTAGCCGTTGGGATCGATTTGCCCGCGGTTCTCGCCGCCGGGATCCGCGGTTGCGGTGAAGCCGTCAGGATCGATCTGCCCGCGGTTTTCACCGCTGGGGCCGGCAGTCCCGGTGAGTCCGTTAGGGTCCAACTGGCCCCGGCCCTTCATTTCTCCAAAGAGATCGGAGATGAAGTTCCAGAGGACGGCGAGAACGCTCTGCTCTGCGTGGGCTGGGATGACGGCCCGCGGCCTCTGCGCCATGGCGGCGGGCGGGGCCAGCAAGGCGAGTCCCAGGGCGGCGGCGGCCAGACGACAGCGCAATCTGTTGCGAATCATGACCCGTTTCTCCTCTCCGGGCAGGACGGAGGCATGGCCGGGATCGGTCTGCCCGCCTGCCCTTGCGACAACCTCATGATGTGACGGCGGAAGGCTGGATGGCCTCTCGGGAAGAGTGAAACGGCGAATTTCCTCCCTCCGAGGTCTCGCCTATGCTCGGTGAGGGGCCGCGACTGGGCTCGTGGGACCAAGCGGTGCGCTACTTCCAGGACCGCCCACGGGGCTAGGCGAGGTGCCGAGATGGTCCTCCTGGCCCGCTCCTTGCGGCTGGTTTCCGGCGGAAGGAGCGCACCCTATGATTTCTCCACGCTCAGCCTCCACCGCTCTCGTCCTCGGCCTCACCTGTCTGGCCTGTGCAGGCAATCCCCGGCCTCAGAATCTCCAAAGCCCCAAGCCGCTCCAGCTGCCCTGGGTAGAAGCCGGCCTGACCCGCCGGGAGGCGGCAGCCCATCTCCTCTCCCGATTCTCCTACGGGGCCCGGCCCGGCGAGGTGGATGCCGTCGCCGCCATGGGACCCGAGGTGTGGCTGGAGCGCCAGCTCGCGGCCCGGTCCCCGGAGCCCGCGCTCAAGGGGCGACTCGCGAGCTATCCGGCGCTCGACCTGTCGTCGGCCCAGCTCCTGTGTGCCTATCCGGCAGACGGCACCGTCCGCAACGAGGCCAAGAAGGACGGGCTGATTCCCGAGGACAAGGACAAGCCGAGGCTCAATCCCGCTCTCGGCGAGGAGTATGAGAAGCAGCTCCGCACCGACCTCGCCGCCTACTCCGAAAAGAAGGGCTACCACCCGCAGCGGGAGATCCTGGATCAGCTCTCCGCCCAGAAGCTCGTGCGCGCCGTCTACGCCGAGAACCAGCTCGAAGAGGTGATGACCGACTTCTGGTTCAACCACTTCAACGTCTCCTGGACCAACGATCGCACCCGCCCCTATCTCCTCCCCTTCGAGCGCGACGCGATCCGCCCCAACGCCCTGGGGAGCTTCCGTACCCTCCTGGGCGCGACGGCGCACCAGCCGGCCATGCTCGTCTACCTCGACAACGGCAGTCCGTGGCGCCGGGCGGCGCCCGCACGACGTTTGGGGACGAGATGGAGAGAACCCAAAAGGCGAAGCCGGCCTACAACGTCAAGCGGTCGGCCCCTCCCGCCAATCCGGCGCCGCCGAAGCCGGCTCCGGGCATCAACGAGAACTACGCCCGCGAGCTGATGGAGCTCCATACTCTGGGAGTCGACGGCGGTTATTCGCAAACGGACGTGATCGAGGTCGCCCGTGCCTTCACGGGATGGACGGTGATGCCCGTCGATACCGGGGCCATCGGCGGCATCTCCCAGAAGATGGACAAGGAGAGGAAAGCCGGCGGCGACGCCTTCCGCTGGCAGGGAGAGTTCCTGTTCCGCGCCGACCAGCACGACGCCGGCCCCAAGGTGATCCTCGGCCAGCAGCTCCCGGCCGGCCGCGGTATCGAGGACGGCGAAGAGGTGCTCGATCTGCTGGCGGCCCATCCTGCCACGGCCCACCATCTCGCCTATCAGCTTGCCGTGCGCTTCGTTTCGGACCATCCATCGCCGCAGCTCGTCGACCGGCTGGCGGGTGTCTACCAGCAGAGCGGCGGCGACATCCGCCGGGTCGTGCGGTCAATCGCCGAGTCTCCCGAGTTCTGGAGCCCCGAGGCGCGCGGCTCCAAGGTCAAGTCGCCGTTCGAGCTTGCCGCCTCGGCGATTCGGGCCCTGGGCGCCGATGTCCAGGTGCCCAAGAAGGCGCTCGATTGGATTGCCAGGCTCGGCGAGCCGCTTTACTCCTACCAGCCGCCGACCGGCTATCCTGATCGCAACGAGGCCTGGATGAGCTCGGGCACCTTGCTGTCGCGCCTGAATTTTGGCTTGCAGCTGGCATCGGGGAAGGTCGCCGGAGTCAAGGTGGATCTCGCGGCGCTCACCGCGCCGCTGCCTCAGCAACCGCCGAAGTCGTGGCAAGAGGCCATGAACATCTATCCGCCGCTCCTGCTCCCGGAGAGGAATGTGGATCAGGATGCGAACATCCTCGGCCGTCTCGCCGCCGCGTCCAAGCCCCGCGGGCAAGGGCGCGCCGACGCCGGCCCAGGAAGTGGTCGGCATGCTGCTAGGATCGCCGGAGTTCCAGCGGCGGTAACCTGATTTAGGAGACAGCCACCATGAGACGCACATGGACGATCATTGGCGTTAGCGATGTGCCCGGCAGCTTCAAGTGGTACCAATCGCTGCTTGGCCTGCCGGAGGCGGCTCGCGCTCATGACCACTTCGGTCAGATTCTTGACTCGGATGGAACGGTCTTGCTCTGCCTTCACGAGTGGGGTGCCCATGAGCATCCCTCCTTGATGAGCCCCGATCATGCGCAGCCTGGTAATGGCCTCCTCTTGTTTTTCCGTGTCGATGAGGCGCTTCACGGTTTTGTGTGGGTGAGCGCTAAAGGGGAAGGCCGACTGGATACAGGTCGAGGCCACCGAGGTGGAAGTAGATCGCATTGCGGAAACGGTCGCGGTTGCGGAACCCTCTGGCCGTGTACTTAAGCCATTGG
>DASYJD010000063.1:0-10097 GCA_035996875.1 Thermoanaerobaculia bacterium
CCTGAACGGTTCCGAAAGGCGCCCAAGCCCAAGACAGCACCTACCCACGCCTGGATCAATCCACCCCAAAATGAGGACTCGAACGGCTCGAGTTCCCTAATTGCAAACTAACCGTGTCTCAAATGACTTGACAGGTTCCGCCCCGCCCTTCCTGGGCGAGGACTTTCCCTACTCGGGCGAGGGGTTCCCCTTCTCGGGCCAGGTCCAGCTATTCGTTGAATCGGTTGGAGACTCAGGCTGCTCAATCCCGATCTTCCACGGGAGCGCGAAGATGGCTGGGGATGGCGAATCGCCAGACACCTGATGCGGCGACCCGTCATCCCCGGGGTGGCTACTTGCTACTTCTTCTTGGTGTCCTTCGGGGCGCTGCTTCCGGACGCGCTCTTGACTGCGGTCTTCTTGGGCTTCTTGGTCTCTTTTTTCTGTGCGTTGTTGCCTTTGGCCATGGTTTCCTCCTGGGTTTGCCGTCAATAGGGAACCTGGGTGAGGATTCTACACGAGCCGGTAGGATTCGCGACGGCTGGCGTGGCCTACCGATGACGGGAAATGACCGGGGAACTTCGGCGGTGAGCTTGGAGTCTAAGACGCCATGAGAAAAAATTTTCTGAGCTCGCGATGGGCTTTCATCGCCGCAGCCTCTCTGTTGCTTTCCGGAACAGTTTCCGCGGGCTTCGGCGCCGAGGCGCCCGCGAAGGTAAAGCCGGCCCTCTCCAAGGACGCGGCCGCCAAGCTCGCGCAAAGCAGTAACGCGTTCGGCTTCGATCTCTATCAGCGCCTGCGCCAGGAGCCGGGCAATCTCGTGATCTCCCCGTCGAGCATCACAACCGCTCTGGCCATGACCTGGGGTGGTGCCGAAGGGGAAACGGCGGCGCAGATGCGGAAGGTCCTCCATCTGGAGGGGACGGCCGATCAGGTGATGGCCACTTCGGGAGAGCTTGCCCGGTCGCTTCAGGATCCTTCCCGTCCGGTCGTCTTCCGTATCGCCAATCAGCTTTTCGGCGAGAAGACCTACAAGCTCGTGCCGGCGTTCGTGGAGAAGACCCGGGCCGCCTATGGCGCCGCGATCGAGCTCCTGGACTTCAAGAAGTCACCCGAGCAGGCTCGCGTCCATATCAATCAATGGGTGGAGGGGAAAACCCTGCACCGCATCAAAGACCTCATTCCCCGGAACAAGGTCAAGCCCGACACCCGCCTGGTGCTGGTCAACGCGATCTACTTTCTGGGCGACTGGGCCGATCCCTTCAAGCGCGACGAGACCCGCCCCGCGCCTTTCCATCTGACCGCGTCCAAGACCGAGGACGTGCCGACGATGAACCGTTCGGGAGGGTTCCGTATCTCTCAGAAGGACGGCGTGACGGCACTGGAGATCCCCTACAAGGGCGGTGAGATGTCGATGATCCTTCTCCTTCCCGACGAAATCGAGGGGCTCGCGGCGGTGGAGGGCACGCTCGATACGAAAAGGCTGGACGCGCTCGTGAGCACGATGAAGCGCGAGTGGGTCTGGGTGGCGCTCCCAAAATTCGAGGTGAACCCCGGTGAATCCCTGTCGCTCGGCAACGATCTGAAGGCGCTGGGAATGCCCCTCGCCTTCAATAACGACCTGGCCGACTTTACCGGAATCGCTAATCCGCCCAATCCGGCTCAGCGTATGGTCATTGGGGCGGTCTTCCACAAAGGTTTCGTCAAGGTCGACGAAAAGGGCACGGAAGCCGCTGCCGCCACGGCGGTCCTGGGGGTCGAAGGGGGCGCCGCTGCCGGTGGCGGACCGCGCCCGTTCCGAGTCGACCGGCCGTTCCTGTTCCTCATCCGCGACAATGCCAGCGGGCTCGTTCTCTTCCTGGGGCGGGTGAGCGACCCGAGCCGGCGGTAGAGCGCGTTTTCCACCCCCCTCTTGGCGATTTGGCCCTTGGCGGGTTAAAATGGAGGCCGTCCGAGGAGCGTTGCAGGAGGCCCCCTCCCAGGCTCGGACGCCGGCATGACCGGAGCACAGGAAACGGCGCTCACCTCAACCCTTTCCGGGTCTATGGAGGTGAGAACTCCCTGTCCCGGATCCTCACGAGGAGGTCAATCATGACCGTCGCCACCCAGACTCAGACCGATTACCACGTCGCGGACATCTCTTTAGCCGATTGGGGTCGCAAGGAGCTCCGCATCGCCGAGGGCGAGATGCCGGCCCTCATGGCCATCCGCAAGGAGCTCATCGCGAGCCAGCCCCTGAAGGGCGCTCGCATCGCCGGCTCCCTGCACATGACCATCCAGACGGCCGTGCTCATCGAAACCCTGCAGGCTCTCGGCGCCGAGGTGCGCTGGGCGAGCTGCAACATCTTCTCCACCCAGGATCACGCCGCCGCGGCCATCGCCGCCGAGGGCATCCCTGTCTTCGCCTTCAAGGGCGAGAGCCTGAAGGAGTACTGGGACTTCACGCACCAGATCTTCGACTTCGCCGACGGCGCCCCCAACATGATCCTGGACGACGGCGGCGACGCCACCCTGCTTCTCCACCTGGGCGCCAAGGCCGAGGACGATCCGTCGGTCCTGAGCAATCCCACGAGCGAAGAGGAGCACGTGCTCTTCGCCGCCATCAAGAAGCGTAACGCCGCTCAGCCCGGCTGGTACAAGAAGCAACTGGCCGCGATCCAGGGCGTCACCGAGGAGACCACCACGGGCGTCCATCGGCTCTACGAGATGGCCAAGAAGGGCGAGCTGAAGTTTCCCGCCATCAACGTCAACGACAGCGTCACCAAGAGCAAGTTCGACAACCTTTACGGCTGCCGCGAATCGCTGGTGGACTCCATCAAGCGGGCCACGGACGTGATGGTGGCCGGCAAGATCGCCGTCGTGTGCGGCTACGGTGACGTGGGCAAAGGCTGCTCGCAGGCCCTGCGGGCTCTGAGCGCCCAGGTGTGGGTGACGGAGGTGGACCCCATCTGCGCCCTCCAGGCGGCGATGGAAGGCTACCGTGTCGTCACCATGGACGAGGCCTGCGACAAGGCGGACATCTTCGTCACCGCCACGGGTAACGTCCGCGTGATCACTCACGATCACATGCGGCGGATGAAGCACAACGCCATCGTCTGCAACATCGGCCACTTCGATAGCGAGATCGACGTCGCGAGCCTCGAGCAGTACCCATGGGAAGAGATCAAGCCGCAGGTGGACCACGTGATCTTCCCCGACGACAAGCGCATCATCCTCCTCGCCAAGGGGCGCCTCGTGAACCTCGGTTGCGGCACCGGCCACCCGAGCTACGTCATGAGCTCCTCCTTCGCCAACCAGATCCTCGCGCAGATCGAGCTGTGGACGAAGAAGGGCGAATACAAGATTGGCGTCTACACCCTGCCCAAGCACCTGGACGAAAAGGTGGCGCGCCTCCAACTCACCACGCTCAACGCCAAGCTCACCGAGCTCCGCGACGATCAGGCCAAGTACATCGGCGTGGACAAGAACGGCCCCTACAAGACGGATCACTACCGGTACTAAACCGAGGCCGGTCGGATCGAAACCATTGAGGGGGGACCGGAGGATCGGTCCCCTTTTCTTCTTCCCGGAGCACCACTTCTCCACCTCGCCGGGGAGGCGTATGCGCGTCAACTCGCTCCTCTCACCAAGCTCTGCGGCCACGAGAAAGAATATTGCTTTACTACTGAAATTTGCTATCTTCGGGAGCCGGGAGACATACCGGGCTCGGCAGTTCAGCCGAGACGAGATCGACTGGAGGGAGACGAGATGAGGATACCGACCCTTTGTAGGCTCACAGCGATTCTGGGAGTCATCCTTCCAGCCGCGCTTTTCGCGGCTTCCGGCGACAGCGCTCCCCAGCAGAAACCCGCGGCGACAAGGATGCCGCCCGGGACGAAACCAACGTCCTCATCGACTCCCGCCTCAACCGCGACGACCGGAACGCCCTGCCCGAATCCCCCGCCCTGCGGCAACCACTGCAGCAACCACCCTTTCGTGCCCACGGACTGCTGGACGACTCAGTACGGACCCGCGAAGGCGGACATCATCGTTGGCGGCTCGAAATCCACCAACATGCTGTACTGCAATGGCGGCGCGTACGCGCTCTGCTTCTTCTCAGGCCCCCCGAACCCCACGGGCACGAACCCCGCCAACAAGCCCCTGCCCTGCGTTCAAGAGGGCAACATCGCGAAGTGCACTTGCCAGGCCTATACCTCGGGGCCGTATTTCGTCGACATCAACGCGATCCTGAATCGTGGAGCTTATTTTCAAACGGTCAACGCCTGCGGCCAGGACGGCTCGAAGTGCGCCAACATGACGAATTGCGGGGCCGATGGGTCGATGCCAGGTTGCACCTCTCAGCCGCAGGCCCCCGTCTGCCAGTACGTCAAGAACCAGAACCCGAACAATCCGAACGCCTCGCTCATGCCGAAAGCCGACCTCGTGTCAACCTTCAGCTTCGCCATGGACAGTAACTATAAGCTCGGGAGCACCGCCTGCAACGGGCTCTACGCGGGCTGCATGACCGCCCCCTGCTTCTTCAAGGCGGGGCACAAGTCGCCGCCGACCGACGGCGAGCCGATCCAATGTGAGTGCCCCACCTACACCGGCGTCAACCAGGTCGGCCAGTCGAATCAGAGTTGCTCGATAACCGGCGGCGGCAAGGCCACCTATGTCTGGTCGGCAGGAAATTCCGTGTCGACCACCACCAAGAAGTAAGGCTGAGCCGATCTTGGGGGGCCCGGAGACCGGTCCCCCAATCGTCCATTCCGACCTAGATTGACAATCTCTTTCTCTCGTCCAGCAGCGCACGGCATTCTTCGGCAAGGATCCCCGCGACGATTTCAGGAGGCGGCGGCCAGCCAGACAGCTCGGGATCGGAGAGAATCGCGTATCGAGAAGTGAGTCCGCCGGTTTGCCCTGCCGGAACGCCGTAGACGACGCGGCTCACTCCGGCTCGCCGGACCGCGTACGCGCAGAGCAGGCACGGCTCGACGGTGGTGTACAGGGTAGTGCCCGAAAGGTCGACGGATTGCAGCCGCTGGCAGGCCGCCCGGATCGCCTGGACTTCGGCATGAGCGCTTGGATCGAGTTGGGCTCGCACGGCCTCGAGACCTTCCCCAAGGACCTCATCGCCGCGCAGAATCATGGCGCCCACCGGGATCTCGCCGGCCTCGAGTGCCGCACGGCCAAGGGCCAGACAGCGTCGCATGTAGGTTTCGTAATCTTGCGCCATGGAGCGGTCATGCTACCAGGGATCGATGGGATGCGTGAGACAACGGCGGAGTTAGCAGGCCGGCGGGCCGCGCTCCCAGGGGGCCTTCGGGAGCGTGAAGAGAGTCATCTATACGCCTTATGGCTTTATGACCTCCACGTAGGCGCGTGTCGTGCCAGGCGGCACCATCCGCCGATCGAGGGTCAGGAGCGTGGCGCCGTTCGTTTCTGCGATCGCGAGCAGGTAGGCATCGGTCACCTGCTGATGTCCGCGAAGATGATGGAAGAACCTCTCTACCTGAGGCGACGCCGGCAGGACTTCCAAGTAGATGTGCTGTTGATCGCGGGTCAGATCCGCCAGCAGACCGATCGCCTCGGCCGGTGTCTTGCGTAGCTCGACAATGGTTGGGTTTGACGACAGGCGCACGAAACCGAGTTGGGTCAAAGCGCACGTCGCCCACAGCGGCGCCGGTTGTTTTCCCAGCCGCTCCAATACCGCGGTATGAAACTGGTGATTCGGCCAAGCCAATGCCATGAGGGCATTGACCTCCAACAAAAGCGGCCGGTTCTTAGACGATGCCATCCTCGTCGAGCGCCTTCTGAATCCGCGAGGCTGGAATCAGTCGGGCGCCCGCCGGCACCTCGAAGGTCGGGAAGCGTGCCGCCTCTCTCGCCGGTGGCCTCGCCTGTCGCCCAGAGGGCTTGAGCGCCTCCCGGGCCAACTCGGACAGCACACGGCCGAGCCGCTTGCCCGTCGCCCGCGCGCGCGCCTGCGCCGCTTCGTATATATCGTCGTCGAGCGTGACGGTCGTCCTCATGGACAAGACGATACCCTGACACGTCTGGATCGTCAAATTCGGCAGGAGCCGGGGTCACGGCTGGTTTGAGGATCTAGAAGCAACCTTCTCGCGTCCCATTCGTCTAATCTACAGGGTGCACGAAAGGAGCCATCCATGGTTCGTCAGGCCCGTTGGCCGTTTTTGAGCTTCGGATTCCTCGCGACGGGGATCTATGCGGTCGCCATCACCCTGGAGAGGCTGCGGCCCGTGTTGCGGCAACCGGAGCTCGTTTCGCTTGGGCTGCTGGTGGACCTCCTCGTCGTCGTCCCCCTCGCGTTTTACCTGCTGGCGGTCCGCCGGGCAGGCTGGCCGGTACGGACTCTCATACCCCTCTTCTTGTTCAGCCTCACGGGCACCGCCTGGGTGCTCCCGGATCAGCGGGAGATGCTGAAGCGCCTCTCGGAGGTCCTCTCCATTCCGGCCGAGATCGGGCTCGTGGCATGGATCGCCGTACGGACCGTCCGGTCCTTGAAGAGCACGAGCGGCGCGGGAACGGACGACATGCTGGAACGATTGCGCCAAGTGGCGCGGGAGATCCTGCCCGTGCGTGCCGTGGCGGAGGCGATCGCCTTTGAGATGGCGGTCTTCTACTTCTCTCTCTTCGCTTGGCGTCGCCGTCCCCACATCCCGCCTGCCACCCGGGCCTTCACCTACCACCGCACCAGCGGCCATGGAGCCCTCGGCTTCGCCCTGCTGATCATGACGCTCGCCGAGGCGATCCCCCTCCACCTTCTCGTCACCCGCTGGAGCTCCCGAGGCGCCTGGCTCCTCACCGCCCTCGCCGCGTATGGCCTGCTCTGGTTTCTGGCGGACTACCGCGCCGCGCGCCTGCGGCCCATCCTCCTGGACGAAGAGATCCTCTGCATCCGCACGGGCTTGCGCTGGACCGTGCGCATCCCACGCGCCCACATCGTGGCGATCCACAAAAAGGCGCCGAAATCCGAAGCTTTTATTCGCGCGGCCTTGCCCATCGTGACTCCGCTGTGGATCGAGCTCACCGAGCCCGTCACGGCGCAAGGGCCGTATGGCAAGGAGAAGCGAGCCCGATGGATTTCGGTAAGCGTAGACGACGTAAAGGGATTTCGGGAGGCGGTGGTGGGCGGATGATTGCCGAAGATCCCGGCTTCGCGTCAAGATTTCTCGCGCCGGCTCACGATCAGAGCGTTCCCACTCCCCTCTTTCGCTGAAAACTCCGTGGGTCGCGGTTTTCCGGCCGGGGCGATGCAGTATTTATAGGTATCGCCTTCGAGCTCGTAGATGGCACGCTTGGTCTTGTCGTTGACCGATCCCGACTCATCCAGGATGTCTATCTCCTTCGGAATCTTGGCCGAGTCGATCTTTACCGCCCCGGTGGCGACGGTCTTGTCTCCCACCTTGACGATCCATTTGTTGCCTTCGTAGATGAGCTTCGTCACGGGTCCCGGCTTCGGCGGCTGGTTCTCGTCCACCACCGTCTTGCCCTCGCTCACCAATGACACGGTCAACCACGTTCCTTGGAGCTTTTGGAGATCGTCCTTACCGGGTTCCTGGATTGCCAACAACAATCCTGCCGTCAAGATCAAGCCACTGGCCATCATGAGAATTCTCCTTCAGATCTCGTCCTGAGCGGTCGAGTCGTACTGCATGGCGCCGACGACGTTACCTTCCGGATCGCGGAAGAAGATCAGATATCCGACTGTCGGGATCATCGTCCGCGGAATGAGGATGGTGCCACCATTCGCCACGACGGCGGCGGCCACGGCGTTCACGTCCGCCACCGCGACGGTGCATTCGAAGCCGATCGTGCGCTCCCCCGCCACGAGCTCGCGCCGCTTCTGGAGGGCGCCCCGGATGCCGGGATCTTGTTCGTTGCCGGAAAAAATCTGGAGGAACCCGGGGGGACCCCAAGGCTCGAAGCGCCAAGCGAAGACACGCTCGTAGAAACGTCGTGCCCGGTTCACATCGTCGGCGTTGATGGCGAAGTGGGCGATGTTCGGGGCCGGGGATTGAGGCATGGCTGGCGCATCCTTTCGGGTCGGACGAAGAACCTCGTGAATGACGGTACGATATGCCTCTCCCGCGGTACGCGTTAACTCTATACTGACAGCGGATGTCGAGATCACGCCAAACGGAAGGACCGCAGGCACGGACGATGTCGGTCGCCTGGGCGGCGGCGTACACCTGGCGCGACCGGGAGAGCGAATGGGGGCAGCTCCTCTTTGCGGAGCGCGGGATGCTGACGGTGCACACGGCCGCCGGGCTGTGGGTCGTGCCGGTGCATCAGGCGGTCTGGGTGCCGGCCGGCATGAGGCACAGCGTGGAGGTGGCCGGCGGTGTCGCGATGCGGTCTCTCTATGTGCACCCGACGGTCCGCGGCCTGCCGGCGACCTGCCGGGTGATCGAGATCTCTCCGCTGTTGCGGGAAATCCTGCGCCGCGCCATGCGCCTGACGACGCTCGACCGGCGGGTCGCGGCGCAGCGGCATCTCCTCGATGTCCTGCTCGACGAGCTCACCGTCCTGCCGCTGGTGCCGCTCGACCTCCCGATTCCCCATGACCCGCGGGGAGTCCGCGCCGCCGAGTGGATTCGGGCGGAGCCCGCGGCGCCGCATACGTTGGCCGAGGTGGCCCGGGCGTCGGCGGCCAGCGCGCGGACGCTGGAAAGACTGTTCCGAAGCGAGACCGGCCTGCCGTTCGGCGTCTGGCGTCAGCGAGCCCGGCTGCTCCGCGCCCTTCAGCTCCTCGCCGGCGGGGATACCGTCGCCGGCGTCGCGAACGCGGTCGGCTACGAGAGCACCAGCGCCTTCGTCGCCGCCTTCCGGCGCGCCCTCGGCACGACGCCGGGGCGGTACTTCAAGAAGGCCGTGGCCGAGGACCAGGAGGACGACCAGGGGGTGCGATAAATCGGGCCGCCGTCCCACTCCCTCGTTGAAACGAGGAGATCCCTAAAAGGAGAGAGACATGAAGAGATCCGTTTTGTGCAAGCTTGTAGCGTTCCTTTGTCTGGCCGTCTCGATCGCGCTGCCCGCCGTGTGCGGCGCTCAGAAGGCCTCGGCGAAGCCGGCGGCCTCCGCCGCGGCCTCTGGAAAGACCCCCTGCCTGAGGCCACCGTCCTGCAAACCCGGCCAACCCTGCAACTATCCCTTCGTGCTCGAGGACTGCTGGACCACCAAGTATGGTCCCGCGAAGGCAGACGTCATCATGGGAGCTCCGAAGACGGGCGCGGTGAGGTCGACCAACATGTTGTATTGCGAAGGCAACACCTATGCGCTCTGCTTCTTCTCCGGGCCTCCGGACAAGGGCTTGCCCTGCGAGGTGAACGCCGATGGTGCGAAGTGCACGTGCCAGGCCTACACCTCGGGTCCGAACTTCGTCGACATCAACGGTATCCTGAATAATGGCGCCTACTCCGATACCGTGGCCCTCTGCGGGCACGATGGCAAGGACTGCAGGAACATTGTGAATTGTGGGGCGCGCGGCGAGGTGCCGGGGTGTAAGGAGCATAAGGAGCCCCCCGTCTGCCGGACCGTCAAGAACCAGAACCCGAACGAGCCCAAAGTCTCGCTGATGCCGAAGGCGGACCTCATCTCGACCTTCAGCTTCGCCATGTCGCCCGCCAACGGCAGCGGTCCCTACCAACTCGGGAACACGCCATGCACCGGGCTCTACGCGGGCTGCATGACCGCCCCTTGCTTCTACGGGCCGAACCACACGTCGCCCACCAAGGACGGCGAGCCGGTCACCTGCCAGTGCCCCACCTACAGCGGGACGTATCAGATCGGCCAGAAAGGCCAGAGCTGCGCGATCACCGGGAGCAATCCGAGCTACGTCTGGTCAGCCTCCAACACGGTGAAGTAAAAACCCCTTGCCGGCGATAGGCGCTGACCTTGCCGGCTCAGCTCCCCCGCCCAAGACCCCATCACTCCCCCAGCCCCTCTCTCCCATCGCCCTCCCCCCAACCGGGCATAGGCGCTAACTTTGCTGCAAGTTCCCCCACCCAAGCCCCTCATCACCCCGGCCCTCTTCTCCCGACCCCGCCCAACCCCCTTCACCGGGAGAAGAGGGAGCAAGGCGGGGAAGCCCCAGGGGTACCCCTCTCCCGGGGCGG
>DASYJD010000064.1:0-1694 GCA_035996875.1 Thermoanaerobaculia bacterium
CGGCGAGTGCGCGCCGATCACGACGAGCCCTTCGTCGCGATATCGCTCGTCCCAGGCACGGACGTACGGAAGGGTGCGGAGCCAGTTGACGCAGGAGTAGGTGCAGAACTGGACCAGCACGACCTTCCCGCGGAGGCCGGCCGGCGTCAACGGCTCTGAGTTCAGCCATGCGTTGGCGGCGCCGAGATCCGGGAGCTCACCCTCGATCGGCAACTCGGCCGCCCCTTCTCTGCTGGTTTCTTCGAGCATCTCTTTCCTCCAACCGACTCGTCGTGGGCTGTGCAGTCAGCCGACCGCGGCGACCGCCTCCAGGATCACGTCGGCCACCGCCTGGGGCTGCGAGACCATGATCACATGGGAGCCCTCGACCTCCGTGATCGTCGCGCCGGCCCGCTCGGCCTCCGAACGGATCACGTCGGCGCCGGCCGCTTTGTCGCCCGTGGCGACGACTGCCCAGGAGGGCAGGTCCTTCCAGGCGGGCGCCCCCGACGGCTCGGAGAACGCCAGCTCGGCAACGGGCCGCTGGGTGGCGGCCATCACCGTCGTCTCCTCGGTGGGCAGGTCGGCCGCGAACGCGTCGTGGAACTTCTCCGGATCGATCGCGAACTCCACGGCCGGCTCGCCACCGTTTGCCGTCGGATAATGGAGAGGGACCAGCGCACTGTTCAGGACGCTGTCCTTCGAAGCCGCTTCGGCATCGGCCAAACGCTCGCCTTCTTCGGTGGCGAAGGCCGCGACGTAGACGAGGCCGACGACGTTCTTCGCCTGCCTCGCGGCATTCGTGATCACCGCGCCGCCGTACGAGTGACCGACGGCGACGATTGGGCCTGGAGTTTCCTCGAGTACACCGGCGATATAGGCGGAGTCGATCGAGATCCCGCGCAGCGGATTCGCCGGAGCCGTGACCTGCACACCCTTCGCCTGCAGCCGCTCGATCACACCGTTCCAGCTCGAAGCATCGGCAAACGCGCCGTGCACCAGCACCACGGTCGGGGAGCCGGCGGTGTTGGATTTCTCAGACATTCGAATTCCTTTCGTAGGCGTCAATGAAGGCCGCGAGAGCGGTCAACGAAGTGACCTGAAGCTCGCCCGAACTTCTTCCGAGAAGGCCTGCGGCTGCTCCCAGGCGGCGAAGTGACCTCCTTCGTCCAATTCGTTGTTGAAGTGGATGAGGTTCGGATAGGCCTTCTCCGCCCAGCTCTGCGGAGCTGGATAGAGCTCGTCCGGGAACACGCTCACGCCGACCGGGATCTCGACGCCCTTGACGTCGAAGAAGGCCAACTTGCTCTCCCAGTACAGGCGACCCGCGGAGACCCCCGTGTTGGTCAGCCAGTAGTGGGTGACGTTGTCGAGGACGTCGTCTCGCGAAAGACCCCCGGCGTCCCCGTCGAACGCGCGTGCGATGAGCTCATAGCTGCGCACGTCGTGGTCGATCATCCAGGCCGCCAGGCCGATGGGTGAGTCCGCGACGCCATAGAGCGTCTGCGGGCGGTTCCCCATCTCGCCGGCGTAGCCGGTTCCGGTCGCATAGAAGTGGTCCAGCACCTCGTACGCCTTCTTCTCATCGGCCGAGAGGCCCGATGGCTCTGGACCGCCCGTGGCGAGCGCCTTGGAGACGTCGGGCGGGACGGTCGCGGGCATGTTGGTGTGAATGCCCAGCAACCCCTCGGGCTTGAGCAGAGCCATTTGCTCGG
>DASYJD010000065.1:0-65586 GCA_035996875.1 Thermoanaerobaculia bacterium
ACTGGGTCAACACACCCAAGCCGATCAAGTCTGTCAGTCGAGTACCTTTCGGCAGTGTCGCTGCTTTCCGTGCCATGACGCCTCCTTCCTATCGGAAGAAGGATACCAAATATCGTCTTAAGCGAACGGTATTGCGGCTAAACCCGGTAATGGAGGGCTCCGACCGTGCGGCCGGTCGGAGCCGACGGGCCGGCGGGCGGCTCAACAGGTCCCGCGGCAGGAGAACTGGTGACAGTCCGAGTAGCAGGTCTTGACGCTACAGGGGACGGTCGTGGCGGCACCTTCGACGTCCACGAGATCGGTTGAGGCCAGAGCACGTAGGGTCTCGCGGTGAAGCTTGAGCTTGAGGTTCGTTGTTTTCTTCATCGCACGGTCCTCCTGACGGGTGGGTTGGGTTCTGACCGGCGCCTCCGGCGCGCCCGAAGACGCCCTACAGAAGGGACAGTGCTCGCCGGCGAGCGGAGCGGTACCGTTGCCTCCGGCGGGGGTGCCGCCGGCTGCGCTATGCTGCCGGGATAGGAAGTGGCGGCCGGTTGGCGGGGAGGTTGCATGCCTGCGACGACGTGTGCCGCAAGTGCGGTTAACTTGTAAGGTTTGTAAAAAATGAGAGGGTAGCGTGCGATCCGGGAAACCTCCATAGGATACTCACGTTAAGGGACGACATGGACCCACTAGAAAACAATCACAAGCAGAGGCGCTGGCTCATCGCGGCCATCGTGGTCGTCGCGGTCGTGCTGGTCGTCCTGTTCTTCCTGCGCCGGGGCAAGGGCGGGGGCGGCGACAACTATCGCACCGAGGCGGTCAGCCGCGGCAACATCACCATGACCGTCAACGCCACGGGCACGCTTTCGGCCGTGACGACGGTCCAGGTCGGCAGCCAAGTCTCGGGCATCATCGCCAAGCTCTACGCCGACTTCAACAGCCAGGTGAAGCAGGGTCAGCTCCTCGCCGAGCTGGATCCCACGCCGTTTCAGCAAACGGTGGATCAGCGGCGCGCCGACGTGACCAAGTCGCAGGTCGACGTAGCCAACACCCAGGTCATGTACAACCGCCAGAAGCGGCTCTCCGACGCCGGCTTGATCGCCGCGTCCGATCTCGACGCCGCCAAGGCCGCCTTCGACGGCGCGCGCGCCGGGCTCGCCCAGTCGCAGGCCGCGCTCAAGCAGGCGCAGACCAATCTTGGTTACGCCAAGATCTACTCGCCCATCGACGGGCAAGTGGTGGCCCGCGCGTACGACATCGGCCAGACGGTGGCGGCCTCGTTCTCGGCGCCCACGCTGTTCACCATCGCCAAGGACCTCACCAAGATGCAGGTGCAGGCCGACGTCGATCAGTCCGACATCGGACAGATCAAAGCCGGCGAGGTGGCGCGCTTCACCGTCGACGCCTACCCGGATCAGGAGTTCCGCGGCCAGATCGCGCAGGTGCGCCTGAACGCCACTGTCACCCAGAACGTCATCACCTATCCGGTGATCATCGAGGTGGGAAACCCCGAGGGCAAGCTGCGCCCCAGCATGACGGCCAACGTCACCATCGAGGTCTCCACGGTCCGCGGCGTGCTGCGCGTGCCCAACGCCGCGCTGCGCTTCCGGCCGGAGACCACCGGAGACGATAAGGATAAGAAGGCACAGTCGCCGACGCCGGCGCAAAGCCGGGCGCAGGGCGGTCAAGGTCGGAGCCAGGGTCAGGATCAATCGCGGCCTGACGCGGGCGAGACGCCGAGACAGGCTCAGGCCGAGACGAGCCCAGGGCCTGGAGAGACGCCCGGAGCCGCGGAACCTGGACGGCACCATCACCGGGGTGGTGGTGACCTCGCGGCAGGCGGTACGCCGGGCGCAAACGCCGAAGGGGCGAGCACGCCAGGCGCTGCTGGCCGAGATTCCGGGAGCCAGACGTCTTTCGAGAGCGCTGCCGCCAACGCGGGCCGGGGAGGGCTGGGAGGCGCCTTGGCCGGTGGCGGGGGGCGCAAAGGAGGCCGCCAGCAAGGGCAGACGGTCTATGTGCTGAGCAGTCCCTCGCCGGACAAGAAGGCCGAGCTGAAGCCGGTGAAGATCCGTACCGGTGTCAGCGACGGCCACTACACTCAGGTGGTGTCCGTGATGTCCGGCGAGCTGAACCTTGGCGATCTGGTGGTCACCGGCGTGGCGACGATCAAGGTCGAAGCCAGCGCGGGCAACGGTCCGCCGGGAGGCCCGTTGGGCGGTGCGGCGGGCGGCGGCCGCGGCGGTGCACGGGGCCGGTTCTGAGCATGGCCAAGGACGCGCTGGTTCTCGAGATCCGCGAGCTCGTGAAGACCTACCACATGGGCGAGGTGGAGGTGCACGCGCTGAAGGGCATCAACCTGACGGTCGAGCGTGGCGAGTTCGTCGCCATCATGGGGCCGTCAGGTTCGGGGAAGTCGACGCTGATGAACATCGTCGGCTGCCTCGACCGGCCGACGTCGGGGTCCTACCGTCTCGACGGCATCGACGTTTCGCGCCTCGACCGCGACCACCGGGCCGAGATCCGCAACGCCAAGATCGGCTTCGTCTTCCAGGGTTTCAACCTGCTGGCGCGTACCCGGGCCACGGAGAACGTCGAGCTGCCGCTGCTCTACAGCAACCAGGGGCTCTCGACCTTGGACCGCGCCCGCCGCGCCCGCGAGGCGCTCCGGCGGGTGGGCCTCGCCGGCCGCGAGGACCATTATCCTTCCCAACTCTCCGGTGGTCAGCAGCAGCGGGTGGCGATCGCCCGCGCCCTGGTCACCGAGCCCGCGATCCTCCTCGCCGACGAGCCGACCGGCAACCTCGACTCGCGCACGTCGGAAGAGATCATCGCCATTTTCCAGGAGCTCAACGACTCCGGCAAGACCATCGTCCTCATCACGCACGAGCCGGACATCGCGGCGCACGCCAAGCGCGTCGTCTACGTGCGGGACGGCGTAATCTGGCGCGACGAGCGGATCGTCCAGACCCGGTCGCATCCCGGCGAGCCCGTCGACGCCGGAGCGGAGCCGGTTGTCGCCTTTCCCTTCACTCTGGCTCCGGTTACCGAAGAGGTAGCGCGATGAAAATTTCCCTCCTGCGCCTGTGGAACATCACCAAGGTCGGCCTGATGGCCATCTCGCGCAACAAGATGCGGTCCCTGCTCACTATGCTGGGGATCATCATCGGCGTCGGCTGCGTTATCACCATGGTGGCGGTGGGCACCGGCGCTTCGAGCTCCATTCAGGCGACGATCAACTCGCTCGGCACCAACTTCATCATGCTTTTTCCCGGCGCCGCGACGACGGGCGGAGCGCGCACTTTCACCGATCAGTCCCGAATCACGCCGGAAGACGCCGACGCCATCAAATCCGAGTGCCCGTCAGTCGCCTACGTCTCTCCCGGCGCGCGGACCAACGCGCAGATCGTCGCCGGCGAGCTCAATTGGGGGACCCAGGTGTGGGGCGTGGGCGTCGAGTGGCCGAACATTCGGGCCTGGAACGTCGCCGATGGGGATTTCTTCACCGACGTCGACGTGCGCACTTCGGGCCGGGTCTGTGTCCTGGGCGCCACCGTGGCCGAGAACCTCTTTCCGAACGGCGGTGCCGTGGGATCGTCGATCCGTATCAAGCATCTGCCGTTCAAAGTGGTGGGTGTGCTCGAGCGCAAGGGCGGCAACATGATGGGGCAGGATCAGGACGATCAGATCATTGCTCCGTACACGACGGTGATGAAGCAGCTCCTGGGTTCGCCGCGGATCAGCATGATCTATCTTTCGGCCCGCTCCGGTCCCGAGGTGAAGCAGGCAGAGAACGAGATCGACGCCCTGTTGCGCCAGCGCCACCGCATTCCGCCCGGTCAGGACAGCGATTTCACCATGCGTTCGCAAGAAGAGATCGCCAACACTTCGGAACAGACCTCGAAGACGCTGTCGATCCTGCTCGGCTCGGCGGCGGCGATCTCTTTGTTGGTGGGCGGCATTGGCATCATGAATATCATGCTGGTGTCGGTGACCGAGCGCACGCGAGAGATCGGCATCCGTCTGGCGATTGGTGCCAAGGGCCGGCACGTACTCCTTCAGTTCCTGCTCGAGGCGATCGCCCTCTCGGTCGTCGGCGGCGCCATCGGCGTGGGCCTGGGTCTCCTGGCTCCCTACCTCGTAACCCGTTTTGCCGGCATGCCGACAGAGGTGAGCACCGGCTCCGTCGCTATCGCCTTCGGCTTCGCCGCCGCCATCGGAGTCTTCTTCGGCTTCTACCCGGCCCGCAAGGCGTCGCGGCTGGACCCGATCGACGCGCTGCGGTACGAGTAGGTTAGCGGTCCGCGTGGCGGGTCTTTATGTACTGCCGAATTCCTGACTTCAGCTCTTCGAGAGTCCGGGGTTCGGGCGCGGTCTCGAACAACGCTTTGTGCACGTCCTCCGAGGTGTAGCGGGCCGTCCGCATGAGAGGGCCACTCTTAGTGGGCAGCTTTGTCTCTGGGTCCATGTTGTCGCCTAAGTCCGGCCCGCGCTGATGGAAGCCGCCATCTGCCGCCACCAACCCCAGCCGAAGACGGCGGTCAGGTAGATCCAGAGCAGCGAGGCGAGAATGTGGAGGATGGTGTTGCGGCGGTTGCCTCGCCAGAGGGTGCGGTCGTAGATGAATTGTTGGGTGATCAGTCGCAATCCCCAGAACAGGGTCAGCCCGCCGAGCACCGCCGCCGCCAGCCGCGAGGGAGCCACCAGATCGGCGGTGAAGCCGAGGGCCAGCACGCCGAAGAGGACCAGGATCAACATGATGAAGCCGACGTGCACGAGGAAAACCTGACGGTTGAGCAGCGTCAGCTTGGCCAAATCCTCTTTCCAGCCGAGCTGCCTCGGGAAAAACACGTGGGCCGCTGCGAGCACGATCAGCAAGGCTCCGGCGATGCGAAGGTTCAGCTCGAGACTCATCAGCTTTTCTCCAGCACCAGGACGGCGACGAACGGGGTGATGCGGAAGTCCTCCCGCACGGCGAGGTCCGCGGCCGCGGCGAGGCGCAGCCACTCGCGGCGCGGGAGGAAGTGGAGGAACCCCGGCCCGAAGGCGAGGAAGTTCCATCCGTCCCGCACATGTTCGACGAGCACCGCCCGGCCGCCGGGAGCGAGCGCGCGGGCAATCTCCAGGAAGAAGCGCTGGCGCGCCTCCGGCCGGCGCAACTCGTGGGCGGCGAAGATGAGAAAGATCGCGTCCTGCGAGCCGCTGGCGAGCGGCAGTGCGCGGAAATCAGCCGGCGTGGCGGTTTGATCAAGCGATAGTTGCCGCGCCCGGACGATCGACGGCTCGGTCATCTCTGCCGCATCGAAAAAGTCCAGAACTATGCCGCCCCCCGCCGAAGCCGTGGGGAAAACCCGCTTCAACGCGCCGAAGGTTTCGTCGAGGCCGGCGTGAAGGCTCGCCCAGTGTTGCGGCGGCGCGGGCAGCAGGCGGGCGAGCCAGTCCCAGCGGCCGAGCGGTGACAGGTCGTAGATCCAGTGGGAGACGAGAAGCGAAGAGACCGACCAGAGCAGGCCGGCCGCGACGCCCACCAGCACGAGGACGGCGAGCGGCCGGGGAATCGGAAGGATAGCCACGGCGAGGATCGCCGCCAGCGCAGCGGCACCGGTCTTCGCGAACATCGGCCGGTTGTAGCGAAGAATCTGGAGCATGCCGTGGTAACGGCCCAGCGGTGCGGCGACGGCGTTCACGATTCCAGCCCTCCCGGCAGCGGCTCGCAGATTCCCCGTTCCCAGCGATAGGGCACGGCTTGCAGATGGAAGGCGCTGGCGAGCACCGGACGTTCCTGGTCGAACGGCGGGCGCGCGAGGAAGGTGCACTCGCGCACGTCGACGGCGACCGGCTCCGGGTTCCACTGCCGCCGAACACCCTGAATGCGCACGATCGAATGAGTTTCTTTTTCGTAATCGAAAGTGAAGGGGAGTGGCCCCGCGAATTTCCGTGCGTCCTGAAGATTCGGAAAAGGGGTACCCGCGGGCAGCGGAGCGGGCTTGCCGGCGAGATCCGCGATCACGTGCAGATCCGCCTCGCCGCCAGTCTGGATGCGCACCTCCAGGCTGCCGCCCTGCTCGTGGATTTGCGCGTCGCACTTGACGTAGTGATAATGGGTGAGCGCGTTGCCGGCGAGCACCATCAGCTCGCGGTCTGTATCGCTGCGCAGGATGCGCAGACCGCGCAACGACTTTCCGGCTGCCGTTCTGAATCGCGAAAAGATGCGGTAGCCAGTGAGAAAGAAGTCCTGTCCCAACGCCGCCGGCACTCCCACCGGCCGCAGCCCTTCCGTCTGCACCATGGCGATGGCGAGAAACCCGAGGCCATGGTAGGTGTCGAGCGTCAAGCCCGGCGGCAGCAGAGGCAGCAGTACCCGCTCCGGGAAGGCGTAGGTAAGCACGAGGCAGTGCCGAAAGAAGGCACGAACCGGCAACGGGTGTCGCCTGAGGAGATGGAGCATCCGCTCCGTAGTCTATCCTGGAAGCGTCGTCGTCCCCGCCCGCTCGACCTCTGTCACCTCGATCGAGCCCCAGAGCGGCGAGCGGTCGCGAGCCGCCCACGCGGCTTGCTGAGCGTCGCGCGGCTCGGCGAAGCTGCGCAGCACCATCATGGCGCCCGGCGCGGCGGCGAGCCGCACGGCGGCGAGGAGGCGCTCGCCGTAGGCCGGCGGAGCGGCATCCAGGACGTTCGAAAGCGTGAAGCCGTCGAAGCGCCCAGGCGGGCCGCTCGCCAGGTACTCGGCCGCGTCGGCGCAGAGGAATTCGACCTCGGTGGGCGCTTCAGTGCCTGTCGCGTCCGGCTCTTGTGCCGGCGGGTCTTCACCCAGCAGCAGCCGCCACACGTAAGGATTTTCCCGATTGGAATGGTTCGCCCAGGTGCGTTCCAGGCGGCTGAGGATCACTAGGTCGAAGCGCGGCGGGACGAAGCTGACGAAGCTGCGGTCGTGCGCAAACCGCAGCAGGGCCTTGTGCAGACCGATGCGCAGGAGCCCTCGCAGCCGGAGATTGTCGAGCCGCCGGCGCCAGAACGCCGTCTGCTCGGCGGGCAAGCTGAGGAGCAAGAACTCGCGAAGATCGCGCGTGCGCAGCCCGAGCCAGGGCAGAAGCCGCCGTGCTATGGCCTGCTGCCGGTCGACGACGCCGGGCCCGGGTAGCGCGCCCGCCGCACGGGCTCGCGCATATTCGATCTGCGCCGGATTGATATCGACAGCGGTGACGTGAAAACCGCGGCGGGCGAGCGCCATGGCGGTATCGCCGGAGGAGGCGATGCAGAAGATCCGTCCGCCCGGCCGGAAGACCTCGGCCTCGACTCGCCAATCCTCGTGCATGCGGCTGAAAAGAAGTTGAGGCGGGCCGGACCGGCCGTCGAGCCGGCCGCGGCTCCAGGGCGTGGTCTCTCCTTCAACGCGATCCCTGCGATCGGCCGCCCGTCCCGCCACCAGCCAGACCAGGGTGAGGAAGGCGAGGTTCTGCGTGATCATGGCGCCCGGATCGGCGATGTGCTCGCGTCCCCAGAGCAGCCCGCCGCCATTCATTCCCACCAGCAGCAGCGTCTGTACCGCCGCTGCCCACCGGGGCCGCCACCCCGAAAGCACCCAGACGGCGAGCCCGGCCTCGATCGTTCCCAAGCCCGCGAGCACGACCATGCCGGCCGCACCCGACAACCCCGGCACCGCCTGTACGATCGCCCGATGTCCCGGGCAGCGTCCCAGCAGCTTGCACCACAGGCCCTGATAGAGCCAGACGAGAGCGACGGCGAGGCGTGGCATGGAAGAAGTCTAGCGAATTGGTCGCTGAAGCGCTTGGCGGAACTGCGCTAAGATCCGGCCACCACGAACCTGGGGAAGGAGAGACCTATGAAGAAGACCGTCCGGAAGCTGAGCCTCAGCCGCGAGACCGTGCAACGCCTGGATGTGCAAGGGGGAGGCGGCGTCGCCATCATTGGGAATCCGTCGTGCATCCAGAGCTGCTACCTCGTGTCCTGTGGCGACACGACCTGCACGGCGTCGACCTGCGTGAAGGACCAGTAGGCCTTTCCCTCGGGAGTGCCAGCCTCTTACTCGATACAAGCAGGGTAGTCGAGTAAGTAGGCCGGCGGGACGCCGGCGCTCCCAGGGATTTACTTCACCTCGAAGGACGCTTCGGCGCGGGACTGGGCCCCACTGTTGCGGTCGTGCGCCACGGCAATGAGCCGGTAGGTGCCGGCGGGGTCTTTGAGCTCGGTCTGAATCTTGACGTTGGAACCGCCGAGCTGGACGAATCCGGCATGGGGCGCCTGCTTGTTGCGCCAGAGGTCGGTGCCCTTCTGGTTGATGAACGCCGCGCCGCCGGGGATCAATCCCTGCACGTCCACGTCGACGTTGCAGTTGCCTTTCTTGTCCGCTTTGCAGTCCTTGAAGAAAATGAATCCAACCAGGAGACGGCCTCGCGCCACAGTAGTTGCAGGCTGGGCTGTCGCCCCCTTGGCGGAATGGAGCACCTTTTCAGGCTCCGCGGTGATCAGCACCCGGGCCTCGAACTTGCCTGCCGGAGCCGGCGTGCTGGTCTTCGGGGAAGCCGGCAGCAACAGCAGAGCGGCTGCGAAAAGGTTTCGGTGACGGCGGAAAGAAAACTTCATCGTTTCTCCTTGAAGCAGTGCGATTCTCTTGACAGGTCAGGGTACGACCGGCGCCAGGCCGGCCGCGCGAGCTTTCTGGTCCAGGTCGCGCAGCGGTCCGGCCGCGAGCGCCTGCCATTTCGCGAGCGCCGGGTCCAGGCGCTTGCGGTAGGTCTCGAAGACTTCCCTCTGCGGCTCGGTCGGAGCGCGGTCGGCGCTCTCGAGGTCGATCGCCAGAGCGTTGAGGACTCCGGCGGCCGCATCCAGAGTGTCCCCTCGGCGGCCCCGGAAGCTCTTGATCTTGTCCGCGAGCTGCTTGGCAGCGTCCCGAAGCGCGCCGGCCTTGGGGCGCGAGGCGAGCTCGCCGTCGAGCTTTTTCAGCCGATCGGTCACGGCCTGGAGCTCCTCCTGGGCATCCGTCGCACTCTCGAGAGCCTGGGAGACCTTACCGTACAACTCGCGTTGCGCTAAGAGATCGGCCGTCGAGGTTTGAACCCGCGGGTCCATCGCGACCGTCAAGGGCTGGCTGGAGGTGCGGCCGTCGACCGTCAAACGAACCTCGTATTGTCCCGGCAGAACGAACATTCCCTGCGGCACTTCGTGGGTGTCCGTGCCAGGGACGGCGGCGATCGAAAAGTCGTACTCCAGCACCCGTGGCCGCGGATAGCGAAGATCCCAGACGAAGCGGTTGTGGCCGGCCCGGGCGGGTAGCGCCGCTGGCGGTTGCAGCCAGGCGTCGACGAAGTATTGCCGGGCCTCCGGCCGCACGGGCGTCTCGTCGCTGCGGAAGCGGCGGACCATCTGGCCGCCGCCATCCACGATCTCCAGCGTCACCGGGCCTTTGGGCGCCGCCGCGAGCCAGTAGTCGATCGCCGTGCCTTCAGGCGGATTGAGCGCCCGCGGCTCGTCGAGCGGCAGCGGCGTGTCGCGGTTCTGATTGTTGTTCAGGCGCCAGGCGGCAGCCGGCGGCAAGAGCGCGGCACCCGCCGCCAGAACCTGATCATTCAGATGACGGAGCGGCGAGAAGTCGTCGAGCACCCAGAGCGATCGCCCTTCGGTGGCGGCGATCAGATCGTTGCCGTGGATGGTGAGATCGTTGACGCCGCTGGTCGGCAGGTTGAGCTGCAGCGGCTGCCAGCTCTCGCCGTCGTCGAAGGAGACGAAGGCGCCGCGCCGCGTGCCGGCGAACAGCAGCTTGGGATTGACCGGGTCCTGCCGCACGACACCCACGGCGTCGTCGAGGCCGGCCGTCGCGGCGCGCCAGGTTTTGCCGAAGTCGTGCGTGACGAAGACATAGGGATGAAAATCATCCATCCGATGGCGGTCGACGGCGGCGTAGGCGGTGCCGGGCGAGGTCGCCGAGGCGTCGATCTGGGCCACGCGGCTCCAATCGGGCAGGCCGGGGGGTGTGACGTTCTGCCAGCTCTTGCCGCCATCGCGGGTGACGTGGATTAGCCCGGCGTCCGTCCCCACCCAGACGAGATCCTTCTCCAGGGGCGACGGCGCGATGGTCGCGATGACGCTGTAGCCGCAGGCCCGGGCCCTCGTCACCGGCACGTCGGTGGAGCAGTCGGCGGGCAGGGGCGCAGGGGCGGCGCCGGTCAGATCCGGGCTCACCGTCTCCCAGCGCTGGCCGCCGTCGACGGAGCGAAAGAGCACCTGCGCACCGAGATAGATCGCGTGCGGCGGCTGGAGCGAGATGGCGATGGGCGTGATCCAGGTGGTGCGATAGGTCACCGTGGTCGGCCGCGCGCCGTAGCTCGAAACCGGCCAGGGCGCCACGTTCTGCACCTGTCCCGTCTTCGCGTCCCAGCGCGACAGGCGCCCGCCGAGGCCGCTGCCGTAGACTTGGTCGGGATTGCCAGGAAAGGGGATGTCGTAGTCGCGCTCGTCGCCGCCCACCGGGTGCCAGTCGCGGAACGTGAGCTGGCCGTAGTCGCTGCGGCTCGCCACTCCCACCGTGCCGCTGTCCTGCTGGCCGCTGTAGATCCAATAGGGAAAACGGTCGTCGGTGGCCACGTGGTAGAACTGCCCCGTCGGTTGGTTGTACCAACTGCTCCAACTCGCGCCGCCGTTGATCGTCACCACCGCTCCCTGATCGCTCGCCGTGATCATCCGTTCGGGATGATCCGGACTGATCCAGAGAAAATGGTAGTCGTCGCCGCCCGGAGCGCCGCGGAAGAACGCGAACGTCTTGCCGCCGTCCGTCGAGCGCTGGATGGACTGCCCCATGGCGTAGATCGTGTCCGCATTGTGGGGATCGACGGTGATGCTCGCGAAGTAGGCGCTCGCGAAGCCCCCATTGGCGTTGACCCGCTGCCAGGAGCCGCCGCCGTCGTCCGAGCGGTAGATGCCCGAGTCCGCACCGTTCGCGTCGATCGTGGCGTAAATCTTGTTTCCTCGGCTGCCGGGAGCCACGGCAAGGCCGATGCGGCCCAGGGGGCCGGCGGGCAGTCCGTGGCCGGTGAGGCGCGTCCAGGTCTTGCCGGCGTCCAGCGACTTGAAGAGGCCGCTTCCGGGGCCGATCTCGGGGTGGAAGTACGAGAGCCAGGGGTGGCCCCGCACCTGCCAGGTGGAAACGAAGAGGACGTCGGGAGCCGCCGGGTCGCCCGAGAGGTCCACGGCGCCCGTGTTCTCGTCCACGAAGAGCACCTTGCTCCACGTCTTGCCGCCGTCGGCGGTGCGGAAGACGCCGCGCTCGGCATTGGGACCGAAAAGATGGCCTTGGGCGGCGGCGAGCACCACGTCGGCGTTCCGGGGATCGATCCACAGTCTGCCGATGTGGTAGCTGTCGGCGAGCCCCCGGTGCTCCCACGTCCTGCCGCCGTCGCCGGTGCGGTAGATGCCGTTGCCGGAGGTGATGTCCCAGCGGGCGGAGACCTGGCCGGTGCCCACATAGAGGACCGCCGGATCGCTGGGCGCCAAGGCGAGCGCCCCCACCGAAGCCGCGCCTTCGTGATCGAAGAGCGAGCTCCAGATGCGCCCGGCGTCGTCCGTCGTCCATACGCCGCCGTCTGCCGTGCCCATGTAGAAGGTATCCGGCTTGCCCGGAACGCCTACCGCGGACGTTGCCCAGCCGCCCCGCAGCGGACCGGCGAGGCGCCAGCGCAACCCAGAGTAGGCCTCTGGAGGCACGGCGCCGAGGGCCGCGGTGGCCGTGCCGGCGAGGGCGGCCAGACCGAGAAAGACGGCGAGACTGGAGATGAGGCGGCGAACGTTCATGCAAGTCCTCCCGGGGAAGCGGCGATCGAGCCCCCGGAACACGTTCTACAAGAAAAAGGGCCGGGCCGCTACTCTGGAGCGAGCCCGCTTGAGCTTCGGCTGGCCCCGAGTCATAATCCTGGGCCATAGCACCACTAAAGGAGATTTTTATGCTCAAGAAGTCGATTCTCGCTTCGACGTTGGCGATCCTGCTGGCTCTGCCGGCCTTGGCGGCGGCGCCTAAGACCTATCAGGTGACGGGCCCGGTGCTCGAGCTCACCAGCGACATGATCGTGGTGAAAAAGGGGAACGACCGTTGGGAGATCGCGCGCGATGCCTCGACGAAGATCACCGGCGACCTCAAGGTCGGCGCCAAGGTCACCATCGAATACCGGATGACCGCCACCTCCGTCGAGGTCAAGGCGGAGAAGGCCCCGCCCGCCAAGAAGAGCGCCAAGAAGGGCTCGTAGGACGGTAAAGCGGTGAGGACGCCCCAGATCCTGGGGCGTCGCTGCCACTTCAAGACTCCGGCTGTGGCGCAGGCGAAAGCTTGTGTACGGGGCCTACGTTTACTTCGCTTGGTCAGAAGCACGCCGCAGTCGCATCGCTTCGCGGCTCAATTCTTCAACTCCCACGTCCGGCCACAGGGTCGCCTGCCATTTCGTATAATCAAAGGGCGCCCTGGTCAACAAGCTCACAAACCTTTCCGCCTCCACATCTCCGAGTGCCTCAATCAGTGCACGGATTCCTCGCACCTTAAGCTCTTCGTCTGTGATCATTGTTCGGTATTCCTCACGTAGGCAGTGGGGTCGACTGCCATGATACGAGTCTTCTTGGCGAGCTTCTTCAGAAGAAAGTCATCTGTACCTATTACGTGTACCAGTGCATGAGGGCGTTTTATCCGGGCTCTCGCCTCCTAGTTTCCGCAATCCTATGCCAATCTGCTCCCCGACCGCAACGCGCATACGGACGGGCCGCGCGGATCGGGACTGGGACGGGATTGGGGGCGGATGGCACTGTTATCATCCCGGGTGCGGTGGCGGGCCCGGTACGACACGAACCGCCCGGGGACGGGAACGTCGCCCTGTCGGGCTGACGGCGAGGGCCTGCTGAAGTAGGGTGTGCGCAAGGAGCCGGCTTCCATGTGGGCGGCGAGTGTGTATACTTAGGCGTATGGCGCGCATGCAAGTTTACCTCCCCGACAGTTTGTTCGAACAGGTCAAGGCCCGTGGTCTACCGGCCTCGGAGCTGCTTCAGAAGGCTGTACGCGCAGAGCTTCGCCGGCTGGACTTGCTCGCCGAAACCGACCGCTACGTTGCCGACCTTGTCGCCGAGGTTGGGCCACCCACTGCCGCCCAGCGAACGCGCGCCACGGCAGTCGCGCAGCGGCTTGCGCGCCGGCCGACCCGCCAAGTGGGCTGACCTTCGTTCTCGATTCTGGAGCAGTCACCCGTCTGTCCGAGAGGTCGCAGCAGTCGGCAACGCTGATCCTGGCGTTTCGCGAAGAGGATCTATGGCCGCCCCTGGTTCCCTCTGTGGTACTCGTGGAATGTTTGCAGGGCCATCCTGGCCGCGACGTTCTCGCGAACAGATTTCTCAAGACGTGTGACCTCGTGGAGGAGGTTACCGAACCGCTGGCACGGCGAGCTGCTCTGTTGCGGAGGCAGGCACGGCGAGGTTCGGCGGTTGATGCGCTTGTCGTCGCCTTGGCAGAACCGGGCGGGGTGGTGCTTACTTCGGATCCTGGCGATCTCGAGGCCCTCGCCCAATACGCGCACGATGTCAGAGTGGAGAAGGTTTAAGGGCGTGAGGGCCATATCCAGGCCAAGCCAAGCCTTTACTTGGCTGGATCAGAAGCACTCCGCAGCCGCATGGCTTCGCAGCTAAATTCTTCAACTCCTACGTCCGGCCTCAGGGTTGCTTGCCATTTCGTATAGTCAAAGGGCGCCCTGGTCAATAGGCTCACAAACCTTTCCGCCTCCACGTCCCCGAGTGCCGCAATCAGGGCACGGACTCCTTGCGCCTTGAGCTCTTCGTCGGTAATCATTGTTCGGTACTCCTCACGAGGCAGTCAAGTCAACTACCATGATACGCGTCTGCTTGGCGAAGCACTTGAGGGATCCTATCTATTTTCTTCAGCCTTTCTCTTCTCGGCCTTCTTCTTTGCCGAATCTATAACGAGCAGTGCAACAAAGCTAACAATGTTTAGAGAAATTGCTACGCTTGATAATTCTTCAGGCATGCCAAGGAAAGGTGCAACAAAGAAGCCGGCAATAGAGTAGAAGAACCATGCCGCTGCGTTGACAAGGTCTCCTCCCACTATGAGGGCAACGGGAAGTGCAAGGTAAAAACCGATTGTGACTAAAACCCAGAACACCAACGCAGTGCTACCATGGACCCAGACGAAGATACCCAGAACGGCAAGCGCGACACCTGCGCAAGTAGTTAGGCAAGAACCCTTGTGGACAGGCTCTGAAGGGGTATCATAAGAACTTGTGGAGTTTGCGGTTTGGATCTCTTCATATCTTGCCTTACTGTATCCGCAATAGGGACAGACTGGAGCATAGAAGGAGATTTCTCGCCTACAGTCGGGGCAGTCAATCACGGAAAAATCTCCTTTTAAACAAGATCGACATATCCTGAGTAATGCCTCATGAGCCCGTATATTTGTCTGGCCTGAGCCTTTCGCTCCGGCGCGCTGCTTCAGTTCTGGCCCAAATATCCTTCGACCTATTACCAATTTGTGACTTCTCGGATGCTGGGCAGCATAATAGAGTCCCCTAGTCTCGTCAATGCTTTAGAAGGCCGGTGAGGAAAGGCGAGCAGCAGAGAGAGTGGGTCATATCTACATATACAAGCGGGACACCGTAGGCAACGCAGGGTCCCGCATCTGGGTCGTCTTGGAGAACCCGCCGTTTGACGCCAGCCCGCCACGCGTTTAGAGTCCTCCTGACAACTTACGCGACCACGATCATGCCCGCGCCTTCCCGCCCGTCCGACCCGGTCCGTGTGGCCCGATGGGGACTTTTTGTCCTGACGCTGGTCAACCTCTTCAACTATCTGGACCGCTTCGTGCTCTCCTCGGTCGTCGAGAGCCTGAAGAAGTCGGAGCTTCACCTCTCGGACACTCAGCTCGGGGCTCTCGCCACCGGCTTCATCCTGGTCTACATGCTGACGTCGCCCGTCTTCGGCACGCTGGGGGATCGCGGCAACCGGCCGCGGCTCATGTCGATCGGCATTGCGATCTGGAGCCTTGCGACGGCCCTGGGGGGCTTCGCGGTCAACTTTGCGACGCTGTTCATCGCGCGCTCCTCGGTGGGAGTCGGCGAGGCGGCCTATGGCACGGTGTCGCCGGCCTTGCTCGCGGACTACTTTCCTGTGGAGAAGCGCGGCCGGGTCTTCGCCGTCTTCTCGGCCGCCATTCCCATCGGCTCGGCCGCCGGCTACATGCTGGGCGGTCTCGTGGACCACTACTACGGCTGGCGGGTGGCGTTCTTCGTGGCCGGCGTGCCCGGCCTCGTGCTCGCCTGGATGACCTCGCGCCTCCTCGATCCGCCGCGCGGCGCCATGGACAGCATCGCGCCGGTCGCCGGGCACGCCACCGTGGGGCTCGGCCGGCAGGCCGTCGCCGCCTATCTCGGGCTGCTGCGCAATGTGCCCTACACGCTGACGGTGCTCGGCTATGCCGCCTACACCTTCGCCCTCGGCGCCCTCGCCTTCTGGACTCCGGCCTTCCTCGAACGCGAGCGCGGCCTGGCACGGACCGATGCCACGATCCAGTTCGGCGCCATCGTCGTGATTACGGGTTTCGTCGGCACCTTCGTGGGCGGCTGGCTGGGCGACCGGCTGCTGCGACGCTTCCGCGAGTCCTACCTGTGGGTTTCCGGAATCAGCACGCTCGCTGCAGTGCCCTTCGCCTGGGTGGCCTTCACCGCCAAGGACCGGACGGTCTACATGACGGCCATCGTGATCGCGGAGGTGCTGATCTTCATGTCCACGGGGCCGATCAACTCGGCGATCATCAACGTGGTCGAGCCGCACCGCCGGGCCACGGCCGTCGCGCTGTCGATTCTCGGTATTCATCTCTTGGGCGATGTTCCCTCGCCGCCGCTGATCGGCGCCGTCTCGGACGCGACGTCGCTCAGCCGCGCCATGCTCATTCTGCCTTTTGCGTTTGCAGCCAGCGGGTTGATTTGGATGTTCGCGGCTTGGCGTGGCGGGCGGGTGGCGGCAAGGACATAAAGGACAACAAGGACTTCAGGGGCTCGCCATGAATATCGCAATCCTCGGAGCCGGCGGCGTGGGTGGTTACTTCGGCGGCAGCCTGGCGCGAGCGGGGCATTCGGTGACTCTGCTCGCTCGCGGCGCTCATCTCGCGGCGATCCGGGAGCGAGGCCTCGAGGTTCGTACGCCGGAGGGGACGTTCATCGCGGAGGTCACGGCTACCGACGATCCGCAGGAGATCGGCGAGGTCGAGCTGGCGGTGGTGGCGGTCAAGAGTTATTCGCTGCCGGAGATCGTGCCGGCGGCCCGGCTTTTGGCAGAGCGGGGGGCGGTGATCCTGCCGCTGCTCAACGGGGTGGAAGCCGCCGACCGTCTCGTCGCGCAAGGCGTGCCCGGCGACAGGATGCTTGGCGGGCTCGCGGAGATCAGCGCCGCCCGGATTGGGCCGGGTGTCGTCGAGCGCCGGAGCCCCTTTCAGCGGGTGGTGGCGGGGGAAAGGGCCGGCGGCCTTTCCGAAAGGACGGAGCGGATCGCCGCCGCGTTTCGCGAGGCCGGCGCAGAGGCTCGGGCGTCCGCCGATATCACCGTGGATCTGTGGCGCAAGCTCGCCTTCATCACCACCATGTCCGCCGCCTGCGGGCTGGCCCGCTCGCCCATCGGCCCGGTGCGCAATGCACCGCTGGGACACCTGCTGATCGCGCGGGCGCTGCGCGAGGTGGTCGCCGTGGCCCGCGCCCGCGGCGTGGCGTTGCCGGAGGACGTGGAATTGAAGATCCTCGGCTTCATCGAGTCCGCTCCCGACGGGATGCGCCCGAGCTTTCTGCTGGACCTGGAGTCCGGCGGACTGACGGAGCTCGACGACCTGAGCGGCGCCGTCTCCCGCTTCGGCCGGCTGGCCGGCGTCGAGACGCCGGTGCACGACGTGGCCACGGCGGCGCTGAGTGTCGCGCGGCCGGGTTGATCCTGGTAGAGTCCCGCCCGAAACGCTTCCTGACCTCGAGGGGACAACCGTGATCGAGTCCAGCCTCAATCCATCGCGCAAGCCCTGGTACCGCCTGTCGCTGACCACCTGGATCCTGGTCGGTTTGGTGCTGGGCGGATTCCTGGGTTGGATCCGGCCGGATTGGGGCATCAAGGTCTTCTTCCTGCGGGACATCTTCCTCAATCTGATCAAGTCCATCATCGCGCCGCTGGTCTTCTCGACGCTGGTCGTCGGGATCGCGGGCGGCGGCGATCTGAAGAAGGTCGGGCGGATGGGCGCCAAGGCGCTCCTCTACTTCGAGGTGGTGACCACGGTCGCGCTGTTCATCGGCCTCGCCGTGGTCAACCTGACGAAGCCCGGCGTCGGCGTCAAGCTCGTGGCGCCGAGCCTGGAGACGGTGCAGAAGATCGGCGAGAACCATCCGCGGACGATCGTCGAGACGATCGTGCACATCTTTCCCTCCAGCATCATTGACGCCATGGTGCGCGGCGACGTGTTGCAGATCGTCGCCTTCGCGGTGATCTTCGCCTTGGCGGTGGCGGCCATCGGCGAGAAGGGAACGCCCATCCTGCGGGCGATGGAAAGCCTGTCGCAGATCATGTTCCGGTTCACCAGCTACGTGATGATGTTCGCCCCTATCGGCGTCGGCGCCGCGATGGCGCACACCATCGCGACGCAGGGCCTGGGCGTGCTGCTCAACCTGGGCAAGCTGATCGGCTCGCTTTATATCGCGCTCATCGTCTTCATCGTCTTCGTGTTGGGCGTGGTGGCGGTGTTGGCGCGCGTGCCCATCCGCCAGTTTTTGCGCGCGGTGCGCGAGCCGGCGACCATCGCCTTCGCCACCACCAGCAGCGAGTCGGCTCTACCGAAGGCGATGGAAGCCATGGAACGCCTGGGCGTGCCGCCGCGCATCGTCGGCTTCGTGATGCCGACCGGCTACAGCTTCAATCTCGACGGCACGTCGCTCTATCTCACCCTCGCCGCGGTCTTCGTGGCGCAGGCCGCCGAAGGGACGACGGGGATTCACATGGACTTCAGCCACCAGCTCATCATGATGCTGACGCTGATGGTCACCTCCAAGGGGATCGCCGCGGTGCCGCGCGCGTCGCTGGTGATTCTGCTGGCGACGCTCGGCACCTTCCTGCCGGGCAATCTCGGCCCCATCGGCGTCGCCGTCATCTTCGGCGTCGACGAGCTGATGGACATGGGCCGCACCTGCGTCAACGTCGTCGGCAACTGCCTGGCGACGTGCGTCATCGCCCGCTGGGAGGGCGAGTTCGACGACGATCGCGCACGAGTGTTCGGCACTCCGGAGGAGGCGCGGCTCGACCTCGCGGCCGGCGAGCCGGCGTTCGTCCGCTCGGTCGAGCTGGGCGGCTGAACGGGCTCCGACGCCCCTTTCCTTCAGATTCCTTCAGGCGCCTACTGGAGGTGTGCCCTCCGGGTCGTCCGGGGGCGGCATGGGCGGCGGCGAGAACGGGATCTTCGGCTTCTTCTCCTGCACCATCGGCTCCGGCTCCTCCTGCGGCGGCATCGGCGGCGGCGCGAAGGTGTTTTTCGTTCTCTGCTCCTCGACCAGCCGCATCTGCGCCACGACCTCCTGGCCGCTGGAGAATAGTGCGGAGAGCTCGCCCTGGCGCTCGCCCAGGGCCTGCCGGCTGGTCTCGGTGGTGAGGGCTCCGCGCCCGGTCAACACGTAGAAGCGGACCCTGTCGTCGGCAGGAAGGGGATAGGTGGCGGTCTTGATCATGCGGCCCTGGGCCTTCTGGGCTCGGGCGACGAGATCCTTGGCGGCCGCGCGGACGTTCTCGTGGCTGATGCCGCCGATCATCCCGCCGCCCGTCTTGTAGTAGACCCGGGCGTCGCCGTCGCCGAAGCAGGCGAGCGTTACCACCGAGCTCGAGATGCCCATCTCCATCACGACGCCGAAGACCTCCTCGGGCTTGCGCTCGCCGGGCAGGGCCAGCCGCTTGGAATCGGTCTCGATCGCCTGCCGGCGCAGATCCATGTAGGCCTCTTCCGGCGTCTGGTCCACCTTCACCGCCATTTTGCGGCCGGTGACCGGATCGCGGGTCGTCGGCGGAGCGTTCTTGCGGCGGAAGTAGATCAGGCCCGCGATAAGGAGGATGATGGCGATGACTTCCCGGGGGTAGATGTGCATAGGCTCGTTCTGTGCTCCAAGAGTGTTGGGGAAAGCCTGGCCGAGCTGTCGACTTGAGCTGGGGTAGTTTAGCCTTTTGCCGCGTCCGTGAGCTACCCGCGCGAACCTTTTTCCTCTCGTCTTCGTCTTGGGATAGAGGAGAGACATGAACGCGCCCGCCCCATCGCCCGATCTGTTGCTCGCCCGCCGGGCCGCCGCCGGGCGTGCGGATGCCTGGGACGAGCTGCTCGCTCAATACGGCGAGCGCTTCTACAACCTGGCCGTCCACTTCGCGGGCGCCGGGGAGGACGCGGAGGATCTCACCCAGGAGATCTGCCTGCGCCTCTATCAGAACCTCCGCCAGTACCGGGGCGACGTGCCGCTCGCCGCCTGGGCGCTCCGCCTCTCGCGCAACCTGTGCATCGACCATTACCGCTGCGCCCGCCGGGAGCGACGGACCTCCGCCGTGTCCGAAGAGGTGCTGGCGGCGCTGCCCGCCGGCGGCGAGGACCCGCAGACTGCGGCGCTGCGGCGCCAGCAGCTCCGGGCCGTCTATCAGGCGCTCGAGGAGATGCCGGAGGACGCCGCCGAGGTGGTGCTGCTGCGCGACCTCCAGGGCTGGAGCCTGGCCGAGACCGCGGCCTACCTGGACGTGCCAGTGGGCACGATCAAGTCGCGGCTTCACCGCGCCCGGCTGGAGCTTGCCGGTCGTGTCACTTCCCGACTCGGTGTGGCCGCTACTGCCGTCCTGCCGGCGCTGGAGGCGGAGCCATGCTGAGCTGGGCCTGCCGCCGCTTCCGCGTCCGCTTCACTCCGGGCGCAGCCCTGCCGCACCGTCGGTCCTGCGCGGAGTGCGACGCCTACGCCGCTGCGGTCGAGCGGGCCGCCGGAGTCCGTCTTCCACTGCCGGCCAGCCTGAAGCGCAACCTGCGGAAGCTGGCCGGAGTCGATTCCGGGGCCGGGTCAGGAGCCGTGCTGAAGTTCCCAGTGCCGCGGCTGGCGGTGCCGGATGACCTCGCCCGCCGTTTGCGGACGATCGCGACGCCCGCGCGGCCGTCGCAGCCATCGCCTCCGGAGTGGGTGCGCAGCCCGCGCATCGCCATCGCCGCGAGCGTCCTCCTGGCGCTGTTGTTCGGGCCGCTCCTCGCGGGCGCCGCCGATCGCGGCCAGCAGGCGCTGCGCCTCGCCCACCAGGAGGTCGACCCACTGGTTTCGGACGCCGCTGCGGAGGGCCATGAGGCGCTCGGCCGGCTGTGGCTCGCCGCCGGCATGGCCTGGGACACTGCCTGGGGCGTTGCGCGCGAGTCCGCGGCGAAGTCAGTCCAACAAGCTCAGGCCGGCCTCTCCGGCCTGTCGTCCCGCTCGACCCGTCTGTTCAAAGCCTTACCCAACACCTTCACCAACCCGGACCCGCGGCGCGACGCCGGCGGCTCCTCTAGGAGATCGCGATGAACCCCGCAGAGAACTGGCAGACCCACTCCGGCTCCACGGAGCCCGAAACCTCGATGCCGGCCCCGGCTCCCGCACCTGCGGCGGCCGCGGCGCCGCCGCTTTTCTTGCGCAAGAATCCCGCCCTGGCCGCCCTGCTCTCGATCATGCCGGGCATGGGCAACATTTACAACGGCCTCTATCTGAGGGGGATCACCTTCTTCCTCGTGATCGCGAGCCTGATCGTAATTACGACTCGTGGACACGAGCTCTTCGGCATGGCGATCGCCTTTTTCTGGGTGTTCAACGTGCTCGACGCCTACCGGCAGGCCACGCTGATCAACTATGGCTACGCCCAGGATCTTGGGCTGCTCGATCTGCCGGCCCATCCGCGAGCCGGTCAGGGCGGTCTGGTGGCGGGCGTCCTGCTCACACTGATCGGCCTTTTCGCGGTGACCGACCGGTATTTCGACATCCGGCTCGACTGGGTCTTCGATCTCTGGCCCTTCGCCCTGGTCATCGCGGGCGTCTGGCTGATCTGGGGCACCGTCCGCGACCGGCGCCGGGCGGGAGCCGCCTGAAAAGCAGGGACGTGCCGCGCGCTCTCCGATGCGCGCTCTGCTGCTGGCCCGGACCTTGCAATTACGAAAGGGGACCGGCAGTAGAGCTCGCAACCAACCATCAAGGAGAACATCATGGGACTCGGAGAGCGTGGAGATAACAACGTTGACAGAGGCGTCGGCAAGCAGGTCGAGGGCAAAGTGAACGAGGTGGCTGGAGCCGCCAAGGGCGACCTCAGCCAGGAGGTCAGTGGAAAAGTGGAGAAGAACATCGGCAAAGTCCAGGAGAAGCTCGGACACTCCGAGCAGAAGGCTGCTAGATAAAACCGCTTCACTTTGACACGGAGAAAAACCATGCTATTGACGATCGCGCTGATCCTGCTGGTACTTTGGGCCCTCGGCTTTTTCGCTTTCCACGTCGGGGGCGGCCTCATCCATCTCATTCTGGTAATCGCCGTCATCGTGGCGATCGTCCACCTGATCCAGGGCAGACGCGTCGTCTGAGGCGCGCCTCGCGCAGCTCAAAACCCCTTCCGGCTCCCGCCGGAAGGGGTGGCAGGTCCGGCACCCCCCTTAAGTAAAGTCCGGTTTTATCCTTTCTTATCGCAAAGATCCAGCACGACTTCCACCCGCCGGTTTTTCTGGCGCGCCGCCGGATCGTCCGAGCCGTCGGGTTTTGTGTTGGGTGCCACCGGCTTGCGTTTTCCCCAACCTTTCGTGGGCGTCGAAGACGGCAGCGCGCCGTGCGACGCGAGCCAGTCCTTGACGGTCAGCGCCCGCTTCTCGCTCAGCGTCTGGTTGTAGGCGTCGGCCCCCTTCGAATCGGTGTGACCCTCCACCGTCGCCGGATGTTTGCCGGCCTTGGCGAGGAGCGGCACCAGCGCCTTCAAAGTCTCCTCCGCGTCGGCGGTCAGCGTCGACTTGTCGAACTCGAAGAGAGCGTCCGAGCCGACGAGGAAACGCTGCGTGCATTTTTCGGCTTCGCTGTGAATCGCCTGAATCCCCTTCGGCACCTGAATGGCCCCGGGCGTCTGCCAAGGCCCCTTGGGCTGCTGGATTTCCCCCGGGGTTTGCCAGGTGCTCTTGGGTTTCTGGATCTCGTACTGCGCAGCGGCGGCGGTGACCGGTTGCGCAGGCAGGACCAGGGCGAGGAATGCGGCACCGGCGAGCCCGGCGCAGGTGGGACGAAGCATGGCGATTCTCCTTGGAACAGTGCGGCCGAGTCTACCGCATCACGGTCCCGGAGCCACGCCAGCCGATGCCGGGGCTTTTACGGCCTACGCCGCAATTGATCGATGCTCCAGATGCCGGAGCCGCGCGCCGCCATGTAGAGGAAGGCGAAGCAATACAGCACCGCGGCCTCGCCATGGTTGACGATCGGCCAGAAGCCGCCCTTCGCGTGGAAGAGGAAGTAGCCCACCGCCATCTCGCCGCTGGCGATGAACGCGGCAACACCGGCGAAGAGTCCGACGAGGATCAGGATTCCGGCGACGAGCTCGATCCATCCGCCCACGATCATGAGGGTCTCGGTTGGTTTCTCGCCGCCAAAGGCGCCAAAAACCTTCTGAGCGCCGTGACAGGCGAACAGCAGGCCGAAAACGATCCGGAACAGCGCGTAACAGGGCTCGGTGAAGCGCTCTAGAAACCGCATGGGCTCTCCTTTCCAGGTGACACGTGGCCAGAGACCGCGACGGGCCAGTTGCGCTGCAATCCGAATGCCCGGGCCGCGGCTTCGCCCTGGGCCAGGAACTTTTCCTCCCCTCCCGCGTATCTTCCCCGGAACCCTATCGGCGTAAGGCCATGCCTCGCCTTGAGAGAGGAGCTCAATGATGTTCGTCAAATCCCCCCTGCGGTTCGTTTTCCTGCTGCTTCTGTTCCTGACTCCGGCAGTGCTGCCGGCCGAAGGGCCTCCGGGCAAGCCCGGCGAGATGAAGAAGGAGGAGGAGAAGAAGCCGCCCATCATGCCCGAGGAGAAGTCGTCTCCGACCAAGCACTCCATCACCCTCGACGGCAAGAAGATCGACTACACGGCGACCGCCGGCAACTACCTGATGAAGGACGAGGACGGCACTCCCAAGGCGTCCATTTTCTACGTCGCCTACACCCGCGACGGCCTGAAGGACCCCAGCGACCGGCCGGTGACCTTCAGCTTCAACGGCGGCCCGGGAGCGGCGGCCGTGTGGGTGCAGTTCGGCGCCTTCGGGCCGAGAGTCGTCGAGCAGAATGACGAGGGCTGGCAACTGCCGCCGCCGGGACGGCTGGTGGACAACGAGTCGTCGATCCTCGACGTCACCGACCTCGTCTTCATCGATCCCGTGTCCACCGGCTACAGCCGCCCGGTGCCGGGAGTCGACGCCAAGCAGTTCCACGGCATCAAGCCGGACATCGAGTCCGTGGGCGAGTTCATCCGCCTGTGGATCACCCGCAACGAGCGCTGGGCCAGCCCCAAGTTCCTGGCCGGCGAGAGCTACGGCACCACCCGTTCGGCGGGCCTCTCCGAGTATCTCCAGTCCCGCTTTGGAATGGATCTGAGCGGCGTCGTCCTCATCTCGTCGGTCCTCGACTGGCAGTCGATCCTCTTCGGGCCCGGCAACGACCGGCCGTACATCGTCTACCTGCCGACCTACGCCGCCTCCGCGTGGTACCACAAGAAGCTGGCGCCCGAGCTTTCCGGCGATCTGGAGAAGACTCTGCGCGAGGTCGAGAATTTCGCCACGCACGAGTACGCCGAGGCGCTGCTCGAAGGCGATTCACTGCCAGCCGCGCGGCGCCAGGAGATCGCCGTCAAGGTGGCTCGCTACACCGGCCTCTCCGTCGACTACGTGCTGCGCGCGAATCTGCGCATCGAGATCGAGCATTTCTGCAAGGAGCTGATGCGTGGCGAGGGCAAGATCATCGGCCGTCTCGACAGCCGCTTCACGGGCTGGGACATCGATTCAGTGGGCGAGAACCCCGAGTACGATCCCGCCGGCACGCTGACCGACGGCCCCTACGTGGCGATGCTGAACGACTACCTGCGCCGCGAGCTGGGTTACAAGGACGATCACGTCTACGAGCGTCTGGCCCAGGTCTGGCCCTGGACCACGGTGGGCTTCGAGTTCCGCTATCCCTACCTTTCGGAGAACCTGCGCGAGGCGATGGTCAAGAACCCCAACCTCCAGGTGCTCGTCGCCTCGGGCCATTACGACCTCGCGACGCCCTACTTCGACGCCGTGATCACCGCCAACCACCTCGGCCTGCCGGCGGAGCTGCGCAGCCACATGAAGTTGACGACCTACGACGCCGGTCACATGATGTACATCCGCCGTCCCGATCACCAGAAGCTCAAGAAGGAGATCGCGGAGTTCATTCGAATGACGACCGCGTTGCGGAAGAAGTAGAGATCCCGGTCCTCTGGTTTCGGGTATCCTGATCCACCCGTGGGCGCACGTCGCGCCCGCGGGCTCACCCGGGAGGATCTCGATGTTCAAGGACCCTCAGAACGCCTTCATTACCCTGCCTACGCCCGAAGAGCTGAGAGCCCGTCCGGCGGGGCCGAGGCCCTCGTCCTACAACTTCGGCTACCCCTCCGGCATGGGGCGCCTGCTCGCCGCGCACGAGCGCATCGGCAAGGCCATGCAGGCGGCTTTCTACGAGATCATGTTCGCGCCGGGAGCCCTCACGCGAGCCGAGCGGGAGATGCTCGCGGCGGTCGCCTCCGCGGCTCAGGACTGCCAGTACTGAACGCAGTCTCACGCAGAGTTTCTGCGTGTCGAGCACAACGACGCCAAGCTCGTCGACGCCATCAAGCAGCAGCGCTGGCGGGACCTGCCGGAATTGACTCCCCGTCAGCGCGCCCTGTGCACCGTCGCCGAAAAGATGACCTTGGAGCCAACCCGCATGACCACCGCTGACTGGCAGCCCCTGCGCGACCTCGGCTTCGACGATCAAGCCCTCCTGGAAGCCGCGCACGTCATCGCCATCTTCAACTACTTTCCCCGCATGGCCGACGGATTCGGCCTGGTGCCGGACCCGCAGGTGCGGGAGGCTGGAGAGACGGGAGTGCCGCTGCGGCGGGTGGAGACTTGATTCTTTTCCTGGGAGCGCCGGCGTACCGCCGGCCAGCTAGCTTTGCTTTTAAGAGCTCGGAGCTAGTTCCTAAGGACTATGGTAGATTTCTAATTCGAGACGCGGAGCCCAGCGATGCATCCCATAGTCCAGGACAAGCTAGAGACTCTCAAGAAGTTGTGCGTCAAGCACAGGGTGGAGCGCCTCGACATTTTCGGCTCCGCGGCCCGTGGGGATTTCAATCCAGAGTCCAGCGACCTGGACTTTCTTGTGGAGTTCGAGGCAATGTCTCCCGTGGAGCATGCCGACGCATTCTTTGGGCTCCTGGGGGATCTGGAGCGCTTGTTCCAGCGGCGAATCGACCTGTTGGAGCGCGAGCCAATCGAGAACCCCTACTTGTGGGAGTCGATTGAGAGATCGCGTAGGGTGCTCTATGAAGCAGCCTGACGCGCGCACTTTTCTTTTCGACGCCCATCGAGCGTGCCAGGTCATCATGCAATTCACCTCTGGCATGACCCTCCAGGATTATGTTTCAGATCTGAAGACCCGGTCGGCAGTGGAGCGGCAATTCGAGATTGTGGGAGAAGCGCTCAGCCAAATGCTCAAGCTTTTCCCTGAAATGCAGCAAGAGTTTCCAGAGGCGCCGCGAGTGATTGCGTTCCGCAACTACCTGATCCATGGCTACGCCTCGGTTTCCAATGAAGTCGTGTGGGGCATCCTTGAGAAAGACCTATCTGCGCTCGCGGCCAAAGTGGCGCTGCTCCTTGGAGTGGCCGAACCGTCGCTTTCTGCAGATCCCGAGTTCGGGCCCTAGCCCTACGCCAAGAAAGAATTCAGGTGGGAACAGCCAACCCCATGTTATGAGCTGCACAGGCTTGGCTCTCCCAACACCCTCGAACAAGGCGGTGCCGGAGCGTGTCTTTCTGCGGACGAAGATCGACAGCTATCAGGAGGCCGTCAAGGAGCTCAAGGGAGCGCTGGCGGGTTGGTGATCATGGCAGAGCCCTCGATTCAATTGCGCCGCGGGGAAAAAGCCGATGCGCCGGCACTCGCCGAGTTTGCGGCCCGGATCTTCTCCGATACATTCGCCGCCGACAACCGGCCGGAGGACATGGAGGCGCATCTCGCCGACCGGTTCGGCGTCCGGCAGCAAACGGAGGAGTTGAGCCATCCGGGAATCATTACCATCGTGGCGGAAGAGGGCGGCCGCCTGATCGCCTACACACAGATACGCCGGATCCCACCGCCGGACTGCGTGACGGGCGAGGAGCCCGTGGAGCTCGGCCGCTTCTACGTCGACCGGCCCTGGCAGGGACGCGGCCTCGCGCAACGCCTCATGGCCACCGCGCAGGACGCCGGGCGCGAGCTCGGCGGCCAAACGTTCTGGCTTTGCGTGTGGGAGCGAAACCTCCGCGCCATCGCCTTCTATGAGAAGTGCGGCTTCCGCGACGTGGGTGCGAAGGAGTACTGGCTCGGTTCGGATCAGCAAAGCGATCGCGTCATGGTGATGGACATCGCGAGAACGTAGGGGCAAGGACGTGTCCCTGCCCCTATGAAAAGAACTTCGCCGGGCTATTGCTTCCTGACCTGTAGCTGAATTTTGCCGACTTTCACGGCCACGGGGTTGACGCTCTCGGGCTGGGGCTGAGGCCCTTGGGTGCCGTCGGCCGCCTCGAACTCCACTTGAACGTCCGGAGTTTCCTTGGCCGTCCCCTTCAGCGCAGTGAGCGCCTCGGTGACGTCGATGTTGCGGTTGAGGGTACGGCGTTTGCCGTGATGATTCATGCCGAAGAAGCTGATCGTCGCCACGTACTGTTTGCGCGGGTTGGGACCGGTGGTGCTCAGGTAGACGTTGTAGAGCACTCCCGGCGGGCCGGCCACCGTGATGTCGCTGAGAACCAGCTCGGTTCCGGACAGAGTGACAGCTTCCTGAGTGACGGGCATCGCCTTGAGCTTGGGCAGCTTTGCGGCGGATTTCAAACCTTTGATCTGAAAGCCCTGCACTTGAGCGAGCGAAGTGACTTGCTCCACTCCCTCAATCCTCGCCTTAAAGATATGAGTCGGCTTGCGGCCGCAGTTGGTAGCGTGATCGTAAGCGTAGTCGATCGGCAGAGTCGCGTACGTCTTGGTGACCAGGGAACCGGTGCCGTCGAGGAAAGAGTGCGGAAGGGTCTTGAGATCGTCCGGGACGGCCCCGCCCAGCTTCAGCCAGCACTCGAAAATGCGATCGATGTTGGCGTGGTGGAGCCAGAAGATGGGATCGGTCCCCGCGACCGGAACGTCGCCCATCAGCGGATAGGGGCAGCCCGGCCCGACCGCGCAGTGCGTGGAGCCGTGCGGCTGTTGCTCGAGCTCTTCCGAGAAGGAGTCGAAGGTGGTCTTCTTCAGCAGGTTGTCGACGTTGGTGGTGTTCGGGTCGAGCTTGACCGTCTGCGAGCGCCGCCGTTGGTCGAACAGGGGGTTGGGCTTGCCGCCGGGCAGCGTGGGCTGCGCGAACTGCGCGGGAAGCTGGATCTGGGTGGGATCGGTGTAGTCCCAGTAGGGAAGGTGGAGGGAAGGATCGCCCGCCGAGGCCTGCAGCGTTTTCTCGAAGTAGAAGAGGAACATGCGATGCCAGGTGAGGAACTCGAGAGTGCCGTGCTCACACTTGTCCCAGACTTTCGCGGCCAGTCCGGCCGGCGTCGCAGGATAGGTAAGATCGTGGAGGCCATTGAAGAACGTCTTTTTGGACGCGGGAGCGTCGTTGATCGCGTCCTGGAGGAGGCCAGCCTGGGCTTTGGGGCCGTAGAAGCCGTGCATGGCCGACCAATACTCCCAGCTTCGGCGGTAATCGGCCGAGGTGTTCACCGCTGTGCTGCGGGACTTCATCACGCCGATCGCCTTGTTGAGGGCGTCCAGCCGCTTCGGGTCCTTGACGAAATCCTGGAACTTCATGCGGAGCGCCACCAAGTGGGGTACCGGCGCCACCGTCGCTCTTGGGACGGGCTTCGTCGTCGGCTTCGCCGTGGCGGCGGGCTGGGCCTTGGAGACCGCGACGGATGTGACGAAAGCGAGGAGAATCCCTGGAACCGCGAATCTGACTACACGTCGAGCCGTCATTCTGCGCTTCACGCAGCCCTCCTTTCAATAAAACCGGGTCTCTTTAACTTTAGCACAAAACATTCCGGAGAACGTCCGGAGAGTTTTCGCTTACGGTTTGCCCTGGACTCCCAGGCGTACGGAGCCGACCCGCAAACCGGCCTGCCGGTTGAGTTGGGGCGCGGGTGGAGCCCCGTGGTGCCCAGGTAGACGTTGAACTGCACGCCCGGAGGCTGCGAGACCGCGATGCCGTCGAGCTTCACCCGCAATGAAAAAAGAGCCCGTTCGCTGTGAACGGGCCTCCTCCGTCTCGGCCGCGCTAGGCCCTTGACCCTTTCGGGCCCCCTCACTGAGCTCAGACTATGGGCAGGCCGCGGGGTAGCAGGCCTTGGTGCCGCCGGTGCAGTGATCCTTGAGGGTGACCGGATCGGTGTGGCATCCCGGAGGCTCGCACTGCATGCAGCTACCGACCTTCGTCTGGTTGGCACCCGGCTGCCAGTTCGGCCAGAAGTTCGTGCTTCCGGAAACGAGGGTGTCGGGCTTCAGGCTGCCCTTGGTGTCGATCAGAACGTTGCCGATCGACTTCGTCGCGATGCCGGCGGTGGTGCTCCAGGGCAGAGAGGTGGCCGGGAAGGTGAAGCTCCCGACGAGCTCGAGCTTGCGTGCGCCCTTGAGCGGCTTGACGGGAATGAAGGAGATTTTCGCGTTGACTGCGAGGGGCGCCACGAAATGGCCGCCGCCCGCTTGGGTCTTGTAGATGCGCATCGACGTCACTCGCTGGTCACCGGCGAGGGTGACGTAGGCGTGGTAAGCGCCGCAGGCGGTCTGGATGGGGGAGATGCTGACCAGCGAGAGCGCCTTGAACTGGAGCCGGGTCACGGCGACGCCCTGGTTGTCGAAGGTGGCGTCGTCGAGACGCTCGATGACGGTGTCGGCGTTGTGGAGCGCGCCGGGAGTCTCGGTCTCGATCGGCAGGCCGCGGAAGGCCACCTTGCCGGTGAAGGCCGCCGAGCTGCTGCAGAAGAAGCCGGCGGGGATGGGGTTCTTGGCGAAGCTGTAGAAGGTCTTGCCATTCGCGGTGGTGGTGAAGGTGTCGACGCCGTGACGGATGACGTTGTCGGCAACCAGCGGAGACAGACTGCCCAGAAGCACGATCGCGAGTGCTACCAACAGGATTGCTTTCCTCACGCAAACCTCCTTTGTTGGACGACGGTTTGTACCGGGCGCGGCCTTACCCTTCAGAGTGCCCGCAACTCGCTCAAGCGCGCTGCCCTGCCGCCGAGACCCCGCCGCCCGGACTTCGGGAACCGGGATTCGGATAGGAAGTGTTCGCTGTATCATGCTGCCGACGCCACCGGATTCCCCCTGGGAACCGCCTCCGGCGATCAGGCGAGGTGCGACCATGAAGCTTTCTGTGAATGGAAAAGAGCACGAAGTTGCGGCCAGCGACGACATGCCCCTGCTCTGGGTGCTGCGCGACGTTCTGGGCCTGACCGGCACCAAGTTCGGGTGTGGCATGGCGCAGTGCGGCGCCTGCACGGTGTTGGTGGATGGCCAGCCCGTCCGCTCGTGCGTGCGGCCGGCCGCCGACGTTGCCGGGCGCGACGTCACCACCATCGAGGGCCTGAGCCTGAACGGCGACCATCCCGTCCAGCGCGCCTGGACCGAGGTGGACGTCGTCCAGTGCGGCTACTGCCAGTCCGGCCAGATCCTGGCGGCGGCCGCTCTGTTGAAGGCCAAGCCGAAGCCGAGCGATGCCGACATCGACGCCGCCCTGAGCGGCAACCTCTGCCGGTGCGGCACGTATCAGCGCATCCGCAGCGCCGTGCACCGCGCTTCCGAGCTGATGGAGGGTTGACCATGCATCTTCAATATCTTCAACCCGATCCGCCTCAGACCGACCCGATCGAGCCGAATGCCGCGGAGACCCCGGAAATCGTTCAGCAGGACGTTTCGCGCCGCTCGTTCCTCAAGAGCTCGGCGCTGGTGGGCGGCAGCCTCGTCGTGGGTTTCTTCGTGCCGGCGCCGCTACGGCGCATGGCCTTCGCGCAGGAGCAGCCCGCTGCGCAGGCCGTGAAGGCCCCCCTGCCGCCCGTCAACGCCTTCCTGCGCATCGGTAGCGATGAGAGCGTGACGGTGATCCTGGCGCACTCCGAGATGGGCCAGGGCATCTGGACCACCTTGCCCATGATGGTCAACGAAGAGCTGGAAGCCGACTGGAGCCGCATCCGCGTCGAGCACGCTCCCACGGCCCCGGTCTACATCTCGCCGATCTTTCCCATCCAGATGACCGGCGGCTCGACGACCACGTGGTCCGAGCTCGACCGCTACCGGCAGGTCGGCGCCGTGGCGCGCACCCTCCTGGTGGCGGCCGCCGCGAAGCAGTGGGGCGTCGCCCCGGGCGACTGCCGCGTCGAGAACGGCTTCGTGATCTCCGGCGGCGACGGCGGCAAGCGGGCGAGCTACGGCTCCCTGGCCGCGGCGGCGGCGAAGCTCCCCCAGCCAGAGCACGTCGAGCTCAAGACCCCGGAAAACTGGAAGATCATCGGCAAGCCCACGCGCCGGCTCGACACGCCGGAGAAGATCACCGGCCGCGCGAAGTTCGGCATGGACGTGCAGTTGCCGGGGATGCTGACTGCGGTGGTGGCGCACGGTAACTTCGGCGCCAAGGTGAAGAGCTTCGACGCCACGGCGGCGAAAGCCCTCCCCGGCGTGCGCGCCGTCTTCGAGGTGCCAATGGGCGTCGCCGTCGTCGGCGAACACTTCTGGGCCGCCAAGTGTGGCCGCGACGCGCTCAAGGTCACCTGGGACCCGGGTCCGCACGCCGGCCTCGACACGGCCAACCTGCGCGCCAGCTTCCTGGAGCAGTCGAAAACCGCGGGCGCCAAAGCCGCAGCCAACGGCGACGTCGCGAAGATCCTGGCGGCGGAGGCCCCGAATGGCTCGACGCCTCCACTGGTCGCCGAATACTCGTTGCCCTACCTCGCGCACGCTCCCATGGAGCCGCTCAACTGCACCGTTCGCCACAGCCCGGGCCGCTGCGAGGTGTGGACGGGAACGCAGTTTCAGACCGTGGATCAGCAGCGAGTGGCGGCGATCTTCGGCCTCAAGCCGGAGCACGTCGAGATCCACACCACCTTCCTGGGCGGCGGCTTCGGCCGCCGGGCCAACATTGCCTCGGACTTCGTCGTCGAGGCCGCCCACGTGGCGAAGAAGCTCGACAAGCCGGTCAAGCTGGTGTGGTCGCGCGAGGACGACATCCGCGGCGGCTACTACCGGCCCATGGCCATCCACCGGGTGGAAGGAGCGCTGGACCCGCACGGCGTGCCCGTCGCCTGGCGCCACCGCATCGTCTCGCAGTCGATCATGGCCGGCTCGCTGTTCGCCGCCATGATCCAGAACGGGATCGATCCGACGGTGGTGGAGGGCGCCTCCGATTCGCCCTACGTGAAGGCCATTCCCCATCACCTCATCGAGCAGCACACTCCCACGCCGGGCGTGCCCGTCCTCTGGTGGCGCTCGGTGGGCAACTCGCACACCGCCTTCGCCGTCGAATCGTTCGTCGACGAGCTGGCGTACGCGGCCAAGCGGGACCCGCTGGAGTTCCGGCGGGCGATGCTCGCCAAGTCGCCGCGCTTCCTTGCGGTGCTGGAGCTGGCGGCCGAGAAGGCCGGCTGGGGAACCCCTCCGCCGGCGGGCCGCGCGCGCGGTCTCGCCGTTCACGAATCGTTCGGCAGCATCGTCTCTCACGTCGCGGAGGTGTCCGTCGATCAGGGGCGCATCCGCGTGCACCGGGTGACCTGCGCGATCGACTGCGGCGTCTGCGTCAATCCGTTGGGCGTTCGCGCCCAGATGGAGTCCGGAGTCGCCTTCGGGCTCGGCGCGGCGCTCTACAGCGAGTTGACGATGAAAGAGGGCCGCGTGCTCGAAAGCAACTTCCACGATTACCGTATCCTTCGCCTGCACGAGATGCCGCAGGTCGACGTTCACATTATGCCCAGCCACGAAAAATCCGGCGGTGCCGGCGAGCCCGGCACGCCGCCCATCGCGCCGGCGGTGGCGAATGCGGTCTTCGCGTTGACGGGCAAGCGGCTGCGCGACCTGCCGCTACGGCTGGCTTGAGACGAGGAGACCGCCGGTATGAAATCAATCCTGAGATCGATCACACTGGTGACCGGAACCCTCCTCCTAAACTGCGGCGCTCTTTTCGCCGCGGCGCCGGATTCCCACGCGGCGGCGCTCGTCGCTTTCGACACCATTAAGGCCGTGCTGCAACATCCGCGTTGCCAGAACTGCCACATTCCCGGCGACGCGCCCCTGCAGTTCGACGCCGGCCTCACGCATGCGCAGAACGTGCAGCGCGGACCGGAGGGAAAGGGCGTCCCGGGCCTGCCCTGCTCGACCTGCCACAGCACCCGGAATCCACCGGCGAGCTATGGCCAGCACACGCCGCCCGGCGCTCCGGACTGGCACTTGCCGCCGCCCGAGCGCAAGATGATCTTCATCGGGCAGTCCAAGGCGGCGCTCTGTGCCACGATCAAAGACCCGCAGCGCAACGGCGGCAAAGACCTTGCGGCCCTGCTCGAGCACGTCAGCCACGACAAGCTCGTGCTCTGGGGCTGGTCTCCGGGAGTGGGCCGCGCCCCCGTCTCCATTTCACACGACACCTTCGTGGCCAGCTTCAAGACCTGGATCGCGGGCGGTGCGCCGTGCCCGGAGGGACTTCAAGGACAGCAGGGACGATAGAGACTCACCGCCCCTTGGGCAGCTTCGCCGCGCTGGTGACGAACGGCTCGGGCGGTGCCGCTTTGATGCAGGAGAGGTCGAGCCCCTGAGTTGATCCGCGCTCGATGAAGTCCGCAATCAGGCGTTCCTCGCATTTCCCGCCTCCGGCGTGGGTGCCGTGGGGAATCGTCACCAGCAGGCCGTGCGGGAACCCCTTGGCGACGAGGGCGGCGTCGGCGGGAGGCGTGACCGGATCGCGCTCGCCGGAGAAGAGGAGGACGGGGACGTTCGAGTGGACGAGCGCTCCCTCGCCGGACGGCAGCGGCGCGTGCGGCCAGACGCCGCAGACGGCGAGCTGCTCCCGCACCCGGTCGTCGCCGTAGAACGTGCCGCGAGTGGCGGCGGGGATCTCGCGCGGATCGATGCGCGGCAGATCCTCGGCGCAGGAAATCGAGAACAGGGCACCGACCGCCAGCCCCTTCTGGAGCCTGAAGCGCAGCATGACCGCGGTCCGCGCCAGCTCCCGGTAATCCCCCTGCGCGGCGAGATGGACGCGCAGCGGCACCTGGCTCGCCTTGTCCGGACTGTAGAGGGCGAAGCGGAGGGCGTCGGCCGCGGCGGAGCGGGTGAGCGCGACCGTCACCGGCCGGCCGGTCCTGGGGTTTTTCACCTGGACCTTGATGGGCTGCTTCGCCAGCCGGTCGAGCACCGTCGAGACCTCCTCCTTGAAGTGGGGGAAGGCAGCGTGGCAGGCCGGCTCGGCGGCGCAGTCGCGGGCGAGAAGCTCCAGCGCCTGCTGGGCGTTCCGGGCGTGATTCAAGGGAGCCGGCTCGCCGGGCTTCACAACCGACGAGAGGACGACGCTCCGCACCGCCTCCGGATGCCGGGCGAGGAAAATCTGGGCCGCGAAAGTGCCGTAGGAAGCGCCGCTCAGATTCACCGGGCCATATCCAAGATAGCGCCGCACCTCGTCGACGTCGTCCATGGCCGCTGCCGTGGTGTAAAGGGTGAGGTCGGCTCGCTTCTGGAGCTCGCCGCGGCAGGCGGTGACGGCGTCCAGAGGAAAGATGTGGTCGAGCCGGGTGCCGTCGCCCCAGATGAGGCACGACAGGGGATTCGAGCCGCCCACGCCGCGAGTGTCGATGAGCACCACGTCGCGCCGCGCCCGCATGGGGTCGCCGGCAAGCTCGGCGGCGTCCTCCGTTGCTGCTGCGCCGGGCCCGCCTTCGAGGAGGAACACGGGGTCCGGTGCCCGGTTGGAACCCTTCGCCGGAAGGATGACGATTTTCAGCGGGATCTTTCGCCCGGAGCGGGTCTCCCGGTTCTCGAACACCTCGTAGATGCCGCAGAACGCTTTGCCCTCCACGTCCGCCAAGGTGCAGGGGGACAGCTTGCCCTGCCAGGGCGGCGCGGCGGGAGAAACGGCACGCCCGGCGGCGGGTATCAGGAGGGCGGCGAGAGCCACGGCGGCGAGCGGGCGATAGGGCATGGGATCTCCTCGGATCGTGCCCCTTTCTTACGCACCGGAGGCGGGGATGTTTAAAAGACTTGCCGAGCGATTTGTCATTCTAAAAAACGATATAGTTAGTGTTTCAGGCCGCCCTGTCCGTCTATTACGACAGAAGCTTCGGTAGGAGGAGCACTATGCCCGACACACTCGCCGCCCCCGTCACCGTCGTCGCGACCGGCTCGACCGACGATCTCGATCACCCCAAACCGGGTATTGCCCTGTGCCTGTCAGGCGGGGGATACCGCGCGATGCTCTTTCATCTCGGCGCGCTGTGGCGCTTGGCCGAGCTCGGGTATCTGGCGAAGCTCGATCGCGTGTCGGCGGTGTCCGGAGGATCGATTATCGCCGGCGTGCTGGGGCTCAAGTGGGCCCGCCTGGGCTTCGACGCAAACGGCATCCCCACCCGCTTCACCACCGAGGTGGTGGAGCCGATTCGCCAGCTTGCCGGGAAGACCATCGACGAAGGAGCGATCCTCGGCGGCATCTTCACGCCCGGTTCGATCGCCGACAAGGTGACGGAGTCCTACCGCAAGTATCTGTTCGGCGACGCCACCTTGCAGGATCTGCCGGCCGATCCGCCGCGGTTCGTCTTCAACGCCACCAACGTGCAAACCGGATCGCTGTTTCGCTTCTCCCGTCCATTTATTGCCGACTATCGTCTCGGCACCATCCCCAATCCGAAAGTGGAGCTGGCCGTCGCAGTGGCCGCCTCGTCGGCGTTCCCGCCCGTGCTGTCGCCGATGCGCATAGAGCTCGAGGCCTCGGCGTGGACGGCGAGCGGGCTGCCGCACGAGGATCTGCATCGCGAGCCGTTCCTGACCGACGTGGTGCTCACCGACGGCGGTGTCTACGACAACCTCGGCCTCGAAACCGCGTGGAAGAAGTATCAGACGGTCCTGGTGAGCAACGGCGGCGGCAAGATGAGCGAAGAGGCCGAGCCCAAGGGCGACTGGGCCCGCCATGCCCTCCGCATCAACGAGATCATCGACAACCAGGTGCGCAGCCTGCGGGCGCGCCAGGTCATCGGGTCGTTCAACGCCGGAGATCGGACGGGCGCCTACTGGGGTGTGCGCACCGACATCGCCGGCTACGGCCTGGCCGATGCCCTGCCGTGTCCCGTCGACAAGACGATGGCGCTGGCGGCAACCAAGACGCGCCTGAAGCGGCTGGAAGCGGACGTGCAGGAGCGGCTCATCAACTGGGGGTACGCGGTGTGCGACGCGGCCATGCGCCGCCATGTCGAGCCGGGGACCACCGCGCGTCCGGCGTTCCCCTACCCGAATCGCGGAGTCTGACATGGGCGATGGCAAGAAGACCAAGGCCGCGGCGAAGTCCTCACGCGCTGCAAAGAAGGGGACACCGGCGGACGACCCGCCGCCGGCTCCGGCCGTGGCCGTGGCGCCGTCCAGGGCGCCCAACCGCAAGTCGTTCAACGACGTGCACATCTCGCCGGACACGCGCGTCAGCCTGTACGGTCTGGCGCGCTCGCTTCCTAAGGAGTTCAAGAAGGAGAGCGGTCTGCTGCTGCCGTTCGTCACCTATTTCCAGGATCCCTTCGTCGCCACGCTGGATCCGCACAAGGCCTTCGACGAGGAGGTTCTGGTCGCCTGGGAGCCGGGGTTCAGCGACGGCCCCACCAGCTCGCGCTTCGCGATCGTGGACTACAACGCCGATACCGGAAGGCTCGAGACGCCGGCGGTGTGGGACGAGGAGTCTCAGGCCTTCGTCGGCCTTGCGGGCGCGCCGCTCGACACGAGCGCCGCCAGCACGTTTCAGTTCCACCAGGTGAGCGTCTGGGCGCTGTTGCAGTGCTCGCTGGCCTTTTTCGAGGATGCCTCCGCGCTCGGACGCACCATTCCCTGGGCTTTCGAGGGCAACCGGCTCATCGTGGTTCCGCATGCCGGCTACGGCGAGAACGCCTACTACGACCGCGCCAGCAAATCGCTTCAGCTCTACTACTTCGGCTCGGAGCAGGACACCGTCTACACCTGCCTGTCCACCGACATCGTCCATCACGAGTTCGGGCATGCCGTGCTCGACGGTATCCGGCCGCTCTTCAACGAGAGCAGCCATCCGCAGACCGCCGCCTTCCACGAGTTCATGGGCGATCTCACAGCCATTCTCCTGACGCTGAAGAACAGAACGCTACGCCACCAACTGGCCGAGTCGTCCGGCGGCAAGTTCAAGGAGGCCACGACGCTGTCGTCGATCGCCGAGGAGTTCGGTCAGGCGGTGGAGGGCCGGCCCTACCTGCGCACCGCCTGCAACGACAGCAAGATGAGCGGCATGGTCAACGACATGGAATCGCACCGGCTGTCCGAGGTCCTGACCGGCGCGATGTTCGATGCCTTGATCGCGCTTGGCGAGCGCTATCAGGACGAGGACGATGCCGCGGAAGAGCCGAAGAAGAAAAAGAGTCCCATTCAGGTGTTCTGGCTCGGGGCCGATCGCATGCAGCGCACGGCCATCCAACCGCTCGACCTGCTGCCTCCGGTGGAGGTGACGTTCCGCGACTACGCACTGGCGGTGTGCCGCTCGCAGCAGTTGTCCGATCCGCTCGACCCGGACGACTACTACGGCATGCTGATCAAGGTGTTTCGCGATCGCGAGATCCTCTCGGCCGACGATGAAGCGGTTCTGAGGGAGCCGCGCTATCTCTACGACCGCCTGGACCTGAGCGTCCACCACAGCCTCGACGACATCTCGCGATCGCGGGCGGCAGCCTACCGCTTCCTCGACGACAACCGCGAGGACCTGCTGATCCCGGCCAGCCGCGACTTCTTCGTCGCCGACCTCTACGACGTCAAGAAGCGAGGCCGGCAGAACCTGCCGCTGCCGCGCCAGATCGTCCTGCTGTATGCCTGGCGCCAGGAGGTCCTGCTGGACGGTCCGCGGTTCGGCCGGTTCGCCGGCCGCACCACGACGATGCTGTGCGGCGGCACGCTCGTGTTCAATGAGAACGGCAACGTGCTCTCGTGGATGCGGAAGCCCGGCTCGGAGCCTTACGGCGGCAAGCGCACACGGCGGGGAAAGATGGCAGAGGAGTGGGAGAAGGCCGTGCACGAGGGCGCCGCGCGCAAGGCGGCGCTGCTCGATCTGCTCGCCGCCCAGATTGCCGCGGGCCGCATCGGCACGCTGCTGGGCTCACCGAACGGATTGATGGCGTCCATGATGCCGCCGATGATCGCGGAGGGCGACGGCGAGATGGTGCGGTTCCAGCTCTCGCCGCATCTGCACCTCTCCGGCGACGACCACGCGGCCACCGCCTCAGAAACAGGGGAACGGCAATGGGAAATAAGCTGCTGATCCGGGCGTACAACGTGGGGTGCGGCGACTGCATCTACGTGCGCATTCCCGGTCCGAAGGGCGGGTTCCACATCCTGATCGACTGCGGCAAGAAGGGTAGCGACGAGCTGCTCGAGAAGGCCGTCAAACACCTGGAAGGCGAGTTGCCGGCCGGGTCGGCGCCGGGCAAGAAGCGCCTCGACCTGATCGTGGCCACCCACCGGCACGAGGACCACATCAAGGGGTTCGATCCCCGGTGGTTTCAGAACATCGAGGTGAAGAACATCTGGCTCAGCGTCGCCATGGATCCCGAGCATCCGCAGGCGAAAGGGGTCAACGACCTGCACGCCTTCGCAACCACGGCGATGCGCGGGCTGATGGCCAGCGGTCAGGCGCTCAGCCCTGAGGTCGAGCTGCTGGCCTCGATGTACGGCGTCAGCAACGACACCGCCGACCGGCTCCTCATGGAGACCCTGCCGAAGAACAACGACATCCGGCCGAGCTATGTCTATTCGGGCATGAAGCACGACCTGGACCTTCCGCCTGACACGAAGATCCACATCCTCGCGCCCGAGAAGGACGTGGACCATTTCTATCTCGGCGCGGAGCTCGATGCGAGCCTCAAGGGCCTGCAAGGCCTCACCGCCTCGCCGGCGCCAGAGCGGGCCGCCGCGGCTGCCGCGCCTCCTGTTCAGCCGGCCAACATCAGCGCCACCGACTTCCACGTCCTGCAGTCGAGGATGCTGTCGAACGGCCTCGCCTTCGCGGCGAAGGAATCGTCGATTCAGAACAACCTCAGCGTAGTGCTGCTGATCGAATGGAAGAAGCGCCGCCTCCTGTTTGTCGGCGACGCCGAGTGGGAGGGCGAGTTCAAGGAAGGGAAGCACAACGGGAGCTGGAACGTGATGTGGGAGAAGCACCGCACTACGCACCTGAACGCGGCGGTGGACTTCCTCAAGATCGGCCATCACGGCAGCATCAACGCCACCCCGCCGCCCGCAGAGACGCGGCCGAAGTCCAAGCAGACGCCGGACGGCATTTACGCGGTGTTGGACACGATCCTGCCGGTCCCGAAGGACGGCGCCAGCCCCACCGCCCAGGCGATCGTCTCGACGGAACGGGAGTTCTACAACCCGATTCCGGAATGCAAGCTGCTGGTGGACCTCGCGCGCCGCGTGAGCAACACCAGCTCCTACGGCACGCGCCTGAAGGAGAAGGGCATCGACCCGACGTCGATCTGGGCAACGACGAAGGCGAAGAAGAACAAGTTCTTCGAGAAGTACGAGAAGGACTTCCTGGATCAGCCGCAGCCGATGCGCACGGATCTGGAGCTCGTGATCGACGGCCGGGACTTCCTCGACGTCGAGATTCCGCCGCCATCACCTGAGCCGGTGTAAGTCCTCGACAGTCCGCAGTAAGCTAAAACCAAGCCTCCTCTTGTCTTTGTTTTACCCCCTCTTCTCCCGGTTGGGAGGAGTGCGATGGGAGAAGAGGGCCGGGGGTGATAAGGGGGCTTCAACCCGCCGACTCATACGCCTTCCGAATCCACTGCAGGAGCTCGTCGTCGACCTGATCGCCGGCCGTCACCTTCACTTTGTACTGGCACATCCCTCCCGCCGGCATCGCCGCCAAGCGGTCCGTGGCAGGCACTCCTTTCATGTTCAGCCCGACCTCGACACGGTCCTGAGTCGCGGGACCGATCATCGCGAACTGCTTCTTGCGCCGCAGGCTGACGTAACCCTTCTTGGGCGCTGTCTCGAACGCGCCGAGCTTTTCGATCTCCGCGAGGAGCCGCTCGTGGATCGGACGGAGATGCGCCTTCTTTCCAGAGTACATCTCGCTCAGGATGTCGTCGTCCGAAGAGCCGCTCGCCTTGGCGGCGGACTGGCCATCCGTATTGAGCGCATAGTGAACCAGGCCGTTCGCATCGCCATGCCCGAGCCCCAGCTCCGTCTTCAGCATCTGGCGAATCTCTCCGTGCTTGGTGAGGCCGCTCTTCTCGATTAGAAGGCGAATCTCCGCGAGGCTCTTGCCGGATTTCGCCTCGATGTTCTTCAGGTGCGATTCTCGCGCTTTGTCCAATGTGCTCATGAGGTGGCTCCTGTTTCTCGACACGGGCTCTTCGGAGAGTTTAGAGCATCGGTCGCAACCGCGATCGGCTGAGCCGGTGTAGAGTTCCCCCAGATCCAATGTTTTCGTCTCCCATAGGAGGACCGCCGTGCTTCGATCCGTCCTGTTCCTGATGCTGCTGGCTTGCGCGGTCGTGGGGCCGCTTTTCGCGGAGCCGCTGAAGTTCACGGTGCGCTACGCCGCGAAGGATCCCGGGCCTCTCGATGGCCGCCTGCTGCTCATGCTGTCCGCCGCCGACGCCGCCAATGCCGCAGATATTGAGGAGCCGCGGTTCCAGATCTCCGACGGGCCGGACACCCAGCTCATCTTCGGCATCGACGTCGACGGCTGGAAGGCCGGCCAGGACGCCGTTTTCGACGCGAACGTGCTGGGCTATCCGCTCGACAGCCTGCGCGACGTGCCGCCCGGCACCTACCGCGTCCAGGCGCTGCTCCACAAATACGAGACCTTCCACCGCGCCGACGGCCACACCGTCAAGCTGCCGATGGACCGCGGCGAAGGGCAACAGTGGAACCGGGCGCCGGGAAACCTCTACAGCACGCCGCAGACGATCACCATCCCGGCGACGGGCGGCACCTTCGCGATCCAACTCGACCAGGTGATCCCGCCGATCCCGGAGCCTCCGGCCACGAAGTACATCCGGCACGAGACCATCCAGAGCGAGCTGCTGACGCGCTTCTGGGGCCGGCCCATGCATCTCGGCGCTCACGTGCTGCTGCCCTGGGGATTCGACGAGCACCCGAACGCCCACTATCCACTGGTCATCTTCCACAGCCACTTTCCCCACACCTTCGGGGGCTTCCGCGAAGAGCCGCCGGACCCCGCGACGAAGCCGGAGCTCAGCAAGCGGTTCAACTGGCCGGCGTACAACCACACCGAGCAGGAGTACGCCTACGAGCTTTACAAGCAGTGGACCAGCCCCGGCTTCCCGCGCTTCATCATCATCGAGATCGCACACGCCAATCCGTACTATGACGACTCCTACGCCGTGAACTCGGCCAACCTCGGCCCCTACGGCGACGCCATCACCCACGAGCTGATTCCCTACCTGGAGAAGAAATACCGCGGCCTCGGCACCGGCTGGTCCCGCTTCCTCTATGGCGGCTCGACCGGCGGCTGGGAAGCCCTGGCCGCCCAAGTTTTCTATCCGGACGACTACAACGGCGCCTGGGCCTCGTGCCCGGACCCGATCGATTTTCGCGCCTACTCGTCGGTCAACATCTACGAGGACAAGAACGCCTACTACCTCGACAGCCGCTGGAAACGGACGCCGCGCCCCGGCCACCGCGACTACCTGGGCCACGTCAGCACCACGGTCGAGGACATGAACCGCCTGGAGCTGGTGCTCGGCACCAACAGCCGCTCCGGCGGCCAGTGGGACATCTGGCAGGCCGTCTACTCCCCCGTCGGAGCGGACGGCTACCCCAAGCCCATCTGGGACAAGCGGACCGGCGTCATCGACCCGCAAGTGGCCGCCTACTGGCGCGAGCACTACGACCTCTCGGCTATCCTCCAGCGCGACTGGAAGACTCTCGGTCCCAAGCTCGCTGGCAAGATCAACCTGTACGTCGGCGACATGGACAGCTACTACCTGAACAACGCCGTCTACCTGATGGAAGACTTCCTCAAGCAGACCGCGGACCCGCCCTACGGTGGGGAAGTGAAATACGGCGACCGCGCCGAGCACTGCTGGAACGGCGATCCCAACCAGCCGAACGCCATCTCACGCCTGCGCTATCACCAGATGTACGCGCCGAAGATCCAGGAGCGGATCCTGAAGTCCGCGCCCGCCGGCGCGGACCTGACGAGCTGGCGGTATTGAGGATTTCCATGAGCAGGTGCACGGGCCAGGAAGCTCTCGACGTGGCCTGCGAGTGGATGAAACATTCGAACAACGCCGAGCTCATAATCCAGAGCTATGAGATCAGGGAAGGGTTCAGGTTTTTGCTGCTGACGGCAGGTTTCGACCTGTGCTACTACCACGAGCTTGAGCTTGAATTCCAAGAAGTTTCTCACATCGACCTTCCCACTCGTTTCGAAGGCCAAAGAGTGCGCAGGGCAACCCCCGAGGAACGAGCCGCCTTCCATCAGACAGTGGGCATAGACGACGAGGACACCCTTTTCGTCTTCGAGGCGAGGAATGTTTGGCCGGGGCCGGATACCGGTCTGTTCCATGTGGTGGCGCAAGAGGTGACCGCGACCTCCGGGCTTGTCTTTCACTACCTTCGCGAAAATCTAAAGGAAGGAGAGAGCATCGCGCCCTGGGTTCTCAAGTAGGGACTGTCGGTCCCTGCGGACTGGTGCTACGACGATGTTCCCTCCTCTGGTGGCTGGGAGAGTAGGGAAGATGGCGTTCCCTGCTCTCCGGAGCGCGGGCAGTGGAGCGAAGGACGCGGAGGTCCGGAGCTGGCCGCTGCTGGGGCCGATCCGCGCGGCTTCGGCACGATCTTCATCGATCGCCAGGACCGGCGAGACATTTCCCGCGCCTTGCGCAGGATCGAAACGGCGCTGATCGAAGGCGACGGCGTCGTCCTCTTTGCGGAAGGGACGAGCTCGCAGGGGGTGGCGGAGGAGCTGCGGGCGGCGGTGATAGGAAATCTTTAGGCCAAGTTACGCCGATTTCACAATGCGGTGACAATCGTGAAACAGCCAGGGAAGGTGCCCTGGTTTCGCCGTATCCCTCCATAGACTTGGGCTCCGACTCCTGGGGAGAAAGCCGATGATGGATCGATACGAACGATACGCCCGAGGTGCAGTTTCCCTCGTCCTGCTGGCCTTGGCGGCGATCCTGACCTCCTGCGGCGGCAAGAGCCCTTCGCCGTCCGGCAATTCAGGGAGTGAAACGGCCGCCCAGGCACCCGAGGAGGCGGGAGCTCTCAAGCTCCTCTTCACTTACGGGTCGGAGAAAGAGGACTGGATCAAGGAAGCGACTCTCCGCTTCAACACCGGCGATCACCGCACGGCGGCGGGCAAGCGTATTCGGGTCCAGGCCGTGGCCCAGGGGTCGGGCGAGCTGATCGACGATCTGCTGTCCGGCGCGCGGAAGGCGCATCTGACCAGCCCGGCGTCGGCGGCCTTCCTCAAGCTGGGCAACGCCCAGTCCCGCGCCCGCACCGGCAAGGACCTGATCGGCGAGAGCCGCAACCTGGTGCTCTCGCCGGTGGTGATCGCCATGTGGCGACCGATGGCCGAGGCCCTCGGCTGGGGAGCCAAGCCCGTGGGATGGAGCGACATCCTCGCTCTGACCCGGGACCCGGCCGGCTGGGCCGGGCGCGGCCATCCCGAGTGGGGCGCCTTCAAGCTCGGCCACACTCACCCGGAGTACAGCAACAGCGGCCTCATCTCCCTCCTGGCCGAGGCCTACGCCGGGGCGGGCAAGGTGGCGGGCCTCTCCCTCGAGGACGTCCGCCGGCCGCAGACGGCGCGCTACGTGGCCGGCATCGAGAGCGCCATTGTGCACTACGGCAGCTCGACAGGCTTCTTCGGCAAGCGCATGTTCGAAGGCGGACCGGGGTACCTCTCGGCGGCCGTCCTCTACGAGAACATGGTCACCGAATCCTACGGACCGCAGTATCACCTGCCATTTCCCGTCGTGGCGATCTACCCCAAGGAGGGGACTTTCTGGAGCGATCACCCGGTGGGAATCGTGGAGCGGGAGTGGGTCAGCCCTGAGCACCGGGAGGCCGCCAAGCTCTACATCGATTACCTTCTCGAACGGCCGCAGCAGGAAGCCGCGCTGCGCTTCGGTTTTCGTCCCGCCGCCGTGGAGGTGCCGCTGGGGCTGCCCGTCGACGCCGCTCACGGCGTTGACCCCAAGCAGCCGCAGACGACTCTGGAGGTGCCGGCGGTCGAAGTGATCGACGCCGTCCTCAAGCTCTGGCGTGAAAATAAAAAGCGTTCGGACGTCACCCTGGTCCTCGACCGGTCGGGCAGCATGCGGGAAGAGGAGAAGATGGAGAACGCTCAGGCAGGCGCCGACCAGTTCCTCACGCTCCTCGATCCGTCCGACAGCTTCTCGTTCCTGACCTTCAACGCCACGCCGGCCTGGGTGATCCAGGGCGCGCCGCTTGGGCCCTCGCGTCCTCAGGTTTCGCAGGCTCTGCACGGCGTCTTCCCGGATGGCGGTACGGCCCTCTACGACGCCATCGCGCTGGCCTACGATCAGAAGCTGGCGGAGGTCCGCAACGATCCGGGAAAGATCGCGGCGATCGTCGTCCTCACGGACGGAGCGGACACCGACAGCGCCTTGAGCCTGCGCGAGTTGGTGAAGAAAGTCAGCGCGGGGGGCGAATCGCAGGGCGTGCGCGTCTTCACCATCGGCTACGGAAAAGAAGCCCGCCAGGACGTGCTGAAAGCGATCGCGGACGCCACCCACGCTCGATATTACGAGGGAAGCACCTCGAATATCCGAACCGTTTTCCGGGATATCTCTACGTTTTTTTGAGGCGAACCATGGAACCAACATCCAAGAAGCCCGGGCTGACTTTCGCCGGCAAGCTGGTGGTTTTCCTCTTCGTAGCCGGCTGTCTCTATGGCGCCTATTCGCTGTTCCTGCACCGGCCGGTGAGCGGTGCTCGCCAGAGTCAGACGGCCGCCAACGACGCTGCGGCCGCGGCGAGCGACGGCGAGCATGTCGAGATCGGCATCGCCTATGGCACCGAGAAGGAGCGTTGGCTGCAATGGGCGGTCGGAGAGTTTGCCAAGAGAGATGACGGCCGGCGAATCAAGATCAACCTGATTCCCATGGGCTCTCTCGAAGGAGCTCAGGCTGTCTTGCGGGGTGATCAGCGGATTCATGTCTGGAGCCCGGCGAGTTCGCTTTATAAAGATGTTTTCTTGCAGGAGTGGCAGGTGCAGCACGGCGGCGACAAGCCCGTCGTCCGCGAAGAGAACCTGGCGCTCTCGCCCATGGTTGTGGTGATGTGGGCGGAGCGGCACGAGGCATTCGTGAAGAAATATGGCGAGGTCTCGTTCAAGACCTTGTCGCAGGCCTTGGCCGAGAGCGGAGGATGGCAGTCGATTGCGGGCAAGCCCGAATGGGGCCTGTTCAAGCTGGGCCATACTCATCCCAATGAGTCGAACAGCGGCCTCGCGACGCTGCTGCTGATGGCCTATGACTATCACGGCAAAACCCGCGACCTATCCCTCAAGGACATCCTCGATCCTGGCTTTCAGACCTGGGCGCAGGGCTTCGAGCGCGGGGTGAGCAGTCTCTCCAACAGCACCGGCAACCTGATGCGGGAGATGGTGCTCAAAGGCCCCTCGGCTTTCGATGCCGTGGTGGTCTACGAGAGCGTGGCCATCGACTATCTCAAGAACGCCGAGGGCCGCTGGGGAGAGCTGCGCGTCGTCTATCCGAAACGGAATCTCTGGAATGAAAATCCTTATTACGTCCTGAACGCCCCTTGGAGCTCAGCCGTGCAGCAGCAGGCGGCGGGCAAGTTCCTCGACTTCCTGTTGAGCGAGCCGATTCAGAAGCAGTCGCTCGTCCACGGCTTCCGGCCCGGCAATCCGGCGGTCCCCGTGCGGTTCCCGGGCAGCCCGTTCGAGGCCTATAAACGGTTCGGTCTCAACGTGGACCTTGGAGACATGTGCACCGCGCCCAAGGCGGAGGTGATCAACAACCTCCTGCAATGGTGGCAGCGCTCGGTGGGAACGTCTTAAGCTCTCCGTATGATCGAATATCTCAAGCAGGCTTTCTGGTTCGGGCCTAACATCCCCGGCCTGGGACGGTTGCCGGTCAATGCCCTCGCCGTGCTGGGCTTTACCATTTTCGGTTTCGGCCATCCGGGCTTCTGGCTGATGGGAGCCGGGCTGGAGGCCGCCTATCTGGCCTCCCTGGTAACGCACCCGCGTTTCCAGCGGCTGGTGGACGCGATGAGCCGGAGCCAGACGTCGGCCGAGGCCGAGCAGAGCCGGCAGGAGCTCATCCGCTCGCTCGATCTGCCGTCCCGGCAGCGCCTCATCGCACTGGAGGGGAAGCGGGGGCGCATCCTCGACCTCGCCCGGGAGTCGCAAGCCGGGGACTTCGAGCTGGAGAGCGCCCGCGACGCCCTGAATCGGCTGCTCTGGATCTACCTGAAGCTGCTGGTAGCCCGGCGTCAACTAGCGGCCACGGGGGCCCAGACGAACGCGGCGGAGCTCGAGCGGAAGGCAGCGGACCTGGAGCAGGGCCTCGCCGCCGGCAGCCTGCCTACCGCGTTACGCGATTCGCAGACGGCGACCCTCAAGCTGCTGCGGCAGCGGCTGGAGAATCTGGAACGCTGCGACGAGAACCTGAAACAGGTGGACAGCGATCTCGCCCGCGTCGAGGCCCAGGTCGATCTAGCGGCCGAGAGTGCCGCCCTGCGCGGTGGCGGCGCCGCCGTGACCGCCAATCTGGAGCTGGCGAGTCAGACTCTGGACGTTGGCATCGATTTCGGAGAGTCCGAGGCCACGGTCCATGCCTTGGACCAGGCGTACGCCGCGCCGCCGAGGGAGCGGGAGCGGGGGTGAGATCCCCTGGGAGCGCCGGCGTCCCGCCGGCCAACTAACTCCGTTTTTTGCTCCCGAGCGGGAAGAGAAAAAAAGCTATGTAAGCAGGCCGGCGAGACGCCGGCGCTCCCAGGGGGGGCCGGTTGGTGCTTGTCTCCATGGCCGGCCGGAGCCTCACCCCTCCTTCCCAGACTTGGCCGGGGGATCTTTCTTCCACGCCTCCCAATCCGTCCGGACCTCATCGAGCATCTCCTCGACGGCGGCGTGCAACCAGCCCTCGGGCCGGGAGACGACGTCGACGAGGAGTGCGGGAGCGCTGGCGCTGCCGAGATGGATGTTGGCGGTCTCCCAGCCCATGGCGAGCAGGAGATCGACGATCTCTTCCACTTTCGCCAGCTCCGCCAGCTCGATGCGCGAGCAGTCGGGCGCGAGCCGCCGCACGATCCAGCGCCGCTTGATGGAGATGAAGGGGTCCTGGCAGCGGACCGCTTTGCTCAGGATTTCCCGATAGATGGCGCGGGGCTCCACGTCTCCGCGGTGGGACCACAGGAAGGCGGACTTTGCCACGGCCTTGGCCTCGCGGGCAATGTTGCCGCCTTGCCAGTCGGCGACGGCTACGAACCGCTGCCGGCCCAGGCTTCCCGCTCCCGCGGTTCGATGGGCATAGCGCACGGCCAGGCCCTTGGCGGGGAGCAGACCGTCGAGAGCCCGGAGCGCGCTCTCCGGCACGAGGTTGGCCGCGACGGCCGGCAGAGCTTCCAGCTTCTTCCAGAACTTGTCCGGGCTTTCCAGCTTGGTCATGGCGAGCCTCGACAGGGTGCGCCAGCGTTCGGCGAGCACGAAGGGCCGGCCGCCAGCTTCCAGCCCTTCCCGGTAGCCGGCGAGGATCGCGGCGTCCGCTTCCTTCGGGTCCGCCGTCAGGTCCCCGGTGGAGATCGCGAGCCGGGCACTGGCCGCCAACCGGATGAGGTCGTAGGTGTAGGGGAGCGGACAGGCCTCGTCGAGGTCGTTGACCCCCCACACCAAGCGGCCCTCGGTGTCGCGCCAGGTACCGAAGTTCTCGACGTGCAGGTCGCCGACGGCGAGGACCACTTTCGCGTTGCGCAGGGACTTCTTGACGATGGGCCAGAGCTGCGTCCAGCGGTAGTAGGTGGCCCGCAGGAACAGGAACGGCGAACTGCGCATGGCCTTGTGCTTGCGCTCGAGGTCTTCCGGCAGAAGCGGAATCTGCTCGCCAAGCCATTTCTCGTAGCTTGCCGTTGCTTTCTGGATCGACATCTTGCTTGGAGCTTTGACGAGAGCTTTCATCGGGGCCTCCCTCGGATGGCGAGAGCCTAGCAAGCTGATGTGACAGACCAGGCGGCGAAGCCGAACAAGCGGCAGCCGTCGCACCGAGGGAGCAGGGACGTCATCTGGGTCTGCGTTTGCTGCATTGAAGAGAACCGCCTTGGGCACCCTCGGTCTTCCACGTCCCCGAGCTGGGGCTGGCCGATGTCACCGGCTGAAGAACGATGTCGACCTCGTAGAGGCCGAAAGGTTTCTGCTGGTCGTAGGGCTTGTGCTCCGGAGCAGCGGCGTGCAGGCCGAGCTTATGGGTGTGGATCACACCGTGGAGCTCGACGCAACCGTTCTCGTCCGTTTCACCGGAATGACCAAGAACGTCGACGTGAGCGCCGCGCAAGGGAGCGCCGGAGGGCTCCGTGACCCTGGCTGTCACTTCGAGAGCCAGGTCGCACGGAGCAAACCAGCAGCCGATATTGCAGCCACTGAGCGACAATGAGGTGACTAAAGCCAGCGATATCTTCGAGAGCTTTCGTAGAAGATCTCTCGTTTTGCCAGGCATTTTCTCAAACCTCCGCGATAGTTCAGGTCTGCCTATTTTCTCGCCGCACGGCGCTCTCGTGCCAGCGGCGGAGCAGGAGATGGGAGAGCCCCGAGAGCAGCGCATAGAGAAGCACGCCCGAGCCGGCGAGAAGGGCGAGGGCGGCGAACATCCTCGGGATCTGAAGAGTATAGCCCGCTTCGAGAATGCGGTAGGCGAGGCCTGAGGCGGCACCTCCCGTTCCGGCCACGAACTCGGCCACGACCGCTCCGATCAGAGAGAGTCCGCCGCTGATCCTCAAACCTCCCAGGAAGTAGGGCAGGGCGCTCGGCAGGCGCACGAAACGCAGCACTTTCCAGCGCGACGATCCGTAGAGGCGCATGAGGTCGAGCAGATGATGATCGGCGCTCTGGAGGCCCAGGGTGGTGTTGGCCGCCACGGGAAAGAAGGCGACGAGAAAGGCGCAGAGGACGAGGGCGAAACGCACGTCCTTGATCCAGATCAGCAGCAGCGGCGCGATGGCGACCAGGGGAGTGACCTGGAGGATCACCGCGAATGGAAAAAGGCTTCTTTCGATCCACTTCGCCTGAATGAGGAGCACGGCGAGACCAGCTCCCAGCAAAGCCGCGGCGAGCAGCGCCTCACCCGTGATGGCAAGGGTTTGCAGGAGCGACGGATAGAGCATAGGCCAGTCGTCCCGCAACGCAGCGGCGATGCGCAACGGACTCGGCAGCAGGTACTCGGGAGTGTGACGCAGCCGCACCACGGCCTCCCAGGCGGCGAGGACGAGGACGGCGATGACGGCCGGCGGCAGGACGTTGGCGAGGGTCCGTTTCATGATTCTCCCAGCGCTTCGGCAAGCTTCGTCGAGACGGCTCGGCAGGTCCGCAGGTAGGCCTCGGAGCCCCGATAGTCCGCCCCGCGAGGGGAGGGCGCATCGACGGCAATTTCGCCCACGATGCGGCCCGGCCGTGCCGAGAGGACGGCGATGCGAGTCGCCAGGTAGGCCGATTCATAAACGCTGTGGGTGACGAAGACGACGGCGAGGCCCTCCGCGCGCCAGAGGTCGAGAAGCTCGTCGTTCAGCCGCCAGCGGGTGATCTCGTCGAGCGCCGCGAACGGCTCGTCCAGCAGCAGGAGACGCGGCTGGGCCGCCAGCGCGCGGGCGATGGAAACTCGCATTTTCATGCCCCCGGAAAGCTGCCTCGGATAGGCCCGCGCGAAGCCGTCGAGTCCCAGCCGCTCCAGCCTCTCTGCCACGCGGCGGCGGATCTCGGCGCGCGGCAGGCCGAGGAGCTTGAGCGGTAGCGCCACATTGTCCTCCACCGTGGCCCAGGGCATGAGGGTCGGCTCCTGGAAGACGAAACCGACAGAATGCGGGTCCGGCAGGCGGCGCTCGACCGAGCCGGTCGTGGGCTCGGCGAGCCCCGCCATCAGGCGCAACGCGGTGCTCTTGCCGCAGCCCGAGGGGCCGAGCAGGGCGAGGAGCTCGCCCGGAGCTACGGCGAGATCGAGCCCGGCGAGCGCCTCGGTGCCGCCGGCGAACCGTTTGGTGACTTGATGAAGCCGGACGACCGGCTTAAGGGGTGGAGCGGGGAGCACGGGGATTCTTGAGCTCCATGCCCACTTTCTTGTTGACGAAGCGCAGGGTGTAGGCCTGGGAAAGATCGATCATGGGAGGGTAGACGCCGGCCCGGATCATCGAGCTTGCGAAAGATTTCCAGCGGGCATCGGTCATGGCGCCGATACCGAGCGTCAAGGCGTCTCCGGAATCCACCACTCCGTGCGTGCGCATCGCCGCGATGCCGTAGGCGATGAGGCCGGCGGTCATTTCCGGATTGTCCTTCCGGATGAGAGCGTTGGCCGGTGCCGGATCGCCATAGAGGTAGCTGTACCAGCCCTCGATGCTCGCGTCGACGAAGCGCTGCACGAGATCGGGGCGCGTCTCGGCGAGCTTCCGTGTGCACTCGATGGTCGTCGAATAACTGTCGAAGCCGTGGTCGGCAAGGACGTGGACAACCGGCTTGACCCCCACTTGTTCGAGCGTGTAGGGCTCGCTCGTCAGATAGCCTTCCTGGATGGCTTTCTTGTCGGCTAGGAAGGGGCCCATGTTGAAGGTATAGGTGCGGATCTGATCGTCGGTGTAGCCGTAGCGGATGCGCAGGAAGTTCCAGAAGGTGGAGCGGGCGGGCGGAGCAATGAGGATCGGTTTCCCCTTGAGAGCTTCGAGCGTGTCGTTGCCCTGGCCGGGGTGGGCGAGGAGCACCTGCGGGTCCTTCTGAAAGATCGCCGCGACGGTGACCACCGGCACCCCGGCCTTGACGTAGTTCAACGCCGCGAACGAGCTGGCGCCGACGTTGAAATCGACCTGTCCGGCGGCCAGGAGCTGGGGGTTGTTGACCTGCGGGCCGCCCATCCGCAACGTGACGTCGAGACCGTGGCGCCGGTAGATGCCGGTCGCGATCGCCTGATAAAACCCCCCATGCTCCGCCTCGGCCTTCCAGTTCGTGGCGAGCGTCACCTTGTCGAGCGCCACGCCGGGAGCGGCGGCGAGCGCGGCGGCGAGGAGCGCAGACAGGACGCGCAGGAATGAGGATGGGCGCACCGTCGGATGCTACCACGAGGCCTTCGACCCGCTGTATCAGGCTAGGTTATACTGCCGTTATGACGACGTCGATCTCTGTTCCGGACCCAGTCTTTCAGGAAGTCGAGCAGCTCGCCGAGCGGTTGGAGAAGACCTTAAGTCAGCTCTACACCGAGGCATTGATTGAATATCTGGCCCGCCGCAACCCGGATACCATCACCGAGCGGCTCAATGCAGTCTGGGATTTCGACCCCGAAGATGGCTTCGTGACCGAGACGGCGCAAGATGTGCTCCTCCATGTCGAGTGGTGATCCGCAGCGCGAGTTCGATCTGATTCCGGCGGGAGTGACGTGGTCCTTGAGCGAACGTGAGAGGCGGCCAGGTGTTTGAGATGTGCAATCTCGTGGTCCACGGAATCGTTTCCCTCGCGATCGCCATCGTCGCTGTTCTGCCTGGCGCTTCGCATTGAGACTCAGCCTGAAGGACCGTGTTCGAGAGCCTTGAAGCGGAACGTAACAGCGGCCTCACGGGCTTCCTCGTCCGCCATCTCGGGCCGGCCCGCGACGCCAATCTTGCGGAAGAGGAGATCCATCGGATCGCCCTTTTCTTCATCAGCCTCGGCATCGTCACCGGAATCGTCGGCGTGGCGATCTATGATAATCCCGGATCGCTGGCCACCGGGCTCGTCCTGGGCGTGGCCGCGCTCGCGCTCTACCTCAGCAAGAGCCGGACCTCCGCCCTGATTCTCTTCGGTCTTCTCCTGGCGAACGCCTTGCTGCTCCTGACGGCGCCCTTCTTCTGGATCTGGGTCGCCGTCGCCATTCGGGCGGCGCAACTGGCCTTCGGTTATCAGCGCCTGCGGTAGCATGCCTTCCGATGACTCTGGCCACAATGCTCGCGCACTTTGTCGACTGGCGGGTTCGCGAGCGCGGCCGGGCCTATTTTCAGGCGGGAAAGGTGGAGATCACTTCCTGGGACCCGGAGCGGGTGGAGGCGGTCGTCTCCGGATCTCAGCCGTACGATGTTTGGCTGGCGCGGGAGGACGGCGATCTGCGCGTCTTCTGTGTCTGCCCCTTCTTTGCCAACGGCGAGCCTTGTAAGCACGTCTGGGCGGCGGTGCTGGAAGCCGATCAGCGCAAGGGCCTGCGCGGCCTGGGCGGAGATCTGCCGAACCGGCTCACGACGTTCACCACTCCGCGGGAACGCCCGCGGCCGGAGCTTCCCTCCGCGACGTGGCGGGATACCCTGCATCAGCTCGCGGAACGGGCCGTCCCCGGTCCAACTCCTACCCTGACCCTGAACGGTAAGGAGATCCTGTACCTGCTGGACGTGCCCGCGACGCTCAAGAGCAAGCAACTCACAGTGCGCGTGATGACCGGCTGGAAGGGGGAGGATGGCTCGTGGCAGGCGCTCACCCAACTGAGCCTCGGCCGCGGCGCCGTCCCGAATCTGCCCGAGCCCGACCGCACGATCCTCGTGCTGCTCGGTCTGTCGGCGGCTGAAACGTTTGGGCTGCGTACGTACTCGGTCTACTCCAACCAGGTCCCGGCGGTCAGCTCGATGCCGCCGGAGGCCGCAGGTATCCTCCTCCCTCTGCTCAGCGCCACGGACAGGTTCTGGACGCGTCCCGACAAGGATTTCAAAACCGGTGCGCCGATCACCTGGGACGACGGCCCTCCATGGACGGTCTGGCTGGAGGTCCGTGAGGAGGCGGACGGCGGTTGCCGACTCATGGCCGCCCTGCGCCGCGGGGAGGAGCGCATGGCGGCCGGTGTGCCGCTGGTCGTTCTCGGCCTGTCAGGATATCTCCTCGCCGGCAACCGGCTGGCGCCCTTCGCGGACGCCGGCTCGCGTTGGATCGCACTGCTCGATCCCGAGAAGGCCCTGCGGATTCCCGCCGCCGAGCGCGACGAGTTGGTGGGGCGACTCCTGACCTCGCCTCATCTCCCGCCCCTCGAGCTTCCCGTATCGATGCGCTTCGAAGAGGCGCGGTCGGCCCCCAGGCCGTTCCTGCGGCTCTTTCCTCCTCCCTGGGCGCGGAGCGCGCCACGGGCGGCGCTCTCGTTCCTCTATGAGGGGCAGGAGGTGGCCTCGGATTCGTCGCTCCGGGGCCTCTTTCGGCCGTCGGAGCGTCGGTTCCTCCTGCGCGACCGGGAAGCCGAGGCGCAGAGCGCCGCCCGCCTGCGGGATCTGGGATTCCGTGCCGATCAGGATTCCTTCTCGCCGACCTCGATGCTGCAAATGGCCGCCAACCGGATTCCCAAGGCGGTGTCCGCCCTCCTGGCCGAGGGCTGGGCGGTGGAGGCGGAAGGGCAGCTCTACCGTTCCGCCGGCCGCTTCCGGATGTCCGTCACCTCCGGCGTCGATTGGTTCGACCTCGACGGCGAGGCGGATTTCGAAGGGAAGACGGTGCCGTTGCCGCAGGTGCTCCAGGCGATCCGCCGGGGAGCCAAGCACATCACCCTGGGTGACGGCAGCCTCGGGATGCTCCCCGAGGAATGGATTCAGAAGCTCGCTCCCATCGCGCGGCTAGGCACCGCGGAGGGCGACCATGTGCGCTTTCGTTCCGTGCAGGCGGTGCTGCTCGACGCCTGGCTGGCGGACGAGACCGCGGTCACCTGCGACGAAACCTTCGAGCGCGCCAGGGAGCGCCTCAAAGAGTTCGCGGGGATCGCGCCGGCGGAAGCTCCGCCCGGGTTTCAGGGCGAGCTGCGCGGCTACCAGCGTGCCGGCCTCGGCTGGCTCCATTTCCTGCGCGACTTCGGCTTCGGCGGCTGCCTGGCGGACGACATGGGCCTCGGCAAGACCATCCAGGTGCTCGCCCTGCTCGAATCCCGCCGGACCCGGAGAAAGCGCGAGGGCCTGCCTCCTTCCCTGGCGGTGGTGCCGCGCTCGCTGGTGTTCAACTGGCTCGCCGAGGCGGCCCGCTTCACGCCGCGCCTGCGCGTCCTCGACTACACCGGCGCCGACCGCATCAGGGAGGGGAAGGGCGACCGCTTCGCCGGCTACGACCTCGTGCTCACCACGTACGGCACGCTGCGCAAGGACGTGGCGGTGCTGCGCGAGGTGGAATTCGACTACGTCATTCTGGACGAGGCGCAGGCGATCAAGAATGCGGACAGCCAGACCGCCAAGGCCGCCCGCCTGCTGCGCGGCAGGTACCGCCTGGCGCTCACCGGCACCCCGGTCGAGAACCACCTGGGCGAGCTGTGGAGCCTGCTGGAGTTCCTGAACCCGGGCTTTCTGGGCGCCTCGCCGTCCTTCCGCGGCTTCACGGACGAGCTGCACGCCCCTCACTCGGAGAGCCGCGGCATGCTCATCCGTGCCCTGCGCCCACTCCTGCTGCGCCGCACCAAAGAGGCCGTGGCCCCGGAGCTGCCGGCCAAGCTCGAACAGACGCTCTTCTGCGAGCTGCCTTCCAAGCAGCGCCGGTTCTATGACGAGCTGCGGGACCACTATCGCGCCACGCTCGGGAAACGGATTGGCGAGCAGGGGATTGGGCGCTCCAAAATCCTGGTCCTCGAAGCGCTGCTGCGTCTGCGCCAGGCCGCGTGCCACCCCGGCCTCGTGGACCCTCAGCTTCTCGGCGATCCCTGCGCCAAGCTCGACCTTCTTCTTCCTCAGCTCCGCGAGGTTCTCGAGGAGGGGCACAAGGCGCTGGTCTTCTCCCAGTTCACCAGCTTCCTCGCCATCCTCCGCAAGCAGCTCGAGGCCGAAGGGCTCCCCTATCTCTATCTCGATGGCCGCACCCGCGACCGCGCCGAAAAGGTGGAGGAGTTCCAATCCGCGACCGGCTGTCCGCTGTTCCTGATCAGCCTCAAGGCGGGCGGCCTCGGCCTCAACCTGACCGCCGCCGATTACGTCTATCTGCTCGATCCCTGGTGGAACCCCGCCGTCGAGGCCCAGGCGATCGACCGCGCTCACCGGATCGGCCAGGAGCGGCCTGTCTTCGCCAGCCGGATCGTCGCCCGCGACACGGTCGAGGAGAAGATCCTGGACCTGCAGAAGACCAAGCGCGACCTCGCCGACGCCGTCATCGAAGCCGACAAGAGCCTTCTCGCCGGCCTCAGCCGGGAGGATCTGGAGCTGCTGCTTTCGTGAGCTGGTTGCCCGGAGCCGTGGCCCAAGCCTTGCAGTTTGCATCTGGATCATCAGCCCAGAGAAGGCGCCGTGGAGGGAGCGTGGGCAGTATCCGTCTGGAAAGGAGTCGAACATTGAGCTATACGACAGAAGTTCAGACTGACCAAAATTGGCAGAGGACTAACAAATTTTCCCCTCTCGGATACTTGAAGGAATTATGTTTCAAGGCGCTGTTCATGGCTCTGGTCGGCCGCCAAGGCGCTCACGTTCCAAGCCTGTCTGAAGTGCCGAGCGATCCGCCCCGCCGAAACAAGCTGTCGTGACCTGACGGTTGTTCGGGCTGGCGCCAATTCAAGCCTCTCGCAACTTTCCTCCGGTACTTGCGTAACGTCACGGGTAGGACCCGCGATTGTCTACGTCGCCTCAACCGGAGGTTTCCCCGTGCGCGTATTTCTCACTGCTCTGTGCTGCCTCGCCCTGCTGACCGCGGGGAATGCCTCCGCTCAAGAGACTCACGAACCGACTCGCCGGGAAAGCTTCGAGCGCGACGGCATCCTTTGGGGGAGCGCCGCGGCCTGGGGCGTTCCGTTTCAGGAGAATCTCGGCGAGGATGCGAAAATCGCCGGGCTCAGCCGGCTCTGGATGGAAGTGAAGATCAACTTTCCCCATTTCGCTACGGTGGCCGACCTCGATTGGGACAAGACCTACGTCGACTTCCTTCCGCAAGTCCGCGCGACGACGAGCACCTACGAGTACTATCGGCTCCTCCAGCGCATGACCGCGCTCCTCAAGGACGGCCATACCGGAGTATTCCTCCCGAAGGAGCTGGCCGGGCGCATGGAGGCCGACCTTCCCCTCCGAACCGACTTGATCGAGAATCGCGTCTTCGTGACCCGTGTCGAGAGCAAGGAGCTGGAGGCGAAAGGGATCACCACGGGCCTGGAGATCCTCAAGATCGACGGGATGCCGGTGCACGAGTACGTGACGAAGAATCGCCTTCCCTATGCCGCGAGCAATTCTCCCCAGCACGTCCTGGTCAAGGCCTACTCCTATGGATTGCTCGCCGGACCGCGGGAGCGCCCGGTCGCCGTCGAATTCCGATCGCAGGATGGACGGGTCTTCGAGAAGCCTCTCGCGCGCGGTTCCTATTCTGACGTGACAACTCTGCCGGTAGTCACCTACCGAAAGCTCGCAGGAAACCTTGCCTATGTCGCCGTCAATACTTTCAACAGCGAGGATGCGCAGAAGGAATTCGAGAAGCTCCTTCCCGAGATTCGTGGCAGCGAGGGATTGATTCTCGACGTCCGCCAGAATGACGGCGGCAGCGGTGTGATCGCCTACAACCTGATCGGCGACCTTACGGACAAGGAGTTCGCGACACCGCCCTGGAAGAGCCGGCAGTATGTGGCGACGCTGCGCGTCTGGGGCACGGCGGGAGGCTGGTACGAGGCGAAGCCTTCGACCTGGGCCGGCAAGCCGAACGACTCCTACTCGAAGCCCGTGGTGATGCTCATCGGGCCTCGGTCGCTGTCGGCGACCGACGTCTTTGCCGAGGCTTTCCATCGCCTGCGGCGTGGCAAGCTGATCGGAGAGCCGACGGGCGGCAGCACCGGGGATCCTCTGGCGTTCGCCCTGCCGGGAGGCGGCTCCGGCCGAGTGGCGACGTCGACGGACGTGGGTGAAGGCCTGATCGGAAGAGGCGTGCAGCCCGACGTCCCGGCGCCGCGCACGGTCCAGGACTTTCTCGCCGGCCGCGACGCGGCCCTCGAAGCGGCGATCGCCGAGCTGAGGTCGAGCTCCGTGCGATAGACTCCCGCGACACGGCGAGCGACGCCGGGGTAGATAGGGAGGCTTCGTGATTCGCGTCCAGAATGTAGTCAAGAAATTCGGCGATTTCACCGCCGTCGACGACATCTCCTTCGAGGTGCAGACGGGGGAGATCTTCGCCTTCCTGGGGCCGAACGGCGCCGGCAAGACCACGACTATCAAGATGCTGACGACACTGCTCCAGCCGACGAGCGGCACGCTGGAGATCAACGGGCTGAACCCCGCGGTGCAGCAGGAGGAGGTCCGCAAGCAGTTCGGCATCGTGTTCCAGGATCCGAGCCTGGACCAGGACCTCACGGCCTGGGAAAACATGGAATTGCATGGCGTGCTCTATGGCGTGCCGCGCGAGGTACGGCGCGAGCGCACGGAGATGCTGCTCAAGCTCTTCGACCTCTGGGAGCGGCGCAAGACGGTGGTGAAAGAGTTTTCCGGCGGCATGAAGCGCCGGCTGGAGATCGCCCGCGGCTTCCTGCACACGCCGAAGATCCTGTTCCTCGACGAGCCGACTCTGGGCCTCGATCCGCAGAGCCGCAATCAATTGTGGACCCATGTGAAGAGCCTGAACGAAACGGAGAAGGTGACCGTCTTCCTGACCACACACTACATGGATGAAGCGGACCGCGTGGCGCAACGGATCGCGGTGATCGATCACGGGCGGATCGTCGCCTTGGGATCGTCCCAGGAGTTGAAAGAGAAGACCGGAACCGAGTCGCTCGAGGAAGCGTTCCTCGCCTTGACCGGCACTTCGATTCGTGACGAAAGCGCCAGCGCGAGCGATCGCATGCGGCAGGTGGCTCAGATGTGGAGGAAGCGATAATGAGCGCGATTTACATCCTGTGGTTGAGGGAGCTCAAGAAGTATTCGCGGTCGCGGACGCAGATCGTCGCCTCGCTGGGCCAGCCGCTGCTCTATCTCCTGGTCTTGGGATTTGGCTTGGGACCGGTCTTCCAGAAGGCGGGAGGCGGCAGCTACCTGCAGTTCGTGGCGCCGGGCGTGATCGGAATGGTGGTGCTGTTCACTTCGGTGTTCTCCGGCATCGCCTTGCTATGGGATCGCCAGTTCGGCTTCCTGAAAGAGACGCTCGTCGCGCCGGTGCCGCGCATTCTCGTGATGATCGGCCGCACCCTCGGCGGCGCGACCGTGTCGATGCTCCAGGGGACCCTGATGGTGATCGTCTGTCTGATCGCGGGCTTCCGTCCGACGAGCCTGGCGGGGGTGCCGCTGGGCATCCTCTTCATGTTGCTGATCGCCATCGTGTTCGCCGCGCTGGGCGTCGCGGTCGGTTCGAGCCTCCAGGACATGCAGGGCTTTCAACTGATCATGAACTTCCTGGTCATGCCGATCTTCTTCCTCTCCGGCGCCTTGTTTCCCCTGAACAACCTGCCGAAAGTCCTGGCCGTGGTGACGAAGCTCGATCCACTGACGTATGGCGTGGACGGCCTGCGGGGAGCCTTGATCGGAGTCACGCACTTCGGCATCGCGACCGATCTGATCGTGCTCGCGGTGGTCGCCGTGGCGCTGCTCTACGTGGGAGCCTGGCGCTTCTCGAAGATCGAGGTCTAGGGGCGCGGAGAGTTGCTCGGTTTGAGAACCAGTTGAGCTTCGGCTTCGCCGCCATCCTCCACTTGGAGGGTGGTCTTCGCGGACTCGTAACCTTCTTTCTCGACGGTCACCGAGTAGGAACCCGTGGGAAGGTTCTGAAGAGTGAGGTTTCCCTGGGCGTCCGTTCCCGCCGAGGCGGCGTTCTCAGGGTATTTGTCCCCCGCGGCCAGAGCGCGAAACAGCGAAACATGAGCCCACGGGACAGGTTGGGAGCCGGAGCCGGTAACGGTTCGCACGGTCACCCGGTTCGCCGGCAGCTCGATGTGGAGATACTGGTCGTGCCGCAGCTCGACCTGCTGCGTGTGCAGGAGAGTCCACTGGATGCCATCGCTGATCCGGAGCTTGTAGACGCCAGGATCGAGGCCTTCCAGGCGAAACTCACCGCCGGCATTGCCGAGAACATTTCCCCCCGCAGCCGTTGGAGGACCGTCCAGAACCCAGACGGATATCGGATCTACGGGTTCTCCTTTGCGAAAGACCTGCCCCGAGAGAGTCACGCCTGGGTGCATCTCGAGGTCGAGGGTCGCCTCAGATTCACCTTCCAGCAGGATCGCCGTCGCTTCGGCTCGGCGGTGGGCGACCTCGGCGGAGACTTTCCACTCTCCAGGCGCAAGGCCGCGGATCTGGTACTCCCCGCGGGCGTCGACCGTTATCGTCCCGGATTGCTCTGGGGGATTTCTGGCGGAAATTTTCACCTCCGCAAGCTCTTTCGCAGTGAGCCCGAGGATCCGGCCGTGAAGGGTTCCGCCGGGATGCAGAAGGATCTCGAGACCGCGCACGGAGCGCCCCAAGTCCAGGGAAACCTCGATGGGCTCTGAGACCGCGTAGCCGCGCCGCATGGCCTGCAACCGATAGAGGCCCGGCTCCAATCCACGAAGGAGGAAGTGGCCTTCGTCATCGCTGTTGCCGCTGTTTACGGTACCGGCTGCCGATCTTAAACTCAGCGAGGCCTGCGGCACCGGCTGGCCCGCCGAGTCTACGGCCCGACCTTCCACCTCCGGTCCACGGTTCAGTTGGAGATCGAGCCGGTTTTCGCCGGTGTGCAGCTCGAGCTTTTTGTTCTCCATTCGATAGCCCAGCGGCTGGACGAAGACCGACCAGATGCCTTCGGTGAGGCTGTCGGCGCGGAACCGCCCGTTGCTGTCCGTCCACGCGTAAGAGCTCCGCTGGGATTGAGGTGTCCCGGAGCCCTGGTCTTTGGCGTACACCTGAACGGAGACGTTCGCGATCGGTTCGCCGCCGAGTCCGGTCACTTGGCCAACGATGGCGGCCGGGCCGGTTTGTAGCACGATTTCCAGGTTCTGCGAATCGCCATCCTCGGGCACCGCGAATTTCACTTCCTGCGGCAGGTATCCATCCGCGGAGACCGTGAGGATGCTGTTGCCGGGCTCGCTCTGCGTTTCGAATTGCCCATCCTCGCTGCGCTGAGGCCAGGAGCTCCATCCGTCCTCCGTGGGGGAGGGCAGGTTCTTCATTCTCTCGGTCTGGACTTGGAGCGTTGCTTTCGAGACGGGCTCTCCCTTCTCGTTGCGGAGCGAGATGAGAATGCGATGGGCAGGTTTCAGGCCGGAAGGCTTCAGAGTGACCGTTGCCGGGCTGAGGGTGGGAGCCTCCACGTTGAGAAATCCATTCGCATAGCCTGGCGCGGAGATCGTCAGACCCGATCGCGAACCGCGAGCACAAGCCAGTACGAAGCGGCCGTCCGCTCCTATCCAAACCTGGGATTCCAGGCCCCAGTAATCCCTGGAATCCCTGTAGACCCGTGCGCCGGCGATCGGATGATTCTGGAGATCGACGACGCGTCCCTCGACGAGGCCCACCGGCGGGAGATGGAGGGTTCCGAAATTCGCGGCCTCGCCGGCTTCGCGAACGTCCAATCCTGGAACGGACAGCAGCGGCCTTCCCGGCAAGCGCACTTGAAGAGTGTAGCGGCCCGGCTGCAGGGCCCAGAAACTCAAGTTTCCCTGGACGTTGGACGAGGAGAAGTGCAGCGGCGAAAGCTCGCCCCGGTCAAGCTCCTCTTGAATGAAAAGGAATCCTTCCGCGCGGGCCACAGGGAGGTTCTGGTCATCCAGGATGCGCCCGACAGCTTCCTGCCCTCGCTGGAGAACGATTTTGAGCTCGCGGCCCTGGTGCGCTGGAACCGCGCCGAGCCTGAGCGTCGCGGGCAGGAAGTCGCGATGAGACGCAACGATCTCGAAGGAGTCCTCCACGCCCGGGAACCGCAAGCGGAAGGTGCCGCGTTCGTCGCTTCTCGTGGAGAAGCGGGCGAAGTTGGCCGCGACCCGCACCTCGGCTCCCTCCACCGGATGGCCCGCCGCATCGGCGACGGTGCCGTTGACCGAGGCGGCCCGGGAGAGGTAGAACGCCGGTCCTGCGTGGGAGCCGTCCGCGGGAACACTGCGTGGAGGGCCGAAGGCGACGAGATCGTCGCGGTCGAACACGACGCCATCCGCCGTAGCCATCAACGGCGAATCTCTTTGCGCCGGCTCGCGGACCGCATATCGCCCCTGCCCATCCGTCGACGTAAAAGAGCCGGGATCGTCGGCAGGCCAGACCAGAACCCCGGCGAGCGGTTTTTGGCTGCCTTTTTCAAGCACCCTTCCTGTCAGTTTGGGAGGCTGCGGCGGCAGCTCGAAACGGATTTCCAGAGGCTCGCCTTCCCGGCCTTCAGGCAATGTCTCCCAGACCCGGCGGCCGTCCGCAGTCAAGATCTGCAATTTCAGCGTTCCTTGACAGGGCGCGGTGATCTCCGCCCGGCCGCCGGCATCGGTTTTTCCGAGGCTCCAATGCCCGGCCTGCACCAAAGCTTCCGCGGCGGGCTGTCCCTCGGGCTCCACCACTTCCAAAGCCCGCCTGCAGCCGTGGATCAGGCGCACCGTCACCGACTCATCCTTCAGATTCTTGGTCACCGTCTCCAAATAACCGTCTGCGATGGCCGACAGGTGAATGGTTTCTCGGCCAATCCTGGGAATGGAAACCGTTCCGCCGGAATCGGTCTGTGCGGAATAGGGAGCCGGCCATGGGGCATACCCACCCCTTCCAGTGTCACCGCTGTCCCATCCTGAGGACAGGGTTTGGAGACGGGCGGGCACGGGTTTCCCTTGATCGCCGACGACTCGGGCCATCAGCATGGTTTCCGGCCAGAGCTCGACAGCGGCGAGTTGGACGGGCTCCGCGACCGGCAGAAATTCGAGCGCCTCCGCGGAGATGAAGCCGCGAGCCCGGATGCGCAGGCGCCAGATCCCGGGCTCCGGCACGCTCACCCGAAAGCGTCCAAGCCTGTCGGAAACCGCTTTGGAGACGGGAGACGGCCTCTTGTTCTCAAGCTGAGCCCGCGCCTCCTCGAAAGCGCTGGGCAACCGTTCAATCTCGATCGACGCGCCTTGAATCGGTCTCTTCTGCGAGTCCAGCACCACGCTGGACATCGTCAGCTCGCCGGCTTGGGCAGCCAGGGAAACAGCGAAAAGCACTAGAAAGGAGCGCCACGCCCGAGGGTGCATGCCGGACACTTTTGCAAGCTCGATACCACTCGCACAACCTGGTTTGGCCCGCCGGGTGGAGAGGCGTTCCTTCGCGCTATGATTCCCCCAGACCCAAGGAGGTGAGAGCTTGAGATTCTTCCGCGGCAGCGTGATTCCGGTGTGGGTTGGCGCCCTTGTCGCCGGCCTGTTGATCTGGGCGATGGAGGTTCTCGGGTCCTTGATCTATCCGCCTCCCCCCGGCATGAATCCCGACGATCCCGCGTCGGTCAAGACGGCGATGGCCAACCTGCCGGCGGGCGCCCTGCTCCTCGTCCTGCTCGGGTGGATCGTGGGAACCTTCGCGGGAGCCTGGATCACGGCGCTCCGGGCGGACCGGGCGCCGATCGGCCATGGCCTCGTGCTCGGCGGGCTTTTCCTGGTGGGCGCCGTCGTGAACATGCTGATGATTCCTCACCCCGTCTGGTTCTGGATCCTCGGGGTGGCGATCTTCCTGCCCTCGGCCTTCCTCGGAGCGAAGCTCGGCGCCCGCTCCCGCCCAGTGGCCCCGTCACCGACCTCGGCGGGCGCCCTGGGAAAAATCGGATAGACGCCTGCCTTCGCTGGCGGCGACTGGTCGGTGTTTGCGTAGCGTTAGGGTCAGTCGGACCAGTAAGAAGGAGAACCTTGCTTCGCCAGCTTCTTTCGGAGGTTGCCGTCAAATGTGGCGACAGCGTCGTAGCGCTCTTGAGCCGCAACGGCGGCGAGAATCGCATCGCCAAGGTTTGGGATCACGTCGGGCCAACGCTCGAAAACAAGACCCCAGGAGAGGTCCGAGACGGAGACGACGCCAGGCAGCGCCAGCAACTGACGGATGGAGGCGGCGATTTGCTGCGGATCGAGTTTGTACAGGTTGCGTAGGACGTAGATCGTTTCCGTAATGGCGACGCTGTGAAGGACGAAGGAGTGCTCGCGCTCTCGGGCGCCGAGGAGGAGGGCGGCTGCCCTCTCCTGCTGATCCTTGTTTCTGTCCGTGAGGAAAGAGACGATCACGTTGGTATCGACGAGGACTTCCTTCATAGATCCTCGGTGCCCTCGGTGCCCATGAGCTCTCGCGCTCTTCGGACATCCTCAACGGGGTCACCGGGACCGACCTTGAACCTCCCCTGGAGACTCAGAAAGTCCGAAGGCGCAACTGTGACCCGAACGTGATCCCCGGCCACCTCCCACTGCAGGACGTCACTCGGTCCGGCATGCAGCTTCTCCCGGACCTCCTTGGGAACCGTCGTCTGGTACTTGGCCGTCAAAGTTGATTTCGTCATAGAACCTCCTTACCGAACTGTAATTCTGGTAAGGAAGCTGGGTCAAGCCCTGATGGCAGAAAGCGCGGGAACGTTAGTCCCTACCGGCGATCTCGACGGGGCTCTGGCGTCGCGCTACGTGAGCTTTGGAGCTCCGTGGCCTGCTTCTGGAGCCGGTTCGCCTCTTCGACCAAGGCCTGACGCGCCCCAGGATCGCGCGTCAGCTCCGCCTTTGACTGGAGCAGCCAGCTCTTGCAGCGAATCGCGTCGATATTTTTCGGATTCGTCGCCATTGCGGCCGTCTCGGCTTGGAGCCCGATCTCAATCGCCTCGGCGGCGCGGTCTCCTCCCTCTCGGATGGCATCTTTCAAGGCGAAGGAGCCGACGCTGAAAAGGCTCTCGTCGCGCTCGGGGCCCTGATCGTCCAGCGCCTTCTGCAACGCCTCCTGCAACTGGCCCTGCTCCAGGAGGATATGGATCCTGGCGAGAGGGATCGCCGGATCGTCCGGCCGCACCGCGGCCCAGCGATCCAGGATCTCTGAGGCTTCCTGATAGCGTTTGCTGCGAAGTTGATTCACGAATTCCGGGTTCTGCGCCGCGAACTTCGCGAAGATCGGGCCGTCGCCGAAAGGCGAGCCGTCAACCTGGAAGTTGACCGTCAGCACGTAGTACACCGGTACCGGCTGGCCCTCGCGGGTGGCCGGCCTGAACTTCCAGGCCTTGATGGCATTCACGGCGGCCTGATCGAGCCCCATCGGCAATCCCTTGAGCACCTTCGCGTCCGTGACGTCGCCATGCTCGTCGATGACCGCTTCCACGATGACGGTGCCCATCACACGAGCTCTGCGGGCGAGCTCCGTGTAGATCGGACGCGTGCTCGAGATGATCTCCGGCCGGGTGATCTCACCGCCAACCCGATACGGCGGGCCTTCCGCCTTCGGCATCTCCTGCGAGATCGCCGGCATGGCAAGGCTCAGGAGGAGGAGGGCGGTCAGGATTGTGCGGGAAGCTGGGGAGCTGTCGGTCATGGAATCTCCGAATCTGAGTGCGGTCTGTTCACGTCCAGGGCAGTCTAAGACTCTTTGAGGATGCGCTCAAGGAGGACAGCGTGACTCCGAAAGCTTCCAATGTCATTCTGGAAAGTTCTGGCGTGAATCCGGAAGTTCCAGCGTCACTCTGGAAGATTCCAACGGGACTCCGGAAAGTTCCGGCATGACTCCGGAAAGTTCCAACGTCCTCTGGAAGTTTCCAACGCGACTCCGGAAGTTCCAGCGGCACTCTGGAAAGTTTCGGCGTCACTCCGGAAGTTTCCAACACGACTCCGGAAAGTTCCAGCGTCCTCTAGAAAGTTCCAACGCGACTCTGGAAGCTTCCAACGCGACTCTGGAAAGTTCCGGCGTCCTCTGGAAAGCTCCAGTCACTCTGGAAGTTTCCAACGTGACTCCGGAAAGTTCCAATGTCCTCTAGAGAGTTCCAGCGCCACTCTGGAAGCTTCCAACGCGACTCCGGAAGTTTCCAACCCGGCCCCGGAAGTTCCAGCGTCCTCCGGAAAGTTCCAGTGGGGCTCTGGAAAGTTCCAACGTCACTCTGGAAAGTTCCTGCGTGGCTCCGGAAGGTTCCTGCGTGCGCTCGCGAGATACGCGGCGAGGTCGCGGACTTGGCGGTCGGTGACCTCTTCGCGGCGGGCGGCATCTTGGAAGAGGCGGAGAGCGGCCAGAGCTTCCCGATGAACTTCCTGGGCCTCGAAGGCCGCCACCATCTCCTCGGCCAAGCGCTGGACCTCCGCCGTCCGCCCCTCCTTATGGTAGAGGAGTGTGAGATCGAGCGAGACCATGGCGGCGTCGTAGCCGATCCCCTCGCGGAGGAAACCGGCCCGAGTCTCTTGGAAAAGCCGCTCGGCGTCCCGGCTTTCGCCAAGACCGGCCGCGATCTTCCCCTGTAGCCAACTGAGCCGGAGCTGCGTCCACGGCTCTGGGAACCGGCGGTAGAATTTCGCGTCCGCGGCGACCAGCCCGGCCGCCTGCTCGTAGCGCCCCACCTCCGCCAGATAAAGGGCCAGATTATGCCGCCCATTGAGATAGAGGTGCGGCTCGTCATCGGGCGACAGCCTTTCCAGGGCGGTCCGGACTATTTCGATGGCGCGGTCCAAGTGCCTTTGGTGGAAGTAGAGCTCTCCTAGATTCACCAGGACCTTCGCGGTCCCGGAGCTGTCCCCGCTGATCCGGAAGAGCATCGCGGCCCGGGTGAGGAGGGCTTCGGCCTCCTGGAACTGCCGCTGGTCCTTGCGTAACGAGCCCTCCAGGTGATCGATCTCGCCGAGAATCCGGGCTGCTGTGACTCCCTCATGGAGGATGATGTAACGCACGTGGCGGAAGTGCTCGTCGGCCCGAAGTAGATCCCCTACGGCGCGACAGGCGTTGCGGAACCTGTCAAGTCATTTGAGACACGGTTAGTTTGCAATTAGGGAACTCGAGCCGTTCGAGTCCTCATTTTGGGGTGGATTGATCCAGGCGTGGGTAGGTGCTGTCTTGGGCTTGGGCGCCTTTCGGAACCGTTCAGG
>DASYJD010000066.1:0-9420 GCA_035996875.1 Thermoanaerobaculia bacterium
GAAGGCGCCCACCAAGATGGTGAACTCGCCGATGAAGCCGTTGAGCGTCGGCAGGCCGATGGACGACATGGTGATGATCAGGAAGATCGTGGCGTAGAGCGGCATCACCTGGGAGATGCCGCCGTAGTCGGCGATCGCCCGGGTATGCCGCCGCTCATAGATGACGCCCACCAGAAGGAAGAGGGCGCCGGTCGAGAGGCCGTGATTGATCATCTGGAGCACGCTGCCGTTGAGGCCCGGCCCGTTCAGGGCGAACATTCCCAGCATGACGAAGCCGAGGTGGGAGACCGACGAGTAGGCCACCAGCTTCTTCATGTCCTTCTGCGCCATGGCCACCAGCGCGCCGTAGATGATGCCGATCAACGCCAGGCCGGCGACCCATGGCACCAACTTCATCGTCGCGGCCGGCAGGATGGGCAGCGAGAAGCGGACGAAGCCGTAGGTACCCATCTTCAGCAGGACGCCGGCCAGGATCACCGAACCCGCCGTGGGCGCCTCGACGTGCGCGTCGGGCAGCCAGGTATGGAACGGGAACATGGGCACCTTGATGGCGAAGCCCACGAAGAAGGCGAGGAAGATCCAGAACTGCAGGTCGGGCGGAATAGACGCGCCGATCTTATGGAATTGCTCGATGGAGAAGCTCGGGGCATTCCCCAACCCCTTCCAGCCGAAAAGGCCGTTGGAGTTGTAGAAGTAGAGCGCCAGGATGCCCAATAGCATCAGCACCGAGCCCACCAGGGTATAGAGGAAGAACTTGATCGCCGCGTACAGCCGGCGCGGACCGCCCCAGATGCCGATGAGGAAGTACATTGGCACCAGCATCACTTCCCAGAAAACGTAGAAGAGGAAGAAGTCCAGAGCCATGAAGACGCCCAGCATGCCGGTCTGCAAGAGGAGCAGGAAGATGTAGTACTCCTTCTCGCGGTCGTGGACCGCGGTCCACGAGGAGAGGAAGGCCAGCACGCCAAGGAGCGTCGTCAGCAGCACCAGCAGCAGGGCGATGCCGTCGATTCCGAACTCGTACCGGACGCCGATCGACTCGATCCACGGCATGCTCTCGCGGAACTGGAACAGGTCGCCGCCACGGTTGAAGAGGAACCAGAGCGGCAGCGACAGCAGGAAGTCGACGAACACGATGCCCGTCGCCAGTTTCTTGATCAATGCTCCCTGGCTGCTCTTGAACCCGAAGGCGATGAGCAGCGCCCCCGCCAGGGGCAGGTAGGCAATGATCGAGAGGATCGGAACGTTGTGCATGGCTCCCCCTAATGCAAACTCGAGTGCTCAGCCCCGGTGCAGGACGACGTAGACGATCACCAGGGCGAACATGCCGGCCGCGAGCACCAGCGCGTAATTGGAGACGTAGCCCGTCTGCAGGCGGCGGAACAGCTTGGAAAACGCGTCGAGAATGGTGGCCACCAAATTGACCAGCCCGTCGACCACGTACTTGTCGAAGAATCCCGAAATCATGGCGACGGCGACCGTGACGTTGCGCGCCCCATTGACCATGCCGTCGACGATGCCGGCGTCGAAGCGGTAGAGCAGCCGGGCCAGCGCCCAGGTGCCGCCGATAACCGTCTTGTCATACAGCTCGTCGACGTAATACTTGTTCGAAAGCAGGCGGTGCAGGGCCGGGAAGCGCCGCTCCCAGGCCTCCTCCGTCGCGAGCCCGCGCGTCGGCCCGTAGAGCTTCGCGGCCAGGGTGATTCCCAGCAGGGCGACGCCGATCGCCACCAGCATCAGCGTCAGCTCCGTCCAGACGGCCATCTCGTGCTCGCCGATCGGGTGCCCGACGATCCGGTAGACGATCGGATCGCTGAAGTTGTGGAACAGGTTGACGTGCTCGCCCAGCAGCTTGGGCAGGCCCACGAGGCCGGCCAGGATGGCGCCGACGGCCAGCACCCACAGCGGCACCGTCATCGACGGCGGCGACTCGTGCAGGTGGTGCTCCTGCTCGTGCGTGCCGCGGAAGTCGCCCCAGAAAGTCATGAACACGGCGCGGAACATATAGAAAGCCGTCAGGCCGGCCGTTAGCAGGCCGACGCCGTAGAGCACCCACTCGCCGTGCTGCGCCGCGCTGCCCAGGATCTCGTCTTTCGAAAAGAACCCGGCGAACGGCGGGATGCCGGCGATGGCCAGAGAGCCGATGACGAACGTTCGGTAGGTCGTGGGCAGGTGCTTGCGCAGGCCGCCCATCTTCCGCATGTCCTGCTCGCCGCCCATGGCGTGGATGACGGAGCCGGAACCAAGGAAGAGCAGGGCCTTGAAGAAGGCGTGCGTCATCAGGTGGAAGACCGCCGTGGTGTAGGCCCCGAGGCCCGCGGCCAGGAACATGTAGCCGAGCTGCGAGACCGTCGAGTAGGCCAGCACCTTCTTGATGTCCGTCTGCACCAGACCGATGGTGGCCGCGAAGATGGCCGTCGCCGCGCCGATCACCGCCACGAACCCCGAGACGCCCGGGGCGAGCTGATAGATCACGTTCGAGCGCGAGACCATGTAGACGCCCGCCGTCACCATGGTGGCGGCGTGGATGAGGGCCGACACCGGCGTCGGGCCGGCCATGGCGTCAGGCAGCCAGACGTAGAGGGGAATCTGCGCGCTCTTGCCCATGGCGCCGATGAACAGGCAGACGCCGATGAAGGCGGCGAGCGTCAAGCCGAAGTGGCCGGGGCCCAGCAGCAGCGACGGGTTCTCCGCGATGCGCGGGAAGATCTCGCTGTACTTGAGCGTGCCGAACTGCGAGACCAAGGCGAAGAGACCGAGGACGAAGCCAAAGTCGCCCACCCGGTTGGTGATGAACGCCTTGCGTCCGGCGAAGGGCGGAAATTCCTCTTTGTAATAGAACCCGATCAGCAGGTAGGAGCAGAGGCCCACGCCCTCCCAGCCCACGAACATCACCAGATAGTTGTTGCCGAGGATCAGCAGCAGCATCATGCCCATGAACAGGTTGAGATAGGTGAAGAAACGCTGGAACCCGTCCTCGTGCGCCATGTAGCCCACCGAGTAGACGTGGATCCAGAAACCGACGAACGTCACCACGAAGAGCATCACGCACGACAGCGGATCGACCTGGAAGCCCATGCCGACCGTGAAGTTCTTCACCCCATCCGCCGCGGTCAGCAGCGGACCGGAGGCAACCCAGGAGTAGACGTCGTTCTCGATCGGCTTGTTCGCCGCGTGCTCGGGGCTGCCGAGGTAGCTGTAAATAACCAGCAGGCCCAGCACGGCAGCGAGCCCCACGGTGCCGCAGGCGATCGCCGCCACGGCCTGCTTGCCGATGCGGCCGCGCAGCAGGAACCCGTTGAGCAGGGCGCCCAGGAACGGCAGGACGGGGATGATCCAGAGCAGCTCTTTCACGTTCATCGGCTATCCCTTGAGCTCCGAAGCCCCGTCGAGCGTCGTGGACTCGCGCAGGCGGAAGAAGGCGATCAGGATGCCGAGGCCCACCGCGGCCTCGCCGGCGGCGACGGTGATCGTGAAGATGGCGAAGATCTGGCCCGTCAGGTCCGAGTGCTGGTACGAGAAGGCGATGAGGTTCAGGTTCACCGCGTTGAGCATCAGCTCGATCGACATCAGCACGGTGATCATGTTCTTGCGGGAGGCGATCCCGAAGATGCCGATGGCGAAGAGCAGGAAGCTCACCACCAGGTAGTGCGTCGTCGTCACCTCGAACATGGAAGCCTTTCTATTGCCGACGGCCCAGCACCACCGCCCCGATCATCGCCACCAGCAGGAAGATGGAGGCGATCTCGAAGGGCAGGAGTGCCTGGGTGAAGAGGTTCCAGGCCACGGCCTGGGAGTTGCCCACGGCCGCTCCCTGGACGTTCTTGAACGTCTCCGGCTGAAGGAACGCCGGGCCGAAGGCGATGTGCACGAAGAAGTAGCCGAAGAGCGCCAGCAGCGCCACTCCGAGCGCCAGCACGAACGGCGTCTGGCCATGGAACAGCTTGATTTCCGGCAGCTTGTGCAGGTTCACCAGCATGATGACGAAGAGGAACAGCACCATGATGCCGCCGCCGTAGACGAAGATCTGGACGATCCCCAGTAACTCCGCGCTCCGCAGGAGGAACAGCACCGCGACCGAAAGGAACGTCACCAGCAGCGACAGCGCGCCATACATCGGGCTACGCAACGTCACCACGCCGAGCGCCCCGCCGACCGCCAGGGCGGCGAAGAGGTAGAACAGAAGGTCCGCGCCGTGCGCCGTCAGGAATTCCATGGCGTCATCCTCCCGTCTCCCCGGTGAGGGTCCGGGTCCTCAAGCAATCTCCTCGTCGGTGTAAGCCGGCCGCGTCTTCCACTCCTGAAGCTCGTCCATATCCACGTAGAGGTTGTCCCACCGGTCGTACGAAGCGAGCTCGTAGGTCTTGGTGGTGAGCCAGATCGATTTGGGCTCCGTCGGGCAACCCTCTTCGCACAGGCCGCAGAACATGCACCGCTGAACGTCGATGTCGAAGCGATCCAGCAGCTTCTCCTTCTTCGACGTCTCCGGGTTCACCTCCTGATGCCAGTCGATATAGATGATGTCGATCGGGCAGTCGCGGGCGCAGATGGTGCACTTGATGCACCGGTCCTCGTCCAGCCGGAACATGCCGCGGAAGCGGTGCGCAGGCTCCCAGCGCTCCTCCGGATACTGCACCGTGACCTTCTTCTTGAACATGTTCTTGAAGGTGATCCCGAGCCCCGCGAAGAGGTCCAGAAGCATGATCTTGTCGGCAAACTTCTTGATCGCGCTCAATGGAAGCCTCCAGAAACCCAAAGCTTGATAAGACCGGTGAAGAAGATGTTCAGCAGGGCGAGCGGGATCATCCACTTCCAGCCGAGATCCATGAGCTGATCGAACCGGTAGCGCGGAAAGGTGCCGCGGAACCAGATGTAGGCGAAGAGGAAGACGAAGGCCTTGAGGGCGAACCAGATCGGCCCCGGGATGACCGCGAGCCCCGGCAGCAGGTGCGGGAACGGCGGCAGCCAGCCGCCGAGAAACAGCGTCGTCGCCACCGCCGAGACGACGATCATGTTGGCGTACTCGCCGAGGAAGAAGAGGGCGAACCGCATGCCGCTGTACTCGGTGTGGAAGCCGGCCACCAGCTCCGACTCCGCCTCCGGCAGGTCGAACGGGTTGCGGTTCGACTCCGCGACACCCGCCACGAGGTAGATGAAGAAGGCCACGATCTGCGGCAGGATGTACCAGACGTGCTGGTCGCGTTGCGCCTCGACGATGCCCACCAGCGACAGGGTGCCGGCGAGCATCAGCGGCCCCACCAGCGCGAGCCCCTGCGGCACCTCGTAGGAGATCATCTGCGCCGCCGAGCGCAGGCCGCCCATCAGCGAGAACTTGTTGTTCGACGCCCAGCCGCCGATGATCAGGCCGTAGACCCCGATGGTCGCCAGGGCGACGATGAACAGCAGCCCGGTGTTGACGTCGGTGATGAACCAGTTGACGTGGCCGAGCTCGCCCTCCCGGGGTCCGATGGGGATCACCGAAAAGATGATCAAGGCCGGCCCCACCACCAGGCCCGGGGCGAGGATGAACGCCCACTTCACCGCCTGAATGGGGAGCGTGTCCTCCTTGACCAACAGCTTCATCACGTCCGCGATGGGCTGCAGCAGCCCCCAGGGGCCCACCCGGTTGGGGCCGAGCCGGGCCTGCATGTAGCCCAGCACCTTGCGCTCGGCGAACGTGAGGTAGCTGATGAGCGGCAGAAGGCCGACGAAGAGCAGAAGCACGATCTTGATCGCCGGCGAGAACGCCCAGTAGAAGAGCGTGTCCCCCAGCGTGTGGCGAACCGATTCGAGGAGCCCGGCCATCAGCGGTCCACCTCTCCGAGCACGATGTCCGTGGTGCCGATGATCGCGACGAGGTCGGCGATCAAAGCGCCCTTGCACAGCTCGGGAACGGATTGCAGGTTGATGAACGAGGGCGCCCGCACGTGGCAGCGGTAGGGGTTCGGCGTGCCATCGCCCACGATGTAGAAACCGATCTCCCCCTTGGGGCCCTCGATGCCGTGGTAGACCTCGCCGTCCTTGACGGCTTTCATCACGCGCGGCCGCTTGGCCATGATCGGCCCCTCGGGAATCTGGTCCAGGCACTGCCGGAGGATGCGATTAGACTGCCGCATCTCCTCCATCCGCACCAGGTAGCGGTCGTAGGTGTCGCCGTTCTTGCCCAGCGGCACGTCGAACTGCACTTCCCGGTAGACCTCGTAGGGCATCGTCTTGCGCATGTCCCAGTCGATGCCGCTGCCGCGCAGCATGGGGCCGGTGATGCCATAGTCGATCGCGACTTGCGGATCGAGGACGCCCACGCCCACTGTCCGCTTCTTCCAGATGCGGTTCTCGGTGAGCAGGCCCTCGTACTCGTCGATGCGGGGCAGGAAGCCGTCCACGAACACCCGGCACTTCTCGATCCAGCCCACCGGCAGGTCGTGCGGCATGCCGCCGGGACGCATGCAGTTGAGCGTCAACCGGGCGCCGCAGTACTCCTCGAAGAGGTCGAGGATCAGCTCGCGCTCGCGGAAGGTGTAGAAGAACGGCGTCATGGCGCCGATGTCGATGGCGTGGGTGGCGAGCCAGAGCAGGTGCGAAGAAATGCGCTGAAGCTCACAGAGCAGCACGCGGATGTAGCTCGCCCGCGGCGGCACCACGAGGCCCATCAGCTTCTCCACCGCTCCCACGTAGGCGAGGTTGTTGGTCGCCGCCGCCACGTAGTCCATGCGGTCGGTGTGGGGCACGTTCTGGAAGTACGGATGCAGCTCGAAGAGCTTCTCGGTGCCGCGGTGGAGATAGCCGATGATCGGGTAGCAGTCGATGATCCGCTCGCCGTCCACCTTGAGCTTCAGCCGCAGCACGCCGTGCGTCGACGGATGCTGAGGACCAAAGTTCAGCTCCATCTCCTCGGAACGGTTGAGGAGGTTGTCTCCCAGGCCCTCGTCGCCGAAGGGCTGCACGAAGGGGCTGGTCATGACGGCTTCTCCGTGCTCGCCGCGGGTGCCGCAGGAGCCGCCGCGGGCGCCGGCGGCTTGGCCGGTTTCCAGCCCGTGCCGGTGCCGGCGACGGGGCCGGCCGTCTCCTGGTAGTACTCGGGGTAGATCGCCGAGCCCGTGTCGATTCCTTCCACCGGGAAGTCCTTGCGCAACGGGTAGCCGTTGAAGCCCTCCCAGAGGAGGATGCGCGTCATGTCCGGATGATCCGAGAAGCGCACGCCGTACATGTCGTAGACCTCGCGCTCGGACCAGTTGGCGGCGCGCCAGACGTGGCACACCGTGGGCACCGGCGTCGCCTCGTCGGTCGTCACCCGCAGGCGGATGCGGCGGTTCGCCTCGAAGCTGTGGGCGTGGTAGACGACGTCGAAGCGCGGCGTGCGCTTCGGGTAGTCGGCGCCGCAGACGTCCACCAGGTAGGTGAATTTGTGCTTCGTCCGCAGCGAGGCGGCGACCTCGGCGATGGCTTCGCGCTGGATGTGGAGCGTCAGGTCGCCGGCGAAGGTGCGGGCGGACTCGATCCGCTCGCCGAACTCCTCCTTGAGGGCGGTGGCCACGGGGTCGTCCCAGGCGTCCTTCCACTCGGGAACGATCGGATCTTTCTCCCACAGCGGCTTGTTGGGGTCCTCCGGCGCCGGGGCTGGCCTGGGCGGAGCGGCCGGCCTCGGGGCTACAGGAGCAGCAGCGGCGGCTCCCGCAGCCGGGGGGGCAGCCGGAGCCGGCTGCCCCGCGGCGGCAGCGGCGGCCTTCGCGGCGGCGGCAGCCTTGGCCTTCTCCAGGGCCGCGGCCTTGGCGGCAGCCTTCGCCTCGTCGGTCGAGGCGGGAGTGGGAGCGGCGGCTCCCGCGGCCGGAGCGGCCGGTTGCTGCACGTCGCCCACGGCGGCTTCCGAGCCGGCGGCGGTCACGGCGGCGTCCGTCTTGGCTTCGGCGACCTCCCGGGCCTTCTGGGATTCCTCCGTCGGCACGGCAGGCGCGGCAGGAACCGGAGCGGGCGCCGGAGGGGCAGCCGGAGGAGAATCCGGCGTTCCGCCTGCGGGCTTCTCCGGCTCGTCGCTCATGCGCGGACCTCGGCGGATGCCGGCGCGGCGACAGCCTTGGGCTTGCCCACCGTCATGCGGTCGATCTTGCGTTGCAGATGGAGGAGCCCCCAGAGGAGCGCCTCGGGCCGCGGCGGGCAGCCGGGCACGTGCACATCGATCGGCAGGAACTTGTCGGCGGGGACGAGGGCGTAGTTGTTGAAGACGCCCATCGACGAGCAGCACGCGCCCATCGAGATCGCCCAGCGCGGCTCGAGCATCTGGTCATAGATGCGCCGGATGACCGGCGCCATCTTCACCGATACGCGCCCCGAGAGGATGAGCAGGTCGGCCTGGCGCGGCGAGGCCCAGAAGGCCTCCCAGCCGAACCGGGCGACGTCGACGCGGGCGCCGACGATCGACATCATCTCGATGGCACAGCAGGCCAGCCCGAAGGTCAGCGGCCAGATGGAGTTTCCCTGCGACCACGCCACGGCCTTGTCGACGGTGGTGGTGAGGACCGACTCCTTGACGTAGCGCTCCAGCGCCTCGCCCTCCAGGTCCCCGCGCAACATGTCGCGCGCCTGCAACTGGCGCGCTCGGAAGTCCAGCGACGCGCCGGGGCGGGCGCCGTCGAGCGGTTCGCGCTTTATTTCCATTCCAGGGCTCCTCGGCGCCAGACGTAGACGAACGCCACCATCAGGAGCGCGACGAAGACGATCGTCTCGCTCAGCGCGAAGGTGCCGAACGCGCGCAGCTGGACCGCGATCGGATACAGGAAGATGACCTCGATGTCGAACAGGATGAACAGCATCGCGATCAGGTAGAAGCTGATCCCGAAGCGGAACCCCCGCTGGATCTCCGACGGCAGACCACACTCGTACGGAGTGGTCTTGCTCTGCTGGCGGTGCGTGCCGCGCACGCCGGTGAAGCGGTTGAGGACTCCGAAGAGGCCGCCGACGGCGGCGCCGAGTAGGAGGAAGACGATCGCCGGTAGGTAGCTTCGAAGCACAGAACCTCTTATATCACCGACGTAGGGAAGCTTGTAACACAGTGTTACTTAGTGCCAAATGCGGCTATCTACTCCGTGCGTTCTCACCGTCCCTGGTGATACCCGCAAGGTACGCGATAACGCAGATACCCACGTGAGCGTCCGGTGAAGCTTGTCCACCTGGTCGTCGGGGTGCTGTGCCTCGTCCTCATGGGCGGCGCGGGGGTCTGGGGCGCGTGGTGCTGGTATCGCGTCCGCCAGAGCCGGGCGTTCTGGTGGCTGCTGCGAGCCGGCCAGGCCGCGGTGGTGCTCGAGGCGGCGCTCGGCGGGGTGCTGGTGCTGATGGGCCGCAAGGAGTCCAGCCTCCATCTCATCTACGGGCTGCTGCCGCTGGGGATCTCCTTCGTGGCCGAGCAGCTGCGGATCGCCGCGGCCC
>DASYJD010000067.1:0-54844 GCA_035996875.1 Thermoanaerobaculia bacterium
CGCAGCCTCCAGGGGATCGCCCATCACGACCTCTCCCAACTGCCGGATGACATCGTCATCGTGGCCGACGACCTCACCCCCTCCGACGCCGTCAGGCTGGGACGCGAGCGGGTGATCGGCTTCGCCATCGAGAGCGGCGGCCGCACCTCGCACACCACGATCATCGCCCGCTCGCTCAACATCCCGGCGGTGGCCGGCCTGGTCGGGGTGATGGGTTTGATGTGCGACGAGGCTCCCATCATCGTGGACGGCGAAACGGGCACGGTCATCCTCCATCCCGACCCGCCGACGCTCCAGCACTACCAGGCCCGCAAGGCCGAGATCCTGCGCCGCGACCGCGATTTGTTGGCCACCCGCGAGCTCGCGGCGGTGACCCGCGACGGCGTCGAGATCGCTCTGATGGCGAACATCGACCTGCCGGAAGAGGTGGACGAGGTGGCCCTCTTCGGCGCCGCCGGCGTCGGTCTCTACCGCAGCGAGTTCCTCTACATCGAGAAGAGCCCGCGCCTACCCACCGAGGACGAGCACGTCCAGATCTACCGCCGGCTGATCGAGCTGGCCGCGCCTCACCCGGCCATCATCCGCACCTACGACCTGGGGGGGCGCAAGCTCGCCCGCGAGATGATGGCGACGGCGGAGGAGAACCCCGTGCTGGGGCTGCGGGGCATCCGCCTGACCCTCGCCCGCACCGAGATCTTCCGCAGCCAGATCCGCGCCCTTTTTCGTGCCGGTCTCTTCGGCGACCTCTGGGTCATGCTGCCGATGGTGAGCACGGTGGAGGAGGTGCGCCTCTTCCGCGCCTTCGCCGAAGAGGTGATGGCGGACATGACGCGCGAGGGCGTCCCCTTCCGCCGCGATATCCGGCTGGGAGTGATGATCGAGGTGCCCGCCGCCGCCATGATCGCCGACCTGCTGGCGCGCGAGGCGGATTTCTTCTCGATCGGCACCAACGACCTGATCCAGTACTCGATCGCGGTCGACCGCAACAACGAGCACGTGGCGAGCCTCTACCAACCCCTTCATCCCGCGATTCTGCGCATGCTACGCTTCGTCATCGACAGCGCGCGGGCAGCTGGCATCGAGGTCGGGCTCTGCGGGGAGATGGCCGCGGACCCGCGGCACGCGATGCTGCTGGTGGGCCTGGGAATGCGGCGGCTCTCGATGAGCCCACGACTGATTCCCGAGGTCAAGACCTGGCTGCGCGAGGCGAATGCGGCCGATTTGGCGGACCTCGCCGCGAGCTGCATGGGTTACAGCACGGCCGCCGAAGTGCAGGAGCACCTCGAAGGCCATTTCGCCTGCGCGCTCTCGCCAGCGCCGGCACAAGACTGAGGGTCCGTTCCAGAGGGGCCAGAAGGGGACATCCGGATGCATTTTCCGATTCGCCGCGTCGACAAGCCCTGGGGCTACGAGCTGATCTTCGCCCACACCGAACGCTACGTGGGAAAGATCCTGCACGTCGACGCCGGCCACGCCCTGTCGCTTCAGTATCACGAGGTCAAGGACGAGACGCTCTACATGACCGAGGGCGAGGTCGAGTTGGTCGTCGAGGAGAATGGCGTCCTGGTGAGCCGAACCCTGCGCGGAGGCGACTCCTACCGCATCACACCCGGCACCCGGCACCGCATGGTGGCGGGTGCCAACGGCTGCGACATCATCGAGGTCTCCACCCCCGAGCTCGATGACGTCGTGAGACTGGAGGATCGTTATGGCCGCACGTAGAAGGCCGCTATGGCTGCTGGCCGGGAGCCTCTTGCTGACGACCGTCGCGGGATGCCGTGGCACGCCCGCGCCGGTCGCCCGTGCCGAGCAGCCCCCGCCAAACCCTCCTCCCGTCGCTACCCCCCCTCCACTCCCTATCGCTGTCGCCGCACCGGCCGCGCCTGCGGTCAAGGATCCCAGCCGCGGCGACGCGCCGGTCGTGGTCGATCCGGGGGTGGAGGACGGCAACTCGCCCAAGACCCTTGTCGAGGCGGCTCGCGCCGAGCGCGAGCGCCGCGCCCAGGTGGGAACACCGGCCGCCATCGTCATCACCGACAAGAACATTCACCAGTACGCGGCCAAGGGTCAGATCACGGTGGCGACTCCGAAAGAGAAGAAGAAAGGGGCCGTCGCCCCGCCAGTGGCGGCGGACTCTACGGAACAGCCCCTTCACGACGAGAAGTACTGGCGCAGCCACGTTCTGGATATCCGGTTGCGCTGGCGTGCGGCAGCCGACGAGATCAAGAAGCTGGAGCAGCAGTCCACCGAGCTGCGGCAGCGCTTCTACTCCGAGAACGACCCCTTCGTGCGCGACAATCGCGTCAAGCCGGAATGGGACCGGGTGACCGACCGTTTGCAAAAGGCTCGCATCGAAGCCGAGTCGTCCAGCCAGGAGCTCGCCGCCTTCCTGGAAGAGGGGAGGCGTGCCAATGCTCTTCCGGGTTGGCTGCGCGAGGGTGAGGACCAGGAACCGCCACCCGTGCCGGTGAAGAAGAAGAATATGCTGCCGCCTCCCCAGGCCATTGATCCGCCGGTGCTGAACGACAACGGAGGGCACGGCTGATGGAGCCCGTGCGCCGCCCCCGCCGTTTCTTCATCGAGACGTGGGGCTGCCAGATGAATGAGCTGGACAGCCAGCGCATGGCCGGCCAGCTCATGCAGCAGGGCATCCTGCCTACCCGCGAGCCGGGCGAGGCGGATCTCATCCTCCTCAACTCCTGCAGCGTGCGGGAAAAGGCCGAACAGAAGGTGTACTCGCGGTTGGGGGAGTACCGGCAACTCAAGCGGGACGGCCGGGAGCTCCTCATCGGCCTCTGCGGCTGCGTCGCTCAGCAGGAAGGGGAGCGGGCACTGGCGCGGGTGCCGGATCTCGATTTCGTGCTCGGGCCGGCCCGCGTGGGCGAGCTTCAGGATGTGCTCGCGCGTCGGCGGGCCGGCGAGCGGGTGGTCGCCACCGGGTTTCCCCAGGAACGGGCGTACGACATCGACTCCATCTCGCGTCATGGCGAATACAAGGGGATGGTGACGATCATCGAGGGGTGCAACAAGGTCTGCACCTTCTGCATCGTCCCCCAGACCCGCGGCCCCGAGCGCAGCCGGCCGCTGGCGGACATCGTGCGCGAGGTCCGCCATCTCCTCGACTACGGCTTCCAGGAGATCGAGCTGCTGGGACAGACGGTGAATCACTGGCGCGAGCCCGGCGGGGGGAATCTCGACTTCGCCGATCTGCTGGCCGAGGTCGCCGCTCTGCCGGGACTGGAACGCCTGCGCTTCGTCACCTCTTATCCGCGGGATTTCACCCCCCGCATGGTGGAGCAGATGGGGAAGCACGCCAACATCTGCCCCTACCTCCACCTCCCTGTGCAGTCGGGCGCCGATTCGGTCCTGCGCCGCATGGGCAGAGGGTACACGCGGCGCGAATACCTGGAGCTCGTGGCACAACTCCGCCGGACACGCCCGGACCTCTCGCTCTCGACGGACCTGATCGCCGGCTTCCCTGGAGAGACTGAGGAGGAATTCCGCCTGACCCTCGAGTTGGTGGAGGAGGTCCGCTTCTCGGCGATCTATGCCTTCACCTACTCGCCTCGCCCCGGCACGGCGGCTCCCAGGCTGGGCGGCGCCGTCGATTCCGGTGTGGCATCCGAGCGCCTACAGCGCCTCTTCGCGGCACAGGAGACGATCCAGGGCGAGATCAACGCCTCCCTGGTCGGTCGTGAGTTTGAAGTCCTCGTCACAGGATGGGGAAAGCAGCCGGGCACCCAGGTGGGGCGGACGACGTGCCACCGCGTGATCATGTTCGGGGCCGGCCCCGAGCCGGTGGCCCTGGGCGGCGTCACCCGCGTCGAGGTGGGGGAGGCTTTCGCTTACGGTCTCCGCGGACGCCGTCTCGACATCGCCGACATCCCGGCCGCGATTTCCGCGACCTGAATTCCCCATCTCTCCACTCTTCTTCCAGTGCGCTGCGGCTTGCCTTGACCTGGCTCCGCGGCGCGCCCACAATAGCGGCATGAGCACCCCCGACGAAGAGCTCCAGGTCGAAATCAAGGGCCTGATGTTGGACCCCTCGTCCAACGTCCCGATCGTCATCCTGCGCGACATCCAGAGCCAGATGTTCCTGCCGATCTGGATCGGAGTCTTCGAGGCCAACGCCATCGCCCTCCGGCTGGAGGGCGTCGAGCCGCCGCGCCCAATGACCCACGATCTGCTGCGGTCTTTCCTGGAGCAATTGGGGGGAAAGGTGGAGAAGATCGTCATCTCCGATCTGCGGGAGAGCACCTTCTTTGCCGTGATCCACGTCCGCAACCAGGACGCCGCCCTGACGATCGACGCTCGGCCGAGCGACGCCATTGCCCTGGCGTTGCGCACCGAATCGCCGATCTTCGTCCTGCGCACCGTCCTCGACAAGGCGCAGGCTGTCGATCTGGCGACCGATGCCAGCGACGAGGAGAAGCTCAAGAAGTGGCTGGAGGAGATCAGCCCCGACGAGCTTGGAAAGTGGACGATGTGACCTCGTGCCGGGCCTCGCAAATGGCCTCGTGGTCAAACTCGTGGCGCTGCGTAAGTATCGGTAAATCAGCCATTTGCTCGCGATGTCGGCGCGCCGACATCATCTTCTCTCACCTTGACCTGTTCGAGTCCTTTCCTTAGACTGCGCGCCGCCTATGATCATCGCCATCGCCAATCAGAAAGGTGGGGTCGGGAAGACGACGACCGCCATCAACCTCGCCGCCGCCCTGGCCAGCAAGGGGATGAAGACCCTGCTGGTGGACCTCGACCCGCAGGCGAACAGCTCCATGTCCTTCCTCGACATCCACGAGCTGACCACCTCGATCTACGACGCTCTCACGGAGGACAACGTCCATATCCCGGACATCATCCGTCCCGCGGCCAAGATCGACAACCTGTTCATCGCTCCCTCGACCATCGCGCTGGCGAAGATCGAAGCCAAGCTCATCGGTGAGCTCGACAGCCACTATCGACTCAAGGATGAGGTCCAGCGGGTCCAGGACGACTACGCATACGTCATCATCGACACACCGCCCACCCTGGGCATCATTACCGTCAACGCCTTGGTGGCGGCTACCCACGTCCTGATCCCCATCCAGGCGAGTTACTTCGCCCTGGAGGGAACGGACGATCTGTTGGAGACGGTCGACAAGATCAAAGTCCGGGCCAATCCCCAGCTTCAGATCTTGGGGGCCCTGATCACGATGTACGACAAACGGACCACTTTGGCCAAGGACATCTACGAGCAGATCCAGCGGGTCTTCGGGGCGAAGGTCTTCGAAACGGTCATCACCAAGAGCGTCCGGCTCGAGGAGAGCCCGGCGTACCGGGAGTCGATTTTCACCTTCGCGCCGCGGTCCACGGGCGCCTACGAGTACTATCGGCTGTCTGAGGAGGTGCTGAGCCGTGTCTGATCCCATTGCCCGGAAGCGCGGCCTGCCGGTGCGCGTGAAGATGCGCCATGACAATCACTTCGTCGAGGAGCTCTCGGCCCGCCACGAGACGCCCGTCGGCAAGATGATTCCGTTGTCGGCCATCGAGCCCGATCCCGGCCAGCCGCGCACGACCATGGGGGACCTCGACGACTTGGTGCTTTCGATCCGCGACAAGGGAGTTCTGGAGCCGATCCTGGTGCGGCCCTGGCCGGGCGGGGAGGACGACGGTGGACCGTCCGGCGTTCTGTACCGGATTATCTCCGGGGAAAGGCGCTACCGGGCGGCGCAGGAGGCGGGGCTCTATGAGGTGCCGGCCATCGAGATGGACGTCACCCACGAAGAGGCGCTCGAGATCGCCCTGATCGAGAACCTCCAGCGCAAGGATCTGACCCCCTTCGAAGAGGCCGAAGGCTACCGCATGCTGGCCGAGGCCCACCAGTACACCCACGAGGAGATCGCCGAGGCGGTCGGCAAGTCCCGTACCGTGATCACCGAGAGTTTCTCTTTGCTGCAGATCCCGGCTCGGGTGCGCGATACGGTCCAGGCGCTGGGCATCACCTCGAAGTCTCTGCTGCTGGAGGTGCTCAAGGCGGGCTCGGAGCCGGAGATGATCGAGCTCCTCGAAGAGGTAGCTCGGCGGGGGCTCAACCGCGACGACCTGCGCCAGCGCCTGCGGCGTAGCGAAAAGGGAGGTAAGTCCAGTCGCCGGAAGCCGTACGTCTTCCGCTTCAAATCCCCGGACCGCAGCTTCAGCCTGTCGCTGGCGTTCCGCCAGAGTGAGGTCGACAAGGACGACCTCATTCATGCCCTCGAACAGATCCTGACCGACCTGCGGCAGGACGCGAAGTAACTTTTCAAACGGCGCCCAAAAGGCCGGCCGGGTTTCTGTCTGCACCCGGATAAACAGTCTGGTAATGCAGATTATGTTGCTCATGGACGCGGCGAAGGGCCTGCCTGGATTCGTCACGAACTATTCGGCCGCCCACTCCGCGGCAAGATCCTCATCCTCCGCCACGCGCAGCCGGACGAGCCGGACTCCCTTGGGCAGTTCGTCGACGATCTGCCCGTGGATCCAGCGGATGAGGTTCTCGCTCGTCGGAATCTCCTGGCCTGCCGCGAACTCCCGCAGCGCCGCGTTGAGGTGCTGGTGGTCCAGCCGCTCGATCACCCTTTCCTTGACGAGGTCGTCGAGCCGGCCGAGGTCGACGACGAAGCCGGTCGCGGGATCGATCTCTCCCTGGACGCCGACCCATAGGCGGTAGTTGTGTCCATGCCCCGGCAGATTGGCGCACTTGCCGAACCGCGCCCGGTTCTCTTCTTCGCTCCAATCGGGACGGCGGTACAGGTGGCTGGCGCTGAAACGGTAGCGGCGCTCCAGGACGATCTTCATGCTTCTTCCTCCCAATTCGGCGGACATCGGTCAGGACCCATATAATGCGCCCGTGCGCCGCCGGCTGAACCAGTACATCATCACCGAGATCCTGGGCCCCTTGGGTCTGGGCTTCCTGGTCTATACCTTTATCCTGCTCATCCGCTTCCTGTTCCAGTCGGCGGAGATGATCATCCGGCGCGGGCTGCCGGTGTCGATCGTCGGCAAGCTCCTGCTGCTGACCCTGCCCAACATCGTCGTCCTCACGCTGCCGATGTCGCTGCTCTTCGGCACTCTGATCGCCGTCGGCCGGCTGTCGTCGGACAGCGAGCTGATCGCCATGCGAGCTTGCGGCGTCAGCCTGTTGACCCTCTACCGGCCTATCTTTCTGCTGTCCGGCCTCGCCACACTGCTCAACATGGCCCTCATGATCTACGTACTGCCCTGGGGCAATCACGCCCTCCAGGAGCTGCGGCTCGAGATCACCACCCAGAGCGTGGCGCAGCAGATCGAGCCGCGGGTCTTCTACGAGGAATGGGAAGGCAAGGTGGTGTACGTCTTCGAAGTGCCCCAAGGCAGCAAGCGCTGGAAGGGAGTGTTTCTCGCCGAGTCCCTCCCTTCGAGCGCCAACAACCAGATCACCACTGCCGACTGGGGCGAGGTCCTCGTCGACAAGGCCGGTGAGCGGGTCGTCCTGCGCCTCTACAATGCCGTCCGCCACAAGGTCGACCTGAACGCTCCGGACCGCTACGAGGTCAGCCGGCACAAGCGGCTCGACCTGATTCTCGACGACCAGTTCGCGACCGAGCAACGGGCCAAGCTCTCGATCTCCAAGGGAATCCGGGAGATGACCCTCAAGGAGTTGGCGCAGCAGCGCGACGATCCGGCGAGCTCGGCCGAGCAGCGAAACCTCGCCCAGGTAGAGATCCACAAGAAGTTCTCCATTCCTGTCGCCTGCCTGGTCTTCGGCCTCTTCGCCCTGCCGCTGGGGATCAACAACCGCCGCGGCGGCAAGGCCTCGGGCTTCGCGCTCTCGATCGGCGTCCTGATCCTCTACTACATCCTGCTCAACAACGGCGAGGAGTATGCACGCTTTGGCAAAATGCCTCCCTGGCTCGGCATGTGGCTGCCGAACATCCTCCTGGCGGTCGCCGGCTTCTTCCTGCTCGTGAGGCGCAACCGCGACAAGAGCCTGCTGGTGAGCCGGATCGACCGCTGGGTGCGGCAGGATGTCTGGAGCGCCATCCAGCGCCTGCGGGGCCTGACCCTGGCGCGGCGTAAGGAGAGGCAGGAGAAGCGTGCGGAACGGGCGCGCGAGCGCGAGGCCGCGGAACAGGCTCGGCGGGAAACCAGCAGCCGGAAGGTGGTTCTACTCCTCCCCCGCCCGCGGATCGTTTTCCCCAACATCCTGGACCGCTACGTGGTCCGCCTGTTCACCATGATCTTCTCGCTGGTGGTGCTATCCGGCATCTCGCTCTTCGTGATCTTCGACCTGAGCGAGAACATCGACGACATCCTGAAGAACAAAGTAGGCACGACCATCGTCCTCAACTACTACAAGTACCTGTCGCTCCAAATGTTCTACGACATCGCGCCGATCATCGTGCTGGTGACGACGCTGATGACCTTCAGCCTGCTCGCCCGCACCAATGAGATCACCGCTTGCAAGGCGCTGGGACTGAGCCTCTACCGCTTGGCAATACCGGCTCTCGCCGCGGCGCTTCTGGTGGCCTCGTTCTCCGGCTACCTGGAGTCCTCGGTACTGCCGGCCTCGAATGAGAAGGTGGCGAAGCTCAAGGACCAGATTCGCGGCAAGCCGACGGCGAGGACCTACCGGCGAGCGGACCACCAGTGGCTGTTCGGCCAGGGGCGCTACATCTACAACTACCTTCACTACGACCCGCGGCAGCCGAGTCTGCAACGGCTGCAGGTCTTCGACTTCGATACGCGTCACCGGCTGACCCGCCGGCTCTATACCGACAACGCGCAGTACATCGGCGGCGGCTGGCTCTTCAACGACGGTTGGGTCCGCGCCTTCGACGGCGTCGAGGTGACCGGTTACAAGCGCTTCCAGAAACCCATGGTCGAGGCGCACTTCGAGACCCCGGACTATTTTGACTCCGAGATCCGGCCCCCCGATCAGATGCGCTATGGCGAGCTCAAGGACTATATTCAAGAGCTCAAGGAGAGCGGCCAGCCCGTGCCCGAGCTCCAAATCGAGCTCGAGAACAAGATCGCGTTTCCAATCGTCTCGCTAATCATGGCCCTCGTAGCGCTCCCCTTCTCCTTCCGCCTGGGACGTCAGGGGGCGCTCTACGGCATCGGGATCTCGGTCGTGCTGGGAATGGTCTTCATGGCCATCTTCGCCTTCTTCATCAAGATGGGAGCCGCCGGAGCCCTGCCGCCCCTCGTGGCGGTCTGGAGCCCGGGAGCGGTCTTCTCCCTGCTCTCGGGCTACCTGTTCCTCGGCGTCAAGACCTGAGGCGCTCCTGCGCCGCCAGCGCCAGCAGGCTCTCCACCCTCAGGGGTTGGGAGAGAATTGCAGGTCTGGGTTGTTGCGGGCTTTCTTCAAGAACTCGGAGACCTGGCGGACGAGGCCAATCCCGACCTGGTCCTGACGCGCGGCGGTACATAGGACCAGGACCGCCGCCAGGGCAGCCCGATGGATGTTACGGGACTGGAAGATCGCCAGAGTTTCCTCTGCGACCTGCGACAGGTCGGCGGTCCGTCCCTGAGCGACGTAGACGCCGGCAAGATCGAGCGAGACGAGAGCGGCTTCATAGAAGAACCCGATCCCGGCATAAGCCTCCCGTGTCTCCCGGAACGCGGCCTCGGCCTGTTCGTGCCGTTGCAGGCCGGCCGCCACCAGGCCCTCGACCCAACGAAGCTTCAGGAGGTTCATCCGGTCGCCCATCTTGAGGTACAACGGCCGGCTGTGAAACAGGAGAGCGAAGGCCTCGCGCGCCCGGCCGCTCTCGTTCAGAGCATGGATCAAGTTGTGCCGGGCGTTGAGAAAGAGCCGAGGGTCGGCCTGGGGATCGATGAGCTCGAGCGCTCGGCGCAAGAGCAACATCTCGGTCTCGATATCGCCGGCATCGCCGCAGACCACCGACTTCTGAAGGAGGGTGCGGCCCAGAAGGTTCCACTGCCCCAGCTTCTTGTAGATGACGGCGACGCGGTCGAGGAGCTGGAGGGCTTCGGCGAACCGGTCCTGAGCCCGGCGCAGAGACGACAGCAGGTCCAGCACCCGGGCTCGATCGGAGAGGCTGACGCGACCGGTAGCGAGGATTTCTTCGGCCACGGCCAGTGCCTCTTCGGCCTTGGCCAGATCGGTGTGGATGCGGAGGGCGTTGCCGAGCTGGGCCCAGACCCGGGCGCGGAGGCTCTCGTGGACGTCTTCTCCCCCGCACTCTGCGGGGGTCAACCGGTCTACCAGCAGGACGGCCAACCGGGCCAGCTCGACCGCGCGCCGGGGGTCTTGAAAGCCGGTCTCATGGCTCTCTTCGACCAGCAGGTCGCAGAGCATGCGGGAGCGGAAGCGCTGGCTGTTGGTGACCAGCAGGTGCTGCCGCTCGGCGGGCACCCGCATCAGCTCCGCGAGGAGGCCGCGAGCTTGGAGCCGCTGGGCGGCGAAGGTCGCTTCCGTCGACGCTACGGTATCGAGGACGCGGTCCAGCACGGCGTCGTAACCATCGTCGGATTCTCCCTCTTCCTGACAGGCAAACTCGAAGATCGCAGGGTCCTCGAACGAGTCCGCGGGCTCCCAGAGCGTCGAGGTGGCCTGCTGGCAGTGGGCGCAGCCGTTGAGAAGATGAAAGGCGATCTCCCGCGTCTCAGTCGTGGAGAGCTGGCCGAGGATGAACTGTTCGAGGGTGTCGGGAGTGGGATGATCTGTCATGACCGGTTTTCTTCGCACAAAATACCGCTGGCGACCAAATGGCGCGTCAGCGCTGCAAGGCATCGAGTCGTGATCTTGTTGATGCTGGACGGGCTGTAGCCCATTCGCTCCGCGAGCTCCGGAGGCTCGTACCCATGACGGTACCGCAGGGACAACAGCGAACGGCAACGCTCCGGCAACTGCTCGATGGCATGGGTGAGGTCCCGGCGGAAGTCGGTCTCCTCTTGATCGGGAGCCTTGGGCTCCGCCATGAATTCCAGGACCGTAGCGTCGACCGCGTCATAGAGCTTGCGCCTCTGCTCTCTCCAGTACAGCAGACATTTGTTGCGAATCGTCCCCATCATCCAGGATGCCGGATCCCGGATGGCTTGGCGCTGGTAGATGAGAGCGAGCAAAGCCTGCTGCACGATATCCTCGGTGTCCTGCGGAGGAATCCTGTAGCGTGCGAACAGAACCTTGAGACGAGGCTGAACGTCCGTCAGCAAATTCTCAAGCGACGCCTCAACCTGCGGCTGGTCCAGTGCACTCATCTTCCCTCGAAAGGGCCTCTTCAAAACTGCTGAGTACAGTAGCACCATCGGGTCCCCATGTCCAGGCGAAGGGGCATTGCAAATCCCTCTTCTCTCACGCCCCCGGCCGGAAGCCGGAGCTCACGAGCTGTTCGGTGAGGGCCGCGAGGCAGCGGCGCGTGACCTTGCGGACGCTCGACTTGCAGTAGCCCGTCTGCTCGGCGACCTCGGCCGTGGTGCAGCCGAAGCCATAACGCAGCCGCAGCACGGAGCGGCAGCGAGTGGGCAGGCACGACAGCATGGCCTCGAGGTCGGTGCGGATGTCCGACTGCTCCTGCGCCGGGGCTTCGCCTTCCGACAGCAACTCGAGAATCGTGGAGTCGACCAGCTCGAAGAGACGAGAGCGCTGCCGCCGCCAGTAGATGATGCAGCGGTTGGCCAGGGTCCCCACCAGCCAGGCCTCCGGGTTGCGGATGGTCCCGAGCTTGGAGACCAGGATGAGGAAGGTGTCCTGAAGGATGTCTTCGGCGTCCTGCGAGGGAATCCTGTACCGGCTGAGAACTCTCTTCAGCTTCGGTTCCGTCTTGGCGAGGATCTCCTCAAGGGACGGCTCCGCCAACTCGGATTGTGCCGAAGGATGCATAGAAGTTTATGAAAACGAAATTCTATCAATCCGCCGTCATTCTGTCCAGCTTGGCATCGGACCGCTGGAGATGCGGTGCTCGGCGGCCAACGTTAGCGCGACTCGCGCGAACGCAATCCCACTGCCGCAGCCCCATTCTCCTTGAGGTGGTAGCTCACCTCGCGGATCAGACCCAGGGTGACGCACTCCATCTCGGCCGCCTTCTGGAAGGTGAGAAGCGCTGCCAGGGCCTCGCGGTGCACGTCGCGAGAGCGGAAGATGGGGATCATCTCCTCGGCGAGGTGGCGCATCTCCGCTCCCCGGCTCTGACGGGCGTAGATGTCCGCCAGATCGAGTGACAGGAGGGCTGTATCGAACCCGAGCTCAAGCTCGATCAGCTCTTTGCGGACCCCCTTGAGAAGCTTCTCGGCCTCCGTGAGCAACCCCAACTCAATGGCGATCTTGCCCTCCAGCCAGCGCAGGCGGATGAGGCTCATCTGATCTCCGAGCTGACGGTAGAGCGGCCGGGCGCTGTCCAGGAGCTGCAAGGCCTCCCGATATTTGCCGCTCTCCGTGAGGTAGAGGGTCAGGTTGTGATGGGCCGCCACCAGGAGACGGAGGTCGGAGGCCGGGTCGAGCTTCCGGATGCCTTCCTTCAGATAGCGGATGGCCTCCTCCGGATCGCGGGCGATGCCGAGCAGGAAGCCGCGGGTGATCAACGCACGGCCCTGGAGCTGCGGATCCTCGCCGCGGCGGGCGATGGTGGTGATGCGGTCGAGCAACCGGAAGGCCTCGCCGAAGCGCTGCTGGCCGCCCAGGAACGACGCTCTGTGGAGCAGCAGATGCGCCTTTTCCAGCGGGTCCCCCGTCCCTTGTTTGAGCAGCCCTTCCGCCTGGGCAAGACTCTTTTCAGCCTCCTGAAAGTTGGACTGGATGCGCTGCGCGTTGCCCTGCATCACCCAGGCGCGGGCGAAGAGGTCGTTGATCCGTGATTCGCCGTAGACGGCAGGGTTCAGACGCATCGCGACATCGACTCCGAGCTGTGCCAGCTCCAGCGCGCGAGCGGGGTTCTGGAAGCCCCAGTCCCGCGACAAATCCAGGAGCTTTTCGCAGAGCGACCAGGTCTGAAGCCGTGAGTCCTGCGCCACACTCTCCCACTGGCATGCGGGGGCTTGAGCCAGGAGCTCGCGGAGAAGCTCCGGTGCCGCCGCCCGCTCACGGGCCAGCTCGGCCTCGTGCCGTTCGACTTCCTGCCACGAACGGGCGAAGGCCTCACCATAAGAAGCCAGCGTGCCCGCCGCCGCCCGGCGGCAGGTGGCGCAATCGGTGAGGAGATGCCGAACGACCCTGCGGCTGCGCCGGCGCGACAGGCTACCCCGTCCGAACGCCGTGAGAAGTGCCGGATCCAGGTGCTTATCCATCCTGGGGCTCACCTTGAGGCTGCCGTTCGAAGCCCACGGCCAGAAGCTGCCGCGTGAGGGCCGCGAGACAGCGGTTGGTGACCTTGCGGATGCTGGAGATCCGATAGCCCATCTGCTCGGCGACCTCGGTCGGGCCGTAGCCAAGGCCGTATCGAAGCTTGAGGAGCGATCGGCAGCGGGTCGAAAGACGGGAGAGGACGCGGTTGAGGTCGCACGTCAGCTCCGCCTTCTCCTGCTCCGGAGGCTGAGGGACGGCAAGCAGATCGAGAATCGCCGTGTCCACCGCCTCGCACAGGCTGCCCCGCCGCTTGCGCCAGTACATGATGCACTTCTTCTTGACGGTACCGATGAGCCAGCTCTCCGGGCTGCGGATCTTGTCCCACTTGTAGAGCAGGGTGAGCTGGGCGTCCTGCAGGATGTCCTCGGCGTCTTCGGGCGGGATTTCGAAGTTCCGGAGCACGCGCTCCAGCCTTGGCCGAGAGCTCTTCAGCAGAATGTTGAGCGATTCCCGCAGTTCAGGATGATCGAGAGTTGCCATAACTAAAATGTCTGCCGTCGACAGCCGCTAGGCTAACACCCCCATAGCGCCCTGTCCAGAAGCGATGTCCCTCTCCGGAGCGGCCGGTCAGCGGCTGCACGCCACTGTCCGAGCTCCGGCCGCCAAGGATAGCGCAGCGGCCGCCGAAGCGCACCCGGGCGTCAAGCCCGGCACGAGGCGCTGGGCTGCTAAGATGCCGCGGCGATGAGCGTCTTCTTTCTCTTCCTGCTCGCCACCAGCCTGGGCTCGCTCAGCACCCTCTACTGGATTCCCGAGGAAAACCTCGGGCGTGGCTACTTCCAGACGAACGCTCTGGTCATCCTTGGCCTGCTGTCGCTCGCCGTGGCAGTGGAGCTCCTCCACCCCTTCCGTCCTTTTGGCGCGCGGCCGGCGGCGGGCGTTACAGCGCTGGCCGCGGCGCTCGGGGGCGGGTTCCTCTACTACGCCGCGATCTGGCGCCAGCGCTGGGATCTCTGCCGCTGGCCGCTGACGCTGTCGCTCGCCGGTTGTGCCGCGGCGCTCCTGCTCGCCGGTCCGCACCTGGTCCCGCCGTTCACTCCTTTGCCCCACCGCGGCGCGCTGTTGGCGGCGAGCCTTCTCGCCTCCGCTCTGCTGCTCGGCTGGTCGCTGATCGCCATGCTCCTCGGACACTGGTATCTGGTGGCTCCGAGGCTCGCCTTCAAGCACCTGGTCATCTTCTGCTGGGTTTTGTTGGCCACGGTCCTCGTGCGTCTCGCCGCCGTAGGGGCCAGCGTGGCGGTGGCAGCCAGCGTCAACGAGCTCGTGGAGCCTCACCCGCTACGCGTGCTCACCGGGCTCGGAGGCCAGGGGATCTTCTTCTGGTTCCGCCTCCTGTGGGGGCTGGCGATTCCCCTCGCGTTGGCTGTCATGGCCCTGCAGTGCGCCCGCCAGCGCTCCAACCAGTCGGCGACCGGCATCCTTTACGTGCTGGTGGTGGGGGCCTTCATCGGCGAGATCACGGGCGCCTACCTGAGTGTAACCACGGGCGTCCCGGTCTAGCTGGATGCGTATCCGCACCCAGTGCCGCGAATGTGGCCTGCCCTTCCCCGCCGTCCTCACCCCCGCGACCACCGAGCTCGCCTGTCCCAACTGCGGCAAAGTCCGATCCGTTGCTTCTACGGGCTGGACCGACGGCCCGGACGGCCGGGTGGAGGTCTGCCCCCTCTGCGGCTGCCGCCATCTCTATCGCCAGCGGGACTTCAACCGCGCTCTCGGCTGCGGGCTTGTCGTCCTGGGGGCCGTCCTGGTGCCGTGGACCTTCGGGCTCTCGCTCGCCGTCTGCGCCCTGATCGACCTCTGGCTCTACCGCCGGCTCAAGGACGTCGTCGTCTGTTACCAGTGCGACACGGTCTACCGCGACGCCCGGCCAAGCCCTCGTCAGAGCGAGGTCGACCTGCTGAAGCACGACGTATTGAAGTACGGGAAGACGTGGGAGCCCACCCAGGGGCCGTCGGCGAAAGATCCTTATCACCCCGACGGCCCCGAGGAGGGCGTGATCTCAGACTGAAACGGGCACTTCGAGCCCGGCCGCGGCGCGCAGGGCGGCGGCCCGGTGGGTGCTCTCCCAGCGGAAGTCCTGGTCGTCGCGGCCGAAGTGACCATATGACGCCGTCTTCTGATAGATCGGGCGCCGCAGGTCGAGATCCTCGATGATGGCCCGCGGCGCGAGGGGGAAGTGCTCGCGCACCAGGCGCTCCATCAGACGGTCGCTACGGTCGCCAAGGGTGCCCGTGCCGAAGCTGTCCACCCGCACCGAGACCGGATCGGCGACGCCGATGGCGTAGGCGAGCTGCACCTCGACGCGCTCGGCGAGGCCGGCGGCGACCAGGTTCTTGGCCACGTGGCGGGCCATGTAACAGGCCGAGCGGTCGACCTTCGTCGGATCTTTCCCCGAAAAGGCACCACCGCCGTGACGGCCATAGCCGCCGTAGGTATCGACGATGATCTTGCGGCCGGTCAGCCCGCAATCCCCTTGGGGGCCGCCGACGACGAACCGGCCCGTGGGATTGACGTGATAGACCGTCTTCTCGTCCAGCAGCTCGGGCTCGATCACCGGCTTGATGATCTTCTCGATCACCGTCTTCTTGATCTCCTCGTGCGAGACGGCGGCGTCGTGCTGGGTCGAGATGACCACCGTGTGCACCCGCACCGGCTTGTTCCCCTCGTACTCGACCGTCACCTGACTCTTGCCGTCCGGCCGCAGCCAGGCGATCTCGCCCGAGTGCCGGGCGGCGGCGAGGCGCCGGGTCAGCCGGTGGGCGAGGGCGATTGGCAACGGCATCATCTCCGGCGTCTCGCGGCAGGCAAAGCCGAACATCAGCCCCTGGTCGCCGGCGCCGCCGGTATCCACCCCCTGGGCGATGTCGGGCGACTGCGGGTCGATGGCCGACAGCACGGCGCAGGTCTGGCTGTCGAAGCCGAAGCTGGCCTGTGTATAGCCGATCTCCTTGACCACCCGGCGGGCCACGGCGGCGAAATCCACGTAGGCGTGGGTGGTGATCTCGCCAGCCAGGAGGACCATGCCGGTGGTGACCAGGGTCTCGCAGGCCACGCGGCTCGTCGGATCCTGCCGCAGGACTTCGTCCAGGACGGCATCGGAAATCTGGTCGGCGACTTTGTCGGGATGGCCCTCCGTCACGGACTCCGACGTGAACAGGTGGATATCTCGTTCGTTCATCGTTTGCACCTCTATTTTGAGCTTCGCAACGGTTGGGCCGGTTTGGGGGATGCCGGAAGTGTCAACGACCGGGACGGCTCTCCAACACCCCGTAGAAGAGTGTTGACAGCGCATGAAAAGTGGACAGGGCGATCGTCCTGCGGCGCGTCTCGAGGCCGCCGGTCAGCGAGCTGGTGATGCCGCCGCTACGCCGCGTGCCGGGGACGGCGAAGGGGATCTGAGCGCTGTCGAACCCGGCAACCAGCCGTTCCGGGAGCTGCACGGCGCCGCTGGACCCCCAGGCCTCGCCCAGGGGACCTCGTAGCACGGTCCAGTTGCGGATGAAGTACCGCTGCCGGCCGTCGACGTCGAGCGATTCGATCCCCCCCTCGCTCGCGAGGTAGAAGTGGTAGTTACCGCCCAGGCGCTCTTCGAGCTCCACCGCCCGTTTGCGCGCATGGCGCACCACTTCCTCGTCGGAGACGAGAAGCCCCACCGGCTCCTCCACCACCGACTGGGGCACGACGGCCACCGACACCGTCTTGTCCAAGCCATCGTGGAAGAAGCGGAGAAAGCCGTCCCGCACGCCGAGGAGCTGGTCGGAAGTGTGTCCGGCCACAGCCACTTCGACCCCTTTTTGGAGTCGCTGCCAGAAGTCTTTAAGATCCATGCGTGATCACCAGTCGTCAGAACCAAAGGCTGAAGGATATTCGCCGGCTCCGGCGAAGTAAAGGCGACCACGCCCTGCTGGAGGGGCCGCACCTCGTGGCCGAGGCCCTGGCGGCGGGCCTGCGGCTGGACGAGATCCTCGCCACTCCGGACTTCCTCGCCTCGGCCGAGGGGCGGCGGCTCGCCCCAATGTGGACGGTTGAACCCCTGGAGGTGGACCCCGATCTGCTGGCCGAGCTGACCGATGCCGACTCCCCCAGGGGCGTCCTGGCCTTGGCCCACCTTCCCCGCCTCGGAGTCGAGGCCTTGCCCGTCCTTCCTGGCCACCCCTATCTTTACCTGGACGGCCTTCAGGACCCGGGCAACCTCGGAGCCCTCGCCCGTGTGGCCGAGGCCGCGGGCGCCGCCGGTCTCGCTCTCTCCCCCGGCTGCGTCCATCCGAATCATCCCCGGGCCCTGCGCGCTTCGGCCGGCAGCCTCCTTCGCTTCCCGGTCGCTGTCGGCGCCGAGCCGGAGGCCATCTCCAGCCACCTCGCTACCATTGAGCCGCGATGGGCCGCCCTCGTTCCTCGGGGCGGCGACGATCTTTACAGCGCCGACCTCGCCGGCGCTCTCATCCTCGCCGTCGGGTCCGAGGGTCCGGGCCTCTCGCCGGCTCTCCTCGCCCGCTCCGGTCTGCGCTTCACCATCCCCTTGGAGCCGGCGGTTGAATCGCTGAATGCCACGGTCGCCGCAGCGCTGGTGCTGTTCGAGCTCAGGCGCAGGCGGACCGGGTGATGACATAGAATCCTGCCCGGAACTTGCAGCCTCGTCCCAGGAGGAAGAAGATGAAGATTGGCATCGGCTCCGACCACGCCGGGTACCGCTACAAGGAGGAGATCAAGAAGTACCTTGCCAAGCTCGGCCACGAGGTGAAGGACTTCGGCACCAACTCCGAGATGACGGTCGACTACCCTGCCTTTATCCGCCCGGTGGCCGAGGCGGTCGCCGGGGGCGAGGTCGAGCGCGGCATCGTGCTCGGCGGCTCGGGCAACGGCGAGGCGATGGTCGCCAACCGGGTGCGCGGCGTGCGCTGCGCTCTGTGCTGGAATGACGAGTCTGCGCGCTTCGGCCGCCAGCACAATGACGCCAACGTGATCTCCCTGGGACAGAGGATGATCTCGCTGGAGATCGCTTTGACGCTGGTGCAGATCTGGCTCGACACCCCCTTCGAAGGCGGCCGTCACGTCCGCCGCATCCAGATGATCGACGAGCCCTCCCCCGCCTCCTCGTGAAGTTGGAGGAGCTGTGCAACGCCCTGGGCAGGGACCGGGTGAGCAGAGGAGAAATCCTGGCGCCCTACACGACATTCCGCATCGGTGGGGCTGCGGATCTCTTCTTCGAGCCACAGACCGCAGACGAGTTGGCGGCGGCCCTCCTCGCCGCCCGCCGGCTCGAAGTTCCCTTCTTCCTGCTGGGCCTCGGGGCCAACATTCTGATCGGGGACAGAGGGTTTCGCGGCCTGGTGATCCGCAATCAGGCCTGCGGCATCGAGATCTTTCCGGCGACCGGACAAGTCCGCGCCGAGAGCGGCGCCGTGGTCTACCCCGACCTGATCGACACGGCGATCGAGCGCGGGCTCTCGGGCCTGGAGCACTACGTGGGCATCCCCTCGACCGTGGGCGGCGCCCTCTGGCAGAACCTCCATTTCCTTTCCCCCGCTCCGGCCCGAGAGCGGACGATGTTCATCGCCGAGGTGACTCACGCGGCCGAGATCCTCACTGCCAAGGGGGAACGCCGCACCGTGGACGCCGGCTACTTTCAGTTCGGCTACGACACGTCGATCCTCCATCACCGGCCCGACGTAGTTCTTGCCGCGACCTTCCAGCTCACGCCGGATGATCCGGAAAAGTTGCGGCGGATCGCGGAGGAGAACCTCGACTGGCGAAGAGAGCGCCACCCTCCCCTCGATACCGAGCCGAGCGCCGGCTCCATCTTCAAGAAGATTGAGGGGATCGGCGCCGGCCGGCTGATCGACGAGTGTGGCCTCAAGGGCATACAGATTGGAGGCGCCATGATCACCCGCCGCCACGCCAACATCTTCATCAACACCGGCGGCGCCACGGCGGCGGACGTGCGGGCGCTGATCGCGCACGTTCAGGAGGTCGTGGAGGCCAGGACGGGGTATCGGCTGGAGCCGGAGATCTCGTTCCTGGGCGAGTTTTGAGGCTCGGCGAGTTGGATCGGCGCTGAGTTCTTCGACTCAGGCCTGCCGCGCGACCACCTTTTCGTACTCCGCCATCAAGCAGCGCGCGATTTCCTGCGGATCGTGCCTCTCCCGGCGAGCCCGCCGGCCTTCCGCGATGAGCGACGCGGCGAGCGCGGGGTCCTCCCGGAGCCGGCGGATCGCCGTGGCGAATTCCCGGGGCTCCCGGGCCACCAGAGCCTCCCTTCCATCCTCTACCTCCAAACCGGCGAGCGCGGCCGGCGTCCCCACGACCGGAACACCCCGGGCCCAAGCCTCGAGAATCTTGATCCGCACTCCGGATGCGATGCGCAGGGGCACGGCCAGAATGGATCCGGGTGGAAAGGCCTCGGCGCTGTCCCCCGGTGGCGGGTGAGCGACGACGCCGGGCGGCGGCGAGGCGAGGTCGATCCCATAGAGGTGTAGAACCGCGCCCGGCACCTCGGAACGGACGGCGGGCCACACATCCTTAAGGTACCAGGCCACGGAATCCTCGTTCGGCATCCACCCCCGGCTGCCGAAGACGACCACCGGTGGATCGCCCTCCAGCCGGCCCGATCCAGGGGGGAACTCCGGGAAGGGCGCCCGCACCACTCCGGCCCGGCCGCCGCCCGCCAGCTCGCCGAGGCGCGCCGCGTCCTCTGCCGTCAGCGCCAGGGTCGAGGCGACCCGCCGGACGGCCCTCCCCTCCCACTCCGCGAGCCGCCGCGCCTCCTGCCGGAGAAGCATCCCTTGCAATCCTCTACCTCTCTCACCTGCCGCCCGCCAAAGATCGCTCTCCACGTTCTGTGCCCGCAGCACCACGGGAATCCCCTGCGTGAAGGCCCGTTCCACCTGCGGCAGCGCCTGGAGCTGCTCGGCGTGGACGAGATCGAAGCGCTCCCCCTTCAGTCGCTCCTCCACCACTCTACGGACCGCCGGCAGGGAGTGACGGGCGATCGACAGCGGCGTACCTCCCGACCGCAGCAGTGCCGCGACCGGCGGCAGTGGAGCCGCCGGAACCAGCACCGGCTCGCACCAAGCCGACAGCTCGCGGGTCACCCGGGCGAGGTCGAACGCCTCCGGATCGACCGGCGCCACCAGAGTGAGCCGGCAGCCGGCGGCGGCGAGCGCCTCCAGGGTGTTGAGGAGCAGGAAACGGCCGCCGTCGACGGGGGGCCAGGGTGCCTTGGTGGCGGTCAGGAGGAGCTTCATCAAGTTTCAGTCAGTCTGCAAGTATCCGAAAAGGTGCCCTTCAAACCCGCACCGTTCTAGGGGTTGCAAGATGAGAGCGAGTTTTTACGTCTATAGAGTGCATGTTATCCCGAGCTACGACAGCCACGCCATGGGGCATTGAGGCACGCCCCGTCCAGATCGAAGTCGACGTCCACCATGGACTCCCACAGGTTCAGATCGTGGGACTCGCCGATGCCGCGGTGCGCGAGAGCCGCGAGCGGGTGCGAGCCGCGATCAAGAACTGTGGCTTCGACCTGGATCCCAAGTCCATCATCATCAATCTCGCTCCCGCCGACCTGCGCAAGGAAGGCAACCACCTCGACCTCGCCATTGCCCTGGCGATGCTGGTGGCCTACGACCAACTCTCCCAGGAAGCGCTCGACGGCCGGCTCATCTGCGGCGAGCTCGGCCTCGACGGAGCCATCCGCACCGTCCGCGGCGGCCTCGCCATCGCGGACCTGGGCCGGCGCCTCGGCTGCCGCGAGGTGCTGCTACCCGCCGCCAATGCCTCGGAAGCTGCGGCTCTCGGCGCCGTGCCCGTGGTCGGCCTCCTCGGCTTGGCCGAAGCCGTCCACCATCTGACCGGGACGGAGACGATCCCCGCGGTCCCCACTCCCCTGCTCGTCACGGGCGCCTGGTCCCACGGCCCCGATCTCTCGGAAGTGCGAGGCCAGGAAACCGCCAAGCGGGCCCTCGAAGTGGCGGCGGCCGGGGGGCACAACTTACTCTTCCTCGGGCCTCCGGGCTCGGGCAAGACGATGCTCGCCCGCCGCCTGCCCGGCCTGCTGCCGCCCCTCACCCTGACAGAGGCCATCGCCGTCACCAAGGTCCATTCTCTGGTGGCGGAGGAACCCCCGGCGGGTCTCCTCCAGCACCGCCCGTTCCGCAGCCCGCACACCGGCACCAGTACGGCCGGGATGATCGGCGGCGGCAGCAACCCCCGCCCCGGCGAGGCGAGCCTAGCCCACAACGGCGTCCTCTTCCTGGACGAGCTGCCGGAGTTCCGGCGCGACACCCTCGAAGCCCTGCGCCAGCCCCTGGAGGAGGGCTTCGTCACCGTGGTGCGGGCCCGCGCCCGTCTCGCCTTCCCGGCCCGATTTTCGCTGCTTGCCGCGATGAATCCGTGTCCGTGTGGCCATCTGGGGGATCCTCGATACATTTGTCGCTGTCCTCCCCCGCTGATCGAGCGCTACCGGGGGAGAGTCTCGGGGCCGCTGCTCGATCGCATTGACCTCCACGTCGAGGTGCCGGCCGTCAGTCTGAAGGAGCTGCGCTCCGGACCCGGCGAGACGACGGCCGACGTGGCCCGACGGGTGGCGACCGCGCGGGCCCTCCAGGCCGAGCGCTTCGGCCCCGAGGCGCCCACCCCCAACAACGCCGCCATGGGGCCGGAGCAGCTCCGGAGGTTCTGCCCTCTCGACCCGGCAGGACGCAGCCTGCTCGACGCCGCCTTCGAGAAGCTCGGCCTCTCCGCCCGCGCCCTCGACCGAGTCCTCAAGGTGAGCCGCACCATCGCCGACCTCGCCGGCAGCGACGCCATCCGCGCCGCCCATCTGGCCGAGGCCATCCAATACCGCAGCCTGGACCGGAGGGTCGTGGGATGAATCTCGTCCGCATTGCCAAAGGGAGATGGGAGGTGCTGGCCGAGGTGGAGTCCGGCGGGAGCTGTCCGGTGCTCGACCTCCTCAACCAGGTCAAAGAACCGCAGAGGTTCCTCAGCCGTTTTCTGCGGATCTATCTGCCTCTCGAAGGGCCACCCGTGTCGAGCCTGCCGCGATGCAGGCTGCTCTCGGATGGGATCTTCGAGCTGCTCTCGGCGCCTGGTGGTCAGGAGCCGGCTGTCCTCTTCTTTGTGGACGAGGATCAGAGGATCGTCTGCGGCAGCACCTCGAGCCCCAAGCCCCGCTACCTCGCGGCGAAGTCCGCCCGCGGTCTTCAGATCTCGGAGGAGGCTTTATGAAACCGGGAAGGGTCTTGACATACGTTAACCCTCCAGTTAACATGCACCTCGTTCGGATTGCCAGAGATCAGTGGGATGTCTTGGGCGTCCTGGACGGAAAGGGGTGTTGCCAGGTGCTCGATTTTCTCCGCCAACTCCCCCCGAATTATGCGGCAGCACAGAGGTGGATGCTCCAGTTCCTGTTCCTCCACCTGCCGGTCGCCGGGCCTCCGAAACACAACACCGCCCTCTGCAAGTCTCTCGGCGGTGGAATCTTCGAGCTCCGGCGTCAGCCGAAGGGACAGAAGCTCAGAACGCTCTTCTTCTACGACGACCTCTGCCGGATCGTGCTGACGAATGCCTTCCTCAAGGCGGAGACCACCCCGAGAACAGAGATCGCGCTAGCCCGGAGCTCGAAGAAACGGTACTTTGAAGCCAAGTTCCGACATAGGCTGCAAATTCTCAAGGAGACCTGAATGGAGAGCCTGGAGAGTTGCCGGCAGATGCTTGAAGAGGCGGAGGCCTCGGTCGATTACTGGTTGGCCGGACCGGTCACCGACTTCACCGAGGATCTTTGCCGGCTTATGGAGGAGAACGACATCTCTCGCGCCGAATTGGCGCGGCGGATCGGAAGCTCAAGGGCCTACATCACCAAGCTCCTTCGTGGAAACGCAAACTACACCTTGACAACCATGGTCAAGCTGGCCATGGCGGTCGGCGGCGCCATCCACATCCACATCTCCGATCAACGGGCGGTTACCCGCTGGCGCGATGAAGTCCGCGGCAGGAAGCCAAAGGCCGGAGAAACCACAAAAATGGCCCGCCCCCGCCACGAGGACCCGAAAAAAACGAGGGTCCAAGCCCGCGAGCCCTAATCGTCCTCGCGGGCTGTTTACCTTTTTACACCGCTTCCTGCCCATTCGCATGTTGATTCGCCATATTTTATCGGCTACTTGACATCCCCGAGCCAAGACGTACAATGCCCAGGCTAAGTCGGTTGCTCTCGAACTCAAAGATCTGGGGTCCAGTTTGGACGGCTCTCTGTAAGACAATCCATGGCGAAACGGCACCACACGATCATCGTCATCCCCCACGCCCACGCCAAGTTGCGGAAGTGGCGGGTCACGAACCTGCAGATCGGCCTGCTCACGGCCGCCTTCCTGCTCCTCACCTTCGCCGCCGTTTTCTTCATCTGGTCCCACTTCAGCACCAAGGTCAATCCTGTTGAGATCGCCCGCCTCAAGACCGAGAACGATCAGCTCCGCAAGACGAACCAGACCTTCGAGTCGAGCGTAAAGCGGCTTCAGACGCAGCTCACCGAGTATGAGGAGCGCACCCGCCAACTCGCCATCGTGGCCGGAGTGGACAGCCTGGAGAGCGGCTCGGCCGAGGCCGGAGTCGGCGGCGGGAGCCCCATCGACGAGGTCGAGCCGAAAGACCTGCCGGCGATGGAGAGCCGTGCGGGCCTGCTGGCGGGCACCTTGAGCGCCGTCGAAACCAAGTTGGCGGAGCGGGTGCGCTGGATCTCCTCGACTCCCGCCATCGCCCCGGTGCGCGGCATCCTGACCAGCGGCTTTGGCTATCGTAGCGATCCCCTCACCCACGGCCGCGGCGTCCATCAGGGCGTCGACATCGCCGCCGCTCCCGGCCAGCCGGTGCGTGCGAGCGCCGACGGCATCGTCGTCGAAGCCGGCGAGGTCACCGGTCTGGGCCAGGCGGTCTACCTCTCTCACGGCTTCGGAGTGACCACTCGCTACGGCCACATGTCCCACGTCGACGTCCGTCCCGGTCAGCGGGTCAAGCGTGGCGACATCGTGGGTCGGGTCGGCAATACCGGCCGCTCGACCGGGTTTCATCTCCATTACGAGGTGCGGGTGGACGGCGATCCCGTCAATCCCCTCGCCTACATCCTCGACGACGCGGCGGCCGGCGCTTCCTGAGCATCCAGGCGGACCTTTCGCGGCGGCCGGCAGCCCGCACGGCCTCTGGAATCTTTCTGTTAGACTCCCGGTTGTAAGCGCTTGCCGCGCCGCCGACGGCCACTGGCGAGCGGTTCCGATCCCAAAAGCTTCCCAAGCGAGACTTCGATGATCAATACGATTCTGACCAAGGTTTTCGGCAGCCAGCACGAGCGGGAAGTCAAAAAGTTGCTGCCTCTCGTGGCGGCTATCAACGAGATGGAGCCGCAGATCAAGGCTCTCTCAGACGACGAGCTGCGGGCCAAGACCGCCGAGTTCAAGGCTCAGCTCACGGCCGGTGCCACCACGGACGACCTGCTGGTGCCCGCCTTCGCCGTGGCCCGCGAGGGCGCGTGGCGGGCCGTCCACATGCGGCCCTTCGACGTCCAGCTTATGGGCGGCATCATCCTCCACCGCGGCCGCATCGCGGAGATGAAGACCGGCGAGGGCAAGACGCTGGTGGGCACCCTGCCGGTGTATCTCAATGCCCTGGAGGGCAAGGGCGTCCACGTCGTGACCGTCAACGACTACCTCGCCCGCCGCGACTCGGACTGGATGGGCCAGATCTATAAATTCCTCGGCCTTAGCGTCGGCGTCATCCAGAACGACATGCCGGACGCGGACCGCAAGTACGCCTATGCCTGCGACGTCACCTACGGCACCAACAACGAGTTCGGCTTCGACTACCTGCGCGACAACATGAAGTTCGAGCTGGAGTCGATGGTCCAGCGCGGCCACCACTACGCCATCGTCGACGAGGTGGACTCGATCCTCATTGACGAGGCCCGCACGCCGCTGATCATCTCCGGCCCCTCCGAGGAATCGGTGGACAAGTACTACCGCATCGACCGCATCATTCCCCGCTTGGTGAAGGGCGAGGAGATCGACGAGGGCGACGGCAAGAAGAGCACCACCGGCGACTACGTGGTGGACGAGAAGGCTCACCAGGTGAGCCTCACCGACGAGGGCGTCGAGAAGGTCGAGCAACTCCTCGGCATCCGCAACCTCTACGAGCCGGAGAACATGGAGATCCTCCACGGCGTCAACCAGGCGGTGCGAGCGCACGCGCTCTACAAGCGCGACGTCGACTACCTGATCAAGGACGGCAAGGTGGTGATCGTCGACGAGTTCACCGGCCGCATGATGCCGGGCCGGCGCTGGTCCGACGGCCTGCACCAAGCCGTGGAGGCCAAGGAAGGCGTCAAGATCGAACGCGAGAACCAGACGCTCGCCACGATCACCTTCCAGAACTACTTCCGCATGTACAAGAAGCTCTCCGGCATGACCGGCACCGCGGACACCGAGGCGGCCGAGTTCGGCGAGATCTACAAGCTCGACGTCAACGTCATTCCCACCAACCGGGACATGATCCGCGACGACCGTGGCGATCTCGTCTACCGCACGGCCCCGGAGAAATGGAACGCCGTGGTCGAGGAGCTGCGCGAGTGCCAGACCAAGGGCCAGCCGGTACTGGTGGGCACGGTCTCGATCGAAAAGAGCGAGATGCTGTCGAAGCTCCTCAACCGGCCGCCCAAGGTGCCGCACGTGGTGCTCAACGCCAAGTACCACGAGCGCGAGGCGTCGATCGTCGCCCAAGCGGGGCGCAAGGGCGCCATCACCATCGCCACCAACATGGCCGGCCGCGGCACCGACATCGTCCTCGGCGGCAACCCCGAGGGCCTCGCCCGCGCCGAGGCGGATCCGGAGACCGAGCCGGAGGCCTATCAGGCAGCCATCGAGCGCTACCGCGAGACCTGCGCCCGCGAGCGGGACGAGGTTCTCGCGCTCGGCGGCCTGCACATCCTGGGCACCGAGCGGCACGAGTCACGGCGCGTCGACAACCAGCTCCGGGGCCGTTCCGGCCGCCAGGGCGACCCGGGCTCGTCACGCTTCTATCTCTCGCTCGAAGACGACCTGATGCGGATCTTTGGCTCCGACCGCATCCAGGGCCTGATGGGCAAGCTCGGCATGGAAGAGGGCGAGGCCATCGAGCACCGCATGGTCTCCAAGGCCATCCAGCGCGCCCAGACCCAGGTCGAGGGGCGGAACTTCGAGATCCGCAAGCACCTCCTCGAGTACGACGACGTGATGAACAAGCAGCGCGAGGCGATCTATAAGCTGCGCCGCAACATCCTCGACGGCAACGAAGGCCGCGACTACCTCATGGGGCTCGTCGAGGACATCCTCGACGGCATGCTGGAGACGCACTGCTCCGAGAAGATCGATCCCTCGGACTGGGACCTCACCGGCCTGCGCACCGAGATGCTGGCCTACTTCAACATCAACGCCGGCGGCATGAATCTCGACGAGCTCGGCATCGATGAGCTGCGCGGCGTCCTCTGGGACGCCATCGAGGGGCGATATAAGGAGAAAGAGGAGCGCCATCCTGAGGAGGTCATCCGCGGCTTCGAGCGCGCCATCATGCTGCAGGCGGTGGACACCTCGTGGAAGGATCACCTCCTCGCCCTCGACCATCTCAAGGAGGGCATCAGCTTACGAGGGTATGGCCAGCGCGATCCGCTGCAGGAGTACAAGAAAGAGAGCTTCGACCTGTTCGAGATGATGCGCGAGCGGGTGGAGGACGACATCGTTCAGAAGCTCTTCCGCTTCGAGCCGGTGACCGAGGAGCAGATGCTCGAGCAGCGCATCCGCCAGCAGCGGGCAGCGCCGAAAGTCGAGTTTTCAGCTCCCCCCAAGGTCGAGGGACAGCGCGCGCAGCCGACCGTCAACCGCGACGTCAAGGTCGGCCGCAACGATCCCTGCCCCTGCGGTTCAGGCAAGAAGTACAAGAAGTGCCACGGAGCCCAGGTGACGGTCGGCTGAGAGGCCGTCACCCGCACAAAGCCAAGGGCGGCCCGGTCGGCCGCCCTTTTTCGTAGGCGGAGAAAGAGCATGATCGACTTCGACCCGCGTCTCGCCCTCACCTTCGACGACGTCTCGATCGTCCCCGGCTACTCGGAGACGCATCCGAACGACGTGGACCTGCGGACCCGGCTCTGCCGCGGCATCAATCTCAACATCCCCATCCTCTCCGCCGCCATGGACACAGTGACCGAGTCCCGCCTCGCCATCGCCTTGGCTCAGGAGGGTGGGGTCGGCATCGTCCACAAGAACCTCCCCATCGAGGTCCAAGCCGACGAGGTGGACAAGGTGAAGCGCAGCGAGGCCGGGATGATCGTCGATCCGGTGACCATGCGGCCGGACCAGAGCATCCGCGAGGCCTTGGGAGTGATGGCCCGCTACAAGATCTCCGGCGTCCCCGTCACCGATTCCGAAGGGCACTTGGTCGGCATCCTCACCAACCGCGACCTCCGCTTCGAGGAGCGGCACGACAAGAGGATCGGCGACTTGATGACCAAGGAAGATCTCGTCACGGTGCCGGAGGGGACGACGCTGGAGCAGGCCAAGGCCATGCTCCACCAGCACCGCATCGAGAAAGTCCTGGTCGTGGACACCGCCGGCAACCTGAAAGGCCTGATCACGGTCAAGGACATCCAGAAGATGATGCAGTACCCGAACGCCTGCAAGGACGAGCTCGGGCGTCTGCGGGTGGGCGGCGCCGTGGGCGCCTCCGGCGATTATTTGGAGCGCGCCGCGGCGCTGGTCAAGGCGAAGGTGGATGTGCTGGTCCTCGACTCCTCGCACGCCCACAGTCGCGGGGTCCTCGACGCGGCGGCGAAGCTGCGGGAGACGTTCTCCGAAGTGAAGTTGATCGTGGGCAACGTGGCCACGGCTGAGGGAACGCTGGCGTTGATCGAGCGCGGCGCCGACGCCGTCAAGGTGGGCATCGGCCCGGGGAGCATCTGCACCACCCGCGTCGTCACCGGTGCCGGCGTGCCCCAGGTCACAGCCGTCATGGAGTGTGCCCGGGCCGCGGCCGAGCACGACGTGCCGGTCATCGCCGACGGCGGCATCAAGTTCTCCGGCGACGTCACCAAGGGGCTGGTAGCCGGCGCCCACTCGGTGATGATCGGTTCGCTCCTCGCCGGCACCGAGGAGAGCCCGGGCGAGACCATTCTCTACCAGGGACGCACCTTCAAAGCCTACCGCGGCATGGGGTCACTCTCCGCCATGGCCCGCGGCAGCGCCGACCGCTACTTCCAGGACAGCGGCGCGGGTGCCAACGCCGGCAGCCTGGCCAAGCTGGTGCCCGAGGGGATCGAGGGCATGGTGCCCCATAAGGGAAGCCTGCACCAGATGCTTCCCCAACTCACCGGCGGCCTGCGCTCCGGCATGGGGCTCGCCGGCTGCGCCTCCATCGAAGAGCTGCGGACCAAAGCCCGCTTGGTGCGCATCTCCCCCGCCGGTCTCAAGGAAGGCCACGCCCACGACGTGGTGATCACCAAGGAGTCGCCGAACTACTGGGTGGAGCGGTAGGAGTCTTCGCGCCCCCTACCAACTGCTCGACGAGCCGCCGCCGCCAAAGCTGCCGCCCCCGCCGGAGAACCCGCCGCCCCCTCCCCCACCACTCCAGCCTCCTCCTCCCCCCCCGCCGAAGCCCGGCCCCATGAACCAGCCGCCCGGTCCGCCGCGGCCACTCCTGCCCAGCGACTTGGGCAGGACCGCCCGCAGGATCGGGAACAGCACGGCCCACACCCCCAGCGCGACGAGGCCGACCGTGACGTTGACGAGGGTGCCGAGGAAGAAGTAGATGGGCATTAGGAGGAGGTAGAGAAACCAGCTCCGGCTGCGGGCGGCGCTCATCGAGAACGGCAGCAGGATGAACAGTGCGAAGAACAGGAAGCCGAAGTCGGGACCGCCTTTTCCCCGGGCCGGCTGACCGCCGGCCGGCTCGGGAGCGGGCTGGAACGGCTTGCCCTGGATGGTGCTCAGGATGGCGTCCACCCCGGCCTCGATGCCGCCGCCGAAATCCCCCTTCTTGAAGTAGGGGATGATCACCTCATTCTGAATGATGTTGGTCTGCAAGTCGGTGAGCACGGGCTCCAGGCCGTAGCCCACCTCCATGCGCATCTTCCGGTCCTGCTTGGCCACGAGAAGAAGAACGCCGTTGTCCTTCCCCTTCTGCCCCAGTGCCCAAGCGCGGCCTACCTTGTTGGCATAGTCCTCAAGGGCTTCGCCTTCGAGGCTGTCGAGGGTGAGCACGGCCACTTGGTCCGTGGTCTCCTTCTCGAAAGCGGCCAGCTTGGTCTCGATGCGCTGCTTCTGGTCGGCCGTGAGCAGGTTGGCTTGGTCGACGATGCGGCCGGTAAGGGGTGGGATGTCTTTGGCGGTGGCAGCGAAGGGAAGAAGGACAAAAAAGACCCCAAGGACGACAAGGACAGGGAGAACCGCTTTGGAAAGAGAGCGGCTCATCTCAATCCCTCTCCCGCCGCAGCTCGTCGCTCAGCTCGTTGCGGTCGCCCGGCCGGATCTCGACGTGGTGCCGCGCGAGCAACTCGCCGCACTCCCGGATAGCCTCCACCAGACCCGGCCCTGGCCGGCCATGCCGGATCTCCGTGGCGAGCCGCCGGGTGATGCTTTCCCACTGACCCTCTTCGACCTTCTGATGAATGCCGGAGTCAGCCAGCAACACCACCCGCCGCTCGAAGAGGGAGACGAAAAGGAGGATGCCCGTCCGGTTCTCTGTGTGGAAGACCTCCTGATCGAGGAAGGCCACGGCGGCTCGGCGGCGCACTCGCGCCTCCAAGACGTGCTCGCCGGTCAGCCAGCGGCGGACGGGAGGGAGAAAGGCCGCGACGAGGTAGGCCGCGGCGCCTCCGATCGGCGCCGGCAGCGCGATCCAGTACGCCAGCGGGATGCCCCATACGTTCGTCCAGCGGTAGATGGCAAGGGCGATCAGCGGCGCCAGCAGCGCTCCCAGGGCCGCGCCCTTCCAGGAGGCCGAGGCGTAGTCGTCGCTGTGGTCCACCACATAGGGGACGATCTCGCCGGATGTCCGCGACTCCGCCTCGCGCACGGTAGTCCGGATGGCCTCGCGGTCGGCCTCGCTGAAGAAGTGGTCGGATTCCATTTCGGCTTTCGCCCCTGAGGCATCCTATATTAGGTCATTCGTGGGGGATCGGCGCCGCCCGGTCCCGCTTCCGGCCGGAGCGGCGCCGCTTCTCGTCGAGGCGCCGGGCCTTTGCCGCCCGGGAGGGGCGAGTCTTCCGGCGCGGAACCTCCTCCTGCAACGCCTCCCCCACCAGCTCGGCGAAGCGCTCCACGGCCGCGTCCTTGTTCGCCACCTGGCTGCGGTGGCGCTGCGAGGTGATCTGCAGCACGCCATCCTTCGTGATGCGCGTCGCCAGCCGTTCCCGCAGCCGGACCTTCTGCTCTTCCGAAAGGGAGGCGGAGGCGCCGACATCGAAACGGACCGTCACCCGAGTCTCCAGCTTGTTGACGTTCTGCCCCCCGGGCCCTCCACTGCGCGACGTCGTGAAGGAGATCTCCTCGTCAGGGATGGAAAAGTCTGGAGTGATGGGAATCATGGCGAGGTCTACAATAGCGCGCTCAGGACGAACACGGACATCAAGGACCGCAAGGACAGTACAATGCCTGCTGGTGCCGTCCGTGTCTTTGAGGTCCTTGTCGTCCTTGATGTCCTTTCTTGGTTTTTCCGCAGTCTCCCAGGGATGAGAGCGGGCATGACTCCTGAAAGCAGGATCTTAGTCAGACTGACAGGAGACTCCCTATGCACCGTCACAGACTTTTTCGTTCCCTGGTCCTCGTCCCCTTCCTCCTGATTCCTCTCGCCGCGCGGGCCGCCGATCCGCTTCCCGCCACTGGACCCTTTACGGTTTCGGGCACGGTGCCTGGAGTCGACCTCGTGCAGGTGGCGCACGGCCTCGACTCGGTGACCTCGGTCACTCATGCGGGCGACGACCGCCTCTTCCTTACATTGCGCCCGGGCCGCATCGTCATCTTTACCAATGGTGCTGTAAAGACTCAGCCGTTTCTCGACATCCGGAGCCTGATCAACGCCAACGGCGAGGGTGGCCTCCTCTCGGTCGCGTTTCACCCCCACTTCGCCGAGAACGGCTTCCTCTTCGTCGACTACACGAACAGCAATCTAGATACCGTCATCGCCCGCTACCACGTCTCGTCCAATCCGGATCAGGCCGATGCGTCGAGCGGCCGAATCCTGTTGACGATTCCCCAGCCCTTCGACAATCACAAAGGCGGCCAGCTCCAGTTCGGCGCCGACGGCTACCTCTACATCGGTATGGGCGACGGCGGCTCCGGCTTCGATCCCGCTTGCCGCGCTCAGCGCACGGACAACCTGCTGGGTAAGATGCTCCGGATCGATGTCGACCAGAACGTTTCGACGGCACCCTTCTATGGCATCCCGGCGGACAATCCATTCCGCGGCCCGGGCGATCCGCCGGACGAGATCTGGGCGACCGGCGTACGTAATCCCTGGCGCTTCTCTTTCGACCGCCTGACCGGTGATCTTTGGATCGGTGACGTGGGACAGGGCCTGCGGGAGGAGGTCGACTTCCAACCGGTCACGAGCCGCGGCGGCGAGAACTACGGCTGGAAAGTGATGGAGGCCGACCTCTGCTCCACCACCGACGCCTGCCCGGCCTCGACGCCGCCCTGCAACTCGCCCGTCTATACCCTCCCCGTTCTCGAGTACGACCACAACCCGCACTGCTCCATCACCGGCGGCTACGTCTATCGCGGCAGCGCTCTGCCTCAACTCCAGGGCTCCTACGTCTTCGGCGACTTCTGCTCGGGCGTCCTTTGGGCCGCGTCTCGCCAGGGAACCGGCTTCACCGTTCGCACCCTCGCCGGCACCCTCCCCAACCTCATTACGTTCGGTGAGGACAAAAACGGCGAGCTCTACCTCGCCTCGCTGGACGGTAGCCTCTACCGCCTGAACGGCCAGGCGACAGGCGGCCACACGGGGGACATCGTGGGGCTTTACGATTCCCAGGCCTCCGTCTTCCAGCTCAAGGCCGCCAATCGGCAGGGAGGCGCCGTCACCGTCGTCCACTTCGGCCCCAAGCGCAATCGCTGGATTCCTTTGGCTGGAGATTGGGACGGTAACGGCAAATCCACCCCAGGCTTCTACGATCCGGCGAACACCACCTTCCGCATCAAGAATTCGCTCCAGGGGAGCGGCACCGACATCCTGCTGAAAGTGAACGCCCCCTCCAAGAACGTGCTCCCCGTGGTCGGCGACTGGGACGGAGACGGCAAAGACACCGTCGGCCTCTACGAGGTCACGACCGGCAAGTTCTTCCTCAAGAACTCCCTGACCGGTCCGGGCTTCGACGTCGTCGTCCTCTTCGGCCCGCCGGGCTCACCGAGGATTCCGGTCGCCGGAGACTGGAACGGCGATGGCACCGATGGCATCGGCCTTTACGATCAGGCGACCTCGACCTTCTCCCTCACCAATTCGCTCACCGGCGGCGGTCCCGATTTCCAGTTCCAGTTCGGCCCCCGGAATCGCGGCGCCCTCCCGGTCATCGGCGACTGGAACGGCGACGGTATCGACGGCGTCGGCGTCTACGATCCGGTGGCGGGCACGTTCCTCTTGCGCAATGCCCTTTCGGCGGGTGGCGCGGAGATTCAGTTCCGGTACGGGCCCAAGCGCAATACGTGGAAGCCGATCGCGGGGGTGTGGTAAAGAGGGGCAATGAAAACAATCCTCGGCTGTGCCCTGCTGCTCGCCGTCACTTTCGCCGCCTCAGCCGCCGAGGCACCCAAGACCTACGACGTCATCCTTCGGGGCGGCACGATCTACGACGGCTCGGGCGGCAAGCCGGTCGTGGGCGACGTGGCGATCAACGGCGACCGTATCGTGGCGGTGGGCACTCTCAGTAACGCCAAGGGGAAGACCGAGGTCAATGCCAAGGGGCTCGCGGTCTCCCCCGGCTTCGTCAACATGCTGAGTTGGGCCACGGAGTCTCTCCTCGTGGACGGCCGGGCGCAGAGCGACCTGCGTCAGGGCGTGACTCTGGAAGTCATGGGCGAGGGCAACTCCATGGGCCCGCTCAACGACGCCATGAAGAAGGAAGGGGTCGAGCAGCAGGGGGATATCAAATATCCGATCACCTGGACCACACTGGGCGAGTATCTCGATCAGATCGTGACCAAGGGGATCGCTCCCAACGTCGCCTCCTTCGTGGGCGCCACCACCGTGCGCGTCCATGAGGTTGGCTATGCCGACCGGCCGCCGAATCCCGAAGAGCTGGCTCGCATGCGCAAGCTGGTGGACATCGCCATGGAGGAAGGCGCCTTGGGCGTGGGCTCGTCCCTAATCTACGCACCCGCCTTCTACGCCAAGACGGACGAGCTCGTGGCCCTTTGCGAAGAGGCTGCGAAATACGATGGCATGTACATCTCCCACATGCGCAGCGAGGGCGGCCGGTTGTTGGAGGCCATCGACGAGCTGATCGACATCTCCCGCCGCGCCAAGCTGCCCGCCGAGATCTACCACTTCAAGGCCGCCGGCAAGCCGAACTGGGGCAAGCTCGACGCAGCGATCAAGAAAGTCGAGGCCGCTCGTGCGTCCGGTCTCAAGATCACGGCGGACATGTACACCTACACCGCCGGCGCCACCGGCCTCGACGCTTCCATGCCCCCCTGGGTGCAGGAAGGCGGCCTCGAAGCGTGGATCGGCCGAATGAAGGACCCGGCGATTCGCGAGAAGGTGAAGAAGGAGATGGACACCCCCACCGACGCCTGGGAGAACCTCTTCCTCGCCGCCGGAGCGGACAAGATTCTGCTCGTCGCCTTCAAGAACGACAAGCTGAAGCCGCTGACCGGGAAGAGCCTGGCAGAAGTCGCCAAGTTGCGCGGCAAGTCCCCGGAAGAGACGGCCATGGACCTGGTGATCGAGGACGACAGCCGGGTGGGCACCATCTACTTCCTGATGTCCGAAGACAACGTCCGCCGAGAGGTCGCCCTCCCCTGGGTGAGCTTCGGCTCGGACGCCGAGGCCCCGTCCACCGACGGCGTCTTCCTGAAGTCCAATCCCCACCCGCGAACCTACGGCAACTTCGTCCGCGTCGTGGGAGAGTACGTGCGAGACGAGAAAGTCCTCCCCCTCGAAGAGGCCATCCGCAAGCTGACCTCCCTGCCCGCCGGCAATCTCAAGATCCGCGACCGCGGCTTCCTGAAGCCTGGCTACTTCGCCGACGTCGTCCTCTTCGATCCCGCCAAAGTAAAGGACCACGCCACCTACGAGAAGCCGCACCAGTACGCCACGGGCGTCAAGCACGTCTTCGTTAATGGTGTCCAAGTGCTCAAGGATGGCGAGCCCACGGGAGCTCCGGCCGGCCGTGTGGTGCGCGGGCCAGGCTGGACGGGGTGGAAGACCGGCAAGTAGCATTGATAGCTGTATACTTTGGCTATGGTGAACGAACCGACAAATGGAGACAGAGGGGTTGTCGGCAGTGCAATGGGAAGAATTGACTTCCCCAGCGCGGCGACTTCGGAAGCCCTCGCAGACATCGCTCAACGGCTCGAAGGAGAGTATCCACATCATAAGACCAGCCCCCTCGCCGTCGTGGGAGAGGGACTCGCCGGGCACCTGCTAGCGTCGGCTGACAGTTTCTGGAAGATCTCGCTAACCCCTACTTCAATTGCCCTGGGGACTACGACCGCCCAATCTGCCGAAGGCTTCATTACCCGCCTCCAAAGGCTGGCTGCTCCCTTGGAAGCGGTGCTTCTTCCTCAAACCTACAACCGGGTAGAGCTACGTTATTTCCAGGCAGGTCCCACTTCGGGCTCGCCTCACGGCGAGTTTCTCGCGTCCATGGGAATTCCCTGGGAGCGCACTGAAGAGTTGACTCAGACCCTCAAGGGATCTCTCCCCAAGGGTCATTTCATCCTTCGATTTGGCATTCACCCAGCAGATGAAGAGTCTGTCTATGTCGCAGATGCCAGCGTCTTCATTGATTTTGTTCCGCAACCTGACTTGATAACCGTCCTCTACGAGTTAGAACACGAAGGCTTGCATCTGCTTGATGGCGCAGCGAAGTGGGAGGGCAGTTCTTTATCGCGAGGTAAGGTTCTTACCCTAAACTACGACAGCTGGCTGGAACGGGCCCTTGGGCCCGGCTATGATCTCTTCGCCATCGAGCCACCCGCCTGTGATCTCTTCGAGCCCATCAACGAGGAGCGATTGCGCCTCCTGAACCGGAAGTACTCGGGTCTCCCTTTCTCTCTCGAGGATGAAATCCGCTTGCAGGATCTGGGCGAAAGAGTCCGTCGCCTGCTGCCGCGGGTTACAGACCGCGATTTCGCTGAGTTGGAAGCGATGTCCTCCCGCACGGACGACTTGGCGGAAACCGTGCGGAAAATCCGGGAGCGGTATCATTTGGGCGACCCTCAATGAATCCGTTCCGCTATTCCGACAACCTCCACATCCGCACGCAAACACCAGACAGATTCAACGATTATCGGCGCTATAAGCCCTTCCTCCGCGAGGAATTCGGGAGACGGTGTGTCTATTGCTGCTTGCCAGACGGCCCGAAGGGGGAAGATACCTTCGGTGTCGATCACTACCGTCCCAGATTTCGCTTTCCAGAATTGGACTGTGAGTACACCAACCTGTTCTACGCCTGCAACCTGTGCAACCGCCGGAAGGGAACCTTCTGGGCTGACGAAGGACAGCAATCGCAGGGGAAATTCATCCCAAATCCCTGCGCTGTCATCATGGCCCAACATCTGCAATACGAGGGTGCGCGCGTCATCGCTCTCACTCCGGCCGGGCAACTCGCCGCACAGGTTCTCGACCTCAATGACCCAAGAGATGTTCTCTATCGCGAGTTCGTCCTGCGTAACATCGAGCACTGCCTTCGCGAGTTGGAAGTCGCCTTGAAGGCCCTTCGGGATTTGGACGATCTACTCCCGCAAACGGAGGGCAGCGAACGGGAGGAGATGCTTGAATTCCGCGGTCATCTCCACGCCAAGGTGACGGTCGCCGAGTCGGATATCGAGCGCCTCACCGGCACGCGACTGCGGTAATAACAGGTGCACGGACTGGATGGCAGGAAGAAGGGTGGGGCTGCCGGACTGCCGCTCTATGGCATGATGAGCGACATGAACAACGTACAGGCGGCCGAGGTGATCCTCCCCTCGCAGGACCTCGCGGCGGATCTGACCTTCTATACCCGCGAGCTGGGATTCCGGCTGGAGACGATCTTTCCGGCCGACGATCCGGGGGTGGCCGTCCTGTCGGGGCATGGTCTGCGGCTTCGGTTGGAGCGCGGTGCCTTGGTGACACCGGGAGTTCTGCGTCTGCTGTGCCGCGATCCCGAGGCCTTTGCGGCGGGCGCGCAGGAGCTGACGGCTCCCAACGGCGTTCGCGTTCAAATCGTCGATGCCCAGCCGCGGCTGGAGACGCCGCCGACACAGCACGCCTTCCTCGTGCGCCGCCTGAAAGACAACAGCCCGTGGGTGATCGGCCGCGCGGGCATGCATTACCGGGATCTGATCCCGGGCCGGCTCGGCGGCAGCATCATCGCATCGCACATCCGCATCCCGGACGCCGGGCCCGTGCCGGACATGGTGCACTACCACACCGTGGGTTTTCAGTTGATCTTTTGCATCCACGGCTGGGTCCGGCTGGTCTACGAAGACCAGGGTCCCCCCTTCCTCCTCAACGCGGGCGATTGCGTCATTCAGCCGCCGCAGATCCGGCACCGGGTCCTCGAAGCGTCCGAGGATCTCCAGGTGGTCGAGATCGGAGTACCGGCCGAGCACATCACCACCGTCGATCACGAGTTGGAGCTGCCGACGCCGCATCTCAACCCGGACCGCATTTTCGGCGGCCAGACCTTCTGCCGCAGCGAAGCCGCGAAAGCCGTCTGGACACCCTGGAGACTGCCCGGCTTCGAAGCGCGGGAGACCGGCATCGGCGCCGCGACCGGCGGCGTCGCCTCCGTGCGGGTGGCCCGGCCGGCTGGCAGCACTCCCCCGCCGGTGACCTCTCACAACGCGGACATCCTCTTTACGTTCGTCCTCTCGGGGTCCGTAACCCTGCACGGCGAGGGACAGGGCGCCCACGCGCTCACCGAGGGCGACGCCTTCGTGATTCCGCCGCACTTCAAAACCGCGCTGACCGAAGGGTCCGAAGATCTGCAGCTCCTCGAGGTCTCGCTGCCGGCGGACTTCGAAACCGCCCTTTACCCGGACGAACGGACCCCCGGCAGGCGATAACCGATCGCCAGCAGCAGGAGCCACGGCCCCCCGGCGACCAGCGTTGACCGCAGGCCGGGCACCCACCAGGTCGAAACCAGGATCGCGGCGACCAGCGCGGCGCCGGCATACGAGCCCAGCGGCACGGCGGGAGCGCGAAACGCAATGTGCGTCACGAAGATCATCAGCCAGACGAACAGCGCCCCGAACAGCGCGACGCCAAAAAACCACACGTAGGCCGAATCGGGCCAGAACGCCCGCACCAGCACCGCCGCGCCAAGCCCGAGGCACGCCACGAGCAGGGCGTTGACCGGAGCGCCCTGCCGGGAGACCGCCCCGAGCCGCGGCGGCACGAAGCCGGCGCGCGCTAGCGACCACAGCGTCCGGGCGATCAGGTAGAGATTCGCGTTCGCGCTCGACAGCGCGGCGCTCAGCACGACGAAGTTCATCAAGCCCGCGGCGCCGGGGATTCCCACCCGCGCCAGCACGCTCACGAACGGGCTCTCGCCGGCGCCCAACTGCTGCCACGGCCTCAGGGCCACCAGCAGCGTGATGGTGATGATGTAGATCGCCGAGAGGCCGAGAACCATGCGCCGCATGGCCACGGGAATCGTGCGGGCCGGGTTGGACGCCTCCCCGGAGGTGACGCCCACGATCTCGACACCGATGAACGAGTAGATAACGAAACAGCAGCCGAGCCACACCCCTTTGAGGCCGAACGGCAGGAAGCCGCCCTGTCCCGTGACGTTCCGCAGGCCAATCGCCGGCTGGCCGGTCAGGCCGAACACGATCAGAACGGCGAGGCCGACAAACAGCGCCACCGCGACGACCTTGATCATCACGAGCCAGTACTCGACCGTCCCGAGCCGGCCGACCGCCCGCGAGTTGACGTACACGAGCAGCACCGCGAACGCCAGCACCCACACCGCGCCCGGTACCCCCGGAAACCAGTAGTGCATATAGATCGACGCAGCCACCAGCTGCCCGCCGGTCGCGATCACCTCCATCAGCAGATAGCTCACCCGCATCGCGTAGCCGGCGAACGGCGAGAGGTACATCCCGGCGTACACGCCGAACGCGCCCGCCGTCGGATGGGCCACCGCCATCTCGGACAGCGCGCGGCCGAGGAGCAGCGAGATGGCGGCCACAACCGCATAGGACAGGATCACCGCCGGCCCGGCCACGTTGACCGCCAAGCCGCTGGCCAGGAACAGACCCGTCCCGATCGCGCCGCCCAGCGCCATCGCCGCCTGCTGCGCCGTCGAGAGCTGGCGCGCAAGCCCCTGCTCGTTGCGGACGGCGGATTGCGGATCGCCGGGGATCATAGGAGGCGGGAGCGTATCATCCGCCCTCGCCTCCGAGATCGCCGGGAAAGTGCGGAAGACCTTTCACGGTAGATCCGGAGCGCCTGCCATGTCTCCCAGGACCAGAAAGTGATTCGTGATGGCGGCGTAGCCGGTGGCGTCGGTGACCACCTCGCGCACGTAGGCTTTGTGGCAACCCATGAGGACCTCGCGGAGGCCTGCATCGTCCGGCAGGAAGAGGACCGTATTACCGCTCGGGGATCTCTCCCGCCCCAGAAGCACCGGCTTTCCCTTCCAGTAAAAGAGCTTGCCCACACCGTTGTCGACCGACCAGCTCTCCGTCTCCGTCGTCTGCTGGAGTGCGCCCACCAGAGTCAGGGACGAAGCGTCCGCGGGCAGATGCTCGAAGAGATGCGAGGCGCTCGGCGTCCAAGCGCCCTGGGCGTCGACCTGCCATGTCTTCCGGTCTTTGAGATTCCAGGCGAGGAGCCGACCCTCCGCGTCGCGATCGAGGCGCATGGGAAGGCAATCCAACCGAGGCTTGCCGGGTTGCAGCACCTCCGGCTCGCCGTCCGCCGGCCTCGGCGCCGGGAACGCCGTCCCCAGAACCTTGCCCGAGCGGTCGACCCGCCAGACCGCCGCTTCCGCGCAGGTCGGCTGGGCATAGATGGCATCGCGGGCCACCACGAGACCGCTGAAGCCCCCCTTGCCCTCGATCTTCGGCAGCTTCACGATGCTCATCGACTTCCCGTCGGGGTTCACCTTGAACAGGACTGCGCGGCTCCGCGACGCCACCCAGACCGACTCGTCCACCGGGTCGACGTCGATCTTCGCCCAGGCGTCACCGGATGGCGCGAGTTGCATCCGCACCCCGGCATGTTCGCCGCCGCCGCGGCCGATCTGCACCAAGCGCTCCGTAAAGAGCACCCAGATGCTGTCACGGGTCAATGCGACGTCCACCGGGCTCGCCCCAACCGGAACGCTCAGCTTGTCGAAGCTCACATAGCGCGCCTTCTCATTGCACAGCAAATCGATCGTCCGGACCTGCTCGGCCGCCGCCGGTGCCGCCACAGGTTTAAGCGGCGGCGCAGCAGGAGGAGCCGAGGCGCAGGAGACGAACGACAAGGCGAGGAGCAGAATGGCGAGGGATCGCAGCGACATGGTTCCTCCTTGAGAGAGCGATCAGACCTGAAGAATATGCGAGGTCCGAAGGAACCGTTTCATCATGGGGATCGCCACCCCATCGGCTGCCGGCGCCATGAACCCGCGAAGGGCAGCCACCTTCGCGTGGCGTAACGGCTCTGTCCCGAGTGGGGCAACGCCTCGCCCCAATAGGGGAGCGTCTCGGGCGAGTGGGGCAAAGGCCGCCCCGAGAAGGGGGCGCCTCCGCCCCACTGGAAAGAAACCGCGCCCAAGATGGGAGAGCCTCGCCCCGAGTGGGGAAATCCTTGCCCTACTCGGGACAGCCCTCGCCCTGTTCGTCCAACCCTCGTACCCGTTGGAACCGAGCTTTCCCCCGCTCGAATGACAGCCGCTCCCTCTGGGACTTCGCCTCTACTCCTGCTGCGGCGCCGCGACACGGTCGATAAACTCCCACTGTGGGCTTGCTCAAGCGATTCGCCACGAACAGAGACACCCCGCGGGTTTCCCCGCGAGGTGTCTCTACCGTGTTTTGTGGCTTTCAGTGCGGGGGATCTACTCGCAGACGGGGGGGCAAATGTCGGTCGTTCTGTCGGTGTTGCTCGGACCGGTGCAGGAGGTCGTGTCGCCCCAACTGGTGACGTTGCCGTCGCAGTCGCGGGACGTTCCACCGATGGGACCCCAGTGGTGCGCGTGCATCGGGCCGATGATGACCTCCTGGCAGGCCCAGAGTGTTCCCTCCCAACCCGGAGAGTCGTCGATCATGGCGTAATAGGTGGTCGTGGAAGAATGCGGGTAGAAGCAGGCGGCCTCGGCATTCTTGTGGATCGCAAAAAGGACGACGAGAGTGAGAAGGGCGAGACGAAGAGCGGCTTTGAGCATCGTTGTTCTCCAAGATCATTCTAGAAGCGCCCCCCGCGCGTCGACCCGTCCGTTGACGGAACGTTGGAGGCAGTCTGTATGGAGATGCGCGATCGGGAGAAAAAGTCCGTCACGCGAGGAGGGTTTCCTGTTCCCAGCCTTGCCCCAGGCTTTATGCTGTCGCCCACTTCGAGGCTGACCTCGGGAGGGGCTGGCACAGTTATTCTGTGACGAGCCCTTACCGGAGAAAGAGGAACAGCCTGCGGAGCGGTCATGCGTCTGAAACGATTCGCCACGATCGGAGACGCCCCGCGGGGTTCCCCACGCGGCGTCTCTACAATGGGGACGTGCCGGTATGGATTCTGAGACGATGTCGTCTTTCCGAAAGATCCTGGATCGCACCTTGTTTGGCCCTCCCTCTTCTCCCGGCGGCCGGGGGGAGGCTGAGAGAAGAGGGCCGGGGTGATGAGGGTTTTTCGCCGGCTCGGATAGCGATCCGACAACAATCCCGCCCTTCTCTTGCGCACCCGCCCCCACCCGGTTATGATGTAACCGCATAAGAGAGGATTACCCTGACTATCCTACTGAGGGCGGCGCGTTCGGGCGGTGAGGCCGGGAGCGCGTGAACGCCGCCAAGAGCCTCACCCCGTCCCAGCTCTCCGACTTCCTGCTCAACGTGGCGGTCGTGCGCCCGGTTTTCATCTGGGGACCTCCCGGAATCGGCAAGTCGAGCCTGGTGAACCGATTCTCGGAGGAGCTCGGTCTGCCCTGCGTGTCTCTGCTCGGCAGCCAGCTCGCTCCCGAGGACCTCATCGGCGTGCCTCAAATCACGGACGGCGTCAGCCGCTTCTGCCCGCCGTCGTCCATCGCCCGCAAGAAGCCGTACTGCCTCTTCCTCGACGAGCTCAACGCCTGCTCCCACGAGGTGCAGAAGGCTTTCTACAGCCTCATTCACGAGCGGCGGATCGGCGAGTACGAGCTTCCGAAAGGCTCGATCGTCATCGGCGCCGGCAATCGGGCGCAGGACAGCGCGATCGTGAAACCCATGTCCTCCGCGCTGCTCAACCGCATGGTGCACGTCCATCTCCAGGTTTCTCACCGGGATTGGATGGCCTGGGCCCACGTGAACGGTATTCATCCCCACGTGCTCGCCTATCTGGAACTGCGGGCGGACCACCTGTGGAGCGCGCCGCCCAAGCACGAGGAGCCCTTCTCCACTCCCCGCTCGTGGCACATGCTGAGCGATGCCCTTCACGAGTATGGCGAGCCGGTGGCGGACGACGTGCTGGAGGCCCTGGCCTTCGGTTGCCTCAGCCCTCACCACGCGGGGCAGTTCAAGGCGTTCCTCAAGCAGACGCGCAGCAAGTTCGCCCTGCATCGCATTCTCAAGGGCGAGGTGGGGTGGCCCGCAGAGCCGGCGGACCGCGACGTGCTGTTCTTCCTCGCCCAGTCGCTACGGGCGCATCTGATCAAGGAGCTGCCGTCGGACGTGCAGGCCGTGAGTCCGCAGAGCCGCCAGCTCGCCCATCGCGCCAAGGCCTTGATCAAAGAGCTGGCGTCCCTCAGCCTGGAGATCGCTCAGCTCGTAGTGGCGGATGGGACGGACGAGATCCACAATCTTCCCTCCTGGCTGCTGGTCGAGGTCGTGCGCGATCTGCCCCGGCTGGTCGAGAAGCGCGCCAGTGTCACGGCGTAGCACGAAGCAGATAGACCCGGCCACGGCGGCCTTCCGGGCGGGCGAGGGCGCGCTGGACCATCACCCCCTGTTCAGCCCGCTCAGCCAGCGGGCGAAGATCAATCGTAGTGAATTCCAGAACTCCTGCCCCGCGGACGGCTGGGCGGTGGTGCTCTCGTCGGGTGTGATCCACGTCCATCCCAAGCGCCGGGGCGAAAAGGAGGAGTGGATGTACGTGCTCGCCCACTGCCTCCTCCATCTCGGCTTCGGCCACTTCCAGAAGCGGGCCCGGCCAGATCTCTGGAACCTGGCCTGCGACGCCTTCGTCAGCCGCTTCCTCGAAGATCTCAAGCTCGGCCGCCGGCCCGACGACATCTATGCCGTGGGAGAAGATCTGCCGGCCTCGACCGAGAATGCCCTCTACGACCTCTTTTTCGAGCGCGGCGTGCCGGAGACCCTGCGTGGCCTGGGCACGGCGGGGCCGGGAGCGGCCGATCTGTTGCTGGTCACCGAAAGGTTCCGGGGCAAGCCGGAGGATTGGGCGGACCTCCTCGGCCAGGGGCTGCGCGGCGCCGTGACCCAGGCCGTGGACGTGGCGGGCGGGGCCGTCGCCTCGCTTCGCTCGACGCGAAAAGTTCTGACCCTGCCGCAGCGGGTGCGCTCCTGGTTCCTGGCAAGCTATCCCCTGCTCGGGGCCTTCGCGGCCAACTTCGAGTTGATCGAGGACGCCGAGATCTGCAAGCACTGGGGCATCCACGTCGCCGCCGTGGACGCCGAGGCGCGGGAGATCTACTTCAATCCTCTTATCGGCCTCAACTTCCAGGAGTGCCAGTTCGTGATGGCCCACGAGTTCCTGCACGTGGGGCTGCGGCACCAGGCCCGCGGCCAGGGGCGGGACCCGTACATCTGGAACCTGGCCTGCGACTACGTGATCAACGACTGGCTGATCCAGATGGGGATCGGCAAGCCTCCGGCGATCGGCCTGCTCCACGATCCCCAGCTCAAGGGTCTCTCGGCCGAGGTGGTCTACGACCGCATCGTCACCGACCTGCGCCGGCTGCGCAAGCTCGCCACCTTCCGCGGCACGGGCGAGTGCGACATGCTGCCTGGCCGCAACGCCCGCTGGTGGGAGACCGGGTTGGGGCTCGAGCTGGACGAGCTCTACCGCCGCTGCCTCACCCAGGGACTCTTCGCTCACCAGGAGCAATGCCGCGGTTTCCTGCCGGCCGGATTGGTGCAGGAGATCCAGGCCCTCTCCCAGCCGCCGATTCCCTGGGACGTGGAGCTCGCGCAGTGGTTCGATCATCACTTTCCCCCGCGCGAGCGCCGCCGCACCTACGCCCGGCCCAGCCGGCGCCAGGCCGCGACGCCGGACATCCCGCGCCCCCGTCTCATTCCCCGGGAGGATGACGCGCTGCGCACCTTCGCCGTGGTGCTCGATACCTCGGGGAGCATGGACCGCCTGATCCTCGGCAAGGCGCTGGGGGCCATCGCCAGCTACAGCATCGCCCGGGACGTCGAGGCCGTGCGGTTGATCTTCTGCGACGCCGCGCCCTATGACGAGGGCTATGTGTCGCCCGAGACGATCGCCGGCCGGGTGCGCGTGAAGGGCCGCGGCGGCACCGTCCTCCAGCCCGGTCTCGACCTGCTGGACCAAGCGCCGGACTTCCCCAAGACCGGACCGGTGCTGATCATCACCGACGGCGCCTGCGACGTCCTCCGCGTCCGCCGCGAGCACGGCTTCCTGATCCCGGCCGGCGGCGGCCTCCCCTTCCCTCCCCGCGGACCCGTGTTCCGGGTGCGGTGAGGTTATATACTTCGACTCCTACTGAAACGTCTTGCTGAGGAGCGAAGTCATGAAGAAGTCTCATCCGCGGTTGAGGACCGCTCTGCCCGCGCTCGTCCTGATCGCGGGCTTCGCCGCCGGCTGTGCGACCACGGCGCCGCAGGCACCTCCGCAGCCGGAGCCCGTCGCGCGGGTTGAATCCGTATCTGCGGCTCCCCTTCGAACCTGGGTGGAGATCGGTTCCGAAGGAGCCGTCGTGCGGGCGATCGTCACCGATCCAAAGGCGTCCTGCCCGGATATCGAGATCGAAAACAACTCCATGTCGAAGATGTACAGGATGCAGGTCCGTTCGGACCGCCAGCCGAATTTCGAGATCCTGATCTGCGAGGCGAACCTTCCCCAGGGATCCCGGTGGGCGTCCATCGGCGGCACCCGTGTGCCCGCGCCGCCGCAGCAGCTCAAGAAGATCGCGGTGATCGGCGACACCGGCTGCCGGATCAAGTGCGATCCCAACGGCAAGTGCGACGTGCAGAACTGCAACGATCCCAAGAAATGGCCTTTCGCCAAGGTGGCCGCGAAGGTGGCCCAGGAACGTCCGGACGTGGTCATCCACGTCGGCGACTATCACTACCGCGAGACGGCCTGCCCGCCGGACGAGCAGAAGAAGTGCGGCGGCAGCCCCTTCGGCGACAACTGGCCGGCGTGGCAGGCCGACTTTTTCGATCCCGCGGCACCCCTGCTCGCCGCGGCGCCGTGGATCGCCGTGCGCGGCAATCACGAGGACTGTGACCGCGCCGGCCAGGGTTGGTTCCGGTTCCTCGATCTCGGCCCGGTGCCATCGACCTGCAACGACGACCCCGCGCCGTACGGTGTCCTCCTGCCAGGCCTTCAGCTCCTGGTGCTGAACACCTCGAAGGCAGGCAAAGAGCCCGCCGGCTTCTATTCGAAGGCCTATCAGGATCTCAACGGGCTCGCCGCCGCGAGTACCCTGCCGTCGTGGCTCCTCTCGCATCACCCTCTGTGGGCCTTCATTCAGGGCAAGCCGGACCTCGTCCCGGTGACGGCCGAGCTTCAAGCGGACTCGGACAACAATCTGGACGCCAACGTGCGGCTCGTGCTGGCGGGACACATCCATCTCTTCGAGGCCCTCGCCTTCGCGGCCAGCCCGCCGCGGGCGCCGAGCGTCGTGGCGGGGATGAGCGGCACGAAGCTCGACAAACCCATCACGGACATGCTCGTGGGCCAACCGATTGCCAATACCAAGGTGAGCACAGCCGGCACGACTGACGAATTCGCCTACGCCCTCTTCGAGCCCCAGGGAAAGGGTTGGCACATGACGGTGAACGACACCGAAGGAAGAACAGTGATGGCGTGCGAGATCGAGGGGGATTCGTTGACGTGCAAGACGAAATAAGGTGAGAGCCGGACCTCGGCTGTACACTCCCTCGCGACAGCGGGCTCGTGCTCCGCGGAGGCCTTCATGACCGAGGAGAAAAAGCCGGAGCCCATCAAGCAGTCGCTCGTCCGGCGTTTTCTCGCGACCCTCGGCCCCGGGGTCATCACCGGAGCGGCGGACGACGATCCTTCGGGGATTGCCACTTACTCCATTGCCGGCGCGCAGTTCGGCACTCTCTTCCTGTGGGCGGCGCTGCTGACCTGGCCGCTGATGGCCGCGGTCCAGATGATGTGCGCGCGCATCGGCATGGTCACCGGCAAGGGGCTCGGCGGAGCGCTTCGCGATCGTTTTCCAAAGCCGGTGCTGATCGTCATCTGCCTGGCTCTCCTCGCCGCCAATACCCTCAACATTGCCGCCGACCTGGCGGGCATGGCCGATGCCGCCGCGATGTTGACCGGCTTCAATTCCCACATCTTTGTCGTCGTCTTCGGCGTGACCATCGCGGCGGCCACCCTCTGGCTGCGCTACCAGCGATTCGCGTCCCTTCTCAAGTGGCTCTCGCTGTCGCTCGGCGCTTACATCGCGACCGCTCTGCTCCTCCATCCCCACTGGCTCTCCGTGCTGCGCGAAACCTTCACCGTGTCACTGCCGAAGACCTCGGGCGGCTGGTCGATGCTGGTCGCCATCCTCGGAACGACGATCAGCCCCTATCTCTTCTTCTGGCAGGCTTCCCAGGAGGTCGAGGAGGAGCGAGCGCTGGGCCGGCGGATGCTGATCCGCCGTCAGGGCGCCACCCGGCGGGAGCTCGGCGACCGCAGGCTCGACGTGGGGACCGGCACGTTCTTCTCGAACCTGGTGATGTTCTTCATCATCCTCACCACGGCGTTGACGCTGCATGCGCACGGCAAGACCCACATCGAAACCTCCCGCCAGGCCGCCGAGGCCCTCCTCCCGGTCGCCGGCCGCTGGGCCAGCACTCTCTACACGCTGGGGATTTTCGGCGTCGGCTGCCTGGCAATTCCGACGCTCGGAGGGTCGGCCGCTTACGCTTTCGCCGAGACCTTCCGTTGGCACGAGGGGCTCGACCGGAAGCCCCGGCGGGCCCGGGAGTTCTACTCGATCGTGGTGCTCTCGACGGCGCTCGGAATCCTCCTCGATTTCCTGCACGTCAACGCCATCCGCATCCTCTACGGGTCGGCGGTCATCAACGGTCTGCTGGCGCCTTTCCTTCTCGTCGCCATACTCATCCTGGCCTCGGACGCCAAGACCATGCACGGCCAGCCGAGCTCGCGGCTCAGCCGGATCGTGGTCGGCCTCACGACGGTCCTCATGTTCGCGGCGGCGATCGGAATGTTCGTCTTCTAGATATGATTGCCAGCAGATCGCCGCGGACTTGAAGACTGGAGGGCCCTGATGAAGGACGAGGATCGGCCGGCGGGAGCCTTGACCCGCAGAGATTTGATGAGAGTTGGTGCCATCGGAAGTGCGCTGGCCGTCGCAGGCCCACTCCTCCCCAGCGGCGCCGGAACCGCTCCTCTGGCCGCGGCGACATCCCCGGCGTCTTTCGAGCTCGAGGAGACGACCATCGCCGCCCTCCAGGAGGGAATGAAGTCCGGCCGCCACACGGCCCGGTCGATCGTGGAGGCCTACCTTGGCCGCATCGAGGAACTGAACCTCAAAGGCCCGGAGCTGCGGGCGGTGATCGAGACGAACCCCGAGGCGATTGCCACGGCCGAGGCCCTCGACGCCGAGCGCAAGGCGAAGGGACCGCGCGGCCCCCTCCACGGTATCCCCGTCCTGCTCAAGGACAACATCGGCACGCACGACCGCATGACCACCACCGCCGGCTCGCTGGCCCTGGAGGGCTCGATCCCACCGCGGGACGCTTTCCTCGCCGCCCGTCTGCGGGAAGCCGGCGCCGTGATCCTGGGCAAGGCCAACCTCTCGGAGTGGGCCAACTTCCGCTCCACCCACTCCTCCAGCGGCTGGAGCAGCCGCGGCAGACAGTGCCGCAATCCCTATGCGCTGGACCGCTGCCCCTCGGGCTCCAGCTCGGGCTCGGCCGTGGCCGCCGCCGCCAATCTCGCCGCCGTCACCGTGGGCTCGGAGACGGACGGCTCGATCATCTCCCCCTCCACGCACTGCGGCATCGTCGGCATCAAGCCCACTCTGGGATTGATCAGCCGTGCCGGTGTGATTCCCATCGCCCACAGTCAGGACACGGCCGGCCCCATGTGCCGCACCGTGGCCGACGCCGCCACTCTCCTGGGCGCGATGACCGGCGTCGACGAGCGCGACGAAGCCACCCGGGCCAGCCGCGGCAAGGCCCTCACGGACTACACGAAGTTCCTCGATCCTGGGGGATTGAAGGATGCGAAGCTCGGCATCTTTCATCCGAAGTCGTTGGAGGACCATCCGCACACCGACCGCGTGCTCGCGGAGTCGATCGCGGCATTGAAGTCCGCGGGCGCGATGGTGATCGACCCGGTCAAGCTGGCCACCGCCGGCAAGTTCGGGGATGACGAGTTCGAAGTCCTCCTCTTCGAATTCAAGGCGGACCTCAACCGCTACCTGGCGGACCTCGGCGCCGCCGCGCCCGTCCACAGTCTGAAGGAGGCCGTCGCCTTCAACGCGAAGAACCGCGACCGGGTGATGCCCTACTTCGGCCAGGAGATCTTCGAGCAGGCGGAAGGCAAGGGCCCGCTCACCGACGACAAGTACAAGAAGGCCCTCGAGAGCTGCCGGCGCATGTCCCGCAAGGAGGGATTGGACGCTGTCTTCGCGGAGCACAAGCTGGACGCCGTGGTGGCCATCTCCGGCGGCCCGGCCTGGCTGATCGACCTCGTCAACGGCGACTCGGGAACCGGCGGCAGCTCACAGTTCGCGGCGGTCTCGGGCTACCCAAGCCTCACCGTGCCGGCAGGCTACGCCGCCGGCCTGCCGATCGGCCTCTCGTTCATCGGTCCCGCCTGGAGCGAGCCGATGCTGATCAAGCTGGCATATGCCTTCGAGCAGGCGACGAAGGTGAGGAAGGCGCCGCGGTTTTTGGCGACGGCGGAGGTGGGGTAGAGGCCAGGTGAGCCATCAAGGAGGAAAGAGAACGGGGTTGTCGGCTTTCCGAAAATCCGAATCCTTGGCAAGGATCGGGCAGTTCTCGACCCTCGCCAGCGCATAGGCAAAACAGTCTCCGAGGTTCAACGGATAACGGATCCTAGCCTTGGCTACGATTCGCGCCTGCTCGACATCAGGGGGGACGAAGCGAATCCCACTGCTTAGCAACTCCTCCTCGATCTGGTCGTAGAGTTGGGGCTGGCGGTCCCTGACACGAATCAGCGTCTCGGCGAGATTGACCGTGCTCATCCTCAACTCTGCAGCATGTTCCGCAAGGCGGTCCGCTACCCACTTACCCTCAGGCTCATTGAAGAAGACGGCGAGTAGCGCTGAGGTGTCGACTACCATTCGTCAGCTCCAGAGATCGTCGTCCGAGCGAAACCGAGGGTTCAGATTCTCGGGAGCCTGCTTCGCCATTCCCAGCCAGCGAGAGAAGTCTGGAACGATCCGACGGTGGTGTTCTCGCTCCACAGCCTCCCTGATCGCCAGCCGAACGGCGTCCGACTTGGTCCTGACTCGGCGAAGCCTCATGTACTCGGTAAGGGCAGCTTCAAAATCAGGGGTGAGGTGGATGTTGAGTTGAGGCATAAGGAACTCCTAACCTATGTACAGAACCTATACAGAAACCAAGGAGAAAACAAGGGGAGCTCTGAGATACTCTTCAGGGCTGCAACCTACCGGCACCGGAGCCCGACAATGAAACGCACCCTTATCCTGATCGGCCTCGCCCTTCTCCTCTTGGTGATCGTTCTCTGCGTCCGCGCCTCCTTGGTGAAATCCCGCCAGGCGGCGGCTCCGCCGGTGACGGATCTGACGGTCGACGCCAACGCCGCGGCCGGTCGGCTCGCCGGCGCCTTGCGCTTCGCCACCGTCTCCCATGAGGATGGAGCGAACGTAGAGTCGCAGGCGTTTCTCGATCTGCACCGCTATCTGGAGCAGAGCTTCCCCAAGGTTCATGCGACGCTGACCCGAGAGGTCGTGGCGGGATACAGCCTGCTCTACACGTGGCCGGGGAAGGACCCGAAGCTCGCGCCCATCCTTCTCATGTCCCACCAGGACGTGGTGCCGGTCGAGCCGGGCACGGAGAAGAGCTGGACGCATTCCGCGTTCTCCGGCGACATTGCGGACGGCTTCGTGTGGGGCCGGGGCGCGCTCGACGACAAGGTGGGCGTTCTGGCGATCCTCGAAGCCATCGAGACTCTGATCGGCAAAGGTTTTCAGCCACAACGCACGATACTCCTCGCCTTTGGCCACGACGAGGAGGTGGGAGGATCGCAGGGTGCCGCGGCCCTCGCGGCTCTGTTGACCCAACGCGGGGTTCACCCGGAGCTCATCCTCGACGAGGGCGGCGCCATCGTGGAAGGTCTCGTGCCCGGTCTCCATGGACCGGCGGCCCTGATTGCCACAGCCGAGAAAGGCTCGATGAGCGTGGAGCTGGTGGCCGAGTCGGAGGGCGGCCACTCTTCCATGCCGCCCACCCACACCGCCATCGGCCAAGTCGCTGCTGCGATCGAAAAGCTCGAGGACAACCCGATGCCGGCCCGCATCGACGGGGCCACGAAGCGCTCCTTCGAGTTCCTGACGCCGGAGTTGCCCTTCAGCCAGCGGCTGGTGCTCGCCAATCTCTGGCTCTTCGGTCCCCTCGCCAGGCGCGAGTTCGCGGCCGAGCCGTCGGGCAACGCCCGCATCCGCACCACGACGGCGGCGACGATCTTCCAGGCCGGAGTCAAGGAGAACGTCCTCCCCCACCAAGCGCGTGCCGTGGTGAACTTCCGCATTCTTCCCGGGGACACGGGCGCGAGCGTGCTCCAGCATGTGCGCGACACCGTGGGACCCGGCATCCACGTGGCACGGAAAGGACGCTTCAGCTCCGAGCCCTCGCCCGAGTCCGACGTCAACGCGCCGGCTTTCCGGCTCTTGCAGACGACCCTGGTCCAGACGGTGCCTCACGTCATCGTGGCTCCCAACCTTCTATCCGGAGGCACGGATACCCGGCACTACGAGTCGCTATCGCCGAACGTGTATCGCTTCCTCCCCATCCGCATCAACGGCGAGGACCTCAAACGCCTCCACGGCACGAACGAGCGAGTGGGAATCGAAAGCTACGCCGAGGCGGTGCGGTTCTATGCGCAGTTGATCCGGAACGGGGCGGGCGGGTGAGGTGATAGCAGATCACCCTTCGGCATACTGGACCTTGGCACTGTTCAGTACCTCGTCCCGGATTCTGTGGTTCAGAAACTTGGGAGTCACGAGATCCACGGACCTGCCGCCGAAGATGCGGGAAAGCTCCTCTTGCAGGCTGATGAAACGGAAACCGGGCATGTGGCCGGGCTCGAATTCGACTAGAACATCCACATCGCTGTCAGGGCGAAAATCGTCTCGCAGCACGGAGCCAAACAGAGCGAGTTTCCGGATGTGATTCTTGCGGCAGAACTCCGCGAGTTGATCCTTCGGGACACGGATCTTCATGATCACATCTCCCTAGAACTTGAACAGCGCGTCGAACGCCGACCGTGCATCGCCCGGCGAGCCTTTGGTGGAGTCCTTGGCGAACTCCTGCGCGAGCTTCGGGGTGAAGAGGGCACAGTCGTTCCGGTCCCGCTTCTTGGGGATGCGGGCGGGAATCTCGGCGTTCTTGCGGCATTCCCAATGCACCGAGGTATCGAAGTGGATGCAGTTCGAGCAGGTGTGGAGGTCGGCGCCGCATTTCGCGCAGGTGGCGTCCGCGGGCAGCACGTCGCCCAGCATGATGAGCCGCTTCTCGCCGCAGGCCGTACAACGGAAAACCGCCTCGGACGGCGCGCCGAGCCCGCGCCCCCTCGGGCCGTCCTTCTTCTCGCGCGGACCTTGAAGCCCAGGCCGCTGCGGCTTCTCGTCGCGATCAGAATCCTTGTAACCCCGCTGCCTGTATTTCGGTCCGTCGGACATGGCGCCTCCTTGGGCTGATGCCGATTGTACAGCTCCTCAGGAGTGTGCGCTGCCGGCCCGCAGCACCGCGTCGGCAAATCGCCCCGGCGCTTGCGGGTCGTAGCTGAGAAAGAGAGAGGGCTCGATGAGCTCCAGCTCCATGAGGGTGAAGCCCGCCGCCAACTCCACTCCGTCCACGCGGGCGTAGAGCCACGGCCCGGAGATGCGCTCGCAGACGGCCCGCGCCTGCTCGACGAGGACGGGAGCGGGCCGTTCTAGCGCCGCCGAGCCGCCGAGCTCGTGCTGGACTCGGAAGTCTCCGTCCCGTGGGCGCTTGAGCACGGCGTGGCTGAATTCTCCGGCAAAGAAGAGGAAGGACCATTCGCCGCGGGTCTGGATCTCGGGGACGAAGGGCTGCACCAGGACGGCGGAGCCCGCCAGCATCCCGGCGAAGTCCTCTTGGGCAGTTCCCGCCTCATCTTGCCGTAACCTCCGGGTGCGGAAGGCTGAGGCCGAGACAGCGGGCTTCACCACCGCTTCGGCCCAACCCCGCTCGTCCAGGATCGCTGCCAAGTCCGCGGGCTCTCCCTTCTCCATCCGCACCATGGGGACCACGGGCACTCCGGAGGCGGCAAGAGGCTCGAGGTAGGCCTTGTCGGCGTTGACGCGCACCAGGGCCGGCGGGTTCCAGAGCGGCACCGCCGCCCGCTCCATACGGTCCAGCCAGCTCAAAAACTCGGGCAGCCGGAGGTGGTAATCCCAGCACGAGCGGAGCACCACCCGGTCGAAGCTCGACCAGTCCACCGTCGGTTCGTCCCACACGGCCGGCTGGACTTCGGCGCCCCGGCGAATCAGCTCGGCGACGGCGAGGCGGTCGTCATCCGTGAGATTGGGCCAACCGGCGGAGGTGACGAAGGCGATGCGCATTGGAGCTACACCACCTCCGGCAACGGGGCGATCAGAGCCATCTCCTCTTCGGTGGGCTGGAACATCGCCGCGCCCACGGTGCCCGGACCGGCGTTGGCGACCACGACCGGACCCATCTCGCCCGTCAGCACTTCCTGAACGGTGAGGTTTTTCTCGATCAGGCCCCGCAGGCGGTCCGCCCAGACGGGGGCCTTGGCGTGCGCCACCGTCACCACGACCGGCCGCTTGGGATCGACCCGCTCGCGGAAGAGGTCCACCAGCTTGGGATGGGCCGCACGGCCTCCGCGGACGCGGTCGACGGGCACGATCTCGCCGTTCACCACGCCGAGGATGGGCTTGATGCCGAGGATGTTGCCCAGCAAGGCGCGCGCCTTGCCGATCCGCCCGCTGCGCGCCAGGTATTCCAGCGTATCCACCACGAAGAGGACGTGAATGCGCTCGCGCATCGCCTCCAGACGTTCGACGACGGCGTCCGGCGGCACTCCCCGCCGGGCCATGCGCGCGGCGAAGAGGGCGAGCATGCCCAGGCCGAGGCTGGCGCTGTGGCTATCGACCACTTTGATGGTCACCCGCTCCTCTTGCCCCCGTTGCTCCTGATAGTAGCCAAGCCCCTCCGCCGCCGCCTTGCGGGCGTGAACGACGGTCTGCGAGAGCTTCTCGGAGATGTGAATGGAGATGATGTCCTTCTTCGGCGCCAGGGCCCGGTAGGCGTCGTGGAAGTCCGCCTCGGGCACCGGGTTCGTCCGCGGCACGAGCTGCCCCTTCTCCAGCAGCTCGTAGAACTCCTTGGCCTTGAGGTCCACGCCGTCGTGATACACCCGGTCCCCGAAGAGCACAAGCACGGGCACCACGTGGATGCCGTGAGTGCGGGCCAGCTCCAGCGGCAGGTCCGAGGTCGAGTCGGTGACCACGGTCACCAACTCCTCCGGCTCCTCCAGGGTGACGATGCCCATCTCCCTCAAACCCAGGAGGTCGCGCAGGATCTCGTTGTCGGTCGCCGGCAGGGCGTCCAGCAGGCGCCCCACGGTGAGGCAGTTGGGCAGCACGGCCAGCAGCTCCTGCTGGCTGGGGGTGAAACGCGTTTCGAAGAAGGCGGGACCGAGCTCCACACGCGCCCGAGCCCGCGTGTCCGGCGCGTCGAAGACGCGGTCTTCCAAGGCCTGGAAGATCAGGGACGTCAGATCCTGCCGGACGTCCCGCTCGGTATCCGCGACCGGCTGAAGCCGTAACCAGAAGGGGCCGGCCGAGAGCGTGCTCAGCCGCAGAAAGGCCTTGACGCCTCGCGCCCGTCCCGCCGTGGCGGCGATCACCTCGCCGTCCTGGAGGGTGAGCTCGCCCTCGCCGCTGTGAATGCGCCCCGTCAGCCGTGCCCGGTTCGCCGCGCGCAACAGCTCGAGAATGGGCAGCAGCGCCAGGTCGCCCACCAGCGATTCGAGGTCCGTGTCCGGCTCGACGCCGATTTCCCACCCCAGGAGGACGAGATGAATGCGCCGCACCAGGTCCGCCGGCAGCAGGCCGCCGGCCTGGAGGAAGAGAACCTCCTCGGGAAGCTCCCGCCCGTCCTCCTCTCCCTCACCGAGGATCAGCAGGGTGCGTGGGTTGGCCGGAGCGGACGAGGGGAAAAGATCGGCAACGGCGCCATCCAGTTGCCGGGCCAAGCCGGCGGACAGGACCACGATTCCAGGGCCGAGGCTCGCGGCGAAACGACGCCCCTCGTCCGGCCCTACCGCGGGGATTACCTCATAGCCGAAACCAGCCAGGCCATGGGAGATCACCCGGCGGCGAGACGCCTCCGGATCCACCACGAGCACTGACGGACGGGCCATGCGTGTTCTCCCCTCAGGCAAAACGATAGACGGCAAAAGTCATGGAGCCGGACAAGCATAGGGCAAAACCTTGGGCTCTGTCCTCTATAGGCGTATAGGGCAGTGACCTTGCCGGCTGCGAGCGCCCCCTCCCAAGACCCTCATCACCCCGGCCCTCTTCTCCCGCCCCCTCCGCACCCCCCCATAGGCGCTAACTTAACTTGGTCTTGGAGCTTCCCCCCGCCCAAGATCCTCACTCCCCCAACCCCTCTCTCCCATCGCCCTCCCCCCGGCCGGGAGAGAGGGGAGCGCCAAAAAAGGCGGCCTTGCTTGCTCTTGGCTGTTCTCCCTCTTCTCCCGGTTGGGGGGAGGGCGATG
>DASYJD010000068.1:0-5202 GCA_035996875.1 Thermoanaerobaculia bacterium
GCAACAAACCGGAGTCGACTCATCTGGGTGGTCTCGCTCCAAGACATTCGGGCACCCCCCTTCGATACCCGAAGACTTCCTCACGAAACTGTCACCCATGTCTCCGGTCCAATCTGTTACCCATGTCTCCGGTCTATGCCAAGTGGATCCCCCAGCCCCTCTCTCCCAGCCTTCCCCCGCCGGCCGGAAGAGAGGGGAGCCGGAGGACATCCCACACGCCTCGCCGGGCCGCGGCCCGTAGGTGGCCTGGAGGAGGAAGGCCGACCATCCCCAGCAACGCTGGGCCGAGTTCGCGAAGCTGATCTCCTCGCCACGGTTGTTCTCCGGGCTGGGGTAGAGAATCAGTTCCCCACGCGAACAACTTGACCGGGTCCGACAAAGGAGAGAAGCCGAAGCAGGTCCGGAACCAGCGGCCGGATGGAAAGCAGGCTGTTTGAGCGGGCTCGGATAACGACCACTGCGAGATTGAAGTCGCTCACCCTCTGCTGCCACTGGAGGCTTCGATCCATCGTGATGAAGGCGTCGAAACGACCCGAGGCAGCAGTTAGGAGATCGCCGTCCTTCTTGCCCGCGAGCCCGGCCGCCCGCACTGTGAGCACTCGGTGCCCGGGAAACTCTGCCCGGAGCCCTTCCGGAAGGCACTCGTCAAGCAATACGCGCATGCGCGAGGACGGCTGCCTTGGCCTCTTCCAGCGCTGCGACGGCCTGGGCTTGGCTTACTGTGGGAAAGTCGGCGAGGAACTCGGAGAGCGGCTGGCCTTCCTCGAGATAGTCGATCAAGGTCTGAAATGGCACCCGCGTGCCGACAAACACGGGTGTCCCCTCGAGGATGTCGGGGTCGCTGTGAACTGCGCTCGGATGTTCCACGGCTCTGTCCCCTGAACGCTCTAGCCTGCTCCGCTCCCACGCATCTTGCTCATTCCGCGAGGGTTGCAATCCTACGCCAGTTGCCTGTACCCGTCAAATGCCGTCCACACAGGCCTCTTCCCTCGGTCTCATAGCCGAAAAAGCATTTACGCCCGCAGGAAAACTCCAGCCCGGGGGTTCCACCCGCCAGCAGCACCCGTTGGTGCAGCAAGATCGGAGGGCACATGAGGAAACGTCGAGGCGGAGCTTTGCTGACGAGCCTGCTCGGGTTGGTGATTGCGATCATACCGGCACTCCCAACGCTGGCGCAGGACACCCGAGAACGTCAGGACCCTCAGGACCTTTCGGTGGTGGCGGACAAGTCCGCGGCCGTCGCGGCGCCGGTCTTCTCTCCCAAGCCTGGAGCCCATCCGGCGCCGATCGTCGTCACGATCACCAGTGCCACGCCTGGCGCGACGATCTACTACACCACCAACGGGTCCAGCCCGTCCCGCACGAAGAGCCCGGTCTACCACACGCCTCTGCAACTCACCGCCAAGACCACGGTCAAGGCTTTCGCCTATAAGAAGGGCCTCAAAGCGAGCCTCGTCACCTCCGGCGTCTACACCGTCAGCGCGCCGCCTCCGCCACCACCACCGCCTCCTGAAACCGGCGGCACTCTCTTCCTCGCCTCGCTCACCCCGCAGGCCGGCGCCGGGAGCGGCGGCTCCGGCTCTTCGACTCTGACCCTGACGCAGGATCAGAAGGCCGCGGTGCTGCGCTTCACCTTCTCCGGCCTCACTGGCCCGATCACCAGCGAGCACATCCACGGCCCGGACGGCACCATCCTCTTCGACATCGACACCACGCCGCCGCAGGCCGACGGCTCGCGGGTCTGGCACATCCAGCCGGCTGGAGCCTTCGATACGGCGGCGATTCTCGCCGCGCTGCACGGCGGCCAGTGCTACCTCAATCTCCATACGGCGGCGTTTCCGGCGGGGGAGATCAAGGGCTTCTTCCGCCCGACGAACGGCAGCCAGACCTTCACGCCTCCCCCCGCGCCGCCGGCTCTCCCTGGAGGCCCTCCCACCCAACAGGACGCCGCCCGCTTCCTCCTCCAGGCGGCCTACGGACCGCGCCCCGGCGAGGCCGAGGCTCTCCAGCAGAAGGGCTTCACGCAGTGGCTGAACGAGCAGCTCGCGATGCCCACGGCCTCTCATCTCGCGACCTACGACCAGTTGGTGAGCCAGCTGCCGGCGGGCACGGATCCCACGACCGGGCTGGTGCGGGAGTCGTACTTCAGCCAGGCCGTCCAGGGTCCGGACCAGCTTCGCCAGCGCGTCGCCTTTGCTCTCTCCGAATTCTTCGTCGTTTCCGATCGCGACGCAGACCTGCGCAAGCTTCCGGAGAGCCTGGCGGCGTATCTCGATCTGCTGGGGCAGCACGCCTTCGGCAACTTCCGCGACCTGCTCGAGGCGGTGACGCTCAGCCCCACGATGGGGAAGTACCTCGACATGGCAGGTAGCAGCAAGGCGATTCCCGAGCAGGGAGTCAGCCCCAACGAGAACTATGCGCGTGAGATCCAGCAGCTTTTCTCGATCGGTCTCTACGAGCTGCATCCCGACGGCACGCTGCATTTGGATTCCAACAACCAGCCGATCCCGACCTACGATCAGGATGAGGTCAAGGCGTTTGCGCGCGCCTTCAGCGGCTGGACGTTCGGCGGCCAGAATCAGCACAACCCCAACGCCTTTTTCCGACCGGTCCGCAACTACCGCATTCCGATGCAGTCCTGGGCGACGTATCACGACACCAGTGAGAAGCGTCTGCTCGACGGTGCCGTCCTGCCGGCGGGGCAGAGTGCGCAGACGGATCTCGAGCAGTCGCTCGACATGATTTTCCATCACCCCAACGTCGGCCCCTTCTTCTGCCAGTTCCTCATCCAGCGGCTGGTGACGAGCAATCCCAGCCCGGCGTACGTCTACCGCTGCGGTCAGGCGTTCGCCAACAACGGAGCGGGAGTGCGGGGCGACCTCAAGGCGGTGTTGCGCACCGTTCTCCTCGACTACGAGGCGCGGGCGACGCTGATTGCCGCACGGCCGGACGATGGCCATCTGCGCGAGCCTCTCGTGCGCTTCCTGGGGACGTTGCGCACACTGGACGCCAAGCCGCGCAGTGGCCGATGGAACCTCAACATCGACCGGCAGGGCCTCGGCCTGGGGCAGATTCCCCTCCGTGCTCCCACGGTGTTCAACTTCTTCGAGCCTGGCTATGCGCTGCCGGGGGAGATCGCCCAGTCCGGCCTCGTTTCGCCGGAGTTCCAGATCGCCACCGAGACGACGGTCGTCGGCACCGCCAACGTCTACCGCGCGTTGTTTGGCAGCGGCGGCCAGACCGGGCCGCTGATGTTCAACCTGGCGCCGTTCCAGCCGCCGCAGGCGCCCACCGACGACGCTCTCCTCGATCGCGTCAACCTGGTGCTCTTCGCCGGCGCGATGTCCGACCCGACGCGCGGCATTCTGCGTACCGCGCTCGCCGATCATGATTTTCCGCGTCAAGCCGACAACCGAGTGCTCACGCTCGTGTGGCTCGCCAGCCTGACTCCCGAATCTGCGGTTCAGAAGTAGGAGGTGGATTGTGACTAAAATTCCCGGCACGACACGCCGCCAGTTCATCCGCCAATCCGCCTGCGCCGCGGTGGGCATGACGGCGATGGCCAATACCATTTTCGATCTGCAGCGCGTCGCCGCCGCATCGCCGCTCGTCGACAGCAAGTCCCTCGTCTGCGTCTTTCTCTACGGCGGCAACGACAGCAACAACGTCATCGTGCCGACCCTGGCCGGTGATTACGCGAGCTACGCCGCGACCCGCGATGCCCTGGCACTGCCGCAGAGCGCGCTGCTGCCGCTGAATCCGCTCGTGCCCTCGCCTGGCGACTCGCGGCAGTGGGGCCTTCATCCGAGTCTCAAAGGGGTCCAGGGCTTGTTCAACGGCGGCAAGGCGGCGGTGGTCGCCAACGTGGGGCCGCTCCTGGCGCCGCTCACCCGTGACGAGTACCTGAACCACAGTGTGGCGGTGCCGCCGCAGCTCTTCTCCCACAGCGACCAGACGTTGCACTGGCAGACCTCGCTGCCCGACCAGCCGGCGCGCACTGGCTGGGGCGGGCGCACGGCGGACCTTCTGCACGCGCTCAACGAGAACGCCCGCATTTCGATGTCCATCTCGGTCGCGGGCACCAACACCTTCCAGGTCGGCAACGTCATTACCCAGTACCAGGTGTCGTCCCAGGGGCCGGTGGGCCTCACCTCCTACGTCTCCCAGGACCAGGGTTCCGACGCGGCCTCGAACGCCGTCCGCAGTCTGCTGGCGCGGAGCTATGGCAACCTTTTCGAGCGCGGCTACAGTGCGATTTTGGGCCGCGCTCTCGGCAATCAGGAGCTGCTCTCGGGTGCCCTGGCCGGGGCGCCGGCGATCACCACCGTGTTTCCGGACACCGACCTCGGGGCGCAGCTCAAGATGATCGCGCAGCTCGTCTCGGTGCGCGAAGCGCTGGGGCTTCGCCGGCAGGTCTTCTTCTGCGCCGCCCAGGGGTATGACACGCACGGCGGCCAGATCGGAACGACCTCGCTCGACGGCACCCAAGCCGATCTGCTCACCGAGCTCGACGGCGCCCTCACCGCCTTCGACGCCGCGATGAACGAGCTTCACATCGCCGACACGGTGACCGCCTTCACGGCCTCCGACTTCGGCCGCACCTACCTCCCCAACGGCACCGGCTCCGACCACGGCTGGGGAAGCCACCACTTCGTCCTCGGTGGCGCCGTGCGCGGCGGCCAGTTCTACGGCCAGCTCCCCACGCTCGCCCTCAACGGACCCAACGACGCCGGCGACGGCCGCTGGATTCCCACCACCTCGGTGGACGAATACTCGGCCACCCTCGCCCGCTGGTTCGGAGTGGCGGCGAGCGACCTGCCGCTGGTGCTGCCCAACCTGGGGCGGTTTGCGGTACCGGATCTGGGGTTTATGGGGTGAGGCGAACGGTCGTAGGCGCTAACTTAACTTGGTCTTGGAGCTTCCCCCTCCCAAGACCCTCATCACCCCGGCCCTCTTCTCCCGCCCCCTCCGCACCCCCCCTCACCGGGAGAAGAGGGAGCAAGGCAAAAACGCCCCAGGGGTACCCCTCTCCCGGTGAGGGGGGTTGGGCGGGGGCGGGAGGTGGCATAGACCGGAGACATGGGTAACAGATTGGACCGGAGACATGGGTGACAGTTTCGTGAGGAAGTCTTCGGGTATCGAAGGGGGGTGCCCGAATGTCTTGGAGCGAGACCACCCAGATGAGTCGACTCCGGTTTGTTG
>DASYJD010000069.1:0-140528 GCA_035996875.1 Thermoanaerobaculia bacterium
TTCTCCCGACCCCGCCCAACCCCCTTCACCGGGAGAAGAGGGAGCAAGGCGGGGAAGCCCCAGGGGTACCCCTCTCCCGGGGCGGCGGATGGGGTGGTCGGGAGAGGGGCAGGGGTGAGGGTCTTGGGCGGGGGGACCTCCAAGACAAGTTAAGTTAGCGCCTATGGGGCCTCGAGGCGGCGACAGAGGTCCGTCCACCAGAGATGGATCGGCGCCACGATCCGGGAGCCTCAGCTCAGGGCTGCTTCGCCTTCCCGCCGCCCTTCTTGGCTTCCCGGTAGCCCGCCTGGAGAGCGGCGGCTTCGGTCATGAACTGGCCCTTCTTGGTCTTGCCATACCAGGGGTCGCCCTGGCGGTGGAAGATCTTGGTGTCCAGGTTCACCCAGACCATGCCGGGAGACGGCGGAACCTGCGCGGTGACCGGAGCGGACGCCGCAGCGGTCGTGGCAGGCCGGGGAGCCGGCGCCGGAGCTGGGGCCGGAACGGGTACCGGCGCAGGCGCCGAGGCCGCCGCCGCGCCCACCGTCACCATCGGAGTGATGGTGGTGATGGTCTTCGCCGGGACGCCGGCCCGGGAGAGGTCCTGCACAGAGGAATAGGGACGGCCGGCGATGATCTTCTTCGCCGTCGCCGCGCCCACGCCAGGCAGCGACTCGAGATCCTTCTGGCTGCCGTTATTGAGGTCCACCGTACCCGCCGGAGCCGTTTTCTTGGACGAGGAGGCCGACTTCGCCGTGGCGGCAGGCGCTGCAGGTGCCGCCGGAGCCTTCGGAGCGGCAGGCGCGGCTGGGGCCGCCGCACCAGCGCCGACCGTCACCAGCGGTGTGATCTGCTGGATGACCTTGGCGGAGACGCCCGCCTTCGAGAGGTCCCCCACGGAGGCGTAGGGACGCCCGGCGATGATCTTCTTCGCCGTCGCCGCGCCCACGCCGGGGAGATCCTCCAACTGCTTCTGGCTCGCCGAGTTGAGGTCCACGGGACCCGCGGCGGTCGCTGCGGCCTTCGCTTTGGCCGCTGCCGCCGCGCCCGGAAGGGCGAGGAGGAGCAGCGCCGACAAGGCCAGGAACAACGTCGATCTGACGCGATCTCTACGGAATGACGACATTTCAGGATTTCCTTTCTGGGTTTCCAGGGAGCTGAAAGCGAGACACAGCCCGCCTTCGGCCCCACAAGCTAGGAGGGTAACATTACACGCCGAATTACACTCTCAAAGATCTCCGGGGTCCACCTGGTCGAACACCGCGTCGAGGGTGTCCCGCAGACCCTCCACCACCTCGCGAGGAGCGCCGAGGCGCTCCTCCAGATCCCCCCGCCCGAGCAGCACCTCCCGCAAGGCGTTGCGCAGGGTTCGGATCTCCAGGGCCTTCAGTTGCACCGTGGCGGCGTCGCCGTCGAAAGAGTCGATCTTCATGGCGAAACTGTAGCACCTCGATCTCTATACAATCGCCCCATGGCCACTGAGACCCGACCCGAGCGCCCCGCTGCCGTGGACCCCGCCGAGGAGCTGCGGCAGACCTCTTCCGAAATCCCCATCCGGCGCTTCTACCGGCCGGAAGACGTCGCCGGTGTCCCCTACGAGCTGAAGGTGGGCGATCCCGGGCAATATCCGTACACCCGCGGCCTTTATGCGGACATGTACCGCCAGCGCAAGTGGACGATGCGCCAGTACGCGGGGTACTCCTCGGCCGCCGAGTCCAACCAGCGCTACCGGTATCTCCTGTCGCAGGGCACCACCGGACTCTCGGTGGCCTTCGACCTCCCCACCCAGATCGGCTATGACTCGGACTCCCACATCGCCCGCGGCGAGGTCGGCCGCGTGGGAGTCGCCATCGACTCGATCGAGGACATGCGCCGGCTCTTCGAGGGCATTCCCCTCGACCGGGTCACCACCTCGATGACGATCAACGCCACGGCCGCCATCCTCCTCTCGCTCTACCTGGCGGTGGCCGAGGAGCAGGGAGCCTCCTGGGAACGGCTGGGCGGCACGGTGCAGAACGACATCCTCAAGGAGTACGCCGCCCGCGGCACCTACATCTACCCGCCCGGACCCTCGCTCAAGCTGGTGACGGACATCATCGCCTTCTGCGCCGACCGGGTGCCGAAGTGGAACACCATCTCCATCTCCGGCTATCACATGCGGGAGGCGGGATCGACCGCCGTGCAGGAGGTGGCCTTCACCCTCGCCAACGGTCTCACCTACGTGCAGGCGGCTCTCGACCGGGGCTTGAGCATCGACGAGTTCGCTCCCCGCCTCTCCTTCTTCTTCAACGCCCACAACAACTTCCTGGAGGAGGTGGCGAAGTTCCGCGCCGCCCGCAGGCTGTGGGCCGAGCTGATGAAGGAGCGCTTCGCACCCAAGGACCCGCGGTCGCTCTGGCTGCGCTTCCACACCCAGACGGCGGGCTCGACGCTCACCGCCCAGCAGCCTATGAACAACGTCGTGAGAGTGGCGGTCCAGGCCCTGGCGGCGGTCTGCGGCGGCACCCAGTCGCTGCACACCAACTCGCTGGACGAGGCCCTGGGGCTGCCCACCCAGGAGGCGGCGGGCCTCGCCCTGCGCACCCAGCAGGTGATCGCCCATGAGAGCGGCGTCGCCGACGTGGCCGATCCGCTGGGCGGCTCCTACGTGGTGGAGGCCTGGACGGAGGAGATCGTCCAGCGGGCTCGAGGCTACATCGCCAAGATCGATGAGATGGGCGGCGCCATGGCGGCCCTGGAGCGCGGTTTCCAGCAGCGGGAGATCGCCGAGGCGGCCTACCGTTTCCAGATGGCGGTCGAGGCCGGGCGGGAGCTGGTGGTCGGGGTCAACACCCTCCAATCCGAGGTCGAGGTGCCACGGGAGATCCTGCGCATCGATCCCGCCGCCGAGCAGGACCAGGTCGAGCGCCTGCGTGCCCTGCGGGAGCGGCGGAACAGGGAGAAGGCCGCCTCGACGCTCGCGGCCCTCACCACCGCGGCGCAGGAGGACCGCAATCTGATGCCGTCCATCCTCGACTGCGTCCGCGCCGAGGTCACCCTCGGCGAGATCTCGGACGGCCTGCGCGCCGTCTACGGGGAGTACCGGGAGGCGGATTTGGAGTAGGAAGAACGCTATTCCGTCTCAGAGATCCCCCGCCCAAGACCCTCACCCCTGCCCCTCTCCCGACCACCCCAACCGCCGCCCCGGGAGAGGGGTACCCCTGGGGCTTCCCCGCCTTGCTCCCTCTTCTCCCGGTGAAGGGGGTTGGGCGGGGTCGGGAGAAGAGGGCCGGGGTGATGAGGGTCTTGGGCGGGGGACCTCTGAGACGAGTTACCCCCCGGCCCTTCCCCCGCCCGGTCCCTGAGCGTACAATCCGCCCGCACATGTTTTAATTCACTTGGAGGGGAGACGCCGGCTTAGCCGGGCGGTCCTCACATGTAGTCATGCGGAGCCGAACCGTCCATTTGCCGGGAGGGACGAACCCGCGGGACACGCTGGTCGCGGCGGCCGGAGAGGCGGGGCGGCCGCCCGACTTCGTCCTGGCGTTCCTGCCTCCCGAGGAAAACCTGCGCGACGTCCTCGCCGCCATGACCCTGGCATGGCCGGACGCCGTCCGCCTCGGCTGCGAGGCCATCACGCAGATCGCCGGCGCTGAGGTCACCCGGCGAGGAACCGTTCAACTCTTCTGGCTCGACGATCCGCGGCGCCATCACGCCTGCGTCGAGGTCGTTCCCGGCACGCACGGCGAGCCGCCCCCCCTGAAGCGGGTCGAGAGCATCGCTCGCCGCGTCGTCGCCGCCGACGGCACTCTGCTGTTGATGGACGGTCTGCGCTTCCCCGCCGAGCGCTTCCTCGCCGACCTGCGCAAAAGCCTGCGAGGGCTTCAGGTGCCGGCCGCCGGGGCTCTCGCCTCGCAATGCGAGCCGGTGGCCGGCGCCGGGGCGCGGGTGTTCGCGGGCGAGCGGGTGTTGCCCTCGGCCTGCCTGGTGCTGACCCTCCAGGGAGTCGCCATGCAGGTGGCGGTGGTCCGTGGCTGGAGCCCGGCCTCCCCCGTCTACACCGTGACGCGCGCGGCGGGGAGCATCGTCTGGGAAATCGACGGCGAGCCGGCCACGGTTTGGTACCGCCGCTTCTTCACCGTCGCCGGCACGCTCGCCCCCATGCCCGAGACGGCAAACCGCTTTCCCCTCCTCATCGAGGGGCCGCGACCGGAGCGGCAGGGGCTCTACCGTTCCCTGCGCGCCTTCGACCAGCCCTGCGGCGCCGCCACCTTCTGGGGCGACCTGGAGACCGGGGACCGGGTGCGGCTGAGCATGGGCAACGACACCTCCCTGGCGAGTACGGCCGAAGAGCTCCTCTCGGAATCTCCGGGACACCCGCCCGACGCCGCCCTCCTCTGTTCCTGCGTCGGCCGGGGGCTGGTGCTCGGCGAACAGTCCGCGGAGAGTGAGGTGGCCGCCCTCCAAGGCGTGCTGGGCGGCGCCGCTCTCTCGGGCTTCTACACCTTCGGGGAGATCGGCCCCACGCCGCGCGGCGACCTCGCCTACTACAACCACACGGCCGTCCTGGCGCTGCTTCGCGAGGCTGGATCGTGAGGGGACCGCTCGAGATCGACAACGCCATCCTGCGCAATCTGCTGACGCAGACGACGCGGGCCTATGAAGGCCAGATGACCGAGCTCTACGCGGAAAAGGAGCTGGCCCAGGTCACCCTGGCCTCGATCGGCGACGGCGTGCTGGCGACCGACGGCGAGGGCCGGATCAAATATCTGAACCCGGTGGCCGAGAAGCTCACCGGCTGGGAGCGCGCCGAGGCCCTCGGCAAGCCCCTGCCCGAGATCTTCCACCTCTCGGAGAGCGAGCAGCGGATCGACGACGTGCTGCGCCACTGCCTGGAGGACGGCCGCAGCTTCCGCCTGGCGGAGCGCATCAGCCTCGAACGGCGCGACGGCCGGCACTATGGCATCGAGAGCACCTGCGCTCCCATCCGCGCCTCGGACGGCCGCATCATCGGCGCCGTCCTCGTCTTCCAGGACGTCTCGGACAAGCGGCTGATGGCCCTCCAGCTCGCCCATCAGGCCACCCACGACGAGCTGACCGGCCTGCTCAACCGCCAAGCCTTCGACGGTCATCTGCAGCGCGCCCTGGAAGAGGCCCGCAGCACGTCCAACACCCACGCTCTCTGCTACATGGACCTCGACCAGTTCAAGCTGGTGAACGATACCTGCGGCCATCTGGCCGGCGACGAGCTGCTGTGCCGCGTCACCGCCCTGCTCCAGGACTCGATGCGCGACACCGACCTGGTGGCCCGCCTGGGGGGCGACGAGTTCGGAGTGCTGCTCACCCGTTGCCCGCTGGAAAGCGCCGAGCGCCAGGTGACGGAGCTGTTGCGCACTCTGAATCAGTTCCGCTTCACCTGGCGGGACAAGACCTTCGCCGTCGGCGCCTCGATCGGCCTGGTGCCCATCACCCGCGACTTCCGCACCGTGGCCCACCTCCTCTCCGCCGCCGACCACGCCTGCTACGCCGCCAAGGAGAAAGGGCGCAACCGCATCCAGGTCTACCAGGAGGACGACGCCATGTTCGTCCGCCGGCATGGCGACATGAACTGGGTGGTGCGCATCCAGCAGACCCTGGAGCAGGACCGCTTCCGCCTGTTCTCGCAGCAGATCCAGCCGCTGACTCCCGAGGCCGCGCCGGGGCTCTACTTCGAGGTTCTGCTGCGCATGCTGGAGGACGACGGCCGCATTCACCTGCCGAGCGACTTCATTCACGCCGCCGAGCGCTATGGCCTGATGCGCTCGATCGACCGCTGGGTGATCCGGTGCTGCATCAAGACGCTGATGAGCCAGCCGCCGCCGTTCCTCGACCTGCTCCGGCTCTGCTCGATCAACCTCTCGGCGGTGTCGCTGGGGGACGACGAGTTGCTCGGTTTCGTCGAGGAGGAGCTGGACACTTCCGGGGTGCCGGCCGGCAAGCTGTGCTTCGAGCTCACGGAGACGGCCGCCATCGAGAGCCTCCCCCAGGCGCAACGCCTGATGGAACGCCTCGGCGCCCGGGGCGTGCGCTTCGCCCTCGACGACTTCGGCACCGGCATGTCCTCCTACGGCTATCTCAAGGAGCTGCCGGTCAGCTTCCTCAAGATCGACGGCAAGTTCATCAAGGACGTCGTCACCGATCCGCTGGACCGGGCGATGGTGGAGTCGATCAACCAGGTGGGGCACGTGATGGGCCTGCGCACCATCGCCGAAGGGGTGACCAGCGCCGCCGTGGTGGAGCGCCTGCGCCTGCTGGGAGTGGACTTCGCCCAGGGGAACTGGATCAGCGCGCCCCGGCCCCTGGCGTCGGAAACGATGCCGCTCCAGCGGACCGAGCGCGACCGGTAGCCTGTCCCCATCCTCTCTGCTATCCTCACCGCCGACAAATTAACCGTAGACCGGCGAAAGCCCATAGAGCTTTCGCAGGAGGTACGTCTCGACGCCATGAAGACGAGCGTTCAGAACGGCAAGAGCGGTGCGGGAACGACGGGTTTCGTCCGCGAGCTGGGCCTCCTCGATTCGACCATGATCGTCGCCGGCTCGATGATCGGCTCGGGCATCTTCATCGTGCCCGCCGAGATCTCCCGCCAGGTGGGCTCGGCGGGATGGCTGCTCATGGTCTGGGTGGTGACGGGCCTGCTGACGGTGGCCGCGGCCCTCTCCTACGGCGAGCTGGCGGCGATGATGCCGCGGGCCGGCGGGCAGTATGTCTACCTGCGCGAGGCCTTCTCGCCGCTCTGGGGTTTCCTCTACGGCTGGACGCTGTTCCTGGTCATCCAGACGGGCACCATCGCCGCCGTGGCCGTGGGCTTCGCCCGCTTCCTCGGGGTGCTGGTCCCCTCGATCTCGCCGGAGAGCTGGATCGTGGAGCCCATCAAGCTCTCCCAGGGGTATGCGATCAGCCTCTCGATGCAGCAGCTGGTGGCCGTCCTGCTGATCGTATTCCTCACCTGGCTCAACACCCGCGGCATCCATCTCGGCAAGCTGATCCAGAACACGTTCACCTCGGCCAAGACACTGTCGCTCTTCGCCCTCATCGTGCTCGGCATCCTGGTGGGGCGCAACGCCGGCGCCATCGCGGCCAACTTCACCGATCTCTGGACCTCGCACGACGTCACCACCATCAAGCCGGACATGCCATTCGCGGCCCCCATTGCCGCCACGGCGGGCGCCTTCGGCCTGTTCATCGCCTTCTGCGTCGCGCAGGTGGGATCGCTCTTCTCGTCGGACGCCTGGAACAACATCACCTTCACGGCCGGCGAGGTGAAGGACCCGAAGCGCAACATCCCGCTGTCGCTCGTCGCCGGTACGACGCTGGTGATCGGCCTCTACATCCTCGCCAACGTGGCCTATCTCTGCACGCTGCCGCTCCACGCCATCCAGACGGCGCCGGACGACCGGGTGGCGACCGCCGCCCTGCAGGTGATCTTCGGCTCGGGGGGGGCGATCATCATGGCGATCGCCATCATCATCTCCACCTTCGGCTGCAACAACGGGCTGATCCTGGCCGGTGCCCGGGTGTATTACGCCATGGCATGCGACGGCCTGTTCTTCCGCAAGACCGGCCGGCTGAACGCCAAGCACGTGCCGGCCTATGGCCTCGTCCTGCAAGGGGTGTGGGCGTCGATCCTGGTGCTCCCCCGCACCCGCTCGCTCGGCGCGGATGGCACCGTCTCCTACGGCAACCTCTACGGCACCCTGCTGGATTGGGTGATTTTCGCGGTGCTGATCTTCTACGTGTTGACCATCGCCGGCCTTTTCGTGCTCCGGCGCAAGCAGCCGAACGCGGACCGTCCCTACAAGGCGTTCGGCTATCCGGTGATCCCGGCGCTCTACATCCTCGCGGCGTCGGCGATCGCCCTCGTGCTGCTGATCTACAAGCCCGCCACCAGCCTGCCGGGGCTGATCATCGTGCTCACCGGTATTCCCGTGTACTTCGCCTGGCGCAAACCGGGCTCTCCCGCACAGGGGGAGACGAGGACATAACTCTCGATTGGAGGTCTAGACAGTCCATGGCCAACCCTCTTTTTGCCCGCAAGCCCCTCGAGATGCTGCTCGAGGAGATGAAGGGAGAGAACCGGCTGCGCCGGGTGCTCGGCCCTGTCCAGCTCTCCGCCCTCGGGGTGGGCGCCATCATCGGCGCCGGCATCTTCGTGGCGACCGGCGCGGCGGCCCACAACGTGGCCGGCCCGGCGCTGATGCTCTCCTACGTCGTCGCCGGCATCACCTGCATCTTCGCCGCCCTCTGCTACGCCGAGTTCGCCGCCATGGTGCCGGTGGCCGGCTCGGCCTACACCTACGCCTATGCCACCCTGGGCGAGCTGTTCGCCTGGATCATCGGCTGGGACCTTGTGCTGGAGTACGCGGTGGGCAGCGCCACCGTGGCCACAGGATGGTCGGGATACTTCCAGAACGTCATGGCGAAGCTGGGGTTCCAGCTTCCCGTGGTCCTGCGCGAGTCTCCCTGGCGCTATGACGGCACGACCGGCGGCTTCGTGGGAACCGGCTCGTGGTTCAACCTGCCGGCCGTCCTCGTCGTCATCGTCATCACGGCGGTGCTGGTCAAGGGCATCTCGGAGAGCGCCACGTTCAACGGCATCATGGTGGCCATCAAGCTGGCGGCCGTGCTGTTCGTCATCGGCGTCGGCGTCTTCTACATCAACACCACCAACTGGCATCCGTTCGCGCCCTACGGCTGGTCGGGGCTCAATATCTTCGGCAACCACGTGGCCGGGCAGCAGGACCCGAGCGGCAACCCCCTCGGCATGCTCGCCGGAGCGGCCATCATCTTCTTCGCCTACATCGGCTTCGACTCCGTCTCGACCCACACCGAGGAGGCCAAGAACCCGCAGCGCGACGTGCCGATCGGCATCATCACCTCGCTGCTGGTCTGCACCTTCCTCTATATCGCGGTGGTCGCCGTGATCACCGGCATGGTCAAGTACGACCAGCTCGACGTCAACGCGCCCGTCTCGCTCGCCTTCAAGCAGCAGGGCCTGGGCTGGGCCGAAGGGATCATCGCGGCCGCGGGTGTGGCCGGCATCACCTCCGTACTGCTGGTGATGATGCTCTCCGGGCCCCGCGTCTTCCTCGCCATGGCGCGCGACGGCCTGGTCCCCAAGAGTTTCTTCGGCGACGTCCACCCGAAGTTCCGGACCCCGTGGCGGTCGACGATCCTCATCGGCTGCTTCGTCATCGTGCTCGCCGGTTTCCTGCCGATCGACGCCCTGCTCCACCTGACGAACATCGGCACCCTCTTCGCCTTCGTCGTGGTGTGCGCCGCGGTGCTCATCATGCGCAAGAAGTATCCGAACGCCGAGCGCCCCTTCCGCTGCCCGTGGGTGCCGGTGGTGCCTGTCCTCGGCATCCTCTCCTGCATGATGCTGATGTTCTCACTGCCGACGGCCAACTGGTGGCGGCTCCTGGGGTGGCTCCTCCTCGGCCTCATTATCTACTTCGCCTATGGCCGCCAGCACAGCGTAATGGCCGCCTACACGGCGAACGAGATCGCCAAGCACGGGATCTCGCCGGGCGGCTCGCTGGCCCGCGACATCGATCCGCCGAACGTGAAGAAGTAGGAGAGCACTTAAGGCGGCTCCCCCGGGGAGCCGCCTGCTGCAACGCCCGCCAAGCTTCCGGACAAAAAAAGACCCCGCGTCGTCAGCGGGGTTTTGGAGGAGGGAGGTTTGGAGAGGAGATTGTCTTTGTCTTTCGTCTCCATCCTGGTATACGCGCGGGCCGGGGGAAGTGTTTAGCTTGCCGAATGTCTTGCCGGAGTTCCCCAGGGCCTGTATCGTTGAGGCTCGACATGCACCGCCATCTCTTCGTTCTTGCGTTCGCGCTCGGAGCCGCTGCGCCTGTCGGCGGAGCCACCGGAACGTGGAGCGCGCCGCCGAACCTCGTCCGGCTGGAGGCGCCGCGAGCCGGTGAGACGTTGCGGGCTGGCGACACGGCCGAGCTGGCGTGGGAGCCGTTCTCGCACCTTGGCGCTCTCGGCCAGGCCGAAGAGTGGGAGGCCTTCCTCAGCTTCGACGGCGGCGCCACCTATCCCGTGCGCATCACGCCGCACCTCGACCTGGAGCTCCGGCGGGTGCGCTGGCAGGTGCCGGCGGTCCCCACGGACGACGCGCGCCTCCTGCTTCGCTTCGGCGACGAGCGGCATGAGACCGCCGTCGAGCTGCCCCAGCGCTTCGCCATCGCCGAGGCTCCCTGGGCGGCTCCCCTCTTCGGCGGCAGTGTCCGCCGGGCCGCTCTCCCGGGAGAGCCGGCGCTGCCTGGCCGCCCCGGCGTCGTGGCCTGGGTGGAGGGCTCGCGCCAGGGCGGAGACCTCCGTGCCGTCGTGGTGGCTCCACCCCCAGGTCTGGAAGGCGGCGTCCGCACGCCTTCGGCCGGTCTCCGGGACTCGGTGCTGGCGACCGTGGGCGCTCCCGTCCAACTCCCGGCGCGGCTGTTTTCGAGTGGTATCGCGGTGCCTCACTTCCCTCGGAACGCCCTTGCCGCGGCCGGGGCGCCGTCCGGCCTCCCGTCTCTCGACATCCTCCTCCTCACGCACCGGCAGAACGAATAGACCGCGGGCGGCTTGTCGTCGTCCAGGAACCGGAGCCACCCGCCTTGCCGGGCCGGGGCTCGTCTATCTTCGTTTGTCTTTGCGCAGAGGAGGTTTTCACATGCGTCCGTTAAAGCTGGTCCGCGGTCTCGCAGGTCTCGCGGCTTTCGCCATCGCCCTTCCCGCGTTCGCCCAGGCGAACCCGCAGTCTGAGGCCCCCGTCACCCCCACCGTCACCCAGACCATTGAGGTCACCGCCACCCGCACTCCTGAGGACGTGGAGACGGTCCCCGCCTCGGTCACCGTGATCTCCGGAGACGATATCGCCGCACGCGGCGCCCGCGACCTGCCGTCGGCGCTGGCCCTTGTGGCCGGCGTCGCCGTCGCCCCAGGCGGCGAGAACGGCCCGGCCGGCTCGGTGCCCGAGATCTGGGGCCTGCGCGAGTTCGACGCCTTCCTCCTGGTGGTGGACGGCGTTCCCTGGGGCGGCGCCTTCAACCCCGCCCTGCCCAGCCTCGACCTCAACAACGTCGAGCGCATCGAGATCCTCCGCGGCGCGGCACCGGTGATGTACGGCGCCACCTCGTTCGTGGGCGTCATCCAGGTGATCCACCGGCCCGCGGGCGCAGCCGGCCGCACGGCGAGCGTTTGGGGCGGCAGCTTCGGTAGCGGCGGCGCGGCCGTTTCCACCCCGCTGCCGCAGATCGGCGGCTTCCGCCAGTCGCTGACCGTCGACGGCGAGCGCCAGGGTTTCAAGGACGACCGCACCAAGTTCAACCGCGGGCACGTCCTCTACCGCTCCTCGCTCGACGCAGCCGGCGGCAGCTTCCGCTTCGACCTCGACGGCTCGGTCGTCGACCAGAAGCCGGCGAGCCCCACCCCCATCGAGGACCCCGACGTCGCCTTCCTGACCAAGCTCGACACCAACCAGAACCCGAGCGACGCCAAGATCGACGAGAACCGCCTGCACTTCGTCGCCGGCTACGACCGCAAGCTCGCGGGCGGCTCGTGGTCCACTACTCTCGCCGTGACCCACACGAAGAAGAATTCCGTCCGCGGCTTTCTCACCGACGTCTCCGAGGACGATCCCAACGCCGAGGGCTTCCACCAGAACCTGACGAGCGACGACGTCTACTTCGACAGCCACGTCTCCTGGCGCCTGGGCTCAGCCTTCCACCTCGTCGCGGGCGTCGACCATCTCTATGGCGAATCCAAGGCCGACTCCGAAACCTTCGACTACCTCGCGCCGCTCTCCGGCCACGGCGCCCCGTCGAGTAAGGACCAGCCCCTCGACCACGGCTTCAACATCGACGACAAGCGCAACTTCTCGGGCCTCTACCTGCAAGGCGAGTGGGATGCCACCGACCGCCTCCACTTCCTGGCTGGCGCGCGGCTCAACCGCACCGACGAGAAGCGGACGGCCGGCGACCGCGAGCTCTCCTTCCCCGATCCGGGCGACGAGGGCACCGACCAGAGGACCAACACCAAGCTGAGCGGTGTCGTGGGCGTCAACTGGCTGGCCTGGGGCGACGCGAAGAACGGCCTCTGGCTCTTCGGCGACTACCGCAACACCTTCAAGCCCGCCGCCCTCGACTTCGGCCCGGAAGCCGAGCCCGACATCCTCAATCCCGAGACGGCCCGCAGCTATGAGGTCGGCCTCAAGAACCGCGTCGACGGCGACCGGTTCGAGTGGGAGCTCACCGCCTTTCAGATGGACTTCGAGAACCTCGTGGTGCCGCAAGCGAACGAGGACGGCCTGCCGGAGCTCATCAACGCCGGCTCGGAGCGCTTCAAGGGGGTCGAGCTCGACACCCGCGGAAAGCTCTGCGCCGATCTCTGGTGGCGGGCCACTTACGCCTGGCACGACGCCAAGTTCCGCAAATTGACCGAGGAGCTGGACGGCGAGGACACGGTGCTCGACGGCAACCGGCTGCAGCTCTCCGCCAAGGCCCTGGCCTCGGCCGGGCTGATCTACTCGCCGGCCCACGGGTTCTTCGGCTCGGTGACGGTCAACTACACGGGCTCGCGGGTCCTCGACGAGCAGAACGAGATCCTGGCCCCGAGCTTCACCACCTGGGCGGCCGGCATCGGCTACCGCGCCGGCGTCTGGGAGCTGCGGCTCGACGGCCTGAACCTCAACGACACCCGCCCGCCGGTCTCGTTGAGCGAGCTGGGCGACGGCCAGTACTACATTCTGCCGGCCCGCAGCTTGCGGCTGACGCTCTCGACGCGGTTCTGAGGAGGTGTCTCAAAAGTGGTTGACGACGACGCCTATGGCGCCAGGGATTGAAATCACCTGGCTACCCTCTGTAGTCCCTATGGGACATGGGAAGAACGAATTGCAGTCCCGGAGGGGACAAGAGTCGGTAGCCAGGCGATTTCAATCCCTGGCGACGGAGGCGTGGCTGTCGCTCCTTTTGAGACACCCTCTTAGAAGATGTGCCACATAGTATCTCCAATGCTCAGACGCGGGTCCCCGATACGCGAGCGTCCTCTTGTATTTACGATCGGCTATAGGCTCCGCCGCATTCCGGAGATAGACTGGCGCCATGGACCCTGACGATCCTGGCAAGGCTCCCGGACGGGACCGGGCAAAGCACCCCGAGATCTCACCGCTCCGGCTCCCGATGTTCGAGCGCTACGCCGGACGCGATCTTGCCCGGCACTTCCACGCCGTCCGCCTGTCCCAGGCCCAGCGCCCGGATCCAATGGCGATCCGGGGCAAGCCGCTCATCGTCTACTTCAACCATCCGTCCTGGTGGGACCCGCTGGTCTGCCTGCGTCTCGCGGAGCAGTTCTTCCCCGATCGCAGGAACTACGCGCCCATGGACGCGACGGCCCTGAGCAAGCACCGCGTCTTCGAGCACCTGGGGTTCTTCGGCGTCGAGCTCGGCAGCTCTCGCGGAGCCCGCCGCTTCCTCTCCCTCTCACAGCAGGCGCTGTCGCAGCCGGACTCGGCGCTCTGGATCGCCGCCGAGGGGCAGCTCACGGACCCGCGGGTACGCCCGGTGCGGCTGCGCTCCGGGATCGGCCATCTCGCCGTCCGCGTGCGCCAGGCCGTGCTCCTTCCTCTGGCGCTGGAGTACCCGTTCTGGGGGAAGCGGACGCCCGATGCCCTGGCCCGTTTCGGCGAGGAGATCCCCGCCGGCGAGGCCGGGCTCAAGGCCACGGATTGGACGGCGGTGCTGGAGACCCGGCTCCAAGCGGCTCTGGACGCCCTCGCCGCCGACTCGCTCGCCCGCGATCCTGGGCGCTTCGACGTCCTGCTGGGCAACTCGGCCGAAACAGGCGGCGCCTCCGACGCCTGGCGGCGGCTCAAAGCCCGCTTTCGCGGCGAGCGCCTCCAGCCGGAGCCCGGCGACGAGGAGCTTCCCGAGGTGCCGCGAAGAAGGATCTGAACCTGCGGGCTTCAGGCCGGCCGGGAAACCGCCTCCGACCCCGCCGGCCAGCTCCCATCGAGGAAGGCGCCGGCCGCCGGGAAGAACTCCTGGGGCCGCTCGAGATAGGGGTGATGGCCGGCGCCTTCGACGCGCAGGAAGCGCCCTTCGGCGGCGTGGGCCGCCCACTCCCGCGAGGCCTCCTCCGGCACCAGGTCATCCGAGCCCTGCATCACCAGCAGGGGGCGGTGAAAGGCTTCCAGACGGCCGCGGAAGTCCCACTCCTTGATCTTCGGGATAATGTGCCGGAAGTAGAGGCTCATGGCGTTCTGCGGCCATTCGTTGGGGAACGAGCAGATGTCGTCGAGCGGGAAGCGGGCCGCGGCGGAGAGCTCGCCCATCTGGGCCGGCAGCAGGAAGTAGGTGAACCAGGCGCGGCAGTAGGCCACCGGATCGTCGCGGTCGACGCCCTCGCGCCGCATTTCCTCCAGCCGCGGAATGCCCGGCGGATAGGTCAGCTCCTCCCAGGTGGGAGTCTCCTGCAGCCACTCCCCCGGCCGCCGCGGCGTGATCGGGCAGACGAGGAGCATCCGCTCCACGTGCTCCGGGTTGTTCAGGGCATAGAGAGCGGTGATCGCCGCGTGGTAGGAGGTGCCGAGAAGGGCCATGCGCTCCAGGCCGAAGTAGCGCCGCACGGCCTCCAGGTCGGCAACATCGTCCTCCAGGCTCAGGTGGCGGCCGTCGGTGACGGTGCTCGACCGGCCGCGGCTGCGCGGATCGTAGAGGATGAGCCGGCGTCCGTCGGCGGCCAGCGGCTGGAGGAGATCCGCCAGCCAGTTGGCGTTCGGCACCACCACCGCCTCCGGCCCGTCCCCAAGGACGTGGTAGTAGAGGTGGAGGCCCGGCCGAACGAATACGAACCCTTCGCTGCTCCGCATCGAGCCGATCGTACCGGAAGGACCGGCCTCAGCACTACCGCCGCAATGCGGCAGCCGCGCTGGCCAAAGGAATTCAGACTCTGTAGTTTGTGCTCGCCGCTCAGGATTCTTCCCCCACCGCGACCTCGAAGATGCGGAAGGGAGGGCGGTCCGGATAGGCGTTGCGCAGCAGCGAAAGACTGACGTTGTAGACCGGCACGCCCTGGGCCGTCCTGCCCTCGGGCTGACCGCGGTGGGCGTGGCCGTGGAAGACGGCCCTCACGGGATAGCGGGTCAGCGGCTCCTCCAGCCGGCTGGAGCCGAGGAAGGGGAAGATCTCCACCGGCTCCCCTTCCACCGTCGCCTGGATGGGCGAGTAATGGAGCACGGCGATGCGCGGCTTGCCCCGCAGCCGGGCGAGGGCGGATTCGAGCTTCAGGGCCTCGTCCACCGCCTCGCGGACGAACTGCTTGAAGATCTCCTCGCCCCAAGGCCCCAGGGCATGCTTGCCGAAGCCGCCCGCGAAGCCCTTTACGCCCGCGAACCCCACCCCCTTCACCTCTGTGGAGTCGCCGTCCAGCATGCGGACGCCGGCATCGCAGAAGATGCGCTTGACCTCGTCCTGCTTGCCGCTCTCGAAGTCGTGATTGCCGAGCACGGCGATCACCGGCACCCTGACCATGGCGTGGATCTCCCGCGCCAGCCCCACCGCCTCTTCGGGCAGCCCGTGGTCCGTCAGGTCGCCGCACAGCAGCACCACGTCGCTCTCCCCTCCCGCCTGCGCCAGCACCTCCCGGACCTCGCTCTCGGGCGTCCGCGCATAGTGAAGATCCGCCAAGGCTGCGATGCGTACGGTCTCGTTGCTCATCCCGCCCGGCAGCTTCAAGAGACATGCCAGGAGCGAAGCAAGACGCTGCCATCTGGCTCCTGGGAACGGCTGCAACGTCGTCGCTGTTCTCCCTCTTCTCCCGGTGAAGGGGGTAGGGTGGGGTCGGGAGAAGAGGCCCGGAGTGATGAGGGGCTTGGGGAGTGGTACGCCTCTTGCTATTTCCTGTCGGCTTCAAAGGGAGGCTCTCATGGCGACGACAGCGACGACATCAGAAATCGAAACCCTGCCCGCCGGGCTGGCTCCCGAGACGGCGGACTTCTATCGCGAGGCCATGGCGGCCCTCGAAGCGGCGGGCGTGCCCGTGCTGGTAGGCGGCGCCTACGCCTACGCCCGCTATACGGGAATCGTTCGCCACACCAAGGACTTCGACGTCTTCATCCGTCCCGGGGATTTCGACCGCGCTCTCGACGCCATGGCCCGCAAAGGCTGGAAGACCGACCGCACCTTTCCCCACTGGTTGGGCAAGGCCTACCACGGCGACGACTTCGTGGACCTGATCTTCAGCTCCGGCAACGGCGTCGCGCAGGTCGACGATCTCTGGTTCGAGCACGCCGTGGCCGAGACGGTGCTCGACCGCCCCATGCGGCTCGTGCCCGCCGAGGAGATGATCTGGTCGAAGTCCTTCATCATGGAGCGCGAGCGCTTCGACGGCGCCGATGTCGCCCACGTCCTCCACTCCCGCGCCGCCGACCTCGACTGGGACCGGCTGCTACGCCGCTTCGAGCCTCACGGTGGCTGGCGGGTGCTCCTCGCCCACCTCGTCCTCTTCGGCTACATCTATCCGGGAGACGCCCAGCTCATCCCCGGCCGCGTCCTGTCCACCCTGGCCGGCCGCCTGAACGGTGACGCGCAGAGCACGGAGGACGAGAGGGTCTGCCGCGGGCCGATCCTCTCCCGCTCCCAGTATCTGGTGGACATTCTGCAATGGGGCTACGAGGACGCCCGCCTGCGCCCGGAGGGCAGCATGAGCCCCGAGGACGTCGCGCGCTGGACGATCGCCGCCGAAAAGGACGGCGACATCAGCCAGCTCGCGGCGATCGAAGGGGAGTAGAAAGGCAGTCGACCGGCGTCTACCCCGGCTCCCACCAGGAAGGCGCCATCTCGAAGCTTTCGTATTGGAATCCCGGCGATACGGTGCATCCCACGAGGGTCCATTCGCCGAGCGAGCGGGCCGTCTGCCAGACCCCCACCGGCACCACGCCCTGCGGCCGCTGGCCGGCCGCGAGGTCCGAGCCCAGGATCATCGTGGAGCGCTTCGGGCCGTCCGCCATGGTGAGCTCCAGAGGAGCGCCGGCATAATAGTGCCAGACCTCGTCGGCATCCACGACCCGGTGCCAGGTCGAGATTCTTCCTGCCGACAGCAAGTAATAGATGGCCGTCGAGGCGTACCGCTCCCCGTCGGCCTCCGTCCCGACCTTGAGGCCGCGAAAAGTTTGACGGTAAAAGCCCCCCTCGGGATGGGGAGCGAGGCGCAGGAGCGCGATGACCTCCTCGGCCGTCACTGCGAGATCCGGTAGCGGAGAGTGACGCTCGCCTCGACGCCCACTTGGCCGGCTGAGACCGGCGTCGGAGCCATCATCGAGACGGCCTCCATACGGGCCATTCCGTAGCGCGGCGAGGGCGGCGGCGAGACCGAGACCCCGCCCTCCGCCACTTCGAGGATCTCTCCCAGCCGCACGCCGAGGGCCTTGGCCAGAGTCTCCGCCTTGGCGCGGGCCGTCCGCGCGGCGTCGGCCAGGGCTTGGGCGCGGGCCGCCTCGTCGTTGCGTAGGCCGAAGTCGACTCCCTCCAGGGAGTTGGCCCCGGCGCCCAGGCCGGCATCGATGACCGGACCGACCTTGGCAAGGTCGCCCACCCGGATGGTGACCGTGTTGTTGGCCTGATAGCCGGTGATTTTCGGCGCCTGATTCTCGTTCCCCTGATGGGCCTGGGAGTAGAGGGGAGAGAGCGAAAGGCCGGACGTCTGAACGTCCTCCGCCGGGATTCCCATCTTGCGGATGGCATCCAGCACGGCGTTGGCGGTGCGGTTCACCTGGTCCTGGACGGCGCGGGCGGTGGGCGCCTGGGCCACCACCCCCAGCCGGACGTGGGCCTCGTCAGGAGCCACCCGGGCCTGGCCCGAGCCGGAGACGATGAGAGTGGGAATGGCGTCCATGGGCGGGCCTCCTCCTGCCGGCCTGGGAGCCTGAGCCGTCACGGGCAGAGCCAGCAGGGTCAGAAGGGCGGCGAGGGTCAGTGGTTGGTGCATTGAGGTCTCTCCTTTGCCGCCTCCAGTATAGACAACGCCCCCGCCGGTGCTGGAGGCCGGCGGGGGCGGGGGCAATCTGACCAGCATCTACTTAGGGGACGGATAATCGGCTTTCTTGGTATCGTTCTCGTACTCCCTGACCGCGTCCGCATGAGCCTGCCGGCGGAGAACCAGACTGGCGATGTTGAGGACGATTCCCAGACCGACCAACATAAGGCCGGCGGAGAAGAGATTTAGGCTTCCCAGGCTGGCCATAGAGATTCCGGCGCTCAAGACTTGCGGAGCGTGAGCACCCAGCCCCAAGGCACTCGCTACAGTGGGCCCGGCGTCCGATCCTACGAGCGCAACGAAACCCAGGGCGGTCGCTCCCGTGCCTGCCGTCTGTAGACCGCCCGGATCGACCGGCGGATAGATTTGCTTTCCACTGCCACCGTTTCCCATGTCATCTCTCCCTTTCTGGACCAAACATTGAATTTTCTCTATATCTGAGTGTGGCGTCGAGACTGAGTTGCATAGCCGTCGACTACGATTCGGAAACCTGCTGAAAGAGCAAGTTTATGCTGATCTTGATGGCAGCCGCATCCCAAAGCGTGGGAGAGGCGGGTTCCTGTCTGCACAGGCGCTCGGCGGCTGGGAACGTTACAGGCGAGCCCACGTCAGCGAAGATCACCGGAGAGGATGAAGGGAGCCCAGAGATAAGGATTCGGTTGTCCGCCGCGGATCATGTCGAGCTTCGCCTTGCGCAGCGCTTCCACCTTGCTGCCCGTCGTGTCCAGAGATTTGTAGAAATTCTGCATGAGATCCGCCGTGGGCCGATCCACCACCGGCCAAAGGCTCACGATGAGGCTCTTGGCCCCGGCATAAAGGAAAGCTCGCGTCAGCCCCACGATCCCTTCGCCACCCACCTCCTTGCCAAGCCCCGTCTCGCAGGCCGAAAGCACGAGAAGATCGGCCTGGAGCTTCATGTTGAATATTTCGGCGACGGTGAGGTAGCCATCCTGCCCGGCGCTGGGAGTCAAGACGAGAGCTGACCGTTCGGGCCGGTCCTCATCCACAAAGCCGTGCGTTGCGAAATGAACCCTGCGAGCCCTCTCCACGAGTGGATTGCCCAGGACGTTTTCCTTGGTGGCGCTGCCGCCGAGATAGAGCTCCACCTGATCGTCGGCGAAGAGCTTGGCAATCGCCTTCACCTCCTCTTCGGAGTAGAGGAGAGGAGGGAACGAGCGGTGCTCCGGTTCTGTCTGCCCGCGTACTGCACCCGCTCGCAGGCCGGCAGGCTTATCCTTGGAGAGGGGATTGGCAAATGCCACGAAAGCCTTGCCCTGCAACTCCCGCGGGGGCTCGCTGGCCGCCGACTCCCGCAGCCCCTTGAGAACGCTCGCGGAGGGAACATAGCTGACGGCATGCTGTAGCAGAAGATAGGGCAGATTAGGATAGGACAGGCCCCGGCTCGCCATTTCGTCGGTCAGCAGGACCTCGAAGGGGAACACATACAAAGGGCCATCCGGGGCGATGAGCAGCGAATGCTTGCCCGCCAGCGCTTTCGCGGCGGGACCGACCAGGAAGCGGTAGAGCCTGGAGGCCTCTCTTCTGAAGTCACCGATCTCGAGCTCGGACGGATGCTCGATCAGAGATCTCACCTTTTCGATCATCCCCGAGAGCTCTCGGACCGGAGGAAGGTTATAGCTAGTCAGGCCCTCCTGGGTGACGACGAAGAGGACCGACCCTTCTTTGCCTACGAAGTATTCGAGCAGCGCCGTGTCCGCATCGAGAAGGCCGCGGATGCTGTCGAGCTCCAGGGGCTTTGGATAGCGAAGCTCGGCATATTGTGGAGATTGCTCCTGGACCTCCGACTCCAGCCGTCCCATCTCCGCTTCCACCTGGCTGAGTTTCTCCGAGGCGGGAGAATCCTGCGTCACCCGGGGCAACTGGTCCACGAACCAGGAAAGCCGCGAGGAAACGTCCTTCTCCCTCTGCCTGAGAGCCGGTGTGATGCCCTGACGCAGCTCGATCCGGCCTTCGGCTAGCAGGTCCAACAACCCCCGCGCCCGCGCCCGCTCGCTGGCGGCCAGCGCCTCAATCTGATAGGTACCCTGGGGATGAAGCCGATGCAGATGCATCAGCAGGTCGATGTAAAGCTCGTAGTAATCCCGCTTCGACGCGAAAAAAGAGGTCCGAAGAGCGTCGATCTCCACTCGATTACGCACGGACTCCACCAAACCAATGGCCTCTTTGACTTTGGCCAGGGCGTCCTCCAGCCGGCCCTGCTCGCGATCGAGGAGAGCCCACCGGAAGAGAATTTCCGCCACCTGTCCAGGGCTGCCGACACGCTTTCCCATCTCCAACGATTCCTGAAAGTAGCGGCCCGCCTCCTTCGGGTCTCCCAGCCGGCCATAGGCCGTGCCCAGCTCGCGCAAAGTGTGCGCCCAGGAATAGGGGTTGCCTCCCTGCCGCAACACAAGTGCCTGCCGCAAGGCTTCGAGCCCCTCCCCAGGACGGCCGAGAGCAACCTCGGCCACACCCAGATTGTGGAAAGCCGCGGCGATACCTTCGGAATCTTTCAATTCCTGGCTGAGGGCCAGAGCACGCTGGAAATAACTGAGGGCCATCTCGCGCTGATCCTGCCCGTAAAGAACCAGCCCGATGTTGTTCAGGAGCCGGGCTCGACTGGAAGCCGTGTCCTCAAGGGACTGACCTACTGTCAGTGCCTCCTCATATTCTTCTCGGGCCTTGACCAGATCTCCGAGGTCGAGGTAGATGGAGCCCAGAGCGTACAGCGCATAGAACGTCCCCGTGCCCTCACTCAGGCGACGGTTGATCTCTAGCGCCTGCTGGAAACCTCCGAGGGCCTGCTGTAGCTCGCCCCGCAGCTTCTGAACATTCGACAGATTGTAGAGTGCCGATGCCTCCGCACTGGAATCCCCGGCTTTCCGACTCAGCGCCAAAGCATCGTTGGTGTAATGCAAGGCTTCCCCAATCTCGCCTCGCCTGACGTGAATGTCCCCCAAGGCGGTCAGGGCAGTGGCTTCTCGGCCCAACTCTTCCGCTTGATGGAGCAGGGGGATGGCATGCTCGAGCAAGCCTTGGGCCGCTTCGTCCTGGTGCAGGCCGTGCTGGACTATGGCCATTCCCAGCCAGGACTTCCCCTCTCCGCTTGCGTTCCCCAGTCGCGTCCAGAGATCAAGGGCCTGACGAAAATCTTCCATGGCGGCGTTTCCGTCGTCGCCCGGCCGGATGTTTCCGAGGGTCAAGAGGGCCCGCGCCTGCCCCTCCTCATCGCCAATCTGCCTGGCGAGGGCAAGCGCCTGTTTCAGCCAGTCGCTGGCCGCCGAGGAGCTCGTCTCGAAAGGTTCCGTAACCCCCAATTCGACCAAAGCTCGGACCTGGCCGAGTTGATCCCCAGCGGCCTGCCACCGGGCAAGGGCTTGGCGAAATAGATCGAGTGCCCGGCCCCAACTCTCAGAGCCCCGAGTACTCAGGATGCGGGCCTCTGCGAAAAGACGCTCCGCGACGACTCTGTCCTCATCTCCGGGACCCGCCAGCCGCAACTGCAACGCCGTCACCCGGTAGCGGCCTCCGGATTCCTGCGAGCCGGCCGAGGCAACGATCAACCGGTAGACTCCGGCGGCCGGTGCGATGACCGCGATCCGCTCCGCCCTGTCCCTGCGACCCGGATCGTTCACGGAGACGAGCGTCGCCCCGTCAGGCCCGGCGAGGGTGACGATCACGTCCAACTCGGACTGATCCACCGCCAGCTCGAGGTATACCCCCGCCGCGAGCCATAGCTCGACGACGTCCGCCGCGCCGGCGGCGACATCACGCTCCACCGGGACGCCCCGAACGAGAGTGGAGACCTGCGGGGCCTCGGGAGCCGCGGTCCTCGCCGCGGGTGCAGAGGAGCAGGCGGCCGCAATCAACCCCACGACGACCGTGAGGACACGTCCACGGGCAGCGAGCCGGCGGGAGAGAGGGCGGAGTGAGGCAAGTACCTGAATCACAAAGGGACGCTGACCTTTTGTCGAGTTTATCGCACTCGCGCCGTAGAACCTCGTGAAGGAGGAGGACTCGCGATGAGCCCTGAAGACTATAGGATGTGGTCTATGGCAACGGACGACCGGGAGGTGGTCGCCCGCTTTCTGCGGGGCGAGACGGATGCGGTAGGGACGGTGGACGGCTGGATCTCGCGTGCCGCGTGGCCGTATCAGCGCCGGCTGGCCGACCGCTGGGACGATGTCCTTCAGGATGTCCGGCTGGAGGTGACGCGCCTCCTCGGCCAGGGAAAGTTCCGCGGCGAGTCGAGCCTGCGCACCTACCTCTGGCGGGTGGTCAGCCATACCTGCCTGGACCAGCTCCGGGCCCAGAGCAAGTGGAAATGGGCCGACCTGGACACCCTGGACCAGGGGGAGGGCCCCTCCGCCGCCGTCCACGTCCCCACCTCCAACCGCGAGGACCGCGACCTGCTTCTCCGAGTGCTGGGGAGAGTCCCCCAGGACTGCCGGGAGATGTGGCGCATGATCCTCGCGGGCCTCTCCTACAAGGAGATGAGCCTGCGCCTGAGCGTCGCCGAGGGGACGTTGCGCGTCCGCGTGCTGCGCTGCCGGGAGAAAGCGGGAGCCCTGCGCCGGGAGCTTCTGGGCACCCAACCGGCAGACGGACGTAACGCCGCGGTCAAAAGTTCGCCTAACAAGAGTGGAAAGGCGAAAACTAATGACTTGTGACCATGCCATCGAGCTCCTCCCCTGGTATCTGAACGGCTCCCTCGAATCCGGGGAGCTCGCCGACGTCCGGCAGCACCTCGAAACCTGCGAAAGCTGCCGGGCGGCCCTGGCCGAGACCGGGCAGGCCTGGTCGCTGTTCGCTCAGCACATTCCCGCCCCGGATATGGTGGCACTGGCCTGGGGAGAGCGTCCCTCGGGGATCGATCCTGCCGCCGCCGAGGAGCATCTGGCGTCGTGCGCCGAGTGCGCCGCAGAGCTGGAGCTGGCGCGGATGAGCCGGCGCCTGGAGGAGGAGGACAACGTCGCCGTCTTCCCGGCAACCCGGCCGCAAACGGCGCCTGGCCGTGCCTACAGGGGCTGGCGCGCCGCCGCCATCGCGGCCAGCCTCGCGGGCCTAGTCGCCGCAGGCGGCTGGTTCCAGACCGCCCGGCAACCCCAGCAGGCGGTCGTGCCACCGGTCGTCAGCCAGCCGCCAGCCGTGCCCACGCAGGCGCCCGCCGGCCACGGCGAAGCCGCAGGCGAGCTTGCCGCGCTCCGCCAGAAGGTCAAGGAGCTCAGCAATTACACGGAAGGCTTGCAGGGTCAGGTGCGCAAGGCCCAGGAACAGGTCGCCCAACGGACGGAGAAGCCCGGCGTCACCGCCGCCCCCTGGCTCAGCGGATACATCAATCCCACCGACACCGACGTAGTGCGCGGCAAGGCGAACGACACCGCGGAAATCACGACAGTCCCGAAGAGAGCCACCCTTGCCGTCCTCCCCTTACGCACCAATCATCCAGAGACCGGGACTCACGAGAATCATGAGATCGTAATCCTCGCCGAGAGTGGCACGCCGGTTGAAAGCCGGCAAGTCCAGCGAGACCCGAACGGCTCGTATCTCCTCGTCCTGACCCGCGGCGAGCTGAAGCCGGGCGTCTATACCCTCCAGGCTTTCGGCATGACGGGCGGCAAGCGCGATCCGGAGCCCGAAGGGACCTACAAGATACGAGTCCAGTAGCCAGTCCGCGGGGGTTATCTCCCCACTTCCCGCGATGCCGCCCCCTCGATCGCCAGGGTCGAGGGGTCCTGAAGGAAGGCGGCCACTCCCAGCGCGTCCTGCTTCCAGCGCTTGTCGATGCCGAGGACGATCTCGGCCGACTTCTCCGAGCCGGCGGCGGCGGGTAGCGTGAGCGCCTTCTCGAAGCGGCGCACTACGCGGTCGTTGAGCAGCACCCGCGAAGCGTTCTCCCCCGCCTTCACCGGCGTCGAGAGCCCGCTCTCATAGACCGCCACCCAGAGGTCGAGGTCACCGGTACCCCCACCGGCGCGCGCCATCTTCGCCCCCACTTTCACCCGCAGATGGCCGTCCGGCGTCAGCGGATCGAGGGCCAGGGTCACCCGGCCCGCCGGCTCCTGGTTGAGGGCCTCGCCGATCTTGCCGATCACCTGCCCCTCCTCGTTGCCCACGCACTGCGCCCGGCCGTTAACCACCACCTGCGGGGTGTAGATGCGGTTGCTGTGGAAGGCCCGGGCGCCGTAGAGCTTCTGCCGCTCGGACCAGCGGGCCGAGGAGAAGGGGTCCTGCCAGCCGATGTAGTTCCAGTAGTCGACGTGGAACGACAGCGGGATGACCTTCCCCTGGTACTTGGGATCGTGGGCGAGCTTCGCCAGCAACCGGTCCGCAGGCGGGCAGCTCGAGCATCCCTGGGAGGTGAAAAGCTCGACGACGGCCGTGCGATCCGCGGTGCCGGAGCTCGCGGCCACGCCGGAGCTGGTGCGGGGAGCCAGCACGGCCAGGATGAGGGCGAGGGCGGAGAGTCTCAGAATCGTACTCATGAATCGGTCCTCCAAAGCCGGATCGTTGCACGCCGGCCCTTGATGATACGGCGCGGCGAGCCGATCGGCTCTCAGAGCGAGGGTTCTGGAGCACGCCAGAGGGGCCGCGTCAGGCAGGTCGGGCCTCCCTCCGCCTTGAGCGAGATCTCCCGGCCGCGGTAGGTGAGCACCTCGCAGCCGGCCTCCTCCAGGCGCCGGCGGGTCACGGGATTGCCCTCCAGCATGAGCGCCTTGCGCGGCGCCAGGGCGAGGACGTTGGGCCCCTGGGTGGGAAACTCTTCATCCGGCACCTCGACGAGGCGGATTCCCCGGTCGCGCAACAACCGCCAGAAGGGGACGGCGAGGAGCCGCGGATAGACGACGGCGAGGTCATCGTCCACCAGACTGATGAGTGAGAGGAGGTGGAGACAGGCCTCGGGGCCGCCGAAGTACGGCAGCTCGACGGGGAGGACCTCGACGCCGAGCGGGTCGAGGATTTCCCAGAGCTGGCGCAGGCCCTCGGCGTTGGTGCGGAAGCCATGGCCGGCGGCCAAGGTCTGGCGGTCGAGCCACAGGAGGTCGCCCCCCTCGGCCGTCGCTTCGCCATGAAGGGCGCCGAGCGTCGGGATACCCAGCTCCGCGAGCCTCTGCCCTATGGCTCCTTCCTCGCCGCGCCGCAAGGCCTTGCCCATGCGCAGGAGGACGGCCCCCTGGTCAGTGATCAGCGCCGGATCGAAAACGAAGATGGCGTCCGCCCGCTCCGGCTGAGGCCCGGCGTGCTCGATCACCTCGGCGCCGGCCGCCTCCAGGAGGCCCGTGAGAGCGTCGTGCTCTTGCCGAGCCGCCGCGAGATCGGGACGGGAGGTGTAGTGCCAGACGGTGGGATCGGCGTTGCCGAACGCCTCGTCCGGCCGGCGGACGAGCACCCGCCGCAGGGGTGCCACCATGCTTTGACCACCGAAGTTGGAAGACATCGCAGGGAGTCTACCCCGGCGGCAGGCCGGGGATCAGCTTCTCCCTCCCCATCACGGGGGTACGGGCGTCGGAGCCCGCGCGACCGCCGGCGCCGCCATCAGAAAGGAACCGCCGGGCAGACGTTCGAAATCCCGCAAACCCGAGTCCCGATTGGGAGCGAAGGGCCGGACAGACGCATAGAGGGGAAGAGCCTCGCTGCCGAGCGTCTCGTTCGGCTCGGGTACGGGCTCGGCCGTCTCTACGACGGGAAGCGGAATCGGGATCGCGGGTTCGGCTTGGGCAATGACTTCGAGTGTCTCGAGCGTCTCAGGCGCCACGGAGCGCTTGAACTCTCGCGGGGTCAACCCGGTGAGACGCTTGAAGGAGCGCTCGAAGGTGCCCAGATCCTGGAAGCCGACACTGGCCGCGACGTTGGTGATGGTGTCATCGTGCTGGGTGAGGATCTCGATGGCCCGGTCGACGCGACGCCCCGCCAGCCAGTCGCGGAAGCAGACTCCCGTCTTGCGATGGAAGAAGGCCGAGAAGTACTTCTCCTCCAAGCCGGCGGCGCTGGCCGCCTCCCGCAGGGAGATCGGCTCGGAGAGGTTCTGCTCGACGTACTCCCGGGCCCTTTGAAGTGGCGGATAATAGGAAAAGATCCGTCTTTCGAAGTCTTCTCGATCGGACATCCCCGCCTCCTCTCGCCAGCAAGTTACTGCGTCTGCCTTTGAGGAGTGCAAGGGCGCTGCCATGGGATTTCTCCCAGGGTAAGGACCGAAAAGTGTCAGAAGTCTGTCAGTTCCGTGTGTCAGGAAATGACCATCGTGTCACGACACGGCCGCTGACAGACCTGGACGGAAGGCCAGGGGACAGGATTTCCAACTTCACGATAAATGCCGGAAAGGAGACACCGTCTGCCGAGACCGTCACCGCCGGACCATGGGATAACAGGTCCAGCGTTCACAACGCTTTCCCCCCTAGTACAAACCTCAAAAGGGGTCTTCGGACCCCCACTTTTTTTGTGCCTGGTTTCCAAGCGCTTCCCTGATAAGCTCGTCTCCCAGATCATGGACATCCTCTATGACACCCTCATCGTCGGCGGCGGGCCGGCGGGTCTTTCGGCGGCGCTTCATCTGGCGTGGCATCAGCGCAAGGTGCTGGTGATCGACCGGGTCACGGGGCCGCTGTTCTTCACCCTGGAGAAGCTGTGGAACGTCCCCGGCATGCCGGAGGCCACCGGGGTGGAGATCCAGAAGAAGCTCAAGGCCCAGGCTTTGGGGATGGGGGCCGAGCTCGAACACGGCAACGTGGTGACGGCTGCGGGCAAGGAAGAGGGCTTCCTCCTCACCGGCAGCAAGAGCGAGACGTGGCGGAGCCGCACCCTCCTCCTCGCCACCGGCGTCGCCCGCTACCACCCAACGGTGGATGGCGACTTCTCCCCTTGCTTCGCCTACGCGGGCAAGGGCAACCTCTTCTACTGCTCGGACTGCGAGGGGCCGGAGCTGTTCGGCAAGGACACCCTCGTCATCGGCTCCGGCCCGGCTGACTGGGCCGCCTATACGGCCATCGGACTCTCTCGGTACACGGAGCGCCTGCGGTTGCTGCTGACCGGCGAATCCACCGACCAACCGAGCCTCTCTCCCACTTGGGCGCAGAAGCTCCAAGAGCGGAACATTCCCGTGCTGACCGGTGAAATCAAGCGGTTGATCGGCGACCGGCACGTCCTCTCCGGCCTCGAGCTCCAGGATGGAACGACCCTCACCGCCGAGGCGTTCTTCGTCTCCAGCTCAGCTCGCGGACGGACCGACCTCGCCGAGCAGCTCGGGGTGACGATCGCCACGACCGGCAAGCATGCCGAGCCCAAGTCCCAGCGGGGCGACACCAACATCCCCGGCGTCTGGGTGGCGGGCGATCTGCGCCCCATCTCCCAGCAGGTGGCGGTGGCGATGGGCACGGGCAACCTCGCCGCCCTGATGATCGACCAGCACCTGCGAAAGAAGGACGTGGCGGCCCCGCGCTGAGACGCGGCAGGGCAGGGTATGATTCCTGCTAGGGGAGGGAAGTACTGGGGAGGTACGCCATGAAGACCAGCCCGACGATTTTTCTAGCCTTGATTCTCTGCCTCGGTGGGGCCTGCACCGGCAACCGGCCGGCGGCTCCGCGCACGTCGCGCATCGAGCCGCGGACGGCTCTCGAAGTCCTCCGGCTCCGGCAGCCCAACACCGAATGGAATTCGAAGACCCTGCTTCAGGGAGACCTGGACCAGAATGGCGGCCCCGACTACGCCGCCACCGGTCTGCGCAAGGATCGCGTCGTTGTGGGCATCGTCGAAGGCCCCATCTCGGCCCACAGCCGGACCTGGTTCCTCGATTTCCCCTGGAAGGGCGGCGGCGAGGGCGCCCTTTGCTCCGAGAAGGCGAAGATGACGATCGAACCCCTCGACTCCGCCACCAAGGCTGGCGCGCGCAAGGTCGCCAGCAAGCCAGGGGTGGGGCTCAACCTCCACGACGACCGCTGCGACGCGTTCCACATCTATTGGGACCCGGAGCGGAAGACCTTCGACTGGTGGCGCCTGTAAGAAGGCCCGGAAGACGATGGAAATCTTCTGCCTCGAAGACTCCGGCTGCCTTTTCCTCTCGCCCCGTATCGAGGATTGGGCCCACATCGAGGACCGGGAGATCACCACCATCATCGATCTCGACGGCGAAATCGACCCCGGCATCCCCACGATGCCAAACCACATCCTTTATCTTTACTTCCCCATCTTCGACGAGGATCTGCCGGACCTCGTCAAGCTCCACGGCGTGGCCCGGCTGGCCGCTGCGCTGGTGCAGCAAGGCCACAAGGTGCTCTCCCATTGCGGCATGGGATTCAATCGCTCGGCCCTGATGGCGGGCCTCGTCCTCATGTACCTCGGCATGGAGGGCCCGGAGGTGGTGGTCCATCTCCGCAAGAAGCGGCCCGGCGCGCTGTTCAACGAGGTCTTCGCGGACTATCTTCACAATCTGCGGGAGCTTCCTCCCTGGCCCAAACCTTGAGCGAGGACGAGTCCCGGGCCGGCTGGTGGTTCGCGTTCCGGGGCAGCGAGTTGCTGGTGACCACGGGGGAGTCCTCTGCTCGTGTGCCCGGCTCGGCCGACTGGAAGGAGCTGAAGCTGCCCGGCAGCGGGCTGCTGGACGTGGGCACTCTGCGCGGAGTGCCCGCCTGGGGCCTCGGCCTGCCGCCGGACGCGGCTCCTCCGGAGGGCTTCTCCTTCCTGGGGCTGCGCGCTCTTTGGGGAAAGCTGGATGAGGAGACCTGGCGGCTCGCCGGCCGCGCCGTGCAGCTCGTGGAATGGGACCGCAACCACCAATACTGCGGTCGCTGCGCCACCCCGACGCAACGGCAGACGGGAGAGCTCTCCCGCGTCTGCCCGCAATGCGGTCTCCATCATTTCCCCCGCATCTCCCCCGCCGTCATCGTGCGCATCGAGCGGGGCGACGAGATCCTCCTCGCCCGCTCGCCGCACTTCGCCCCCGGCGTGTACAGCACGATCGCGGGCTTCGTCGAGCCCGGCGAGTCGCTGGAGGAGACGGTACTGCGGGAGGTGAAAGAAGAGGTTGGAGTGACGGTCACCAACCTCCGCTACTTCGGCAGCCAGCCGTGGCCCTTCCCCAACTCGTTGATGGTCGGGTTCGTCGCCGACTACGAGTCCGGGGAGTTGGTGCTCCAGCCCGGCGAGATCGAGGATGCCGGCTGGTTCACGGTCAATACTCTGCCGTCTCTCCCCTCGCCGCTGTCGATCGCCCGCGCTCTGATCGACGACTTCATCCGGCGGCAGACGTCCTAGCCACGTACAGGATGTGGGCGTGGGGATAGCCCGCGCCGATCTCGACCGCCTCGCAGCTCGCGAAGCCGGCGGCGAGGAGCCGGCGGCCGATCTCCTCCCGTGTCTCGTAGCTGAAGGCGTCGCCGAGGGTGAGCCCGACGCGGTCGACGAGCCACTCCTGGGCGCGGTTCCAGGAGGCCTTCAGCCGGTGAGCGGGGTCCTGCTCCTTGAGCAGCAGCACGCCCCCGGGCGCCAGCCGCTCGCGCACGGCGCAGAGGAGAGGGTCCCACGCCGCCCGCGGCAGCCGGTAGAGGACGTCGAGGATCGCCACCACGTCGAAGGGGCCGCGGACGGCGTCGGCGGTGCCGGCCACGGCCCGCAGGCCGGGACCCGCGAAGGTGAGGAAGATCTTGCGCCGGTCCGGTTCCAGGGCGAGGGCGCTGAGGGCTCCCCCCGCGAGGGCAAGATGTGAGAAGATTGCATGCCCTGCTCCGAGATCCAGCAACCTGGCCCTAGGCGGAACGAAGTCGAGCACCCGCAAGAAGGGGCACGTGATGAAGCGACCCAGGACGTGCGTCCGGGTGGCGGCAGGCGCGTGAGCATAGGCGCGGCGGATCAGGGTAAGGGCCTGGAAATAGCCAATGGAAGCCACTCAGACTGAATATCTGCCCAGGGTTCCGGTGTCAACCCGGCTCCTCGCGGCCGTTCACCGGCTCACGCTCCCCTCGCTCCTGGGCTTCGTCCTGGTGGCGGCCGTCCGCGCCTCGACGCTGCCCCGCAGCCTCTGGGAGATGGACGAGTTCCTGTTCTCGGGCGCCATCGGGCGCTTCTCCCCCCTCAGCCACCGGCCGCACCCGCCGGGCTATCCGCTCACGGTGGGCCTGGGCAAGGTCTTCGCCCTGGTCTTCCAGAACCACTTCGTGAGCCTCGTGGCCCTGGCCGTCGTCTCCTCGCTGGTGGGCTACTGGGCGCTGGTGGTGGCCTTCCGCCGCATCGCCGGTACCCCCGGAGATCCCGGCGCCGAACGCGTGGCCGTCGCGGGCGCCCTGCTCTTCCAGCTCTCGCCGGTGATGCTGGTCCAGGGGACACTGCCGATGTCGGACCCGCCGGCCCTGATGTTCCTCGCCCTGGGGCTCGCCGCCGCCGCCATCCTGCACGACACCAGCAGCGTCTGGGCAGCCGCCGGGCTTGGAGCGGCCGCTTCGGCGGCCATCGGCTGCCGGCCGCAGCATGCCCTCATCGTCCTGCCTATGCTGGCGGTGGCGCTCTGGCCGGTGAGCTGGCGCCGCCGGGGAGAGGCCCTGCTGGCGTTCACCCTGGTGTCGGTCATCTGGTTCATGCCGCTGATGACCGCTACGGGCGGCCCGAGCGGCCTCCTCGCTTACGAGATGAAGCAGGCGGCTTACGTGGCATTGCACGATGCTACCGCCTCCCGCGGCTCCAGCTCGCGGCTGGAGCTGCTGACCCGCTTTCTGGCCCATCCGTGGGGACCCAAGTGGTTGTCGCTGCCCGTGCTTCTCCTGGCGGTGGCCGGCGTCGTGGCACTGGTGCGTCGGCGGCGGACGGCGGCGATCCCGATTGCCGTGCTGTCGACAGTGCAGCTCGGCGTCTGCCTGCTGATGATGGACCCGGCGGACGGCGTGCGGTACGCCCTGCCGACGGTCCTCTGCGTGGCCTTCGCGGCGGTAGTGGGGAGCGAAGCCGCGGCGCGGCGGCTGCGGGTGCCGGCGGCGGCCTGGGTGGTTCCCGGCCTGGTGCTCGTGGGCGGCGCCCTCTATGCCCGTCCTCTCCTGGCCGCCCGCGCCACCACCGTGTCGCCTCCCCTGCAAGCCGCTCTCTGGGCCCACCGCCACCTGCCGGCGGGAACGGGGCTCCTGGTGCAGGACGATCTGGCGCCCCATGCCCACTTCATGATGCGGGGATTCAACCTCTCGCCCGTCGACGCCGGATTGCAGAGCTATGCCCGGCGGCCCTATGCGCCCCTCTGGCTGTACGCCGAGGGCGAGAGCGCCTGGCCGGGAGCGATGACCTTCCGCTGGCCGGACACCGACGCCTACGGCAAGCTCACCCGCAACCACTACCGCGTCGTCTCGCTGAGCCCCATTCCGGCAGACGCCCGCTACCAGGTGGTGCGCGGCGTCAACGCCTTCGAGCCCAGCGTGCGGGACGCGCGCTGGCGCTGGCTCAGTGACAACGCCGTGCTGCGCATCTTCCCGCGAGACGTCCGGGCCGTCGCCGTGACCCTGGGCTTGCCCAGCGTGGCGCCCCTGGAGTCCAACACGGTGATCGTCTCGGTCAACGGAAAATCGATCCGGACGGTCGAGCTGCCGCGGGGGACCGAGAGCCGCTTCGAGCTGCCGGTCGAGCCGGAAGGACGAAGCGAAATCGCGTTCCACTCCTCCCGCTCTTTCGTGGCGGGAGCGGACTCGCGCCACCTCGCCGTGCAACTGCGCGGCGTGCAGCGGCTGCACCGATAATCTCTACCATTTTTCCGGGTGACCCATGCGTCCACGTCCGTCCGTCTCACTCGTCATTCCGATGTTCAACGAGGAGGAGAACATCGAGCACGCCATCGACTTCGCCGTCGACGCTTTGGAACGGCACGCCGGGGACTATGAGATCGTGGTGGTGGACGACGCCTCCGAGGACCGGTCGCCCGAGCTCGTCGCCCGGCTGGCTGCGGCCAACCCGCGCATCCGGGTGCAGCGGCACGAGGTCAACCGCAAGCTGGGTGCCTCGCTCAAGACCGGCTTCGCCGCCGCGCGTAAGGACCTCGTGCTCTACATGGACGCCGACCTGCCGTTCGATCCGGACATCGTGGGCCGCGCCATTCAGGCGCTGCTGGTGACGCGGGCAGACCTGATCGCCGGCTACCGGCTGGACCGCACGACGGAAGGGTTCAAGCGCACGGTCTACTCCTACCTCTACAACTCGCTCATCGGCCTGCTCTTCGGCTGGCCCCACCGCGACATCAACTTCTCCTTCAAGCTGATGCGCCGCGAGGTGCTGGAGGCCATCGAGCTCAAGAGCGAGGGCTCGCTGATCGACGCCGAGCTGATCGTCAAGGCCAAGAACCTGGGCTTCGTCATCCAGCAGCTCGGCCTCGACTACTTCCCCCGCACCCGCGGAAAGTCGACGCTGTCGTCGCCGGCGGTGATCCTCAAGATCTTCCGCGAGCTCTTCACCTTGTACCCGGAGATGCGCCACCCGCGACGGCGGGGCGAGAAGACGGCGGAGACCGAGGAGACGCCTGGGCCTCTCCCGGCCACGCAAGCCCGTTGAGAGCGCTCGTCGTCACAGCCGACGACGTCGGCCTCCATGCCGGCATGACCCTCGGGTCTCTCCAGGCCCATGACCGGGGCCTCGTCACGACCGTCAGCGTGGTGGCCAATGGCGCGGCGTTGGAGCCGGCCCTCGAGCAACTGCGCGACCGGCCTGGGCTCGACACCGGAGTCCATCTCACCCTGGTGGGCGAGCGCCCGCTGTCGCCGCCGGGCGCGGTGCCCTCTCTTCTAGGCCGCGGCGACGCCTTCCTGCCGCACGTGCGGAGCTTCGCCCTGCGCTATGCCCTAGGCGGCATTGCCGCCGCCGAGGTCGAGGCCGAGCTGCGGCGCCAGATCGAGCGGCTGCTCGCCGGCGGCCTCACTCTCGTCCATCTCAACTCCCACCAGCATCTGCACGTCCTCCCCCGCGTCTTCGCCGTCGTGCTGCGGCTGGCCGAGGAGTACCGCATTCCCTTCGTCCGCATTCCAAGCGAGCCGGCCGCGGCCCGCCAAATCTCGGGACGTTCGCTGGAGATCGCAGTGCTGAATGGCGTCGGCCGGGAAGCCCGCCGGCGGCTTCCGGGCACTCTGCGAGCTGCGGACCGCACCGTGGGATTGATGGACGCCGGCCGATTGACCCCGGAGCGGCTCGAAACGGCTCTCGCAGACGTGGGCGAAGGCGTTTCCGAGTTGGTCTGCCACCCTGGAATGGGAGACCGGGATCTCGCCGCGGCCTACTCGTGGGGCTACGGCTGGGAGGCCGAGACGGCAGCGCTCTGTGACCCTCGCCTGCCGGACCTGCTGCGCGCTCGGGGGATCGAGCTCAGCTCTTTTTCCGGGCTTGTGTCTCTGACTTAATTCTGCTTCGCCTCCAGCTCCGCCCAGCGCGCATAGAGACGTTCGACGTTCGTCCGGGCCGTCTCCAGCGCCGCGCAGCGCTCCTGGAGGGCCATCGGATCGGAGGCCACGGCCGGATCTTCGACGGCGGCCTGGGCGGCGGCGAGGCGCTCTTCGCCCTCCAGGACCTTCGCCTCCATCTGCCCCCACTCCTTCTGCTCCTTGTAAGTGAGCCGCTTCGCCTCCTTCGCCGGTTTCGCGGGCGGCGCAGGTCCGGCCGAGGCTTTGGGAGCGCCGGACTTGGACGAAGGCGCCGCCGCCCGTGCCGCCTCCCACTGAGTGTAGTCGGCGAAGAAGGTGGCGCCGCCGCGGCCGTCGAGGGCGAGGACGATGCTCGACACGCTCTCCAGCAGGAACCGGTCGTGGGTGACGAGCACCAGGGCGCCGGGGAACTCCATCAGGCTCTCCTCCAGCACCTCCAGCGTCGGGATGTCGAGGTCGTTCGTGGGCTCGTCGAGAATCAGGAGGTCCGCCGGCTGGAGCATGAGGCGGGCGATGAGGATGCGGGCCTGCTCGCCGCCCGAGAGACGGGAGACGGGCGTGTCGAGCTGGTCGGTGTGGAAGAGGAACCGCTTGGCCCAGGCGGCGACGTGGATGGGGCGGCCTTGGTAGAGCACCGTATCCCCCTCCGGCGCCAAGGCGCGGCGCAGGGAGACCGTGCGGTCGAGCGTGTCGCGATTCTGCTCGAAGCGGACGGTCTTCAGCCACTCTGCCCGCTGGATGGTGCCGGCGTCCGGCTCCAGGGAGCCGTCGAGCAGCGAGAGGAGAGTCGTCTTACCGCTGCCGTTGGGGCCGATGAGGCCGAGGCGGGTGCCGGGAGTGAGCTTGAGGTCCAGCTCCTGGACAATTTTTCGCGCGCCGAACGACTTGGAGAGACCCTCGGCCACCAGGAGCTTCTTCGTCTTGCGGTCCGAGGCGTTGAAGTCGATGCCGGCGCGGGCCTCGGCGGCGGCGCCGGTGCGCTCGCGCAGCTCCGTCAGCTCAGCGATGAGGCGGTCGGCCTCCTTGATGCGCCCCTTGGCCTTGGTGGTGCGGGCCTTGGCGCCGCGGCGTAGCCACTCCACCTCGCGGCGGACCTTGTTGGCGAGCGAATTCTGATACTCGGCCTGGTTACGCAGCACCTCGTCGCGCTTCTCCAAGAAATCGGTGTAGGCGCCGGTCGCCTGGAGGATGCCGTCGGGGTAGCGCGGGTCGAGCTCCAGCATGCGGCCGGCCACGTTCTCCAGGAACCAGCGGTCGTGGCTGACAACTAGATAGGCGAGCGGCTCGCTCTGCAGCAGATCCTCCAGCCAGAGGATGCCCTCCACGTCCAGGTGGTTGGTGGGCTCGTCCATGAGCAGGACGTCCGGCTCGCGGGCCAGCGCGCGGGCGATGGCGAGTCGCTTGCGCCAGCCGCCGGAGAGGATCTCGACCGGCTGCTCGGGATCGTCGAACCCCGTCTTGCCGAGGGTGACGGCCACTCGGGTGAGCTTCTCAAACTCCTCGCCCGGAACGTCCGCCAGGGCCTGGATGAGGACCTCCTCGACGTTCGCGCCCGCGGGAAACGTGGGGTCCTGGGGGACGTAACCCATGCGGATGCCGCGGCGCAACGAGCGGACGCCGCCGTCCGGCTCCTCGAATCCGGAGAGGATGCGAAGCAGCGTCGACTTGCCGGACCCGTTGGGACCGATGAGACCCGCGCGGTCGCCCTCGAAAATGCCGAACGACAGCTTGTCGAACAGGGGACGGGCGCCATAGCCCTTGGTAACGGCGTCGACGCTCAGGAGGAGAGTGGGGGGCATGCTGGAACGGACTCCTGGGACAAAATTTCCTCTTTCTGGACCCGCGAAAGGCCCTTGATCCGCCGTTCCTCCCGAAGCGCCAGGCTCCAGGAGGAGACCTCCAGGCTCCAGGCGAGCGTCACCGGAGCATGGGAACGTGTGTACCGGGACGCCCGGCCCGCCAAGTGCTGCGCGAGGCGTCTTTCCAGATCCTTGGCAATCCCGGTGTAGAGCGAGCCGTCGCCGCAGCGGAGGATATAGACGTACGGCACGCCGGGATTATAGGCGGTTGACTGCGGACAGCGGGATCTCGGACGCGGTCAGCGGTTCGTTGGACGCGTACGACGTGACCCTGGACGCGGTCGACGTGACGCCGTACGCGGTCGATGTCACGTCGTACGCGGTCAGCGCTTCATCGACCCGGGTCAGAACTTTTTGGGACGCGGTCGATGTCATGTCGTACGCGGTCGATGTGACCTTGAACGCGGTCAACGCTCCGCCGACCCGGGTCAACATTCCGTTGTACGCGGTCGATGTGCCTCTGTACGCGGTCAATTCTCCATTGACCCGGGTCAATCTTTTTCTGGACGCGGTCGATGTGACGTTGAACGCGGTCTACGCTTCGCCGACCCGGGTCAGCATTCCGTTGTACGCGGTCGATGTGCCGTTGTACGCGGTCAATTCTCCATTGACCCGGGCCAATTTTTTTCTGGACGCGGTCAACGTCACATCGTACGCGGTCAATTTTCCGTTGTACGCAGGGAACGTCATGCTCCCTCTACAGCCCCGAAGGTCGACAGCAGACCTCCACGATCCGGTCTTCTGTCGATCCCTTCGGGGCTGAGACTCGACTCTGGGATTGATACTCTTATTCTGTAAAGAGCCTTAAGCGCTCCAGTGACGCCGACAGCAGGGTAGTTCCGCTTGTACGGTACAGAGGAGCTTCCGGTTCCCTACCTCACCAGTTCAAAGGTGGTGAGGCAATCGTCTGATTGAACGGCGGTGGCAGGGTGTGCTCGCCGACCTTCTGATGAATTTTTCCGCCGCCACCGTCCGTCCCATGCCCAGGATCGGGAGTGTTGTTGGTCGGTGGGGGAATGTCGTGACCGATCCCGTTGAGGGTCGGCGGTGGAACGTCGTGACCGGGTCCATTGGTCTGAGGCGGTGGAAGGTCGTGACCGTTTCCCTTGAGGGTGATCCCACCGCCGCTCAAGAAATAGTCCAGCCACTGCCAAGCATTTCCGCGGAAGCTGACAGCGCTCGCCTGGGTTGCGCCGGCGAGGGTGAGGGCCAAAGCGAAAGCACCCGCTGCAAGGGTGCGACGTATATCTCCTGGAGACATGAGCGGTGTCCTCCCCACGAATCCGAGCGGACCTCCGCGGCCCGGCCGTCCGTGGTGTTACAAGAACTAATGCGATGCGACGACAAAACGTTTCGGCGGCGTGTAGGCGATTCGAGAGGCTCCGTGGGGAATCTCGTCCTCGACTCAGGCTCCGACCCGGGCCTCGACTCTGACTCGGGCCTCGATGACTCTGACCTTGGGCCTCGACGTGGGCGCCAACTTGGGCCACCTCTCTCGGAGGTGTCGGTCGAGCAGGTTCTCCGAAAGGTCCGCGAGCATGGAGAGTGAGAAGGTCCGGCAAGCCACAGCTCTCGATGCCCGAATCTCGCGGTCGTGGTCCGGGCGAATGAGGCGCCTTCGAGACCGGCGCTTACGAAGTGCTGCCCGCGGTGAGCACCGCTCCAGTGATCCGGTAGCGCGGCGAGGTCATCGGTCTCGAATTCGGGGGCAGGCGAGCCGTTGTCCCCCATGGCCGAAGGATCTTCGGGGTGCCGGTGGCACGGCCAGTGAGGTCGAGCTCCTTGAGGAACTCGCCGATGCGGCGGTTGTGGTAGCGGCGGGAGACGGCCCGGCCGCGTGGGTCAGGGCTCCGCCGTGAGCTCGTCCGCCGAGGAGGCCAGCGTAGCCCGGAGCAACCACCGGTCCAGGCGATCGAGGTCGGAACAGCGCAAGATCTCCTCCCTCTGCGCCGGATCTATGGCAACGCCACGGCCCTCCAAGATCTTCAGAATGGACTTGGCTTCTCCCCTGGCCTCGCCTCTGGCTTCCGCCGCGGCTTCCCGGTTCAGGATTATCGGGTTGCCTTTGGCGATCAGGGCCTCCACCACCGCGTTGTCGGCCAAAGCGGCATCGAGCAAAGCCGCAACGGCCAAAGGTTTCACCAGACAGCGATCCTCAATCGAAGAGCTGGCGTCTAGAAGGCGCCAGATTTGGGTCTCAGGGGACCATTCGCCGAATCGCGGACCTTTGACGAAGACCGCGAAGATCCGGCGAACCCCACGCCGGTACATCCCGACGGCCTTCTCCGTCACGTCTCGTTCGCTCTGCTCAGAGACCACCTCGAAGGCGATCTCCTCCAGATATCGCGCGCCGGTCGCCGGGTCGATGCCGTCCCGGTAGACGCAGGCATCGCTGGCGAAGTCCGACTTTTCCCCCTGTCGGGTCAGCAGATCCACAGCCCCACGGTACCCTGGGGCCACGTGAGCCCGCAGGACATAGTGAAGATCGCCGTGCTGGGTGGCGTGGGGAGACTCCGCCGGGAAGGCCACCAATCGCCGGCCACCGATGATCTCGTCCCGCGAGATCTCCGGCGACACCAGATGGTCATCGACCCGAGGGAAGCTGCCACGCCCCCGCAGATGCCTGGGTCCGCTCGATGCGCCCGGAGCTTTGAGGCTATAGCCTGAGTGCTTTTCGTCCATGACAATCATCATAACCGGGAATTGTCGTCGGCCGAGAAGTCGCGGGGGAGCGACGAGACTGGCGATCACGAATCGCCGCCGGTGACACGCCCCGCTCCGGTGATCCGGTAGCGCTGCAAGCGGCTGTTGGGCTTGCCCGGGATGGTAATTTCGATCAGCCCGCTTTGCATGAGGTCAGCGAGCGCTCGTCTGACTGCGCCGGATAGGGAGGTATGCCCCAGGGCCTTGGCAATCTTGGACCGCGAGAGAGGTTCATGGTTGATCGCCGCCATCACCCTGTCATGAACCGATCCCGGCACCCAAGCGGCCTGCCACTCAGGCCTTGACCTCCACTCAGGCTCCGACTCTGACCTCGACTCTGACCTCGACTCTGACCTCGGCCCTGACTCTAGCCTCAACCCTTCTGACTCTAGCCTCGACTCCTCCGACTCTAGCCTCGACTCTGACTCGAGCCCAGACGACTCGCCTTCCGTGCCCGGAGCCCAACGAGCCGCTTCGGGATGGACAGGAAGCCGGACCAGGAAGGAGATCCGATCATCATCGGTCTCGAATTCGGGGGCGGGCGAGCCGTTGTCCGTCATGGCGCGGAGGATCTTCGGGATGCCGGTGGCGCGCCTTGCCGTCGGTCTCATGAGGAACGACCACCGGGTGATACGAAGGCCGGATGGAGCTGTTTCCGAGCTCGAGGATCTCCTTCTGGATGGCATCGAACCGGCTCTCGGCGATCCCCTTCGGCGGTAGGAGCGGCCGGCCATCCTTCTCCTCAACGCCTACGATAATGTAGCCGCCCCCGAGGTTGTGGAAGTCGTTGGCGAAACCACAGATGGCGTGCAGGACGGCGAGCGGGTTCCACCCTTCCTTGAGCTCGAGGCGCTCCCATTCCACGGCCTTGCCGTGGAGCAGAGAATCGAGATTGATGGGAAGCGGCATCCGCCAAAGACTAGGGATTCTTACTCTCGCGGGCAAGCCGCCTCACTCCAAACTCTTCCTGAACCGCAAAGACGCCGCCGTCAGCACCGTCAATCCAATCCCCAGCAGAGTCAGCGCCTCGGGCCACAGGACGTCGAGCCCCGAGCCTTTCAGGAAGACGCCGCGCAGGACGTTCGCGTAGTACTTCACGGGGATGACGGCGCTCGCGATCTGGAAGCCTCGGGGCATGTTCTCCACCGGGAAGATCAGGCCCGAGAGGTAGATCATGGGGACCATGAGGACGAAGACGCAGAGCCCCATGGCCTGCTGCATCGTGCGCACCATCGTCGAGACCAGCAGCCCTAAGCCCAGCGTGCAGAGCAGGAAGAGGAAGGTGAGGAAGGCGAGGACGAGGAGCGAGCCGCGCAGGGGGACGTGGAAGAGGCCCGTCACCAGGCCGGTGACCAGCAGCATGTCCAGCAGCCCCAGGACCAGGAAGGGGATCAGCTTGCCGAGGACGAGCTGCCAGGAACGCAGGGGCGTAACACTGAGCTGCTCCAGGGTGCCGATCTCCTTCTCCCGCACCACCGCCATGGAAGGCAGGATCATGGTCACCAGCATCAGCACCATGGCGATCACCGCCGGCACGTAGAACCAGCGGCTCTTCAAGTCCGGGTTGTACCAGACCCGGGGGACCAGCTCGTAGCGGCCTGCGGCCGTTCTCACACCTGCCGGAACGCGGCGCGCGGTCACCATCTCCGCTCCGGCCCCGGCGAGGATCTGGGAGGCGTAGGCCAGGCCGAGCCCCGAGGAGTTGGCGTCCGTACCGTCGGCGATCACCTGCACGCTCGGCGGACGGTTCCCCGCCACGGCCTCGCCGTAGCCGGCGGCGATCACCAGGGCGATCTGCGCCCGGCCTTCCACCAGCCACGGATCGATGGCCGCCGGGCCGTCCTCGGCGCCCACGAGGTCGAAGGTGCCGGCGCCGGTAAAGCGCTCAACCAGGGCGCGGCTGGCCGGCGAGCGATCCTCATCCACCAGCACCATGGGCACATGGGTTACGTCCAGGTTGGCGGCGTAGCCCAGGGCCAGGAGCTGAATGACGGGGCCGATCACCATGGCCGGAATCATCTTCTTGTCCTGCTTGAGCTGCAGGAACTCCTTCACGATCACCGCCCACAGCTCCTGCACCTCACACCTCCTTCCGCGACAGCCGGACATAGGCCAGGCCCATCACGGCCAGGGCGTAGAGAACGAGGAACGCCATGTCCCGCGGATAGGACTCGAGGCCCGCCCCCTTGAGGATCACTCCCCGCAGCACGACGTTGAAGTAGCGGGCCGGCACGGCGTAGGTAACGATCTGGAGCGCCCGCGGCATGGAGCGGATGGGAAAGATAAAGCCCGAGAGGAAGATCGCCGGCAGCATGGAGACGAGGGCTCCGACCTGGAAGGCCACGGCCTGGGTGTCCGCGATCGAGGAGACGAGGAGACCCAGACCCAGCGCGCCGATCAGGTAGACCAAGGCCGCCGCGAACAGGTGGAGGTAGGGGCCGGCAACGGCGATGCCGAAGAGGATGCGGGCCGCGATGAGGATCAGCACCGTGGCGAGGAGGGAGATTCCCAGATACGGCAGGGTCTTGCCCAGGATCAGCTCGCCGGGCTTCAGGGAGGTAACCCGGAGCTGTTCCATCGTCCCCCGCTCCTTCTCCCGCACCACGGAGATGGCGGTCGAGAGCACGGCGGTCAGCATCAGGATGAAGCCGATGAGGCCGGGGACGAGGAAGCGCGTGGACTTGAGCTCCGGGTTGTACCAGACGCGCGGTTGGAAATCGATGGGCGCCAGTTGCACCCGGCCGCCAGCCGCGGTCAGCAACTGGACGTTGGCGGCGGCGACCAAGGCCGAGGCGTAGCCCAGGGCAGTGGTGGCCGTATTGGCATCGACGCCGTCGAGGATGAGCTGGAGCGGCACCGTCTTCCCCGCCGCGAGGTCGCGCCCCGCGTTCTCGGGAATGACTAGGATGCCCCGCGCCTGGCGCCGCTCGGTGAGCCGCCGCAGGTTCGCCCCGGCGGGCAGGTCGGCGACCTCGTCAAAGTAGGTGGAGTTGACGAAGGAGGCGATGAGCTCGCGGCTCACGGCGCTCTTGTCGTTGTCCTCGACGGCGAGGGCGACGTGACGGACGTCGAAGTTGATCGCATAGCCGTAGAGCAGGAGCATCATGCAGGGAACGCCCAGCAGCATCCCCAGGCTCAAGGGGTCGCGGGACGACTGGAGCAGCTCCTTCCAGGCCACGGACCAGACCTTCCGGGGACTCACGGCTTCTCTCCCCGGGCCTCGATGGAGTGAATGAAGACGTCCTCCAGCGAGGGGACGATGCGCTCCGCCGTGGCCGGGGCGTTGCCGTCCTTCTTCAGCAGGGCGAGGATGCGCCGCCGGCCGTCCTCCGCGTCGTCCACCACCACGTGCAGGCGGTCGCCGAAAAGGGAGACCTCGCGCACCCATTCCTCTTTCTCCAGCCGTTCCTGGGCTTCGAGGAATCGCGGGCAGATGACCTCCAGCACGGCGCGGCCGGCGAAGACGTTCTTCAGCTCGGCCACTGACCCCAAGGCCACGAGCCGCCCCTGGTCGAGCAGGGCGATACGGTCGCAACGCTCCGCCTCGTCCAGATAGTGGGTGGTGACGATGATCGTCACGCCGTCCGCGGCCAGGGTATCGATCAGCCCCCAGAAGCGGCGCCGGGAGATGGGATCGACGCCTCCCGTGGGCTCGTCGAGGAAAACCAATCGTGGCTGATGCAGGAGGGCGCAGGCGAGGGCGAGGCGCTGCTTCCAGCCGCCGGGAAGGGAGCGTGTGAGAAGATCTTCCTTGCCGCCGAGGTCCGCCATCCGGATCGCCCAGGCGAGGCGCTCGGCCTTCGCCGGACCCCGGAGACCGTACACGCCGGCGAAGAAGTTGAGGTTCTGCCGCACCGTCAGCTCGTCGTAGAGGCTGAAGCGCTGGGTCATGTAACCGATGCGCCGCCGCACGCCTTCGGGATCTTTGGCGATGTCGATCCCCAGCACCCGCCCGGTACCGGAGGTGGGGGAGAGCAGGCCGCAGAAGAGGCGGATGACGGTGGACTTGCCCGCGCCGTTGCTCCCCAGCAGGCCGAAGACCTCGCCTTCCTTGACGTCGAAGGACACGTCATCCACGGCCACGAAGTCGCCGAAGCGCTTTACCAGGTGGACGGCCTCCAGGGCGGGAGCGGCCACCAGATTACTTTCCGGACCGTCCGACGGCGCGATCGACGTTGGCCAGGGCGATCCGCACCTGTGTGGAGACTGAGGTCTGGTCGAGGCCGGCGCGGAGCAAGGCCGTCTCGGCGTCGAGCAACTCAGTCGAGGGGACGACGCCCTCCGTGTAGCGGTCGCGAGCCACCCGCACGTTCTCCTTCGCCGCGTCGAGGTTGCGGGCGGTCACGGCCAGGGCCGCCCGGGCGGAGGAGAGGTCGAGCAGGCGGGAGGTGACCTCCAGCCGCAGCCGGGCCTTCAGGTCTTCGACCTGACGGTCGAGCGCGTCGGCCTGGGCGGAAGCCTGGGCCACCGCCGCCGCGCCCCGGCCGCCGTCGAAGACCCGCACCGCCACGGCAACGCCGGCACTCCAGGTGCTCCGAAATTCGTCCTGCGGCGGCAGGATGCGGGGGTTGGGATCGGCGAAGTCGTAGCCCAGGGAGAGGCTTGCCTGGGGCCGGTTGATCGACTTCTGGATCTCGACCGACGCGCGGGCGGCCAATGTCCGGGCCTGGAGCGCGAGGATTTCAGGCCGAGCGGCGAGGGCTGCCGTCACCAGAGTCTCAGTGTCGGCGGACACGGCGGGCGGTGCCGTCAGAGACTCGGCGGGTTCCACCCGCGAGCCAGGAGGCAGGCCGACGAGGCGGATCAGGTTTTCGTTGACCACCGCGGCGGAGTTCTCGGCCTGGAGACGGGCCAGCTCGGCGCGGTCCCGCTCCACCTGCACGGCCAGTACCTCGTTGGACGCCGCGACGCCGACGTCGAACCGGTTCTTCGCATCTTTGAGATGGGCCTCGAACGCGGTCTCGGCCTCGGCGAGCACCCGCGCGCTCTCGCGCGCCGTCACCAGTCCCCAGTAGGCCGTCTGGGTCTCCAGCAGGAGGTCGTTGACGGCACCGGAGCGGTCCTGAGCCGCGGCCTCCCGCTGCCGCTCGGCGGCGGTGATGGCGCTCTCGATCCGCCCGCCGGTATAGAGGGGTAGGGAGGCGCCCGCGTACAGGCGGTAGTTGTTCGGGATGTTCGGGAAGATCGTGCGCGTCCCCAGCCCCGGGAGGGTGAGCGCGAACTCGTCCACGTTGGAGTTGCGGGTGTAGCCGCCGGAGAGGTCCACGAGCGGGAGCCGCTCGGCCAGAGCGCCGCGCCGGGCGGCCTCGGCGGCGGCCTCCAGGGCGGAGAGAGATTCCAATCGAGGTGAGTTGGCCCGAGCGCGCTCCAGAGCGTCGGCCAGGGTGAGGCGGACGGTGGCCGGCTCGGCGAAAACCATCCTTACCGTCAAGACAGTCAGAAGAGCAAGAAAGATCCTGGGGTTCATAGAGTATTCACCTTACAGCCGCCGCGGCTTCCGGTTTGGCGGCCTCGATGCGCGCGATGAAGATGTCTTCCAAGGTCGGCAGCACCGGGCGGGCGGACTCCACCTCAATGCCCTGGGCCTTGAGATCGGCGGCGAGGCGCGAGGCCGCGGCCTCGGCGCCGTCTCTACCCACTCCCTTGAGAGTGGCGTGCAGCCGCTCGCCGAAGGACTGAACGTCGGCCACCTCCGGTTGCTCCCGCAGGCGCTCCGTCGCCTGACGCTTGGGCCGGGCCAGGATTTCGACGATGGCCTCCCCAGACTCCTGCTTGAGGTGGGCGGGGGCGTCCACCGTCAGCAGCCGGCCGTGGTCCATCAGGGCGATGCGCTGGCAACGCTCGGCCTCGTCCAGATAGGGAGTGGTCGCGAGCAGCGTCAGCCCGTCCCGCTGGAGGTGCGCGAGGATCTTCCAGAAGTCGCGCCGGGAGACGGGATCGACGCCGGTCGTGGGCTCGTCCAGCACCAGCAGCTCCGGGGTGTGGATCAGCGTGCAGGCCAGGGCCAGCTTCTGCTTCATGCCGCCGGACAGGCGGTCCGCCAGCCGGCCGCGGAAGGGCGTCATGCGCAGCAGGTCGAGCAGCTCGTCGCGGCGCGGCTTCCACCCTTTCACGCCGTGGATCGAGGCGAAAAAGGAGATGTTTTCGTCCACCGTCAGGTCGCCATAGAGTGAGAAGCGCTGGGACAGATAGCCGATCTTTTGGGAGAGCTGGGTTCCCTGCTTCACCGGCTCCAAGCCGCAGGTACGGACGGTGCCGGCGTTGGGAGCCAGAAGGCCGAGGACGACCCGCAGAGTCGTCGTCTTGCCGGCGCCGTCCGGCCCGATGAGGCCGAACATCTCGCCGCGGCGGACCTCGAACGTCACGTCCTCGGCGGCGACGATCTTGTCGTACCGCCGGGTCATTCCCTGGACGACGACGATTGAATCCGTTGAATCGGCGCTCATCGCGCGGCCTTCCCAGCCGGCGCGGCGGGCGCTGCAACATGGAACCGGGCCTCGGCGGGCATGCCGGGTTTGAACAGGCCGTCCTTGTTGTCGAGGCCGACCTTGACCTTGTAGACGAGCTTCACGCGCTCGTCGCGGGTCTGCACGTTCTTGGGGGTGAACTCGGCCTGCGAGGCCACGAAGGTGATGTGCCCCTTGCGGCGCTGGCCGTCGTCGGTGACCACGTCCGCCTCCTGGCCGATACGGATGCGGCCGAGATCCGGCTCGCCCACGTAGACGGTGAGCCAGGCGTCGGCGAGGTCGGTGACCACGCACAGCGGCGAGCCGGCCTGGAGGAGCTCGCCGGCCTGGGCGATCTTCTCCGTCACCACGCCGGCCGTGGGGCTGACGACCGTGGCGTCCTTGATCTGCTGGTCGAGCTGCGCGATGCGGGCGTCGGAGATCCCGACGCGGGCGCGAGCCGAGTCGATCTCCTCCGGCCGGCTGCCGTTCTTCAGTTTGGCCAGGGTGTCCCGCGCTCCCTTGAGGCGTGCGGCGGCCATGTCGCGACGGGTGCGGGCGTCGTCGCGGGACTTGGGAGTGCCGGAGCCGCGGTCGAGGAGCCCCTGCATCCGGTCGAGATCCTTCTGGGAGCCCTCGAGGTCCGCCGCGGCCTGGGACACCTGGGCGGCGCCGGCGGCGATGTCCTCTTTGCGCGAGCCGGCTCGCCGGAGCTGGAGGTCCGCCGCGGACTGCTGGCGTTCCGCGCGAGCCTGCGCCAGGGCGAGGACGGTATCCGTCGTGTCGATGCGGGCCAGAACCTCACCAGCCTTCACCGCGTCCCCCTCCTGGAGACCGAAGTCCTGCAGCCGGCCGGCGACCTTGGTGGCGAGGCGGACGTCGGTGGCCTCCACGTGGCCCGAAGCCGTGAGGAGGTTGGGGTCCTTCGCATCTCCGCGGCACCCCGCCAGGGACACCATGGCGAGTGCGGCGGTGAAGAGGGCGGTGCGGGTCATGGTCTGGATCTCCTGGAAGAGACAGTGGCGAGCGCAGAAGGAAATTACTGTGGGATCAGGATTTGGAGGAGAGTCGGACGCGCCAATCTACTTGATGCGCTGTCGATAAATCGACGGAGTGTCGATTTGTCGACAGCCTATCCGAGGCAGGACGATTCGCTCAGACGAGCTTCATGTCTTGGACTGAGCCCGCCACCAGCGCCTTCCGGGCCAGCTTGCGGAGCTCTTGGGCAGATGAGATCTCCTCCACCCGCTGGCGAACTCGCATCGGCAGACGCCCGAAGCGTTGGGTCATCACCTGCAAGAGGAGCTTTCTCATTCCCAAGACTTCACCCTCTTGACGCCCTTCCTGGCGCTCCTCCCTCCGAGTCTTTTTCTCCCAAGCCCGCATATTCTCTTCAAACACGGCTGCCTCCTCCAAGTCTCCCAACGAGGGAATTCTACCGCCAGGGAAAGTCCTTTTGAGCAAAGAATCCACCCAGATCGTAAACGAGCGACGCAGAGCCGGATCCTTCTCCTCGGGCAGCAAGCCGTCCAGTCGCTCCACGAGCTCAGCCATCTCCACGGGGTTCTCGCAGGTCTCGATCTGAAACAGGTTGGCCACTCGGTTGTCAGCCAGCCTCGGCTGCTCCAGATCCAGCCGGCCCTCGTCGAGGAGGAGGTAGCTCAGCTCCGGTAACCAACGCCGAAGTCCGGGCGGCACCGGCACGTAGAGATCTCCCAGCGCCGTCGGCGCCCGCCATGGCCGCTTGCCGTTGTAGATCACCAAGGGAAGCACGGCCGGAAGCCGATCGCCCGCCCGCAGCTTCTCTTTGCGGATGATGTCCTCGAACAGCAAGCTCACATAGCCGAGCATCCGCGCCGCCATGAAGTGGTAAGAAGTGGACTGAAATTCGAGCAGCAGGTAGAGATAGAACCACCCCTTCTTCTCTCCCCTGAACCGCAGGCGCCAGATGAGATCGCTGTGGCGCTCGCGAAGATCATCCGACACGAAACTGTTGCCCACTCGCTCGAGGCTGGAGAAGTCCAGCTCCTCCACCCAGTCTTCGCGGAGAAATCCCCGCAACAACTCCTCTACCGCGGTGGGATGGGAGAAGAGCCGCTTGTAGCCCCGGTCGTGTCCTGAAGCTCCGCCCTTGGGTACCGCTTTTCGTTTTTCCATACCCTATAAAGACGGAAAAACTAGTGCTCATCTTGCAAGTGCCCGCCAGGCTTGAGTTTGAAGAGGCGGTAACAGGGCGGATGGTGGCACGACCCGTAATCGGACGTGAGGATTTCTCAGTGCGGCTTGAATCGCTCCCCCACCCGCCGGTACGCCTCCCGGAACGAAATCCCCTCCTCCATCACCAGCCGGTAGGCCTCCTCGGCGGCGTTGAGCCCAGGGTCCAAACGGATTCGCTCGGGATGGAATCGCACTTCGGGGAGGGCGGCGGTGAGGATGGCGAGGGTCTCTGTGGCGAGGTCGATTCCCCGGAACAGGGGGGCTTTGAGGAGCTGGAGGTCCCGGTGGTAACCGGAAGGAAGCTTGGCAGTGACGCTCAAGGCCTCGAAGAGGCAGGCCTGGGCGGTGGCGGTGCGGCCACGGACCAATTCGAAGACATCCGGGTTCCGCTTCTGGGGCATGATCGAGGAGCCCGTCGTCATCCCCGCCGGCAGGCTCACGAAGGCGAACTCGGCGGTCGCGAAGAGGACGAGGTCCGCGGCGAGCCGGCCGAGGTCCTGCATCAGCAGGGCGAGCTCGAAGAGAACCTGGGATTCCGCTTTGCCCCGCGAGAGCTGGACGGCCGTCACCGGCTCCTGGATCTCGGCGAAGCCGAGCTTGCGGCGGGTCGTCTCGCGATCAAGCGGCAAGCGGGGGACGCCGTAACCCGCGGCTGATCCCAGAGGGTTTTTCTCAATGCGGCGTGAGCAGGCCTCGATTCCCAGGGCGTCGTCACGCAGCTCGGACGCGAAGCCCGAAGCCCAGAGGAGGACGGAGCTGGGCATCGCCTGCTGAAGGTGGGTGTAGCCGGGGAGGACCGTCTCGGATTCCCGCTCTCCCAGCCCGTCCAGAGCGGCCGCCACTTCTTGAGCTCCCGTCGCGAGAGCGGCGACGGCGTCTCTCAGGTAGAGCCTCACGGCGGCCAGCACTTGGTCGTTGCGCGAGCGGCCGAGATGGACGCGAGCTCCGGCCTCACCGATCCGCTCCGTCAGCCGTGTCTCCAGAGCGGTGTGGACGTCCTCGTCCTCCAGCGCGATCTCCCAGGCTCCCTCGGCGTGCTCCTCCTCCAGCTCCTCGAGGCCGGAGCGGATGGCCTCCAGATCTCCCGCCGCCAGGAGCCCCACCTCGTGGAGCATCTCGGCATGGGCGATCGAGGCGCGGACGTCATAGGGCACGAGGCGGGCGTCGAGCCGGTGGTCCTCGCCCGCGGTGTACCGCAGGACGCGATCGTCCAACGGCTCGCCCTTGTCCCAAAGACGGCTCACGCGGCTTCCTCTTCTCGCATCTCCGCGTATGCTCGCACAAAACGGGTGTAGAAACGGGCGCCGTCCAGAATCTCGCTCTCCAGCACGAACTCGTCCGATGTGTGGGAGCGCTCCGTCCGGCCGGGACCGCACTTGAGAGCGGGAATACCCTCCATGAACACCAGATCCGACAGAGTGGAGGAGCCAAAGAGCCGTGCCTCGGGCCGGGCTTGCAGGGCGGCGGCCACCAGCGGCTCGCTCTCGGAGGTCTCCCGCGGCAGCAGGCGGTCGGAGAGCACGCGCACCTCGCCCGTCACCAGCCTCTCGATCCGTTCCACCACCTCGCGGCGGCCCAGGGCCGGCGTGGTGCGGACATCCAGCAGCGCCACGGCCTCGCCCGGCACCACGTTGCGGGCTGTACCGGCCCGGAGCTGCGTGGGCTCCAGAGTGATGGGGCCGAGCCGCGGATGCGGCGCGCCGAAGTCCACCCGCTCCAGCGCCACAAGATCGTGAGCCAGGCGGCGGGCCGCGTTCTTGGCTCCCAGGGCAGCGGCGTGAGCCGCGTGGCAGGCATCGCCGTGGGTGATCAGCTCCAGGACCATGAGCCCTTTCTGCGCCACCGCGATGTCGAGCCCCGTGGGCTCGCCCACCAGGGCGGCGTGCGGCGGCGTACCGCGGCGAGCCAGCTCGGCGAGCACGGCCTCGGTGCCTGTGCCACGCGTCTCCTCCCCTTCCACCAGGGCCAGGGCCAGGGTGAACGGCAGGTCCGCCTCGCGGAACGCGAGGAAGGCCACGGCCATGGCCGTCACCGCCGCCTTGGCGTCGTTGGAACCCAACCCGTAAACCCGGCCGCCGACCGACTCCACGTCCCAAGGGTCCCGCGTCCAGCCCGGGGCCGGCGGCACGGTGTCCAGGTGCGTATCCAGGAGAAGCAGAGGGCCGCGGCCGAGGGTGGCGAGGAGGCTGTTGCCGATCCGCTTCGCAGCGATGCCATTGCGGGCCAGCAGGTCGGCCATGAAATCAGCCAGCCTAGCCTCTTCCCCGGAGATCGAGCAGATGCCGGTGATCTCCCGGTGCAGGGCGAGGATCTCGCGCTCCGGAAGCATCTTTAGGAAGCTCCGCCGGAAAAGACCGGAAGCGGAAGCTGCCCTGCGGCCTGCTCGGCCGGAGAAAGGGCGTCGACATCTTCGACCACCAGAGTCCCCACCCCCTCGTTGGTGAACACCTCGGCCAGCAGGCCGTCCGGCAGGTCGTGGGAGAGGATGTGCACCCGCCGCACACCGCCGTGGATAGCGGCCTCGATGGCCGAGGTCTTGGGCAGCATGCCGCGCACGAGGCCGCCTTCGTCCCGCAGCCGGCGCAGACCGGCGAGGTCGGTGTAGGAGACTAGCGAGCCGGGATCGTCCGCCCTTTCGAGGATGCCCGCGGCGCCGGTGAGGAATAGGAGCTTCTCGGCCTTGAGCGCCACGGCCAGGGCCGAGGCGACCGTGTCGGCGTTGATGTTGAGCAGCGTGCCGTCGTCCGCCGCCGAGAGCGGGCTCACCACCGGCACGTAGCCGGCGTCCAAAAGGGAGATAAGAACCTTCGGGTCGACGGCGGCGATGTCGCCCACGAAGCCGTAATCCACCAGCTCGTCTCCAACCCGCACCGGCGGCCGTTTGCGGGCCTGGATGAGCCCGGCGTCCACGCCCGAGACTCCCACCGCCGGCAATCCGACCTTGCGGCAGACGGCGAGGAGCTGCGTGTTGACCGCGCCGTTGAGCACCATGGCGGCGACCTCCAGGGCCTTCTCGTCCGTCACCCGCCGCCCTTCGACGAAGCGGGCCTCGGCGCCCAGGGTCCGGGCCAGGTCGGTGGACTGAGTGCCGCCGCCGTGCACGAGGACGACGCGGATGCCCACCTGGTGCAGCACGTCCACCTGCTCGACGAGAGCGCGGGCGGTGGCTTCGCGCTCAAGAGCTCCGCCCCCGGCCTTGAGGACGAAAGTCCTGCCCTTGAAGATCCGGATGTACGGCACGGCATGCTTCAGGGCCGTGGCCTCGGCCGTCCGCTGTCCGACGTCTTTCATCGCTGTTCTCCTTTATCCCCGAAGCAGGCGGTAGAGCACCGCCATCTGCGCCCACATGCGGTTGCGCGCCTCGTGGACCACCACGCTGCGCGGCCCGTCCAGCACCGAATCCGACACTACGACGTTGCGCCGCACCGGCAGGCAGTGCATGAAGCGGCAGGCCGGCGCGGCGGTGGCGAACCAGTCGTCGCCCACGCACCAGTCCCGCAGGCCGGCTCGGAAAGCTGCCTCGGTCTCGAGGTTGCCGTAGTGGAGGGGCGAGGTCCACGACTTGGCGTAGATCACGTGCGCTCCCTCCAGGGCCTCGGCCCGGACCGCCGTTTCCCGTAGCGAGCCGCCGGAGGCCGCCGCCGCCTTTCGAGCCCGGGCCATGACCGGCTCCGGCAGTCCGAACCCTTCGGGACGGAGAACGGTGACGTCCATTCCCCGTGCCGCCGCCATGTGGACGGCCGCCGCCGGCACCGCCAGCGGCAGCGGCTTCGGGTGCCACGCCCAGGAGAGGACGAACCGGCCGCCGTGCGATGGAATCTTCAGGTCGTCCATCGTCTTCCAGTCCCCCAGGGCCTGGCAGGGGTGATTGACGGCCGACTCCAGGTTGATCAGCGGCACGGGGCAGACGTCGGCCATGTTCAGAAAGCTTGAATCGGCGAGGTCCGCCGCCAGATCCGTACCGCTCGCGAAGGAGCGGATGCCCAGGGCGTCGGCGTAGGAGGCCAGCACGGGAATCGCCTCCCGCACGTGCTCGGCGGCGGCACCGTCCATCACTACGCCGTCGCGGGTCTCCAGGATCCACGTCCCCTGTCCGGGTGAGATGACGAACGAGCGGCCGCCCAGCCGGGCCATCCCCGCCTGAAACGAGGCGAGGGTGCGCAGCGACGGATTGAAAAAGAGGAGCGCGAGGATCTTCCCGCTGAGCGCCTTCGGCTCCGGAGAGCGCTCCAGGTGCGTGGCCAGGGCGAGGAGGTCCGTGACCTCCTCCGGCCCGAGCGCCGCGAGATCGAGGAAATTCTTCACACCGGGACCTCGGACAGTGCCTGGGCCAGCTTCGCGACGTGAGCCTCCTCCAGCACCAGAGGAGGTAGGAGACGGACGACGTTGGGATCGCCACTTGTCCCGGCGAGGATTCCCTTCGTCAGCAGCTCGTCGACGATCGCCCGAGCCGGCCGCGTGGTCCGCAGGCCGAGGAGGAAGCCCTCGCCCTGGATTCCCGTCACCGGCCCCACCTGGCACGTCTCACGGATGAGTTGGGACAGCTTCCGCACGCGAGGAAGGAGGCCATCCTGCTCGATGGCGTCGATCACGGCCTCGATCAGGGCGCAGGCCAAGGGGCCGCCGCCGAAGGTGCTCCCCATGTCGCCAGGCTTGAGACCCTGCCCCACCGCGTCGCTCACCAGCACGGCGCCGGCCGGGAAGCCGCCGGCGATGCCTTTGGCCGTCGTGAGGAGGTCCGGCGGGACGCCGTAGGTCTGGGCCGCGAAGGGCTGGCCCGTCCGTCCCATGCCGCACTGCACCTCGTCGAAGATCAGCAACGCTCCCGCCTCGCGGGTGAGCTCGCGGACGGCAGATAGGTACTCCGCCCCCATTTCGATCGCGCCGCCCATTCCCTGAACGGGCTCCAGGATGACCGCCGCCACGTCCGGCCCCAGGGCGGCGCGGAGGGCGTCGAGGTCCTTGCGTGGCACGAACGTGACGTCGAAGGGAGTGCGCGGAAAGCCATACCAGCCCTGCGACTTCCAGGTGACGGCGGCGGCGGCGGCGGTGCGCCCATGGAACGAGCCCTCCAGCGCGACGACGCGGTTTCGTTTCGTATGGCGAAAAGCGAGGCGCAGGGCGTTCTCGTTCGCCTCGGCGCCGCTGTTGACCAGGAAGGCCCGCGTCAGACCCGCGGGCCCGAAGTGCACGAGCCGCTCCGCCGCCCGGGCGCGGACGGCCAGGGGCACCGAGTTGCTCTGGAAGAACAGTTCCTCGGCCTGGCCCCCCAACGCCGCCAGCAGCCGGGGATGCCGGTAGCCCAAGAGAGCCACGGCGTGGCCGCCGTAGAAATCGAGAAGCTCGCGTCCGTCGCGGGTGTGGACGGTGATCCCTTCGCCCCAGACCGGCTCGATCAGGGTATGGGCATAGACGGGCAGCAGCCACCGGGCCTCGTCGATCTCGGCCTGGGGAACGGTTGCGACAGCGGTATCGGTATCATTCATTGGTATCTCCTTGAGTCACCTTTCCCCCACCCAGGACCCTCACCCCTGCCCCTCTCCCGACCACCCCATCCCCCTCCCCGGGAGAGGGGTACCCCTGGGGCGTTCTTGTCTTGCTCCCTCTTCTCCCGGTTGGGGGGAGGGCGATGGGAGAAGAGGGCCGGGGTGATGAGGGGCTGCTCATATCCAGCCCAATCCCGGCACCACGAGACCCGCCGTCTCGGGGAATCCCAGCAAGCGGTTCATCCACTGGATCGCCCCGCCGGCCGCGCCCTTCACCAGGTTGTCCAACGCCGAGAAGACCACCAGGTGATCGCCGTCGGCGGCCACGGAGAGGCGCGCGCGGTTCGTTCCCACTACGTCCTGAAGCCGGGGCGGATCGGCGAGGATGTCCACGAAGGGCGATCCGGCATAGAAATCGGCGAGGGCCATCCGAATCTCCTCCGCCGTCGCGGCCTTGGCGAGGCGGGCCTGAATCGTGGCATAGATTCCGCGAGCGAACGGCCCAGCCTGGGGAACGAAGTGGATCTCGGCGTCGCACCCTGAGGCTGCCAGTGCCAGGGCCCGCATTTCGGGCTCGTGGCGGTGCTTGAGCGGGTTGTAGGCGAAGACGTTGCTCCGCCGCGCCGGGTGATGGGTGGTCGCCGTAGGAGTTCGCCCGGCGCCGGTGCTGCCGGTGATGGCGACCACCGAGAGGCGCGGCTCCACCAGCCCGAGCTTCAGCAGCGGCACCACGGCCAGCAGCGTCGCGGTCACGAAGCAGCCGGGATGGCCCACATGATCTCCCGGCGTCTCGGCGAGGTGCTCGGGCACGGCGCAGCGGAATTGGGTCAGACGGTTCTGCGCGCCGTGGGCATGGCCATACACCTGCTCATAGGCCGTGGCGTCCGCGAAGCGGAAATCGGCGGAGATGTCCACCACCTTGGCGGCCGTTCCGGCCCGCTCGGCCACGGTGAGCAGCTCATCGAGGAGAGGTGCCGCGGCTCCATGTGGCGCGGCACAGAGGACGGCGAGCTTTTCCTTCTCTGCGATCAACGCCGGCAGCTCTTTCCGATCCGAAAAGGTCAGCTCCGGAAAGCAGCCCGCGAGATGGGGGAAGGCGGTCTCCACCTTTCCTCCCGCCTGGCTCTCCGAGAGCACGGCGAAGGGGCGCAGATGCGGATGGCCGGCCAGAAGCCGCAACAGCTCGCCGGCCACGTAGCCGGTGCCTCCCAGGACAAGGGTGGGGACCGCTTCGTTCACCGGGCCACCCCTTCCGCCGCCGGAACGCCTAGTCCCAGAACCTCCCGAACCCGGGCGGCCAGCTTCTCGCCGTTCGTGCGGGCGTTGATGGCCGGCACCCCCAGCGCCTCTTCGATGATCTCCGTGCCGGCGATGTTGTCCGTGGCCGGACCGGTGACCGCCGCCGGCTCGATGCCGAAGCGCTCGCGGAGCATGCGCACGCCTCCCCAGGCCGCCACCGGATCATTGGCGGCGAGCACCACCGCACTAAAGGCGGCGCGGATCTCCGCATCCTCCAGGATGGCCGCGACGCCATAGGCCCCCAGCAGGCCGTCCCCGAGCTCGGCCACGATGACGTCAGGCCGGGAAGCGGCCAGGCGGGTGATCAAGGTCCGCGTCACGGCCGGCGCGTTGGCCGGAGTCGTGGAGACGATTCCAAGATCTGTAAAGAGCCCGGTCGCGCGCGCGCCGGCATCCTCCATGGCCAGCGTGTCCCGTCGTAGCGAGACTCCGGTCGACTTGAGGCCGTCCACGGTGAAACCGCCATGGCTGAGATGGCGCACCAGCGTGCAGGCGGCGGCGGTCTTGCCGCAGTTCATGCAGGAGCCGACCAGGGCCACGACCGGCACGCCCGCCGCGTCGAGCGGAGCCCCGAGATCCAGCACCTCGCCGCCGATGCGCGCGGCGACGCCGATCCGCTCCCCTAGGTAAGGAAAGTGCAGCACCGCTCCCAGCACCTCGCACTCGAAGGGCTGCCCCAGGTCTGGATTCACCGAATCGCAGATCCCCAGCACGCCCCCCATGTTGAGCAGATGGATCGTGTCGCCCGGTGCCAGCCGCGTGGGCAGATGGCCCGAGTAGCCGAACAGGGCGTGGCGATGGCCGAGCGCTCCGGCCACGACGTCCCCCTTCTTCACCTGGGCCATGCGGCCGCTGGGCAGCTCGAGCTGGCTGTAGGTGGTCTTGTCGTTCTTCACCCGCACGGCGACCACCACTCCCTCCTCGCAGGGAATGTCGGCGCTCAGCCGCACCTCCCGCTTGAGCTGGCAGGCGCGGGTGACGGAGGCGATCTTGTCGAGAAGCACGGTCTTCACGAGGTCCCTCCCTCCATCCTGGCGTACAGCTCACCGGGCAGAGCGACGATCCGCGAAAAGCCCCGCGCGTCGGCCGCCGTCCACTCGCCCGCAGCCTCGCCGTAGACGCCCCGCGAGGCATCCCGCAACGAGAAGGGAGAGGCGACTCCTTCGACGAACACCTGTCCGGGACGGAGAAGAAGATGGACCTCGCCCGTGACCCGCTCCTGCGAGGAGAGGAGCAGGGCCTCGATGTCGCGGCACACCGGATCGAGGTGCTGTCCCTCGTGTACCAAGTCGCCATAGACGGCGGAGACGGTCTCCTTCATCCGTGATTGGCGGCCCGTCGAGGTGAGCTTTTCCAGCTCCCGGTGGGCCGTCAGCAGCACCTCGGCGGCGGGAGCCTCGAACGCGACACGGCCCTTGATGCCGAGGATCGTCTCTCCCAAGTGAATGCCGCGGCCGATGCCATAGCCCGCGGCCAGGGTCTCCACTTTCTCGATCAGCACGACGGGCGAGAGATCCTCACCATCCAGGGCTACCGGAACGCCCTGACGAAAAGCGATCCCGTGACGCGACGGCGCGAGAGGCGCGTCGAACGCGCCCTTCGTGAGAACCCAGGCGGACTCAGGGATCGACGCGACCGTGTCCAGGGTCTCCTTGCCGCCGATCGTCACGCCCCAGAGGCCGCGGTTGATGGAGTAGGCGGCGCCGAAGGAGGGGACGGGAAGATTCCGCGCCTCCAGGTAGGCCACCTGCTCCGGCCGAGGCCGGGGGGTGTCCCGCACGGGCGCGAGGATCTCGAGCCCGGGCCGCAGCGTACGCAGAGCCACCTCGAAGCGCACTTGGTCGTTGCCGGCGGCCGTCGAGCCGTGCGCCACCGTCAGCGTGCCCAGCCGCTCCGCAGCTTTCGCCACCTCCTGCGCCTGGATCACCCGCTCGGCCCCCACACAGAGGGGATAAACCTGCCCGCGGCGGACGTTGCCCATGATCAGGAAGCGCAGCACCTGCTGGAAGAACGCGTCCCGGGCATCCACCAGGAAGTGGTCGACCGCGCCGAGAGCACGGGACCGCTCGGCGAGCGCCTGCGCCGCCGCCGTATTGATGCCGCCGGTGTCCACGGTTACGGTGACCACCGGCCGGCCGCAGGTCTCGGCGAGCCACGGGATGCAGAATGACGTATCCAGCCCGCCCGAAAAGGCGAGCACGATGGGGTCGGACATGGTCTACCCCTCCTTGAGGAAGGCTTCCAGCCTCTGGATGAGGCGCCGCTGATCGCGAGCAGAGGCGGTCGCCGCGAAGACGGTGTCGTCGCCGGCCATGGTCCCCACCAACTCCGGCCAGCCGGCCCGGTCGATGGCGAGACCCACGGCCTGTGCCGCCCCGGCCATGGTGAAGACGACGGTGAGATAGGGTCCTGAGGGCTTGACGCCGCGCAGGAAGTTGGAGACCTCGGCCACGCCGGGATCGCGCTCGGCATGCTCCGACGGTCGGGCATACCGGCCGCCCATCCAAGCGATCCCGAGGTCCCGGAGGTCGCGGCTGACGCTCGACTGGGTGACGGCGATGCCCCGCTCGCGCAGCAGCTCCACCAGCTCCCCCTGGCTCCTCACCCGGTGGCTATCCAGGATCGCCAGGATCTCCTGCTGGCGGCTTTCGCGGTGTTCGTGGTCGTGGGGCATGGTCGCGGTCTCGGCAAATCCATGCGCATTATAGCGCATGACGAGCACGCCCAGCAAGAGCATCTAGAGGTTGGGAAACCGGTTCTTGTGAGCCGGGGAAGTCCCAGAATACTACTCGCGCCGGTAAGCCAAAAAGGCCCCTTCCTGCGTAAAGGAAAGCGGGCATGCCGCCCCCATTCAGAAGGAGATCCCCGATGAAGAAGGCTCACCGCAAACTGCAGATCCGCCGCGAAACCCTCCAACCGCTCGGCGTCCCGACGCTGGAACAGGTCTACGGAGGCTCCCTGACGATACCGATCAAGGACACGATCGTCCGCCCTTCGGACGCCTGCGGCACCCCGACCACTACTCGTTGATTTTCGAGATTCCCGGGGTGGCGGCCGGTGGCCGCCACCCTCAGGATCAATGGGGATCAATCCGTCTGGAAGGGGTCTGTCGGCACCGGCTGCTGCTGGGCCGTGCAGGCGACGCAAACCCAAACGCAGTGCAGATGATCGCACCCTGAGTTGGACTGATGGGGATCCGTACTGTAGAGATCGCAGTGGCAGGACTGGTAGGCGCACTGCCCTATCGGGCACCTGGGCTGCGGCGACACCGGCGAGGCGGGAGTGGAGACGGCCATCTTGGGCCTTGCCGGCTCACCCTTGAGCACGGCCGGAGACACGCCTGCGAGGAAGTTCGAGGACGCCGGCAGCACGGTGTCCGGCTGGCCGTCGCCGTTGGTGTCGATCTTGACGCCGGCCGGATACTGCGGCGCCTTCACGTACGCCCACACCGAGCGGCTGCCCGGGCCCAGCTCGATGCGGCGGGTCACCTCGCGCCGGCCGCTCTTGTCGCCGTTGACCGGCGTGAACACGGCCTTGACGTTGAGGGCCAACGGCGCCGAGTAGGTGCCCCCCAGCGCCTCGGTCCGGAAGATGCGCATCGTCGTGACCGGCTGCTCGCCGGCAAGGCTCACCGCGACGTCATAGCTGCCGCAGCTCGTCTCGACCGGCTTGACGCTCGCGAGCGAGAGCGCCAGCAACTGAATACGGGTCGTCGCCTCCCCCTTGTCGTTGAACGCCGCGTCGTCGAGCCGGCGCACCGCGGTGTCGATACCGCCCAGGCTGTCGGCCGGGACTGCCGCGAAAGGTGCGCCCTTGAACACGATCTTGCCGGTGAAGGGCTGCGAGCCCTCGCAGAAAAAGCCCGCCGGAATGGGCTGGTCGGCGAAGCTCGTCTGCGCGAACCCGGCGACCGTCATCCACAGATCGACTCCGTTGTGGATGACGTCCGCGCCAAAGGCAGGCACACCGCCGATGAGAGCAACGATCAGGGCTCCAAGCACGGCTGAACGAATCAGAGGCCTCGAAATCTCCATCCCTTCGCTCCTTTCAGAGGACAGTGGCTCGCGGCGATCCGGAATGGGAGCGCCGGCGAGCCAACTCCTCTAGGAACAGTGCGCCGAGCAGACCGGAGGGAGACGGAGCCCCCCCTACGGCGCGACGTTGTCGCGCACCTCGGTCAGCCTGCGGGTGGTTCCGAGATGGTTGTCGTCGAGGTAGGAAACCTTGACGACGAACGGCACCTTGACGCCTCCCGGAGTGCCGCCGGTCGGACGGTAATCCTCCAGATCCGTCTGCTCGGGATCGTTGCCGACCACCGTCGGCCGGTACACGAGGCGGCGCCGCAGCAGGCCGGTCTGAACGCCGAAATACAGAAGCTCGCGACCGCCCTCCGCCGTCGGAGCGCGCAGGACGTAGACGTCCCGTCCGTCGATCCTGTCCTTCGCGCCGACTCGCATTTTGCCGGCCCGGTCCTGCAAATCGAGGTCCCAGCGCAAATCACCCAAGGCTGTGAAGCGGGCGATCTCCGATCCAGTCATGGGCCGCGTTTGCTTGTTCGGCATCTCGACTGTTCCGGACGTGCCATCGAGCTTCTCGACGAGGCGCCAGTCCGGGGGTCCGAGGAGCGTTGTCACCTTCCCGGGCCACTCCTGCGTGATCTCCAGGGGATCCTCCTGGCCCCGGTTGACGACCCCGGATTTCGCGGAATTCGGATCGACCACCTTCGCGTGCAGCAGCGTGCCGCGCGAGATCCGGCTCTTGACCGCCAGCAGGGCCGGCCGGCCGCCGAGCGCCTCGATGTAGCGATCGAGGATCTCCCCCGCGCTCGGTAGCTTCTCCCGCGTCGTGCCCGGCGCCTCCGGCAGGGCGAGGTTGATGGTCCCGAGGCTGGAGACGGCGCCCGTCTGGGTGCCGCGCCCGAGATCCTGGACGGTGGCCGTCTGGCCGATCGGCGGAACCGACACGGGATGCTCCTTGCCACCGTGACAGGTATTGCAGGTGACGACGGTCCGGCCCTCGAAATTGGTCTTGTTGATATCCATCATCATCTTGATCATCTCGCGGGCCGTCTCCTTTTCCCCCTTCGTGTCGAGCTCGAACTGGTCGTTCTCGGTGACGTGGCAGAAGCCGCAGGACACTCCCAGAGAGGCCTCGAAAAGATGCATCACGGGAATCATCTGTGAGGCCGGCATGCTGCGCAGCACCTTGATGTTCTTGAACTTCTGCTCGGCGGTGGGCTCGCCGGCAGGGGCACCCGCGGCAGGCGCGGGAGCTTTCGGCTTCGGCGGCTCAGCGGCGCCCGCCGCCCAAGCGGTCATCAGAGCGAGGAGCCCCACGGCCAGGCCGCGGGTGCGTGGGGACTGCGGGAGACTCGGAAAGGACATCGTCATCGAAAGCTCTCCTATGGGCCGGCGGAAAAACCGGAGGGGGATCGTATCAAGGCTTCTCGCGGCGGCTCCCTCCTCGGCTCGCTGCAAGCGACGACGCGCACCGCTGGTTGTAGGGTCTTCTCATGTGAGGATCCAAGGGGCACCGCGTAACCAACCCGCCATAGGCACCAACCAAGGAGATTCGCCATGGTACACACACCGATTCGCGCAAAGTGGCACCTTTTCGTCCTGCTCACCGCGCTCTTCCTCTGCGTCTCGACACTCCATGCCGCCGGCTTCAACGATCTCTATCTCGGCACCGGTGCGGGCAATCCCGGGGCTTCGACCGGCAACCGCAACACGGCGCTGGGAGAGAGCGCCCTGGCCTCCAACACCTCCGGATCGGACAACACCGCCGTCGGCTCCGACGCCTGCTTCTCCACCACCAGCGGCGGCGCCAACACGGGAGTCGGCTCGTTCGCTCTGTTCTCGAACACGACGGGGATCGCCAACGCGGCCCTCGGTGGCAGCACCCTGAACGCCAACACGACCGGAAGTGCGAACTCCGGGTTCGGAGCCTCCGCCCTGAACAACAACACGACCGGCGGCTCCAACGTGGCGGTCGGTTTCGACGCCCTGTTCGGCAACACCACCGGCAGCAGCAACACGGCGCTCGGCGCCAACGCCCTGGGCAATGCGTCCGGCTCCGGCAACATCGCCGTCGGCGCCTCCGCCGGGACCAACATCGGCAGCGGCAGCAACAACATCGACATCGGCAACCACGCCCCGGGAAATGAGTCGAACACCATCCGTATCGGCTCCAGCACGCAGACCGCGACGTTCCTGGCCGGCGTGGACGGCGTCACCGTGTCGAGCGGTTCCGAAGTCTTCGTGGACAGCAACGGCCAACTGGGCACCGTGACCTCTTCGATTCGTTACAAGGAAGACGTCGGCGACATGGGCGATGCGAGCGGGAATCTGATGAAGCTCCGCCCCGTCACCTTCCATTACAAGGCGGGCGTCGACGACGGCTCCCACCTGCTCCAGTACGGTCTCGTCGCGGAGGAAGTGGCGAAGGTCTACCCGGCGCTCGTGCAATATGACGCCAAGGGCCAGCCGCAGACGGTGCGGTACCATTGGATCAACGCGATGCTCCTCAACGAGGTCCAGAAGCAGCACGCCAACGCGGAGGCGCAGCAGACGCGGGTCGGAGAGCTTCTCACCCAGGTTGCGCAGCAGAAGAATCAACTGGAGCAGCAGGAGGCCCGCATCCAGCGGCTGGAAGCCCTACTGTCCAGGGAATCCGCGGCTCCCAAGGCTCCCTGAGAAGCGTCCCCTCACCACCCGTTGGGTGGTGAGGGGTCTGCGTCGATCCATCGACTTCAAACGGACCGCAGCCTTGCAAGCAGTGCCGGCTCCACTCGCGCTTTGACCGTGCGGCGGTCGAGCCCGAGGCGGCGGGCGGATTCCTGATAACTCCCCGTCTCGGCATAGACCAGCGTGCAGTAGCGCCCCAGCACCTCGTCCGCCGAGAGGCGGCCCGTGAGGATCTCCTCCGCCACGGCCCGGCGCGGGTCCACGGCCGCAACCCGGGCGGCGGGGAGATATTCACCGCGGATCAGGATGTTGCTCACGCATTGCGCAAGCTCCCGAACGTTGCCGGGCCAGCGATATTCGCGGCCGAGCCGGCGGTCGATCCAGGCGACGACTTCCCCCGCCAACTCGGGCGCCAGCTCCTCGCCCACCTGGCGCTCGGCAAGGAACAGAACGAGGTCCGAGATCTCCCGCGGCGAATCGTGGACGCGCTCGGCGAGCGATGGCGTCTCGATGCGGTCGGCGCAGAGCCGGTAGTAGAGATCCTCCCGAAAGCGGCCGGCGCTCATCTCGACGTCCAGATCGCGATTGGTCGCCGCCACCACCTTGCCGCGGAAATGCCGCTCCCGGGTGTCGCCCAGGCGCTGGAACGTGCGCGTTTCAAGGACCCGCAGCAGTTTGACCTGGATGGCGGAATCCACCTCGCCGATCTCGTCGAGGAAAACCGTGCCGAGCGGCGGGCAAACCTCGAACCAGCCCGTGCGGTCGCCGACGGCGCCGGTGAAAGCGCCGCGGCGGTGACCGAAGAGCTCCGATTCGATCAACGTCGGAGAAAGAGCCGAGAGATTGAGGGGAAAGAAGGACTCTTCTGGACGCTCGCCGAAGCTGCGCGTTTCAGGATCGAAAGGCAGATAGCGCGACAAGGCGATCGCGCGCGCCACCAGCTCCTTGCCCGTGCCCGAGGAGCCGGTGACGAGAGTCGTCACATCGCCCAGGCGTTGATAGAGAGCCCGCTGATAGCGCCGCAGATCGTGAGTGAAGATCGACTGCCAGACCTGGGCGCGCAGCCGGGCGGCCGGCATCGAGCCGCCGACGATCGAGTGAAACGTATGGTGGAACGCCCGGCGAATCTGAAAGAAGCAGGCGAAAAGATGGCCCGGATCGGGCCGTGGCCGACGGCGCCCCGTGGCCGGCGCGAAGAACCGCTCGCAATCGGCGGCGAAGTCCCCATAGAAGCCGAAGTCGGGCCGGCGGCTGGCGGCCACGAGGATCGCGTAGAGCCGCTCCTGGTAACGATAGTAGAGGAGATACAGCGCAACGTCCTGATAGAGCTCGAGCTCCTCCGCCGTGGCGCGAGCTCCGTTCGCCAGCCGCTCCCGCAGCCCCTCGGCAAGCGCCGCCGCGCGCTCGGCAATCCGCACCTCGTTGGGATTCTGCCCCGCCAGATCGCCCCGCGAATGCCAGACCTCGTCACTCGGGAGATGCTCGGCGCCCAATGCCCGCCGTTCCCACTCGATCCGCTCGGCCAGGAAGGGATTGACGTAGCTGAGACACGCCACCGCCGTGGCAAAGTCGCGCTCGGAGTCGCTTAGCAGGCCCATGTACAGGGAATGTACAGCGGCCGGCAGTGAAGGTCAAAGCCGGTGCCGTGGATGCTCGGTGCTGAGATAAACTGCCGGCCGTCGAGATGCAACACCGATGAATACTACAGTTCCATGGCAACGGCTCGAGGCTGCCTACGAAGCGCGGATCGGGGACCGGGCGCATCGCCCGGCATCTGCCCACGAAGAGCAGGACCTGAAGTTTGCGTCAGGCCGATTGACCGAAGGCCGGGCGATCGGCGAGTTTCTCACGGCCCGATTCAGCGGGCCGGTCCGCGTCCTCGACCTGGGATCTGGCAACGGCGGAGTGTCCTTCGGCGTTGCAAACTTCGCCGGGACGACCGTCGTGGCGTTGGACCACCAGCTCAACCTCGGCCTCCAGCGCCTTGGTTCCGACGCAGGCCTGCGCATACTACAGGTGCTCGCCAGCGGTGAAGCCTTGCCCTTTCGGGAGGACGTGTTCACTTCCGTCCTATGTCTGGAAACGATCGAGCATGTTTCTCGTCCAGCGCTGCTGGGCGGTGAAATCATCCGCGTCCTTCGCGCCGGGGGGCTGTGCATGTTGACGACGCCGCCACGGCTGAAGTATCTGTTTCGGCGTGATCCGCACTTCGGAATCCCTGGCCTGCTGGCGCTCCCGGACCGATTGCAGAAGCTTATGGTCACCCGTGTTTTTCGTCGTACCAGCAGCCAGGAGTACGACGTCCAGCACATCTACTCCTACGCAGGCTCCATCGCCCGATTCTTTCCGGGGCGAAAGATGTTTCAGGGAGTGGGGCGGCCACCGTCGAGTAAAGCGGCGCGGATGCTCTGGCAAATCCGGCAGAGATTCGCCTGGGAACGGCTGCTCATCTGGAAGATCGGCGCGTGACCGGGGCTTGGCGGAGATCGCCGGTCTGTACTAGGATGCGCGGGCCATGGCACCCACGGAAATCCAAGAGCTATCGCCCATCGACATCGGCCGCAGCCGGCTTCTTTCCGCCTTTCAATCCGATGTTTTGCAGGGGCATTCGCTCCCATGCACCGCCATTCACCCCGACGACTACATGCTCCGTTTCTTTATGGGGCATCATTGGGAACACCGGGAGACGGCCTGGTTTGACTACTTCCGATCGGGCTGGAGCGCCTCGCGAACTATCCATCGCCTGTTGACCTGGCACTTTGGCGAGACTGTGCGATCCATCCGGCTGCTGGATTTTGCGAGCGGTTTCGGGCGGGTGACACGATTCCTGATCCAACACGTGCCGCCGGAACAAATTTGGGTATCCGACATTTTTGAGGATGGGGTGAAGTTTCAACGTGAGCGGTTCGGCGTTCAGGGCTTCCAGTCGTCCGCGGAGCCGGATGGCCTCGTCTGCAATGAACGTTTTGATTGTGTCGTGGCCTCGTCGTTCTTCAGCCACTTGCCGCCGGCGACTTTCACCCTCTGGCTCAAGAAGCTCGCATCTCTCCTGAATCCCGGAGGAATGCTGATTTTCAGTGTCCATGGTGAAGAGGAAGGGATTCAGCCGAGCTCCGACGGCGCGCGCTATCAGCCGACATCAGAGATCTGCGAGCTCCCCGGCGAGAGCTATGGAACCAGTTGGGTCGACGAGGCTTTCGTCCGGCAGGCGGCGTCGGACGCAGCGCCCGGATTCACCTGCGTACGGCTCCCGCGAGCGTTGTGGTCCTTTCAAGATGTGTACGTCGCTTGCGATAAGGCATCCGCTCAGAAGCCCGTGGTCCATGAGCCGATTGGATACCTGGAGTCGGCCCAGCGCTCGGCCGATAGTGCTTTCATCAGCTTGAGTGGCTGGGCACGAGATCCCTATGGCGCCGGCATCGCTCAATTGAGAGTCCGGCTGGATGGGACGTTGGTTTACGAAGGACCGGCGGATCTTCGCCGGGACGATGTTGGCGCCTTCTTCGGACAGCCGGAGCCTTTTCTAGCGGGTTGGGGGTGCCGGGTTGCACATCCTGCAGGCGGCACCCTGTTGGGCGAATCCATGATCTCGATCAGCGCGGTTGGCCATGACGGAACGGATTTTCCCATTCATTTGGGAAGCGTCGAGGGCACCGAGCTGTATGTGAGGCTCCGCGCTGCACAACGGCCGGTCACGGAGCCGCCTCCAGTGCCGGACACGGCGACGGCTACAGATGGACGGCCTTCAGGATGGCACCGGCTGATGGCGAGAATGCCCTGGCGCGCAGGCTGACGCGCGTCGTCCTACTTTCCAGCCGCCAGCATCTCGCGCTCGATCGCCTCGCAACCCTGCTTCTTGAGATCGACTCGCCACAGGCCGTCGTAGGTCTCGGTCATAAGACTCCCTGGCTGGCCGGTGATTCCCAGATGCTGGAAGCAGTCCGGTTTCGCTCCCAGCCTCACCAGCAACTCAGGGATGGTGTTGGCATGCCCGACGATGAGCACGGCGCGATCGGCGGAGTGCTTCTGGCGCAGAGCGGTGAGGAATCCATCCATCTCGGCGGGCCGAGTGGAAGCATCGTCGGCCATGAGGGGCCGGCCGGTGGCCTTCGCCAGAGGCTCGCCCGTGGCCAGGGTCCGCGAGGTGCGGCTCGAATAAATCGCGGCGATTCCCTCCCCCTTCAGGCGAACCGCGAGCGCCTCGGCCCGCGCCGCTCCCGCCGGAGCCAGGGGGCGGAACGCGTCCAGATCGCGCGCCGCCGGCCAGTCGTCCGCCTTCTCGGCGTGGCGGACCAGGAAAATGACGTCCAGCGCCGCGACGGGCGACGCCGCGAGCCAGAGCGCCAGAACGAGAGGGAAGAGGAGAAGGGAAACGATCGCGAGGCGAGGAGTGCGGTTCATAGTCTCGCTATTCTGACGCCCGGCGCAGACGTTGGGAAGCCCGAGCCGAAAACCGGGAGCCCAGGATCGATTCGGCCAGCCGGTTCGCTGCACGCAGGACACGGTTCGCTGCGGTCGCCCGGCCGGCAAGCCGCATCTCATGCGACACTGGCGGTCGATGACATCGCGCAAGGCTGGTTGGCTCGCTGCCGCTGCATTCTGGACCTTCTTTGGCCTGCTCACCGGTCTTCAGGTGTGGATCAGCATGATCACGCATGGCCACTCTGTGCCGCGCCTTCTCGGCTATTACCTGCTGGGGTGGGGACCGTGGCTCGGATTCACCGTGGTGATCGTAGGGCTGAACCGGCGCTGGCCCGTCGTCCCGCTGGGCCGGCGCAATGCCCTTCTCCACCTCTGCGTCGCGCTCCTCCTCGGCATCGCGCATGGTGCCTACTGGATCGAGCTAACCGTGTCTCTGCGTCCCTTCGACCGGATGACGGCCGAATTCTCAAAGGCCGACGTCGCCGGGTTTCTGATTTCTCAGCTTCCGGTCGAGCTCATTCTCTATGGCGGCGTAATCGCCGCGCTGTACACGGGCGACTATATCCGCCGCGAGCGGGAGCGCCAGGTCCATATCGCGCAACTCGAAACGTCGCTCTCCAATGCGCGGCTCCATGCGCTCGAATTGCAGATCCAGCCGCACTTCCTTTTCAACACGCTCAACGTGATCAGCTCGCTCGTGCGCACCGGCGAGCAAGCGGAAGCGGTGGGCATGATCGCAGGCCTGAGCGACCTGCTTCGCTACACGCTCGATCATGCCGGAGAGCAGAGCGTGACGTTGGACGAGGAAGGCGCCATGTTGCGCCGATATCTGGAAATCCAGCGCTCACGCTTTCCGGACCGGCTGACCTTCGGCGTCGACGTCGAGCCCGAGGTCCGCCGGGCCGCGGTACCGACACTCATCCTGCAACCACTCGCCGAGAACGCCATTCGTCACGGCATCGCCCGTAGCGCCGGCGCCGGCACGGTGAACGTGCGCGCCTTCCGCTGCGATGGCAAGCTGCGCATCGAAATGTTCAACTCCGGCACGCTCCGTCCCGGGCCGGGCGAGGGGATCGGACTCCGCAACACGCGCGAGCGCCTGCGCCAGCTTTACGGCGAGGCGCACCATTTCGAAATCCGGGAACACGGCGGCGGCGTTCTGGCCTCTCTGTCGATTCCCTGCGTGGAGCTCACGTGAAATGAAAATTCGCGCACTCGTCGTCGACGACGAGCCACGGGCCCGCAAAGCCGTCTGCCTGTTGCTGGAACGGGATCCGGACGTCGAGATCTGCGGCGAGTGCAGCGGCGCCGAGGCTGCCGAGCTGATCGAAAACGCCTCTCCGGACCTCATGTTTCTCGACGTGCAGATGCCCGAGGTCGACGGCTTCGATCTCCTCGAAGCCGTCGGCGCCGAGGCCGTTCCCGCAGTCGTCTTCATCACCGCGTATGACGAATACGCCGTCCGTGCGTTCGACGTACATGCCATCGATTATCTTCTCAAGCCGTTCGACGACGCACGTTTTGCGCGCGCTCTCGCCAGGGCGAAGGAACAGCTCGCCCGGCGGAGCGGCCAGCCCGACCCGCATCTCGCAGCGCTCGTCCGCGAGCGCTCGCCGTACGTGCGCCGCTTTCTCGTCCGCCAACGCGAGAGGCTCCTGGTGGTAAACGCCGAGGACGTGGATTGGATCGAGGCGGCAGACTATTATGCGTCGCTCCACGTCGGCGCGAAGACTCATCTTCTGCGCGAGACCCTTGCCAATCTGGAGCAAAGGCTCGATCCGGAGCGATTCTTCCGCGTTCATCGCTCGGCGATCGTCAACGTCGATCGTGTGCGCGAGATTCATCCGCTGTTCCGTGGCGATTGCGCCCTGGTGCTCGGCGGCGGAACGCAGGTGAGACTGAGCCGCACGAGGCGCGAAGACTTCGAGCGCCTCTTCACCACGAGCCGCCGCTGATCCGGTTCGCTGCATCGCCGGTCCGGTTCGCTGCATTTCGCCTGCCGGAGGATTCCCTCCACCATATCCTTCTTGGCAAGGAGGACACCCAATGAACCGAAGAGAGTTTCTTCAGAGATCGGCAGCGCTCGGAGCCATGGCCGCAATACCTGCGATACCCGCGATGTCGTCGCCGGCCTTCGAAACCCATGCTGCCGGCACAGGCCCCGTCGCGGCGCCGCTCAAGCCTCCACACGGCAGCATTCCCGTCGCCTTCCTCCTCTCGGAAGGCGCGGTGGTCATCGACTTCTGCGGACCTTGGGAAGTCTTCCAAGACGTTGCCGTCCATGGCCACATGGACAACCCCTTCCAGCTCTACACGGTTGCCGAAACATTGAAACCCATCCAGGCGAGCGGCGGGCTGAAGATCGTACCCGATTACACCCTGGCCAGCGCACCGCCGCCGAAGGTGATCGTCATTCCGGCGCAGAGCGAGCCCAGCAAGGCAATGCTGGAGTGGGTTCGAAAAGCGGCGCGCACCACGGACGTCACCATGTCGGTCTGCACCGGCGCCTTTTTGTTGGCAAAAACGGGCCTGCTGGCGGGAAAGGCCGCGACCACCCATCATGCAGCGTACCGGCAGTTTGCCAATGATTTTCCGGACGTTCAGCTCAAGCGGGGGGCCCGTTTCGTCGAAGCCGGCAATCTCGCCACTGCCGGCGGCCTCTCCTCCGGCATCGATCTCGCGCTCCGCGTCGTCGAGCGCTACTTTGGCCGGGAAGTCGCCAAGAGCACCGCTTATCAGATGGAATACCAGGGCCAGGGCTGGATGAATCCGGAATCGAACGCCGCCTACGCCGAAGACCGCAAGTCGACCGCCGAGCATCCCCTCTGTCCGGTGTGCTCGATGGAGGTCGATGCAGCGACGGCCCCGAAGTCGGTCTACAAAGGCAAGACCTACTACTTCTGCTCGCCCGCAGACAAGGCACAATTCGACGCCGCGCCACAGAAGTGGCTTTGACCTGAGCTCCGCGGGCCGCTCCGATCAATTCTGCACGAGGAGCCTCGCCACCTCCTGCGTGCCGGACCGGAGCAGCAGGGTGTCCCAAGGCGAGCCGGGGCTGTTCCATTCCCCCGGCAACTTCCTCTCTCTGACTCTAACGGCCCTTCTTCGTCGCAAGCAAAATTTGTACATCCGTCGCCAGCTCGATGCCATTGAGCTTCTGACCGGGCTTCGAAGGGCTCTTCGCTCCGACTTTGAAGCTCTGCCGAACCCGATCGGGTACCGGTGGGGTCGCCGTCCATGATTTTTCAGGCGCAAAGAGAAGGCAGGGGTTGGAGACCGGCTTGTAAGACGCCAGCATGGGCTCGAAGACGTTGACCAGCGACCGGTCGGTCGACCAGAAGTGGGTGACGCGCGGATCTTTGGCCAGCGAGGCGCTCTGCCGAACCACCTTGACCACATCCGGCATGTCGGGAGCCATCCAGACGATGTAGACGCGGAGGTTTGGATCGTTGATCTGTTCCATCACATAGCGCTGGACAACCCTCATCGCCATCTTCGAGGAGAAGGACCCGGGATTGAGCACCAAGAGTATACGAGTCTTGCCGATATCGCCGTTGAAGGCCGACTTCAGTTGAATCCCGTCGCCGAGGAGCCTATACGTGGAGACCTCCCGAGCGGGCGTCGCATTGATGCGGCGCAGCGTGAAAGGGATGGGCCTACCGCTCTCCTTCATCGTGCCCTGCACGCTGGCTCCGTCCGGCGACAAACCTCCATCGAACGATGAGATGACACCGTCCTTGTCTCGTACGGAAAAACTCACGTGAGATCCTTTGACAACCAAGTCGCCGACTTCATGTACGCCGTCGGCGCTCAGCGGGAACCCGAGCTGGCCTTTGACCAGTCCACCCGCTCGGTTGAAATCCACCACCACGTCGGCCTCCTGTTCCGCGGCCGCGAGCACGACGGCGCCCTCCCAGTGGCCGACCAGCTTTGCCTCTTGAGCCATGAGGGCAGGGGCAAAAGAGAATCCCAGGATCGAGACCAGAAAGGTTACCGTCGTTCTCATCGATCTCTCCTCAGCGTAAAGTTGACATGAGTGATTCGGCTGCCATCGCCAGCAGGGTTTCAGGATGAGGCGGGCGCCAGAGTGGACGCCAGGTCGCGTAGTCGCGCTTCCACCTCGGCGCGGTCGGCGGCGTCGGGCCGCAGCTCGAGATAACGCCGGAGGTCGCGCGAGGCCTCCTGATGGCGGCCGAGGTCGCCGTACGCCACAGCTCGGTTCTGATAAACGTCGGGCTCCTCGGGGGCCAACGAGACCGCTCGGTCGAGATCCGCCAGACACTCATGCACCTTGCCCTGCTCATAGAGGAGGACGGCGCGGCCGGCAAATGCCGGCCAGAGCATGGGCTGCAGATGTAGAGCCGAGTTGTAGGTCGCAATCGCCTCATCCAGCCTGCCGAGAGCTTCGAGCGCCTGGGCGCGGACCAACCAGACCATGGGCTGATTCGGCTGTAGGTCGAGGGAGCGGTCGTAGGCTGCGATCGCCTCGTCCATTCGGCCACGCAAGCGGCAGCACTGGCCCAGGTTCGACCACACCTCGAAGTACGGGGGACCGAGCTCAATGGCGCGCCGGTAGTCCTGAAAGGCTTCCTCGAGACGCCCGAGCTTGAGCAGGAGGTTACCCCGCTCGTTGTAATACTCGGAGTAGTTAGGATCCATTCGCATCGCCGCCGAGTAGTGCTCTATGGCGAGGTCGAAAGATTCGATCTGGGCGTAGACTTGGGCCATGTTGTAGAGCAGCACGGATCTGTGCAAACGATGTTGTCCGGGGTCGAGATGCTTGTCGAGCAGCTCCCAGCCTTCGCGGCAGAGAGCGAGCGCTTCCTGGTGGCGTCCCTGGAAGCTGCGGACCATCGCCAAGCCGTTCCGGTTGAACACAAGCTGAAAGAAGTGCTCGCTCTCCGGCAGAGAAGCCTTTTCAAGGTAGGTCAGCCCAAGCTCGAGATAGCGTTCGCCTGTGGCGAAGTCTCGAACCGGGAGGTAGCGTGCATGAAGCATCCCCATGAGGTAGCAAAGACGGATCCGCATGGCAGCTTCCGAAGCGTCTCCCTGGTCCGTCAGGACGTCTTCTTCGGCGATTCGCTGGGCGGCCTCCAAGGCGTTGGTCGCGATATAGCACATGAAAAGCTTGAAGAAAATTCCCCAACGCCCTCCAACCATGCGGCTGCCGGTGCTCTGAAAAAACTCGCGCGCCGGCTCGCCATAGCGGATGGCGTCCGCATAGAGGCCCAGCGTATTGAACGCATGGAGCGCCTTGGACCGCCACTCGAAGGTCTTGTCTGGGCGCTTGGCGATCTTCCACAGGCGGATCAAGTCTGGGATTTGGCCTGTGCTCACCAAGGTGTCGCTGACTTCCGTTTCGAGCGCTCTTGCGAGCTCCGCGGCCTTGGCCTGGTCGGGCGGTTCGGGGCTTCCAGGCGCTTCGATGCCGAAGGGAAGGGCTCGACGGGAAAGAGCCGGTGAAAAGTCTGGCACATGGCCCGCACCGCTCGTGGGAATCAACAGGAGGTGCAGCCTCGTTCCAGCCCGGCGCATAAGCTCCTGAAAGAAGGTTTGCGTGATGTGACCGGCACAGTCGTAGTCGACGCAGAGAAGGACCCAGGTCTTGCGTGCCGTGTCGTCAGAGCCTTCTTTGAGCGTGATCATCAAGTCAATCAGGCCATGTACGATCCGTAGCGCACGGTCGGCCGGATAGTTACGGACACGCTCCTCGTTCGAGGCGAGATCGGTCAGGCTCGGATTGCGGATTCCGAGCCTCGGCTTGAGGTCGGGAAGCACATGCACCAGCTCGTAATCGTGCCTGGCCAGCAGGTCCGTAGCCGCAGATTCGAGCGTGGGTAGCAGCATCCTGAAAAGATCCCGCGTGCCGGCCCAGGGACCCCCTTCATCGAAATGGCAGCGAAGAGTAAAGAGCGTTGAGCTCTCAGGTAGCAGCCGGGACAACTCTTCAACCGACAGCCTCCGCGAGGAGCCGTGGGCAGGCAGAAGGATCGCACCGGCGGCATCGAAAGGATTGTAAGTATCGTCGCTCACAGGCTCCTCCTCCGGACGAGGCTCGTGATCCAGAGAGTCAGTCCGATGACCAATGGCATCAGGTTGAGGACCCCAACCGCTACGGAATCGATAAACTTATAATGATCTCCGGCGTAGCCTTGTTGCAACGCGAACCGGGCGCCGCCCAAGTAGCGAAAGAGGATTGGCAAGGTGATGAAGAAGAGCGAGAAGAGGGCGACGCCACGACCCAAGACCCAGAGCACGGAGTACATTCGGATGACTCGCCGCTCGCGCAAAGGGATATAGGTCTGATCGGTCAACTTCTTCGAGCCGACAGCACGCAAGAACAGATTCGTAATGAAGACCTGCGTATCCTTCATCAAATTCTTGCATCCAAAGAAATTGGTGATCACGTAGTAGAAATCTGTCCGTACGAAGAGATAGCACTGCCAAAGTAGACGGATCAGGTAAATGAAAATCATCGCTCTGACAAGCTGCTCGACGGTGGGGTCAAGCGTAAAGGCGTTCTCGTTCTGGGCGAAAAGAAGAAGGACGAGCAGTGCCGCGGAGAAGCTGTCGAGTAGAGGACCGGCGAGCACAGGGAGGTATCGCTGCCGGCTCGGAACCGCCCAGAGTCCGGTCATATCGGTCTCCGCAACCAGGATCCAAAGGCGATGGCTGATGCCGATACGGGATTTGACACCCTGGGCTCTCGCCGCGAGCAGGTGGGCGAACTCGTGCAGAAAGATCGTCCCATACGCAAGAAGGCTCAGCCCGACGATCTTGGCAGTCCGATGCTCGGAGAAGACGAGGCTGCTGCGGCCAGGAATCAGCGATGGCTGGAGGACCGCGGCGATGAGCGCCGCAGCAATAGTAGCAAGATAGATCGCCATTGGGAGGGGGCCGAAAAAACGCTTTGCGACGGACTCCGGTATCTTTTCGAAATGATAGCGGACGTCGCCATTTGCACGATCGTCCGCCCTCTTCGAAAGGGGCCTGTCGGCGATACCGCGCCCGCGCGGCCGAACAAATCCACGCTGCTCCAGACACTGTAAAAGATCATCGATATCCGGCTCGATCCCATAAGCACGAGCAAATTCCGATCGAGCTTCGCCGACGGTCTTGCCGAGCGAAAGGTTGTCAAGAATCTCGACAGCCTCCGGCGGCAGAGAGAGGAAGGCATTCGCGACGGGTATCCCGATCACGATCTCGTCTCCTTCTTTTTGCCGGGTGAAGGCTCGAACTTCAATCAAGTCGGACTTGCCATAGGACATGATCATGGCCCCTAATAAGCGGCCGCCGAGTCAGAACCCGACGGCCGAGTCTTGGCGTAGGCGGCGAACGAGCCCGCGTAGCAATAACAAGAGTCTCGCCTCGCGGACATCAGGTCGCGCCGTGCATCAGCACGATCTTCAAGCAGAGCTCAACTGATTCCGACCCAGACGGAACCGTCAAGGTCGCAGCAGTAACCCCAGCCGCCGCCCAGATCGCACCAGTCCGGGCAGCAACAATCGCAGGCGTACATTGCCGCGGTCGTCTTCAGCGTTTCCACCTCACGAATAACGAATCGCTTCATGTCGACACTCCTTTCACAGTCCGGTGCGACCATCGCAACGGATATTTGTTGGCGATTGCCAGAGATTTTTTAGCCCTGTTCGTGGGCTCCATTAGTCTTCATATAGATAGGGTGCTATGGATCTCTGAAACGGGACATGCCATCAAATTCGACCGGAGGACCTGAGGTTCAAGCGGAAACGACCTGCAACAATCGTCGGGACTCGCACGAACAATTCGCCAGAAGGCTTCGCGGGTTGAGCAGGCTCACGCCGTTGTCGAGCGAGGCGAGGCGATGACCAGGACGCCCACGCTGTTGGGCGCCTGGTCATGCGAATAGCTATGGAGGGTGTCGAAGCGGGCGGTCCGCCCGGAGGGTTACCCGCAGTGCTTGCAATCCGAGGGCGTCGTAGTGGGGCAGATGCTGTCATCCGACCAGCCGGCCCTCCCTGCCACGTGCCGCAACTCCGGCTCGCTCAGGTGCAGAACAGTCTCTCGGGAAAGGGTGAGCTTCTTCAGCGTCTCGGTCTTCTTCATGAGCCGTCTCCTCTTGTCAGCCGCCCACACACAGACTCGGCGTTGTATCAGAGAAGTATACGGAGTCTGGAAGCGTTTTGTTGCGGCTTCAGGAGTGAGAAATTCGCGCCGCTTCAGCCCCGCCCTCGCCGCCCCGCCATATCCACCGCCACCGCGGCGACGAGGATGCCGCCTTTCAGGATCGGCTGCCAGAAGGCTTCGGTGTTGAGCAGGCTCATGCCGTTGTCGAGCGAGGCCATGACCAGGGCGCCCAGGAGGGCTCCCCAGACGGTTCCCTGGCCGCCGAGGAGCGAGGTTCCTCCAATCACGGCGGCGGCGATGGCGTCGAGCTCCATGAGCTGGCCGGCGTTCGGGGTCGCGGCTCCCACCCTCGCCGTGAGGACCACGCCGGCCGCTCCGGCCAGCAGGCCCATCAGGGTGAAGACTCCGACGAGATGACCTTCGATGGCGATGCCGGAGTAGAAGGCCGCCTCGCGGTTGCCGCCGATCGCGTACAGATGACGCCCAAATGGAGTGTGGCGGGCGACGGTCGATAGGACGGTCGCGAGAGCCAGGACCACCAGGACCGGCACCGGGACGCCCGCGTAGGCGTTCATCAGCGCGACGGCGCCGATCGCGAGGGCGGCGAGCCCCAGGCGTCCCAGCCTCTTGCGGCCTTGGAGGCGCGATGCGGTGAAGGCCAATGCCGCGGCGACCACCCCGGCCACGATCCAGCCCGCCAACGGCGGCAGATAGGCCTGACCCAGGAAAAGGAACGGCCGCGGCGGCGAGGTCGAGACGCCGCCGGTGACGCCGAGGAGTGCGCCCTGGAAGACGAGCATGCCGCCCAGGGTGACGATGAAGGGAGGAATGCGCAGCCAGGCGACGAGGCTCCCTTCGAGAGCGCCCAGCGCCGCGCCCACGGCGAGCGCCAGCAGGATGGCGAAAGCGAGCGGCCATCCCAACCGGGCGTAGGCGAGGGCCGCGAGGGCGCCGGTCAGGCCGGCCAGGGCGCCGACCGAAAGATCGATCTGGCCGGCGACGATCACCAGCACCATGCCGACCGCCAGGATCGAGGTCACCGCCATCTGCCGGGCGAGAAGGGAAAGGTTGCGCGGCAGCAGGAAGGTGCCCTCGGTGGCCACCGAGAAGACCACCCAGATGGCGAGAAGCGCTCCCACCATGGTGAGAGCGCGCCAATCGAGATGCAGGCGTTTCAGCATCTCAGGCCCCGGCCGTGGCAGCGGCCATGACGCGCTCGGGCGTGGCCGCGCCGCCGTCGAAGACGCCCATCGGCCGCCCCTGGTTCAGAACCAGCACGCGGTGCGAGAGGCCGAGGAGCTCAGGAAGCTCGGAGGAGACGAGGACGACGCCTAAACCCCCGGCCACGAGACGGCCGATCAGGTCGTAAATCTCGCTCTTGGCGCCGACGTCGATGCCGCGCGTCGGCTCGTCGAGCAGCAGGACGCGCGGCCGGCGCAGCAGCCAGCGGCCGAGGATCACCTTCTGCTGATTGCCGCCGGAAAGCTGCGACACCAGGGCTTCGAGGCTCGATGCCTTCAGCCGCAGGACGGCGGCCTGGCCGGACGCCGCTGCCCGGCGCGCGCGATCGTCCAGAAAACCCCGCCGACGAAAGTCCCGAAGCGAGGCGAGCGTCATGTTGTCGAGCACCGAGCCGCGGGCGAAGAGGCCATAGCGCTTGCGGTCCTCGCCGACCAGGGCGAGGCCGGCGGCGATGGCCTCGCGCGGATTGCGGAACGGCCGGCGCGGTGGACCGCCGGCCACCTGGATCGTCCCCTGAACGGCGCTGCGCGCGGCCCCGAACAGCGAGGCGAGAAGGGCGGTGCGGCCGGCGCCCATGAGACCTGCAATCCCCAGAACCTCGCCGGCACGCACGTCGAAGAAAACGCCGTCGACCACCCGGCGGCCCGGGTTCTGAGGGTCCGCGACCGACCAGTCCTGGAGGCGTAGGAGGATCTCTCCCGGCCGGCGCTCGGGGCGTGGAAAGGCTTGGCTGATCTCCCGGCCCACCATCAGGGAGATGACCCGATCCGGCGTGGTTTCCGCCCGCCGCGCCGTGCCCACGGAGCGGCCGTCGCGCAGCACCGTAATGCGGTCGGCGAGGGCGAAGACCTCGTCCAGCCGGTGGCTGACGTAGATCGCGGCAACGCCCTTCTTGCGCAGATCTCCCAGGAGGCCGAGAAGCCGCCGAGTGTCGGCTTCGGGCAGCGCCGCGGTCGGCTCGTCGAGCACCAGGATCGCGGCGTTCTTCATCAGGGCCTTGGCGATCTCCACCAGTTGCTGCTGGCCGATGCCCAGCTCGCGGACCGGCGTCTCCACGGGAATCGTGAGCCCCACCCGGTCGAGCGCCCGCCGGGCCTCGTCCCTTACCTCGGCCCAGCGGATGAGCCCGAAGCGGTGCGGCTCACGGCCGAGAAGAAGGTTTTCGGCCACGGACAGCTCGGGGACGAGGGCCAGCTCCTGGGCGATGAGCGCGATTCCGCGCGCCTCGCTGCCGGGAAGGCCGCGGAAGTGAACCGGCTCGCCGCGCAGCTTGACCTCGCCGCCGTAGCTCCCCGCCGGGTAGACGCCGCATAGGACTTTGATCAGCGTGCTCTTGCCGGCGCCATTTTCGCCGCACAGGGCGTGGATCTCGCCGGGCTCGAGGGCGAACGAGACACCGTCCAGGGCGCGGACGCCCGGAAAATCCTTGGTGATCGCGCGCAGGTCGAGGAGCGGCATGGCGTCTGGTTACTCGATATAGCCTTGCACCTTCAGTCCCGCGTAGATTTGATCCTGGGTATGAAAGCCGTCGGCGATCACGGTGGAGCTCATGTTGCCCCGGTCCACGGCGATCGGTTCCAGCAGCAGGCTCGGCACGTTCTTGAAACCGTTGTTGAGCGTCCTCGCCGGCTTTTCGAACGGTTGCTTCCGGCCCAATGCCACGGCGATCTCTGCCGCCTTCGTGGCCAGGCCCTTGATCGGCTTGTAGACGGTCATGCTCTGCGTTCCGGTGATGATGCGCTGGCAGGCGGTCAGCTCCGCGTCCTGCCCGGTGACCACGGTCTTCCGCTGGAGCCCCTGCTCGGTGAGCGCCTGGATCGCGCCGCCCGCGAGGCCGTCGTTCGCCGCCACCACCGCGTCGACATGGTTGTCGTTGCGGGTCAAGGCGTTCTCCATGATCTTCAGCGCCTCGACCGGCTGCCAGTCGGCGGCGTACTGATCGGTGAGGATGTTGATCTCGTGCCGGTCGACGTAGGGCTGGAGGACCTTCATCTGGCCCTTGTGGTAGAGGATGGCGTTGTTGTCGGCCGGGGAGCCGCCGATCAGCACGTAGTTCCCCTTCGGGGCGCGCTTCACGGCGTAGCCGGCCTGCAGCTCGCCCACCCGCTCGTTGTCGAACGATAGATAGAGGTCGACATCCGCATCGTTGATCAGACGGTCGTAGGCGATGACCGGCACGCCCGCCCGATGCGCCGCTTCGACGATCGTCGCCGCGGTCTTGCTGTTGTGCGGCGCGACGACCAGCACGTCCACGCCCTGGGTGAGGAGGTTTTCGGCCTGGGAGTTCTGCACCGCCTCGTCGTTGTTGGCCGCCTGCACGAGCACGCGGGCGCCAAGCTCGCCGCAGCGCTTGACGAACAGGTCGCGGTCGCGCTGCCAGCGCTCCTCGCGGAGGGTGTCGAGCGAGAGGCCGATGGTGAGCTGCCGGGAGGCGCCTTTTGCCGGACCGGTGCCGGTGCCGCGGTGGCAGCCGCCCGCGACGAAGGCGAAGGGCAGCAGCAGGATGAGGATTTTCCATCGCATGGTGCGGAGCATTCTGACGGCAAGTGCCCGCCTTGAGAAGGCGCGGCGTAAAAGTTAGCAATTTGATCTTGTATACTGGCGGCTTTCTGGGGGGAGATCTCGCCCATGCCGAAACCCGCCCGACCGATCGCGGTCTACCACGAGCACCAGGACTGGTTCCGTCCCTTGTTCGACGAGCTGGACCGCCGGGGCACGCCGTACGTCCGGATCGACGCGCGCCGCCATCACTATGACGTGGCCGCCCGCGACCGCGACTTCTCGCTGGTGTTCAACCGCATGAGCCCGTCGGCCTACCTGCGCGGCGAGAGCCACGGCATCTACCATACGCTGGCCTACCTCGATCACCTCGAACGGCTCGGCACCCGGGTCGTCAACGGCTCGCGCGGCTTCCGGGTCGAGATCTCGAAGGCGCTCCAGCTCTCGCTGCTGGAGTCGCTGGGCCTCAAGTACCCGCGCGCCCGGGTGGTCAATCATCCGGCCGAGGTGCTGGCCGCCGCCGAGGGGCTGCGCTTTCCGGTGGTGGTCAAAGCGAACGTCGGCGGCAGCGGCGCCGGTATCGTGCGCTATGACGATCGGGCGGAGCTCGCGGCGGCGGTCGAGCGCGGGGAGATCGACCTCGGTATCGACAGCACGGCGCTCGTCCAGGAGTTCGTGCCGGCACGCGACAGCCACATCGTCCGCGTCGAGGTCCTGGGGCGGAAGTACCTCTATGCCATCCGCCTCTGGAGCGCCGGCAACTCCTTCAATCTCTGTCCGGCCGACGCCTGCCAGACGGCGAGCGGCACCGCGCTGGTGGCGGGTGCCGCGTGCGCACTGGACGCGCAGGAGCGCGGCATCCGGGTCGAGGGCTACACGCCGCCGCCCGAGGTGATCGAGAACGTCGAGCGGATCTTCGAGGCCGCGGCGATCGACGTCGGCGGCGTCGAGTACATGGTCGACGACCGCGACGGCGAAATCCTTTACTACGACATCAACGCCCTGTCGAACTTCGTCGCCGACGCGCCGCGCGTGATCGGCTTCGATCCTTTCACCCGGCTCGTCGACTATCTGGAAGAGGAGGCTGTCGCATGAGATACGGATACTGGATGCCGGTCTTCGGCGGCTGGCTGCGCAACGTCGAGGACGAGGGCATGGAAGCAAGTTGGGACTACGTCAGCCGCCTCGCGCGGCGCAGCGAGGAGATCGGCTACGACCTGACGCTGATCGCCGAGCTGAATCTCAACGACATCAAGGGCGTCGAGGCGCCGGCGCTCGAAGCCTGGTCGACGGCCGCGGCCCTGGCCGCGGTGACGCGGAGCCTGGAGCTGATGGTCGCCGTGCGGCCGACGTTCCACCTGCCCGCGCTGCTCGCCAAGCAGGCCGCCAACGTCGACCGCATCAGCGGCGGCCGGGTGTCGCTCAACGTCGTCTCCTCCTGGTGGGCGTCCGAGGCGAAGCAGTACGGTGTCGCCTTCGATACGCACGACGATCGCTACGCGCGGACCTCCGAGTGGCTCCAGATCGTCGACGGAGTCTGGAAGCACGATCATTTCTCCTACGAAGGCCGCTTCTACCGCGTCGAGGACACCGTCCTCCAGCCGAAACCCCTCTCCTTGAGCTCGCGGCCGCGGCCGACGATCTACGCTGGCGGCGAGTCGGAAGCCGCCAAGGACCTCATCTCGCGCCAGTGCGACGCCTACGTAATGCATGGCGACGCTCCCGAGCGGCTGCGCGGGAAAGTCGCGGACCTCGCGGCGCGGCGCGAGCGTCACGGCCTGCCGCCCATGAGCTACGGGGTCGCCGGCTTCGCCATCGTGCGCGATTCGGAGCGCGAGGCGCAACGCGAGCGGGAGCGCATCACCGATGTGCATCAGAACGCCGCCGGCTTCGCCAACTATCAGGAGTGGCTCGCCGGAACGCAGCTCGAGCAGCGGATGTCGATCGAGGAGTACTCGGTTTCGAATCGCGGCCTGCGCACCGAGCTGGTGGGCACGCCCGAGCAGGTGCGCGAGCGGATCGAAGAGCTGGAGGACGCGGGCATCGACCTCCTGTTGCTGCAATTCAGCCCGCAGTACGAGGAAATGGAGCGCTTCGCGGCCCAGGTCATCGATACACGGCAGAGCCAGCCGGTCGCGGTGGCGTCATGAGCGAGCCTTCGACCAAGGCGGCGGTGACCCGGTATCCGGTTCACGCCCTGATCCGCGACCGCTGGAGCCCGCGGGCCTTCGCCTCCCGGGCGGTCGATCGCGAGACGCTGGGCTCGCTGCTGGAAGCGGCTCGCTGGGCGGCTTCCTGCAACAACGAGCAGCCCTGGAGCTTCATCGTCGCCCGCAAGGAGGACGGAGGCGTCGCGTTCGAGCAGATCCTGCGGTGCCTGGTGCCAGGCAACCAGACCTGGGCGCAGACCGCGCCCGTCCTCATGATCTCGCTCGCCCGCACCACCTTCGCGGCCAACGGCAAGCCCAACCAGCACGCCTTCCACGACGTCGGCGCCGCGACCGCGCAACTCGCTCTTCAGGCGACCTCCCTCGGACTGTCCGTGCATCCCATGGCGGGAGTCGATCGCGATTGCATCCGCGCCGAGTTTTCGCTGCCGGAAGGCATCGAGGTCGTCGCCGCGATCGCCGTCGGCTGGCCCGGAGATCCCGAGGCCCTGCCCGAGCGCTACCGGGAGCGCGAGAAGGGGAACCGCGAGCGTAAGAGCCTGGATGAGATGGTGTTTGGAGGGTGGGGCGGGTAGTTGGGCCAGCCCGTCACCGGCGGAAGCGGCGCGCCGTTTGCATTCTCTGAGAGGCACTGGGCGCTTCGCGACCTCGACAGCGTTCAGAAGTTCCACTCGAGATCTTCAGGAGACATCATGAAAAGACATCTGGCTCTTCTGCTTACACTTACGGTTCTGGGAACGCTTCCCTTGTCCGGCCAACGGGGCCCTCAGCAGCGCGGCCCTCAGCGTGGCCCCCAGCAGCACGCACGGCCGCGCGCCAACCAGGGGCATCCGCCGCCGGCTCCCTCGGCGCGAAGAGGCCCGGGCGGACAGCCGGAGCCGGAGCGCTTCGACGGCGGGCGGACGAACGGCATGCCGCACGTCAACCATGACCGCTGGTATGGCCACGACCGGGCGGACGATCCGCGCTTCCACCAGACGCGGGCGTTCGAGCACGGCCGCTTCAGCCGCGTTGGGCCGTCCTATCGCTATGGGGTCTCCCGCTTCGATCGAGTGGGCCACCGTTTCTGGCTGGGCAGCTCCGCCTTCCTGGTGGCGCCTTTTGACTGGGCGCTCGCCGCGGACTGGTGCTGGGATTGCGGCGAGGACTTCGTGGTCTATGACGACCCGGATCATCCCGGCTGGTACCTGCTCTACAACCTGGAGACGGGCGGATACATCCACGTCCAGTACGGCGGATAGGGAAGAAACAGAGCGTCACCCTGCGGCCATACCGGAATGACGTGCCGTCCCTGAAGTCCGCGGTACATGGGTTATCGCGGAGGACGCGCGGCAGATCTCCGGCTTCGTGCGAGACGTAAAGCTCAAGCTCATTTCCCCCGGAGCTCGATCAACCGGCGGCGGTATTCCGCGGGGAATGGCTGCAGCGCCGCCTGGATCTCCTCGGCCTCGCGGCGCTCGGCCTCCGGCGTCTTTGGCTCGGGTGCGAGGTCTTCCACCAAGTAGGGGCTCAGCGACAGAAGGGCCTTCTCCAGGCCTTGCCAATCTAGCGCCACGGACGACGGGGACGCGCTCTCGGTGGTCGCGAGGACCGCGGCGAAGAAGCGGCGCAGGTACGGCTCCACGGACCAGGAGATGCCGGCCACCTGCACCATGCGCCGCAGCTTGTCCTCCGGCGGGGTCTCCTTCCCCAGCTCATATTTCGAGACCTCCGTCTGCGCCACCCGGGCGGCCTTGCCGAACACCGCCTGACTCTCCCCGGTGAGGAGGCGGAGAAAGCCCACCTCCAGCCGCGAGACGCTCGTATCCCCGTCGTTGCCATGCCGCCGCTCCTTCTCTCTGGACTGGGTTAAGGTGCTTTGGTCCACTTTTTCCGGAGGGCCGCCCCCGCGGTCATGGCGGCCGCGGCGGAGCGCCTTCCAGGGAGTCGCAATGGCCAGCGCCTCGTTCCGCCGTAAGACCGTCCTCCTCCTGCTCCTTGCCGTTCTCGTCGCTCCCTGGGCCTCGGCCGCAGGCCGGCCGGCCGGCCTTCCGGGGCCGGGGGCGGTCTCCGCGCCCGCGCCGCTCGATCTCTTCGGCTCCGCCTTGCGCCTCCTCACCCGCCTCTGGAGCAAGGAAGGCTGCCGCATCGATCCGAGTGGCCGCTGCGCGCCGCTTTCGACTCCGACCTCGGACACAGGGTGCCGCATCGATCCGGATGGTCTCTGCCGGTCCTAGCCTCAGTCTCGGCCTCTCCGTTCCTTTGGAAGGGAAGGGGCCGAGCCCTCCGATCTGCGGATCTCGGCCAGGACGCGCCGGGTCAGCTCCACCGTCGCCGCCTCCCGCTCGGCGGCATCGCGGAAGAGCTTGAGCGCGGCGAGAGCCTCCTCCTGAATTCCCTTGGCCTTGAAGATCCACGTCATGGCCGCCGCCAGCTTCCGCACCTCGGCCGTGCGCCCGGCCTCCAGCCAGAGCACGGCCAGCTCCAGGGAGGAGAGCGCCGCCTCGTAGGGCAGCCCGAGGTCCGTGAAATCCAGGCGGACCTGCTCCAGGCCCGCCATGGCCTCGTCGATGCGTCCCAAACCCGCCGCCACTCTCGCCTCCAGCCAGACCAGCCGCCGGAGGCTCATCTCGTGGCCTTGCTCGAGGGCCAGCTCGCGAACCGCGGGCATCCATCGCGCAGCCTCGTCAGGACGATTCAGCAAGCTGAGAACGTCCACGGTATTGAAGCGGAGGGCGAAAATTTGCTGCGGATCGCCGCAGGCCTCCACGAACACCTTGGCCTCCTGCAGCGCCGCGAGCGCGCCTTCCAGATCTCCGGACTGCTCGAAGACGTTGCTCTTCTTGAGAAGGATTCGCCCGCTCGCCGCCTCGTTCCCTCGGCTCGCGGCCATGGCTCGGTCGAGCAGCTCGAGGGCTTCCGGGAATCGGTGCTGCTCCCGCCGCAGAGAGGCTTCGAGGTCGAGCAGCCGCCACTCCGGCAGCAGCTCGGAATCGCAGGCCGCGCCTTTCTCCCACAGGCTCAAGGCCCGCGCGAAGGCTTCGTCGGCGCCCTCGAAGTCCGTGGCGACCCGGCGGGAATTCGCGACGTGAGCCCCGCACCAGCCTTGGAGACGGCAGAGGCAGCACGGTTCTCCCGGCACCTTCCCGGCCGTGAAGAGGGCGAGGTCGGCCAGCTCCAGCGCGTCCTCCACCTTGTGGGCCGCCGCCCGCACGCTGGCCTCGCAGAGCTTCACCGCCATGGCCCACGTCCGGAGCCCGGGGAAGACGGTGATCAGATCCCGCCGTTCCTGGGGGTTCGCGGCTTTGAGGACGTCCAACAGCTCGCCGGCTTCCCGAAGCGCCGCCGCCGACTTCTGGCGTTTCTTCCGGAGGATCAGCTCGTCGTGGACGGACTCCGTCAAGACCGTTCCCGCCGCCAGGGTGGCGCGGACGATCCTGCCGCGTTCCGCCGCCGTGAGGGACACGAGCGAAGCGGCCTCTTCCGCGGGCGGCCGGGCGACGAGGCGGTAGACGAAGAGCAGGGCGTCCACGGCTTCCGGAGGGCGCCCCAGGGGAGCCACGAGGGAGTAGAGGAGCTCGCGGCTCCACTGCCGGCCGTCCGTTTCATAGCGGGAGATCTGCTTCTCGTCGACAAACCCGAGGGCATCGGCCAGTTGCTTTTGCGACCAGCCGGCCTCATTGCGCAGGTAGTGCAGAGTCAGCGCCTCCGCGGAGCGTTTCTGTTTCGCCATGCCGGAACTCCTTGGAGCGAGGCCACTCCGTAGTGTGCGCGCCGGGGCGCTTTCGTGACACGTGAAGGCAGCTAAATTACCGGTAGCGAGAATTCCCTGCGCCTATTCTAGCTCAAAGTAATTTCAAGCTCTCTGGTCCGGCGACACCGAAGCGCTCGTACTCTGGCTCCCTCATGAGCCCTCGCGAGCACCCTCCACCGGCAGACCTTCAACGTTTCCTGCGCGGTGAGACGTCGCGGGGCGAGGCGCGTGCCGTCGTCCGGCATCTCCTGGCCGGCTGCCCGGAGTGCGCGACGGCGATGCGGCCGGCGATGAGGCTCGCCGAGCCTGGGATCGAGCCTCGCACCCGCGATCCGTAGCGGAACGACGCGCCGTGGCATCTTTGAAGCGAAGCTTTGTATCGGCAAGCCGGCTCGGCGCTCCGTGACGGCGGTCCATTGGAACTTTCCGGAGTGACGCCGGAAGTTTCCAGAGCTCTGTTGGAAGTTTTCAGAGTCACACCGGAAATTTCCGGAGTCAGGTGAAAACTTCCAGAATCACACCGGAAGCTTCCAGGGCGAGGCCGGAACTTTCCGGAGTGGCGCCGAACTTTTCGGAGCTCCTCTGGAAGTTTCCAGAGCGGCGCTGGAAACTTTCAGAGGCCGCTGAAACTTTCCAGAGTCACGCTGGAGCTTCCCGGGATCACGCGGGAAGTTTCCAGAATCAGGTGATAACTTCCAGAGTCACGCTGGAAGCTTCCGGAGCGACGCCGAAGTTTCCAGAGCGACGCTGGAACTTCTCGGAGTGAGGCTGGAAACTTCCAGAGGCTGCTGAAACTTTCCGGAGTCGCGCTGGAACTTTCCGGGGTCACGCTGGAAGCTTCCAGAACCCGTTGGAAAATTACGAGTAAACGCTGGAAGTTTTGGGAGACGCGTTGAAACTTTCCAGAATAACGGTGAAAAGATTCCGGAGATCGTTGGAAGTTGCCAGCACCACGCTGAAAACTTACGGAGTGACCCTGGAACTTTCCGGCCTCATCCCGAAAGCTTACGGAGTGCCCCGGAAGCTTCCGGCGCCACGTCAGAATCGGAGCGGTCAGCCTCCCCTCATCGCCTTGGACAAACGGAAGAGGAGGCTGCCGCGACGAAGGTCCCAGCGTCATGCGGCCAGGGGTTCGACCTTCACGTAATAGGTGACGTCAGGCTTGGTCTCGATGAGCGTTAGATCGTATTCGGTACGGCTCGGATTGATCCCCCAGATACCGACGAGGAACTGGCGCGTTCCCTCTTTCCAGTATTCGAAGGTGAATGTAGTGTCTTGCCGGGCAGGCTCCCAGGTCCAGCTTCCTTGAGGGTCCAAGGTAATGCTGTTGCCCTGCTCTTTGATGAAAATCCCCACCTTCATGTTCGTCGTGTTGTTGAAGCGAATCCGGTTGGCCATGATCTCTCCTTTCTTAAGGGAATCTGGAGGAACTCGTCTCCAGCGGCTCAGTGAGGGGAAGACCCGGGAAATTTCAAGAAAAGTCGGAGATCGCCAAGAGGGGCGTCTCGAAAGAGCTGATACCCGCCTGACCGCCCGGGACTGAAGTCCCGGGCGACAGCCGAGTCGCTGACAGACCTTTTGAGACACCCTCTCAGGCTACTTCGATGTCCGTGCGTGGGAAGTCGTCGCCGACAAAGAGGAGGGGATGGCCAGCGAGCCGAGCGACGGCGTAGCTCAGGCAATCGCCAAAATTGAGCGCGGCCGGATGCCGTCCCTTGCCGAAGCGGCGGAATGCTTCCAGCGCTTCCCGCCAGTGCTGCTCTCCGAAGGCTACAGGCACCACCCCGAAGTCGCGGAGGAAGCGATCCAGGAGAGCCTGCGGCTCAACGCCCAGGCGGGACGAGAGCACCATCCCCACCTCCGTCAGGGTCGGGGAGCCGATCCCGAGGGCATCGGCGGACCTCATCTTGCCGACCAGATCCTCGTAGCCCGGCTCCCGCATCGCGACGGCGACAATGACCGAGCTGTCGAGGATCACACGCCCTCCGGTCCGTAGCCGAGAATCTCGTCTTCCTCTTCGCGACTGAGGCGGCGACCGAGTTGGTCAGGAGGAGCTTTCGGCCAGACTTCCTCTGCAAGGTAGCGCAGGAAATCGCTGCCGCGCTCGCGGCTCACGTGCTGCAGACTGAGTCGGTCCCGGCGTTCCGCAAGAGCACGCCGGACAGCTTCCGTTTTGCTCTCGCCGGTCATCGCGGCGAGCGCATCCACTAGATCCTCTACCTCTCGACTCTTGATACTCAGCGCCATGAGCCCAGCATAGGTAGAAAGCAGGAAGATTTCAACCTTTCCTGCCGGACGGCCCTGGCAATCCGGGCGCTCGGCCCTCTCGGGGCAGCCTGGACTGCGCGCACACGACCACCTCTTCGGTGAGCCTGACGGCCTCGGAAGGTGCTTCCTGGAGGCCCGCCGTACATTAGTTATCGCAGGTTGGCGATGAGCGGATGAGCGATGAGAGCGACTTTTTCCGTTCTTTAGGTATGCCCAGACGACTTCGCTACCTCCCGCCCCTCGAACTCTCGTCTTCATCACCTGCCGCGCCGTCCAGGGACGCTTCCTCTTCCGCCCCGGGCCCGCGCTCAACGACCTCGTCCTCGGCGTCCTCGGACGATGTCAGCGAAGCCACGATCTCACCCTCTGTGCCGTCACCGCGTTATCGTCGCACTTCCACGTCCTCGCCGTGGTTGAGGACGCCCAGCAGATCTCCGGCTTCATGCGCGACGTGAAGTCCAAGCTCGCCCGCGAGGTCAACCGCCTGACCCGCTGGCAGGGGCACGTCTTCGAGCGCCGCTACGACATGGCCGTCGTCACCGAGGAAGAGGGAGCGCAAATCGAGCGCCTCGCCTACGTCCTGGCGAACGGAGTCAAGGAGAACCTGGTGGAGAGGGTGAGGGATTGGCCGGGCGTGCAACCGGCCGAGCCTTGCTCGACGGCGAGCCCCTGACCGGCCACTGGTTCGAGCGGACGCGGGAGTACGCTGCGCGCAACCAGGGCCTGCCCTTCGAGCCTCTGAGGTTCGCGACGGAAGAGACGGTCATCCTCTCGCCAATCCCTTGCTGGGCGCATCTGCCCCCAGATCTCTACCGGAAGCGCGTCGCCGCCCTGGTAGAGTCCATTGAGGAGGCCGCAGCCCTTCGGAGAACTGAGTCCAACCTGCCCGTGCTCGGAGTCAAGGCGATCCTCGCCATGGATCCTCAGCATCGACCCGCCAAGCTCGCGAAGTCCCCGGCGCCCCTCCTCCACGCCTTCAGCAAGGCAGCCCGGAAGGCCTTCTACGAGACCTACTCCTGGTTCGTCTCGCTCTTCCGAACGGCCGCCGAGACCTTGAAGGCGGGAGATCGTAGCGCGCCGTTCCCGGTGGGGAGCTTTCCTCCAGGCCTGCCCTTCGTCGCCGGATAGCCCCGTCGGCGGTGTTCTTTCACAGAGGGTCGCCCGATTCGAGGGCCAGTTCACCGCGCCACGAGGCGGTTGGCCGAAGGTGTGTCCAGGCGGCGACCTCAAGAGGACGGTTCAGGGGAGAAGGGGGCATTTCGAGCCTCTTGCGGCCCCACTCAGGGCGTCCTTCTCCCATCCGCTGAGGGTTTCCTTCAAGAATGCCCTGACACCTATTCCTGGCGGCGAGAGTTCTCCAAGAAGTCCCTGACACCTATGGTTGACCGAATGACGCGGCAGAAGTGAGATTGGGCGTGGCAGACGAGGCGAATGACATGGCAGAAGTGCGATTGGGCGTGGCAGACAAGACGAATGACACGGCAGGAATGAAAATGGGCACGGCAGACGGACCGAATGGCGTGGCAGAAGTGAGATTGGGCGCGGCAGACGAGACGAATGACATGGCAGGAATGAAAATGGGCGTGGCAGACGGACCGAATGACGCGGCAGAAGTGAGATTGGGCGTGGCAGACGAGACGAATGACACGGCAGGAATGAAAATGGGCACGGCAGGCGGACCGAATGGCGTGGCAGAAGTGAGATTGGGCGTGGCAGGCGAGACGAATGACACGGCAGGAGTGAAAATGGGCGCGGCAGACGGACTGAATGGCGTGGCAGGAATGCGGTTGGGCGTGGCAGGCGACGTGTCCCTGCCAGCGAGTCAGGCGGTTGACCTCGCGGGCGAGCTTGGACTTGACGTCGCGCATGAAGCCGGAGATCTGCTGGGCGTCCTCGAACGCCCTGACACCTATTCGCGGGACTCTCTGAAGAGAATGGGTGCCCACCAGATCCTCCTCGCCGGTTTCACGCATCGCGCCAGCGACGATGACCTCAGGTTCAGGCCGCCGTCTTCTTGCTCTTTGCTCCATCCTGAGGGGGCTTCTTCTCATCCACCTCCAGCCAGAAATCCTCGTGGCTGATTCCCTCGCCCTCGCGAATCTGTTGGCGCGCGGTCTCCAAGAGGGCTTGCAGGCGTAGCGAATGGGCCAGAACCAGGCGTTCGAGCTCGTCGTCGTCCCGCACGGCCAGCAACGCGGCGACCGCCTTACCGTTGCGCGTGACGATCACCAGCCCCTGTTCGCTCTCCTTCAGATAGGCGCTGAACTGGGCCTTGACCTCTGCGACCGATGCAATCTTCAAAGCTGTACCTCCTCTCCACCGATGAATAAGCGATCTCGCTCCTTGATACCGATCGCCAGGAGGTACACCCTTCGGTTCTCCCTGTCGATCTCGTAGAAGACACGAAACCGGTTGTCGGGACCGAATCGCAGCTCCCAGTCTGCCTCGAAGCCTGCGGGTTGCCGTAGCGGTTTGCGGTTCTTTGTCTCGACATCTGGTTCGAACAGCAACTGCTCTTCGATGGTCTCGCGAATCAAGGTGTAATGCTGTCGCTCGATGGCCCGGAGGTGATGTTTGACCTCTGGCGCGTAGACCAGGGAGTAGGGTTGCCGCCGCACCACGATGACCATAATTGTGACTATCGAGGCTCGGCGTGTCAAGCCCCCACTGCGCGCACCGCGCGCACCGAGGCCTCTTCAGTGAGGTCCGAGACGGCCTCGGAAGATGCTTCCTGGAGGCCCGCCCTACATGGTTTATCGCGGATTGGCGATGAGCGGATGAGCGATGAGAGCGACTTTTTCCGTTCTTTAGAGGTATGTCTAGACGACTTCGCTACATCCCCGCCCCTCGAACTCTCGTCTTCATCACCTGCCGCGCCGTCCAGGGACGCTTCCTCTTCCGTCCCGGGCCGGCGCTCAACGACCTCGTCCTCGGCGTCCTCGGACGATGCCAGCGAAACCACGACCTCACCCTCTGTGCAGTCACCACGCTGTCATCGCACTTCCATATCCTCGCCGTGGTCGAGGACGCCCAGCAGATCTCCGGCTTCATGCGCGACGTCAAGTCCAAGCTCGCCCGCGAGGTCAACCGCCTGACTCGCTGGCAGGGACACGTCTTCGAGCGCCGCTACGACATGGCCGTCGTCACCGAGGAAGAGGGAGCTCAAGTCGAACGCCTCGCGTACATCTTGGCGAATGGAGTCAAGGAGAACCTCGTGGAGAGGGTGAGGGATTGGCCGGGCGTGCAATCCGGCCGGGCTTTGCTCGACGGCGAGCCCATGACCGGCCACTGGTTCGAGCGGACGCGGGAGTACGCCGCGCGCAACCAGGGCCTGCCCTTCGAGCCGATGCGGTTCGCGACGGAGGAAGCGGTCGTCCTTTCGCCAATCCCTTGTTGGGCGCATCTGCCCCCGGATCTCTATCGGAAGCGCGTCGCCGCCCTGGTGGAGTCCATCGAGGAGGCCGGGGCCCTTCGGCGGAGCGAGACCGGCCTACCCGTGGTCGGAGTCAAGACGATCCTTGGGATGGATCCCCAGCATCGACCCGCCAAGCTCGCGAAGTCCCCAGCGCCCCTCCTCCACGCCTTCAGTAAGGCGGCGAGGAGGGCCCTCTACGAGGCCTACTCCTGGTTCGTCTCGCTCTTCCGGACGGCGGCCGAGACCCTGAAGGCCGGAGATCGCACCGCGCCCTTCCCGGCGGGCAGCTTTCCGCCACGCCTGCCCTTCGTCGCCGGATAGCTGAGCCGGCGACGTTCTTTGACAGCCGTCCGCCCGATGAGAGGGCCAGTTCACCACGCCATGAGGCGGTTGGGCCGGAGGTGTGTCCAGGCGGCGATTCCCGGAGGACGGTTCGGCGGAGAGAGGGGCATTCTGGGCCTCTTGGGGGGGGTCCGCTCAAGGCTCTGCCCTTCAAGCCGGCGAGGGTCCTCCAAGAAGTCCCTGACACCTATTCCTGGCAGGGACACGTCTTCGAGCGCCGCTACGACATGGCCGTCGTCACCGAGGAAGAGGGAGCTCAGATCGAGCGCCTTGCCTACATCCTGGCGAACGGAGTCAAAGAGAGCCTGGTGGAGAGGGTGAGAGATTGGCCGGGCGTGCAATCTGGCCGAGCCCTGCTCGACGGGGAGCTCATGACCGGCCACTGGTTCGAGCGGACGCGGGAGTACGCGGCGCGCAACCAAGGCCTGTCCTTCGAGCCTCTGAGGTTCGCGACGGAAGAGGCGGTCATCCTCTCGCCAATCCCTTGTTGGGCGCATCTGCCCCCGGATCTCTACCGGAAGCGCGTCGCCGCCCTGGTGGAGTCCATCGAGGAGGCCGCGGCCCTGCGGCGGAGCGAGACCGGTCTACCCGTGCTCGGAGTCAAGGCGATCCTCGCCATGGATCCCCAGCATCGTCCCGGCAAGCTCGCGAACTCCCCGTCGCCTCTCCTCCACGCCTTCAGCAAGGCAGCGAGGAGGGCCTTCTACGAGGCCTACTCCTGGTTCGTCTCGCTCTTCCGAACGGCGGCCGAGACCCTGAAGGCCGGAGATCGCAGCGCGCCGTTGCCGGCCGGCAGCTTTCCCCCGGGCCTGCCCTTCGTCGCCGGATAGCCCCGCCGGCGACGTTCCTTGACAGATGGTCGCCCGATTCGAGGGCCACGTCACCGCGAGCCACGAAGCGGTTGGCCGGAGGTGTCTCCGGATGGCGACTCCAAGAGGACGGGTTGGCGGAGAGGGGGGCATTCTGGGCCTCTTGGGGGCCGCTCTCAAGGCTCTGCCCTTCAAGTCGGCGAGGGTCCTCCAAGAAGTCCCTGACACCTATTATGGCTGCGAGGGTCCTCCAAGAAGGCCTCGACACCTACTTCTGGCCGATCGGGGGAGACGAGGGCATTCCGGGCCCCTTGGCGGGCCCCGCTCAAGCCTCTGCCCTTCAAGCCGGCGAGCGTCCTCCAAGAAGGACCTGACACCTATTCTGCACCTATTCCTGGCCGAGACCCTGAGGCCGGAGCTCGTCCTTCCCGGACGGCAAGAATGCCCTGACACCTATTCCTGCGGGCACCTATTCCTGGCTGGTAGGATCCATTCTCAGGTGCATCTGGCTTGAATCCTTCGTAGCAATAGCCTAAGCTGCTTTAGACAGCGAGCGACCCTTTCGAAGGAGCACATATCTAAATGATTGGATGGGAAAGTATCTGGCAGGGACTTCTCTGGGAGGCATGCAGGAGGGCGTCTCCTCCCTCACGACAAGATGAGTTAGATACATCGCCACAAGCCCGTTCAGCGGCTTCATTGATATTGGCGCGTGCGGCCTGGGAGGGGTATTTAAATGAATTCATAGAATGGCGATCATTATCGCCCGACTTGAAAAACAGGAGTTGCTATGAAGGCCTCGCTGGTGTTTTCACCGAGCTCGGGCAAAGCTTAATCATTGTCTCGGAGGACACCTGGGACCAGCTCCTGCTGCTCAATACCCTAAGAAACAAAGTCATCCACCATAAGGCCGACCGTTTTAAACCCGGATCCGGGCCGCATGAGCTCTTGGAAAAGCTTTCGAAGCTTAGCTTAGTCGATTTACCGACGCGCCCCACACCATGGGAGCGCTTGGCTCTGTCCAATAGAGTTGCACAATGGGCTTGCTTAACCGTCGCGACTGCAATTGTTCAGCTTGAAGCCATACCGACCAAACGTACTCGGTCTCTCCATGACGTCAAAGAAGCCGTAGCGGAAGCAATTCGGCCCCTTAAGGATAAGGAAATCCGTCAATGAAATTTCACGACATCCTAACATCCGCGGGATACCAAGAAGCCCAGCAGCTACACAACTCTTCTAAATGGGAGGTATGGGAGGCTCTATATCGAGGACCTGCTAGGCTTTTTCGAGAAACGATCCTACTTCTGTCTCGCCCTTGCGGCTGGATCGACCTGCCGGACATTTTAGCCTGGCTTCGCAGTCACAAAAGAGAGACGACAGTAGTCGTCCGTAACTCTGCTTTCCGACTATGCGCAGACTTGCCTCGAGTTAAGGAGGAACTCTCCATCTCCAACGTTATACCACTTTCCGAATTTCTCTACAATGTCATCAATACGGCCCTGCGGCCCAACAAGGCTACTTTATCATCAGAAGATCTAGGCATTCAGAATTTTGTCGAGCCAACCATTATATTACCTTCCGACAATGCTGAAATTCTCGCCAGACAGCCTCTCTTAAAATGGCTTCGCGAGAACAGAGAAGATGACAAAAATATAGCCGTCCTGCTTGCTCCAGCGGGAATGGGGAAGAGCACCCTGGCGCTAGAACTTTTTAGGTACCTTCGAAGAAGTCCGCGGCTTCATGCGATACCCTTGCTCGCAACATCAGAGCAGTGGTTGAATGTCACTCGAGATGATTTTAGCCTAGATGATCTCTGGCGACTCGCGATTTCTAATTGGTATCCCGGCGCCCTTCTAGGAGCTCAGCAGGTTGCGGCATGCCTAGCAACAGGAGCTCTCTCTGCAATATTTGATGGCCTCGACGAACTATGCGCGCTGCTGCCATCGACTTTCAATATGGATGAAACAGTCGAACAATTGAGTAACATTGTCGAAGATGGCCGCCTGCTTATTACGAGCAGAAGAAGATTTTGGGATGAAAACACGACTCCAGCAGTAAGGTCGCGAGTTATAGAAATAGACTTACAACCATTCTCAAGGCTTCAAATCGACTATTATATTGATAGCCGATTCAAAAACGAAGGCGATAAACGGTCCAGAGCGCACAACATTTTATCATTGCTCAAGAGCCGGACGACCGAGCCAGGAAGTCGTAACATGACAGATGAGATGGTTACCGGAGAGTCTGAACCTTTGGTACATCGGAGCGAGCGGATAGATAATAGACCTTATGTTGTCATGCTCGCCACCGAGTCCGCGGATACCGCATCCGACGACGCGGCTCATCGCTATGGTCATCTATTTTCTTCAGACGATCCTCTTGAGGGATTACTTTTAGCCTTCTGCCTGAGAGAGCGGGAAAGGCAAAAAATGAAGGTGGAACCTGAGACTCAGATGCGCATCTTTGAAACTCTTGCGGCGGAATTCCCTCCTACGTTTTCTGCTGAAGACCTACGGCTTGTTGTTAATGTGACGACTGGGCGAGATGATGAGCGAGATACTGAGCAGCTTCAGCGGCACGACCTCCTTATGCGACGCGGCGTTGGCTTTGCGTTACGGTTTCAGTTTATCTATGAATATCTACTTGCGCGAGTCGTACGGGCTTGGTTAATATCTCCTCAGTTAGCCTCAGGTGCAGAGGCAGCTTTGCAGGCTTGTACAACTAGACCAAGCAGCTTAATTGATCGGTGTGCAACGTTAATAGAAGAAACCGAGAGAAACTGGGCCAATTATGTCCGGATTCGCTGGGATGATTTCCTGTTTAATAGCCGAGCCCGCTCAGGTTTTGTACAAATAGTCGTCCGGCTTTGCAAGGGCTTCTGCTCTAACAACAAGAGAGAATCGACTGTGATGCTCTTGGGCTTACTAGGTGATCCGAATTTGAGCCAGTTTGATCGCCTTAGCTTGATAGGTCCGTGCCACGGGCTAGACTTTGGAGGTCTTACATTCCGAAACTGTCAATTCTCTGACATCGAGTGGGTCTCCTGTAAATTTACACATCATACCCGCTTTGTGCATTGCACTTTTTCAGGCACTTTTAGACATCTTGGCTGTCGCGGCCTTCATCGTGCGATCATTGATCCAAGTTGCACACTTTCCCCCTCAGCCAAGGCTGCACTACAGTCTCTCGCTGGAGGTACCAGTTCTTTTGATGTTGATGAAAATGAGATCAGAGAGGCTATTTCGGAAACTCTTAGGAGGTTTAGAGGTGGGCATAACGGCTTCAGGGTACGAGTAGCCGAAGGCATCCAGCGAAGCGTGCTGGCCTCTATACCATTCGGCAAGGAACTCCTAGAGTCGCTTGAAGGCTATGGCGTACTTTCGACTCTGCAATCTGGTGGCCAGAGAATACTAAAGGTGTCGAAGACAGCCGAGGCAAGAATTTTTCTGGAAAACGGAGTATTAGTGGGCCCTATAAAGACTGTCATGGATGACTTAAAGAAGATATTATTAAGGTGACGGCTGTTCATTTCTTCCATTAGTGACGCGGGGTTCAGCGGGTAACTGGTAGATCTTATGCCTTGCGTCCGGCTCGTCCCTTCGAGTCTTGTACCCGGCGATAGTCCAAATTGCGAGTGATATAAACGCAACCGTGACGACCCCTAAGACTAGTCTCCGCGACTTGCCACGCTTCTCGCTGCCATGCTCCCATGGACGGAGGCTCAAGGCAACGAATATGGCAGAGGCCACCGTCCAGAATGGAACGCTAATGGCGATAAATTCATGAGTAAAGTCGCTGGCTTCTCCAATCATTTTTATCAACTCAGTCGAATAAAACGACGCAATAAACACCTCTAACCATTCGAGTTTTGATTGAACCGCAGCTACCGTATCGATGTTGTGATCAAACCTATCGGCAATCGCACGAGAGTTGATCGCATCATGCTCAAAGCTAAAATCGCTAAGAGCGTCCCTCAGAGTGCCGAGAGACTGGTCAAGGCGTAAGCCTTGGCGAGCTATGTCATAGAATCTGTTTACTACTTCCCGATTGCTAATTTCGGTAAGATTGGAGTAGACTGCGAATTCGCTGAAGGATCTGCGGAGGTTGATTAACCTCGGATAGATTGGGTTGTGAATATCGACTTTTTCGGAATTAGAGGAGGATGAAGCAAGAATTTCATCGATTAGCTTCTGAGCTTGAAGCCTTATAGAGTTTACCTGCAGACGTTGAAGATGGACTAAGGCATACGCCATGAAATACTTATGCATAATAGTTGACATTTTTTGCTCATTGAATGGTGTCGGATCGCCTGATGCGTTGGTTTGGTCGGCGATGAGGTGTGCTGCACCAAGGCTACTCACAGCAGCCCAATGCTTAGAATTTAGAGCAAGATTCGGGATAGAAATACTCTTCTCTCCTGGATGACTCGCTTCTTCGATCTGAGCAAGCCCTGCCAAAGCCCGCTTCCAACTATCTGACATATTATTTTTACCAAAATCTACATCGGCGGCGAGCCTCACCACTGTATAGACAGATGTTTGCCTGCTCACATCACAATGCATAGATACCGGAGAGAGCAGAAAATCTATCAGCTCGTTAAGTGTGAATTTTCCTCCCAATGCTCCTAAGCGGGTCGCGATATGCGATTCAGGATTCGGCGCTTGTCGATGGAGTTGTATCTCCCGGTCAGAAATGGGAATCCTCAATGACGGGCGCGTTCCGATGCGCGATTGGGATACCCTGTAGTTAAAATCGCGAACGACATCAAGACTGTAAGAGTTGCCTTCAGGATGTGGCCGAAATCGGACAGAGATAAATCCTGCGCCGTCTCTCAGCAGAAATAGCTCAATGTCAGCCGATCGAAAAGAAGCGATCGCTCGTTCAGCCTTGCCTCTTACTTCGACGGCTTGGCATCCTCGGCGCAACCAATGGTTGCAAAGATCAGGCGACACACTCAAGTATGAGATATAAACGGAATCTTTTGCAGAGATTAGAGAAGCGGACGCGTCGAGCATTTCTTGTCTATATGTGCTAGGAGCGGGCGCGGCGCGCCATATGCTACGGTCAGCTTGGGTTAGACCAAGGAGAAGACTAACGGCTTTAGCCGAGGAAAGCGAACTGAGTGAAAAGGAAAATAGAAAGCGGCTCTGGAAATCGATAACTGAGGCATTTGCTTCAGAACCCATGAGTGACTACCTCCCAAACAACTATGGACCTGGAGGAATTTTGTGTGAAACATTCTTAGATAAGAACCAGTAGCGTACAGGAGGACGGATGCGCGCAGAAATTAAGCCTTGTTCAAGAAGTGAGGAGGGCGAGGCTCAGAATTCCCGAAGCGGGAATTTCATAAGCCTCATCGGCTCTTCACAGGCTCCTCCTCAATCCATCTGCTTCCTCAACACCGTCGGAATGTCGTAGTCGTCCACGTTCGACCAGTTGGGCCCGAAGCCGTTCGGGTCGTCCCCCCTGACGTTCGCGATGACCTTGCGGTAGAAGGGGACATCGGCCGTGGGCTTCTCCTCTTCGCGGTCCCTCTCGGCGCGGTCCTGGCGCTCGCGGTCGTTGATGGGGAGGGAGGCCAGGCTGGGCGCCGGGGTGGGGCGGTTGATGTTGATCTGCGGCATCGGCGGACGGGGACGGTCCTCGCCAGCGCGGTCGAAGCCAGTGGCGATCACGGTCACCTTCATCGCCTCGTCCAGCGTCGGATCGATCACCATGCCGGAGATGATGTTGGCGTCCGGATCGACGGCGTCGGAGATGATGCGGGCGGCTTCCGCCACCTCGTGCAGGGTGAGGTCGTGCCCGCCCGAGATGTTGATCAGCACGCCGCGCGCGCCCTGAATGGAGGTCTCCTCCAGGAGCGGCGAGGAGATCGCCCTCTGCGCCGCTTCGAGCGCCCGGTGCTCGCCCTTTGCGATGCCGGTGCCCATCAAGGCCATGCCCATGCCGGTCATGATCGTGCGCACGTCCGCGAAGTCGACGTTCACCTCGCCGGGGATGGTGATGAGGTCGCTGATGCCCTGCACGGCCTGGCGCAGCACGTCGTCGGCGATGCGGAAGGCCTCGAAGAGGGGCGTGCCGCGCTCGACGAAGCTCAGCAGCCGCTCGTTGGGGATGGTGATGAGGGTGTCCACGCAGTTGCGCAGCTCTTCGACGCCGCGCTCGGCGTACTGCATGCGCCGCCGGCCCTCGAAGCCGAAGGGCTTGGTGACCACCGCCACGGTCAGGGCGCCGATCTCCGCCGCCAGCGAGGCGATGATGGGCACCGCGCCCGTGCCCGTGCCGCCGCCGAGGCCGGCGGTGAGGAAGACCATGTCAGCCCCTTCGAGACACTCGAGGATGTGGTCCGTGTCCTCCAGGGCGGACTTGCGGCCCACTTCCGGATCGGCGCCGGCGCCGAGGCCCTTGGTGAGCATGCGGCCGAGCTGGATGCGGATGGGCGCGCGGCACTTGGCCAGCGCCTGAAGGTCCGTATTGGCGGCGATGAACTCGATGCCCCGGAGCTGGGCGTCGATCATGCGGTTCACGGCGTTGTTGCCGCCGCCCCCGACGCCGATCACCTTGATCTTCGCGGGAACCGCGTCCACTTCTTGTGCCCCGAGCCGCTTGTCCTTGAGGCCTTCGGAAGCGTCCTGGTCGTCGAAAAGAATCATCGATGCACCCCCTTTTTGGGTTCGTGTCGGTCTCATGATTAGAGCAGATCCGAGAACATTCCGCGCAGGCTGCCCACCATCCCGCGCACGCTGAATCCGGCCTTCTTCTTCTGTGCCTTGCTCTGGCTTTCCTCGGCGGACCGGGCGTAGAGCAGCAACCCGGATGCCGTCGCCCACGTCGGGCTGCTGATCACGTCCACGAGGCCGCCGAGGCCGCGCGGCAGGCCGTAGCGCACGCCGGCGTCGAAGATCTGCTCGGACATTTCGAGCAGGCCGTCGAGCTGGGCGCCGCCGCCGGTCAGCACGACGCCGCCGCGCAGGCCCTCGTCGGCCGCGTGCTTGAGGAAGTCCTCGCGAATGAGTGTGAACAGCTCTTCGGCCCGCGGCTGAAGGATCTCACAGAGCTCGCGTTTCGGAACGATCCGCGAGGTGCCGCCGGCCACGGTGGGGACGGCGATCCCCTCCTCTTCGGTGACCATGCTGGGCAGGCAGCAGCCCTGCTTGACCTTGATGCGCTCGGCCTCGGCGAAGGGCGTGCGCAGCACCATCGCGAGGTCGTTGGTGAAGTGGCCGGCGCCGATGGGCGCCACGGCGCTGTACTGGATCTCGCCTTCGGCGAAGAGGGCATACTCGGTGGTGCCGGCGCCGATGTCGACGAGCAGCACGCCGAGCTCGCGCTCGTCGGGCGTCAGCACGGCCTCGGCGGTCGCCAGCGGCTCGAAGACCATCTCGACGACCTCGATGCCGGCGCGGTTGACGCTGGTCAGCAGGGTGCGCGAGCGGGTGATGTTGCCGGTCACCAGGTGGACCATGACCTCCAGGCGGGTGCCGAGCATGCCGAGCGGATCGTCGATGCCGCCCTGCTCGTCGACGATGAACTCCTGGGGGATGGCGTGGAGGATCTCGCGGTCGGAGGGCAGGGCCGCCGACTGCGCCGCTTCGAGCACGCGGGAGATGTCCTGGCGGGTGATCTCCCGGTCCTTGCGGGCCACGGTGACCATGCCGCGCGAGTTGACGCTGCGGATGTCGGCCCCGGCGACGCCGCAGTAGGCGCGGGAGATCTCGACGCCCGCCATGACCTCGGCCTCCTCGCTGGCGGCCTTGAGGGCCTCCACCGTGGCCTCGACGTTGACGATGTTGCCTTTGCGCGTTCCGCGGTTGGGAGCCAGGCCTTTGCCCACCACCTCGATGCCGCCCTTGTCATCGCGCTGGCCGATGAGCACCCCCACCTTGGAGGAGCCGATGTCGATGCCGACGAAGTAAGGTTCTGTTTTGGCCATAGCGGTCCCTCTTAACTCTTAAAAGGTTGACGTCGTATTCTTCACGCGCTCGGCCCGCCCTCCGGCGGAGGCTGAGAGCGCTGTTTGCGAGGGTTGCACGACGATCCGGCGCGAGAAGCGCAGGTCCACGGCTTCGATCCGCGAATAGCGCTGGGTGAGCTCGGGGAGCAGCTCGACCAGTCGCGTTACTTTGGGTCCCACCTGGCCCGCGGTGACCAGGAGGGGGAAGGGCAGGGCGTCGGTGTGCAGCCGGAAGTCCTCCTCGCCCAGCACTTCGATCTGCGCCAGCTTCGCGGCCCAGTCAGGCTGCACCCGGCCGAGCTCGGCGGCCACCTTGAGCGCCGCTCCGACTCCATCCGGATGGGCCTCGCGGACGAAGCTCACCACCAGGAGGCCGCCTTTGCGCGCCTCTTCGAGCTCACCCGGTGTCGTCACCGGTGCGATGGGCCGGCCGGCGGTGTCGGCGTACGCAAGATTCTGGCCGGAGAGGAGCAGAGCCACGGGCCGGCGCTCCGCGAGCTTGACCCTCAAGGCCGCCGGCAGCTCCTTCTCGATCTCCACTTTCTCGATCCACGGATTGCTCTGCAGCCGCGCCGTGGCGTCGGCCAGGGAGAGGCGCACGAGGTTCCGTCCCTGGAGAGGAGCCAGCACCTGCCGCACCCAGGCGGGCGCCACCCGCCGCGCCGGGCCGCCCACTTCCACCGTGCGGAGACGGAAGAGGGGAGCGGTGAGCACCCAGAGCACGAGCCCGGAGGGGAGGGCCACAACCACGACGGCGATCGTCAGCGGGCGCAGCAGCGACAGCAGAAGGCTCTTGCGGCGGCGGCGCGGCGGCGTGCCGCGGCGGCGGAAGTCCTGGCGAAGATCCTGGCGGGAGTCCTGCCGGAACTCCAGGATCCGGCCGGCGGATGGCCCCGGCAGCGCGGCGAGGACGCCGGTGTCGGTCGTCGTCATGATGACGCCTCCTCGGCGGCCAATCCTTGCGCCAGGCGGTTGACGTCGCCCGCTCCCAGGGTGATCACCACGTCGCCCGGGGCCACCTCGCCGCGCAGCAGGTCCGCCGCGTCCTTCCAGGCCGGGCAGTAGCGCACGTTGCGATGGCCGCTCTTCATGGCGGCGTCCACCACCAGCTCGCCGGTGACGCCGGGGATCGGCGTCTCGCGCGAGGGATAGACGTCCGTCACCACCGCCATGTCCGCTCCCAGCAGGGCGCGGCCGAAGCCCTCGGCTTGGTCCTGGGTGCGCGAGAACAGGTGCGGCTGGAAGACGGCGAACACCCGGCCGGCGGGGAAGGTCTGGCGCGCCGCCTGGAGCGTGGCCTCGACCTCCGTGGGGTGGTGCGCGTAGTCGTCCACCACGGCGGCGCCGCGCCAGGTGCCGAGATGCTCGAAACGGCGGTGCACGCCTTTGAAGCCGGCGATGGCGCCGGTGATGCTGTCGAAGTCGATGCGCAGCGAGAGGCCCACGCCCACGGCGGCGAGCGCGTTGCGCACGTTGTGCTTGCCGGGGATGGGCAGCTCGATGCGGCCGAGGTCGATGCGCCCCAGCACGCGGTCGCTGCGCCAGCGGACGCGGAAGCGGCTGCCGCCGGCGTGAGGCTCGAAGTCCACGGCCGAGAGGTCGGCCTGCGGCGAGAAGCCGTAGGTGATGATGCGGCGGTCCGACAGCCGCGGCAGGATCTTCTGGATGTTGGGATCGTCCAGGCAGACGATCAGCCGGCCGAAGAAGGGGACGCGGTTGGCGAATTCGACGAAGGCCTCCTCGATCGCCTCCATGGTGCCGTAGGTGTCCAGATGGTCGCGGTCGATGTTGGTGATCACCGCGATGACCGGCGTCAGGCGCAGGAAGCTGCGGTCGAACTCGTCGGCCTCCGCCACCAGGTAGTCGCTCTTGCCGAGGCGCGCGCCGGTGCCGAGCAGGCGGAGGCGGCCGCCCACGATCACCGTCGGGTCGAGCCCCGCTTCGGTGAGGACGGTCCCGACGAGCGAGGTGGTGGTGGTCTTGCCGTGGGTGCCGGCGACGCCGATGCCGTACTTGAGGCGCATCAGCTCGCCCAGCATCTCCGCCCGGCGGACGACCGTGATGCCGCGGCGCCGGGCCTCGCGGACCTCCGGATTGTCCTCGGCCACGGCGGAGGAGATCACCACCAGCTCGACGCCCTCCAGGTGGTCCGCCGAGTGCCCCTGCTCGATGCGGGCGCCCAACTGGGTGAGCCGCTCGGTGGCCTCGCCCTGGGAGAGATCGCAGCCGCTGACCTCCAGGTCGAACTCCAGGAGGATCTCGGCAATGCCGCTCATGCCGGCGCCGCCGACGCCCACGAAGTGGATGCGCGAGAGGTCGGTGAAGCGGTTGAACATCAGCGCGCTCCCCCGATCTCTTCGAGGTGATCGGCGATGTCCGCCGCGGCGCGGGGACGGGCGAGCGAGCGGGCGGCTCGGCCCATGTCTTCGAGAGCGGGACCGCCCGAGAGCAGCCCGGCGATCTGCTCGGCCAGACGCTCCGGCGAGAACTGGTCCGAGGGGATCACCACGGCGCCGCCGGCCTCGACGAGCAGGCGAGCGTTGTCCATCTGGTGCGCCTTGGCGATGGCGAGGGGGACGAGGACCGACGGCCGGCCGGCGGCGCAGATCTCGGCGATGGTGATGGCCCCGGCGCGCGAGATCAGGAGATGGCTCGCCGCCATGGCGCCGGCTACGTCGTCCAGGAAGGGGACGATTTCGATGCGGGAAGAATCCAACCCTTCCTCTAAATACGCCGCCTTCGCCGCCTCCAGATTGCGGGCACCGGCCTGATGGACGATGGTGAGACCGGGCAGCCGCGCCAGCAGAAGCTTCGCCGCGGCGGGCATCGCCTCGTTGATCTGCTGCGCGCCCTGACTGCCACCCAGCACCAGGAGCCGCAACGGGCTCGCGGGCGCCGCCGCCGTCGCGGCGGACACCGCGAAGAACGCCGGGCGCACCGGCACGCCGGTCAATCGCGACGGGCACTTGAGATCCGCCATCGTCTCCCGGTAGCCCACGTCCGCGGCCGTGGCCCAGCGGGAGAGCCATCGGTTGGCGACGCCGGCCTTGCCGTTGGGCTCCAGCAGCAGCACGGGCCGGCCGGCCCGGCGCGCGCCGATCACGGCCGGCGCCGAGACGTAGCCGCCCGTGCCGAGCACCACGTCCGCGCCGATCTCCCGGATCAGCCGCTTGGCCGCTCCGGCCGACCGGGCGAGGGTCGTCAGGGCGCCGAGCTTCGCGGCAATCCCGCGCCCCACGAGCGGCCGGGCCGGCAGCGGATGGAAGGGGATTCCCCGCTCGCCCGCCAAACGCTCCTCGATCCCTCCGGCCATGCCCGTAAAGCTCACGCGCGCCCCCCGAGCCCGCAGCTCGTCGCCCACGGCCAGAGCCGGGAAGACGTGGCCGCCCGTGCCGCCGCCGGCGAGGAGAACGTGGAGGGAGATCGGATTGGCCATTGCATCGGTCGCCGTTTTCACGCGTGCTGCGAAAGGTTGAGGAGGACGCCGCAGATGCACAGGGTGACCACCAGCGACGAGCCACCATAAGAGATGAAGGGGAGCGGGATCCCCTTCGTCGGCAGTAGCGCCACGGTGACGCTGACGTTGAGCAGGGCCTGGATCACCAGCACACCGGTGAGGCCCCAGGCGAGATAGCGCCCGAAGGCGTCCGGGGCCTTGGCGCCAGCGGCGAGCCCGCGCCAGGCGAGGACGGCGAAGGCGGCGACGACAGCCAGGGCGCCGATCATCCCCAGCTCCTCGGCGACGATGGAAAAGATGAAATCCGACTCCGGGTGCGGCAGGAAGAAGAGCTTCTGCATGCTCTTGCCCGGCCCGAGGCCGAAGACGCCGCCCGAGCCCACGGCGATGAGCGACTGGAGGGCCTGGAAGCCGCTGCCGAGCGGATCCTTCTCCGGATCGAGGAAGGCGAAGAGCCGCTGCCGGCGGTAGGGCTCCATCATCACCAGGGCGCCGAGGAGCGGCGGCACCACGGCCAGGGCGGCCACGATGTAGCGCCAAGAGAGGCCGGCCAGGAAGATCATCAGGAAGAAGGTGGCGCAGAGGAGCACGGCGGTGCCCATGTCCGGCTCGAGCAGGATCAGCGACGCCGTGACCGCGGTGAAGAACCCCGCCGGCACGAGGAAGGAGAGCTTGTTGACCTGCTCTTCCTTCTTCTCGATCTGGTAGGCGAGGAACGGGATGAGCGCCAGCTTGGCGAGCTCCGACGGCTGGACCGAGATGCCGGCCAGGAAGAACCAGCGCCGGGTGGCGTTGAGCTGGGGCGAGAAGAGCACGCCCACCAGCAGCACCAGGCAGAGGCCCATCAGCGTGTAGATGACGGCCGGCTCGCGCAGCCGGCGGTAGTCGACGTGCATCAGCCAACCCATGAGCAGCAGCCCGAGCCCCGCGGCGAGCGACTGCTTGATGAGGAAGTGCCCGAACCCGTGGTTATGGGACAGGGCTGCGCTCGCCGAGTACACCATCACAAGGCCGAAGAACATCAGCAGGACGACGGTGGTGAAGAGCACCTTGTCAAAGGCGAGCTTCTTCGCCATGCGGCCCTCCTGCGATCGCCGCGCGCGCCAGCTCCTGAAAGACGTCGCCGCGGTGATTGAAGTTCCTGAACTGGTCGAAGCTCGCGCAGGCCGGCGAGAGGACGACCGCCTCCCCCCGCCGCGCCTGGCCGGCCGCCGAGCGCACGGCGCGATCGAGCGTCTCCGACCTCTCGAAGGGGACGGCGCCTTCCAGGGCCGCCGCGAACTCTTCCGCCGCCTCGCCGATCAGGTAGGCACGGCAGGCCTTGCGGGCGATCATCGGGGTGAGCGTCGCGAGGTCGGCGTCCTTGTTACGCCCGCCGAGGATCAGATGGACCGTGCCGTCGTCGAACCCCTCGATCGCCTTCATCGTGGCGCCGGGGTTGGTCCCCTTGGAGTCGTCGTAGAAGGTGACGCCGTCCCGCTCGCCGACCTTCTCCAGGCGATGCGGCAGGCCGGTGAAGCCGCGCAGGGCGGTGACGATCGCGGCGGGGCTCACACCCATGGCCCGCGCCAGCAGCGCCGCGGCCATGGCGTTCTCCAGGTTCTGGACGCCGGCGAGCGGCACGTCCGCGGCGTGGAAGAGATCCACGTCCGGAGCGCCGGGAGCGACTTCGATCACCGTGCCGTCTTCCCTGGCGAAGCAGCCGTCCGCCACCTTGGACAAACGCGAGAAGGCGCGGCGACGGGCACGGGTCGGGGTGCGCAGGGTCTCGGGATCGTCGGCATTGAAGACGGCGATACCGTCCTCGTCCATGGTGCGGAAGAGCCGCCGCTTGGCGTCCGCGTAGGCCGCCATGCTGCCGTAGCGGTCCAGGTGATCCTCGGCGAGGTTCAGGAGGGCGGCGGCCTTGGGCTTCAGGGTGACGATGCCCTCGATCTGGAAGCTCGACAGCTCCACCACGAACACCCGGCCGGCAGGGCCCTCGACCTTGCCGGCCAGCGGCTCGCCGATGTTGCCGCACATCTCCACAGGCAGACCGGCGGCGCGCACCATGGCCACGGCCATGGCCGTCGTCGTGCTCTTGCCATTGCTGCCGGTGATGGCCACCACGTGGCCATCGAGGAAGGGAAAGCTAAGCTCCACCTCGGCGATCACCGGGATGTCCCGGCGGCGGGCCTCTTCGAGGATGGGCTTGTCGAGCGGCACACCAGGAGAGACCACGACGAGGTCAATCTCCGCCGGCAACTTCCCGTCAAGCAACACTTCGATCCTGCCCGTCAGATCCTCCGCGTCCACGGCTTTGTCGTCCACGGCCAGCACGGTCGCGCCGTGCGCCAGAAGCAGGCGCGCGGCGGCGCGGCCGGAAAGCCCCAGCCCGTACACCAGAACCCGCCTGTAGCGGTGATTGCCCCAGGGTCCGTTCATCGCAGCTTCAGGGTGGACAGCGAGAGGAGCGCGAAAAGGATCGAGAGGATCCAGAAGCGCACGATGACCTTCGGCTCGGCCCAGCCGGAGAGCTCGAAGTGGTGATGCAGCGGCGACATGCGAAACACCCGCTTGCCCCGCAGCTTGAACGAGGTGACCTGGATGATGACCGACATCGCCTCCATGACGAACACGCCGCCGACGAGCACGAGCAGGATCTCCTGCTTGGCGAGCACGGCGACGCTGCCGATGGCGGCGCCCAGCGAGAGCGAGCCGACGTCGCCCATGAACACCTCGGCCGGATGCGAGTTGAACCACAGGAAGCCGATCCCCGCTCCCACCATGGCGCCGCAGAAGACGGCCACCTCGCCGACGCCGGGCACCCAGGCCACCTGGAGATAGCGGGCGATGATGAAGTTGCCAGCGACGTAGGTGAAGACGGCGTAGGTGGCGGCGGCCACCGACGTCGCGCCGATGGCGAGGCCGTCCAGCCCGTCGGTGAGGTTCACGGCGTTCGAGGCGCCCGTCAGCACGAAGGCCACGAAGGGGATGTAGAGCAGCCCAAGGTGGAGCACCAACTTCTTGATGAAGGGGAAGGTCAGGGTCGGATTGAACCCGGCCTCGGCGGGCAGGAACAGCAGGGCCATGCCGAAGCCGATGCCGACGAGGACCTGAAGCAGGAACTTGGTACGCGCGGTCAAGCCCAGATTGCGGTGGTTCCGTACCTTGAGGTAGTCGTCCGCGAAGCCGATGCCGCCGAAGGCCGCGGTCACCAGGACCACGAGCCAGACGTAGATGTTGCCGAGGTCCCCCCAGAGCAGCGTGGGAACGAGGGTGGCGAACAGGATGAGCAGGCCGCCCATGGTGGGCGTGCCTTTCTTGACCTGGTGAGCCTGCGGCCCCACGTCGCGAATGTTCTGGCCCACCGAGAGGCGGCGCAGCTCGCGAATGAACCAGGGGCCCAGGATCCAGGACAGGATCAGGGCCGTGACGATCGCCCCCGCTGCCCGGAAGGTGAGGTAGCGGAAGACGTTGAACGCCGGAATACGGTCGTGCAGCGGATAGAGGAGCCAGTAGAGCATCAGTTAAGCTCCCGCTCCATCGTTGTTGATTTCGCCTAACAGCCGCTTCACGACTCGGTCCAGCCCGACGCCGCGCGAGGCTTTGACCAGCACCACGTCGCCTTCGCGCAACTCGCCGGCCGCCCAATCCGCCGCCGCCGCGGCGTCCGGCAGCCAGACGCTCTCGGCCCCGGCCGCCCGGGCGCCGGCCGCCAGCTCGCGGGACAGCTCGCCCACGGCCACGACCGGAGAGAATCCCCGGCGCGCCGCGTGCTCCCCCGCCTCGCGGTGGAAGCGGGGCGTCTCGGGACCCAGCTCCCGCATGTCGCCCAGCACGGCCACCCGCCGGCGGCCGGCGAGTGTGCCGGCGCTCTCCAGAGCCCTGTCCAACGCGTCGGGATTGGAGTTATAGGAGTCGTCGACCAGCGTGTAGCCGCCCGCCGCCTGATGGACGACGCCGCGCATCGCCGCCGGCCGCACGGTAGCCACGGCCGCCGCGATCTCGTCGAGCGTGAGGCCCAGCGCCCAGGCGCAGGCCGCCGCCGCCAGGCAGTTCTCCACGTTGTAGAGGCCGTGGAGTGGGAGACGCATCTCCTGCGATTGGCCTTCGGCTTCCAGCACGAAGCGGCTGCCCACAGCACCGTCCTGCCGGAGATCGCGAGCGCGAACGTCCGCCTGCGGAGAGTGAATCCCGTACCAGACGATTCGAGCTTCATGGCGTTTCGCGATCCGCGTCACCTCGGGATCGTCGGCGTTGGCCACGACAAAGCCGTCCGGCACGAGACCCGCGAGGATCTCGGACTTGGCTTCGGCGATGGCTTGGACGGTGCCGAAGAACTCCAGGTGAACGGGGCGCACGACGGTGAAGACCGCCGCGTCCGGCCGGCCCAGGAGCGAGAGCTGGCGCAGCTCGCCGGGAGTGGACATCCCCATCTCTGCCACCATCCACTCGGTGCCGTCCGGCACGTTGAGGAGCGAGAGGGGAAAACCATAGAGATTGTTGAGGTTCCCCGGCGTCCACGAGACCTTGAAGCGCGAGGCGAGGATCGCCCCCAGCAGCTCTTTGGTGGTCGTCTTTCCCGCCGAGCCGGTGATCCCCACCAGCTTTTGAGGAACCCGAGTGCGGACGAAGCGGGCGAGGTCGTGGAGGGCGCGGAAGGTGTCCTCGACTCGAATCAGAGCACCGGCCGCCGGCGTCGCGACATCTTCCTGAATATCTTCCTGAATAATCGCCGCCGCGGCGCCGCGGACGAGCGCGTCGGCCACGAAGCGGTGCCCGTCAACCTGGGTTCCCGGGAAGGCGAAGAACGCTTCACCGCCGCGGACGGCGCGCGAATCGATGGCGGCGCCGTCGATGATGGCTCGCGGATCTCCGGTCATCACCCGGCCGCTCACGGCCTCTGCCGCCTCGGCCACGGTCAGCCGCGCCACTGCCGCTCCTCCAGCGCCTTGCCGATCTCCTCGAGGTCGGAGAACGGCAGGCGCTCGGTGCCCACGATCTGCTCCCGTTCGTGCCCCTTCCCCGCCACCAATACGACCCAGCCAGGCTCGGCCATCGCGAGGACCTCGCGGATCGCCTCTCGGCGGTCCGGCACCAGGCTATAGCGTGCGTTGCCGCTCTGCCGCAGCCCCTCCTCGACGGCGGCGAGAATAGCCCGCGGATCCTCGCTGCGCGGGTTGTCCGAGGTGGCGATCACGAGATCGGCCAGCTCCCCGGCCACCTTCCCCATCAGCGGACGCTTGCCCTGGTCGCGGTCGCCGCCGCAGCCGAAGACCACGGCCACCTTGCCGCCGGCCGCGATCTCCCGCGCCGAGCGCAGGGCCGCGTCGAGGGCGGCGTCGGTATGGGCGTAGTCGACGAAGACGGGGAACGGCTGGCCACGGACCACCGGCTCCATCCGCCCCGGCACCGGCTGCTGAGCGGCGAAGGCCACCACCACCGCGTCCTGGGGCAGGCCCAGGGTCTCCGCTCCCGCCGCCGCCGCCAGTAGGTTCGAAAGGTTGTAGCGGCCGAGGAGCGCCGAGGTGAACGGCACCTCGCCCCGCGACGTGAGCAGGACCCCGCGGGTGCCGGTCGCCGTCACCGCCACGTCGCGCGCCGAGACCTCGCCCCGCTCGCCAAAGGTGAGAGCGTCCGGCATCTCCGCGGCCAGTTGCCGGCCGTAAGGATCGTCGACGTTGACCGCCGGCCGCGCGCCCGGCTTCAGGAGGTCGAACAGCTTCCGCTTGGCCGCGAAGTAGTCGTCGAAATCCCGGTGATAGTCCAGGTGGTCGCGCGTCAGGTTGGTGAAGACGGCCGTATCGAATTCAGCGCCCGCCACCCGCCCCATGGCCAGGGCATGGGAGGAGACCTCCATCGCCACCGCCGCGGCGCCGTCGCCGCGCATCCGCCGGAGGAGGCGGAACAGGTCCGAGGCCTCGGGAGTGGTGTGGCCGCCAGCGTACAGATGCTCGTGGTATCGGTAGCCCAGGGTACCGAGGAAGCCCGCGGGGTGGCCCGCCGCGTCGAGGATCGCCGTTAACAGGGTGGCGACCGTCGACTTGCCGTTGGTGCCGGTAACGCCGGCGAGGATCAGCTCACGCTCGGGATGGCCGTAGGCGCGGGCGGCCAGGGGACCGAGGACGGCGCGAGGATCGGCCGTCACCAGCCAGGGCACGGACAGCCCCTCGACCGCGGCGGAATCGGGTCCGACCACGGCGACGGCTCCCTTCGCCACCGCTGCCTCGGCGAAGGCGCGGCCATCGAAGCGCTGGCCCGCGAAGGCCACGAAGAGGTCGCCCGGCGCGACGGTCCGCGAGTCATGGGTCACGCCCGTCACCTCCGGGTCCGTACGCGGATCTCCGGAGATCTCGAGCCCGTGCACCAGCTCAGAAAGGCGCATGCTCGCGACCTCCACTGGGCGGCGGCACGGTGACGTTTGCGGCAGGCGCGACTGGCGCCCGCCAAAGCACGGGATCGGGGCCGGCCTCTCCCATGTGGTCGTCGCCGTCCGCCAGCACCTCGTCGAGCCCGGTCGATGTCCCGGGAAAAGCGGCCGGAACCACGGCGGAGCCGGGAAGGCGCCCCACGAGGCTCGCGGTCATGGTCTGCCCGGGCCAGACGGCGAGCGGCTGGCGCTCGGGGTGGACGCCCAGGTAGAGCAGCACCTGGCGGGTGATGGAGCCGAAGACGGGCGCCGCCACCTGGGCGCCGTAGTATTCGTTCCCCTGCGGCTCGGCGATGGCGACCACCCCCACCAGGGCGGCTCGGTCGGCCGGCGCGTAACCCACGAAGCTCGGTAGATAACCGCCTCGAAGGTAGCCGCCCCGCACGGGGATCTGCGCCGTCCCCGTCTTGCCGGCCACCCGGTAGCCGGCGATGGCGGCGGACTTGCCCGTGCCGTTGATCACCACTCCCTCCAGCAGCCGCGACAGCTCGGTGGCGGTGGGGCCGGAGATGGGGTGGCCCACCACCGGCGGCTCGGGGTAGCGCGGCACCCGCAGCTCGCCGCGGCTCACCGCCGCCACCACGTGGGGCTTGAGCAGCGTGCCGCCATTGGCCACGGCAGCGGTGGCGGCGGCGAGTTGGAGGGGCGTCACCGAGATCCCCTGCCCGAAGGAGATGTAGGCCTTGGCGAGGGGACCCCAGTGCTCCACCGAGTGGAGGATGCCGCTGGCCTCGCCCGGCAGGTCAATCCCCGTCGGTTGCCCGAAGCCGAAGCCGCGGATGGTCTCATAAAGGCGCTTGTCGCCCAGCCGCAAGGCCGCTTTGATGACGCCGACGTTGCTCGACTTGGCGATCACGTCGGCGAAGGTCAGCCTGCCGTATTTCTTGTGGTCGTGGATGTGGATGCCGAACAGGGTGATGCCGCCCATCTCGCAGTCGAAGACGTCGTTCGCCTTGACCAGGCCGGAGTCGAGCGCCGCCGCCGCGGTGACGATCTTGAAGGTCGAGCCGGGCTCATAACCGTCCATGATGGCCCGGTTGCGCCACTCGGTCTCGCGATAGCTGCGGAACTCGTTGGGGTTGAACGACGGATAGCTGGCCATGGCCAGCACGCCGCCGGTCTTGGGATCGAGGAATATGGCGCTCCCCCGCTTCGCCCCCCGCGCCTCGACCGCCCGCACCAGCTCGCGCTCGACGATGTGCTGCACGGTCGCGTCGAGCGTCAGGTAGAGGTCGTGCCCCGGCTCGGCCTCGGCAAACGAGAGGTTGGGAGAGGCCAGCGTTCCATGCTTGGCGTCCCGCAGCACGGTACGCACGCCCTGCTTGCCGGCCACCTCGCGGTCGTAGATCAGTTCGAGACCGCCGAGGCCGTGATTGTCCGTCCCCACATAGCCCAGCACCTGCGCGGCCAGCGAGCCCATGGGGTAGTAGCGCTTGCTCTCCGGCAGGAAGTAGATGCCGGGCAGCTCCAGCTCCCGTACCCGCGCGGCCACCGGCGCGTCGAGCTTGCGGGCCACCCAGATGAACTCGCGGTCGCCGCCGAGCTGGCGGGCGAGCTTCGCGGCGTCGAGCTCCTTGACGACGCCGGCGAGCGCCTTGGCGGTCGCTTTGGGATCGCGGATCTCAGACGGCACGGCAAAGGCGGAGTCCACCTGCACGGAGACGGCCAGCTCGCGGCCGTGGGCGTCGTAGATCGTGCCGCGTGGCGGATCGAGAGTCACCACCCGCTGCTGCTGGCGCTCCGCCTTGCCTTGATAGTGGTCGTAGCGCATTACCTGCAAGTGATAGAGGCGGGCGGCGATGAGCAGCACCCAGATGGCGCCGAAGCCGGCCACGACACCAAGGCGGCCGAGCCGGCGGATCACGGCAGCTCCTCCCAGAAGACCACCTGCTCAAGGGCCGGCGGCTGCATGTGCAGCTCGCTCACCGCCCGCGCCTCGATCCGCGACGGGCTCGCGAGATAGGTGGCCTCCAGCCGGAGCTGGCGCTCCTGGCGCGTCTGCTCCGTCAGCTCGCGCTCCAGCTTGTCGATCTGGTAGCCGGTGCGCGTCGCTTCAAGATGAATCCAGGTGTAGGACAGCAGGCCGACGCCCAGGCTGATCACCACCAGCAGGACGAGGGCCAGCTCACGCCAGCGGCGCCGGTCGCGCTCGCGCACCAGGTAGGTGTTGACCACCGGCCGCCGCAGGGCATAAGCGTTGCGCAACGTCTCACAACCTCCGGGCTGCCCGCAGACGGGCGGAGCGCGAACGCGGATTGAAGGCCACTTCCGCTTCGGAAGGGCGCAGGGGCTTGCGGGTCAGCACCTCGATCATCTGCGTCTCCGCCAGCGGCCGGCCGGTCACTTGATCGACCTCACCCTGAGCCATGCCGCGCAAGGTGTTCTTGACGATCCGGTCCTCCAGGCTGTGGTAGGAGATGATCACCAGGCGGCCGTCGGTCTCCATCAGATCGACGGCTTGCTGAATGAAGGCTTCCAGCCCTTCCAGCTCCTGGTTGACCTCGATGCGCAGCGCCTGGAAAACCCGGGTCGCGGGGTCGATGCGCTCTCCCCATGGCTTATGCCCGCGATCCCCTCCGTGTGAACGAACGACTCGTCCCACCAGTTGCCGCAGCTCTCCCGTGGTCTCGATGGGACGCTCCAGCCGCGCCCGCCCAATGGCCCGCGCGATCCGCCGCGCCTGCCTCTCCTCACCGTAGTCCCTGAAAATTTTCTCCAACTCTTCCTCCGAGGCTTGATTGACCACGTCCGCCGCAGTCAGCTCCGCCAATCCCATCCGCATGTCGAGCGGCCCGTCGAAGCGGAAGCTGAAACCACGCTCCGCCGTGTCGAGCTGCAGGGAAGAAACGCCGAGGTCGGCCAGGACGCCCGAGACCGTTCGGACGCCGAGGCCGGCCAATGCCTTGTCGAGCTGGTGGAAGTTCGCCTGGACCAGCCGCACCCGGGAGCCGAAAGGCGCCAAGCGCCGGGCCGCCCGTTCGAGCGCCTGCGGGTCGCGGTCAATGCCAACCAGCTCGACCTCCGGCCACGCGGCCAGCAGGGCCTCCGCGTGGCCGCCCAGGCCCAGCGTCGCATCCACGAACGTGCCGCCGCGCCCTGGTGCGAGCCGCTCCAGGCTCTCCGCGAGCAGGACGGGGACATGCTGGACGTCCAACGCGCCGGCCGGCCTTCCTCAGATCCCCTGCGTGCTGAGGGCACGGAAGTCCTCGTCCGTAAACGGCTGCTCCTGCAGCCGCGAAACGAACCGCTCGTGATTCCAGACCACCAGGTGGTCGAGCTGGCCGCTCACCACCACGTCGCCGCTCATGCTGGCGCTCTCGCGCAGAATCTGGGGAACCAGGATCCGCCCCTGCACGTCCAGCCGCACCTGCTGCCCGTAGTAGTTGACCCGCTCGAGGTACCGCACCCGCGTGCGGTCGGTGGATGCCATGGCGCTCAGGCGTTGCTCGATCTCCTCCCACACCGGCAGCGGGTAGAGCAACGCCGAGTCCCCCTGCACCGACGTCACGAACAGGTCGGGGCCCCAGCGGTCGTCCAGCAACCGGCGGAAGTCCGTCGGGATCTTCAGGCGACCCTTGTCGTCGATTTTGGTTGGAGCGCTACCACGGAACATGACTCGCCCCCACAAGCTGGCTGTCTGAGGTGGAATCCTAGCAGTCCACTCCACTTTTGTCCATTTTTTTCCACTGCTGGCCACTTGTTCGCCAAGCCGCTCCAAAACGTGAGCGAAAGGCAGGCGAAAGAGCGGAAACGGGGATGCTTTCAAAAACGCCCGCGGCGAGGAGCGCGGGCGTCAGGTCGGCGACAGGAAAAGGGGTATCAGGCGCCCGGAGGAGGAGGCGCGGAGGGATCCACCGGACTGGGATTCGGCAGACTACCGGGCTGGGCCGTGCCCGCCGGGGGGTTGGTGGCGGGGCTCTGGGGCTTGGCGGATTTGTCCTTGGGAGTGCCGGGGAGGGTCTTGGTATCCGTGGCGTCAACGGGAACGGCCGGCGGAGGGGGCGCAGCCGCGGCGGCAGAGCCGAGATTGCTCGGATCCGTGGACTCCGGGGCCGCGCCGAGACGGCTGCGGAAACCCGCCGCCTCCTGGGGAGGATTGGCCACAATCAGCGAGTTCTTCTCCAACTCCGCCATGTACTTCGCCACCTCTTCGCGGAAGGCCCGCTCCTGCTCGCGGGTCTGGATGACGGAGGAGACCTCGTTGAACGGCGGGATGCGCGACTCGCGCCGGTCGATCACCTGCACCAGGTGGAGGCCGCCCCGGGCCTCGACCGGCTCGGAGAGCGAGCCCACCGGCAGCTTCCAGACGGCGCTCTCGAGATTCTTGTCGAGATCGCCGGGGGAGACCCAGCCGAGCTCGATGACGTTGCTGGTCGTGTTCTTCTTGGCGAGATCGGCCACAGCGTCGGCCAGCGAGGAGCCGCCCTGCACCTTGCCGCGGATCTCCCCGGCGACCGTCTTGCGCTGGTCGGCGCTCGCCCCGCCCTCCTCCAGCACCACCACCTCGCGGAGCTGAACCTGCTCGGGCTGCCGGAACTGCTCAAGATTCTTGCGGTAGTAGCGGCGCAGGTCCTCCTCGTCCACCTTGACGCGGCTCTGCACCTCGCGGCCCCGCACCTCCTGCATCCGCAGGTTGCCCTTGATCTGAGCGCGAAGCTGCGGCTCGGTCAGGCCCGACTGCGCCAGCGCGGCGGCGAAGTCCTGATCGGTCTTGATATTGAAGTTCTGCTTGATCTGCGCGACGGACTGGTCGACCTGCGCGTCGGTGATCTCGATGGCGAGCTGATCGGCCCGGGAGTCCAGAAGGAGCTCACGGAAGAGATCCGCGAAGACCACCTCGCCGACTTGGCCGAGGAGTCGCTGGCGCTCCTCCTGGTCCTGCTCGCGGTGGACGATGTCGCGCACCATTTCGGCCTTGCGCTGCTGATAGTCGTAGAAGGTCGCGATGCGGTCGTTGACCCGCAGCACGATGCGGTTGATCACATCGGCCTGCGCCACTACTGGCATGAGCAGGAGGACGGACGGGAGGAGCACGCTAGCGAGTCGTCTTGGCATGGGAGTCACTGTAGTAGCCCTCATAGTCGAACGGTAGATTCCGTCCGTTCACCGATACATTGTAACGGGCTCGCGCCTCCTGGACCAACGATTGGAGGAGGCGGTCGGCCCGTTCCTGGCGCAGCTTGGAGAGGATTTCGGGCCGCGCGGCTTCCAGGGAGATCACCTGGGCGGGCTCGCGCTCGGTCACCTGGAAGATGTGGAAGCCATAGTCGGCCGGCACCAGACGGCTGACCTCGCCGGTTTTCAAGCCGAAGATGACCTCGGCGAAGCTGGGGGGCAGGTCTTCCCGGGACAGCTCTCCCTGGTAGCCGCCCGCGGCGGCGCCGGGGTCGTGCGACAGCCGGCGGGCCACCTCCGCAAATTCGGTGCCGCCGCCGATCTCCTTGAGGGCCCGCTCCGCCGTCGCCCGGTCCTGGGTGAGGATCTGGCGCAGCCTCACCCGTTCGGGCCGGGCGAAGTCCTGGCGGTGAGCCGCGTAGTAGCGGGCGACGTCCTCGCCGGAAGCCGGCTCGCGCGGCTGCCGGCTCGCCAGCAGCGCTTCGATCGCCGCCCGCTGACCCGCCGCATTGCGGGCCTCCCGCGCCACCTTACGATCGATCGCCAACCGGACGAGCAGCCGCTCCTCCAGGAACTGATCGAAGAGCTGCGACAGAACGTCGCTCCCCAGCACGCCGTCCGTATCGTTGACGGTGCGCTTGAGATAGGCCTCGAAATCGCCGTAGCGCACGTCCTCGCCGCCGATGCGCGCCGCGGCGTCCGGGGCCGGTGGCGGCGGCTGGTGGCGGCAGCCGGTCAGGGGCAGCACGGCAAGCCCGCAGGCGAGGCCGGCGAGAAGGACGGTCCTCATGTTCCCAGCGACTCCAGAGTCTGCCGCGCCACTGTCACGAGCTGTCGGCCACCGCCGCCGGGCAGCGACAGCACACCGGTGGGGCTGAAGCTTGCCCCAGGGATGTTGGACACCATCTCGATGAGTCTCTCGACATCGATACGCGCGTCGCGCCGCAGGCGGATGACCAGCTCGCCCCCCTTGGCCGAGATGGATTGCACCCGCAGCGACTCGGCCAGCCGTTTGAGGGCGGCCACCTCCACCAGGGTCTGAACGGCGGCCGGCGGCGGCCCGAAGCGGTCGGCGAGCTCGGCCAGCATCTCCCGCTCGGGCTCCTCGGCAATCTTGCGGTAGAGCTCCATGCGCAGGTTGGCGTCGTCGACGTACTCGCTCGGAATCGACATCGGCACCGGCAGGTCGAGAGCCACCGACGGCGCCTCCTCGACGCTCTCGCCCCGCAGCTCGCGCACCGTCTCCTCCAGCAACTTGAGATAGGTCTCGATGCCCACCGATCCGATGTGACCGCTCTGCTCGCCGCCCAGCAGGTTGCCGGCGCCGCGGATCTCCAGATCGCGGGCGGCGATGCGGAAGCCGGCGCCGAGGTCCGAGAACTCGCGCAGCGCGGCCAGGCGCTTCCTCGCCTGCTCGGAGAGGATGCGGTCCTCGGGGACCAGGAAGTAGCAATAGGCCAGCTGGTTGCTGCGTCCCACCCGGCCGCGAAGCTGGTAGAGCTGTGCCAGGCCGAAGCGGTCGGCCCGGTGGACGATCATGGTGTTGACGTTGGGGATGTCGATGCCGTTCTCGATGATGGTGGTGGCGAGCAGCACGTCGAAGTCGCCGCGGGTGAAGGCGTGCATGCGGCGCGACAGCTCCTCCTCGTTGAGCTGGCCGTGGCCGACCGTCACCCGCACTCCGGGGACGATCTCGCGCAGCTTGGTCAGCCGCTCCTCAATCGACTCCACCCGGTTGTAGACGTAGTAGACCTGACCGCCGCGCTCGATCTCGAACTCGATGGCCTCCCTCACCACCTCGTTGTTGTAGGGAAGGATGGTGGTCTCGACCGCCATGCGGTCCTTGGGCGGCGTCTCGATGACCGACAGGTCGCGGACCCCGGCGAGCGAGAGCTGGAGCGTGCGCGGCACCGGCGTCGCCGACATGGCCAGCACGTGGACGTTCTTCTTGAGCTGCTTCAGCCGCTCCTTCTGCGCCACGCCGAAACGCTGCTCCTCGTCGACGATCATCAAGCCCAGCCGCGGCAGCTGGATGTCCTTGGAGAGCAGCCGGTGGGTGCCGATGAGGATGTCCACCTTCCCCTCGCCCAGCCGCTTCTTGAGCTCCCGCACCTCCTGCGGCGAGCGAAAGCGGGAGACCATCTCGACGTTCACCGGAAAGCCGGCGAAACGCTTGCGGAAGGTCTCCAGATGCTGGTCCGCGAGGATCGTCGTAGGGGCCAGGACGGCCACCTGATAACCGCCGTCCACCGCCTTGAAGGCCGCCCGCATGGCCACCTCCGTCTTGCCGTAGCCCACATCGCCGCACAGCAGCCGGTCCATCGGCCGCTCGCGCTGGAGGTCCTCGCGAATGGTGGCGATGGCCTCGAGCTGATCGAGGCTCTCCTCGTAGACGAAGGCGGCCTCGAACTGGTGCAGCAGATCGGTGTCCGGCGGCATGGCCGGGGCGCGGGCGACCTGGCGCTCGGCGTAGAGCTTCAGCAGCTCGCCGGCCATGTCGCGCATCCCCTTCTTCACCCGCGCCTTGGTGCGGTTCCACGAGGTGCCGCCGAGCTGGTCGAGGCGAGGGGCCACGCCCTCGATACCGCTGAACTTCTGCACCTGGTCGATACGCGAGAGCGGCAGGAGCAGCCGCTTGCCGCTGGCGTAGGCGATCTCCATCACCTCGGTCTCGGTGGCGGTGCTCGGGCTTCCCAGCTCGCGCAGCACCGGCGGCAGACCGCCCGCGCCCGTGCCGTCCCCGCCCACCGAGCGCAGGGCCACGAACTGGCCGATGCCATGGTCGGCGTGCACCACGTAGTCGCCCACCTTGAGGTCGCGCAGGCCGGAGAGGAACGGCCCGAAACGGGCCTTGCCCGCCCGGCGCTGGAGCTTCGCCTGGGGCAGGAGCTGTTGCTCGCCGTAGACCACGAGGCCGGCCGAAGGGAGCCGGAAGCCGCGGCCCAGCTCGCCCGATAGGAGCTCGACGCCGCCCCGGCCGAGCGTGATCTCCCGCCCTTCCAGCAGCTCCTCGATCCGCCGCCGGTGGGTTGGCGAGACCACCACGATGCACCGCTCGCCCCGCGCCCGCGCCGTGGCCACCTCCTGCGGAAAGCGGGGAAGCTGGCCGTGGAAGAGATCGGTGAGGGTGCCGTGGAAGTCCGCCCCGCCCGCCTGGCCTTCCCGACCTCCTCCCACTACGAGGTCCCGCAGGCGGACGGCCGCCGTCTCCAGCGCCTCTCGCACCTGCTGTGCCGGCTGCTCCAACGCCTCGGGCGGCACCGCCAGCCGGCCATGCTCGACGCGGGAGGCGTAATCCCCCTCCAGGCGCTCGGCGTGGTGGGCCACCTCCGCTTCCAGGGCCGGCGGATCGACCGCCCACGTCAGCGAGCTCGGCAACGCCTCCATCAGCGCCACGGTGCGTGCGGCGAGGAGCGGGTGATAGTTCTCCCAGCCGGGAAACTCCCCGCGGGTGCGCAGCCCCTCGATCGCCTCCGCCTCCCGCGGCCCCATGCCGTCGCCCAGGTTCTCCGTCAGCATCTCGGCCAGCAGCGCCGCGTCCTCCGCACCGCCGGGAAAGAGATACAGAGGAAGGATGCGAACGCCGTCCAGCGTGTCCTCCGAGCGCTGGGACTGAGGATCGAACCAACGGATCGACTCCACCGTGTCGCCGAACAAGTCGAGGCGCACGGGCGCATCCTCCCCCGGCGGGAAGACGTCGACGATGCCACCGCGGACGGCGAAATCCCCCACCTCGTAGACCAGGTCGGTGCGCTTGTAGCCATAACGCAGGAGATGCCGGGTGAGGCTCTCGATCGGATGATCCTCGCCCGGACGGACGGCGAGCACGGCGCGGCGGAAGGCGTCGGGAGTCGGCAGCCGGCGGAACAGGGCGCGGGGAGTGGTGACCACGGTGACCGCCCGGCCGGAGGTGACGCAGTCGAGCGCCACGGACTCCTGGGCGCGGACCTGCAACGAGGTCTCGGTTTCCTGATAGGGGGTCAACGACGGCGCAGGGAAGTAGACCGCACTGTTCTCGGGGCTGCCCTCGCGGCCGAAGAGCCGGGCGGCCTCCATCCACATCAGGGCGTCGGCCTCCCGCGGCACCACCACCAGCAGAGGCCGCTTGAGGTCGCGGGCCAGCAACTCGCCCACCCAGGCCGCCGCCGGCACGGGCAGGCGCACCACGTCCCCGAGCCCCTTGGCCAGGGACTTGTAAGGCGCACTGCTGCGCAGCGTGCGGGAGAACTCCTCCCACGCCGAGTCGGTCATGCCAGGGAGTCTAACGTTTCTTCATGGCGGTACCTTCCCGCGTCCCCATGCTAGGCTCCTTTCATCCTGATGTCGTTGCAAAGGAGGGTAAGAAAAGAATGTCGAACCGTTATCCACTGGAGGCTGTGCTGCGCGATGGCCGCCGGCTTCTCATTCGCCCGTTTACCGAGAACGACGTCGATGCCCTGTACGAGTTCTTCCTGCGTCTCCCCCAGGAAGTCCGCCGCTTCGCCTGGGACCGCATCGACAACCGCTCCCTGGTGGAGAGCTGGGGACGCGACGTCGAATACTCCAAGGTCCTGCCGCTTCTCGCCTTCGACGGCACGAAGGTGGTCGCCGACGCCACGCTGCACCGCCGCCAGGGGAGCCCCCTGCGCCTGGTGGGCCGCATCAAGTGGCTGCTCGACCCCGGCTATCGCGGCGCAGGCCTGGGGACGATGCTCGTCAACCAGTTCATCGACACCGCCCGGGCCGACGGCCTGCGCCACCTCACCTGCATGCTGATCTCCGATTCCGAGTCCGATGCCGTGCGCACCCTGGGCGACCTGGGCTTCGAGGGCTACACCATCCCCGGCTACGGGACGGACCCGGACGGCAACCAGCACGACATGATCAAGATGGTGATGAAGCTCTGAAGGGGTGTTTGGAAACGGGGCGGCCTCCTCGCGCCTGGTCGGAGGCTCATATCTAGGCCGCGACAGCTCCGATCTCGGCCGGAGTGACTTTGATCTCGGCGCGGGCGATCTGGATCTCGGCACGGATGACTCCGAGATCGACACAGATGACTTGGCGCTTCCTCCAGATGGTGCGGACCGAGATCGGAATGAGCCAGAGATCGGCACGGACGATCTGGATCTCGGCGCGGATGACTCCGAGCTCGGCGCGGATGGCTTGGAGCTCGGCACGCGTGACTCCGAGATCGACACGGATGACTTGGAGCTTGCTCCAGATGGAGCGGACCGAGATCGGAATGACCCGGAGATCGGCACGGGTAACCCGGAGATCGGCACGGATGACTTGGAGCTCGGCGCGGACGATCTGGATCTCGGCATGGGTGATCCCGGAGTCGGCGCGGATGACCTGGATCTCGGCACGGCCGATCTGGAGCTCGGCACGAGTGACTCCGAGATCGGCGCGGATGGCTCAGATCTTGGCACGTCCACAGCTGACTGACTTCGTGGACGGGGCCTCTGTCCACCACTTCGAGGCCCTGGACGGCCGGGAGAGAGGGGAGCCGGAAGTCCTACAAAGGCGAAATCGCTCTTGGGGCGGCCCCGCGGGGCCGCCCCTACCTTGGAGGCTGGGGGATTTTCCTCATTGCCAGGCTTATAAAGCCATGACAAAAGATGCGCGCACGAAGTTACTCAAACTTCGATGCGCTCTGGAGGAAAGCTTATGGCAATGCTCGGCGGCCTGATTCCGCCCATCGGATTGGAGATTCCCTGTAGCTGTTATGCGGTCAACGTTCCTCTCAAAGTCGACGTCCTGGGCATCATCACGCTGGATTTCAAAGGCGGGATCAAAGTCCGGGTGGAGGCGAACCTCGGCGCGGGCCTCGGCGGCGTCAAGCTGAAGGTCATCGGCCACGAGGTGTCGGCCGACTCCCCCGTGCTCGGCAAGGTCACCATCAGCCAGGCCGATATCGACGTGACGCCGTTGAGCCTGCTCGAGCTCATCGGGAACCTGCCGCCGACTTTCAAACAGACGATGTTCCTCGACTTCACCGTGACGATCGAGAAACCGCCCGGCGGCGGGCCGCCCCTGAGACTCTCGAACACCAAAACAGCCACGCTCATCAACGACAAGCTGACGGTCTTCCCGCCGCAAGGCTCCGTCTATCAGCTGCAGCAACCGGTCGACCTCGCGCCGGTCGGTGCTCCGAACCAGGTCGTCGCCCAGCTTTTGCAGTTCCCGGTCACCGTCTCTCACAATCCATAGAGACCGCGATCCAAAGCTCCGGGCGGGCGGCATCAGCCTTCCGCCCGTTTAATCAAGCGGCTGTGGTTGTGCCGCAGAAACAGGTGTTGTATTCGATGCAGGAGTTGTAGCAGGTGGGCAGGCGGGTTTGCATGCAGATGGCGCTCCCAACGCCGCCCAGCGCGTGCGAGAGTCCTTGCGCTTCGAGGTAACGCAGCGTCTCGCGGTTGAGCTTCAGGGTGCGGAGCTGTCCTTGCTTTTTCATTGGCTTTCTCCCTCTGTTGCCTTGGGCGTGGCTCGGTTTCCGGTTTGACCTGGATGCGAGGCTATCTCACTCCCCGGATACGGAGCAAGACACCGCCCACCGGCTATCTCTGGGGATGACGGCTCATATCCGACCTTCAGCGATAGCGTGTTCGCGACTCGACGCCGCCGACAGCTTCTGCCACACTCGGTAACCTGATGGCAATGAACCACGTCGCTCGGCCTGTCATTCAGGTCTCAGGCATTCGTAAGACGTACGGCAAGACCGTGGCGGTGGATGGCGTGTCGTTCGAGGTGAGCGACGGCGAGATCTTCGGTCTCATCGGCCCCAACGGAGCGGGCAAGACCACGACGATGGAATGCGTCGAGGGGATCCGCAGGCCAAGCTCCGGCTCGATCACGGTTCTCGGCCTCGATCCCGTCCGCGACGTCTATGAGCTGCAGGAACGCATCGGCGTCCAGCTCCAGCAGGCGCAGCTCCAGAAGCGGATCAAGGTGTGGGAGGCGATGCACCTGTGGGCATCGATCTACCGGAAGACGTCCTTCACGGCCGACCAACTGCTCGACCAGCTTGGGCTGGCCGACAAACGCAACGCCTGGTTCATGACGCTCTCCGGTGGCCAGAAGCAGCGCCTGTTCATCGCGCTTGCCCTGATCAATGATCCCGAGGTCGTTTTTCTCGACGAGCTGACCACCGGGCTCGATCCACAAGCGCGCCGGAAGATCTGGGAGCTCGTGCGCGACATTCGCGACCGCGGAAAGACGGTCTTCCTCACGACGCACCTGATGGAGGAGGCCGAGCGGTTGTGCGATCGAGTGGCGATCATCGAATATGGCCGGATCATCGATATCGACTCGCCGCAGCGACTGGTCGACAAGTACTGTCCCGAGCGTAGCGTGACACTCGCGACTGTCGACGCGAATGCCGCCGAGTGCCTCGAGCGAATTCCGGGAGTCGTGTCAGTGACGCGAGAGGAGTCACGCTATACGATCCGGGGCCTCGGCGACAGATTCGTCACGGACACGATCCGATGCCTGTCGGAGAACCACGTCACGGTCACCGATTTCCGAACCGACATGTCGAACCTCGAGGATGTTTTCCTCAAGCTCACCGGCCACTCCATCCGAGACTGAGGATGACGAACATTCTGCGAGGACTACGGCAGCTCACGTGGATCGAGATCAAGATCTTCCTGCGCGAGCCGCTCGGCGCAATCGGGACGATCGTCATACCCGTTCTCGTGTTCGTTCTGCTCGGCCGAGCGACGGCCGGCAAGCACGCACCGTCAAATCCTGCCTTGAGCGGTCTGCTCAGCGCAGGCGGAGTACCGGCTCTCGTGTCGATGCTCATCACCATCAGCGCAGTACTGTCACTGGCGGCGATCATCTCGATCTACCGCGAGGGCGGCATACTCAAGCGCCTGCGCGCGACACCGCTAAGGCCGTGGACAATTCTTACTTCACACATTCTAGTGAAGCTCATGCTAACAGCGCTGACGATGACGCTGATGGTGCTCGCGGGACGGCGCTACTTCGCGATCGGTCCGCAGGTTCCGCTCGTGAGTTTCATGATCGCCCTGCTGATCAGCACACTCAGCATCCTGTCTATTGGGTTCATCATTGCGAGCGTCGTCCCCACTGCCCGGTTCGCGCAGCCGATCGGCGCGGTCATTTTCTATCCGATGATCGGCCTCTCGGGGTTGTTCGTGCCGATCGATTCCCTTCCGCCGGCGTTGCGAACGGTCGCCCGTGTGTTGCCGCTCAGCCACTCGGCGTCGTTGCTCCAGGGGATCTGGACGGGCGACCCGTGGTCGGCGCATCTGGGAGACGTCGCCGCGCTGGCGGCGGTGTTCGTCGTCTGTATTGCGGTGTCGTCGCGCGTGTTTCGGTGGGAGTGACTTTCGCGATGGCCGCCAGGATCAGGCGCCAGGGAACTCCCTCCTCAAGACGGCCAATCAGGCGGGATGACGGCTCATATCCACAGACACGGTTCATATCCACAGATATGGCTCATCTCTGGCGACGACGCCTCATATCCACAGATACGGCCCATATCTGGGGACGAGGCCTCGTATCTGCGGCCGATGGGCCATATCCCGGGATACGGGCCATATCCACAGATACGGCTCATATCTGCGGAGGATGGCGCATATACCGGGATGACGGGCCGTATCCACAGATACGGCTCATATCTGGGGATGACGCCCCATATCCCGGGACGATGGGCCATATCCCTGGATGACGGCTCATATCTGCCGACGATAAGGGGGGCTCGGCCGGCACGGCCGGCTGCTCCTCAGCCTCCCGTCCGCTTGGCCTTGTAGCCGGCCTTCACCAGCTCGGCCACCAGCCGGTCCGCGTGGTCGCCCTGGATCTCCAGCTCGAAGGCGGGCGAGCCGTCCGCCGTTCGCGAGACCTTGAGGGTGCCGCCGCTGCCGCACATCTTCTTCCAGGCGGCGAGGAGAGCTTCGGCCTCGGGGACGGGCGAGCACCAGCAAAAGGAGTCAGGGAACTTGCGAAGGCGCCCCTCCCGAGGTGCGCTGCTTCGCCTGGGATCGCATCGACAACCGCTCCCTGGTGGAGAGTTGAGGGAGGGAGTTCGACTTCTCCGAGGTCCTGCTCCTCCTCGTCCTCGATGGCAAGAAGATCGTCGCCGACGCCACCCTCCACTGCCGCCATGCGAGCCTCTTGCCATGAAGGCAGGCTATGCCCGGCGCACCGTCAGAATATGCCGCTTCGAGCGGCTCACAACCTAAAGTCCCAGTTCTGCCGGGGCGATACTTACCGGAACAGCCACCACCGCGCCAGTAGCCTGTTCAGAACGAGTGCAGATCCCGATGCTTCGCTGGAGGGTGTACTATCGGTGCGCGCTAGAGAGGGTGTTGACAAGCTTGCTCCTTGTGCAACGAGAGTGCGATCTCCGGGAGAACGGAAATGGATGCAGACCCTGCTTTTGTCTGCCAGATCAGCAGTCACCACACGGTTTTTCGCGAGGGCATTTCGCTCCGCCTTCCGCTCGTCCAGGTTTGCCGCCACGCGAATATTGCCACCCACAGTCCTTGTAGGTTGCTGTATGACGAACTGAAATCCTCGTCTGAAATAATCCCTAACTGCCTCTTGTTCGATCATCAGCGGACCGGGCTTCCATGTGCCTTCCTCAAACACTACGACGCAGTATCTCGCGCCCTCAGGAGCCTGATAAATCAGGTCGTTTAACTCAATTCCGGCAGAGGTAAAGGTGAGCCGATCCGATTCTATGATTAAATCATCATAGACAAAACACTGTTTCACTTTGTTGAACGGATGCGCTATCAGGTCACTCCGTCGCTTAAAGAAGAGGCGCGCTCGGAGGCTCTTATATTGCTCCGGATTGAACCCGCGGATGGATATCACTATAGTCCTTCTAAGATCAAACCTACGGTTGGGCTCCTTAAAAGTGAACTCCGGAACTGTTACCTCCGTCGCACTTCCAAGAGTCGCCACCATGTACATCATTACCACGAAAAATCCAGCCGTGATGCAGCTATGCTTACTCATAGAAGTCTCCATTCACTCATCTTCAGAGTCTGAAAATCGGCTTTCCAAGATATCCGACGTTGTCGCTATACGCACCGCCAATAATGATGCCTTGGGGACCAGCCAGACCTTTTTATCGTCCTTGTCATAGACTGCAAGCACATCTCCATAGGAGAGCAAGAATCCATCAATACGTGCCGCTGCTGGCTGGTTCATCGAATCAGCCGGATTGATGCGTGGAAGCGCCTCAACCGGGGGGAGATTTTTGGCCCAAAGTAAGACTTCTGGAAAAGTTGTCGGCCTAATCAAGCGTGCATAAATGATCGGCAAAAACAAGACATTAAGACCAACGAGACAAAGCACAACAATCGCGATTGCGCGGGACGAGAACTGAGCGCCGAAGCTGAGGTCTTCCCTGCGACGCTCCCAAAGCCGACTAACCAATGGGATTGCCACGATGATAATTGTGATGGTATACAACAAGCTCGATGTGAACCAGGCGCGCTCGAATTTCTCTGCATCTTCATATTTGCCCTGACAACTGGTGCGGGAGCAAACAATGACATGCCAAAGCTTTTCCGTACGACTTCTGAGAATAAAAGGTACCTCGGTTGGAATGGGATCGTTTGGCTTAACAACTGTTACCAACAACAAGTCAGAGACATTTAGTACTGGCAGATCGTGGAAGACCAATTCCGCCCCACTTGCAAGAAGTGCGATCAAGAGGTAAAGGAGGGCAGGAATATGGAGCCGCCTCCGGCGGCGCTGCCACAGGACGATAGCACCAGCTATCACTACCGTAGCCAGTGGCAACAGGGTGTTGTAATCACTAAAGATAGCACTGGGAATCAGTACCAGGATATCTGCCAGAAACCGACCACCATCCAACAGGAAGGTTACGGCGGGATTCTCCAGATTGACAGAGACCCCGAGAAAGCTTTCTTGCGAGGAGTGAACGAAGTAACCGATGGCAATCAAGATGCCGGTGATACCTGCTGAGTTAGCGAGCCATTGAAGGCCGGCAAAAGAGCGGCTCATAGGCGATCTTTTAGACCTGGATCATCAGCCAGTTCCTGCGCCAATATCGAAGAAGCGTGCCACGGTGCTGGAAAAAGCGTGCTTCACCTCACCTTGAAGATAAAGCAGCCTATAGGGCCTCATGAGTTGATGTCAAATAGCGATACGCACAAATGTAACCTCGCGAATTGAGCAGGGTATACGTGCCAGGGAACTCTGCTCGCGGCGGGCGGCCTGCCGTGGGTTCCCGGCTAGGCAGAAGGCCTCTTTGCCACCTCCGCCGGGCGGCCTTCAGAGAGGGCGGACCGGCACGCAGATCGCGCTCGCCCCGCCCAGCGCGTGCGAGAGTCCTTCTGTTGCCTTGGGCGTGGCGCTCGGTTTCCGGTTTGACCTGATGCGAGGCTATCTCACTCCCCGGATAGGGAGCAAGACACCGCCCACCGCCTCGCCTGGGAACAGCCCGCTCGTCAGCCCCCCGCCCGCTTGGCCTTGTAGCCGGCCTTCACCAGCTCGGCCACCAGCCGGTCCGCGTGGTCGCCCTGGATCTCGAGCTCGAAGGCGGGAGAGCCGTCCGTCGTCCTCGTCGCCTTGAGGGTCCCGCCGCTGCCGCACATCTTCTTCCAGGCGGCGAGAAGGGCCTCGGCCTCGGGGCGGGCGAGCACCAGGGGCGACACGGTCGTCACCGTCTTGCCGCCGCGTCCTCCCGTCTCCCGGCGCACCCGCGGCGACTGCTCCCAGGGGGGCTTGCTCGCCGCCGGCTCGCATCGGCAGGGCGAGGCGCCACACTGCCGGCATTGGCGGCAGGCGTCCCCATGCCTTCCGGCTGGAGATTCCGTAGAATAGACGGTGCGGCCCGGCTTCGGCTTCAAGGTCCCCCCAGCCGTTGTAGGATCTCCCTCAGCACTTCGAGAGACGGGAAGGTATCTGCTTGGACGACATTCGTAACTTTTGCATCATCGCCCACATCGACCACGGGAAGTCTACCCTGGCCGACCGGCTGATTCAGCGCTGCGGCGGCGTCGAGGATCGCGACTTCCGCGACCAGATCCTCGACTCCATGGACATCGAGCGTGAGCGCGGCATCACCATCAAGAGCAACACCATCACCCTGCGCTATACCGCCAAGGACGGCAAGACGTATCGCCTGAACCTCATCGACACCCCCGGCCACGTGGACTTCTCCCACGAGGTGCGCCGCTCGCTGATGTCCTGCGAGGGCGCCCTGCTGCTGGTGGACGCCTCCCAGGGCGTCGAGGCCCAGACCGTCGCCAATCTCTATCTGGCCATGGAGCACGACCTGGAGATCGTGCCGGTCATCAACAAGATCGACCTTCCCTCGGCGGAAATCGATCGCATCCGCGAGGAGATCGACTCCGACCTCGGTCTCGATCCGTTCGAGGCCGTCCTCGTCTCGGCCAAGCAGGGCATCGGCATCGACGACGTCCTGGAGGCGATCGTCGCCAAAATACCGCCCCCCATGGGCGACCCCGAGGCCCCCCTGCGCGCCCTGATCTTCGACGCCCAGTACGATCCCTACCGCGGTGTCGTCCTCATCTGCCGCGTCAAGGAGGGGACGATCCGCACCGGCCAGAAGATCCTCCTCATGCACACCGACAAGGAGTACAAGGTGGAGGAGGTGGGCCTGCTGCAGCTCAAGCGGGTGGAGGCGGACCTGCTCGAAGCGGGCTCCGTGGGCTACCTCATCGCCGGCGTCAAGGCTGTGTCGGAGATCAACGTCGGAGACACGATCACCGAGTCCGAGCGCCCCGCCGCCGAGCCGCTTCCCGGTTACAAAGAGGCGAAGCCGGTCGTCTTCTCCTCCATCTATCCGATCTCCAGCGATGACTACGAGGACCTCGCCAAGGCGCTCGACAAGCTGAAGCTCAACGATGCCTCGCTCACCTACCAGAAGGACGCCTCGCAGGCCCTGGGCTTCGGCTTCCGCTGCGGCTTCCTCGGCCTGCTGCACCTGGAGATCGTCCAGGAGCGCCTGGAGCGCGAGCACAACCTGTCGCTCCTGCTCTCCGCCCCTTCCGTGCAGTACGAGGTGCTGCTCAACAACGGCACCGAGCTGATCATCGACAACCCCTCGTTCTACCCGGACCCCGGGAGCATCAAGCTCACCCGCGAGCCGTTCATCAAGGCGTCGGTCATGATCCCCGAGCGCTACCTGGGAGTGGTGATGGAGCTCTGCCGCGAGCGGCGGGGCTACAACACGACCTACGAGTTCCTCTCCGTCGGACGCGTGCAGGTGACCTCCGAGCTGCCGCTGGCCGAGATCCTCTTCGATTTCTACGACCGCCTGAAGACCGTCACTCAAGGGTACGGCTCCTTCGACTACGACATCACCGACTACCGCGAGTCCGACCTGGTGAAGGTGGACATCCTGGTCAACGGCGACAAGGTGGACGCCCTCTCCCAGCTCGTCCACCGCGAGAAGGCCCGCCAGCGCGCCCTTCACTACTGCGAGCGGCTGGCGGAGACCATCCACCGCCAGAACTTCAAGATCGCCATTCAGGGCGCCATCGGCGGCAACGTCATCGCCCGCTCGACGATCAACGCCTATCGCAAGGACGTCACCGCCAAGTGCTACGGCGGCGACATCAGCCGCAAGCGCAAGCTGCTGGAGAAACAGAAGGAAGGGAAGAAGCGTATGAAGATGGTCGGGTCCGTCGAGATCCCTCAGGAGGCCTTCCTGGCGGTGCTCAAGGCGGGGCCGGATTCATAAAAGGAATGCCCGGAAGCTGCCGCCGGTTATCAACACCACGAGATGTCTGAGCTGATTCTTCCGACCGTCCTGCCCATTTTCCCTCTCACCGGTTCGCTGCTCCTTCCGGGCAACCTGCTGCCGCTCAACGTGTTCGAGCCGCGCTACCGCAACCTGGTGGCCGACGCCCTCGCAGGCGAGCGACTCGTCGGCATGATCCAGCCCCTCGTCCCCCGGCAGGACAACTGGGTGGAGGCCGCGCAAGCCTCGGACGACCCCGAGATCTACTCCGTAGGCTGCATCGGGCGGATCGATGAGTGCGAGCCCCAGCAGGACGGCCGTTATCTCATCCTCCTGCGAGGAGTCTGCCGCTTCCGCGTCCGCAACGAGCTCCCCATCCATCGTGAATACCGGCGGGTGCAGGCCGATTCCTCGGAGTTCCAGAGCGATCTCGGGGAGCTGCAGGTGGACGTCAATCCCGCCCGCATGATGCGCGCCCTGCGCGCCTTCGGCGTCACTCACGACCTGGAATTCGACTTCGACCTTCTGAGCAGCGTTCCCGGGATCTCGCTCCTCAACGGCCTCTCCGTGGCCCTCCCCTTCCGTCCCGCCGAGAAGCAGGCGCTCCTCGAAGCCGCCGGGCCGACCGAGCGGGAGGAAATGCTGCTGACCCTGATGGGGATGGGCCTCGAGCCTCTCTCCACCGACGACTATTACGCTCCCCCGATTCTCAACTGACGTTTCTTATACGAAGGAGACCTTCCCATCCCCCAGATCGACGGTGACATCCGCGGTATCAAGGCGTCCGAGATCCGCGCTCTGGAGCGCACCTACCGCCGCCGGGTCGATCCCCGGCAGGTGGTCTCTCCCGAGCTGGCCCGCCACATGACCGAGATCTCCGGCCGGCTCCACCGCCAGGTCGGCGTGCTGCTGGGCCGCGATGGCCAAGTCCGCAACGTCATCGTGGGCGACGCCCACAGCCTGACGCTGCCCGACATCGGCCGTCTGCGCGGCGGCGTCGGCCGGTTCCGCGGCCTGCGCCTCGTCCATACACATCTCAAAGGCGAGCCGCTCACCCGCGACGACCTCAACGACCTGGCGCTTCTCCGCCTCGACCTCGTCGCCATGATCGAAGTGCTGGACACCGGCCTGCCCGGCCGGTTGGAGCTGGCGCACCTCGCGCCGCTCTCTCCGGATCTGCCCTTCGAGCGCATCCAGGCGCCGGACGTCCATCAGCTCAGCTTCGACGTCGACGCCACGATGCGAGCGCTGGAGGCAGAGTTTGCCCGCATCGCCAGCGATGCCGGCGAGACCCACAAGGAGCGCGCCCTGGTGGTGGGCATCGTCCCTGAGGACGAGCACTTCGAGGAGATGCTGGAGCTGGTCCGCTCGGCCGGCGTCGCCATCGCCGGCACCATCCGCCAGAAGCGCTCCCAGGTTCACCCCCATACCGTCGTGGGCAAGGGGAAGCTTCAGGAGATCGTGCTCGAAGCGATGCGCGGCCGGGCCACGGTCGCCATCTTCGACATCGACCTCAAGCCGGCCCAGGCGCGGGCTTTCGAGGACGCCACGGGCCTCAAGGCCATCGACCGTACGCAGCTCATTCTCGACGTCTTCGCCCAGCGCGCCCGCAGCCGCGACGGCAAGCTCCAGGTCGAGCTTGCGCAGCTCAAATACTCGCTGCCGCGGCTGACGGACAAAGACGCGGGCCTCTCGCGGCTGACCGGCGGCATCGGCGGTCGCGGACCGGGCGAGACCGTGGTCGAGATCGGCCGGCGGCGGATTCGCGACCGCATCCGGGGCCTGGAAAAGCAAGTCGAAGGATTGTCTCGCCAGCGCGACTTGCGGCGCCGTCGGCGTAGAGAGGAAGGGGTGCCCGTCCTCTCCATCATCGGCTACACCAACGCCGGCAAGAGCACGCTCCTGAACGCCATGACCGGCAGCGAGGTCGAAGCGGCGGACAAGCTCTTCATGACCCTCGACCCCACCAGCCGGCGCCTGCGCTTCCCCCGCGAGGGCGAGGTGGTGGTCACCGACACCGTGGGCTTCATCGCCGATCTGCCGCCGGACCTCGTCGCCGCCTTCCGCGCCACGCTGGAAGAGCTGGCGGACGCCGACCTCCTCTTACACGTCGTGGACGCTGCCGATCCGCGCCTGGAGCAGAAGATGGAAGCGGTGCAGAAGATTCTCACCGAGCTTCACCTCGACGAAGTCCCGCGCTTGGTCATCCTCAACAAGACCGATCTCCTCCCACCCCATGAGACGCAAGCCCTCGCCCACCGCTTCGCCGGAGTCCCCGTCAGCGCCGCCAAGCGCCAAGGCCTCGCCGACCTCATCCACGCCGCCGAAGGGCGTCTGGGACGGGAGAAGCCGTTGATGAAGGTGTATGGGGAGGAAGGGCGAAGCGTTGAGGCCTAGGAGGGTGCGCGGCAGAAACGCCATCTTCTCAGCGAAGGGCGTAGAGACGTTCCCAGCCCGTCCACGACGCCCTCCGCAGGACTATAACGGCGGGACGTCTCGGCGGCGGCCATCCGAAAGCCGATGAACCTACGACGGGGCGATATCCCCTCTCGGGGCTCCCGGTTTCCTCGAGACAAAGTCCTTCCCTCGCCAAGGGTTGGGGTTGATCGGGTCGGGGTTCCCGCCTCGGAGACGTCCCGCCTTCCAGGGCCTGCCGTGGATATCGTGGACGGGCTGGGAACGTCTCTACCCCCTCCATATGGCATTTCTGGCGCGCAGGCTCCTAGGGTAGGGTCTGCCAACCCCGGCCTCTACCTCCACATTCCCTTCTGTTCCGCCATCTGCCCCTACTGCGACTTCGCGGTCCTGACCGGCGGGCCAGAGCGCAGGCGGCGATTCGCGGATCATCTCGTCCGTGAGATCTCGATGTGGAAGGACGAGCGTTCGACGTTCGAATCCATCGATACAATCTACTTCGGCGGCGGCACGCCGTCTGCGCTGGCGCCGAAGGATCTCGGCCACATCCTGGAGGCGACGCGCGAAAACCTTTCCGTCCACGATGATGCCTGGGTCTTCTTCGAAGCCAATCCGGAAGACGTCACGGCCGAAAGCGTCCAAGCCTGGAGGAATCTCGGCGTCCGTTTCCTTTCTCTTGGAATCCAGTCGTTCGATGCGGATGCCCTGAAGTTCCTGGGCCGCCGGCATTTTCCAGACCAAGCCGGCCGCAGCTTCGACATCGCCCGCGAGGCCGGGTTCGAGACGATTTCCATCGATCTCATCTACGGCCTCCCGGATCAGCCTTTCGAGATTTGGAAACGCACCCTGGAGCAGGCTGTCGAGCTTCGACCGGATCACCTCTCCTGCTATCAACTAACGATCCACGAGGGAACACCCTTCGGCTTCAGGCTCGCGCGGGGAAAGATGTCCGAGGCGCCGGAGGACACTCAGGGCGAGCTCTTTCTATTCACCCACTCATTTCTGAAAGACTCGGGATATCCGGGCTATGAGGTCTCCAACTTCGCCCGATCTCCGGAGCACCGCTCGCGGCACAACCAGAAATACTGGCACCACGTTCCCTATCTCGGAGTCGGCCCTTCGGCCCACTCCTTCGCCGGTACGCGCCGCTGGTGGAATGAGCGAAAATTGAAAGCTTACGAGGCGAAAATCGGGGACGGGGGGAAACCGATCGAGGGAAGCGAGGAGCTGACGCGCTCCGATCTCGCACTCGAAGCCCTGATGCTGAGCCTGCGGACCACGGACGGAATCGAGCGGACTTTCTTCCGCGAGCGCTACGGCGTAGACCTCCTGAAAAGCAACGAGCCGCTCGTCGAGCGGCTCGTGAGAGACGGTTTACTGAAGCTGGAAGGGGATGTCCTGGTCCCCACCCTCGCCGGCCTCGCCGTCACCGATTCGCTGGCGCGGGCCTTCGATCTCGGCGAGCCTTGAGGCTACTTCCGCTTTGCAGCGATCTCCATCATCTTCGCTTCCTTGCCGTCGGGGCCGGGCCCGTAGAACTCGTTCTTGAAGTTGTTGTCGTCCAGCCAGGTGATCACCGACCGGCTCGTGATCTTCTTGCCGCTCATCGGGTCCCACATGTCGCCTGAGTAGGTGCAGACCTTGACGCCGGCGTCGCAAGTGCCGGTCGAGTACACGATGCCCGTGCCCATATTGTCCACCCAGGAGTTGACGTACTGCTTGCCGACGTTGTCGTAAGCCTCGGTACCGCGCCCTTCGAAGGGCATGCCCATCATGTCTCCCTTCCAGGTGTGCTCGACATACCGGCCGCCCATCAAGACCACACCGTGCATCGTGCCGGAGGACTTCACCGGTGGCTGGCTCGGATCCATCCACATCGTGTTGGTGAAGGTCCAGTCCCCCGCCAGCCGGGCCAGCTTTTTCTGCGGCTCGCCGGGTGTGGCGGCCTTCATCATGGCCTCCATCTCGCCATTGCCCATGGCGGGAGCGGCCGTGGGTTTCGGCTTGTCTTGGGCGAACGCGGAAAGAACGGTGCTACACAGGGCCAGCAGGAATAGGACGGCGACGGTCGATCGCATCTTCATCGTTCGGTCTCCTTTTGGGACGCTTGTATTACGCCTCGTTTCCGCATACATTACCACTGGCTTTGAGTCGCGTCAAGACGCGACCCCGGCGCGCTTCTCAGGGCTTGAACGGCCGGCTCTCCGTGGAAAATGCGCCTCCTGTATGATGAGCCGCTCTTCGGGGCGGCCAACCACCTATGACCTACGACGCCTCCTCCATCGAAGTCCTGACAGGGCTCGAGCCGGTGCGCAAGCGCCCCGGCATGTACACGTTCACCGACCGGCCGGACCACCTCGCTCAGGAGGTTGTCGACAACTCCGTCGACGAGGCCATCGCCGGCCACGCCAACGACATCCTGGTGACGCTCTACCCCGACAACTCCCTATCGGTCGCCGACAACGGCCGCGGCATGCCGGTCGACATCCACAAGGAGGAGAAGGTGCCGGGGGTCGAGGTCATCCTCACCCGTCTCCACTCCGGCGCCAAGTTCTCGGACAAGAGCTATCGCTTCTCCGGCGGCCTTCACGGCGTCGGCGTCTCGGTGGTCAACGCCCTGTCGTCGAAGCTCGAGGTCTGGGTGCGGCGCGGGGGCCAGGTGCACCACATGGCCTTCGCCGACGGCCAGAAGACCTCCCGCCTCAAGGTGGTCGACACGGTGGGCCAGCGCAACACGGGCACCACCGTCCGCTTCTGGCCGGACCCCAAGTTCTTCGATTCGCCCAAGTTCAGCATCCCCAAGCTCAAGCACGTCCTGCGGGCCAAGGCGGTGCTGTGTCCCAAGCTGCGCATCCGCTTCGTCCATGAGGAGCACACCGAGGACAACGAGGAATGGTTCTACGAGGACGGCCTCAAGGACTATTTGATGAGCGAGCTCGACGGCGCTCAGATCGTGCCGGATGAGCCCTTCCTCGGCCACTTCCGCGGCAAGGAGGAGGAAGTCGACTGGGCCGTGGCCTGGCTCGGCGAAGAGGAGGAATCCTCGGACATCCTCGCCGAGAGCTACGTCAACCTCATTCCGACCACCCAGGGCGGCACCCACGTCAACGGCTTCCGCGCCGGGCTGACGGACGCCATCCGCGAGTTCTGCGAGTTCCGCGACCTCCTGCCGCGCGGCGTCAAGCTGGCGCCCGAGGACGTCTGGGCCCGCTGCTGCTACGTGCTTTCGGTGCGGATGAAGGAGCCCCAGTTTACCGGCCAGACCAAGGAGCGCCTCTCCTCCCGCGAAGCCGCGGCCTTCGTCTCCGGCGTGGCCAAGGACGCCTTTGCCTTGTGGCTCAACGAGCACACCGCAGACGCCGAGCGCATCGCCCGCCTCGCCATCGACAGCGCCCAGGCCCGGCTGCGTTCCGGCAAGCAGATCAAGCGCAAGACGGTGACCGCCGGTCCGGCGCTGCCCGGCAAGCTCGCCGACTGCACCAGCCAGGATCTCGGCCTCACCGAGCTATTCCTCGTCGAGGGTGATTCGGCCGGCGGCTCGGCCAAGCAGGCGCGGAGCAAGGAGTACCAGGCGATTCTCCCCCTGAGGGGAAAAATCCTCAACACCTGGGAGGTGGACCCCGCCGAGGTTCTCGGCTCGCAGGAGGTGCACGACATCGCCGTGGCCCTCGGCGTGGATCCCGGCTCGGAGAAGATCGACGGCCTGCGCTACGGCAAGATCTGCATCCTAGCCGACGCGGACTCCGACGGCGCCCATATCGCCACTCTCCTCTGCGCTCTCTTCCTGCGCCACTTCAAGCCGCTGGTGGCGGAGGGCCGCATCTACGCCGCCATGCCGCCGCTCTACCGTATCGACGTAGGCAAGGACGTTTACTACGCCCTCGACGAACGGGAGAAGAAAGGCATCCTCGACCGCATCGAAGCCGAAGGGAAGAGGGGCAAGCCCAACGTCCAGCGCTTCAAAGGCCTGGGCGAGATGAACCCCCTCCAGCTTCGCGAAACCACGATGGCCCGCGAGACCCGGCGCCTCGTCCAGCTCACCCTCGAAGGCGAAAAAGATCCCTCGACGATCATCGACATGCTCCTCGCCAAGGCCCGCTCCGGCGACCGTCGCGAATGGCTGATGGACGTGGGGAACCGGGCCGAGGTCGAGGTTTAAGAAAGAACGATGCCCAGAACCTCCCGTAGAAAACCCGACAACGGCGACGCGCCGCTGTTCCGTCCGGCTTTCGCTGACGTCGAGAAGCAGTCGCTCGCCGAGTTCACGGAGAAGGCGTACCTCGATTACTCGATGTACGTCATCCTCGACCGCGCCCTGCCCAGCGTGGCGGACGGCCTGAAGCCCGTGCAGCGGCGCATCGTCTACGCCATGTCAGAACTGGGCCTTTCGGCCACCGCCAAGTTCAAGAAGTCCGCCCGCACAGTGGGCGACGTGCTCGGCAAATATCATCCCCATGGCGACTCGGCCTGCTATGAGGCCATGGTGCTGATGGCGCAGAAGTTCAGCCTGCGCTATCCACTGATCGACGGCCAGGGGAACTGGGGATCGCAGGATGATCCCAAGTCGTTCGCGGCCATGCGCTACACCGAGTCGCGGCTGACGCAATTCGCCCAGATTCTCCTCTCCGAGTTGGAGCAGGGAACGGTCGAATGGGGCCCGAACTTCGACGGCACGCTCGAAGAGCCGAAGCTGATGCCGGCGCGCCTCCCTCACGTGCTGCTCAACGGCGCTTCCGGCATCGCCGTCGGCATGGCGACGGACATCCCGCCTCACAATGTTGCCGAGGTCGTAGCCGCATGCGTCCGTCTCCTCGACGATCCGAAAATTTCGGACGATTCGCTCTACGAGGTTCTCCAGGGTCCGGACTTTCCCACCGAGGCCGAGATCATCACCACCAAGCCGGAGATCCGGAAGATTTATGAGACCGGCTCGGGCTCTCTCCGGATGCGCGCCGCCTTCGAAATGGAAGATGGCGACGTCGTCGTCACCGCGCTTCCCTATCAGGTTTCCGGCAACAAGATCCTGGCTCAGATCGCCGCCCAGATGCAGGCCAAGAAACTGCCCATGGTGGAGGATCTGCGCGACGAGTCCGATCACGAAAACCCGACGCGCCTGGTGATCACGCCGCGTTCGAACCGGATCGACATCGAAGGCCTGATGGCCCACCTGTTCGCCACCACCGACCTCGAACGGTCGTACCGGGTCAACCTGACGATGATCGGCCTCGATCACCGGCCGCGGCAGTTCAACCTGCGCGAGCTGCTCACGGAGTGGCTGAGCTTCCGCGTCGAGACCGTCCGCCGGCGGCTTCAGTTCCGTTACGACAAGGTTTTGACTCGCCTGCACCTCCTCGACGGCTACCTGATCGCCTACCTCAACATCGACGAGGTGATCCGCATCATCCGCACCGAGGACCACCCCAAGCCGAAGCTCATCGCGCGTTTCAATTTGAGCGACGCCCAGGCCGAAGCCATCCTCGAGCTCAAGCTGCGCCACCTCGCCAAGCTCGAAGAGATGGAGATCCGCACCGAGCAGAGCAACCTCCAAAAAGAGCGGGACTCACTGGCGAAGATCCTCAGCTCCGAGGCCCGCCTGCGCCGCAAGGTGCGTGACGAGCTGATCGCCGACGCCGAGAAATTCGGCGATGCCCGGCGCTCGCCCATCGTCGAGCGCGGCGCGGCCAAGGCCATGGATGAAGCGACTCTCATCCCCACCGAGCCCGTCACCGTCGTGCTCTCGGAAAAGGGCTGGGTGCGCTCCGGCAAGGGGCACGAGCTCGACCCGCGCGAGCTTTCCTACAAGGCCGGCGACTCCTTCTTCATGGCCGTCCGCGGGCGCAGCAACCAGTCCGCCGTCTTTCTGGACTCGACGGGCCGCACCTACTCGCTCGCCGCCCACGCCCTCCCCTCGGCCCGCGGCCAGGGCGAGCCCCTGTCGAGCCATGTCACCCTGCCGTCCGGCGCCGCCATCGTGGGCGTGATGCTCGGCGGCGACGACGACCTTTATCTAATGGCGACCAGCGCCGGCTACGGCTTCCTCGCCAAGCTGGGGGACCTTCAGACAAGGCAGAAGGCGGGCAAGGCCGTGATCACTGTGCCCGAAGGCGCCAAGGTCCTGACACCCCTTCGCGTCCACAACCCCAAGGCCGAGTTGCTGGCTGCCGCCAGCGACGGCGGCCGCCTGCTGGTTTTCCTCATCGACGAGCTTCCCCAACTCCCTCGCGGCAAGGGCGTGAAGATCCTCAACCTCTCCTCCAAAGGAGAGCCCGAGTCCCTGACCGCCTTGACCGTGATCACGCCGGGAGTCCACCTCCTCGTCCACTCCGGCAAGCGTTACCTGAACCTGAAACCCTCCGACTGGCGTGAGTTCCTGGGCAACCGCGCGCTACGGGGCAACAAGCTGCCGCGGGGATATCAAAACGTGGCATTGCTTGAAACGGCGGAGAAGTAGGCGTGAAGAGAATTGACCGCAAGCGCCTGGAAGCGCTGCAAAAAGTGTTGGCGATGTCTCAGGCCCTGGCTAAGGATATCGAGATCGCTTCCGAGCAGCGGGTTGAGACGATCAAGACCGCCAAGCCGACCGAAGCCGGAAAACTGGACATTACCTATTCGGGCAAGACGGCGCTTCGCGCCCTTTTCAACCATCTCGACGGCCTCGCCTATATCATGCGGTTTGTCGCCGTGGAGTACGCCCAGGAGCTTCGAGTCCAGATTCCTGACCAGGAGCAACTGGCCCTGCAAGAGCTGCGGGCGACGAAAGATGGGAGACCGGCTCAGCCTCGCCTCAGCCCACTTGAGCACCTCAAGCTGGCACTTCAGACTTTTCCCGCCCTTTTCGGAATCGAGCTCGCGCTTGATTTGTCGACCGAACACGCGAAGGCCTTCCTTGCGTTGGTGGAAGTCCGAAACGAGATGGCCCGTCCAGAGACGCTGGAGCAGCTATCCGGCAAGGATATCCAGTCCCTCTGGATTCCCGGATCTTCCTGGTACCTCGCGCAAGTCAATCGTCTACTCTCGCTCTGCGCCCAGCAGATACCGGATTCTGAGCTCACCTTCCCGGAATCCGAGCTACCCGACTATCAACATACAGAGCGTAGAACGGCTGGCTCCACCGGCGACGACAAAGCCGTCAAGTCTCTGCGCACGCCGGAACACATCAAGAAAGCCTTCGAGCTCTTGGTGGGTGACACCTCCCGTTCCATGGGAGTTTCGACAAAAATGGCTGGCAAAGACGACCTGCAAGCCACGTACGGGCAATTTGGGCTCCGAAACCTCATGCGGACTGTACTTTCCGAGGTTGACACGACCATCGCGATCGCGGCCTTCGTTCTCTCCGCATCCCCCGAGCGGAGCGATCTTGCCATGACGGACCAGGATGTCGAAAATCTTCGTGGCCGGGGCGACCTCGACCAGAAGCTGTTGGAAGTCACGAACCTCTGGTCGGCGGAGCTCGGCGAGCAAAAAGAAAAGACAAAAGGCGGCAAGAAGTGGGAGCTGTTCCGCCAGGCCCTCAAGGTCCGGGATCGCCTCACCTACCCAAAGGCGCCCAAGGAGCTGCGCGTCATCCTGGATGAAGCCTCCGTCATCCTCGGCGCCCAAGATTGGCTCCGGGAACACACGGTTCTTCTCACCATCGACCCGGAGAAGTGGCCAAAGGCCGCGCCTGAGCCCGGGGAGTAGGGGGGCACCTCAGGGCTGGCTTGTTTTCGAAATGGGCTACCGCCGCTAATAAGGCGCGGCGTTGTTTTCGCCCGCGCAAACAAGAGGAGCCACTATTAGCGCCAAGTGGCTTCGGCGATAATAAGGGCCGCAGCCTCGCCGTCAGTTCCAGATGGCCCCAGGGAGTAGGGCCCCGCCTCAAGGCCAGCTTGTTTTCGAGAAGGCCTCTCGGCGATAATAAGGTGTCTCCTTGTTTTCGCCCGCGCAAACAAGAGGAGCCACGATTAGCGCCAAGTGGCTTCAGCGATAATAAGAGCCGCAGCCTGTCGGTCACAGAGAGGAACTGGGTGGAAGAACGTCAGGAGATCAGGAGTCCCGGTCGTTACGTCGCCGGTCCCGAGGGATCTCACGCCTTCGTGCCTGCACCGCTTCCACCTTCCATCCAGTGGACATCCTCCCTGGTCCGCTCCCTCTCAGATGCTGACCGAGCGGTCGGAGAATTGACGGGCGAGGGGAGGCGGCTCCCCAATCCACACCTTCTGATCCGCCCCTTCATTCAGCGTGAGGCGGTCCTCTCCAGCCGTATTGAGGGCACCCAGGCGACCCTGGGAGAGTTGCTCGCTGTGGAGGCGGGAGCGAGCGTCGACCGTAGCCCGGCGGATCTGCGGGAGGTAACGAATTACGTCGTGGCTTTGGAGTACGGAGTCGAGCGCCTCGCCACGCTCCCGCTTTCGCTGCGCCTCCTTCGGGAGGTCCATAGGCATCTCATGGAGGGCGTCCGTGGTGGACAGGCGACTCCAGGAGAGTTTCGGCGCATTCAGAACTGGATCGGGCCGGCGGGCTCCAGCCCCGCCAACGCCACATACGTCCCCCCGCCTCCGGGCGAAATGATGGAGGCGCTTGATGGGCTGGAGCGCTTCCTCCACGACATCTCTCTGCCTCCTCTCGTCCAAGCGGCGTTGATTCATTATCAGTTCGAAGCGATCCACCCTTTTCTGGACGGCAACGGCCGCGTCGGCAGGCTGCTCATCATCCTTTTCCTTCTGGAGCGCAAGGTTCTGCCTTCGCCGCTCCTCTATCTGAGCGCCTTTTTCGAAGCCACGCGGCGGGACTATTACGCTCTACTTCGTGGGATCACCGAAGAGGGAGCATGGGAAGCCTGGATCGAGTACTTCCTGAACGGTGTGGCTCGCCAAACGGAGGACGTCCTCAGCCGCGCGAGCCGCATCAACGCCCTTCTCGACAGTTGGCGGCTCGCCGTCGCCGGATCCTCCACGGCCTCCGAGCTCGTTACGCTCCTCGGAGAAAACCCCTACTGGAAAGTCTCCGGTGTTTCCACCCGGCTGAGCGTGGCCTACACGACGGCGCAGAGAGCGGTGCAGAGGCTGGTGGATGTCGCCGTTCTCACCCCACTGACCGACGCCAAGAGGAACCGAGTCTATTGCGCCCAGGCAATTCTGGGGATTCTGGAAGAGCCAGCGAGACTGGTTCCGAGTGTCTGAGGGTCTGCGTTCCCTCTCGGCCGCTATGTGAAAGCGCCAGGCTTGATCATGAGTGGCGTTGACGAGCATTCAGAAGCAGCGTGGAATACTTCACCCTGAAAACGCATTACATATCGAAAATCTGCCGCCTGGAGGGAGAAGTTCAACCAGACTATGCTGTCGACCCTTCGGGGCTTTGAGGACCGAAGCCCGACGATCCATGGCCTTCTCCCTCTTCTCCCGGTCGGTGGGAGGGCGACGGGAGAAGAGGGCCGGAGTCATGAGGGGCCAACGCTCCGGAGGGAAGAGGTCTGCCATAGTGTTTGGAGCGGCTCCGTAAAGTTTGGAGCGCCGTCGTAATGTTTGGCGGGGCGTCGTAATGTTAGGAGCGTCGCCGTAAAGTTTGGAGCCGCTCCATAAAGTTTGGAGCGCTGTCGTAATGTTTGGTGGGACGTCGTAAAGTTAGGAGCGGCTCCGTAAAGTTTGGAGAGACGTCATAAGGCTTGGAGCGGCATCGTAATGTTTGGAGCGGCGCCGTAAAGTTAGGAGCGACGCCGTAAGGTTTGGAGCGGTGTCATAAAGTTTGCCTGAAGGGAACTCGAAGCCTTCTTGGCATCTCGAAACGAAAAACTTCGTCGGGAGGTCTGGTTGCTGCGGGCCACCAACCGCAACCCGTGGAACGGCCATCCCTGGCCGAGACTTCGTGGACCCGTGGCCAGACGCGGCAGGCCACGGGTCCGTCATCTGGCTGTCACTCGGGGGGAGTCTGGGTATAAACTCGGCGGGTTTTGCTGCCGCGCCGCGCGTCTAGGGCAGTCAGGGCACCGGCAGTCCACCCCTTTTGCTGGAGGAAGTGAATGCGTCCCTGCCGGAGATCGGCCTGCGTTGCGCTGGTCCTGCTCGCCGCCTTGGCAGCTCCGCCCCTGGTGTCAGGAGCGGATTCCAGCCTCGACGCGCGGGTCGATCAGGAGGCGGCCAAGGTCTCGGCGCAGTGCGTCGAGGTGCGGCATAAGCTGCATCTGAATCCCGAGCTCTCCAACCGCGAGGCCCAGACGTCCGAGTTGGTGGCCGCTCACCTGCGCTCGCTGGGGCTGGATCCCCGTACAGGAGTTGCCAAATACGGCGTCGTCGCCCTCCTCCAAGGCGGCAAGCCGGGTCCCCTCATCGCCGTGCGGGCCGATATGGATGCCCTGCCGGTCGTCGAGCAGACGGATCTCCCGTTCGCCTCCAAGAAGAAGGACACCTTCCTGGGCCAGGAGGTGGGCGTGGCCCACGCCTGCGGCCACGACGTCCACACCTCGGTGCTGATGGGGACGGCCACGGTGCTGGCGTCGATCAAGAAGGATCTTCCAGGCAGCGTCCTCTTCATCTTCCAACCGGCGGAGGAGGGGCCGCCGCCGGGTGAGCGCGCGGGCGCCGAGCTGATGCTGGCGGAGGGCGCCTTCGCCAAGGGCAAGCCCGCGGCGGTCTTCGCCCTCCACTCGTTTCCCGATCTGCCGGTCGGCCAGGTGGGGTTCAACCCCGGACCGACCATGGCCGCCGTGGACCAGTTCCGCATCACGATCAAGGGGAAGCAGGCCCACGGCGCCTATCCCCACTTGGCCGTCGACCCGGTGGTGATGGCGGCCGAGGCAATCCTGGAGTTTCAGACCATCCGCTCCCGCAACGTCCCCGCCCTGGAGCCCAGCGTGCTGACGGTGGGGATCGTCCGCGGCGGCGAGCGGTTCAACATCATTCCCGGGGAAGTCCACCTCGAGGGCACGGTGCGCACCTACAAGCAGGAGGTGCGCGACCTGATCGAGCGACGGATGCGGGAGATCCTCGACGGCATCGCCCGGGGCAACGGCGGAACGTTCGAGATGCAGTATCAGCGCAACGCTCCCGCCACCGTGAACGACCCGGAGCTGGCCGCCCGCGTGCGGCCCCTCCTGGAGCGGATTGTGGGGGCGGACAACGTCAAGATTGTGGAGCCCAGCATGGCCGGAGAAGACTTCGCCTACTTTGCCAACCAGGCGCCCGGCTTCTTCTACCGCCTCGGCGTCGTCGCGCCGGGCACGACTTCCGGCGGCTTGCACACGCCCACCTTCCGCGCCGACGACAGCGCGGTGCCGGCGGGCATCCGGATCATGTCGAGGCTCCTCGTCGATTACCTATCCGAAAACCACTCTTCGAGGTGATGGAATGCAAAACGAGGGGCCGGCAGTCAGCAGTCACGGATTGAACGAACACGGCATCGAGGGCGTCCGCACGGCGTATTGGAACCTGCCGCCCGCGCGGCTGGCGGAAATGGCGGTGCAACGCGGCGAGGCGATGCTGTCCTCCACAGGCGCCCTGGTCTGCGAGACCGGATCGCACACGGGCCGCTCTCCCAACGACAAATTCCTGGTGAAGGACCCGTCGATCGACGCCGACATCTGGTGGGGGACCGTCAACCGGCCGTTCGAGCGCGAGAAGATCGACGCCCTGCTGGCCCGCGCCAAGGAACACCTCAAGGGCAAGGACGTGTTCGTCTTCGACGGCTATGCCGGCGCCGATCCCCGCTACCGCATCAACGTCCGCATCGTCACCGAGGAGGCCTGGCACAACCTCTTCGCCCGCAACATGTTCATCCGCGAGGAGGATCCGAAGGCGCTGGAGAGCTTCACCCCCAACTTCACGGTGATCAACGTCGCCAACCTCCAGGCCGAGCCGGAGCGCGACGGCACCCACAGCCCCACGTTCATCCTCCTCGACCTCGCGAAGCGCATGGTGCTCATCGGCGGCACCCGCTACGCGGGCGAGATCAAGAAGAGCATCTTCAGCGTCATGAACTACTACCTGCCCAAGCAGGGAGTGCTGTCGATGCACTGCAGCGCGAATTATCGAGGAGACGGCGCGTCGAAGGACGACGTGGCCCTGTTCTTCGGCCTCTCGGGCACGGGGAAGACGACCCTCTCCGCCGATCCGGACCGCACGCTCATCGGCGACGACGAGCACGGCTGGAGCGACGACGGCGTGTTCAACGTCGAGGGCGGGTGCTACGCCAAGGTGATCCGCCTGTCGAAGGAGGGGGAGCCGGAGATCTACGCCACCACTCACACCTTCGGCACGGTGCTGGAGAACGTGGTCTGCGATCCGGACACCCGCCGGCTCGACCTCGATAGCGACAAGCTGACCGAGAACACCCGGTCGAGCTACCCGCTCACCCAGCTCCACAACGTCGACCTCGGGGGCCAGGCCGGGCATCCGCGCAACGTCGTCTTCCTGACCTGCG